>NZ_JAGMUJ010000029.1 GCF_019049255.1 Streptomyces sp. AC558_RSS880 | reverse complement strand
CGCCAGGCGCCCCGCCCCGCGCCCTCCGTACCCTCCGCGTCCTCCTCCCCCTCGGTCCCTCCCACCCTCGCCCCGGGCCCGTCCGGCCTGACCCCGGTCTTCCGCAACGGCCCGCGCACCGGCGACCGGACGGTCGCCCTCACCTTCGACGCCGACATGACCGCCGACCAGGGCCCGAGGGCGGCGGCGGGCGAGCACTTCGACCACCCGCGGCTCATCACCACCCTGCGCGCGCTGAAGGTTCCGGCCACGGTGTTCATGACGGGCCGCTGGGCCGAGGAGTACCCGGAGCAGGCCCGCTCCATCGGCCGGGACCCGCTCTTCGAGGTCGCCAACCACTCCTACAGCCACTACGCCTTCACCGGCGACTGCTACGGCCTGCCGACCGTCTCCGCCGACCGGATGCGGGCGGACGTGGAACGGGCGTACGCGGCGTTCCGGAAGGTGGGCGTGCCCGATCCGAAGCCGTACTTCCGCTTCCCCGGCGGCTGTTACGACCGCGCGGCGCTCAAGGCGCTGACCCCGGCCGGGGTGACGGCCGTGCAGTGGGACGTGGTCGGCGGCGACGCGTTCGCCACGGACGCGGAGGCGGTGGCCGCGCAGGTCCTCGCCGGCGTACGTCCCGGCTCCGTGGTCGTCCTGCACTGCACCCGCAGCGCGGCCCCGACGACGGAACGGGCCGTACGGAGGATCGTCCCGGAGCTGCGCCGCCAGGGCTACCGCTTCGTGCAGGTCTCCGACCTGATCGCGGCGGCGAACGGACGGGCCGAGCGTCCTACCCTTGAGCCATGAGCGACACCGACGACGACTACTGCCTGATCGATGTCACCCGGCCGCCCAAGGCCGACGGCCCGCCGTACGCGGCATGCGTGCTGTGCCAGGAGCCGACGGAGTACCCGGAGTCGTACAAGGGCATCACGCTGTGCCCGGTCTGCGAGTGGCGGGAGGCCGAGCGGACGTCCTGCTCGGGCTGACGGGACCGCCGCGCGGGTTGGCAGACTGTCCCCGTGAGCGACAACCGAACGGCTTCCGCCGACAGCCCCTTCCGCCCCGACCCGGGCGCCCGCGACGAGGCACCCCAGTTCGTCCTGCCCCTGGTGGTCCGCATCGAGCGGGCGGCACCCCCGGCCCGTACGGACGCGCTGGAGACGGCGGCCCGCGCGGTGCTGGTGATGCTGAGCGACGAGCGCTCGGCCGGCGAGGGCGAGTGGGCGCGGGCGATGCGCGACTGGCAGGACGCCCGCATCCGCAAGGTGGTGCGCCGGGCACGCGGCGCGGAGTGGCGCCGCGCGGAGACCCTCCCCGGCATCACGGTCACCGGCAAGTCGGCGGAGGTCCGCGTCTTCCCTCCCGTCCCCCTGGACGGCTGGCCCAAGGACCTGGCCCGCCTCCAGGTCTCCGGCACGGACCTGGACGATCCCGACCCGGTCCCGCCGACGGACCCGACGGTCCCCACCCTGTGGCTCAACCCCGCCCTCGACATGACGGCCGGCAAGGCCATGGCTCAGGCCGGCCACGCCGCCCAACTGGCCTGGTGGGAGCTGCCGGGCGAGGCCCGCGCGGCCTGGCACGCCGCGGGCTTCCCCCTCGCCGTCCGCACCGCCGACGCCTCCCACTGGCCCGGCCTGACGACCGCCGGCCTCCCCACGGTCCGCGACGCGGGCTTCACGGAGATCGCCCCGGGCTCCTGCACGGTGGTGGCGGACCATCCGGCGTTGCGATGACAGGGAGGGAGGACGCGTGACCGAGCCGATCACCGGTTGGATCATGGGCCGCAACCTGCGTGGCTTCCTTGAGCTGCTGTCCCGCTACGCCGGATACGCCTTCGACGAAACCGACTGGGAAACCGTCGAAGCCGGCGTTCAGGACACCGACGACGAAGCTCCCGACGGCTGGTACGCGTATCCCCTCGCCGGTACGGACGCCACCCTGTGGGTCTCCCTCGCCCGGGCCCTCGGCGGCCGGGAGGTGTCCGTGAGCGTCACAGGCGCCGGGACACCGGAGCTCCGGCTCCGTACCGACACCCTCCTGTCCGCCTTCGCCGGCCCCTGACCACCGCCTTGTCCGACTGAAGCAGGCAGAGGACGGGCTGCGCCGGAGCGAGCGGCGCGGGGTGCGCTCGTGTGCGGGGGGGCGGGGCGGGGCGGTGTCTACCGCGCGGACGTGCGCAGCTCGTCCAGTCCGGCGGAGAAGGTCACGCCCGGCCGGTAGCCCAGGTCGGCGCGGGCCTGGGTGATGTCGTAGCTGCGGCCGAGCGTGCGGGAGGATGGCTCCTGTGAACGAACTCGGTGTCGCGTTGCGCGCCTGGCGGGATCGGCTCGACCCCGGCGTCGTCGGGCTGCCCCGTCATTCGCCCCGCCGGGTCGCCGGCCTGCGGCGGGGCGAACTGGCGCAGTTGGCCGGAATCTCCGCCGAGTACGTGGTCCGGCTCGAGCAGGGCCGGGCGTCGACGCCGTCGGCGCAGGTCTGCCTGGCATTCGCCCGCGCGCTGCACCTGTCCGACGACGAGCAGGCCCATCTCCTGCGCCTGGCCGGCCACGCCGCGGCTCCGGACCGCATTCCGCGACTGGTCCCCGCCAGCGTGCACCGGATCGTGGAGCAGCTCGCCGACAGCCCGGTGGCGGTGTGCGACGCCGCCTGGCAGTTGCTGCACTGGAACCCGCTGTTCGCGGCGACCTTCGGCGATCCCACGAGGGGAGGCGACGACCAGCGCAACGCCCTGCTCTTCCAGTTCGAGAACCAGGCGAGCCGAATCCGGCAGACCCCTGCGGAGCGGGCCGCGTTCGAGGAGTCACTGGTCGCCGATCTGCGCGCCACGACGAGCCGGTACCCGAACGACCCCGACATCAGGGCGTTGCTCTCGAGGCTGAACCGCGGTCACCGGTTCCGTGAACTCTGGGCGCTTCGGTCGGTGGGTGACCACCAGGGCGCGCACAAGATCGTCGCGCATCCGGAGGTGGGAGACATCGCTCTCGACTCCAATGTGCTCACCACCCAGAGCACGAATCTCCGTCTCGTGGTGGACACCCCGCGCGACACGGACGCCAGGAGCAAACTCGCTCTCCTGTCCACCATCGGCATCCAGGAGATGACCTCGAGAAACTGACGTGTGGCCACGTGTGCTCCGCGGTGGTCGCCGCCCGTCCGGCCCTGCCCCTCACCCGCCCCGCGTCGCCACGCGCGGGGACGCGGTCAGGGCTGCCAGGGCACTGGCCTGGGTGCGCCAGTCCGTCTGGTTGGGTGTGGTGCCGGCCCAGCGCTGGCCGAGGCGGTTGAGGGGGTCGCGGTCGGTGTTCCAGATCGACTCGGCCTGCCGTGCGAGGTACGCGCGGTGGACCGTCGACCCGGTGGCGTCGGCGAGGTCGGCGAAGTGCCGTACGAAGATGCCCTTGAACTGCTTCTGGTTGTCGTCGCACGAGGCGGTGCCGATGTCGCAGGACTCGGTCAGGACGCCGTCGCGGGTCAGCCGGGGTGAGGACATCGCCGCGTCCGCCAGCCGTCGCGCGGTGTCCAGGTAGCGGGTCTCGCCGGTGGAGCGCCACAGTTGAGTGAAGGCGCCGATGGCCAGGCCCTGGTTGTAACTCCACACTGTCTGGCCGTTGTTGGCGCAGTCCCGGGTCAGGCCGTCGTTGACCAGACCCGAGGAGTTGATCAGCCCGCTGTCCAGGTACCAGTCCGCCGCCGCGGTCGCGCGCCCGCCCCACACCGTGTCACCGGCCAGACGCCGGTGCAGCGCGGTCGTCAGCCACAGGTACAGGCCGCTGGTGACGGCGTTCTTGTAGGTGTGCTCCCGGTCCCACCACATGCCGCCGCCGCACGTGCCCGGATCCCAGTGCCGGTGCAGGTAGTCCGCGATGATGACGGCCTCGTCCAGGTAACGCCGTTCCCGCGTCCGGTCGTAGGCGGCCACCCACGCGATCCCCCACCATCCCGCGTCGTCGACGGCGCGGCTGATGAAGTGGCCCTCGACCGGGTCCGAACCGCGGACGCCCGCGGGGAAGACGCCCTTGTTCTGCTCGAAGGTGCGGGAGACGGCCCAGTCGTAGTCGTGCCGCCCGGTCTGCCGGGCGAAGTCCATGACGGCGGTGAGCGCGACGGCCGAGTTCCACCAACTGCTGTGCCACCAGCCCTCGTCGGTCCGGTACGACGCCATGAGGGCGTCGGCCGCGGCGCGCGCCCGGGTCGGCACCGGCCGCGCCCACGCCGTGCAGCTGCCTTCCTGGTGGGCGGCCTCGCGGCCGCAGGCACGGACCGCGCCACCGTGGAGGAGGCCGCGCGGGTCCCGGACGGCGAACATGACCGTCCGGGTGGCGGCGGCACCGGACGGGACGCTCACGCGTCCCAGGGAGGAGCCCTCGGGCCAGGTCACCCCGCCGTCCCAGGAGCGGTCGATCCAGATCTCGTCGCCCGCGCCGCCGTTCTCGACGACGCCCCAGGCCATGCCGTTGTCGTGGTCCATGTGCAGGCTGATGGTGCGTCCGAAGAGAGTCGTCGCCGGCACCGGGCGGTCGTCGCCGGCCGCGCCTGCGGGGTCGGCGCCGTCGCACGACGCGCCGTCGCAGACCTTCGGGTACACCCAGTCGGTGCAGGTCACCCCGGCCGCGTCACCGCAGGCACGAATCCAGCCGCGCCGGTGCCCCACCGGGTCGGTGATGTTGTACATCAGCGTCCGCGTGCCGGTCCGGGAGCCGGGGACGGACGCCTTGCCCAGCAGCGGCTCCCAGGTGGCGCCACGGTCCCAGGAGCGGTCCAGCCAGACCGAGTCCCCGTTCACCCCGTTGTCGATACTGGCCCAGGCCATGTTGTCGGGATCGGACACGTGCAGGCGCAGGGTCCGCCCGTTGACGTTCCGGTCCGGTACGGGGAAGGTCTCCCGCACCGCCTCGGAGGGGTCGAGGGTGTCGCAGGCCAGCGCGCACACCGGCGTCGCCGCGTGGGAGGGCGTGGGGACGGCGACCAGTCCGGTCAGGGCGAGCCCCAGGGCCACGAGCCCGCCGAGGAAGCGGCGGGTCCGGTCCGGCATCAGCGCTTCCCTCCCGTCGGCCGGGGCACGGCGTTGAACAGGTCGACCACGCTCTGCTGACGCGCCGCGTCCACCCGGTCGAGCGGCCCGTACCAGCGCAGCCCGTACTGGTCGAGGGCGTTGCGGTCGTTCGCGTGGGCGCGGTCGGCCTGACGCCGGAGGTAGGGGGTGTACGGGTGGTCCGGGAGTACGGCGTCGAGGTCACCCAGACCGCGGACGTGCGCTCCCTTGAACGACGGTCCGTCCGCTCCGCAGTCGCCGTTCTCGCACGGGTCGCGCAGGATGCCGTCCGCCGTGTTGAGGGCGGACGAGGTGGTGGCGGCGTCGGCGATCCGCCGTGCGTCGGTGAGCAGGGCGTCGTCACCCGTGGCCCGGTGCAGTTCGGTCAGGGCGCCGAGGAGCACGCCCTGGTTGTACGACCACACCGTGTCGCCGTTGTTGCGGCAGGTGCCCAGGTCGATGCCGTCGTTGACCAGGTGTGAACCGTTCACCATGCCCGTGCCCCGGAACCAGGACCAGCCGGCCCGCGCCCGGTCCAGGTAGGTCCGCTCGCCCGGCATCCGGTTGTGCAGCGCGGCGTTGAGTTCGATGTAGAGGGAGTTCGAGATCGCGTTCTTGTACGTGCGCGCGGTGCTCCACCACACCCCGCCGCCGCAGGTGGAGTCCCAGTACGCGGCCATGTGGTCGGCGTCCGCGCGGGCGGTGGCGAGGTAGCGGCTGTCGCCGGTCAGGTCGTAGGCGGCCACCCAGGCCAGTCCCCACCAGCCGGTGTCGTCGATGTAGTCGTTGCGGAACTGTCCGTCCCGCGCGTTCACGTTCAGGTCGTAGGTGCGGGCGACGGCGTACGTGTAGCTGCCCATGCCCGAGGTGCGGATGTTGTCGATGACGGCCGTGAGCGCGTTCGCCGAGTTCCACCAGCCGGTGGTGTCGAACAGGCCCGTCGAGTAGTCGTAGAAGGTCATCAGTCCGGTGGCCGCGGCGGTGCGCCGGTCGCCGGCGTTCCAGGTGGTGCGGGCCCAGGACGTGCAGGCGATCTCGGGGCGGTCACCGGCCTTGCCGCAGGCCCGCAGCGCGCCCACGCCGTGGGCGCCCCAGTCGTCCACGTTGTACATCAGGGTGCGCCACCCGCGCTGTCCCGAGGGAACACCGGTGTTGCCGAGCCGGCTTCCCGAACTCCAGGTCCGGCCGCCGTCGAAGGAGCGGTCGAGCCAGACCTCGTCGCCCGGACCGCCGTTGCCGAGGGAGGCCCAGCCCATCGCGTCGGCGTCGTCGAAGTGCAGGGCGATCGACCGCGCGTGGACGGTCGCCGTGACGGGTGTGCGGTCACCCGGGGAGAGGGCGGGGTCACGGCCGTCGCAGTACTTGTTGCAGATGCCGGCCGCCGCGCTCGCCGTGTCGTCGGCGGACGCGGTCCGCGGCAGCAGCGCGCACAGCGCGAGGACGAGGCCGAGCGCCGCGGCGGAACGCCACCGGCGGGATCTCCGTACGGGATTCATGGGCGGACTGCTCCCTGTGTGGGGCGCCTTCCTGCCCTGATGTCACCTGGTGTGGCCGTGTGCGGAAGCCTTCGACGGGGGCGACGGCCCGGCACACGGGGCAGGGTGCTCGGCGGATGTGGGGGGTGTGAGAGCGCTCTCGCAACGTAGTACTGAGCATGGAGAGCGTCAACGTGCCTGGCAGAACAAGGAGTTGCTCAAGAAATTAGGTAGGTTGCCACTACTTCGTCCGAGGTCCGTGAAGGAGCGTGGGGAGTGAGCCGGTTGCGGAAGACCTTTCGTGCCCTCGAGATCGGCGACGGCGGCGACGGCCGCTGGGCCGCCCATGCGCAGGCCCTGTGGCCGCGCGCGGAGGAGTGGATGACCGACGAGAGCCGGACCGCGGAAGGCGCGGACCGCGCCCGGGCGCTGTTCGAGACGCACATGCCGGAGCTGGTCCCGGTGCTGGAGCGGCTCGCCCGTCAGCTCGACCGGCCCGGCGGGGAAACGTTCCTCACCCTCGCGACCCTGCGGCCGTTCTTCTCGGGCTGCACGCAGACCGGCGGGGACGGCACCCTGCTGCGCAACTACGACTTCGCGCCCGACGAGTGCGAAGGCACCATCGTCTCCTCGCACTTCCTCCGTCCGGTCATCGGCATGCAGGACGCGGCGTGGGGCCTGCTGGACGGGATGAACGACGCCGGGCTCGCGGTCTCGCTCACCTTCGGCGGCCGGTTCGTCCACGGCCCCGGCTTCGCCGTCCTCATCGTGCTGCGCTACCTCCTGGAGACGTGCGACACCGTCGACGAGGCGGTCGGCAGGCTGCGGTCCCTACCGATCGCCATCCCGCAGAACGTCACCCTCGTCGACTCCGAGAAGTCGGTGACGGTGTTCGTGGGACCGGACATCCCGCTGACCGAGGCACCCGACGCCTGCGCCGCCAACCACCAGCACCTGCCGGTGCCCGACGACCAGGAGCGGTTCACCCGGACCCAGGAGCGGCTGAGCACCGTCCGGGCGACGGGGACGGACGTGGCGGCGATGCTGAAGCCGCCGCTGTACCAGTACGCGTACGACGAGGGCCTGGGGACGGTCTACACCGCCCACTACCGGCCCGCCGAGGGCCGCGTGACCTACCACTGGCCCGACGAGACCTGGGAACAGTCCTTCACCGGCTTCACCACCGGCTCCCGCGCCGTCGCGCTCGGTCAGGCCGGCTGAGAACCGGGCCGCGTCCGCACGACCCACACGTACCCGGCCAGGCCGAGCGCCCCACGGACCATGGTGTCGGCCCACACGGGCACGATGTCCTGCCCGGCGTCCCATCCCGCCGCCCGCAGGAGGAGCGGACAAGGAGGAGGAAGGGAGCGTCCGCACTGGAGTCACCGGCCGGCGCCGCGTAGCCGGCGTCCACCATCCAGAACGGCGGCACCAGGGGGGAATCAGCGTGCCGGACAGCGCTTTCGCATGGTCGGATGCTCTCACCCGGCCGACGGACACCAGGGGGACACCGTGAACCGACCGCTGCTCTTTCTCGACGTGGACGGCCCGCTCAATCCCTACGCGGCCCGACCGGAGAGACGCCCCGCCGGGTACATCACGCTCAGGGTGCCGGTGGACCGGGGGCTGTTGTGGTCGCGTCGGCGGCCGTTGCGCGTGTGGCTCAACCCCGAGCACGGTCCGGCTCTCCTCCGGCTCGGGTACGAGCTGTGCTGGGCGACGACCTGGATGGGGGACGCCAATCGGTGGATAGGTCCCCGGCTCGGGCTGCCCGAGCTGCCCTTCGTCGACTTCGGTGACGCCCTGTTCCAGGAGCGGCCCGACGGGGTGCACTGGAAGACCGGTCCGCTGGTGGAGCACGCCGACGGGCGGCCCTTCGCCTGGGTGGACGACGAGCAGAGCGAGCTCGACCGGGCGTATGTGGCCGCCCACCACCCCGGGACCGGGCTGCTGCACCATGTCGATCCGCGGACCGGGCTCCGGGAGGACGACTTCCGCGCCCTCGCCGGCTTCGCCCGGCCCGCGCGCCCCTAACCTCAAATGTTGCTCTGAAGGTGGCCGGGCGCGGTTCGGAGGTGTTCCGGGGGGCCATATCCCTCTCACCTACGGGGGCCGGACACACCGGTGGAGGAGGGGACGATGGTGCAGCTGGGGACGGGGATCGGGTGGCGGCCGGAGATCGCGGAGGCCGTCGAGGGCATGCCGGGGATCGACTGGGTCGAGGTCGTGGCCGAGAACGTCTGCCCCGGGCATCTGCCCGAGTCGCTGGTGCGGTTGCGGGAGCGGGGGGTGACCGTCGTGCCGCACGGGGTGTCGCTGGGTCTTGGCGGGGCCGAGCGGCCCGACGAGGGACGGCTGGCCGCCCTCGCCGAGCGGGCCGAGACGCTCCGGTCGCCGCTCGTCACCGAGCACATCGCGTTCGTCCGGGCGGGCGGGCCGCTGACCGCCTCGTCGCTGATCGAGGCCGGGCACCTGCTGCCCGTGCCGCGCACCCGTGACGCCCTCGACGTGCTGTGCGAGAACGTCCGTATCGCGCAGGACGCGCTGCCCGTGCCGCTCGCCGTGGAGAACATCGCCGCGCTGTTCTCGTGGCCCGGCGAGGAGATGACCGAGGGGCAGTTCCTGTACGAGCTGGCCGACCGGACCGGCGTACGGCTCCTCATCGACGTCGCCAACCTGCACACCAACCACGTCAACCGGGGCGAGGACCCGGCCGAGGCGCTCGCCGGACTGCCCTTGGAGGCCATCGCGTACGTCCATGTCGCGGGCGGGTTCGAGCGGGACGGCGTGTGGCACGACAGCCACGCGCACCCTGTTCCGGAGCCCGTGCTCGCGGTCCTCACCGACCTCGCCTCCCGCGTCTCCCCTCCCGGCGTCCTGCTGGAGCGGGACGAGAACTTCCCGGAAGCGGAGGAGATGGAGCGGGAGTTGGGTGCGATCCGGCGGGCGGTCGAGGAGGGGGCGGGGCGACGGGAAGCGGGCGCGGGCGCGGCGGCGGTCGCGGGTGTCCGGCCCGAGCCGCGGCAGGGCTCCCTCGAGGCCGCCCGGGAGCGGCTCGCGCTCGCGCAGACCGCGGTGCTGTCCGCGCTGGTCGCCGGGACGCCCGTACCGGAGGGGTTCGACCGGGTGCGGATGGGGGTGCAGGCGCGGGCGCTCGCCGCCAAGCGGGCCGACGTCGTCGCCAAGGTCGCGCCCGAGCTGCCGGTGATCCTCGGGAGCGGTTACCGGGCCGCCTTCCTCGCGTACGCGCAGACGCAGCCGATGACCGGCGGCTACCGGCGGGACGCGCTGGACTTCGCCGAGCACGTGCTGGCCGGGCGGCCCGAGGACGCGTCGGTGCGGCGTGCCCTGCGGGAGTGGTGGCTGGAGCGGTCGGGGTCGAGGCCGCGGTCGCACAGGCCGGCGGTGCGGCTGGCGCGGGCCACCCGGCGGGTGCTGCTGCGGCGTTGACCGCCAGCGCCCGGCAATCCGAGCGGAACGTCACATACGGACAACACTCCGTCCCGGATCGTGAACAGGGCATGGTGTTGTCGCGACCGCGCGCTTACAAACATTTCATGTTCTGGGTCCCTCTTCTGCTCCTGGCCTGGGCCGTCGCCGGTACGGCGTGCCTGCGGCTGTGCCTGGCCGCCGTGCGCGGTGCCGCCGCGGTCGACTCCGACGCGGGGACGGGGCGCGATCTGACGCTGTACGAGGCCGCGTTCCTGTCCGGTGGTCCCGGGCGGGTCGCCGACCTCACGCTCGTCGCGATGGCCCGTCAGCGGCGGCTGCTGCTGGCGCACACCGGCTGGGCCACGGTCGTCGATCCGTGCGGGCGGGACGAGATGGAGCGGTCGGTGATAGGGGCGATAGGGCCTCAGGGGCAGTCGCCGATCGCGCCGGTGCGGGCCGCCGCGGCGACCGCGGACGCCGTGCGCGGGATCGCCGAGCGGCTGGTCAGTGCCGGCCTTGCGGTGCCCGACGGCGCCGGGACGACCGTCGCCGAGGCGGTGCGGCAGGTGCGGCTCGCCGTGCCGGCCGTGGCCGGGCTGGGGACGGTCGCCCTGCTCATGCCCGTCCCGTCGGACATGCCGCGCCTTCTCGTCGCGCTGTGGTTCGCGCTGCCGTTGGTCCTCGTGCTGGGCTGTCTGGCCATCACACGGTTCGAGGTCCACCCGTACTCGCCCTGGGCCTCCCCGGCCGGTCAGCGTCTGCTGGGTGCCCTGCCCCGCGGCGCCGGCGACGCCGATGACGACCGCTCGTATCTCACGTCCGTCGCGGTGCACGGCATCCGCGCGGTGGGCGAGCCGGAACTGCGCGCGGCCTTCGCACACCGGGTGCCTCCTCGGGGGCATTGACGCCGACACCCCGGCGTGCGGTGCTTGCCTCACCCCACCGACGTACGAAACATCCCTTTTGTCGCCATCGTGCACCGAAGGGATCGTCGATGAGAACTGCCGCCGCCGTCCATGTGGCCGCCGGGTCCTTGCTGCTCACCACCCTGGCCGCCGCCCCGGCCGGCGCGGGAACCCCCACCGCCGAGCTGCGCGGCACCGCGACGGCCGCCGCGCGGGCCGCGGCCGAGGGCATCGACTTCGGCCCGTGCCCCGCCGGGCAGGAGCTGCCGGGCACCGTCCGGTGCGGCACGCTGCGCGTCCCGCTCGACTACGCCCGCCCCGACGGCGAGCAGATCTCACTCACCGTCAGCCGCGTCCGGGCCACCGGGAAGGACCCCGGCGGCAGCGGGCGCGCGGTGCCCCGGCAGGGATCCCTGGTCCACAACCCGGGCGGGCCGGGCGCCACCGGCATGTACTTCCCCATGATGGGCGTGCTGCCCGAGTGGAAGCGCGTCGCGGCGGCGTACGACCTCGTCGGCTACGCCCCGCGCGGGGTGGGCCGTTCGGCACCGCTGTCCTGCACGGACCCGGGGACGTTCTTCGAGGGCCCCTCGACGGCACCCGTCCACCCCTCGGCGGCGTACAAGCGGGAGCGCGTCGCGCGGGCCGAGGCGTACGCGCGGGGCTGCGCCGAGCGGACCGGCGACGCGCTGCGGCACTACAACTCGCTCAACAACGCCCGTGACCTGGACGTCCTGCGCGCCGCGCTCGGCGAGAACCGGCTGACGTTCCTCGGATCGTCGTACGGCACGTACTTCGGGGCGCTGTACGCCACGCTGTTCCCCTCGCACGTGCGGCGGATGGTGTTCGACTCGGCGGTGAACCCGGACCCGGAGCGGATCTGGTACCGCAACAACCTGGACCAGTCGGCGGCGTTCGAGGACCGCTGGGCGGACTTCCGGGCCTGGGCCGCCCGGCACGACGCCGTGTACGGGCTGGGGAACACGGCGCGCGAGGTGCAGGACAGTTACGACAGGGCCCGTGCGCGGCTGGCGAAGGAGCCGGCGGGCGGGAAGGTCGGGCCCGGACAGTTGCAGGCGGCGTTCCTGAAGGCCGGGTACTACGACGACCACTGGCCGCACCGGGCGCACGCGCTGTCGGCGTACCTGAAGGGCGATCCCGCCCCGCTGGTCGAGCAGGCCCAGGAGTATCCGGAGGCGGCGGCGGAGGCGGAGAACGCGCGGGCGGTGTACCTCGCCGTGGAGTGCAACGACGCGCCCTGGCCGACGGACTGGGCGGTGTGGGACCGGGACAACACCCGGCTCGCGCGCCGGGCGCCCTTCGAGACCTGGGGCAATGTGTGGACCAACCTGCCGTGCGCCTACTGGCGGGCGCCCCGGCAGCGGCCGCTGGACGTGCGCGCGGGCAGCGGTGCGCTGCCGCCGACGCTGATCCTGGCGGCGGAGCGGGACGCGGCCGCCCCGTACGACGGTGCCCTGGAGCTGCACCGGCGGCTGGCGGGGTCGGCGCTGGTGACCGAGCGGGACGCCGGCAGCCACGGCCTCGCGGGCGGGGCCAACGCCTGTGTGCACGGCCACCTGGAGGCGTATCTGCTGGACGGCCGGGTTCCGGGGCGGCGCGCCTCCTGCGCGCCGCACCCGGAACCCGAGCCGCAGCCGGCTTCGGCGGACCGGCGGGCCGCTGCGGCCCGGCCCGCCGTCTGATCAGGCCAGGCCCGCGACCAGTTCCGCGACGTCCTTGCGGCGGCCCGTGAAGAACGGGACCTCCTCGCGGACGTGCATCCGGGCCTCCGAGCCGCGCAGGTGGCGCATGAGGTCGACGATCCGGTGCAGTTCGTCGGCCTCGAAGGCGAGGATCCACTCGTAGTCGCCGAGCGAGAACGAGGCGACCGTGTTGGCGCGCACGTCGGGGTAGCCGCGGGCCATCTTGCCGTGGTCGGCGAGCATGCGCCGGCGGTCCTCGTCGGGCAGCAGGTACCAGTCGTAGGAGCGCACGAAGGGGTAGACGCTCACGTAGTCGCGGGGCGTCTCGTCGGCGAGGAACGCCGGGATGTGCGACCGGTTGAACTCGGCGGGCCGGTGCAGCGCCATGTTCGACCAGACCGGCTCGAGGGCGCGGCCCAGCCTGGTGCGGCGGAACAGGTTGTAGGCGTCCTGGAGCTGGTCGGCGGTCTCGGCGTGCCACCAGATCATGAGGTCGGCGTCCGCGCGCAGGCCCGACAGGTCGTAGGTGCCGCGGATCGTGACGTCCTTGGCGGCGAGCTGGTCGAACAGTTCCTGGACCTCGTCGGCGTATCCGGCGCGGTCCTCCGGCAGGACGTCCTTCAGTTTGAAGACGGACCAGAGGGTGTAGCGGATGACCTCGTTGAGGTCCTTGGCCAGCTTGCCCTTGTTCGGGATCCGGTCGGGGGCGGGGGTGGTGGCGTCGTCACTCATGTCCCTTATTCTCCTGCTCCTCCGTGGAGGCTCTGCACCGGGTGGGCGGTGAGCTGCTGCACAGCGCGCAGGTCACCGTGGATCTGGTCGGCGGCGGCGTACGCGCTCGCGATGCACGCGGGGACGCCGACGCCGTCGTAGGCCGCGCCGCACACGGCGAGCCCGGCGAGGCCCGCGAGGTGCTCGCGGACGCGGGCCACGCGCGCGTGGTGGCCGACGGGGTACTGGGGCAGGCCGTCCCCCCAGCGGGTGACGCGGGTGGCGACCGGGGTGGCGTCCAGGCCGACGGCGGCCTTCAGGTCGTGCCGGGAGACCTCCACGAGGCCGGCGTCGTCGCGGTCGAGGATCTCCGTCTCGCCGTGGCGGCCCACGGAGGCGCGCAGGACGACCAGGTCCGGGTTCTCCTCGGCGATCCAGCCCCATTTGGCGGAGGCGAAGGTGGACGCCTTGATGGTGCGGCCGTCGACGGGCGGCACGAGGAATCCGCTGCCCTCGGGCAGACCGGTCTCCGCGCGGCGGTAGGCGAGGGTGATCAGCGCCATGGAGGCGTACTCGACGCCGGCGAGCTCGGCGGCGGCACCGGGCGCCTCGGCGCGCAGCAGACCGGCGGCGGCCGGGGCGGGGACGGCGACGACGACCGCGTCGGCGTGCAGGGCGCGGTCCCCGGCGACGATCCGCCAGCCGTCCCGCGGTTCCCGGCGCAGCTCCGTGACCGGCGTGCCGGTGAGGATCTCCGCGCCGCCCGCCCGCAGCGCGTCGGCGACCGCGAGCGGGAGGGTGCCCACGCCGCCCGCGATGCCCGTGAAGACGGGGCCCGGCTGCGGCGCGGCGGCGGACCTGGCCTGGATCCCCCGGACCGCCTCGGTGAGGGAGGTGTGGGTGCGGGCGGCCTCGAAGAGCTGCGGGACCGCCGAGCGCATCGAGATGCGGTACGCGTCGCCCGCGTACACCCCGCCGAGCAGGGGCTCCACCAGGCGGTCGACGACCTCGCGGCCGACGCGCGCCGCCACGTACTCACCGACGGCCACGTCGTCGCCGACCTCGGTGCGGGGCAGGTCGGCGTCGCGCTCGATCCTGGCCAGCCCCTCGTCGGAGAGGACGCCGGCGAGGGCTTCGGCGGTGCCGGGCACGCCCATGACGTGGCCCTTGGGCATGGGGTGCAGGGCGCCCCGGGTCCACAGCGAGGCCGTGGCGGTGGCCGGCGGCTGGAGCCGGTCGGCGAGGCCCACCGCACGGGCGAGGCCCACCGCCTCGGGGCGGCGGGCCAGCAACGACTCGGCGCCGAGGTCGACGCGCACGCCCGCGATCTCTCCCGGCAGCAGCTTGCCGCCGACCCGGTCCGAGGCCTCCAGCACGGTGACCCGCGCCCCGTGTTCCCGCAGCCGGTACGCGGCGGCCAGCCCGGCGATTCCCGCTCCGACGACGACGACGTGCTGCCCGGAGCCCGCATGTGATCCGCTCATGACTCCACCCTCTCAAACGCCCCCGGCGGTCCCGCCAGGGCCATGTGGCCCCGCCGAGTCCCTACCGTGACCGCATCGGGACCGTCCGGCGCCAACGTTCCGCACCCCTGCCGCGTCGAAGGATCGTCAGTCGTCACGACACCGGGGGAGCCCCTTATGCGCATACGACGATCCGTACGTCCCGCCCACGCCCTGGCCGGGGTCCTGCTGGCGGCGGCCCTCGCCGTCAGCGGGTGCAGCGGCGCGAGCGACGACTCCGCCGGGTCCGGGGCCGCCGACAAGGCCGCCGTCGCGCCCGCCGAAGGGCAGGCCGCGCAGGAGGACGCGAAGCAGGGCGCCCCCGGCGGCGCGGCGAACGACGCGAGGGCGACCGCGCCGCCGAAGGCCACCGCGAACCACATCATCCGCACCGCCTCCCTGACCGTGCGGGTCGAGGACGTCCCGAAGGCGCTGGACGAGGCCCGGACGACGACCGAGACCGCGGGCGGCTACATCGGCGACGAGACCACCGACCGGGACGAGGAGGGCCACGAGCACACGCGCGTGGTGCTGCGCGTGCCCGTGGAGAAGTACGACGAGGTCCTCGCCGATCTGGAGGGCACCGGCAAGCTCCTCGAACGCAGCGCCAAGGCGCAGGACGTCACCGACCAGGTGGTCGACGTGGAGAGCCGGATCACGACCCAGCGGGCCAGCGTGGCCCGCATCCGCGAGCTGATGGACCGGGCGACCAAGCTCAGTGACGTGGTCACCCTGGAGGGTGAGCTGAGCAGCCGCCAGGCCGACCTGGAGGCCCTGCTCGCCCAGCAGGCGTCCCTGAAGGACCGCACGAGCCTGGCCACCATCACCCTGTCCCTGTCCGAGACTCCGGTGGAGGAGACGGCGAAGGACGACGATCCGGGGTTCACGGACGCCCTCGCGGGCGGCTGGGACGCGTTCGTGACGATGCTGCGCTGGCTGGCGGTGGCGTTCGGCGCGGTGCTGCCGTTCGCGGCGGTGGCGGCGCTGCTCGTCCTGCTGTGGCGGAAGGTCGTACGCCCCCGGCTGCCGCGGCGGCCGGAGCCGGCGCCCGTGACGACCGCCCTCGGCCCGCTGCCGGTGGCCCGGCCGGTGCCGTCGTCGGCGCCCCGCCCGGCGTCCGACGGGGACGGGGAGGGCTGAGGGGCCCTCGGGCGGTCCTGAAATCCCCTGCCCCCGTAGCGTGTTCACATGACCATGAGCGATGCGCGCGGTACGAGGGAACGCCTGGTGGTGATCGGCGGTGACGCCGCGGGGATGTCCGCGGCGTCACAGGCCCGCCGGCTGAGGGGTCCGGACGAGCTGGAGATCGTGGCGTTCGAACGCGGCCACTTCACCTCCTTCTCGGCGTGCGGCATCCCCTACTGGGTGGGCGGTGACGTCCCCGACCGGGACCGGCTGATCGCCCGCACCGCCGAGGAGCACCGCGCGCGGGACATCGACCTGCGGCTGCGCACCGAGGTCACGGAACTCGACCTCGACCGGGGGCGGGTGCGCGCGCGGGACGTCGACTCCGGCGCCGAGTCCTGGACGTCGTACGACAAACTGGTGATCGCGACCGGTGCGCGGCCGATCCGCCCGGAGCTGCCCGGCATGGACGCCCCCGGGGTGCACGGCGTGCAGACCCTCGACGACGGGCAGGCCCTCCTCGACACGCTGTCCCGCACGCGCGGGCGCCGCGCGGTGGTCGTCGGGGCGGGTTACATCGGTGTGGAGATGGCCGAGGCGATGCTCCACCGCGGCTACGAGGTGACGGTCGTCAACCGCGGCGCGGAGCCGATGGCGACCCTCGACCCCGACATGGGGCGCCTGGTGCGCGAGGCCATGGAGGGCATGGGCATCACCATGGTGAACGACGCCGAGGTCACCGAGCTGCTCACGGGGGACGACGGCGGGGTGCGGGCGGTCGCCACCGAGGACGCCGAGTACCCGGCGGACGTCGTCGTGCTCGGCATCGGGGTGCGCCCGGAGACGACCCTGGCACGGGCCGCCGGACTTCCCCTGGGGGAACACGGCGGACTGCTCACCGACCGGTCGATGCGGGTGCGCGGGTACGAGAACATCTGGGCCGGCGGCGACTGCGTGGAGGTCCTCGACCTGGTCTCCGGGCAGCAGCGGCACATCCCGCTGGGCACGCACGCCAACAAGCACGGCCAGATCATCGGCGCGGGCGCCGGCGGCGGCTACGCCACCTTCCCGGGCGTGGTCGGTACGGCGGTCAGCAAGGTGTGCGACCTGGAGATCGCGCGCACCGGGCTCCGGGAGAAGGACGCCCACCGCGTGGGCCTGCGGTTCGAGTCGGTCACCATCGAGTCGACCAGCCGCGCGGGTTATTACCCGAACGCCTCCCCCATGACGGTGAAGATGCTCGCCGAACTCCGCACGGGCCGGCTCCTCGGCGTCCAGATCGTCGGCCGCGAGGGCGCGGGCAAGCGCGTCGACATCGCGGCGGTCGCCCTCACCGCCGGCATGACGGTGGATCAGATGACGACCCTGGACCTGGGCTACGCGCCCCCGTTCTCCCCGGTCTGGGACCCGGTCCTGGTGGCGGCCAGAAAGGCGGCGACGAAAATCCGGGCGACCGTATGAAGAGGGGCAGGCTGAGCGCCCCTTCAGGGGCGCGGGGCTGAGTCCGTGTGCGGCTCGTGGGCGCGACAAGCCCCATGCGGCCGGCACCCCGCGACGCAACCGAACCCCTACGGCGCTGTCCGGCAAGCCCTCACGCGGTCCCGTTGATCCTCTCGATCACTTGCCGCGCCTGCTCCGCCGGAGGCCGTGACGGCAACGACGCCACCGACGCACCGGCGTCCTGCGCGGGTACCGGCGCCTGCGCCGCAGGCTTCGCGTGCGCGGCCCCCCGCACCGAGCGCAGCCGATGGCTCACCGCCTCGTCCAGCGTCACCGGCCGCCGCATCTGCGAGGCGAGCCGCCCCGCCTCCTGGCCGAGCCGGGCGACGTCCTCCCACGGGAGGCGCACCACGAGCGTGAGTTCGGCCTCGCCGTCGGGCAGCGCGTGCATCGCGGTGGGCACTCGGTCGTTCATCGCCTGTTCCTCCACGTCGGCCCCGCGGCCCCTTCCCGGGCCGCGGACGGTCGACGAGTCATACGCACGGCCGGACGGCGGTGTTCAGCGGCGCCGCGGATTCACCGACCGCCGCCCGGGCACACGTGGGATGTGGTCATCCCCGTCCATGACGTGAATCCCGCGCGGCGCACCCCCTGGGTGACGTACGCGCTCCTCGCCGCCGACATCGTCGTCTTCGTCGTCCTCACGCCGGGTGTCGTCGGTTCACTGACCGGCGGGAGCAGTCTGGCCGACCTGTGCCACCTGCAGGCGTTCCTGGACCGCTACGCGGTGGTGCCGCAGGAGCTGATCCACCACCGGATGCCGGACCTGGTGCCCACGGGCGGCACCG
Organism: Streptomyces sp. AC558_RSS880; assembly: GCF_019049255.1. Classification (GTDB taxonomy): domain Bacteria; phylum Actinomycetota; class Actinomycetes; order Streptomycetales; family Streptomycetaceae; genus Streptomyces. The sequence goes on along the minus strand of NZ_JAGMUJ010000029.1, from coordinate 384,489 downwards.
GCGTGGGCCCGCAGGGTCCGGGATGCGTGATCGGTGCGCCGGGCTACGACAAGTCGCCGGAGCTGAGCGTCCTGACGGCGATGTTCCTGCACGGCGGCTGGCTGCACCTGCTGGGCAACATGCTGTTCCTGTGGATCTTCGGCAACAACGTCGAGGACCGGATGGGGCACGTCCGCTTCCTGCTCTTCTACGTCGTCTGCGGTTACGCGGCCTCGTACGGTTTCTCCCTGCTGAACGCCGACTCGGGCGAGCCCCTGATCGGCGCCTCCGGGGCGATCGCCGGGGTGCTGGGCGCCTATCTGGTGCTGTATCCGAAGGCGCGCGTCTGGGTGCTGGTGCCGTTCCTGATCTTCCTGCCGCTGCGGCTGCCGGCCTGGACCGTGCTGGGCCTGTGGTTCGTGCTCCAGGCGGTGTACTCGTCGGGCCAGGGCGTCACCGACGCCGGGACGGTGGCGTACGTGGCGCACGTCGTCGGTTTCGTGGCCGGCATGCTGCTCGCCTGGCCGCTGCGCCCGGGCACACCGCCGCCGCCCGAGCCGCGCGGCGTCCTCTTCGGACGGCGGGCACGGCCGGGCCGGGGATAGCGGCGGGGTCCCGCCATGCTCCCTCCGGGGACAGCGGCGGGTCCCGCCACGCCCCCTCCAGGACAACGGCGGGGTCCCGCTACGCCCCCTTCGCGGACAGCGCCGCCACCAGCACCGGGGTGACCTGCTCCACCTGCCACGGGCGAGCCCCGTGCTCGGTGAGAGCCGCCCCGACGGACTCGGCGCGCACCACCGCCGGCGGCTCCCAGCAGACCCTGCGCACCGTGTCCGGCGTGATCAGGTTCTCCGGCGGCATGTTCAGCCGCTCGGCGAGCTCGCTGATCCCCGCCCGGGCCGCGGACAGCCGTGCCGCGGCCGCCGGGTCCTTGTCGGCCCACGCGCGCGGCGGCGGGGGGCCGGTCACCGGCTGGCCGGGCTGGGGCAGTTGCGCCTCGCTCAGCGCCTTCGCCCGGTCGACGGCCGCCTGCCACTGCTCCAGCTGGCGCCGCCCCACGCGCTGCCCGAACCCGTTGAGCGCGGCGAGGGCGTGGAGGTTGGCCGGGAGGGCGAGCGCGGCCTCCACGATCGCCGCGTCCGAGAGCACCTTGCCCGGGGAGACGTCCCGGCGCTGCGCGATCCGGTCGCGGGTCTGCCACAGCTCCCGCACGACGGCCATCTGCCGGCGCCGGCGCACCTTGTGCATGCCGGAGGTGCGCCGCCAGGGGTCCTTGCGGGGCTCCGGCGGCGGGGCCGAGGCGATCGCGTCGAACTCCTGCCGGGCCCAGTCCAGCTTGCCCTGCCGGTCCAGCTCCTTCTCCAGCGCGTCGCGCAGGTCGACCAGGAGCTCGACGTCGAGGGCGGCGTAGCGCAGCCAGGGCTCGGGCAGCGGGCGGGTGGACCAGTCGACGGCGGAGTGGCCCTTCTCCAGGACGAAGCCGAGCACGTTCTCGACCATCGCGCCGAGCCCGACCCGGGGGAACCCGGCGAGGCGTCCGGCCAGCTCGGTGTCGAAGAGGACGGTGGGCACCATGCCTATCTCGCGGAGGCAGGGCAGGTCCTGGGTGGCGGCGTGCAGGACCCACTCGACGCCGGACAGCGCCTCGCCGAGCCCGGACAGGTCGGGACAGGCGACGGGGTCGATCAGCGCGGTCCCGGCGCCCTCGCGGCGCAGCTGGACGAGGTAGGCGCGCTGACCGTAGCGGTAGCCGGAGGCGCGCTCGGCGTCCACGGCGACGGGGCCGCTGCCCGCGGCGAAGGCGGCGACCGCCTCGGCGAGGGCGGCCTCGTCCGCGATCACGGGAGGGATGCCCTCGCGCGGTTCGAGCAAGGGGATCGGCGCCTCCGTAACAGAAGATCCGCCGTCGTCCGGAGGGGCGCCTCCGGTGGTGCGCAGTGAACGGTCTGCTGCGGTGTCGTGGGCGTCGGTCACCTGTCAAGGGTATCCGTGCCACGAAGGCGCCCGTCGACGGTTGTGTTCCGTGACGGGCGCCGGCGGGTCGTATTCCGGTCGGGAGGGTGAGAGGCGGTGTTCGCGAGCCCGTGGGTGGGGCGGAGGGCCGGACGGGTGAGGTGGTCAGAAGTGGCCGGAAACGGTCAGTGGATGATGCCGGTGCGCAGGGCCACCGCCACCATGCCGGCGCGGTCACCCGTGCCGAGCTTGCGGGCGATGCGGGCGAGGTGGCTCTTGACGGTCAGTGCGGACAGGCCCATCGACACGCCGATCGCCTTGTTCGACTGGCCCTCCGCCACCAGTCGCAGCACCTCGACCTCGCGGCCGGACAGCTCCCGGTAGCCGCCCGGGTGGCTCGGGGCACCCGGGGGGCGGCGGTGCAGGCGGGCGGCGGCGCCGATGGGGGCCGCACCGGGACGGGTGGGGAGCCCGAGGTTGGTGCGGGTGCCGGTGACGACGTATCCCTTCACTCCGCCGGCGAGGGCGTTGCGCACGGCGCCGATGTCGTCGGCGGCGGAGAGGGCGAGGCCGTTGGGCCAGCCCGCCGCGCGGGTCTCCGAGAGGAGGGTGAGGCCGGAACCATCCGGCAGGTGGACTTCGGCGACGCAGATGTCGCGGGGGTTGCCGATGCGGGGACGAGCCTCCGCGACGGACGAGGCCTCGATGACATCGCGCACACCGAGCGCCCACAGATGGCGGGTGACGGTGGAACGGACGCGCGGGTCGGCCACGACCACCATGGCGGTCGGCTTGTTCGGGCGGTAGGCGACCAGGCTTGCGGGCTGCTCGAGGAGAACGGACACCAGGCCTCCTGGGGTGCGGGACGGGGGCGGCTCGTGGGGGGTGGAGCCGGGACGAACCGTGCTTTCAAGGTCACAGTCGTCTTCGGCAATAAACCTGGTGTCCTTTAACGAATGATCACGAAGGGATGAGTAACAATCCGAGCAATTCGGACGCACGAGCGATCATTCGAAGATCGAACGGTTTCGATCCGCGTCGCAAAGCTTCCGAAAGTGGCCGTGTCGACAAAGAGATGGACGCTGACGGCTGCCGGGAGCGCCCAGCGGGGAGCTCAGCGCGACTGCGGTCCCCTCCGCTGCGGCAGCGTCACCACGGACGCGTCCCCCGGAGCGGCCGGCGGCAGCCCCGCGACCTGCGCCAGCAGATCGGACCACGCGACCAGGTGGGCGGCCGCGTCCGGAACCCCGCCCAGGCCCTCCCGGGGCGTCCAGGAGGCCCGGATCTCGATCTGCGAGGCGGCGGGCCGCGCGGACAGGCCGCCGAAGTAGTGGGAACTCGCACGCGTCACCGTGCCGCTCGGCTCACCGCACGTCAGTCCGCGCGCCGCCAGCGCACCGGTCAGCCAGGACCAGCACACGTCCGGCAGCAGCGGATCCGCCGCCATCTCCGGCTCCAGCTCCGCGCGCACCAGCGTCACCAGGCGGAAGGCGCCCCGCCAGGCGTCGTGTCCGGCCGGGTCGTGCAGCAGCACCAGCCGGCCGTCGGCCAGGTCCTGCTCGCCGTCGACGACCGTCGCCTCCAGCGCGTACGCGTACGGGGCGAGCCGCTTCGGAGCGGGCGCGGAATCCACCTCGATCTGCGGCCGCAGCCGCGCGCCGCGCAGCGCCTCGACAGCGGCCCGGAAGGGCGGCGGGGGCGCACCTCCCGCACCCCCCTGTCCGGGGTCCCCTCCGGTCTCCTTCCGCTCGTCCATTCCGCCAGCGCCGTCCGACAGTCGTCCCTGAGCCGCAGCCATGCGGGGAAGATTAAGCGGAACGGGCCCCCGGCGCAGGGAGAGACACCCGCGCCGCCCGGCGGTGTCCGGATCCCGCCCGGCGGGCCCTGGGGTCCGGGCGCGCCGGAGGGTCGTGCGAGACTTGCCGTGTGAGTGCCAACGCGAGCCCGACGGGCCAGACGCCGACCTCGACCCCCGATCCCGTCAGGAACGACGCAGTCCAGGAATCGGCCTTCCTCAAGGCGTGCCGCCGCGAGCCCGTGCCGCACACGCCGGTGTGGTTCATGCGGCAGGCCGGGCGCTCACTGCCGGAGTACCGCAAGGTCCGCGAGGGCATCGGGATGCTCGACTCCTGCATGCGCCCCGACCTGGTCACCGAGATCACGCTCCAGCCGGTGCGCCGCCACCACGTCGACGCGGCGATCTACTTCAGCGACATCGTCGTCCCCCTCAAGGCCATCGGCATCGACCTCGACATCAAGCCCGGCATCGGCCCGGTCGTCGAGCAGCCCGTGCGCACCCGTGCCGACCTCGCCCGGCTGCGCGACCTCACCCCCGAGGACGTCTCCTACGTCACCGAGGCGATCGGCATGCTGACCCGCGAACTCGGGTCCACCCCGCTGATCGGTTTCGCGGGCGCCCCGTTCACCCTCGCGAGCTACCTCGTCGAGGGCGGCCCGTCCCGCACGTACGAGAACGCCAAGGCGATGATGTACGGCGACCCGGAGCTCTGGGCCGACCTGCTCGACCGCCTCGCCGACATCACGGCCGCGTTCCTCGAGGTGCAGATCGCGGCCGGCGCCTCGGCCGTCCAGCTCTTCGACTCCTGGGCCGGCGCGCTCGCCCCGGCCGACTACCGGCGCTCGGTGCTGCCCGCCTCGGCGAAGGTGTTCCGCAAGGTCGCCGGTCACGGCGTCCCGCGCATCCACTTCGGCGTCGGCACCGGTGAGCTCCTCGGCCTGATGGGCGAGGCCGGCGCGGACGTCGTGGGCGTCGACTGGCGCGTCCCGCTGGACGAGGCCGCCCGCCGCGTCGGCCCCGGCAAGGCGCTCCAGGGCAACCTGGACCCGACCGTGCTGTTCGCCGGCCGGGAGGCCGTCGAGACGAAGGCGCGGGAGGTCCTGGACACGGCCGCCGGCCTGGAGGGCCACGTCTTCAACCTCGGCCACGGCGTCATGCCGTCCACCGACCCGGACGCCCTGACCCGTCTCGTGGAGTACGTCCACACGCAGACCGCGCGCTGACCCACCGCGTACGCGCCTCACGCGCATCGGAACCCGGGAGCGGGGTACTGGGCACACGTCGCCCACTACGTTCGCTCCCGGGACCGGGCAGGTGAAGGCCTCATGCGGCTCGAAATGTTCGACCCTGCTCCGATCGGCGTCGTGTTCACGCGGGGGCCGGAGCACCGGCTCGCGTACACCAACCAGATCTACCGCGAGACCTTCGGCGACCGTCCGCTGGGCCGGACCATCCGCGATGCCTTTCCCGACCTCGAGCAGTCCGGCTACTTCGACATCTTCGACCGGGTCTTCGCCACGGGCACGGCCGAGGTGCTCACCGCCATGCCCATCGACCTGGCCTACCCCGGCCCGGTGGACGGCGGAACCCGCTACTTCACGTTCAGCATCTCCCACGCCACGATGAGCGACGGCCGACACGGCGTGCTCGGCGTGATCGTGGAGGTCACCGAGCAGGTGACCGCCGCGAAACGGATCCGCGTCCTGTCCGAGGAGCGCCGCCGCGCGCTGCAGCGCTACCGCAGTCTGGTGAACGCCGGATCCCAGATCGTGTGGGTGACCGGCCCCAAGGGCGGGGTGACCGAACCGAGTCCCGGCTGGCAGCGGGTGACCGGGCAGAGCTGGGAGGAGTTCCGCGGCGACGGATGGATCGACGCCGTCCACCCCGACGACCGCGCCGCCGCCGTCGAGTCGTGGCAGCGGGCACTGGACGAGCAGGCGCCCCGCTGGACCCACACCTACCGGCTGCGGCTGGCCACCGGCGGCTACCGTCACTTCGCCGTCGACGCCGCACCGGTGCGCGACGGGGACACCGTGGTCGAGTGGATGGGCACCTGCGCGGACGTCGAGCAGGAGTGGCAGGAGACCCGCCGTGAGGAGCTGCTGGCGCGGGCCACCACCGCCACGGCCGGCATCGTACGGCTGAAGGAGATGCTCGCCGCCCTCGCCGGTGTGATCGTGCCCGACATCGCCGACTACTGCACCGTCTACCTCCTGCCGCACGCCCTGCACCGCCCGCCCGGCACCCCGCTCACCGCCGAACGGGTCGCCGCCGTCACTCGCCCGGGGCTGCCGGACCTGCCTCCGCCCCACAAGGAGCACCTGCGGTCCGGCAGTCCGCTCGCCCGCACCGCCGACGGGCGCAGCCCCCTTCACGCGGTCTTCCCGCCCGGTGAGCCCCCGCCCGACCTCCGCCCGCCCGAGGCCGAATCGTGGCTGGCCCCCGGGACGAACAGCGTCGTCCTGCTCCCCGTCGTCGTCGACGGCACCACCGCCGCCCTGGTCACCGCGTCCGTCAGCGGTGGCCGCCCGTCCCTCGGCCAGGCCGAGATCGACCTGCTGCGGACGCTCCTGGAACGGGCCCACACACCCCTCAGCAACGCCCTGGAGTACCAGCGCACCCGGCAGGTGGCGCTGGCCCTCCAGCGCAGCCTGCTCACCGATCCCCCGGACGTGCCCGGCCTCGACCTCGCCGTCCGCTACCGGCCCAGCACCGCGGCCGCCGAGGTCGGCGGCGACTGGTACGACTCGTTCGTGCTGCGCGACGGCGCCACCGTCCTCACCATCGGCGACGTCTCCGGCCACGACCTGCCCGCCGCCGTCACCATGAGCCAGGTGCGCAACATGCTCCGCGGGCTCACCCTGGACCGCCAGGAACCGACCGGCACGATCCTGCGCCGGCTGGACGTCTCCCTGCAGACCCTCTACCTGGAGTGCACCGCCACCTGCGTCCTGGCCCGGGTCGAACGCCCGTCCCCCGGCCGTTTCCAGCTCAACTACTCCGTGGCGGGGCACCCGCCGCCGCTGCTGGTCGAGGCGGACGGCACCGCGCGCTTCCTGACCTCGGCCCGTTCCCCGATGCTCGGGCTCGATCCACAGCCCGAGTACGCCAGCGCCGTACAGCCGCTGCTGCCCGGCTCGACCCTGCTGCTGTACACCGACGGGCTGGTGGAGCGCCGCGAGGAGGACCTCACCGTCGGCCTGGAGCGGCTGCGGCTGCACGCCTCGGCTTCCGCCGGGCACCCGCTGGAGGCCTTCTGCGACGCGCTGCTCGCCGACCAGCTGACCGTGGACAACGACGACGACGTGGCCCTGCTGGCCCTGCGCCTGCCCCCGGCCCCCGCCGACGAGCAGCCGCTCCCGCCGAACGGGCTCCCTACTTCGTCGCCCCCCTCATGAACCCGTTGTAGATGAAGCGCTGGAGGAAGAGGAAGACGAGCAGGGTGGGGAGGATGACCAGGACCGCGCCCGCCGAGATGGTCTCCCAGTGCGCGCCGAAGGGGCCCTTGAAGCGGAACAGGGACGTCGAGATCACGCCGAGGTCCTCGGAGGGCATGTAGAGGAAGGGGATGTAGAAGTCGTTGTAGACGTTGATCCCCTTCACGATCACCACCGTCGCGATCGCCGGTTTGAGCAGCGGGAGGATCACCTTGCGGTAGACCGTGAAGGCGCCCGCCCCGTCCAGGCGGGCCGCCTCGTCCAGGGAGACGGGGATGGAGCGGATGAACTGCAGGAAGATGTAGATCGACACGATGTCCGTGCCCATGTAGAGCGCGATCGGCGCCCACAGGCTGTCGAACATGCCGAAGCTGTTGACGATCTGGAAGGTCGCCACCTGGGTGGTCACCCCGGGGACCAGCGCGGCGAGCAGGAACAGGGCGACGACCAGCTTCCTGAAACGGAAGTGGAAGCGGTCGATCGCGTACGCCGTCATCGAGCCGATGAGGATCGTGCCGCCGACGGCGACGACCAGGACGACCGCCGTGTTGCCGAACGCGGACAGCATCTGGCCGTCCCGGAACGCGGTCACGTAGTTGTCGAAGTTCAGCGGGTCGTCGGGGAGGGCGAGCGCCCCGCTGCCGTCCGCCATCTCCTCCGAGGACTTCAGCGAGGTCAGGAGGACCACGGTGAGCGGCAGCAGCACGACCAGTGTCGCGAGGACCAGCGACAGGTACACCAGCGTGCGGGCCACGGTGCGACGGGTCATACGAGGTCCACCTTCTCGTCGGGGACGATGCGCCGCTGCACCCAGGTGACCGCCAGGACGATCAGCAGCAGGACGACGGCGGCGGCCGAGGCGAGGCCCGTCTTGTTGAACTGGAAGGCCAGCTTCACGGTCTGGATCACGAACGTCTCGGTGCCGGTGGCGCCGCCGGTCATGATGTACGGGATCTCGAAGACCGAGAGCGAGCCGGAGACGGAGAGGATGACGCTGAGGCCCAGGATGGGCTTGATGCCGGGCGCGATGATGTGCTGGAACTGCTGCCAGCGGCTCGCGCCGTCGATCTCGGCCGCCTCGTACAGCTCGCCCGGGATGGACTGGATGGCGCCGAGGAACAGCACGAAGTTCAGGCCCAGGTAGCGCCAGACGGAGACGCCGGCGAGCGAGGTGTTCGCGGAGAACGGCGTGCCCAGCCAGGCGTGGTCGGTCTCGACGCCGAGCAGGCGCAGTACGGAGTCGAGGGTGCCGCCGTCCTGGAAGAAGTAGAGGAAGACGAAGCCGATCGCCACCCCGTTGATCAGGTACGGGAAGAACAGCACGCCCTTGAAGAAGTTCCGGAAGCGGACGTTGAAGCTGAGGACCGTGGCGAAGTAGAGGGCGAGGACGATCTGCACCACGGACGCGACGAGGTAGTAGCCGCTGACGAAGAAGACCTCGAACAGCTCGGAGCGGGTGAGGAGTTCGGTGTAGTTCTCGGTGCCGGTCCAGTTCAGCTCCGGGCTGACGCCGTCCCAGTCGGTGAAGCTGTACGCGAGCATGTTGGCGATCGGCGCGTAGGTGAAGGTCAGGAGCAGGGCCAGCGGGGCGGTCAGGAAGAGCCACGGGGTGAGGCGGCGGGTCAGCCGGGTGCGGCGCGGGGTGGGTGCCGCCCGCTTCGGCCCGGCGGGCGCGGCCGGGGCCACCGGCCGCGCCGCCTTGCGGGTGGTGTCCGTCATCAGGACCCCAGCGAGTTCCGCGCCTCGGCCCACCGCTCGCCGAGGTCGCCGAGGAGGTCGTCCAGGCTGCCCTCGCGTGCGCCGCGGGCGAGGTCGACGAGTTCCTGGCGGTAGTCGGGCTTGTAGATGCCGACCTCGGACTGGTTGTCGATGGTCTTCACCTCACCGCCCTTGGTGTCGTCGAGGTCGATGAGCTTGACGCCCTGCTCCTCGTACGGCTTGAGGATGTCGGGCAGCGGTGCGTCCTTCAGCGGGGACAGGGCGAGGTTGGCCGCCGCGTAGCCGGACTTGTCGGTGAACCAGTCGATCCAGGCGCGGGCGGCTTCCTTGTGGTCGGAGTTGACGTTGACGGCCTGCTGGTAGTCCGGGGAGGTCACCGCGCAGAAGGCGCCGTCCCGCTGGGCGGGGAAGGGCATGAAGCCGATGTCGGCGGGGTCGGTGCCGGCCTGCTTCGCGGCGTCCCGCATCTGGATGACGGCCCAGGAGCCGAGCCACATGGTGGCGATCTCGCCCTTGGCCAGCTTGGGTTTGGACGCCTCCCAGTTGGTGGTGGTCGGGTCCTTCTCCACGAGTCCGCCGCTGACGATGTCGTGGAGCAGGGTGTCGCCCACGCGCAGGTCGGCGCCCTCGGCCCAGGGGTCCCCCTCGGCGAGCTTCGTGGTGGCCCCGGTGTCGCAGCTGACGGAGCCGTTGACGTTGGTCCACTGGGTCAGCGGCCACATGTCCTTGAAGTTGGTGTAGTAGGGCACCGCGTCGGTCTTCGACTTGATCGCCTTCAGGTCGTCGAGGAACTCGGCCGGGGTGGTGGGCCAGTCGGTGACGCCGGCCTCGTTCCACACCTTCTTGTTGTAGACGAAGCCGGGGACGACCCCGAGGGGGCTCTGGCCGTAGACCTTGCCGTCGACGGTGGAGTAGTCGGTGAAGCGGTACTTGGCGGCGCGTTCCGCCTCGGTGCCGAGGGAGGCGAAGAACTTCGGGTAGTCCTTCTTCTCGATGACCGCCGGGATCATGAGGACGTCGCCGTAGTTCTCCGTGTTCATACGGATCTTGACCTCACCCTCGTAGTCGGTGAGGCCGTCGAACTCGACCTTCACTCCGGGGTAGGTCTTGTTGAACTCGGCCGCGTACTTCTTCATCGTCCCGTCCTGCACCAGGTCGGTCCGGTGGGTGAGGACCGTGAGGGAGCCCTTGACCTCGGACGGGTCGTCGGGGGCCTTGGCGTCCGCGCCCTTCGAGGAGCCTCCCGTGCCCGTGCAGGCGGAGGCCAGCAGGGCGAGGACGGCGATCGATCCGGCGAGTACCTTGCGGCGGTTCATGTGCACCAGCTCCGTTCACGGGGCGGACGAGCACGAGTGGGTTGGCTGGTTCGGCACTCTGGCAGCCACTTACTGAACCGGTAAAGTCTCTATTAGGACATCGATGCCAAAAGGGCGCCCCGACAGGGCTCGACCGGTTCAGGGAGTGTGCATGCGTCAGGTCACACCGCTCACCGAGGGATGGACCCTGCGACACCCGGACGGCACGGGGGACGTGCTCCCCGCCTCGGTGCCGGGGTGCGTGCACACCGATCTGCTGGCGGCCGGGCTGATCCCCGATCCGTTCCTCGGCCGGAACGAGACCGAGGTGGCGTGGGTGGGCCGGCGGGACTGGACGTACGAGACGGAACTGACCGCCGGAGCGGGCGCGCACGAGCGGACGGATCTGGTCTTCGACGGTCTCGACACCGTCGCCGAGGTCCTGCTCGACGGCCGGACGCTGGGCCGGACGCGGAACATGCACCGCTCGTACCGTTTCGACGTGACGGGGCTGAGCGGGCGGCTCACCGTGCGGTTCGCGTCCGCCTACGCCGAGGCCGAGGCGGTGCGCGGCACGCTGGGCGACCGGCCGGGGGCGTATGCCGAGCCGTACCAGTACGTGCGCAAGATGGCCTGCTCGTTCGGCTGGGACTGGGGGCCGACGCTGGTGACGGCCGGGATCTGGCGGCCGGTGCGGCTGGAGCACTGGTCGACGGCCCGGATATCCCGGGTGCGCCCGCTGGTGACCGTCGAGGACGGCGTGGGACAGGTCGAGCTGGCCGTCGACGTGGAGCGTTCCCGGGACGGGGCACCGCTCGCCGTGGAGGCGAGCGTCGGCGGCGTACGCGCCCGCGCGGAGCTCGACGGCACGGAGGGGACCGTACGGCTGCGGGTGCCGGACGTACGGCTGTGGTGGCCCCGGGGGTACGGCGAACAGCCGCTGTACGACGTCGAGTTGACGCTGCTGCACGGCGAGGACGCGCTGGACTCGTGGCGGCGCCGGATCGGGTTCCGGACGGTGGGGCTGGACACCTCGGCCGACGCCCACGGCACCGGGTTCACCCTGGTCGTCAACGGGGAGCGGCTGTTCGCGCGGGGCGTCAACTGGATCCCGGACGACGTCTTCCCGTCCCGGATCACCCGTGAGCGCTACCGGCGGCGGCTGGAGCAGGCGGCCGGCGCGGGCGTGGACCTGGTCCGCGTCTGGGGCGGAGGGATCTACGAGAGCGAGGACTTCTACGACGCCTGCGACGAGTTGGGGCTGCTGGTCTGGCAGGACTTCCCCTTCGCCTGCGCCGCCTACCCCGAGGAGCAGCCGCTGCGCGGGGAGGTGGAGGCGGAGGCCCGGGAGAACGTCGTACGGCTGATGCCGCATCCCTCGCTGGTGCTGTGGAACGGCAACAACGAGAACCTGTGGGGGTTCCGGGACTGGGACTGGGAGCCGGGGCTGGCCGGGGACTCCTGGGGCGAGGGGTACTACCTGGGCGTACTGCCGCGCGTCGTGGCGGAGTCGGACCCGACCCGGCCGTACACGGCGGGCAGCCCCTGGTCCGGGTCCTGGCTGCGCCACCCCAACGACCCGGCGCACGGCACCCACCACTCCTGGGAGGTGTGGAACCGCGCCGACTACGCCGACTACCGGCTCGACGTCCCGCGTTTCGTGGCCGAGTTCGGCTGGCAGGCGCCGCCCGCGTACGCCACGCTGCGCCGGGCGCTGCCCGGGGAGGAGCTCGCTCCGGACTCCCCCGGCATGCTGCACCACCAGAAGGCGGACGACGGCAACGGCAAGCTGGAGCGCGGGCTGGCCCGGCACTTCGCCGTACCGGAGGGCGACTTCGACCGCTGGCACTATCTGACGCAGGTCAACCAGGCACGCGCGATCGCCGCCGGGATCGAGCACTGGCGCTCGCACTGGCCGGTGTGCGCGGGCACGGTGGTGTGGCAGCTGAACGACTGCTGGCCGGTGACCTCGTGGGCCGCGATCGACGGGGACGGGCGGGAGAAGCCGCTCTACCACGAGCTGCGGCGGCTGTACGCGGACCGGCTGCTGACCGTGCGCGCGGACGGCGGGGGTCTGGTGGTGGCGGCGGTCAACCAGTCCGCCGAGGCCTGGCACGGCACGCTGCGGCTGCGCCGGATGTCCGTGGACGGCACGGTGATCGGGGAGGCGGGCCCGGCGCTGGCCGCCGAGGGGCGGACGGTGGCGGTGACCGCGGTCCCGGACGATCTGGTTCCGGCCGGTCCGAAGGAGTTCCTGGTCGCCGACGCATGGGGGTCCCCCCGCTCGAGCGAAGCCGGGAGTGGGAGAGGGACGAGGGCGGTGCACTTCCCGGTGCCGGACCGGGAGATCCCGTATCCGCGGCCCGAGTTCGAGGTGGCGCTCGCGCCGGGCGGGATCACGGTCACGGCCCGCACCCTCGTGCGGGACCTGCTGCTCCAGGCCGACCGGCTGGACCCGGAGGCGGTGGCCGACCGGGGGCTGGTGACCCTGCTGCCCGGAGAAGAGGTGACCATCGGGGTGCGGGGCTGGAAGAATCCGGACCCGGACACCGCCCGCTGCGCCCTGTACTGCGTGGAGCCCACTCGATGACGGAAACGCCGACCCCCCGCGTCACCATCAAGGACGTCGCCGCGCGCGCCGGTGTGTCCAAGGGGGCCGTGTCCCTCGCCTTCAACCGGAAACCCGGCCTGTCGGAGGCGACCCGGGACCGGATCTTCCGGGCGGCGCGGGAGCTGGGGTGGGCGCCGAGCTCGACCGCGCGCACCCTGGCCGGTTCACGCGTGGACGTGGTGGGCCTCGCGGTGTGCCGGCCCGCCCGGCTGCTCGGCCTGGAACCGTTCTACATGGAGTTCATCTCCGGGGTGGAGAGCGTCCTGGTCGAGCGGTCCTGCTCGCTGCTGCTGCGGCTGGTGCGCAGCCCGGACGAGGAGGTCGGGCTGATGGAGTCGTGGTGGAGGGGCCGGCAGATCGGCGGGTCGATCCTGGTGGACTTCCGGGCCGACGACCCCCGCCCGGCGGTGGCCGGGCGGCTGGGGCTGCCGGTGGTGGCCGTCGGGCACCCGTCGCTGACGGGCGGGCTGACCTCCGTGTGGACGGACGACGCCACGGCCGTGACCGAGGCGGTGCGGTATCTGGCGGCGCTCGGGCACCGGCGGATCGCCCGGGTGGGCGGCGCGGCGGCGCTCGGGCACACCTCGATCCGCGCGACCGCGTTCGACGAGGCGGTGCGGGCGTCGGAGCCGCCGGCGCGGGCGTGGCAGGTGGCCACGGACTTCTCCGGGGACGCGGGCGCGCGGGCGACCCGCTCGCTGCTGGCCGCCGCGCCGGGCGACCGGCCGACGGCGATCGTGTACGACAACGACATCATGGCGGTGGCGGGGCTGTCGGTGGCGGCCGAGATGGGACTGCGGGTGCCGGACGACGTGTCGCTGCTGGCGTGGGACGACTCGCAGCTGTGCCGGCTGACGCATCCGACGCTGTCGGCGATGAGCCATGATGTGCACGGGTTCGGGGCGGAGGTGGCACGGACGCTGTTCGGTGTGCTCACCGGCGAGGGACCGGGGTCCCACCCCGTACCCACCCCGGTCCTGACCCCACGGGGTTCTACCGCCCCACCGTGATTCGCCCCCGCCGCCCTTTCCCGTCCCGACCTGGGGCTCCGCCCCAGACCCCGCTCCTCAAACGCCGGAGGGGCTGAAACTTAGCCCCTCCGGCGTTTGAGGAGCGGGGGGCCGGGGGCAGCGCCCCCGGGGACGGGAACGGGAAGGGGCGGCGGGGGCGAAAAACCCCTCACCGGGCACGGCCGGACGTGTGATGTTCGCCGCTCCGGGCGGCGGGGCTGGGCAGTCACGTTACCCACAAGTAGCATGACCCGTAAGCAAGCGCTCAGCGTCCCGCACCCTGGAGGAGAGCCATCGTGCCTCGTACCGTCAGGGACGTCGTCTTCGTCGACGGCGTCCGTACCCCGTTCGGCAAGGCGGGCCCGAAGGGCATCTACCACGAGACCCGCGCCGACGACCTCGTCGTGAAGGCGATCCGGGAGCTGCTGCGCCGCAACCCCGGTCTCGACCCGAAGAAGATCGACGAGGTCGCCATCGCCGCGACCACGCAGATCGGCGACCAGGGCCTGACCATCGGCCGCACGGCCGGCATCCTCGCGGGCCTGCCCACCTCGGTCCCGGGCTACTCCATCGACCGCATGTGCGCCGGCGCCCTGACCGCCGTCACCACGGTGGCCGGCTCCGTCGCCTTCGGCGCGTACGACGTCGCCGTCGCGGGCGGCGTCGAGCACATGGGCCGCCACCCGATGGGCGAGGGCGTGGACCCGAACCCGCGCTTCGTGAGCGAGAAGCTGGTCGACGAGTCCGCCCTGTTCATGGGCATGACCGCGGAGAACCTGCACGACCGCTACCCGGGGATCACCAAGCGGCGCGCCGACGAGTACGCGGTCCGCTCCCAGGAGAAGGCCGCCAAGGCGTACGCCAACGGCAAGATCCAGGCCGACCTGGTGCCGGTCTCGGTGCGCCGCACCAACGAAGAGGCCGGCGAGACGGGCTGGGGCCTGGTCACCGCCGACGAGCCGATGCGTCCGGGCACCACGCTGGAGAACCTGGCCGGTCTGAAGACCCCGTTCCGCGTGCACGGCCGGGTCACCGCCGGCAACGCGGCCGGTCTGAACGACGGCGCCACCGCCTCGATCATCGCGAGCGAGGACTTCGCCCGCGAGAACGGCCTGCCCGTCAAGATGCGCCTCGTCTCCTACTCCTTCGCGGGTGTGGAGCCCGAGGTCATGGGCTATGGCCCGATCCCGGCCACGGAGAAGGCCCTGGCCCAGGCGGGCCTGTCCATCTCCGACATCGGCCTGTTCGAGATCAACGAGGCCTTCGCCGTCCAGGTCCTCGCGTTCCTGGAGCACTACGGCATCGCCGACGACGACGCGCGCGTCAACCAGTACGGCGGCGCCATCGCCTTCGGCCACCCGCTGGCCTCCTCCGGCGTCCGCCTGATGACGCAGCTGGCCCGCCAGTTCGAGGAACAGCCGAACGTCCGCTACGGCCTGACCACCATGTGCGTCGGCTTCGGCATGGGCGCGACGGTCATCTGGGAGAACCCGCACTTCGAGGGGGACAAGTGAGCACCACCGCAGAGCTTCTGAAGGGTGCGGCCGAGCTGTTCCCCGGCGAGGTCGTCACCAGCGCGCACGTACGCCACTTCGACCTGCCGCTCGGCGCGGGCCGTTTCGCGCTGATCACCCTGGACAACGGCCACGACCACACCAAGCCGACCACCCTCGGCCCGCAGTCGCTGGCGAACATCGACGCCGCGATCGACCGGGTCGAGAAGGAGGCCGCGGACGGCGAGATCGTCGGCGTCGGCGTCACCGGCAAGCCGTTCATCTTCGCGGTCGGCGCCGACCTCAAGGGCGTCGAGCTGCTGAAGCGGCACGAGGACGCGCTGGCCATCGGCAAGGGCGGCCACGACGTCTTCAAGCGGCTGTCGAAGCTGGCCGTGCCGACGTTCGCGTACTACAACGGCGCCGCGATGGGCGGCGGCGTCGAGATCGGCCTGCACTGCTCCTACCGCACGGTGTCGGCGGCCCTCCCGGCGTTCTCGCTGCCCGAGGTCTTCCTCGGGCTGGTCCCCGGCTGGGGCGGCTGCACCCTGCTGCCGAACCTGATCGGCGCCGAGAAGGCGGTCTCGGTCATCATCGAGAACAGCCTCAACCAGAACAAGCAGCTCAAGGGCGCGCAGGTCCACGAACTCGGCATCGCGGACGCGATCTTCGAGGGCGCGGACTTCCTGGAGCAGTCGCTGATCTGGACGGCGGCCGTCCTCAAGGGCGAGATCGTCGTCGAGCGTCCGGTGATCGACCGCGGTGAGGCCTGGGACCAGGCCGTCGCCAAGGGCCGCTTCATCGCCGACGGCAAGGTGCACGGCGCCGCCCCGGCCGCCTACCGCGCCCTCGACATCATCGCCGCCGCCAAGAACGGCGACCTCCAGCAGGGCTACGACGCCGAGGACCAGGCCCTCGCCGACCTGATCATGGGCGGTGAACTGCGCTCCGGCATCTACGCCTTCAACCTGGTGCAGAAGCGCGGCAAGCGCCCGGCCGGCGCCCCGGACAAGAACCTGGCCCGCCCGGTCACCAAGGTGGGCGTCGTCGGCGCCGGTCTGATGGCCTCGCAACTGGCCCTGCTCTTCCTGCGCCGCCTGGAGGTGCCGGTCGTCCTGACCGACATCGACCAGGAGCGCGTCGACAAGGGCGTGGGCTACGTCCACGCCGAGATCGACAAGCTGCTCGGCAAGGGCCGCATCAACCAGGACAAGGCCAACCGCCTCAAGGCCCTGGTGAGCGGTGTCCTGGACAAGGCCGAGGGCTTCGCGGACGCGGACTTCGTCATCGAGGCCGTGTTCGAGGAGATGGGCGTCAAGCAGAAGGTGTTCGCGGAGGTCGAGGCGGTCGCCCCGGCACACGCGATCCTGGCGACGAACACCTCCTCCCTCTCCGTGACGGAGATGGCGTCGAAGCTGAAGCACCCCGAGCGGGTCGTCGGCTTCCACTTCTTCAACCCGGTCGCGATCCTGCCGCTCCTGGAGATCGTCCGCGGCGAGCAGACCGACGACGCCGCGCTGGCCACGGCGTTCGGCGTCGCCAAGAAGCTGAAGAAGACCGCGGTGCTGGTCAAGGACGCCCCCGCGTTCGTCGTGAACCGCATCCTCACCCGCTTCATGGGCGAGATCCAGAACGTCATCGACGAGGGCACGCCGGTCGAGGTCGCGGAGAAGGCGGTGGAGCCGCTCGGCCTGCCGATGTCCCCGCTGGTCCTGCTGGAGCTGGTCGGCCCGGCGATCGGCCTGCACGTCTCCGAGACCCTGAACCGGGCCTTCCCGGACCGCTTCACGGTCTCCCCGAACCTCGCGGCCGTCGTCAAGGCCGGCAAGCGCGGCTTCTACGTCTACGACAGCGGCAAGCCCGAGCTGGACCCGGAGGTCGCGGCACTGCTGAAGCAGGGCGACACCGTCCTCACCGAGGAGCAGGTCCGCGCCCGCGTCCTGGACGCGGTGGCCCAGGAGATCGGCCTGATGCTCGACGAGGGCGTCGTCGCCGAGGCCCAGGACATCGACCTCTGCCTGATCACCGGCGCCGGCTGGCCCTTCCACCTGGGCGGCATCACGCCGTACCTGGACCGCGAGGGCGTCTCCGAGCGGGTGAACGGGAAGCGGTTCCTGGAGCCGGGGGTGGCCTCGGTCCCCGCGTGATCGGTCGTACGCGACTGAAGAGGGCCTCCGCGGTGCGCGGAGGCCCTCTTCGTCATGCGTCGGTCTTCTCGGCCGCTTCGAGCCGCGCCCTCAGCTCGGCGTTCTCCGCCTCCAGGGCGGAGATGCGCTTGCGGGCGAAGTACAGCTCCATGACGGCGTCGTGGAACTCGGACACGAGTTGCTCGGGGGTCAGTTGCACGCTCTCGTCCTCACGCCAGCTGGGTCGGCTTGCCGTCGCCGCCCTTCCAGAACAGCTTGCCGTCCTGGGCGTAGAGGGAGCCGCCGCCGGCGGAGGCCGGTGCGTTGGTCGGTGCGGCGTCGACGTCCGCGAGCCGCAGCGCGCCCTCGGCGAGGATCGCGGACGGGGCGCCGGGCGCCGCGACCACGTGGAGCTGGGACTGGGGCGTGTCGCCCCGGCCGATGCCGATGCCCGTGCGGCCGGTGCCCTTGACCACGAAGTCGTCCACGCCCGGGTTGTTCCGCAGGACGATCAGGGCGCCCGTGGTCGGGCCGTCGGTCGCGGTGACGAAGATGCCCTGTGCGGCGGTCCCCGAGGTCCTGAGATCGATCGAGAGTCCGGAGGCTCCGGGGTCCGAACCGTCGGCGTACCCCTTGTGGGATATCTTCAGCGTCCCGCGCGAGGTCTCCACACCGGTCAGGTACATGGCCGAGGTGGCGGGGTTGTCCGAGGTCACGTTCAGTGCCGCGGTGTCCCCGGACGGGGCCTTGTGGTTGATGGTGACCGTGTGCGCCGTCGTCGACGAGCCGTAGAACTGGGCCGGTGAGGTGTACAGGGTGTACTCGCCGTCGGCGGCCGCCTCCGAGCCGGCCGCCACGGTGACGGCGCCCGCGGTGAAGGCGCCGAGGAACACTCTTCGTCCCACTGCCATGCGATCTCCCGGTTGAGGTTGTCGTGTGAAGATCCTTCCTGGTGATGATCTCTCACATACGGCACCAGGTCACCCCTGGAAGCGGTTCCCGGAGCCGGGCGTGACGAGCGTGTTCGCGTGGCCGTCGCCCGGATGCCGTCGGCCGTCGCGTGCGACCCTGGTCCGCATGAACGAACTGCTGGTGGTCGACGGGGCCAACGTCGTCGGATCCGTGCCGGACGGCTGGTGGCGGGACCGGCGGGGTGCCGCCGAGCGGCTGCGCGACCTCCTGGTGGACCACGCGGGGCGGACCGGCGCCGATGTGGTCCTGGTGGTCGAAGGGGCGGCCCGGGGCGTGGAGTCCGTCCCCGGCGTGCGGGTCGAGTCGGCGGCCGGCAGTGGGGACGACCACATCGTGGCCCTGGTGGAGCGGGCGGAGCAGCCCGTGGTCGTGGTCACCGCCGACCGTGAACTCCGGCGCAGGGTCGGCGCGTTGGGGGCGACGTGCGTGGGACCGCGGACGGTGCGCCCATAAGGCCGCGGGCACGTCCCGACGCCCCGGCCGGGCGCCGCGCGCTGCTGTGCGCACCGCTCGCCGCCCGGCCGGAGGGGTCTCACACGTCCGATGCCGCGAGCTCCGCGATCGCGGCCGTCGCGCGGGCGCAGTTGTCGCGGTCCTCGAAGGCGAAGAACGCACGCGCCCGGTAGTCGTACTCCGGCTCGCGCCTGCACCCGTTGCCGAGGTAGCGGATCACCTCGGTCACCACTTCCTCGACGTTGCCGCACACCGGTCCGAACCCGTCGTACTCCGCCTCGAAGTACCCCTTCCTGGCGTGCTTGGCCCAGTACTCGTCCGGGTCGAACCGGGCGTAGACGAGCGGCGTGCCGAGATAGGCCATGTCGAAGTGGACGGAGGACCAGTCCGTGATGAACAGGTCGCACTGGCGCAGGGCCGTCTGGACACTGACCTTCGTCTGGTCCAGGCGCTGCACCCGGGGGTGGTCCGGGACGACCCCGTCGACCATGTTCCGCATCTCGTAGTGCGGCAGGAAGTCGAGCACGTAGTCGTAGTGCTCCAACGCCTCCATCAGCTTCGGGTGGCGCAGCAGCTGCACCATGAACTCCCGGTAGGTCGACTCCCGGAAGATCTCGTCGACCGCGTCCTGGTCGGCACCCTCCCCCTGGAGGTACGAGGGGATCGTCAGGTACTTGCGCCAGGTGGGCATCAGCAGGACACGCCGTCGGCCGCGGTCCGGCTGCAGCGCGTCGAAGCGCGGGAAGCCCAGCGCCTTGGCCTGGTCCCCGTAGTGCATGTGCTCGGAGAAGTACTGGGCCTCCCGGTCGCTGGTCGCGAACACCAGGTCCACACCGGTCCGGTTGCGGTGCAGGGCCTTGCTGCCGTCCTCGTCGGTGACCCCGTGCTGGAGGAAGACCCGCCGGGCCCCGACGCGCCAGTTGAGGTGCTTGAGGTACTTCGTGCGGTCCCAGCCGTCGGGGAGCATGTAGGAGTCGATGTCGTAGGCGTTGATGAGCAGCGACGCGTGCAGCATGAGCAGCTTGTGCTTCCAGGAGCTGTGCGCCACCACGTTCCCCAGGCGCTTCAGCTTGGCCCGGTCCGCGCTGCCCTTCTCGATGATGTAGTAGGCCTTGCGGCGGCGCTCGTGCTTACGCAGGTACGTGAACAGGTGCAGGCTGTTGTCCTGTGCGGTGTCCTTGCGCTCGCCGATCAGCCAGATCTCCTTGCGGCGGAAGAACCCGAGCGTGGCCCGCCGGATGGCGCGGGCGCGCCAGAACGGCGCCTTGCGCTTCTTCTGGTCCTGGTCCATGCCCTCGAGGAACTCCTCCCAGGCCTTGTCGCCGGCCCGCCCCTGCGCCTCCCGGACGACCAGGACGGCGTTGTCCTTGCCCTTCGACAGGGGAAGGACCCAGCGGTCCGCGACCTTCATCGGGCGGGCGCTGCGCAGCATCGCGGTGGTGGTCATGCACGGGCGCGAGACATCACGGCCGGAGGTGCAGAACACCAGCTTCAGCGGGAACTCACCGTCCTTGACGGCGCGTGCCGGGACGACCGCCTCGAATCCGCCCCAGGCGAGATCGTCACGCGTCGCCAGCAGGTCACTGCGCCACACCTGCCGTGCGGGCACCATCTGACCGCTCTTCTCCACCCACAGCTGCAGGTCGTTGCGCATGGGGCGGCTCATCGGGAGTCCGTTGAGCACGAACCGTCCGGCCACGACGATCCCGCCCGACTCGGCGTCCGCCTGGATCCGTTCCACGTGCACGCTGGTGGAGGAGATCTTCGTCAGCGGGAGCAGCGCGCTCGGCACCGCGACATCGAGGTAGAGGTCTCCGCCTCGTCCGTACACACCGCTGATCGCCTGCTCCGGGCGCGCGAAGAGCTCGTACCAGTTCATGTACATCGCCAGGAACGGCACCCGGTGGCGGGTGTCGTGGGTGGAGGCCAGGACCGCGTCGGGTGTCACCAGCGTGTAGACGGCGCGGGCCCGCTCGAAGAGCCGGAACAGCTCGTCCTCGGGCAGGACCTGCGGCGCGCGCAGGGCGAAGCCCTGGTAGCTGCGCACCAGGAACCGGTTGAGGACTTCCTGCCGGTGGCCGGAGAGGCGGGAGCGGAGCGTCATCAGGTACTCCTCCAGCAGGAGGTGGTCCCAGTAGTTCGCCGTGCGCTCCCACAGCTTGTCCATCGTGGAGTCCTCGGCGGCGCGCTTGCGGTACCGGTAGACCGTGGTCGGCACCATCGCGATGCGGTCGGCGAGCAGCATGGCGGGAACCGAGAAGAACGCGTCCTCGAAGTGCACGCCTTCGCGGAACCGGATGTTGTTGGCGCGGATGAACTCGACGTCGAAGAGCTTGTGGCAGGCGCTTCCGCCGTGGATCATCTCCGGGATGTTCTCGATTCCGGGATGCACCTGGACGTTCGTCCCGAAGTAGCGGAGCCAGGGCCAGTTGGTCTCCTCCGGGAACGTCTCCATCCGTCCGATGGTGAGCGGCACGCGTTCCTTGACCGCGGTCCGCCACATGGTTTCCAGGGCGTCCTCGGGCAGGACGTCGTCGGAGTCGCAGAACGTGATGTAGCGGGCGCTGACCAGGTCCATTCCCGCGTTCCTGGCCCCGCCCGCCTTTCCCTCGGGATGCACGAACGCCCATACGTTCTGGTACCGCGCGGCGAATTCCGCCGCGATCGCGGCCGAATTGTCGCTGCTGCCGTTGTCGACCAGGATCACCTGGCAGCGGTCGAACATCGTCTGGTGGGCCAGCGAGTCCAGGCACTCCTGGAGATATCTCTCCACGTTGAAGATGGGGACGACGACGGCGACGTCGTAGAGGGGATCGAACACCTGTGACTCCTGTTTTCTGCCTAGTACCCCATTTCTGGAGCGGACCGTGATCAGTGCTGGACGGACTCGATGACGAGTTGGGCGTTCCCGCCGTCGGCGGTGATGCGCGCGAAGCCGTGGAACCCGTTGACGGGCGGTTGCTGGGCCAGGGCCGGGGAGACGGCGCAGGGGCGTGAGACGTCCCTGCCCCGGGTGCACAGCACCAGACGCACGGGGAAGGAGCCGGCCGGGAACTCCCGGGGGTCGACGGCGACGCTGAAGACGGCTCCCTCCTGGCCCGGCCGGTCGTGGGCCTGGCCGTGGTTCACCGCCGGAAGGGTCTTGCCGCTCCGCTCGAACCAGACCTGCAGTTCGAGCTTGGCCAGCAGTTCGTCGGGGAGCCCGTTGACCGAGAAGCGGCCGTGGAGCACCGCGGTCCCGCCCTCGCCGGCGGAGAGGCCCTCGATCCGGGCCGGAACGGACGTGACCTTCGTGAGCGGCAGCCCCCAGGACGTTCCCGGGTAGTCGACGTAGAGGTCCCCTTCCCGGCCGAAGACCGAGCCGAGGACGGAGGCCGGACGGTGGAAGAGGTCGAAGTCCGCGAAGTGCAGCGCGAGATAGGGGAGCCGGTGCCTGGTGTCGTGCGTGCTGCGGGCGAACTGCTCCGAGGTGATTCCCCAGTAGAGCGTGCGGCAGCGCTCGAAGAGCTTCCGGCAGTCGGCTTCGCCGAAGACCTGCGGCGCCCTCAGCAGGAAACCCTGCATGCTGCGGATGAGGAACCGCTCCAGCGTCTCCTGCTGGTACGGCGTGAGTACCTGACGCATGCCCGCCAGGTACTCCAGCATCATCAGCTGGTCGGCGTAGTTCTGCGGGAGGTCCCAGATGGTGTCCATGACGGAGGTGCCGTCGCCGCGCCTGCGGTACTCGTAGACGGGGGCGTCGACCAGCGCGATCCGCTCGGACAGCAGCAGCGCGGGCAGCGAGACGTAGGCGTCCTCGAAGGCGGTGCCGGTACCGAACCGGATGCCCTGGGAGCGCAGCAGGTCGAGGTCGAAGATCTTGTTCCAGCAGGACGCCGAGTGGATCAGGTCGGGGATGTCGGCGACGCTGCCCACCGTCTTGACGTTCTTGCCGAAGTACTTGTGCCACGGCGCCTTGACCGGCTTCGGGACATGCTTCTCGCGGCCCACGACGATCGTGGCCCGGGTTTTGACGATGGTGTTCCGGAGCACTTCCAGGGAGCGCTCGGGCACGATGTCGTCGGCGTCCCAGAAGACGATGTACGGCGTCGAGGCCATGTCCATGCCCATGTTGCGTGCGTCGCCCGCCCGGCCCTGGGGCTGTGAGACCAGGTCGACGTTGGCGTACCGGTCGGCGAACTCACTCGCGATGGCCACCGACCGGTCACCGCTGCCGTTGTCGACGAGGATCACGTGGGCGCGCGCGAAGGCGGTCTGCGCGGCCACCGACTCCAGGAATTCGGCGAAGTAGTTCTGGACGTCGCGGAACGGTACGACGACCGTCACGTCACGGTTGGCTTGGGACATGCTTCCTCCTGGCACACCACATCAATGGTTCGACCCCCGGACAAGACGATCGATCGCTTCCGTCGCCCTCGCGTTGTTCTGCTGGTCCCGGCGCTCGAAGAACCGCTCCGCCCGCCGCAGGTACTCGGGCTCCCTCTCGCACCCTCCCCGCAGGTAGCGGACCACTTCGCCCACGACCTCCTCGACGGTTTCACCGACCGGCCCGAATCCGTCCCGGCGGGCGTCGAAATAGCCCTTCTGGTAATGCCCGCCCCAGTACTCCTCGGCATCGAACTGCGCGTACACCAGGGGAGTTCCGAGGTATGCGACGTCGAAGGCGGTGGACGACCAGTCCGTGACGAAGAGATCGCAGCGCCGCATGGCCTCCTGCACACTGACCTCGTTCTGGTCGATGACCCGGATCCGGTCGCGGTCCGGCACCATCTCCCCGACCATCGCGCGCATCTCGTAGTGCGGCAGGAACTGCAGTGTGTAGTCGTACCGGTCCAGGGCGGCCAGCAGCTCCGGGTCGTTCAGGAAGCGGACCATGAAATCCCGGTAGCCGGAGGCGAGGAACCGGTCGCGCATGGCCTGCCGCGCCTCGCGTCCGCCGCCGTCACGGCTGTACGAGGCGACGGTCAGATAGGCGCGCCACGTCGGCATGAACAGGATGGTGCGCCCGCCGCGCCCGGGAACCAGCGCGTCGAAGCGGGGGAAGCCGGTGACCTCCACCTGCCCCTCGTAGCCGAGTTCCTCCGACAGGAACCGCCCCTCGTGCCGGCTCACCGCGAAGATGAGGTCGACGCCCGTGCGGTTGCGGTGCAGGCCCTTGCTGACGTCCTTGTCCGTCACACCGTGCTGCAGGAAGACCCGGCGGGCGCCCACGCGCCAGTTCAGGTGCTTGAGGTACTTCGTGCGGTCCCAGCCGTCGGGCAGCATGTAGGTGTCGATGTCGTAGGCGTTGACCAGCACGGACGCGTGCAGCATCAGCAGCTTGTGCTTCCAGGAGCTGTGGGCGACGACGTGCCCGAGCCCCGCCAGACGGGCCCGGTCGGGGCTGCCGGCCCGGATGACGTAGTACGCCCCACGCCGCTTCCCGGCGGTGCGCGTGTGCCGGAACAGGTGCCAGCCGTTGTCCTGCGCGGTGTCGCCCCGCTCACCGAACAGCCAGATGTCCCGGCCGAGGAACAGCGACTTCAGTGGCTTCGTGAACAGCCGTATCAGGCGCTGCCTCCAGAAGGGCCGGCGGCGCAGCACGTGCTTGGCGTCCTTGACGAGGAGGCTGCCCCGGACGCCGCGCCCGCCGAGCCGGCGGGCCGTGCCGGAGACCATCAGGATCGCCCGGTTCTTCCCCTTCCAGTGCGGCACCACCCGTGTCCCGCCGTGCTCGACGACGCGCGCGCCGCGCAGATAGCCCGCGGCGACCAGGCACGGGGTGACCGCCTGGCCACCCTCGGAGTCGATGACGAGTTCGAGGTCGTGGACGCCCTTCCGCAGGGCGTCGAGGGGCAGGTCGGCGGTGAAGCCGCCCCACTCCGTGTCGGGCCGGGTGTTCTTCAGGTCCCGCCGGCGGACCTGCGTGGCGGGAACGCTGAGACGGCTCCCCCGGACGCGCAGGCCGAGGTGCCCCGCCAGGGGCCGGACCAGGGGCATGCCGCTGACCTCGAACCGTCCGGAGATCCGCAGCGTCCCGGTTCCCGGCACTCGGCGGACGTGCTCCAGATGGGCGGTGAAGGGTGTGGCCTGCGCCAACGGGGCCAGTGAGTCCGGCAGTCCACCGGTGAGGTAGGGGCGGCCGTCGCGCACGGAGAGCTTGTGCAGCCTGGCCGCCCGGTCCGCGAACAGGCCGAAATCCCCGGTGAGGAAGGCGAGATAGGCCACGCGATGACGGGTGTCGGCGGTGGCCCTGACGATCACGTCGGGCGGGACGTCCCAGTAGACCGCGCGGCACCGCGAGTAGATGTCCTCCAGCTCCGCCCCCTGGAAGAGGTCGGGCGCCCGGAGCGCGAAGCCCTGGTAGCTCCGTACCAGGAAGAGGTCGAGCACGGCCTTCGAGGGTTCCGGGAGGCCCGGGCCCAGCCGGTGCAGGTGCTCCACGAGCTGGAGGTGGTCCCAGTAGTTCTGCCGCCGCGTCCAGATCGCGTCCATGGTCGAGTTCCCCGCGGCGCGCTTGCGGTACCGGTAGACGCACGCGTCGACCAGGGCGAGCCGGGTGGCGAGAACGAGCGCGGGGACGCCGACGTAGGCGTCCTCGAAGTGGACGCCTTCCGCGAAGCGGATGCCGTGGGAGCGCAGGTAGGAAAGGTCGAAGAGTTTGTTGCAGGCGCTGGCGCTGTGTACCAGTTCGGGCATTTCGGCGAGGCTGCCGAACGTCCGGTCGCCCTTTCCGAAGTGGTCCTTCCAGGCCCAGTTGGTCGGCTTGGGGAACGTCTCCATCGCGCCCACCACGACCTGGGCACCCGTGGTCAGGGAGGCGTCCAGCATGCGCTCGAGCGCGGTGGGCGGAAGCACGTCGTCGGAGTCGCAGAAGGTGATGCGCGCGCTGGTCGCCCGGTCCATGCCGAGGTTGCGGGCCGCTCCGGCGCCGCCGCCGTGGCGCACCAGCACCGTGGCGTTGGCGTGCCGGCGGGCGAACTCCGCGCAGAGCCGGTAGGAGCCGTCCGTACTGCCGTTGTCGACGAGCACGACCTCGCAGCGCTCGAACACCGTCTGCGCCTCGATGGAGTCCAGGCACTCCTGGAGGTACTGCTCCACGTTGTAGACCGGCACGACCAGCGTGACGTCATAGGAATTCATGTGCGGCTGAACTCACTCGCAGACTCGAGGGCATTCCCGTATTCCTCGGCTTCATAAGGACTGGGTACCGGGAAGTACGCTTCAAGGAAACGTTTCAGCATATCTCGCTGCGCTTCCGGGTCAGCCGACTCCACCGTGTCGTTGAGGCAGAAGGTGTCCATGTTCCGGTTGGCGAGGAGCGTGTTCAGGCGCCGCTCCGCCAGACCGGCCGAGAGGTCGATGTACCGGTACTGGATGTCCCCCACCGTGGCCCGGGCGGAGTGGTACGCGAAGTAGTGGTGCAGCGACGAGGCGATCGGCACGTCCTCGGGGGAACGGAAACGTGAATGCTGGGTGGCGGCGTGCTGCTCCGCGAAGGTCTCCTCGATCTCCTGCAGCACACTCCTGCGGAGCGCGTGCGGCGTGTGCTTCATCTTCTGGGATATGGCGGTGCCGAATTTCTGCGCGATGAGCCAACGACTGTTCTTGCCCGCGGCATTGACCGGAAGGTCGGTCGGGGACACCGCGCCGCCCGGTATCAGCGCGGGCGAGGTGAAGAACTTGGTGATGCCGTTCGGGTGGAAGAAATGCCCGGGTGTCACCGGCCGGCCGAAGAACACGTCGTCGTTCAGGTAGAGGAAGCACTCCGAGAGTCCCGGAATGTGGTGCAGCTGGCTCTCGATGGCGTGCGAGTTGAACGTCGGCAGGGCGGAGGCGTCGGAGAAGATCTCCCGGTGGTCCACCACCCGGAGGTTCGCGTGCCGCGCCTGGAGCCAGGAGGGGACCTGGCCCGCCGTCACGAGATAGATGTTGCGCACCCAGGGTGCGTTCTGGTGGAGCGACCGCAGCGAGTAACGCAGTTCGTCACGGCTGGTGTACCGCGAGTCGTTCGCCGCCTGCTCGTGCAGTCCGTCAGCGGAGAACCCCTGGCGCACACGGTCGCGCGACGCCCGCCAGACCGGGTCGGAGTCGTCGACCCAGGTGTAGACGACGTCGATCGGGAACTGGTGGTCCTCGGGGAGCGGCACGGCGAACTCGGCCAGCGTCCTGGCGTGCCCCGTGTGGTAGACGGGAGGTATGGGACTGAAGAGGCTCTGCGGCGCCGACTTGCGCGGAGCTCCCGCCGGAACCGCGTCGATGACCCGGTTGGGGCGCGGAGCCCGCAGCTCCCCGTCCCGCTCCGTCCACATCTCGAGGTCGCATCCGGTGGCCGCGCCGAAGACCAGCTGCTGAGTGGGGTCGCACACGTACCACGCGACCCGCAGCACCTTGTGCTTGCGCAGCTGCCGCCACGACCGCTCGTCGTCGCCGGGTTCCATGCGGGCCTCGTTGCCGCCGGCGGGCCCCACATAGCCCGGGGCCTGCGCGAAGGCCATCTGGAGCAGCTCCTCGACCAGCGGGCGGGACGCGGCGGGGACGGCGACGGCGGGCAGCCCGCTGTTCGTGCCCCGCACGCAGAAGTAGTCGACGCCCGCCGCTTCCAGAACGGAGACCACGATGTTCAGGTTGCGGGCGCGGGCCGCCCAGTCCGTCGCCCCCTCGACCAGCAGCGCACGCATGTGGCGGCGGCCCACGCGGACGACCCGCAGGCTGTGGGCGGTGCTGTGCCGGGGCGCCTTTCGCTTGCCCCCCATCGCCCAGACCACCGCGGCGGAGCGCACGGAGTCGGCGGCGGTGAGCGAGGACTTCACGGCCTTGCGGACCGGGGTCGGCACCCCGCGGACGATGCGCCGCCTCGCGCCGGTCGGAACCGCGGACCGGTACGCCGAGATCAGCGCTCCGGCTTCAGGGTTGTCCGAGCCACCCACGAGGCATCCACCATCCATACCCAGCAGCTCTGCCCTCCGAGGCTGTCGCACACCCCGCTGTGTGGGCCTCGGCGTGGAAGAAGCTCGCATTACCAGACGTAAGGGCGCGTCGCCCTGATTCCGCTGCGATCACCGCATACCGGTGAACCGTCAAACTTTCACATGATGATTACTTAAAAGTCCAGGTCGAGAAACCATGTGGACACCTTGCGGCACGTGACAATCATCACCGATGAGCAGTACAACCCTTTGCGGCTCTGGATTTCCAGCATGATCTGCTGTATTGACGCGCCGTGAGGTGCCGGGCTTCGTCGGCCCGGAACGGTGCGGTCCGGCTCAGTCCTCCGGCAGGCGCTCCCAGTCGGACAGGGTGAGGCCGGGCTCCGGCCGCTGCCGGTTCACCAGGACGGCGCCGTCCGCGCCGACCGTCGCCATGACGACCCGGCCCCGCCCGTCCAGCGCCAGCGCCGGAGTGCCGCTACAGGTCACCCCCGTGTCGGACCACCACAGTCCGCCGGACTCCCCGCCGGTGCCGCAGACGCCGATCACGGCTGTTCCCGTACGCCCCTGGTGGGCCAGGACCGTGCAGTCGTAGCCGTCGACGGTGGCACGGAGCGCGGCGTGGGGTCCCTCGCCCGGGGCCCCGCCGACGGGGAAGGCCCACTCGCCGGGCCGCTGTGCGTAGACGCCCGTCCCGCTCTGCTCGGACCAGTACGCGGTGAACACACCGGGGGCGGTCTCGAGGAGCGCGGCCGAGCCGGGTACCGGCGCCGGCGTGAGGTCCTGCGCCCGGCGCAGGTCGGCTCCGGGCTCCGTCTGCACCCAGCGCATGACCGACCGGTTCCCCGGCGCGAGGAGTTCGACCAGGCCGGCGGAGTTCGCCGCCGCGGTCAGTCCGCCCGCGACCGCACCGCCGCGCAGGTCCTTCCAGGCCTCCCACGCCCCGCTCTTGGATTCGCGCCGCAGCATGACCCCGCCGGGGCCGCCCGAGACGAAGACGTGGACCGTGCCCTGTCCGTCGACGGCGGCGGTCGGCGCGCCGAGTGTCGCGGCGTCCCGCGGGTCGCGGTACGGGTTGCCCAGGGAACGCCAGTCCCCCAGCGTCCGGCCCGACTGGTACTGCACGGCGTAGAGCAGGTCGACCTTCGGCGCGTCCCCGCCCGTCCGCTTCTCCCTGCGCCCGAGGAAGTGCGCGTAGCGATTGGCCCCTTGGGCGACGGCGAGACCGGTCAGCCCCTCAGCGGGGAAGAAGTCCGGCCTGCTCCAGCGCCCGCTGCCGGCCGCGGTCTCCGTCCAGCGGCGCACGCCGCCCTCGACGAGCGCGTACACGGCGAGGCGGTCGTCGTTCCCGCGCAGCAGCCACGACCCCGTGGCCACCGCCTGCGCACCTCTGCCGCGCATGTGTGCCGTCCCTTCCCGCGCCGGGCCCCGGTGTCCACGGATGACTCCAGAATTCGCCACATCATAAGCACGTCCGAACAAACGCCCCGCTGGCCCGTCGGCGCCGCACGAGCCCCCGGCCACGACATCCGGAACGGGTCCGGGAGCGGCCGGAGCCGGCCGGGACGGGGCGGTTCGCCGTCCTCGCCGGGGCGCACAACCGGGCACATCGCTCAAAAGAGCTTTCGCATACCTGTCTATAGTTCAATGCCAACCAAGCGTCAGCCGAGCAGCACCGACCCGGCCCCTCACGGGAGCGGCCTGCTGCCCTTGCCCTCCGGGCACGAGTTGCGAGGACCCGCCGTGAGCCACGACCTGAGCACCCCTGTGCCGCCTGCCGGCCA
Source organism: Streptomyces sp. AC558_RSS880 (assembly GCF_019049255.1). Lineage (GTDB taxonomy): Bacteria > Actinomycetota > Actinomycetes > Streptomycetales > Streptomycetaceae > Streptomyces. Next base: position 354,950 of record NZ_JAGMUJ010000029.1, on the reverse strand, counting down.
GACCCCACCCGCCGAGCGGGGCAACCGCAGAGCCCCGAAGAAGAAGCGCCGTACCGGCCGGATCGTGCTCTTCTCCCTGCTCGCCCTCGTCCTCGTCCTCGGCGGCACCGCCTACTGGCTCTACTCGTCCCTGGACTCCAAGCTCAAGGACAACGCCGTCGACCTCGACAAGGCCCTCGGCGACGACTCCTCCCGCCCCGCGAAGAAGGCCGCGGCGGGCGACGCCATGAACCTGCTGGTGCTCGGCTCCGACTCGCGGGCCGGTGACAACGGCGACCTGGCCGGCGGGGCCGTGAGCGGACAGCGGTCGGACACCACGTTGCTGGTGCACATAGCCAAGGGCCACACCGAGGCGGTCGCGGTGAGCATCCCGCGCGACACCCTGGTGACCCGGCCCGAGTGCACCACGAAGAGCGGCAAGGTGCTGCCGGAGGCGAAGCGTGTGATGTTCAACGCGGTCTACGCCCTCGGCGGGCCGGGCTGCACGGCGAAGACCGTCGAGTCGATGAGCGACGTCCGCATCGACCACCTGGTGGAGCTGGACTTCTCCGGCTTCAAGCAGATCGTGGACGAGGTCGGTGGCGTCACCGTGACGCTGGACAAGCCGATCGACAACGACCAGCTGCAGCTGGGGACGGGCACGCACCGCCTGGACGGGGACCAGTCCCTGCAGTTCGTCCGCACCCGGCACGGCTACGGCGACGGCAGCGACCTGGGCCGCATCGAACTCCAGCAGAAGTTCCTCAAGGCGCTGATCGGCGAGGTGCAGAAGCAGGACCTGCTGACCAGCCCCACCAAGGCCTACTCCATCGCCCGGTCCGCGACCGGCGCGCTCACCACCGACAAGGAACTCGCGTCGCTGACCGCCCTCGCCGACTTCGCCCAGAGCGTCAAGGGCATCGACGCCGAGGGCATGCAGACGATCATGCTGCCGGTCGCGTACGACAAGGTGGACCCGAACCGGGTGGTCGCCGTCGAGTCGAAGGCGGAGAAGCTGTGGACGGCGATCCGCGACGACACCGAGATCCCGGCGGAGCTGCTCAAGGACGCCAAGAAGACCGGCTGACGGCCGGAGGGGGAACGGCCCGGCGCATCGGGCCGTCCCCCCTGGCCGCGGTGCGGACGGCAGGCCGATCGATCACTTCCCGTGTGTGCGGGCCTCCTCGCCCTCGCCCCGGGCCAGCCGGCTGTGGCCGCGGCCGTAGAGGAAGTAGACGACGATGCCGATCGCCATCCAGATGCCGAAGCGGACCCAGGTCTCGGCGGGCAGGTTCAGCATCAGCCACAGGGAGGCGGCGACCGACACGATCGGCAGCACGGGCACCCAGGGGGTGCGGAAGGCGCGGTGCAGGTCGGGCCGGGTCCTGCGGAGGATGATCACGCTGATCGCGACGATCACGAAGGCGAACAGGGTGCCGATGTTCACCAGCGCGGCGAGCTCGTTCAGCGGGGTGAAGCCGGCGAGGACCGCGATGAGGACACCGAGCAGGATCGTCGGCCGGTGCGGGGTCTTGAACCGGGGGTGGACCCGGGAGAAGAACCTCGGCAGCAGTCCGTCGCGGCTCATCGCGAAGAAGACCCGGGTCTGGCCGAGCAGCAGGATCATGCAGACGGTCGTCAGGCCGACGGCGGCGCCGAAGCTGATGAAGCCCGCGAACCAGGGATGCCCGGTGGCTTTGAAGGCGTCCGCCAGCGGGGCGTCCACGGACAGTTCGCTGTAGTGCTGCATGCCGGTGACGACGATCGACACCAGGACGTACAGCACGGTGCAGATGAACAGGGAGCCGAGGATGCCGCGGGGCATGTCGCGCTTCGGGTTCCTGGTCTCCTCGGCGGCCGTGGCGACGATGTCGAAGCCGATGAAGGCGAAGAACACCACCGAGGCGGCGGTGAAGATGCCCATCACGCCGAAGTTGGCCGGGGCCCAGCCGAAGATCAGCTGGATGAGCGGGGCGTCGAGGCTCTGGCCCGCGGGCACCGGCTTCGAGTCCGGGACGAAGGGGTCGTAGTTGTCGGCGGTGATGAAGAAGGCGCCCGCGATGATCACCACGAGGACCACGGTCACCTTGATGGCGACGACGACCGAGGTGACGCGGGCGGACAGCTTCATGCCGAGGACGAGGATGCCGGTGAGCACCAGCACCAGGACGGCGGCGAGGATGTCGAACCCGAAGGCGTCGGCGCCCTCGCGGCTGCCCAGTGCCGCGGGCATCTCCCAGCCCGCGTTGTTCATGAGCGACTGGATGTAGCCGGACCAGCCGACGGCCACCACCGCCGTGCCGAGTGCGAACTCCAGGACCAGGTCCCAGCCGATGATCCAGGCCGGCAGCTCACCGAGGGAGGCGTACGAGAACGTGTACGCGGAGCCCGCCACCGGGACGGTGGAGGCGAACTCGGCGTAGCAGAGCGCGGCGAGCGCGCAGACGACACCGGCCACGACGAAGGCCAGGGCGGTGGCGGGCCCGGCGTTGTTCTTGGCGACCGTACCGGTGAGGACGAAGATGCCGGTGCCGATGATGACACCGACGCCGAAGACGGTCAGATCCAGCGCGGACAGGGATTTCTTGAGCGCGTGCTCGGGTTCCTCGGTGTCGCGGATGGACTGCTCGACGTTCTTCGTCCGGAAGAGAGGGCTGGTCACGGGTACCTCCCACGCGTGGCGTCCTCGACATGATCGAGAGGGGGTGTAGGTCGTATGCCCCGGTACGGGCACCCTCACGCAAACGGGCCGCCCGCGCCACTTTTCACAAGGGCACGGGCGGCCCGTCCGGGCGACGCGTGAGGCGCGGGTCAGTCGCGGGCCGGCTCCACCGAGTCGACGGCGTCCGCGGACGACCGCTCGTACCCGCCGTCGAGCTTCGCCACCAGGCCGGTGACCTGGCGGGCGATGTCGGGGGCGGTCAGTCCGATCTCGGCCATGACCTCGGCGCGGGAGGCGTGGTCGAGGAAGCGCGGCGGGATGCCGAAGTCACGCAGCGGCACGTCCACGCCGGCGTCGCGCAGCGCCTGGGCGATCGTGGAGCCGACACCGCCGACGCGGGAGTTGTCCTCGACGGTGACGACCACGCGGTGCTTCTCGGCGAGCGGGGCCATGGCCTCGTCGACGGGCTTGACCCAGCGCGGGTCGACGACGGTGGTGGAGATGCCCTGCCGGTCGAGGAGGGCGGCGATCTCCAGGCACATCGGGGCGAGGGCGCCCACGGAGACCAGCAGGACGTCGGGGGTGTCGGTGCCGGGCTCGCGCAGGACGTCCATGCCGCCGACGCGGCCCACGGCGGGTACGGCGGGGCCGACGGCGCCCTTGGAGAAGCGCACCACGGTGGGGGCGTCCTCGACGGCGACGGCCTCGCGGAGCTGGGCGCGCACCTGGTCGGCGTCGCGCGGGGCGGCGAGCCGCAGCCCGGGGACGACCTGGAGGATCGACATGTCCCACATGCCGTTGTGGGAGGCGCCGTCGGTACCGGTGACACCGGCCCGGTCGAGCACGAACGTCACACCGCACTTGTGCAGGGCCACGTCCATGAGCACCTGGTCGAAGGCGCGGTTGAGGAAGGTGGCGTACACGGCGAAGACGGGGTGCACCCCGGCGTGCGCGAGGCCGGCCGCGGAGACGGCGCCGTGCTGCTCGGCGATGCCGACGTCGTAGACGCGGTCGGGGAAGCGCTTGGCGAACTTGTCGAGGCCGACCGGCTGGAGCATGGCCGCGGTGATCGCGACGACGTCCTCGCGCTCCTCGCCGAGCCTGACCATCTCCTCGCCGAAGACGGACGTCCAGTCGGCGCCGGAGCTGGCGATCGGCAGGCCCGTGTCGGGGTGGATCTTGCCGACGGCGTGGAAGCGGTCCGCCTCGTCCTGGAGGGCGGGCTGGTAGCCGCGGCCCTTCTCGGTGAGGCAGTGCACGATCACCGGGCCGCCGAAGCGCTTGGCGCGGGCCAGGGCGGACTCCAGGGCCTCGATGTCGTGGCCGTCGATCGGGCCGACGTACTTCAGGCCGAGGTCCTCGAACATGCCCTGCGGGGTGATGAAGTCCTTCAGGCCCTTCTTGGCGCCGTGCAGGGTGTCGTAGAGGGCCTGGCCGACGACCGGGGTGCGCTCCAGGACCTCCTTGGTGCGGGTCAGGAAGCGCTCGTAGCCGTCGGTGGTGCGCAGGGTCGCCAGGTGGTTGGCGAGGCCGCCGATGGTGGGCGAGTAGGAGCGCTCGTTGTCGTTGACGACGATGACGAGCGGGCGGTCCTTGGCGTCGGCGATGTTGTTCAGCGCCTCCCAGGCCATGCCGCCGGTGAGCGCGCCGTCGCCGATGACCGCGGCGACGTGGCTGTCGCGCTTCATGATCTGGTTGGCCTTGGCGATGCCGTCGGCCCAGCCGAGCACGGTGGAGGCGTGGCTGTTCTCGATGACGTCGTGCTCGGACTCGGCCTGCGAGGGGTAGCCGGACAGGCCGCCCTTCATCTTCAGCCTGGAGAAGTCCTGCCGGCCGGTCAGCAGCTTGTGCACGTAGGACTGGTGGCCGGTGTCCCAGAGCACCTTGTCCTTGGGCGACTCGAAGACCCGGTGCAGGGCGATGGTGAGCTCCACCACACCGAGGTTGGGACCGAGGTGGCCGCCGGTCTTGGAGACCGCGTCGACGAGGAAGGTCCGGATCTCCCCGGCCAGCTGGTCGAGCTCCTCCCGGCTGAGCCGGTCCAGATCGCGCGGTCCCCTGATACGGGTCAGCAGCGGCACCCGTGCCTCCTTGCAGTAGAGCTGATCGAGCTGTTGCCGGGCGGGTCGAGTCTAATGTTCCGCTCCGGCGGACGGACTCCGGGCCGTGCGTCGTGCGTCACCCGGACAGCAGTACCCATGAACGACGTGACTGTGCCCGGCACCTGTACGTGACTGTGCCCGGCACCTGTACAGGTGCCGGGCACAGTCACGCCCCGAGGGGCGCGGGGCCGTATCGATCCGCGGCTCCGCCGCGCGCGGGCGCGACAAGCCACGACGGGCCCGCAGCGCAGCGACTACGCGCGCCCAGCCGTCTTCTGGGTCTTGCGGGTGACCGCGTCGATGACGACGGTCGCCAGCAGCACACCACCGGTGATCATGTACTGCACCGGCGAGGCGATGCCCTCCAGCGCCAGACCGTACGTGATCGAGATGATCACCATCACACCGAGCAGCGCGTCCCAGGTGCGGCCACGGCCACCGAAGAGCGACGTACCACCGATGACGGCCGCGGCGATGACGTTCATCAGGAACTCACCGGTACCCGCGCCCTGGTTGGCGGAGGCGATCTTCGAGGCGACGAACAGGCCGCCGATCGCGGCGAAGGTGCCGGCGATCGCGAAGACCGAGATCCGGACCATCTCCACGTTGATACCGGCGCGGCGGGACGCCTCGACGCTGCCGCCGAGCGCGAAGACCTTGCGGCCGTACGCGGTGCGGCGCAGCACGAAGTCCGTGAACACCAGGAACGCGAGGAAGATCACCACGGCCAGCGGCAGGCCCTTGTACTGGTTGAACACGATCGCGGCGGCGAAGGCCAGGATCGCGAGCAGTACGGTCCGCACGATGATCTCGTTCAGCGGGCGGGACGGCACACCGGCGGCCTCACGGCGGCGGTTGTCGAAGAACGCCAGGAGGAAGTACCCCACGGTCGCGACGAGCGCCAGGCCGTACGCGGCGGCCACGTCCGAGAAGTAGTAGCTGGTCAGCTTGACGACCAGGCCCTCGGAGTCGAGGTTGATGGTGCCGTTGTCGCCGAGGATCTGCAGCATGAAGCCCTGCCAGAACAGCAGTCCGGCCAGCGTCACGGCGAAGGCCGGGACGCCGATGCGGGCGAAGATGAAGCCGTGGAGGGCGCCGGCCACCGTGCCGGTGAGGATCGCCAGCACCAGGGCCAGCACCTCGTTCATCCCGTGGGTGACGTTCATGACCGCGAAGGCGGCGCCCGCGACACCGCTGACCGAGCCGACCGACAGGTCGATCTCGCCGAGCAGCAGGACGAAGACGATACCGACGGCGATCATGCCCGTGCCGACCATGGCGACGGACATGTCGGAGAAGTTGCCGGCGGTGAGGAAGTTGGAGTTCAGGCTGGTGAAGATGGCCCAGATGATCAGCAGGCCGACCACGACGGGGATGGAGCCGAGGTCACCGGCCTTCATCTTCCGCTTGAACTCGTTCCAGTAGCCCGCCAGGCCCTGTTCGCGCACCAGCAGCCGGGGGTCGACCACGGTGACCGCGGCGGCAGCCGCCTCGGGGTTCTCCACGGCGTGGTCCTCGGCGGGGGTGGAGGTCTTTTCGGTGCTCACTTCTTGCTCTCCCCATTGGTGCGCGCCGCACGACGGGTCACGGCGTTGTCCGTGGCGCCCGTGATGGCGGAGATGATCTCCTCCTGCGAGGTCGACTTGACCTCGAAGACGCCGTTGTTGCGCCCGAGGCGCAGGACCGCGACCTTGTCGGCCACGGCCTTCACATCGGCCATGTTGTGGCTGATGAGGATGACCGCGTGGCCGCGCTCGCGCAGCCGCTCGACGAGGTCGAGAACCTGCGCGGTCTGCTCGACGCCGAGGGCGGCGGTGGGCTCGTCCAGGATCACCAGCTTGGGCTCGCCGAGCATGGACCGGGCGATGGCCACGACCTGGCGCTGACCGCCGGAGAGGGAGGCGATCGGGATCCGGACGCTGGGGATGCGGATCGACAGGGTGTCGAGGAGCTCGCGGGAGCGGCGCTCCATCTCGACCTCGTCCAGGACTCCGCGCCTGCGGAGCTCCCGGCCCAGGTAGAGGTTGCCGACGACGTCGATGTTGTCGCACAGCGCGAGGTCCTGGTAGACCGTCGCGATGCCCAGGTTCTGGGCGTCGTGCGGCTTGCTGATCTGGACGGCCTTGCCATCCCACTCGATGGATCCCTCATCGATGGGATGCACGCCGGCGATCGTCTTGACCAGCGTGGACTTTCCGGCGCCGTTGTCGCCCACCAGGGCGACCACCTCACCGGCGTGGACCTCAAGCTCTACGTCGGTGAGCGCCTGGACGGCACCGAAACGCTTGGAGACCCCGCGCAACGCCAGCACGGGCGTAGCGGACACGTGAACCATCTCCTTCGCCGCCTGACCCGGCGGGAGGTTGTGCAGAAGTTTCTGGGGGGGGTTGTTCCGTCCGGCGCCCCGCGTAGCTTGCGGGGCTGATGTGTGCGGGGCGCCGGCGGAGCGCGTGGCAGTCGATCCCGTGCGGGGGGTCCGGGTCACGGACTCCCTGATGCGTCACGGGACTTGGGGACTGCTTACTTGAGGCCGATCTTGTCGCAGGCGGCCTTGTACTTGCCCGTGCAGATCTCCTGGACGGTGTAGATGCCGTCCTTGATCACGGTGTCGTTGATGTTCTCCTTGGTCAGCGACACGACCGGGACGAGCACGGAGGGGACGGCCTTGGTGGTGGGGCTGTCGACCTTGTCCTTGGCGATGGAGTCCAGCGACTTGCCCTGGGCCAGCAGCACGGCCATCTCCGCGGCCACGTCGGCCTCCTGCGGGTACGGCTTGTAGACGCTCATGTACTGCTCACCGGTGACGATGCGCTGCACACCCGCGAGCTCGGCGTCCTGGCCGGTGACCGGGATGTCGTCGATGCCGGCGGCCTTCAGGGCGGTGATGATGCCGCCCGCCATGCCGTCGTTGGCGGAGTAGACGCCGACGATCTTGTCCTTGCCGATGGCGGAGATGGCGCCCTCCATGTTGGAGTTGGCGTTCTCCGGCTTCCACTCCTTGGTGTCGTACTCGCGGCCGACCTTCACCTTGCCGTCGAGGACGGAGTGCGCGCCCTCCTTGAACATGGCGGCGTTCGGGTCGGTGGCGGACCCGTTCATCATGACGATCTGGCCGTCCTTGGCCTTGTCGCCCAGGGCCTCGAGGAGGGCCTCGCCCTGGGTCTTGCCGACGGTCACGTTGTCGAACGAGGTGTAGGCGTCGATCGGACCCTCGGCGAGGCGGTCGTAGGCCACGACCGGGATGCCCTGGTCCTTGGCCTTCTTCACCGAGCCGGCGATGGCCTTGGAGTCCACCGCGTCCACGATGAGCACGTCCACCTTGTTGGTGATCATCGTGTCGACCTGCTGGTTCTGCAGGCTGGCGTCCTGCTTGGCGTTGGCGTAGACGACCTCGCCCTTGTTGTTCGTGAGCTCCTTGACCTTCTTCTCGATCAAGGGCTTGTCGAACTTCTCGTACCGCGCGGTCTGGTTCTCCGGCAGGAGCAGACCGACCTTGATGTCATCGCCCTTGGCGGCGGAGTCGCCGGAGTCCTTCTTGTCGCCGGACTCGGCGGCGCTGCCGCAAGCGGCGAGCGAGACGGCCATCGCACCGGCGGCGATGGCAACGGCGGCACGACGCATACGCGTGTTCACTTCTACAAAACCTCCCTGACGAGGCCGCGTCGTTGCGGCCGAGGTGGCTGGAAGTCAACTCGGCCACACGTGCGACGTCAAGAAGTAAATCCTTAACGAGATGGCAACGGTGCCATCCGTTCTCTAAGTGAAGGCAGGGGTCGCCGCGGTGAGCGACCCGGTCGCAGTGCCGTCCAAAAGGGTCGAATCGCCCATCTCGCTCAGTGCGAGGGCGAGCGCTCCGAGCACCTCGGCACGGCCTCCAAGTGCCCCGGGGAGAACGGACAGTTGACGTGCCGCACTGGGGATCGCATAGCGGCCGACGGACTCCCGGATCGGCCCGAGCACCAGCTCACCGGCCTCGGCGAGATCACCGCCGAGGACCACCCGGCTCGGGTTCAGCAGGTTGCAGAGATTGGCGACTCCACTGCCGATGTGGCGGCCGACGTCGGCGATCACCCGACGACAGCCAGGGTCCCCGTCCCGCGCCAGCCGCACGACGCCCTCCATGGTGAGATCGGTGCCGTGACTGGGCTGGAGCAGCGGGAGCACGTAGCGCGCGGCCGTGAAGGTCTCCAGGCAGCCGCGGTTGCCGCAGCGGCAGACGGGACCGGATTCATCGAGTGTAATATGCCCGATTTCGCCTGCGGTGCCGCCTGGACCGCGATAGATCTTCCCACTGATCACCAGACCGGCGCCGACACCGCTGGCCACCTTGATGTACGCCAGGTCGCGCACGCCCCGGCCACTGCCCCAGACCATCTCGCCGAGCGCGCCGAGGTTGGCGTCGTTGTCCACGTGCACCGGCACGCCGAGCCGCCCCCGCAGCTCCTCGGCGGGCCTGGCGCCGGTCCAGCCGGGCAGGATCGCGGTGGAGCCCAGGGTCCCGGACTCCACGTCGATCGGCCCCGGCACGCCGAGGCCCACGCCGGCGACCTTGGACGGATCCACTCCGGTCGCCTCGATCAGCCGCTTGACCAGCTGTTCCGCCCGGTCGAGGCCCTGTGTCGAGGAGGCGTCCACATCCAGTGGCTCGGACTCCTCGGCCAGCACCTGATGGGCGAGGTTCCCGACCGCGACCCGCAGATGGGTGTGCCCGAAGTCGACTCCGACGACGATTCCGGCGTCCCCGCTCAGCGAGACGCTGCGCGCCCGGCGCCCGCCCGCCGAGGTGGGCGTGACCTCGACCGTTCCGCCGTCCTTCAGCTCCCGGACGATGTTGGAGACCGTGGCCGCGGACAGGCCGGTCGTCCTCGCGATCTCGGCCTGGGTGAGGGAACCCGCAAGACGTACTGCTCGGACGACCCGCTCCAGGTTGGCTCGGTGCAGCGACGACTGCGACCCCGGAGTCTCCACGACGACCTCCTGCGCGCGGGGCCGCTTCGGTGAGACCCCGTTCTCATGTCCAACTAGTGAACTCTAAGCTGAGCCGTTCGGGTCGCCTCCCGTCAAGAGGTTGAACCGTTTCCGAGTGCACGGACATACGCGCACACGCCGCTCCCTGGGGCGGGAGCGGCGTGTGTCCGGGGGGTTCCGGTGCGTCACTTCAAGGCGATACCGGTGGTCTGCCTCAAGGCGGTACCAGTGGTCTACTTCAAGGTGGCGGAGGTGAGCCCGGCCTGCACCTGGCGCTGGAAGGACAGGTAGACCACCAGCATGGGCACCATGGCGATCGTCACGCCCGCGAAGAGCACCGGGAGGTCCGAGGCGTACCCCTGCTGCTGCTGGAGCTGGATGAGCCCCTGGGTCAGCACATAGCGTTCCGGATCGTCGCCGCTCTGCGGCTGCATCAGCACCGTCGGCAGGATGTACTGGTTCCACTGGCCCAGCGTGTTGAAGATGCCGACGCTCAGCAGACCGGGCTTGGCCATGGGCAGCATCACCTGGAAGAAGGTCCGGGTGTGCGAGGCCCCGTCCAGGATCGCCGCCTCGAAGACCGCCGTGGGCAGGGTCCGGAAGAAGGCGTGCATGAAGAACACCGTGAACGGCAGCGAGTAGGCCACGTACACCAGGGCCAGGCCGTGGTAGGTGTTCAGCATGTCCAGCCGCTTGACCATGAAGAACAGCGGCACCAGGGCCAGGAAGACGGGGAACATCGCGCCGGCGACGAAGAAGTAGTACAGCAGGCGGTTGCCCCGGAACTCGTAGCGGGCCAGCACGTAGGCCGCCATGGAGCCGAACAGCATCGTCAGCGGCACGGACATGATGAGGACGATGACCGTGCTGGTGAAGTAGTCCCCGATGCCCTTCTCCCAGGCGCGGGAGAACACGTCCAGGTCCCAGTTCCGCGGCCAGCCGAAGGCGGAACCGCCGATCTGCGTGTCGGTCTTGAAGGAGCTGAGCACCAGCCACAGCAGCGGCAGCACGATCAGCACCGCCCACACGACGAGGAAGCCGTGCGAGAAGACGTTCAGTACGACGCCTTCACCGCGCCGGTCGCCGGGGCGGACGGTGCCCTTGGTCACCGGCGGCGGGGGCGGGGTGGGGCCCCCGGTGGGGGAGGTTTCCTTGAGAGGTGCGCTCATCGTCGTTACTCCGCCTCAGAACTCGATGCGCTCGCGACGGGTGGCGCGCAGCATGACCACGGACACGATCAGGGTGAGGAGCAGCATGACCACGCCCATGGCGCAGGCGTATCCGCTCCGGCCGTACACGAGGAAGTTCCGCATCATCACGGTCGACATGACCTCGCTGGCATGGTCGGGGCCGCCGCCGTAGCCCCGGCCGGAGGTCATGGTGGAGACCAGGATGAACATGTCCATCGCCGCGATGCCGAGGTAGACCCAGGCGGTCTGTACGGAGTCCCACAGCAGCGGCAGCGTGATGCGGAAGAAGGACTGGGCGCGGCCGGCGCCGTCGATCAGCGCGGCCTCGTAGATGTCCCGGGGAATGGACTGCATGGCGGCGGAGAACAGCACCAGATAGAAGCCGACGCCATGCCAGACGACCACCGCGATGAGTGCCCAGAGCACCATGTCGGGCTCGTTGAGCCATTCCACCGGACTGTTCTTGTCGACGAGCCCGAGTTTGATCAGGACGCCGTTGAGCATTCCGCCGCCGTCACTGCGGTACACCGCTCCGAAGAGCACCGCCATGATGGCCAGGGAAAGCACCTGCGGGAAGAAGTAGATGACCCGGTAGTACTTGGATCCGGCGACCCCCGAGACGCCTCCGGAACGCCCGCGTCCGCCCGCGTTCAGCATGAAGGCGAAGAACAGCGCGAGCAGAATGGTGATCACCGGGATGAACACCAGGAACAGGATGTTGTGCCAGATGGCATCCATGAAGATGTCGTCCTCGAACAACGCCGTGTAGTTGTCGAGGCCGACGAAGCTGAAGGTCTGCGACTGGCCCTTCCAGTCGGTCAGCGAGTAACCGAACGTCTGGATGTACGGCCAGATCACGAAGATCAGATAGAGCGCCACGGGAAAGAAGAGGAATCCCGCGACGAACCGGTGCTGCCCTTTACGCATGGCGTTCCTGCCCCTGGGTGTGGCCGTTCCGGGCCGGGAGTCACCCCGGCCCGGAATGCGGTCGGTCGAGCGAGCGAGATCAGTCGCGGTGGTTCTGCTTCGAGGCCGGGTCCTTGGCCTGCTTGTCGACCGCGGCCTGGGCGCGCTTGAGCCACTCCTTGGGCTGGATGCGCTTGGCCATCAGCTCGTTGGAGGCGTTCTCGATGGCGGAGTTCATCTCGCTGTACCACTCGGTGTACAGGAAGCGGAAGGTGTTGTCGCCGGCCGCCTTGGAGGCCTCGACGGTGGACTGGGTGCCCGGACGCAGTTCGACGTCCGGGTCGACGCCGTCCTTGAGGATGGTCAGCGAGTTCGCCTCCTTGGCGAACAGCGTCGACCACTCCTTGGAGAGCATCCTGCGCATGAACTCCTTGGCCGCGGGGAGGTTGTTGGCCTTGGACGGGATGATGAAGGGCTCACCGGAGCCGGCCCGGATCGCCTCGAACGGCAGCACGCTGCCCGGCAGCAGCGGCATCGGCAGGAACTTCATGTCGAAGTCCGCCGGTGTCGTCTTGAGCTGCTCGTTCTCGAGCCAGGAACCGCTGGTGATGAAGGCGGCCTTGTACTGGTTCCACCGGGTCTGCGACTCGGTGTGGGTCAGGCCGTTCGTACCGGGCATCAGAAGGCCCTTCTCGACGACCTCGTAGACCGCCTCGACGGCCTCCTGCGCGGCGTCCGAGCCGACGAACGCGTCGGGTTCGAGGTTGTCGATCGCCTTCATGGCGTCCAGGCCGCCCTTCTTGGCGATCAGGTCCATGATGGCGACGTTGATGTAGTACGGGTACTTGCCCTGGTGGGCGAGGCCGCCGATGCCCTGGGACCTGGCGTCCTTGCAGATGGCGAGGAAGTCGTCCCAGGTCTTGGGGGCCTCCCAGCCCTTGTCCTTGAAAAGCTTGCCGGAGTACCACAGGCCCCACACCGTGTAGATGTAGTTGAGGGCGACGACCTTGCCCTCCTGCATTCCGGCGTCGAGCGTGCCGGGAATGAGGGTGTCGCGGACCTTCTTGTCCGGGGCGTCGACCGAGGGGGCGTCCAGCACTTCGGCGAGGTCGAGGAGCTGGCCGTTCTTGGCGAGCACATCGATCGGAATCTGCTGGTTGCCCGAGTCGTCCACGATGTCCGGCGGATTCCCGGCGTTGAACCGGGGCTGGAGCTTGCCCGTGATCTCCTGGGTGCCGGTGTGGACGGAGGTGACGCCCCACTGCTTTTTGAAGGCGGCCTCCCACGCCTTGGCGTAGTCGTCGCCGTAACCGCCCTTGAAGATGACGACGTCGAGTTTGCTGCCCTTCTTGACGCCGAACGGGTTGGAGTCGGACGTCTTGCCCTCGTTGTCACCGGAGTTGTCGTCCCCGCCCCCGCTGGCACAGGCGGACAGGAAGCTCATCGTCGGTACGGAAATCACGCCCAGCGCGGCGGACCGCTTGATCAGTGCGCGGCGCCCCACACCGGACGTGCCGTTCTCGGTGGAACCGGTGTCGTGGTTCTCGGCGGAAGTGGATCCCATGCTCAAGTCCTCGCCTTCTCCAGGACTCAGGCGGTGAACCGGATCCTCCCCGGCACCGCGTTCGGGTCAAGCTGGGTCGTGCAGGAAGTGCGGCCGTACAGGATCGGGTGCGGTGAAGACGCCCCGGAGTGCCGACAGGTATAGTCCACTTCCCGCCGACGGAGCAAGATCGAATTCAAGGTTCACCTCCGGTCTTTTCCGAGTTGAGACCTCGCGGAAATATCGGTCCCCGGCGCGTTCCCGGCGGAAAAATCATTGCCGTTGGACTGGAATGTCAGATTCAACCCCCTTGACACCACGGGGCACTTGACGCACTACTAGACCTTGCGCATCCGACTGACAACGTTGTCCGGCGCAGGGAGGGTACTCACGCATGCACAGCAGGGTTCGGCACAGATGGGGAACGGCGGTCGTCGCGGCGACCGCCTTCGCTTTGGCCGCGGGCTCACAGGGCGCCGCCGTGGCGCTGCCCCAGGCGCCGCAGAAGGCGGACCGTGAGTTCGCGTCGTCGTTCGAGTCCGGGGATCCCGCCCCGGACTGGCTGAACACCGTCGACACCACGCGGGGCGGCGAGAAGCGCGCCTCGGGTGTGGACGGTGGTTACAGCTCCGGCATTCCGGGCAATGTCACCGACCACGTCACGGACGTCCGCGCCAGCGCGGAGAACACCGGTGGCGGGGAGGTGAAGGAGAACCTCGTCGACGGCGAGCCGAGCAGCAAGTGGCTGGCCTTCGAGTCCACCGGCTGGGTGGAGTTCGACCTGGACGCGCCCGTGAAGGCGGTCCGTTACGCGCTCACCTCCGCCAACGACGCCGCCGAGCGGGACCCGAGGGACTGGACCCTCAAGGGCTCCACCGACGGCGAGGACTGGAAGACCCTCGACACCCGCTCGGGCGAGACGTTCGCGGAGCGCTTCCAGACCAAGCTCTACGACATCGACGCCTCGGCCGTCGCCGAGTACCGGCACTTCCGGCTGGAGATCACCAAGAACGGCAGCGGCGGCATAGTCCAGCTCGCCGACGTCCAGTTCTCCACCGGTGACGACGAGGCGCCCGTTCCCCAGGACATGCTCTCGCTGGTCGACCGGGGCCCGACCGGCTCGCCGACGGCCAAGGCGGGCGCCGGATTCACCGGCAAGCGCGCCCTGCGGTACGCCGGCCGGCACACCGCCGACGGGCGGGCCTACTCGTACAACAAGGTGTTCGACGTCAACACGAGGGTCGACCGGAACACCGAACTGTCGTACCGCGTCTTCCCGTCGATGGCGGACGGGGACCTTGACTACGACTCCACCAACGTCTCCGTCGACCTCGCCTTCACCGACGGCACCTATCTGAGCGACCTGCGCGCCACCGACCAGCACGGCTTCCCGCTCACCCCGCGGGGACAGGGCGCGTCGAAGATCCTCTACGTCAACCAGTGGAACAACGTGGCCTCCCGGATCGGCTCGGTGGCCGCCGGCAAGACCGTGGACCGGATCCTGGTGGCGTACGACTCCCCCAAGGGCGAGACCAGGTTCCGCGGCTGGCTGGACGACGTGGCGCTGAAGTCGGTGCGGCCCGAGCGGCCGAAGGCCCACCTCTCCGACTACGCGGTGACGACCCGGGGCACCAACTCCAGCGGCGGGTTCTCGCGGGGCAACAACTTCCCCGCGACGGCCGTGCCGCACGGCTTCAACTTCTGGACCCCGGTCACCAACGCCGGTTCGCTGAGCTGGCTGTACGACTACGCGCGCGGCAACAACGCGGACAACCTGCCGACGATCCAGGCGTTCAGCGCGAGCCACGAGCCGAGCCCGTGGATGGGCGACCGGCAGACCTTCCAGGTGATGCCGTCGGCCGCCGCCGGCACCCCGGACACCGGCCGTGAGGCGCGCGAGCTGGCGTTCCGGCACGAGAACGAGACCGCGCGGCCGTACTACTACGGCGTGCGGTTCGAGAACGGCCTGAAGGCCGAGATGGCGCCGACGGACCACGCGGCGATGATGCGCTTCACCTACCCCGGTGACGACGCGAGCGTGACCTTCGACAACGTCACCGACCAGGCCGGCCTGACCCTCGACGAGGAGAACGGCACCTTCACCGGCTACTCGGACGTCAAGTCCGGGCTGTCCACGGGCGCGACCCGGATGTTCGTCTACGGCGAGTTCGACCGGAAGGTCACCGGGGGCGACGCGAGCGGCGTCAAGGGTCACCTGCGCTTCGACGCGGGCGACGACCGGCGGGTCACGCTGCGCCTGGCCACCTCGCTGATCAGCGTGGACCAGGCGAAGGACAACCTGCGTCAGGAGATCCCCGAGGACCGCGACTTCGAGGCGGTCAAGAAGAGCGCCCAGCGCCAGTGGGACAAGATCCTCGGCAAGGTCGAGGTCGAGGGTGCCACCCCGGACCAGCTGACCACGCTCTACTCCAGCCTCTACCGGCTGTACCTGTACCCGAACGCGGGCCACGAGAAGGTCGACGGGGAGTACAAGTACGCCTCGCCGTTCTCGAAGATGCCGCAGCCGGACACCCCGACGCACACCGGCGCGAAGATCGTCGACGGCAAGGTGTACGTCAACAACGGCTTCTGGGACACCTACCGGACCACCTGGCCGGCCTACTCCTTCCTGACCCCGTCCAAGGCCGCCGAGCTGGCGGACGGGTTCGTGCAGCACTACAAGGACGGCGGCTGGACCTCCCGCTGGTCCTCCCCCGGCTACGCCGACCTGATGACCGGCACGTCCTCGGACGTCGCGTTCGCCGACGCGTACGTCAAGGGCGTCGACCTCGACGCGGAGGCCGCGTACGACGCGGCGGTGAAGAACGCCACCGTCGTGCCGCCGTCGTCGGGTGTGGGCCGCAAGGGCATGGCGACCTCGCCGTTCCTCGGCTACACCAGCACCGACACCCACGAGGGCCTGTCGTGGGCGCTGGAGGGCTACCTCAACGACTACGGCATCGCCAAGATGGGCAAGGCGCTCTACGAGAAGACGGGTGAGAAGCGCTACAAGGAGGAGTCGGAGTACTTCCTCGACCGCGCCCAGGACTACGTCAACCTCTTCGACTCCGAGGCCGGGTTCTTCCAGGGCAGGAACGCCAAGGGCGACTGGCGGGTCGAGTCCTCGAAGTACGACCCGCGCGTGTGGGGTCACGACTACACCGAGACCAACGGCTGGGGCTACGCCTTCACCGCCCCGCAGGACAGCCGCGGTCTGGCCAACCTGTACGGCGGCCGGGACGGCCTCGCCGACAAGCTCGACGAGTACCTCTCCACCCCCGAGACGGCCTCCCCCGAGTTCAAGGGCTCCTACGGCGGTGTCATCCACGAGATGACCGAGGCGCGGGACGTCCGGATGGGCATGTACGGCCACTCCAACCAGGTGGCCCACCACGCCCTGTACATGTACGACGCGGCCGGACAGCCCTGGAAGACGCAGGCGAACGTGCGCGAGGTGCTGTCCCGCCTGTACACCGGCAGCGAGATCGGCCAGGGCTACCACGGCGACGAGGACAACGGCGAGCAGTCGGCCTGGTACCTCTTCTCCTCGCTCGGCTTCTACCCGCTGGTCATGGGCAGCGGCGAGTACGCCATCGGCTCCCCGCTGTTCAAGAAGACGACCGTGCACCTGGAGAACGGCCGCGAGCTGGTCGTCAAGGCGCCGAGGAACAGCGCGAAGAACGTCTACGTGCAGGGTCTGAAGGTCAACGGCAAGCGCTGGAACTCCACCTCGCTGCCGCACTCGGTGATCGCGAAGGGCGGGGTCCTGGAGTTCGACATGGGTCCGCGTCCGTCGTCGTGGGGCACCGGCGAGGACGCCGCGCCCGTGTCGATCACGAAGGACGACGAGGTGCCCACGCCCCGCGAGGACGCGCTGAAGGGCGACGGCGCCCTGTTCGACGACACGTCGGCGACCGGCGCCACGGTGTCCACCGTGGAACTGCCCGTCACCGGGGACACCGCGGCGGTGCAGTACACGCTCACCTCCTCGGACCACACCAAGGCGCCCACGGGCTGGGTGCTGCAGGGCTCGGCCGACGGGACGACGTGGACGGACCTGGACACGCGGACGGACGAGACCTTCCGCTGGGACCGCCAGACGCGCGCCTTCTCGGTCGACCAGCCGAAGGCCTACGGCCACTACCGGCTGGTGCTGACCGGTGAGGCGGCGCTGACGGAGGTGGAACTGCTGAGCTGAGCCGACTGCCGCTCACATGGCGGGTCCGGACCTTGTCCGGGCCCGCCTTTCCCATGGATTTCCGCAGGCCGACAGGTACCTCTCCGGTCACCGGTGCACCAGAATGGGGGCGGCCCCCGGTGCTCTCCGGGCGGCGTGTCCTTGGCAGGGGGAGCGCGCGGATGACGTACTCGGGGGACTTCGACGCGGCCTGGCTGCCGGCGGACGCGTTCCGGGCGGTCGGCAGTCGACGTTCGCTGATACGCGCCGGCGACGGGCCGCTGATGGAGACCGTGTACGGCGAACTGGCCGACGCCTGCGCGCGGTTCGGCGGACGGGTCGTGCGGGACGGCGGTGAGGACGCCGAGCTGGTTCTCGACCTGGCGGACGGGCTGGGTGAGGAGGGTTTCGCGCTGATGCGCCGGGACGGCACCACGACCGTCACCGCGTCCGGCGGACGCGGGCTGCTGTACGGCCTGTTCCACGTCGTACGGCTCGGAGAGGACGCCTTCGCCGGTGAGCGCGCCCGTGAGGAGCACCGTCCGGCGTACGCCTCGCGCATGCTGGACCACTGGGACAACGTGGCCGTGCACCCGGTCATGGGCCAGGTCGAGCGCGGCTACGCGGGCGGTTCGCTGTTCTGGGCGGACGGGCGGGCGCGCGGGGACGTCGACCGGGTGCGGGCGTACGGCAGGCTGCTCGCGGCGTGCGGGATCAACGCCGTCGCCGTCAACAACGTCAATGTGCACGCGGCCGAGGCGCGTCTGCTCACCGACCGGATCGGTGAAGTCGCCGCCATCGCCGACGTGTTGCGGCCGTACGGCATCCGCACCCATCTGTCGGTCACCTTCGCCGCGCCGATGGTGCTGGGCGGGCTGCCCACCGCGGACCCGCTGGACGAGGCGGTGCGCGGCTGGTGGGCGGAGGCGACGCGCCGGGTGTACGAGGAGATCGGCGACTTCGGCGGGTACGTCGTGAAGGCCGACTCGGAGGGCCGGCCCGGCCCGTTCGCGTACGGCCGCTCGCACGCCGACGGCGCGAACACGCTGGCCGCCGCGCTGGAGCCGTACGGCGGCACGGTGCACTGGCGGGCGTTCGTCTACGACCACCACCAGGACTGGCGGGACCGGAGCACCGACCGGGCGCGGGCCGCGTACGACCATTTCACCCCGCTGGACGGGGAGTTCGCGGCGAACGCGGTGCTCCAGGTCAAGCACGGGCCGATGGACTTCCAGGTGCGCGAGCCGGTCTCCCCGCTGATCGGCGCCATGCCGGACACCCGGCTCGCGGTGGAACTGCAGGTCACGCAGGAGTACACCGGGCAGCAGCGGCACGTGTGCTGGCTGGGCCCGATGTGGAGCGAGGCGCTGCGGTTCCGTCCGGACGGCGAGGTGAGCGCCGGGCGGCTGGCGGACGGTCTGGTGGCCGTGTCGAACGCCGGCGACGACCCGTTCTGGACCGGGCACCCCCTCGCACAGGCCAACCTCTACACCTTCGGGCGCCTCGCCTGGGACCCGGCGGCGGATCCGCGGGCGGTCCTCGACGAGTGGATCGCGCTGACCCATCCGGGGGCGGAGGAGCGGCTGGCCGACGGACTGCACGCGGTGCTCGACGGTTCCTGGTCGACGTACGAGAAGTACACCGCGCCGCTCGGCGTGGGCTTCATGGTGCAGCCGGGGCACCACTACGGGCCGAGCGTGGACGGCTACGAGTACAGCCCCTGGGGCACCTACCACTTCGCCGACCGGGACGGCGTCGGCGTGGACCGCAGTGCGGCGACCGGCACCGGGTACGCCGGTCAGTACGCCAAGCCGTGGGCGACGGTGTACGAGTCGCCGGACACCTGCCCCGACGAGCTGCTGCTGTTCTTCCACCACGTGCCGTACGGGCATGTGCTGCGCAGCGGGAAGACGGTGATCCAGCACATCTACGACACGCACTTCGAGGGTGTCGAGGAGGCCGAGGAGGCCCGCCGGGTGTGGGCGGGCCTCGCGGACCTGGTGGAGCCCGCCCGGCACGCGCGCGTGACCGAGCGGTTCGAGGAGCAGCTGCGCAGCGCCCGCGAGTGGCGCGACCAGGTCAACAGCTACTTCCTGCGCAAGTCCGGGGTGCCGGACGCGCGGGGGCGGACCATCCACTGAAGACGCAGGACCGCCACGCCGAGCGGGTCGAGGGTGAACGGCTCGTCCCGCTCGGCGTGTCTGCCGGTGAGCGGATCGGTGGCGGCGGTGGGTGGGGATGCTGATGCCGGCTCTGGTGAAGTGGGAGGCCGCACGCTGGTTCCTCGCCGCCGACGGCGAGTCCGGCAAGCGGTACGGGAACGAGACGATCCGTGTCACCCCTGACGGCGAGGTATCGATCAAGCTCCCGGCCCCATTGGCGCATCTGGCCAACGGCAGGCACGGCCGGTACGTGCTTTCCAGGACGGTGGTGTTCCGTCACCGGGGCGAGGAGCGGGCCGACCGTGCAGCGGCGAACCGGGCGGGCCGGCACGGGCTGAGCATCGCGATCGAGGACCTCGGCTTCCAGGCGGAGAAGACGCGTGAGAAACACGGCAGGCGAAAGAGGTTCCGCGAGCTGATCTCCGGCATGCCCGTCGCCGGACTGCGGGCCCGACTGGTCAGCATGGGGCCGCCGAGCTGGGATCACCATCGTCGTCGTGGACCCGGCCTACGCCTCCGAGTGGGGCGCGCAGCACTGGCGCAAGTCCCTCACCACGAAGACCCGCAAGACCACCCGTCACGACGCGGCGAGCGTCGCGAGCGGACGGCGCGCCCTTGGGCACCGCACCCGGGGACGTGAGGGAACCCGCCCCCGCTTTCCTGGACCACGGACACGATCCGTGCCGCCCGGACGCGGAGCGAACGCGGGGGACCAGCGTGCCCAACACCGTTCGGGGCATGCGGCTGAGCCTGTGCGACTCGTGCTCAGTCTTCAGGAACGGTCATGCGGTGAAGTCCTCCTGGGTCTCGGCGATCACCGGGCGGCTGCTGTGCAGCAGGGACAGCAGCAGGGGGGCGGCGAGCAGGGCGGGCAGGGCCTCGGTGAGCAGGGCGGTGCCGGCTGCCGTGAGGATCAGCAGGGAGAGGGCGCCGAGGGTGGCGCGGGGGTGCCGCAGCAGGAAGTAGGCGGCGAGCCGGGCGGTGTCGCGGGCGCGGAAGGTGAACAGGGTGGTGAGGACCAGGGCGTGCGCGCCCCACAGGAGGGAGCCGGTGCCGATCAGCGCGAGGAGCGCCGCCCACCAGCCGGGCAGTCCGGTGACGGAGAAGTGGGTGAGGGTGAAGGCGATGACCGTGAGCCAGGCGAGCAGCGGCGCCCACAGCTTCAGCACGGGCAGGGCGCCCAGTCGCCAGCCGCGCAGGAAGGCGCGGGCCGGGTGGAGTGCGGTGAGGTCGCGGCTGCGGTGGTGCAGGGCGTGGAGGGCGGCGGAGGCGGCCGGGCCCAGGGGCAGCAGGCAGAGGGCGGCGAGGGGAAGGTTGGCGGGGTCGGGGGCGAGCAGGAAGAGGCCGGCGAGGCCCGGCGCCGCGGTGAGCAGCAGCAGGGCCTCGACGGTGACGAGTGTGTGGATCAGGGCGGCGGCCCGGGACAGCGGCCCGGTGCCGAAGGCGTCGGTCCGTACGGTGCTCACGGCGTCTCCCGGCCGAGCAGCCGCCGCTCGTCCCACCAGGGCGGGGTCTCGTCGTCGACCGGGGTCAGCTCGACGAGGGTGATCTCGTGGCGGGCCAGGGTGAGGGCGAGGTCGACGCGGCCGTCCTCGATCGGCAGCCGGTGGTGGGCGCGGGCCGGTTCGGAGGCCTCGTGCAGGACGTGGAACTGCCCCGGCTTCGGTGAGCGGGGGCTGCCCATGTGCCGCCAGGCGGTGTACGCGTTGCCGCGCTCCTCGTCGGCGGAGGACCGGCGGACGAACGCCTCGCCGCGCGGGGTGGTGCCGACCGGCAGGGACAGGCGCAGGGTGTGCCGGTCCGGGCCGGGTGTCTCACCGGTCGGGTCGACGGGGGCCCAGGCCAGGACGGTGACCCGGCCGTCGGTGTGCCGGGTCACCAAGTGGTCGTCTCCCCGCGCCAGTTGCCGCTCTCCCATGCGGGCCATGAAGGCGTACAGGTGGTAGGTCGGTTTGCGCACCTGGCGGTGGGCGAGGAGGCCGAAGCCGCCGTGGAAGAGCGCGGTCGGGATGCCGGTCTCCTCGAAGACGTCGCTGAACGTCCAGTAGGAGAAGGAGTCGGCGTGGTCGCCGCCGGCCGTGACGACCGGGGCCAGGTAGGCGGCGTGGAAGGCGGTGTCGTGGAGGGGGTTGTCGGGGCGGTAGGAGGAGTTGAACTCGGTGATGTGGACGGGCAGGCCCGCCAGCCGGGTGCCCTTCAGGGACCGGCGGGGCTCGGCGAACTGGTCGAGGAGGTCGCTCGCCGGGGCGAGTGTCTGGTGGACGCCGAACGGGACGTGCCGGGCGGGTCCGGAGCTGTAGGCGTGCCGGGAGACGAAGTCGACGGGCACGTCACGCCGCTCGGCGAACGCGGCGAACCGCTCCAGCCAGCCGTCGGCGCCGGGCGAGAGCGCCGGACCGCCGACCTGGAGCCGGTCGTCCACCTCCTTCACGGCGTGCGCGGTCGCCTCGTACAGCCGGTGGTACGCCGTCTCGTCCGCGTCGAGCCAGAAGTCGGGCAGGTCGGGCTCGTTCCACACCTCGACGGGCCAGGTGCGCACCTCGTCGGCGCCGTAGCGGTCGATCAGGTGGGCGAGGACGGCGCGGACCAGGTCCGTCCACTCCTTCTCGTCGGCGGGCGGGGTGACGTTGCCCTTCCACCAGAACACCGTCTGCTCCCCCGAGGCCAGCGCGCCCGGCATGAAGCCGAGTTCGAGGAAGGGGCGGATGCCGAGGCCGAGGCAGGCGTCGAGCACCTGGTCGAGGTAGGTGAACGAGTGGTGGGTGCGGCGGGTGCCCTGCCACTCGTAGGGGCGGTGGACGCCCAGGCCGTCGCTGAGCAGGCCGTGGCCGCGCAGGTACCGGAAGCCGATGTCGCGCTGGAGCAGGGCGAGGGAGTCCTGGTAGTCGCGGCGCAGGGCGAGGTCGAGGCGGCCGGTGCCCACGCAGGACCGCCAGGCGTCGGGCAGCCGGCCGTTCGGCGCGTCGGGAACGCGGATCACGCGTTCTCCTCCTTGAACCGCTCGTAGGCCTGGTTGTGCAGGTCGATGAACCGGTCCATGTTCTTGGCCTTCAGCTCCTTGACGTAGTCGTCCCACTCGGACAGCGGGCGCTTGCCGAGGGCGAACTGGAGGGTGTTCTGGGTGACGTGGTCCTTCAGCGGGGTGTCCCACAGGGTGGCCTGCTCCTGTTCCTCGGAGCGCAGCGGGTGGGGCGGGTCGACGGGCATCTGCTCGCGGGAGGCCATGGCGTCCGTGAACTTCTTCTCGTCGGGGCCGAAGGAGGAGGAGACCAGGGCCCAGCTGCCGCCGTAGGCGAAGACGCCGTTGTGGAAGCCGAAGTCCTTCTGGAGGTCCTTCGGGGCGTCCGGGTCCGAGCCCATGAGGCTGATGCCGGGCTTGAGTTCGTACTGCCCGGGCCCGGAGCGGGTGAAGGTGGTGTTCTCCACGCCCCACTTGCAGAGCTCCTGGCCGGCGTCGGAGTACCAGAGCCAGTCCACGAACTGCATCAGGGCGACGAAGTCGTCGCCCTCCAGCGCCTTGCTGGAGATCATCATGCCGTTCTCCAGGCGGGCGCCGCCCAGCACGACCGGTCCGGCGGGTCCGATCGGCACCGGGATCATCTCGATGGTGGCGCCCTTGACCTGCTTGCCGAGGTTGTAGCGGTAGTTCTGCACCAGCTCCTGCGGGTTGGCGCTGATCGCGAAGGACTTCTCCGAGAGGATCTTCCTGACCGCCTCGTCGTCGGTCTGGGTGAAGCTCTCGGGGTCCATCAGCTTCTCCGAGACCAGCTTGTGCAGGTACTCGACGAAACCGCGGTAGGCGTCCGTGGCGCCGGTGAAGACGAACTTCCGCGCCTTCGCGTCCCAGCTGGTGTTCAGGTACGACCAGCCGGCCCGGACGCCGTACGCCTGGCCGAGGTACTGGGACAGGGCGCCGACGGGGAACGGGGTGTTGGTGCTCCAGCGGTCGGTGAACGGGTAGCGGTCGGGGTACTCCTCCTTGAGTGCCTTGAAGGTCTCGTACACCTCGTCCCAGGTGGTGGGCAGGGTCAGGCCGTGCTTGTCGAGGACGTCGGTGCGGAAGGCCAGCGAGTAGCTCTGCTTGACCTTCTCGTGCAGTCCGGGCAGCAGGTAGTAGCGGCCGTCGGACTGGCGCAGCGAGTCGACCTCCGGCTGGAGGTTCCATCTCTTCACCTTGTCCCGGAAGTTGGGCATCAGGTCCACGTACTCGCTGACCGGGAGGATCGCGCCCGAGGAGACGAACGCGGTCTCCGCGCCCGGGTAGGTCTTGGGGATGAGGAGGGGGGCGTCGCCCGCGCCGATCAGCAGGCTGCGCTTCTTCTCGTAGTCGCTCAGCGGGACCGGGGTGGCCTCGAGGGTGATGCCGGTGCGCCGGGTGAGCTCCTTCCAGAACAGCCAGTCGTCCTTCAGCGGGTAGGTCGGGTTGTTGTTGTGCAGGACGGAGAAGGTCAGCGGCTCGGTGGCCTTGAACTGCTCGCCGGCCCGGTAGTTCTTCATGGCGCCGTCGCGCTTCTTCGACAGGTCCTTGGCGTCGTCGTCGCCGCCGCTGCCGCAGCCGGTGAGGGCGGCGAGGCCGATGAATCCGGCGGCGCCGAGGATCTGGCGCCGCGACAGCTGTCCGGTGTTCTTCACGGGGACTCCCTTGGTGCGTCGGCGGTTCGGGGTGGAGGAGGGAGGGGTGCGGCCGTCAGCCCTTGACCGCGCCGAGCATCACGCCCGAGACGAAGTAGCGCTGCACGAACGGGTACAGGCAGAGGATCGGCAGCGAGGTGAGCACGATCGTGACGGCCTGGATGTTCGCCGAGACCTGGGTGAGCTGCTCGGTGGCCGCGCCGGCGCCGGTGCCTCCGGTGGCGCCCGCGAGCAGGTTGCGCAGATAGACCGTGACCGGCATCAGTTCGGTGCGGTCCATGTAGAGGAACGCCGAGAACCAGGAGTTCCAGAAGGACACCGAGTAGAAGAGCACCATGGTCGCGACGACCGCCTTGGACAGCGGCAGCACGATCCGCAGCAGGATGCCGTACGTGCTGAGGCCGTCGATCTGCGCGGCCTCCTCCAGTTCGGTCGGCAGGCTCTCGAAGAAGGCCTTCATCACCAGCAGGTTGAAGACGCTGATCGCGTTCGGCAGGGCGATGGCCCACACGCTGTTCTTCAGGCCGAGGCTGGTGATCAGGACGTAGTGGGGGATCAGGCCGCCGGTGAAGAACATGGTGAAGACGGCGATGCCGACCAGGGCGCCGCGCCCTTTGAGGTTCTTCTTCGACAGGACGTAGGCGTAACAGGTGGTCAGCACCATGGCGACGGCGGTGGAGACCACCGTGTAGAAGACGGTGTTGCCGTAGTTGCGCCAGAACATCGAGTCGGAGACGACGATGTCGTAGGTGGTGAGGTTGAACCCCTTGGGCCACAGGGTCACCTCACCGGCGCGGATCTGCCGCTCCCCGCTGAACGAGCGGGCGATGATGTTGACGAAGGGGTACAGCGTCACCAGGACGACCAGGGTGAGGATCACGCCGTTGACGCCCTGGAAGACGCGGTAGCCGCGCGTCGGCCGGTTGACGCTCACCACAGGCTCGTCCCCACGGTGCGGCGCGACAGCTGGTTGGCGGAGGTGATCAGGACCAGGCCGATGACCGCCTCGAACAGGCCGATCGCGGCGGCGTAGCTGAAGCTGTTGGACTCCACGCCGGTCCGGTAGAGGTAGGTGGAGATCACGTCGGCGGTCGGATATGTCAGCGGGTTGTAGAGCAACAGGACCTTCTCGAAACCGACGGCCATGAACGTGCCGATGTTGAGGATCAGCAGCGTGATCATGGTGGGGCGGATGCCGGGCAGGGTGACGTGCCAGATCTGCTGCCAGCGGTTGGCTCCGTCGATGCGGGCGGCCTCGTACAGGTCCTCGTCGATGGTGGTGAGCGCGGCGAGGTAGAGGATCGTGCCCCAGCCGGCGGTCTGCCAGATCTCCGAGCCGACGTAGATGGCGCGGAACCAGCCGGGTTCCTGGATGAACCGGATCGGGTCGTGCCCGAACCAGCCCAGGACGTGGTTGACCGGGCCGTCCGTGGCGAGCATCTGCAGCGTGATGCCGGCGACGATCACGATCGACAGGAAGTGCGGCAGGTACGACACCGACTGCACGAACCGCTTCAGCGATTTCCGGCGCACCTCGTTGAGCAGCAGGGCGAGCACGATCGGGATCGGGAAGCAGAAGACGAGCGTGAGTCCGCCCATCCACAGGGTGTTCCTGAACACCTGCCAGAAGGTCGGGTCGGACAGGAACATCTCGACGTAGCGCAGTCCCACCCAGTACTCGCCGAAGACCGAACCGCCCGGTTCGAACCGGCGGAACGCGATCACGTTGCCGATCATCGGCAGATAGCGGAACACCAGGAAGAACAGCAGCGGCAGCACGGCCAGCGAGTACAACTGCCAGTCCCTGCGCAGCGCGCGCCGCCAGCCGGTGCGCGCGGGTGAGCGTGTGCGCCGTGGGGGCGCCTTCGTCGGCGGCGGGTCCTGCGTGCCCGGCGGTGGAGCCGACGTGGTGGGGGTGCTCATTGCTCGGACCTCCCGTGCCTGTGCAGCGGAACCGAAACTTTCGAGCTCTTGCCGATAACTTGCGGCAACTTATGAGCAGCAGTAAGCGGTGTCAATGGGTGGTGCACGCCGGAAATTTCCGAGGTCCCGACGGCGACGAATCCGGTGCACACGGCTGTGGAAGCGGGTCTTGATCTGTTAACGTCCCCGGAAATTTCAGGTGCGCGCCCGCAACGATCGGCCGTACCGCCCGTTCGATTCCGCTTCGACTCTGCGAGGTGCCCCGTGCCCGCGTTCGACCTGTCCCCGGCTGAACTGGAGCGCCACCGCCCGGACATCGAGGAGCCCGCCGACTTCGACGCCTTCTGGGAGCGCACGCTGGAGGAGGCGTCGGCCGAGGGGGATCCGCTGGTCTCGGTCCGGCCGGTGGAGAACGGGCTGCGGCTCACCGAGACCTGGGACGTGACGTTCCGCGGCTTCGCGGGCGACCCGGTGCGCGCCTGGTTCAGCCTTCCCGCGGGAATGGCCGAACCCCTTCCGGCGGTGGTGGAGTTCGCGGGGTACGGGCGCGGACGCGGGCTGCCGCACGAGCGGCTGACCTGGGTGAACGCCGGGTACGCGCATCTGCTGATGGACAACCGCGGCCAGGGCGACCAGTACGGCTGCGGCGGCGACACCCGCGACCCGCACACCATGGCGCCGGGCGGCCCCGGCCCGGCGGTCCGCGGTCTGCTCGACCCGGGGGACTACCACTACCGCCGGCTGATCACGGACGCGGTGCGCGCGGTGGCCGCCGTGCGCGCGCTGCCGGGGGTGGACGCCGGCCGCGTCGCGGCCGTGGGCAACAGCCAGGGCGGCGGACTCGCACTGGCCGTGGCGGGCCTCGTACCGGACCTGGCGGCGCTCCTGGTCACCGCCCCGCTGCTGTGCGGCATCCACCGCGCCCTGGACCTCACCGACGTGCCCCCGTACGGCGAGATCACCGCCTACCTCGCGGTCCACCGGGGCGCCGAGGAGGCCGCCTACCGCACCCTCTCCTACGTCGAGGGCGTGTCCTTCGCCCGGCGCGCGCACGCGCCGGCCCACTTCGGGGTCGGGCTGCGCGACACGGTCTGTCCGCCGAGCGGGGCGTACGCGGCGTTCAACCGGTACGCGGAGCGCACGGGCGGGGACCCGGCCAAGGTGCTCCACGCCTATCCCTTCAACGGGCACGAGGGCGGGGACGCGGTGCATGTGCGGCGTCAACTGGATTGGCTCGGGCCGTTGTTGGACGGCTGAAGGGATGCGTGGGCGGCACCGATGACGACCGGACACGCCGTCGGGCCGCCCACGGGGGCGCTCAGCCGACCCGGCAGGGCAGGGTCGTCGTGCTGTCACCGCCCGGGCCGGAGACCACATAGCCGAACGTCGTGCTCTCCCCCGGATCGAGGGAGCCGTTGTAGCCGGCGTTGTGGACCATCACGTCCTGGCCGTCGTAGGTGGCGTCGCCGCCCCACAGGCTGTCGACGCTCTGGCCGTCCGGGAGGGTCCAGTCGACCATCCAGCCGAGCATCGGCACGTCGCCGCTGTTGGTGACGGTCACCTCGGACTGGTGGCCGCCGCTCCAGCTGCCCGTGGTGCTGCGGGTGGCGGTGCACTCCCCCGGGACGGGGTCGGGGTCGGTCGGGTCGCCGGGGTCCTTGACGCCGGTCACCTCGCCGTTGCCGCCGTCGAAGACGACGTCGGAGCAGGAGTAGAAGGTCTCCTGGCTGTCCGAGCGCTGCCACACCATGTAGACGATGTGGCGGCCGGACTTGTCCTCCGGGAGCTGTCCGCTCCAGCGGTAGTCGGCCTCGACGCTGCCCGGGGACCCGTTGAGCGGCGGGTGGTCGACGGTGAGGAAGGGCTGCTCCTCCATGTCGGCCCAGGTGAGGGGCTGGGTCGGGTCGAAGCCGTCCTTGGTGATGTACACGTGGAACCAACCGGGGTGGGCGGCCCAGGCGTTGTAGGAGAAGTCGACGGTCGCGCCGGCGGTGAGATGGGTGAGCGGCCAGTCGGCGCTGGGGGTGTCGAAGCCGGTGAAGTTGGTGTTCCCGCCGCTGCACAGCTCCCCGTCGGGCACGAAGCCCCGGGTGCGTCCGGCACCGTCGGAACGCAGGACGGAGAACCAGTTGTAGAAGGGGGTGGTGCCGCTGACCTGTGCGGCGGTCTTGCAGGCCGGGTTGACCGGCTTGATCTCGCCGGTGTCGGTCAACGCGTCCTGCCAGCACAGGAAGGTGCGGCTGCCGGGCTTCATGGGGGTGCCGTGGGCTTCGGCCTCACCGCCCGCCGTCACGACCAGGCCGATGGCCGGGACGGTGGCGAGCAGGGAGACCAGGACGAGGAAGAGGGCTCGGGTGCGGGTGGAGAGCGCCGATCGGGAAGCCGCTTCGCTCTCCGGTTTTGTTGTGATCATGACACACCTGTCCGCGGCTGTGGGGTTGACGGATCATGCAGGGGTGCGTGGAGGGGGCGAGGTGGGAGTGTCCCGACGGCGGGTTCCGGTCCGCCGGAGCATGGGAGCGCTCCCACCTCGCCCGTGAGGGGACGGTAGCGCGGGGCAGCGCGCTTGTAAACGGTTGCTGCGCCCCGGAGTTGTGCGGCGGGTCAGCCGTCGCCGTCGATCACCCGTCGGAGGTCGCGGGCGACTTCGCCGCCTTCGAGGAGGAAGACCACTCTCGTCAGGGCGGCGTCTCCACGCGGCGCCTTCTGGACGGCGCGGGCGATCGCGACGGCGTCCTCGCGGAGTCGGACGCCCCGCAGATCGATGTGGCGGCCCAGTTTCTCACCGAGGAGGATCGCGAACTGGATCCGGGCTTGCGGGTCCTGTACGCACGGGAGGGCGATGAGGGCCTCGGTGAGGCGGAGGAGGGGGTCGAGGGAGCTGTCGTCGTCCCATGCGCCGTTCGTGTGCTCGGCCGGGGGCCCTGGGGGCGGGGGGACGGTCGTGGACACGGGCACGGACGAGCGCGGCGGGGGCGCGGGGGCCGGGGCGGACCAGCTCGGCGGGGGCGCCGGGGCCGGACCGAGCCGAGGCGAATACCGATACGTGGGCGGCGTCTGAGCCGACTCGGACGAGACCGGGGCCGGCGCGGGCGAGACCGGGACCGCACGGGCGACCACCACCCGGCGCTCCAGCTCCGCCCACATCTGCGGGCGCTGGGTGACGCGGGCGGCCTGCAGTTCGTCGTACACGTAGTCGTACAGCTCGTGCACGCCGATCAGGCCGTCCCGGTCGCGGTCCGCCTCGCCGGTGCTCAGGCCCTTGATGACGGCCCCGGTGAACTGCGAGGGTTCCGGGTCGAGTTCGGTGATCCGCTCGCCCTCGAAGGCGTACTCGGTGCGGTTGGTCGCGGTGAGCACCGCACGGCCGTGGCCGGCCAGCTCGTCCTTGACGTGGACCGTGGCGTCGCCCTTGCCGCCGGCCAGGAAGGCACCGCTGTAGCAGCAGTCCAGGAGCAGGACGATCGACCGCGCCCGGCAGGCGCGCATCCGCTGGTGCACGAACAGGGCGGGGACGGACGTGGAGGCGAGCAGCCGCCGGTCGGTGTCGGTGGCGGCGAAGTGCAGTTCGCCGTGGTCGTCCTTGAGGCCGTGGCAGGAGATGTGCAGCAGGAGCAGGTCGTCCCTGCGGCGGTCGAGGAAGAAGTGCTCGATGGCCCGGGTCACTTCCTGGTGGCGGCCGTCGACGACCGTGCTCACCTCGAAGTCGCCGATCCTCGGGTCCTCGAGCACCTCCGCCAGTGCCTGGGCGTCCCTGGCGGGTGAACGCAACCGCCGCAGGGCCTCGTTGTCGTACCGGCCCGTCGCGACGAGGAGGGCGTGGCGTCCCGCGGACACGGTCGTACGTCCCTCACTCCCCCTGGCCGTCGGACGGTTCCGCCTCAGGACCGTGCGCGGCCAGGAAGGCGTCGACGATCCGCTGCTGGTCGGCGGAGGAGACGGCCTCCAGCTCCAGGCTGTCGTCGCCCAGGGAGATGCTGACCGTGCGCACCGGGCGGTTCTCGATCCAGGTCCGCACCAGGTCGAGCACCGAGCGCAGCGCGATGGGCGCCAGGGTCACGGCGAGCGCGCCGACGGCGATCGCGTCCACGGGCTTCGCTCCGTCGGGGACGTCCCCGGAGCGGACCGGTTCGACGTCGTCGACGTCCAGTTCGAGCAGTCGTTCGCGCAACTGGGCTGTGAGCTGGTCGAGTTCTTCCTGGTCGCTGTCCTGACCGCCGGCCAGGACAAGACGCATGCGTTCCGTGCGGCCCACCGCCACCCCCGTCATCCGGTGAGACTTCAGCGTACAACGGCGGCAACGGCGAGGGCCGTACCCCCGTCACCGGGGATACGGCCCTCGACTGCCCTGCCGTACCGCTTACTTGCGGATCAGACTGCGCAGCACGTACTGCAGGATGCCGCCGTTGCGGTAGTAGTCGGCCTCACCGGGGGTGTCGATGCGGACGACCGCGTCGAACTCGACGCCGGTGTCGGTGGTGACCTTCACCGTGCGCGGGGTGGTGCCCTCGTTCAGCTCGGTGACGCCGGCGACGGAGAAGGTCTCCTCGCCGGTCAGGCCGAGGGACTCGGCGGTGTGGCCCTCGGGGAACTGCAGCGGCAGGACGCCCATGCCGATGAGGTTCGAGCGGTGGATGCGCTCGTAGGACTCGGCGATGACGGCCTTGACGCCGAGCAGCGCGGTGCCCTTGGCGGCCCAGTCGCGGGAGGAGCCGGAGCCGTACTCCTTGCCGGCCAGGACAACGAGCGGGATGCCCTGCTCGATGTAGTTGCGGGAGGCGTCGTAGATGAACGACACCGGACCGCCGTCCTGGGTGAAGTCGCGGGTGTAGCCGCCCTCGGTGCCCGGCGCGATCTGGTTGCGCAGGCGGATGTTGGCGAACGTACCGCGGATCATGACCTCGTGGTTGCCGCGGCGGGAGCCGTAGCTGTTGAAGTCGCGGCGCTCGATGCCGTGCTCCGTGAGGTACTTGCCGGCCGGGGTGTCGGCCTTGATGGCGCCGGCCGGGGAGATGTGGTCGGTGGTGACCGAGTCGCCCAGCTTGGCCAGCACGCGGGCGCCGGTGATGTCCTCGACCGGGGCCGGCTCCATGCCCATGCCCTCGAAGTACGGGGGCTTGCGGACGTAGGTGGACTCGGCGTCCCACTCGAAGGTGTCGCCGGTGGGGATGGGCAGCGCCTGCCACTGGGCGTCACCGGCGAAGACGTCGGCGTAGGACTTGGAGAACATGTCCTCGCCGATGGCATTGGCGACGACGTCGTTGACCTCGGCCTCGGAGGGCCAGATGTCCTTCAGGAAGACCGGGTTGTTGTCCTGGTCGTACCCGAGGGCCTCGCGGGTGATGTCCACCTTCATGGAACCGGCGATCGCGTAGGCGACGACCAGCGGCGGGGACGCCAGGTAGTTCATCTTGACGTCGGGGTTGATCCGGCCCTCGAAGTTGCGGTTGCCGGAGAGCACCGAGGTGACGGCGAGGTCGTGCTCGTTGACCGCCTGGGAGACCTCCTCCGGCAGCGGGCCGGAGTTGCCGATGCAGGTGGTGCAGCCGTAGCCGACGAGGTTGAAGCCGACCTTGTCGAGGTACGGGGTCAGGCCCGCCTTGTCGAAGTAGTCGGTGACGACCTTGGAGCCCGGGGCGAGGGTGGTCTTGACCCACGGCTTGCGGGTCAGGCCCTTCTCCACCGCCTTCTTGGCCACCAGCGCGGCGGCGACCATGACGTACGGGTTGGAGGTGTTGGTGCAGGAGGTGATGGCGGCGACGGTCACCGCGCCGTGGTCGAGCGTGTAGGTCGTGCCGTCGGCGGCGGTGACCTCGACCGGGTGGGAGGGGGCGCCGTTGGAGATGGCCGGGGCGTCGGAGGCGGGGAAGGACTCCTGGCCGGCCTCGTCGACGTCGCCGCCGTCCTTGACGTAGTTGCGCACGTCCTGGGCGAACTGGGCCTTGGCGTCGGCGAGGACGATGCGGTCCTGCGGGCGCTTCGGGCCGGCGATGGAGGGGACGACGGTGGAGAGGTCCAGCTCGAGCTTCTCGGAGAAGTCCGGCTCGGCCTGCGGGTCCAGCCAGAGGCCCTGCTCCTTGGCGTACGCCTCGACGAGGGCGACCTGCTGGTCGCTGCGGCCGGTCAGGCGCATGTAGTTCAGGGTCTCGTCGTCGATCGGGAAGATCGCGGCGGTGGAGCCGAACTCCGGCGACATGTTGCCGATGGTGGCGCGGTTGGCGAGGCTCGTGGCCGCCACGCCCTCGCCGTAGAACTCGACGAACTTGCCGACGACGCCGTGCTTGCGCAGCATCTCGGTGATGGTGAGCACCAGGTCGGTGGCGGTGGTGCCGGGCTTGAGCTCACCGGTGAGCTTGAAGCCGACGACGCGCGGGATCAGCATGGAGACCGGCTGGCCGAGCATGGCGGCCTCGGCCTCGATGCCGCCGACGCCCCAGCCGAGCACGCCGAGACCGTTGACCATGGTGGTGTGCGAGTCGGTGCCGACGAGCGTGTCCGGGTAGGCCTTGCCGTCGCGGACCATCACCACACGGGCCAGGTGCTCGATGTTCACCTGGTGGACGATGCCGGTGCCGGGCGGGACGACCTTGAAGTCGTCGAAGGCGGTCTGGCCCCAGCGCAGGAACTGGTAGCGCTCGCGGTTGCGGCCGTACTCCAGGTCGACGTTCTGCTTGAAGGCGTCGTTGGTGCCGAACTTGTCGGCGATGACGGAGTGGTCGATGACCATCTCGGCCGGGGAGAGGGGGTTGATCTTGTTCGGGTCGCCGCCGAGCTCCTTGACGGCCTCACGCATGGTGGCGAGGTCCACGACGCAGGGCACGCCGGTGAAGTCCTGCATGATCACGCGGGCCGGCGTGAACTGGATCTCCTGCGACGGCTGGGCCTGGGAGTCCCAGCCGCCGAGGGCGCGGATGTGGTCGGCGGTGATGTTCGCGCCGTCCTCGGTGCGGAGCAGGTTCTCCAGCAGCACCTTCAGGCTGTAGGGAAGGCGCGCGGAGCCCTCGACCTTGTCCAGCCGGAAGATCTCGTACGACTCGTCGCCCACCTGCAGCGTGCTGCGGGCGTCGAAGCTGTTCGCCGACACGACAGTCTCCTTCATTGATGTGCGCGTACCACCGCATCCTGCCGCCACGCCGCCCTGGCCTATCCGCTAAGGTAAGGCTAAGTTAGGTAGCCCTTACCAGGGTGGCGGCTGCGGTGCGCCTCGGCAGATATCTCGATGTCGAGATAACTCTAGTACACGAGGGCGGAATGGTCATGCCCGGACCCGGCACGCCTCACCACACCCCCCGCCGCCGCACCGCCGCCGCATGCCATCAGTGCGCCCGGACGGGGTAACCGACCGGGACGGAGTCGGTTCCGGACGGGAAGGGGTACAGGAATGCCGCTCACGTTTCGCAAGAGCTTTCGGATCCTTCCGGGGGTGCGGCTGAACATCAACAAGCGGTCGTGGTCCATCACCACCGGCGGCGGGAACGGCCCCCGGCACACCTGGAGCAGCACGGGACGTCGTACGACATCGGTGGATTTGCCCGGACCTTTCGGATGGCGCCGGACTCGTCAGACCCGTCGCACCAGGGGACACTGACGTCGCGTCACCCGAATGGACACCCCAGGAGGCGCCATCTCATATCTGAGATAACCTCATCCTCATGTCAGACGACTACCTCGTACGCATCGGCAAGCTCATCCGTGACGCCCGGCAGCACCGCGGGTGGACGCAGACGCAGCTCGCCGAGGCGCTCAACACCAGCCAGAGCGCCGTCAATCGGATCGAGCGCGGCAACCAGAACATCAGCCTTGAGATGATCGCCCGGATCGGCGAGGCCCTGGACAGTGAGATCGTCTCCTTGGGCTACGCCGGTCCGATGCATCTGCGCGTGGTGGGCGGCCGCCGGCTCTCCGGCGCCATCGACGTGAAGACGAGCAAGAACGCGTGCGTGGCACTGCTGTGCGCCTCGCTGCTCAACAAGGGCCGCACCGTGCTGCGCCGCGTCGCCCGCATCGAGGAGGTCTACCGCCTCCTGGAGGTGCTGAACTCCATCGGCGTGCGCACCCGCTGGATCAACGACGGTGTCGACCTGGAGATCGTGCCGCCCGCCGAGCTGGACCTCCCGGCCATCGACGCGGACGCCGCCCGCCGCACCCGCTCCATCATCATGTTCCTCGGCCCGCTGCTGCACCGCCTGGACCGCTTCATGCTGCCGTACGCCGGCGGCTGCGACCTCGGCACGCGCACCGTCGAGCCGCACATGATCGCGCTGCGCCGGTTCGGCCTGGACGTCGCCGCGACCGAGGGCCAGTACCACGCGGTGGTCGACCGTTCCGTCGCTCCCGACCGCCCGATCGTGCTGACCGAGCGCGGGGACACGGTCACCGAGAACGCGCTGCTGGCCGCCGCGCGCCACGACGGCGCCACCGTCATCCGCAACGCGTCCTCCAACTACATGGTCCAGGACCTGTGCTTCTTCCTGGAGGCGCTGGGCGTCAAGGTCGACGGCATCGGCACCACCACGCTCACCGTGCACGGCGTGCCCACCATCGACGTCGACGTGGACTACTCCCCCTCCGAGGACCCGGTCGAGGCGATGAGCCTGGTGGCCGCGGCCGTGGTGACGGAGTCGGAACTGACGGTCCGCCGGGTCCCCATCGAGTTCCTGGAGATCGAGCTGGCGGTCCTGGAGGAGATGGGCCTCGACCACGACCGCACACCGGAGTACTTCGCCGACAACGGCCGCACCCGGCTGGTGGACCTCACCGTCCGCCCCTCCAAGCTGGAGGCGCCGATCGACAAGATCCACCCGATGCCGTTCCCGGGCCTCAACATCGACAACGTCCCGTTCTTCGCGGCGATCGCGGCGACGGCCCAGGGCAAGACCCTCATCCACGACTGGGTCTACGACAACCGCGCCATCTACCTGACCGACCTCAACCGCCTCGGCGGCCGCCTGCAGTTGCTCGACCCGCACCGCGTCCTGGTCGAGGGGCCGACCCGCTGGCGCGCCGCGGAGATGATGTGCCCGCCGGCGCTGCGTCCGGCCGTGGTGGTCCTGCTGGCGATGATGGCGGCGGAGGGCACGTCGGTCCTGCGCAACGTGTACGTCATCAACCGCGGCTACGAGGACCTGGCGGAGCGGCTGAACTCGATCGGGGCGCAGATCGAGATCTTCCGGGACATTTGAAATCTCTAGGAAAAGACAGCACGAAACCCCTCCTGACCGGCACTTATGCAAGCCAGGAGGGGGTTCGGCTCGGTCTGTGGGACTTCTCGGGGACTTTTAGGTCGAGCCGGGAGACTGTCGGTTTCAGAGGCTGAGGACGGATTGCCCGGCGCTGCACGTGTCGGGCACGGGCAGGGCACCGGCTTTCCTCTCGGTGTCAGGCCCCTGGCCCCGGAGCCCTGCCATGCAGGGTCAGATAAAACGTGCGGAGCGATTCCTGGGAGCTTCCCACCGCGAAACAGTTGCGGACCTTGCCCAAGGGGTTCCACACCCGGCCGTCCGGCATGCGTACCCCGGTCGGCTCCCCGAAGTAGGACCGCTGGTCGGCGTCGAAGTCGATCCACGTCGCGCCGGTCCGTCGGACCAGGACCTTTCCGACGTAGGCTCCGAGGCCGAACAGCGCTTCGCGCACCCTCGCCTCTTCCACCCCGTTCTTGTGGACATCAGCCGTCGGAGACGGAGTGGACCCCCAACGCTTCCAGCATCGCCACGAAAATCGGCTCCACGAACGGATCGGGCCAGACTTCCCGCACCAGCACTGGAAGAAGATCCAGTCCACGAACCCGCTGGAACGGCTGAACCGGGAAATCAAACGCCGCACCGACGTCGTCCAGGTCTTCCCCAACCCGCTCGCCGTCCTTCGCCTCGCGACCCCGGTCCTCGCCGAACTCCCCAACGAATGGATCGCCTTCCCTCGCCGCATCAGGCAACTGATCGCCTACACCACCGGAAGGGACGTGACCCTGCCTCGTCACCACAGCCGCTCACCAGCATATTTCACCGGTCACCACAGGATGAAAGAGGCTCACTGACAAGGTGATGCCGTTGGAGCGCCGGCACGTGCAGGGCCCGTGCTCCAACGTCCGTCACGGTGCCGAACGTTTCCGCTGCAGCAGCCAGGTACCCCCTGTCACCGCCCCCGTAATCAAAAAGCCCACCATCAGCGACATCCTGAATTCCTCCATCTTGCTGCCGTCGTCCGCCATAACCACCATCAGCGTCGTCATGAAGGTCGTGATCACCAGCCCGATGGCCAGGTTCTTGCGCACCGGCGTTTTCAGCATTTTCTCCTCGTTTCTCGATGAGTGTGCCGCAGCATCGTCCTCAATTCGGCGGCACACCTGGGTTGTCATCAGTTCGGGTCGATCGATACTCGGTGAGCACGGCCTTGCGTCGCGTTCTGTTACGGACGTTGCCAGCAGACCGCCTCTGGCTAGGCGTCGTGCTTCTCATAGCCGGATGTCCGGTCATTCCCTCCTGCCGGGAGGTCTCCAGCACCGTCCGGTTCAGCTGCTGCGTCAGCCCGCCCGGGCCGGTCGGCGACAAGCCCTGCTCCTTGGGCCGCGGATCACCGGCCTCTGCACCCGCCCGCCCGACGACGCGACATGGAGTAGCCGTACTGGCCTTCGACGACGGCCTGGTGGCTGACGCCGACGACCAACACCAGGCGGCCGCCTACAAGTCCGGTGCGCATCCTGTCTCCTTCGTGGTGTCGACGGTCTGCGGTCGCGCATCCGGTGACGGCAACGGGGTTCGGCACAGTGAGGGGCGACTTGTCCACGCGGCGCTCCGTCCGGTCGGTACGTCGGACGTTCTTCGGTGATCCGACCAGTGGATCGGTCCGGCCGGTGATGCCGATGCGAGCACCCCTGTCCATGCCGACTGGGCATGGACAGGAGGACGTTCCTCGCCCTTTCCGACAATCAGGGGTTCTTCAGCGCCCATCGACGGCGCGCGTGTTCCGTGAAGGCACACTCGCGAAGGCGCGAGGCCAAGGCGGCCCGGTGTCGCACGACTTCACACTGAACGGGTACCGCTGCCGGGTAGCGGGGTGAGCGAAGCCGGCAGCGGCACGCCACTCCGTTACAGGATTTCGATCCAGTCGACGTGGGGCGGCCTGTTGGGGAAGGTGATGATGTAGTGCTTGGGGTAGGTGACGGTTGTCCCGTTCACGTCGTGGTACTTGACCCTGTTGTTTCCGGTGGAGATCTTGTCGACCCACACGGCGGTGCCCGGCCCGCTCGCTGCGAAGTTGTAGGTGCCCTTGTTGGCGAAGCAGAAACTCAAGTTGAAAGAGCCGATGTAGTCCTGGCCGTGCACATCGGCTCGCAGATAGTCGGACGGGCCGCAGTCAACCTTGTCGATGGCGTGTGCTGTTCCGGCCGGTATGACGACGGCCATGACGGCGGCCGCGGCTACTGGAAGGGCGAGACGCAGTTTCCTGGACAGCATCCTCTGACTCCTTTTTTTGGGGGGTACCGGCCGTCCGGCGAGAGCTTGTCGTGGCGCAACAAAATTGACGGGCGTTTCGCCTGCCGGTATGCGATTTTCACGCTAAAAGCATGGCCCTGTGATTGTCAACGGCGGTTTTCCGCAATGGCATTGGGGTTGTGCTGAGGTCGCGCCGGAGCCGCCGGCGGCCTGTAATGGCCCCGGCATTTGGCGCGTCGGGGCCCGATGCGGCCGACCGGTGCACGCCGCGTGAAAATGATGCCACCCGGCGACCTACGCTTGGCCTGTTTTTTTCACTTCTCGATACGCATTGCCCCAGGAAATGCCCTCTTTCCTCGGGGAAATGACCGGGAGGACAGGAAATAAGGGCGAGCAGGCCTGAGGTGCGAGACCATGGCTGTTGACGCCAATACGGATGTCTCCTCGTTGTGCTGGTCCGATTTCTGCGGGCCGGCGAGTGTGCCGATGAGACGGGAGACGGTCGGGTCCAAGGCCACCGGACCGAACACGCCCGGCCCGGCCCGCGGCAGGCCGACGCCGGCCAGGCAGGCACCGCCGAGCGCGACGGCCAGGGCGGCACCGTGGGCCGGACGCCGAGGATCTCCGGACGGGGCCCATCGTGGGGCCGGCGCCTCGAACGCGAACGCCACCGGGTACGCGCCGGCGAAGAACCCCGGGGCACCGCGCCAGCCGTAGGTCATGCTGTCGTGCACGAGCAGGAAGAGGATCAGACCGAGCATCCCCAGCATCATCGGCAGGGCCGAATCCGTCACGAGCAGGGGCGCGAGCCCCCCGGCCACCACGATGCCCGCAGCGCACCAGGCTCCGGCGACACGGATCGTCCCTCGTCGACGCGGACACCGTCGTCACCGCGACGTGCCGGACCGCGCCATGGCCTGCGGCCCGCCCGCCTCCGTCGCCGGTTGGCGGCCGCGGATCCTGCGGGCCAGACCGACGAGGACCGAGCGCAGCGCCTCGGCCCGACGGCTGGACGGGACGAACATCTGCTGCTTGAGCCGCGCGGTGCGCTGGTGCTTGGTGATGAACGGACGCAGCCCGGCCTCCCAGGCGTCCAGGGCGGCGGCGAGGTCGTCGGGGTGCTCCTGCAGGGCCGCGCCCAGTGCGGCGCCGCCGCGCAGCGAGGACGAGGAGCCCATGCCCGAGTAGAGGTTCATGCACCAGGCCGCGTCCCCCACCAGCACGACCCGCCCCGTGCTCCACCGCGGCATCCGCACCTGGTGCACCGAGTCGAACAGGTGGTCAGGGGCCTCTTCCAGGGAGTCCAGGACGTGGCGCACCACGGGGTCGTCCATCCCGGAGAAGACCGCGCGCAGCCGCTCGACCCGCGACCCGCTGAACTGCTCCTGGATGTCCCTCGTCCGGTAGGTCAGCAGCGCGGTGGGCGCGTGGTCGGCGAGCCCGAACACCCACACCGCCCGCTTGGCGCGCGCGATGATGATGCTGTCGCTCGCCTCGTACGTGGGCACCTGCTCCTTCAGCTGGAAGGCGCAGATCATCGCGTTCCACGTGGTCAGGTGGTCCTCGTGCGGACCGAACGCGATCCGGCGCACGCTCGAGCGCATCCCGTCCGCGCCGACCACCAGGTCGAAGCTCTCGCGGTACTGCTTCCCGGTGCCGGCGTTCTCGAGCAGGACCCGCACCTCGGCAGGACCCTCGGTGATCTCGACCGGAGTGGTCGCGAACCGCACCTCGACACCCGTGATGCTCTGCCACAGCGCGGCCTCGATGTCGCCGCGCAGCACCGCTGCCGGCCCTCCGGGCTGGTCCAGGAATCCCAGAGCCGGCCTGCGCCTGCCCCGGCGATCCACCGACCACGCATTCGTGCCGGCCGCCCGTTCCGGGTTGCGGGTGTGCAGGTGGTCGGCGATGCCCAGGTCGACCGCGGCCTGCCGGCCCTCCGGGAACAGCCCGACGAAGTAGCCCCCGGTGCGCCGCTCGGGCGCCCGTTCGACGATCACCGGCGTCCAACCGGCCCGGCGCAGCCCGATCGCCGCGGACATCCCCGCGATCCCGAGCCCCACCACCAACGCCCTCTTCCGCATGGCCGTCACCGCGCCGTGCCGGACGGGACAGCGGCCGCCGCCGCGGTGAACTCCGCCGCCAGCCGGCGGTGGACGACCCTGCGGACCAGATCGAGAACGCCCGAAACCAGCACCTGGACCGGGCGGCTGGACGGTACGAACCGCTGTTGCTTGATCCGTGCGGAGCGCCGCTGGCTGGTGATGTAGGGACGCAGGCCGGCCTCCCAGGCGTCCAGGGCGGCGGCGAGGTCGCCGGGGTGCTCCTGCAGGGCCGCGCCCAGTGCGGCGCCGCCGCGCAGCGAGGACGAGGAGCCCATGGCCGAGTAGGTGTTCATGCACCAGGCCGCGTCCCCCACCAGCACGACCCGCCCCGTACTCCACCGGTCCATCTTCACCTGGTGGATCGAGTCGAAGACGTGGTCAGGGGCCTGCTCCAGGGAGTCCAGGACGTGGCGCACCACGGGGTCGTCGTCCATCCCGGAGAAGGCCGCGCGCACCTGCTCGATCGACGACCCGGCGAACCGGTCCGGGATGTCCTCGGTGCGGTAGGTCAGCCACGCGCAGGGCGCGTGGTCGGCGAGTCCGAACACCCACATCGCACGCTTGGGGCGCGAGACGATGATGCTGTCGCTCGCCTCGTAGGAAGGCACCTGCTCCTTCATCTGGAACGCGCAGATCATCGCCTTCCAGTTCGCCAGGTAGTCCTCGTCCGGACCGAACACCATCCGGCGCACGCTCGAGCGCATCCCGTCGGCGCCGACCACGAGATCGAAGTCCTCGCGGTACTGCTTCCCGGTGCCGGCGTCCTCGAGCAGGACCCGCACCCCGCCGGCGCCCTCGGTGATCTCGACCGGAGTGGTCGCGAACCGTACCTCGACCGCGTCCTCGGTCCCGTCGCCGGTGATGCCCTGCCACAACGCGGCCTCGATGTCGCTGCGCAGCACCGCTGCCAGCCCGCTGGGCGCGTCCAGCAGTCCCAGAGCCGGCTTCCGCCTGCCCCGGCGATCCACCGACCACGAGTTCCCGCCCGGTCGCCATTCCGGGTTGCGGGTGTGCAGGTGGTCGGCGATCCCCAGGTCGGCCGCGGCCCGCACACCCTCCGGGAACATGAAGATGAAGTAGCCCCCGGTACGTCGCTCGGGTGCCCGTTCGACGATCACAGGCGTCCAACCGGCCCGGCGCAGCCCGATGGCCGCGGACATCCCCGCTATCCCGAGCCCCACCACTAATGCCCTCTTCTGCATGGCTTTCCTTTCTCCGATCACGTTCTGATGAATGGATGGCTCAATCCGGCACGACGACGGCGCGGCTGCGGCCGGTGTGTGCCCATGCCTCACCGACCCGGCTCAGCGGGAACGCGGTCCAGGGCAGTTGCAGGGGCCCGACGGCGAAGCGGGCCATGACTTCGGGCGCCTCGGCGAGCGTCTCCCCGGCTGACCGCGGTCCGACGCCGCTCCCGGTGATCCGGATTCACCGGCCGCGCAGCAGGTCCGCGGGCAGCGACGCCTCCAGGCCCGCGAGCGAGCCGATCCACACGTAGGCCGTATTCGCCTCGGTGTCCTCGCCGCTGCGGCCCAGCGCGGCGAAGGCGGCCTCGGTGACGGGCCCCCACAGGCAGTCCGGCACGAGACCGGGCGATGTCTCGGACACCGCATCGGCCAGAGCCTGCTCCAGACCGTCGGGCCCCTCCTGGGCCGGCGACACGGTCGTCGCTCCCGCGCCGCGCAGCCGCTCCAGCTCCTCCGGATCGCGCCCGGCCGCGATGACCCGCTCCTCCCCGAACGCCGGCGCCCCCTGCACGGCGAGGCTGCCCGACATCCCGTGGCGCCCAGCACCAGCACGGTGCCCAA
Source organism: Streptomyces sp. AC558_RSS880 (assembly GCF_019049255.1). Taxonomy (GTDB): domain Bacteria; phylum Actinomycetota; class Actinomycetes; order Streptomycetales; family Streptomycetaceae; genus Streptomyces. The sequence goes on along the minus strand of NZ_JAGMUJ010000029.1, from coordinate 313,361 downwards.
CGCCCCCACTTCCTTGCGTCGCGCGGTGAGAACCATCCAGCCCGACGGGCCGGGGTTCATGCCCGCGGCGATCGCGAGTGGATCCGCCCCCCGCCGGACCTCCGCCTGGAAGGGAGCGACCAGCCGCTCGGCCATCGTCCCGAAGGGCGGACGCGCGCACCCGGTGCAGACCAGTCGCCCGTACCGGCGGATACCTCAGCCGGCCACGGCCGTAGTGCCGCCAGGTGGTCGGCCCGCGCACGTGGTTGTCCAGGCCGGCTCCGACGAGGTGCAGGGGCCCGGAACCGGGCGGAACCGTCGGCTCGGGCAAGTCGGCGCAGACGGGCGACGCATCGGGGGCGGTGACGACTGCAGCACTCATCACGGGCTCTCCTTAACTAAGTTCAGCGCCGTAGCCAGCATGCCTGAACACTGTTAAGGTGTCAATCATGACCAAGGGCATCACCCGGGAGCAGATCGTCACGGCGGCGCTCGAACTCCTCGACGACCAGGGCATGGACGCCCTCACCGTCCGCGCGCTCGCCTCCCGGCTGGACGTCCGCGCCTCCGCCCTCTACTGGCACGTGCGCAACAAGCAGGAGCTGCTCGACGAAATGGCCACCGAGGTCATGCGCCGCGTGGCCGGCGCCCTCGCCGCGGTCCCGCCGGGCGACGGGTGGCGCGACGACCTCGCCGCCTACTCCCGCGTGCTGCGCTCGGAGTACCTGCTCCACCGCGACGGGGCCCGCATCTTCAGCGGCACCCGGATCACCGACCCGGACGTGGTCCGCATGAAGGAGCCGTTGTTCGAACGCTGGACCGCGTCCGGCTGGAAGCCCGCCGACGCGGACGACGCCATCGACCTGGTCACCGCGTTCGTCGTCGGCTTCGTCATTGAGGAGCAGGAGAGGCGCCAGGCCGCCGGGACCGATCCGTCGCGCTACTCGATCGACCAGCGCGACGCCTGGCTCGGCGAAGGTGCGTCACTGGTCAAGGAGGCCGGGCACCTCCACGACGACGGCGACCGGCGGTTCGAACGGCTCCTCGGCATGGTCCTCGACGGGATCGCCGCCCGGCTGGACACGTGACTCACCCGCGCCTGCGCACCAGCACCGTCGCGAGCACCGCGGCCGCGACGAGCGCCGCGTCACCCATCAGGATGTAGAGCCGCACCCCGGCCAGGGAGTTCGCGGCGACCCACCGCGACGAGCGAGTCGGTGGCTGTCGCGTTGAGCGGCATCACGCCGACGAAGTTGAGCGCGACCGACCCGACGCAGAGCACGACCGCCACCGGGCCGCCGATCGCACCGTGGTTTTCGGGCGGTGTCATGACGGTCGCGCGCACGCTGCTCGCCGGGATCGCGGTGGGGCTGTTGGCCACGTTCGTCCCGTCGCAACTGGCGCCACTGATAGGCCGACTTCCGGCTCCCCCACAGGCGCCGTGCCCTCCAACGGCTTGATCTTCTGCTCGAACGACTCAGCCGCCTGCATCCGCACCGACTCACGGCGCCGACGTCCCGCGACAGTCGGCCCGCCCCCATCCGCATATCTCACACACCACGGGATACAGCCACCGCCCCAGGCCCATCAGGGACTTCGCCGAACCTGGCGAGCCGAAGTCAGTGGCGCAACCATGACACGCGAGACGCTTCAGGGAAGGGAACACTGGCCAGACGCCCGAGCGGCCCCTTCCGATGGGCCACCCGCCAGGACACCAGGAGGAGGCACTCCCGCATCGGCCGGATCAGCCCGAAACGCCTTCGAACAACGATCAGTTACGCTGACCACCGCGGCACGAACCGGTGTCCACGATCTCGGGTCAAGCCCCAGGCAGTAGGAGGCGGGACCATGACCGCGCTTCCACAGATACCAACGCGCAACAAGGGGAAAGGGTAGTCATGAACCTGGCATTCAAGACCTCGTTAGCAGGAGCAGTCCTCGCCTCCACCGCCGTACTGGCGGCTCCGGGAACCGCATCGGCTGATGAACCCGTGACCCGCTGTGAAGAGGGCCAGATCTGCCTCTATGACGGCCACAACCTCACCGGGAGCAACCTGCAGCTCCAGTATCGGGTGGACATCCCCAACATCGGCTGGGCGTGGAACGACCGAGCCAGCTCGGTGTGGAACCGCGGCGAGGGGTTCGTCTGCATCTACACCGATGCCGACTACCGCGGCTACCACTACACCATCCCGCCGGGTGAGAAGCAGGAACTTCTGTTCCTCTACGACAACGCAGTGAGCTCCCTTGAGTACGGTGGCTGCGGGGGCTGAGCCGACTGGCTGACCGAACCCCTCAACCGCCCGCCCCGCCAGGACCGCTGGGAGGCCGGACCGGACCGGGGGCCGCTGGGCACCGGACCCACTCCCGCCGACAACCCTGGCGAACCGGAGCCGCGTCCGGCCGCCGGACGCCGCGTACTCGGGGCCGGCCCCGCCCCCCTGGTATGAAGCAGCTCCCCACCCTGGGTCGACGTGGGGAGCTGCTTCACGTCGGCGGGTCTGCGCTGTACTCCCACCTGATCACCGTCGGTCTGTCAAACGAGCGGCTCTGTCCCGTAATCGAGGGACGAAGGGTGACGGTTGTCGTTGATGTTGCATGCGAGATGTCAACGAGCTTGTGGGTGTGGTGTTTTCGGGACTGGCGTTGCTGGTCGTAGAGGGTGGCGGACGAGGGTGAGGTCATCCGGGTGCGGGCCCGGACACGGGAGGAGCCGGTGCGGTGCCCGGTGTGCGGGCAGCCGACGGGGCGGGTCACGGCATCCACCGACGTACGATCGCGGACGTGCCGGCGGACGGCGGGCGGGTCGTGGTATCGGTGCGGGTCCGGCGCCTCGCCGACCAGGTCGGTGAGGTGTGAAGGAGTTGGCGGACCGGGCGGGCGCCCGCCTCTCCCGTGTCCTGGCTGCGGCGATATCCCGCTCGACCGCCCTGCGACTTATGGCCCGCCTGCCCTTGCCCGTGGTGCGGGTGCCGCGCGTCCTCGGCGTCGAGGACTTCGCGCTCAAACACCGCCGCCGCTACGCGACCGTCCTGATCGATGCCGACACCGGCGAACGCATCGACGTACTCCCGGGCCGTGGCGCCGACGCCCTGGAGAGGCGGCTGCGCAAGCATCGTGGTCTCGAGATCGTCTGCCGCGACGGCTCCGGCGCCTACGGCGAGGCCGTGCGGGCTTCCGCGCGCGAAGCCGGGCAGCTCAGAAGCGTGCCTCGCGGGCGTACGCGGCGCGGATCCGCTCGGCGATCCGCAGGGGCGCCGTGGGGCGGACGCCGGTGGTCCTGCCGCTTCGGGGCTTCCCGTCCTGCCCGGGGACGATCTCCCGCGGAGCGGCGGGAGCAGCGCTCCCGGATTCCCCGCCGGGTTCGTCGTCGGCGGCGTGCTGCCCCGCCCCGGCCGGTACCGCCGCGTCCGCCTGCTCGTCCTCCACCGCCGCCGGGTCGACGGCGGCGGGCGTGTAGGGGGAAACGCCGGCTCCAGGCTCGGGCTCGAGGGCCGGTGCGGGAAGCTGGGGCACGGCGATCTCGGGTGTCAGGTCGGTGAGGCGGCGTTTGGCCTGGAAGGCGGTCAGGCCCTGGTCGTGGAGGACCCGCACGAGGTACTCGATGTCCTCGGGCAGAGCGGGCCGGGCGCCGGGGTCCAGCGCGAGCATGCCGGTGATCAGGGGTCCGAGCTCAGGAGGGAGGCCCGTCAGATCGGGAGGGGTCGCCGGGTCCTCGATCTTCAGAGCGACGGCCTGCCAGGTGGGCCCCTCGTACGGGTAGTGTCCGGTCGCGGCGAACAGCAGCACCGCGCCCAGCGCGTAGACGTCCGCCGACCGGTCCAGCTGGTGCTCGCCCCGGGCCTGTTCCGGCGACATGCACAGCACGCTGCCGACGACGAAGCCGGTCGCCGTCAGGGTGGTGCGGCGCTCGGCGAGCACGGCGAGACCGAAGTCGATCACCTTGGGGCCGTACCGGGACAGCAGGATGTTCTGCGGCTTGAGGTCACGGTGGAGCAGCCCCGCGTCGTGCACCGTGCCGAGGCCCTCCGCCAGCAGCGCCCCGAGGCTGGCGGTCCCGGCGAGCGGGAGCGGGCCGTGCTCGGTGACGAAGGTGCGCAGATCCGGCCGCCGCTGGACCACTGAGCGCCTTCCGACCTCACGCTGACGTGTGGTGAAAAACGAGAACGGTCTTCACGATGTCGGTGATGCGGTTGGTGCCGCAGCGGAGTTTCCGCAGCAGGCGCCGGCCCTCGAGCGTGGTCATGGCCTGCTCGCCGACGCAGCGGATCTTGGCGTGGGTGGTGCTGTGCCGGCGCTGCCACCGCTTGAGCCGTCGGCCGCGGAACGGGACGCGAACGGGGCGGTCGGCGCCCTGGCAGGCCTTGAAGCGCCCCGTGAAGCAGGCATGTCGATCCGTCGGACTTGCCGTCGGCGTACCTCTTGCCGTGCGCGCGGAAGTCGGTGTGTGGCCCCGGCCACCCTTGTGGGGTGACCGGGGCTCTTCCGCTCGGGCAACGGCGCTGTGAAAACCGGGCGGAGTCGGCGGATTTCGCGATGCTGGTCGTGTCTGCCCTCGCCGGAGCCGGGCATCCGGCGAAATGCCGCGAGAGCGACCGGCTGGCCGGCTTGGAGCAGTAGCACTCCGCGGTCGGCGCCGGGCCGGGCTCACGTCGTGGGCATGAATTCGGGCAGGGTGAGGGCCGAATGGGCCGGTCGTCCCTCCGCGGAGGGAATGGCGCCGAGTCCGCGCAGCCTGCTGTTGCGTTCCTCCAGCGCCTGGGGGGTGGCCGGGAAGAGGGTGGCACCGCCCTTGCCGACCAGCGCCTGGTTCACGGTCACGAAGTTCCGGGTGTCGTGTTCGTAGGCGGCGAAGCCCGCGGCGTGGTCCCGGTCGGCCAGGGAACCGGCGAGCATGTACGCGCCGACGAGTGCGAGGCTGGTGCCCTGTCCGGTGAGGAACGAGGGCGCGTACGCGGCGTCGCCCACCAGCGCGACCCTGCCGCTGGACCAGCGGGGCATGCGGATCTGGCCGACCGCGTCGAAGAACACGTCGTCCGCGTCGCGCATGGCGGTCAGCATGCCCGGGACCTCCCATCCCGCGTCGGCGAAGACCGTGGCGACCAGGTCCCGTTGGGATTCCGGGTCCCGGAACGCGCCGAACGGCGGTTCCGGCTGGGCGAAGTTCAAGAAGGCGTGCACTTCGTCGTCGTCCTCCACGGCGTAAAGAGCCGCGGCCCTGCCCGGGGCGTTCCACATCACGGTCTCGTGGGAGAGGCCGAAGGTGTTGCGCATGGTGAACACGGCGAAGCAGTAGCCGAGATAGTGGTGGAACTGCTCTTCGGGGCCGAACAGCGTCTCCCGGGTACGTGAGTGCATGCCGTCCGCGCCGAAGACCATGTCGAAGGTGCGCCTGCCGCCCCCGCGGAAGGTGACGTCGACTCCGTGGCCGGTCTGGTCGAGGGTGTCGATGGAGTCGTTGAACAAGAACTCCACGTCGTCACGGACCGCCGTGTGGAGAGCGTCGGTCAGATCCCCGCGCCGCACCTCCAGGTCCCGTCCCGCGACACCGCCGGTGACGGTGTGCGGGTGCAGCGAGGCCACCTCGCCGCCGTCCCCTTCGAGGAAGGTCAGGCGGCGCAGGTCGATGTGCGCGTCCCGCAGTCGCGGCAGGATCCCCATCCTCCGGACGACCTCCAGTGCGGTGCCGCGCACGTCGATGGGGTAACCACCGCTGCGCGGCGCGCCCGCCTTCTCCACCAGCGTGACCGCGTATCCGTAGCGGTTCAGCCAGAACGCGAGGACGGGACCGGCGATGCTGGCCCCGGATATCAGGACCGTGCGCCTCGGCGTGGTACGGACATCCGTCGGATGGTCGGTGAGGGTCATTCCTTGACTCCTTTGTTCATGGTGCGGACGACAAGCAGGGACAGCACCGCGACGACGCCGGCGATGAGGAAGCCGGTGGTGAAGGCCGATTCGGCCGGGACCTCCGACCCGGAAGGGGTTCCCGAGGTGAGGAGCGCGCCGCCGAGCATCCCGCCCATGGCGGAGCCCAGCACGCGGGCCACCAGGACCAGGCTGGTGGCGATGCCGGTGTCGCCTTCATCGACGGAAGAGGCGATGCCGGTCACCATGGCCGTGACGCACAGGCCGTTGGCCAGCGCGATCAGCGCCTTGCCGACGACGATGTGCCAGACCTCGGTGTGTGCGGCCGACAGGGCGAGCAGAGCGGCGGCCATGATGACGGTCGCGGTCATGGCCACGGCACGCGAGCCGAAGCGCCGCTCCCCGATCCCGCCGAGCGGCCCGGCCAGCGTCGCGGCCACGGCGCCGGGCAGGAGGATGAAGCCGATCTCGGTGGGACCGGCCCCGAATCCGTATCCGTCGCCGGACACGTCGAGCAGCTGCGGAACGAGATAGACCCCCGTCGCGGTACCGAGGCATATCACGAACGTCGCCACACACGACTTCCAGATCACAGGCCGTGCCAGCATGCGCAGATCGACCATCGGCGCGGCCGCACGGCGTTCGACGGCTGTCCATCCGGTCACGAAGGCGGCCAGAACGACGACGAGGGCGCCGAGCACGAGTGGTTGCGAGCCGGCCTCGGGCGCCAGCGCGAACACGAGCATGAGCGTGACCAGGATCCCGCTCAGGAGAAGCAGGCCGGGCCAGTCGATCCCGGCATCGTCCGGCCGGCCCGGCGGATCGGACGGCATCAGCCTGTTCACCAGCAGGGTGAACCCGATGACCGCGAACGTCGGCACCGCGAACATCCAGTGCCGGGAGAACGCTTCCGCGACGGGTCCGGCCGACAGCAGTCCCACCATCGAGCCGCCCACGAACATCCCGCTGACCAGCCCGATGGCCGCCTTCGACTCTCCCGCGGGGAGGTGTTTGCGCACCACGATGAACGACAGGGGCAGCGCGCCCACCATCGCCCCCTGCAGGATCTGACCGAGCAGCAGCACCGGCAGGTTGGGCGCCAGGGCGGACACCAGTCCACCCACCGAGACCACCGCCATCAGCCGGATCAGGACTCGTTTTCCGCCGTAGCGGTCGCCGAGCTTGCCCGCGAACGGTGTGATGAGCGTGCCGGTGATGGCGAGCACGATGTTGAGGAGCGCCCCTTCGGCCGGACTCATGTCCAGTTCGCGTTGCAGGAGCGGGAGCGTCGGTGACACGACCGACTCCAGGGCACCGGTGGAGACGGCCAGCATGCCGAGGGCCGCGACAGCGGCCTTCCCCATGCGGACCGGGGGAGCCAGGGCTGTGGTCATGAGCGTCCTTTCCGTTGTTGCCGGGCGAGTGAGGGGCCGGCCGTACGCGCAGCGCTGCCGCCCGCGCGGGCCGTCGACGGCGCGGTCGCGGAGCCGCTCGTCGGGGACGTGGCCGATCCGGTCGTGGCTGCCGCCGCGTGGTCGACGGAGTGAGCGGAGTGAGCGGAGTGAGCGGACGCGTGGCCGAGGCCGCTCACGGCCGGCGCGACGAGTGCTGCCGCCACCACCGCGAGACCTTCGTGCACCCGGCACAGCGCCGCGCCGGTGACCGCGCCGGCGATGATGAGCGCGACGGCCGCGGCTCGCCGCAGTGCTGCCCCTTGACGGCGGGCCGCTCCCGGCCGGGAGCGGCCGCGGGGCCGGTCGGCGTGGAGGCCACGACCACGGTGGTGAACGACTCCCGGCCCGTCCGCGTGCGCTACGACCAGCGGCGCAGCGCCGCTCGGGCCGGCAGTGTGACAGCGAGCAGTGCCAGGCCTCCGGCGGCGGCCGCGAAGGATCCGTACACCAGCGGGGGCACGTACGGCGCCTCACCGGTCACGCCCCTCATCATCGGGATCAGCGTGGCCGCGGCGATCGCGGAGCCGAGGACCAGGCCCACCGCGGCCACCAGCAGGCCCTCCCAGCGGAGCATCGTCATCACCTGGCGCCGGGTGGAGCCGACGAGGCGCAGTGTGCCCAGTTCGCGGCGGCGGTCGAGGACCGTCATCACCAGGGTGTTGACGGCGGCGACGGCGGCGAAGCCGCCGAGGACCGCGGCCATGGTGTTGTTCATCCAGGCGCCCAGCTTCGCGTCGAGGTTCTGCTCGGTGGCGTAGCCGGAGGCGTCGGTCACCTGGCCCAGGGCCGTGAGCGACTGCTGCGAGCCGCCCCGTACCAGCAGCGTGCTGTCGAAGCCGGAGGTGACGTGCCCGTCCAGGGTCGCCCGGTCCATGGTCACCGTGGCCAGGCCGAGGCCGCGGCCGTAGACGGCGACGATCTCGGGGCCGGCCTCGGTGCCGTCGGGGAGGTAGAGCGGGAGTCGGTCGCCGACGCCGACGTCCGCCGAGTTCGCGAGGGTCTTGTCGATGGCGATACGGTCCTTGCCGAGCCGGTCGAGGCTGCCTTCGCGTACGTCCAGGTCCTGGACCTTCGCGAGCTCGGCGCCGGAACCGGTGACGCCCTGGGCCGCCGCGCCCTGCAGCGACTTGAACTCGCCGGAGCCGATCGGCACGAGCACCTGTGTGTTCAGCAGTCCGACGGCCGCGTCCACACCCGGTGCGCGGGCGGCCTGTGCGACCGCGTCCACCGGGAGCCCCGCCGGGTCCGTGACCACGTGGTCCGCGGTGAGGCCCGCGCGCAGTTGCTTGTCGGCGGCGTGGGTCTCGCTCGTGTGCATGAACACGAGGGTCGAGGCGAAGGCCACGGCGAGCACGATCGGGGTGATCGCGGAGGCGAGGCGGCGGGCGTTGGTACGGGAGTTGGCGGCCGCGAGCTCGGCCGCCGGGCCCGCGCCGCGCAGCGGGAGGCCGAACAGGCCCGCGCACAGCCGGGCCACCAGCGGGCCGAGCAGCCCGACGGCGAGCATGAAGAGCATGACGACACCGAGGGCGGCGCCGGCCGCGTCGTCCCCGGCGGAGTTGGCGGACACGCCGGTGAGGATCGCGCCTCCGACGAGGGCGCCGACGCCGAGGAGGGTACGGATCAGGCCGGGCCGCAGCCGCTCCACCGACGCCTCCGACAGCGCCTGGCCCGGCTTGATCCTCGCGGGCCGGCGCCCGGCCGTCCAGCCTGCGCCGAGCGCGGTGAGCAGCCCCATGACGACGGCGGCGAGCAGCGGGAGCCCGGAGACGTGCAGGTCCACGGCCTGTGGGATGGCGCCGCGGTCCTGTAGCTGCCCGAACCACCAGTGCGCGAGCCCGATGCCGGGCAGGCAGCCGACGATTCCGGCGAGCGGCGCGACGAGCAGTGCTTCGGAGGCGACCGCTCGGCGGATCTGCCGCGGGGTGGCGCCGACGGCGCGCAGCAGCGCGAACTCGCGGGAGCGCTGACCGACCGAGAGCGCGACGGTTCCGGCGGCGGTGAAGACCGCGACGATGGCGGCGATGCCGCCGAAGGAACCGCCGATTCCGAAGAGCGTCACCTTGGCGTACCCGAGGCCCGGGTCCTCGACGGCACCGCGGTCGTCACCGGTGTGGACCTGGGCGCCGGAGCCGGCCAGGGCCTTCTTCACGGCGTCGGCGAGGGCGTCGGTGTCGGTGCCGTGCTTCGCCAGCACGACGACGGCGTCGGCCTTGCCGGGGTGCCCGGCGAGCGTGGGGGCCTGGGCGTCGGCGAACCAGGCCAGGGCGCCCGCGGCGCCGGTGTTCCGGGCGGTGTCCGCGGGTCCGGCCTTGGCGACGCCGGCGACGCGGAAGTCCTGCCGCCCGGCGGCGGTCTCCAGCACGACGGTGTCGCCGACGGCGGCCTGCGCGGCGCGGGCCGTACCCGCGTCGAGCACGACTTCGCCCTCGCGGGGCGCGGAACCGGTGGTCAGCGAGGTGCCCGTGAAGGTGTGCGAGCCCCATCCGTGCGCGGTGAGCACACCACCCTCAACGGGCAGTTCACGAGCGCCGGAGCCCGCACCGTCGTCCGTCGCGCGCACCGGGAAGGTGAAGTCCGCGACGGTGGTGGCCGCACCCGGCGCCTCGGCGGCCTTCACCGCCAGCCCGGCGTCCATTCGTGCCGTGTCCGGCAGCGGCGTCGCCTCCTTCTCGCGGTCCTCGCCGCTGCCGGTGACCACGTACTCGTACTGGTCGGCCGCCGCGACGACCGGCGCGTTCGCGTACCGTTCCGGCGGCACCGAGGCGCGCAGGCCGGTCTCGAGCAGGATTCCGCAGGCCGAGACGATCAGTGCGGACATCAGCAGCGCGAGGAAGGTCCCCGCGAAGGACGCCGGCTTGAAGCGGACGGCCTCACGGGCGAGTCCGTTGGGGCGCCTCATGCCGCCACCCTCGCGCTCGCACCCGCGTGGGAGGTACGGGAGGTGAGCACGGTCATCCGGGCCGCGATCTGCTCCGCCGAACCGCGCTCCAGGCGGTCGGCGAAGGCGCCGTTCGCGAGGAACAGCACGCGGTCGGCCCAGGCGGCCGCGGCCGGGTCGTGGGTGACCATGACGACGGTGGCGCCGAGGGTGTCCACCGCGTGCCGGAGCAGGCCGAGGACCTCGGCGGCGGTGCCGGTGTCGAGGGCGCCGGTGGGCTCGTCCGCGAAGATCACGTCGGGGGCGGTGACCAGGGCGCGGGCGACGGCCACGCGCTGCTGCTGGCCGCCGGAGAGCTCGCCGGGCCGGCGCTTCGCCTTGTCGGCGAGCCCGACCTGCGCCAGCACCGCGGCCGCCCGGTGGCGGTCCTGGCGCTGCCCGGCCAGGCGCATGGGCAGCAGGACGTTCTGCTCCACGGTCAGCGACGGCAGCAGGTTGAACGCCTGGAAGACGAAGCCGAGGCGGCTGCGGCGCAGCTCGGTGAGCTCGTTCTCGCTCATCCCGGTGATCTCCGTACCGCCGAGGCGCACGGACCCCTCCGACGGCCGGTCGAGCCCGGCGGCGCACTGCAGGAAGGTGGACTTGCCGGACCCGGACGGGCCCATGACCGCGGTGAACGTGCCGCGCGGGAGGCCGAGGTCGACGCCCGCGAGGGCGTGCACGGCGCCCGCGCCCCGGCCGTACTGCCGCCGGACACCGCGCAGTTCGACGGCGAGACCGGGTGTGGCGGCCGGGGCCGGGACCTCCGGTCGTTCGTCCGTCTTCTGCCGCTTGCTGCGTAGCCTCATGTTCCGCCCTCTCGCGATCTTCTCGTGCTGACAGGAGGGAGTGTGCGAGGACGGCTGCGTGCCCGGCGTCATACCCGGGAGCCAATGTGGAGGTGATACCGCGGTAGGGGGTGGAGGAGGGACGGCAGGCCCTCTCCGTCGCTGGTGCTACCGCCGGGGCCTGGGGGGCGAAGCGCGGCCTGCGCCGGACTGAGACACCCGGGCTCGGAGCCGGCAGGAGAGCCTGGGGAAGGATCGACCGGGCTGCCCCCGGCAGCCACCATGCCGGGCAGCCACCATGCCGGGTGGGAAACGCCCACCCCGCCCCGGGAACACGGAGCGAACCGCCCCGAACAGGACCACGACCCGTCAGGCGCGGATCAGGGAGACCGGCACCGGCACCAGCACCAGCACCAGCACCAGCACCAGCACCAGCACCAGCACCAGCACCAGCAGCGTGCGAGCACCAGGGCCGCAGGAGGCCCCTCCGTCTCCGACGGCGACGTGCGCGCGGTCCCGGGGCGCGGTCCCGGTCGGGGGCCGTCCTACTCGCCCGGGGCCACCAGCCCCGATTCGTAGGCGAAGACCACCGCCTGGGCGCGGTCGCGCAGGTCGAGCTTGGTCAGGACGCGGCTCACGTGTGTCTTCACCGTCTGCTCGGCCAGCACCAGCGTCTGCGCGATCTCCGTGTTGGACCGGCCGCGGGCCACCAGGGTGAGGACCTCGGTCTCGCGTTGCGTCAGGGCCTTGAGCCGCAGCGCGGGCCTGCCCCGGGTGGCGGGACGCTGCCGGGCGAAGTCCGCGATGAGGCGGCGCGTCACGGAGGGGGCGAGCAGCGCGTCGCCCGAGGCCACGACGCGTACCGCCGCGATGAGGTCGGTCGGCGGCGCGTCCTTCAGCAGGAAGCCGCTGGCGCCCGCCCGCAGCGCCTCGTAAAGCGGCGCATCCGTCCGTCTCCCTCTGTCTCGTCCGTGGTGACGGGGAGGAAGGTAGGAAGGCGGTGGAGGGCGGAACGTCACCCTGGGGAGCCAAGTCGGGAGTGATACCCCGGTAGGGGGTGGGTGAGCGCGTGTCTCTTCGATGGCCGGTCAGCCGATCGGATGTGTCCGTCCGACCAGTGATCGCCGATGAGAGCCCGTCGGGATGATGCCGTCGACGTGCCGGCCGAGGTCGGTGCCGGCCACCGGGACGCGCCGGGCCGCCCGGGCGGTCCGCGAGGTGCTGGAGGAGGAGGTCACCTGGGTCACCCGGCAGTCCGGGGCGTGTTCCAGGATGCGGCGGGTGGCCTCCAGGCCGTCCATGTTCGGCATGCGGATGTCCATCAGCACGATGTCCGGCTGGAGTTCGCGTGCCGCCGCGACCGCTTCCGCCCCGTCGGCCGCCTCACCCACTACCTCGATCCCGCGGGCGGTGGGAATCATCCGGAAGCCGGTTCTGATCAGTGTCTGGTCGTCGGCGACGAGCACGCGGGGCCGGTGCCCGGCTGCGCCCGGTGTCATGGGCGGTCCAGGGGAATGCGGACCCGGACGCGGTAACCGCCGCCGAGGCGGCGCCGGTCGTCCCGTGGTCGGGCCACGGCCGCCGGGACCCGAGGACCGGTATCGATGTCAGTGGCGGCTGCCACACTCGGCCCGTGACCGAGGAGACCGAAAACCGCTTCGACTGGCAGCAGTTCCTCCGGCGTTGGCAGGAGGAATGGGTCCCGGACGAGGACGACATGGAGGACCTGACGGAGGGCGGCATGACCCTCGCCGACCTGGCGCTCGCCGCCCCGCCCGCGGCCGAGGCGGAGATAGCCGCCGCCGAGGAGCGCCTGGGAGCCCGGCTTCCTCCGTCCTACCGGCGGTTCCTCGCTGCCAGCAACGGCTGGCGGCTCGACGGGGGATCCGTCTACCGGCTGGGCGCGGCCCACGAGATCGACTGGTTCGGGGATCCGTTCGGCATGACCGCGAGCTACCAGGAGGCGCTGACCGAGCGCTCGACCGAGCAGGAGGTGCTGCTGGCCGGGATGTGGCGGCGGGCACTGCGACTGGAGACCGACTCGGACATGTCCTACGCCCTGCTGGACCCGGGCGACACCGACGAGGACGGCGAGTGGGCCCTGTACGTCTACAAGGGGTGGAGCGGCGAGTTCCCGGACCGGTATCCGTCGTTCCGCGCCTACATGCAGCGGATGTACCAGAGCTTCCACTCCGAACGGGCGGGCCTCCCCGGCTTCGTGAACGACACCACCCGCGCCCTGGACGCCGACGTGGAGCGTGCGCGGGAGGAGGCCATGGGCGGGAGGTGGGAGACCGCCCGGGAACTGCTCACCGAGGCGGAGCGGTACGGGCGGCCCCGCGCCCGGGGCATGCTGCAACAGCTGGCGGCGCTGTCGCACGGCGTCGGGCACGGGTACTACGGCTTCGGTGAGCTCGTCGCCGATCCGCGCTGCACGGGCGAACTGGTGCCCGTGATGGCCGCCGCGCACCTGCGGGACGAGCGTCCCGGCCGCGGGCCCCACCGGTTCGTGCTGGGCACCGAGACCGACGACGGCGTCACGGCGGCCGCGGACGAGATCCTGGCCCGGGTGCGCGACCGCACCTACCGCTACGCGCCGGAGGGTGCCTTCGGACAGGCGGTGGCCGAGGCGTGGGAGTCGGCGAGGTGGGGGGAGACGGACGCGGCGTGGCGGGTGATCCGCGCCGCGCTGCCGTCGTGGTCGCCGCCGGTGCCGGACCTGCTGGCACCGGTCGGTCTGCTGGGGGACCCCGTCCTGGGTCCGGTGGTGACGCGGGAGCGCGGACTGGAGCTGCTGGCCACGCCCCGGGCCGGCCGGCCGGGCCCGGTGCCCGATCCGGTGCCGGACCTGGATCCGCCGGGACTGTGCTGGCTGGCGGAGACTCTGCGGTGGAACGCCCCGTACGGCTCCTACCGGTGCCTGTGGGTGGAGGACGCGGAGCCGGAGTCGCTGCCCGGCCTGGTCGGGGAGGACGGGGGTGTGGGCCTGACCGCGCCGCCCGTCCGCCCTGCCGGGTGGTTCCCCCACGACGGCAGGCAGCGGGACGACTCGGCGCCGTGGGAGGACCGGGCCGTGGTGGCGGTGGGCCGGACGGGCTCCGGGTGGGCGTTCGGCTTCGACACGGCCCCGCGGACGTCGGGGCCCGGGAACTTCTTCGTCTCCCCGGCCGCCGCCGCCTCGCGCGGCGGCCGCGCGGTGGTGCTGTGGGTGCGCGGCACTCGCGACGGCGGTCTCGCGGTGTTCCACCTGTCGGTCGCCGAGCGGGGCGAGCAGCTGTACGCGTACACGCTGCGCGGCACGGACGTCGAACGCTCGGGGCCGGTGCCCGGGGCCCTCGATCCGGAACGGGTCCTGCGCGGCGTCGGCGAGGCGGACCGCCAGCGGTGCCTGCTGGCCGCCGTACAGGACGAGTTCGGTCTGTCCCTGCCCCGGCACGCCCTGGCCGAGGGCATCCTGCCGCACCTGACCACACGGTCCTGGAACCGCGCGCCGCGGGAGGGCGAGCCCTACGCGTACGCAACGATCAGTCTCGGACGGTCCTGAAGCCGCACGCGGCTCTCGCCAGACACGCCACACTCCTAGTGTCCACGCGAGGGATAGCATGTTGACGACGTAAACGCACGGAAAGGAACCTCCTCGAAGTGTGAAGGTGTACGCTCCCTGCGAGATGTACCCGTCTCGCACGAGACGGGCGGAACTGGGGAGGGGCGAGTGGGCCTGGAAACGGTCGGCGGGCGGTTCCGGATCACGGGGGCCGTGGGGCGCGGCAACATGGGGGAGGTGCACCGGGCCGAGGATCTCGACGCCGACCCGGACTCCCCCCACCGCCGGGTCGCCGTCAAGACCGTGCTGCGCGGCCGGACCGGGATCGCGGTCGACACCTCGGGGTCAGGCAAGGAGATCGACCGCTTCCGCCGCGAAGTGCGGATCATGCGGATGCTCTCCCAGGGCCACCCGAACCTCACCCTGCTGATCGACGGCGGCGTGGACGACACACCGGGCGCCGGCGGTCTGCCCTACCTGGCCATGGAGCTGCTGGACGGTCACCCGCTCGCGGACCTCATCGACGAGGAGCCCCAGCTCCCGGTCTCCTGGACCGCCGCGATCGGGGCGCAGATCGCGGCCGGGCTCACCGCCGCGCACACCGCCGGGGTCGTCCACCGCGACCTGAAACCGGCCAATGTGATGCTGACCGGCGACGGCACCGTCAAGGTCCTCGACTTCGGCATGGGCTCGATCGTCGACGACCCCGACCAGACACGGCTGACCAGCACGGGCGTCAGCCTCGGCACGGCCCGCTACATGGCGCCCGAGCAGTTCCGCGCCGAACGGGTCTCCGCCCCGGCCGACCTCTACGCGCTCGGCTGCATCCTGTACGAACTGCTGACAGGGCGGCCGCCGTTCTCCGCCCGGACCCACTACGAGCTCTCCGAGCAGCACCTGCACGAGCGGCCGCCGCGGTTGACCCTGGTCCGCCCGGACCTGCCCGCCGGTCTTGTCCGGCTGGTGGAGCGCCTCCTGGAGAAGGACGCCGAACTGCGGCCGGAGAACGCCGCCCTGGTCCGTGAGGCGCTGGTCCCGCTCGCGCTCGCGCCGGACGCCACGGCCGCCCTGCTCGCTCCGCACTGGCGGGCGATGGACCCGGTGGCGCGGCTGCGCGCCCTGCTCCCCGAGCCCGCCCCCGCCGCGCCCGCGCCCGTGCCGCGCAGACAGCCGCGCCTGCCCGAGGCGATGGACGTCTTCGGCATCCACGCCGACCTGATCGCCGAGTACGAGAGCTTCACCAGGAGCGGGACGGTGATCCGGGACGCCCGGATCGAGGGCTTCGTCGCGGACGACCTGAAGGCGAAGTCGCAGTGGCCCGACCCGTGGCTGTCGCTGAACCCGTTCTTCGCCGACGGCGGCCAGGTCACCGACCTCGTGCGGGACGGGGTGCTGCACCCGAGGTGCGCGGAGATCTTCCAGGCCGGGAAGAAGGAGACCTCGCCGCGCCCGGACGGCCGGCCGCTGACCTTCCACCTCCACCAGCGGCAGGCGATCGAGGCCGCGCGGGCGGGCGACTCCTACGTCCTCACCACCGGTACCGGTTCCGGCAAGTCCCTGTCGTACATCGTCCCGATCGTGGACCGGGTGCTGAAGGAGCGCCGGGCGGCGGGACCGGACGCCGGGGGCCGGGTGCGCGCGATCGTCGTCTACCCGATGAACGCGCTGGCCAACTCGCAGCTCGGGGAGCTGGAGAAGTACCTGCGCCACGGCTTCGGGAAGGGCCGCGAGCCGGTCACCTTCGCCCGCTACACCGGCCAGGAGACCACCGAGGAGCGCCGCGAGCTGCGCAGGAACCCTCCGGACATCCTGCTGACCAACTACGTGATGCTGGAGCTGATGCTGACCCGGCCGGACGACCGGTCCAGCCTGATCCGCATGGCCGAGGGCCTCCAGTTCCTCGTCTTCGACGAACTGCACACCTACCGGGGCCGGCAGGGCGCCGACGTGGCGTTCCTGATCCGCCGGGTCCGCGAGGCCTGCCGGGCGTCGGCGTCCCTGCAGTGCGTCGGCACCTCGGCGACCATGTCCACCGAGGGCTCCTGGGAGGACCAGCGGCGTGAGGTGGCCAAGGTCGCCGGGCGGCTGTTCGGTACGACGGTGCTGCCGGAGCGGGTCATCGGCGAGACCCTGGTCCGGGCGACCGACGAGGCGCCGGAGACCGTTCCCGCCGAGCGGCTGCGGGTGCCGGCGGCGCCCCGCTCGTACGAGGCGCTGACGAAGGACCCGCTGGCCCGCTGGGTGGAGTCCCGGTTCGGACTGGAGCGCGAGGAGGGCACGGGGCGGCTGCGCCGCCGCGCCCCGGGCACCGTCGAGGAGGCGGCGGCCGAGCTGGCCGCCGCGTCCGGAGTGGCCGAGGAGAGCGTGCGCGAGGCGATCCGCACGACCCTGGAGGCGGGGGCGCAGGCCAAGCACCCGGTGACGGAGCGGCCGCTGTTCGCGTTCCGGCTGCACCAGTTCCTCTCCAAGGGCGACACCGTCTACACGACGCTGGAGGATCCGCTCACCCGGCCGCTGACCCGCACCTACCAGCTGGAGCAGCCGGACAGCGACGGCAAGCCGCTGTTCCCGCTGGCGTTCTGCCGCGAGTGCGGCCAGGAGTACCTGACCGTCTGGCGCACCGAGGAGCACGGCGCGTTCCGCTACGAGCCGCGCCGGGACACCTCCGCCTCCGGGGGCCGCGAGGGCGAGGGATACCTGTACCTGGGCATGCCCGGGCAGGACTACGAGTGGCCGGCCGACCCGCAGAGGGCCGTGGACGACCGGCGGCTGCCGGAGTCGTGGCTGGAGCCGGACGCGCGGGGCGTGACGGTCGTCAGGAAGTCCCACCGGCCGCACGTGCCCCAGCGCGTCGTCGTGGACGCCTACGGCGTCGAGTCGGGCGAGGGCGGCCTGCCGGCGGCATTCGTGCCGGCACCGTTCCTGTTCTGCGTGCACTGCCAGGTCTCGTACGAGCAGACGCGCGGCCGGGACTTCGCCAAGCTGGCCACCCTGGACCAGGAGGGCCGTTCCTCGGCGACCTCGCTGATCTCCGCGTCGATCGTGAGGTCCCTGCGGGCGGTGCCCGAGGAGAGCCTGGGCAAGGAGGCGCGCAAGCTCCTCACCTTCGTCGACAACCGGCAGGACGCCTCCCTGCAGGCCGGGCACTTCAACGACTTCGCCCAGGTCACCCAGTTGCGCGGCGCGCTGTACCAGGCCGCGGTGCGGGCGGGCGAGGAGGGGCTGCACCACGACGACCTCGCCGAGGCCGTCACCGAGGTGATGGGGCTTCGGCCCCACGAGTACGCGGCCGGTACGCGGCTGGCCCCGTCCATGGAGCGGCGGGCGGCGAAGGCCTTCCGGGACGTCGTCGGACACCGCCTCTACCGCGACCTGGAGCGCGGCTGGCGCATCACGATGCCGAACCTGGAGCAGACGGGGCTGCTGCGGATCGACTACGAGGACCTGGACTGGATCGCCGCCGATCCCGGGTCCTGGGAGTCGTCCCACGCCGTGCTGCGCGACGCGGACCCGGCGCTGCGCGAGGAGGTCGCCCGTACGCTGCTCGATCACATGCGGCGGGCCCTCGCCATCGACGTGCAGTACTTCCGCGACGACTTCGACACCCTGCGGCGGGCCAGCGAGGAGCGCCTCACCGGGCCGTGGGTGCTGGGCGACTCCGACCAGCCGGCCGTCGGCACCGCCTACCCGTACGGCTCGCGGCCGGGCATGGAGCGCTCCGCGCTGTTCCTGTCGGCGCGCGGCAAGTTCGGCAAGTACCTGCGGCGGAACATGCCCGGACTGCGCGAGGGCTCCGCCTCCCTGGACGACGTCCAGTGCGTCATCGAGGACCTGCTGAAGGTGTTGCGGGACGCGGACCTGGTGCGCGAGGTGGAGGCGGCCCCCGAGCGCTCCGGTCCGGCCTTCCGCCGCCGCGCGGCGGAGAAGCGCACCGGCTACCGGGTGTCGGCCGCCGCCCTGGTCTGGCGGGCCGGTGACGGCGAGCGGGGCGCGGTCGATCCGCTGGCGCGCACGTACAGCAGCGGCGAGGGACCGCGCGTCAACCCGTTCTTCCGCGACCTGTACCGGACGGCGGCGGCCGAGCTGTCCGGCCTGTTCGCGCGGGAGCACACCGCGCAGGTCGCGCCGGAGGACCGGCTGGAGCGCGAGAAGCGGTTCCGTGACGCCGAACTGCCCCTGCTGTACTGCTCGCCGACGATGGAGCTGGGCGTGGACATCTCCTCGCTCAACGCGGTGATGATGCGCAACGTGCCGCCGACCCCGGCGAACTACGCGCAGCGTTCGGGCCGGGCGGGCCGCTCCGGCCGGCCCGCGCTGGTGACCACGTACTGCGCGACGGGCAACAGCCACGACCAGTACTACTTCCGCCGTTCCCAGGACATGGTGTCGGGGCAGGTGGCCCCGCCGCGCCTGGACCTCGCCAACGAGGACCTGGTCCGCTCCCACCTCCAGGGCATCTGGCTGGCGGAGACCGGCATGAGGCTCGGCACCGCGATCCCGGACGTCGTCGACGTCGCCTACGACCCCGACGGCGGCGACCGCCCCGATCCGCGGATGCCGCTGCCGCTCCTCGGCGACGTCCGCGACCTGTCCCTGGACGAGGGGGCCCGCAGGCGTGCGGTCGCCGCCGCCCGTACGGTCCTCGCCCCGCTGATCGCGGACTTCGAGGCGACGACCTGGTGGTACGACGAGTGGATCGAGGACCGCGTCGAGCGCGCCCCGAAGGAGTTCGACGCCGCCTTCGACCGGTGGCGGGACCTGTTCCGGGCGGCCGTCATCGACCAGTACGAGCAGAACAGGCGGGTCGTCGACCACACCCTCTCCCCCGGTGAGCAGGGCCGGGCGCGCACCCGCCGCCGGGAGGCCGAGACGCAGACGAACCTGCTGCTGAACCGCTCCGCCGACAGCAAGTCGGTGATGAGCGACTTCAACCCCTACCGCTACCTGGCGTCCGAGGGGTTCCTGCCCGGCTACAGCTTCCCGCGGCTGCCGCTGGCCGCGTACATCCCGCGCTCCGGCAACCGCCGAGGCGCCGACGGCGACTACCTGCAGCGGCCCCGGTTCCTCGCGATCCGTGAGTTCGGCCCCGGCGCGCTCATCTACCACGAGGGCGCCCGCTACCAGGTCACCCGGGTCCAGCTGCCGCCGGACACCTCGGGCGACCTGGCGACGGCGGAGGCCCGGCGGTGCGACGGCTGCGGCTACCACCACGACGTCAAGGCCGGCTCCGACCTGTGCGCGATGTGCGGCGAGCCGCTGCGGGGCAAGCGCACCGGCCTGCTCCACCTGCACACCGTGTACACCACGCCGCGCGAGCGGATCTCCTCCGACGAGGAGGAGCGCCGCCGGGCCGGTTTCCGCCTGGAGACGTCGTACGCCTTCCAGGACCACGGCGCCCGCAAGGGCCGCCTCACCTCGCACGTCACCGACGCGGGCGGCGCCCCCGTCCTCGACCTGGACTACGGCGACTCGGCGACCGTCCGCATCACCAACCTGGGCCGGGTCCGCGACAAGGAGGGCGAGCCGGACGGCTACTGGCTGGACCTGGGCGACGGCCGCTGGCTCAACGACCGGGCCGCCGCGGACGCCGTCGAGGGCACCGGCATGCCGGTGGTCGACGAGGACGGCAACGAGAAACGCCGCAAGAAGCGGGTCCTGCCGTACGTGGAGGACCGCCGCAACGTCCTCGTGGTCACCCTGGACGAGCCGCAGCCCGAGCCGGTGGCGCTGTCGTTCCTGTACGCGCTGGAGCGGGGCGTCGAGGCGGCGTTCGAGCTGGAGGACTCCGAGCTGACGGCGGAGCTGCTGCCGCCGGACGACGGCCCGCGCCGCCGCATGCTGTTCACGGAGGCCGCGGAGGGCGGCGCCGGTGTGCTGCGCCGGATCCGGCACGACGAGGACGCCCTCGCGAAGGCCGCCCGGACGGCGCTGGAGATCTGCCACTTCGACCCCGACACGGGCGAGGACCTGGGCGGGCCGACGGAACACGAGAAGTGCGCCCGCGGCTGTTACACCTGCCTGCTGACGTACGCCAACCAGGGGCACCACCGCCAGTTGAGCCGGCACACCGCCCGCCCGCTGCTGCTGCGCCTGGCCGGCGCCCGCACCGAGCGGGAGGACCGCGGCGAGTCCCGCAGCGAGGCGTTCCGCAGGCTCGCCCCGGCGGCCGGCGGTACGTCCGGGGGCGCTCCGGTGTCCTCGCCGACCCCGGTGGAGGCGGACCTGTCGGCCCTCGTCGCGCGGGGCGACCTGCTCGGCTGGCTGAAGGCGAAGGGCTACCGGCTGCCGGACGAGGTCGACGTCCTCGCCGACGCGGCGGCGGCCCGCCCCGACCTGGTCTTCCGCCTGGACGGCGTCCACCTCGCCGTGTTCGTCGACGTCCCCGGCCGCCCGGCCGACCCCACCCGTGACGTCGAGGCCGGCTACCGCCTGGAGGAGGCCGGCTGGGACGTCGTGCGCTTCCCGACGGACGCGGACTGGGACGCCGTCGTCGACCACAACGCCGGCTACTTCCACCTTCGTTGATCGCCTCACCCCCTCTTGACCTCTAGGAACCGAGACATCTCATGAGCCCCACGTACACAGCCGGCTCGCTGGTCGCCGCCCGTGGCCGGGAATGGGTGGTGCTGCCCGAGAGCGCCCCCGACATGCTGGTGCTGCGCCCGCTGGGCGGGAGCGAGGACGACATCGCGGCCGTCTTCCCCACGTTCGAGGAGGTGCGTCCGGCCGAGTTCGCCGCGCCGAGCCCGGCCGACCTGGGCGACCAGCGCGCCGCCGGTCTGCTGCGCACGGCGCTGCGCATCGGGTTCCGGTCGGGCGCGGGCCCGTTCCGCTCGCTGGCGTCGATCGCCGTCGAGCCCCGCGCCTACCAGCTGGTGCCGCTGCTGATGGCGCTGCGGCAGCGCACGGTACGGCTGCTGATCTCGGACGACGTCGGCATCGGCAAGACGGTCGAGGCGGGCCTGATCGCCAAGGAACTGCTGGCGCAGGGCGAGGCGACCCGGCTGGCGGTGCTGTGCTCCCCGGCGCTGGCCGAGCAGTGGCAGGGCGAGCTGCGGGAGAAGTTCGGCATCGACGCCGAACTGGTGCTGGCGTCCACGGTGTCGCGCCTGGAGCGCGACCTCGAGCTGGGCCAGTCCCTGTTCGACAGGCACCCGTTCACGGTCGTCTCGACCGACTTCATCAAGTCGACCCGCCACCGCGAGGACTTCGTACGGCACTGCCCCGACCTGGTGATCGTCGACGAGGCGCACACCTGCGTGGCCGCCGACGACGCCGCGCGGGGCGGCGCGTCGTCCGCGACGAACCAGCTCCGCCACGAGCTGCTGCGGAAGGTGTCCGCCGACGCCGACCGCCACCTGCTGCTGCTGACGGCGACCCCGCACTCCGGCAAGGAGTCCGCGTTCCGCAACCTGCTCGGCCTGGTGCGACCCGAACTGGCGACGCTGGACCTGGAGACGGCGGCGGGGCGGGCGAAGCTCGCCGAGCACTTCGTGGCGCGCAAGCGCGCCGACGTCCGCGACTACCTCACCAAGGAGGACGGTCTCGCCGACGACTCGCTGGCCGAGCGGACCGCGTTCCCGTCCGACCGCTGGACGAAGGACGAGCCGTACAGGCTGACCCCCGCCTACCGGGCCCTGCTGGACGACGCCATCGCCTACGCCCGCGACCGCGTCGAGGCGGCCGGGGAGCAGGGCCGGCGGGAGGCCAGGATCGCCTGGTGGTCGGTGATCGCGCTGCTGCGCTCCATGGTGTCCTCCCCGGCCGCCGCCGCGCAGACCCTGAGGACCCGCTCCGAGTCCGCCACCGCCCGCACCGCGCAGGAGGCGGACGTGCTGGGCGCCCCGGTGGCCGCCGACTCCGCCGACGACGACCGCCTGGAGGGCATGGACGTCGCGCCCGGCGCCGCCGAGTCGGAGGACGCGGGCGCACGGCTGCTCGAACTCGCCGAGCGGGCGGGTCAGTTGACCGGCCCGGCGGAGGACGCGAAGCTGAAGGCGCTGATCCGGCACCTGAAGGGCCTGATCGCCGACGGCTACCACCCGATCGTCTTCTGCCGCTACATCCCCACCGCCGACTACCTCGCCGAGCAACTGGACGGCAGGCTCGGCAGGAAGACGAAGATCGCCGCCGTGACCGGCACCCTCTCCCCGCAGCAGCGCCTGGAGCGGATCGAGCAGCTCGCCGCCGAGGCCGCCGAGGCGGGCGACGACCCGGCCGTGCGCCGCGTGCTGATCGCCACCGACTGCCTGTCCGAGGGCGTCAACCTCCAGCACCACTTCGACGCCGTCGTCCACTACGACCTGGCCTGGAACCCCACCCGCCACGACCAGCGCGAGGGCCGCGTCGACCGCTACGGCCAGAAACGCGACCAGGTCCGCGTCATCACGATGTACGGCGAGGACAACGGCATCGACGGCAAGGTCCTGGACGTGCTGTTCCGCAAGCACCGCCAGATCAAGAAGGACCTCGGCATCTCCGTCTCCGTGCCCGACGAGACCGCGTCCGGCGTCACGGACGCCGTGGTGGAGTGGCTGCTGCTGCACGGACGGCAGGGCAGCCAGGAGAGCCTGTTCGAAATGGGCGGCCACCAGGAGTCCTTCGACCGCGTCGAGCGGGAGTGGAGCTCGGCCGCCGAGCGGGAGAGGACGTCCCGTTCCAAGTACGCGCAGCGCGCCGTCCACCCGGAGGAGGTGGCCCGCGAGGTCGCCGCCGTACGGGCCGCGCTCGGCGGCGCGGAGGAGGTGCGCGAGTTCGCCCTTGAGGCGCTGCGGGACCTGGACGCGCTGGTCCGAGACCCGCGTGACGGCAGCGGCGACTTCACCGCGCAGGTCGGCGGCACCCCGGCGGGGTTGCGTGACGCGCTCGCGGCCACGCTGGGCAACCGGCTGGTCGAGGAGGACCGCGAGATCCCGTTCCGGACGACGCCGGCGATCGGGCGCGGCGAGGCCGCCCTGGTGCGCACCGATCCGGCGATCGGGGCCGTCGCCTCGTACGTCCTGGACTCGGCGCTCGACGCGAAGGCTCCCGGGCCCCGCCCGGCCCGCCGCTGCGGTGTGGTGACGACGGACGCGGTCACCGTCCGCACCACGCTGCTCCTGGTCCGCTACCGCTTCCACCTCACCCTGCCGTCCCGCACCGGCGAGCGGCAGCTCGTCGCCGAGGACGCCCGCCTGCTCGCCTACGAGGGCCTGCCGCAGCGCGCCCGCTGGCTGGACGACGACGCGGCCGCCGCGCTCCTCGGCGCCCGCGCCACCGCCAACACCCACGAGCTGGCCGCCCGCAACGCCCTCACCCGCGCCCTTGAGGGCCTGCCCGGCCTCGCCGGGCACCTCACCGAGTACGGCACCCGTCTGGCCGCCGAACTCGACGCCTCGCACCGCCGCGTGCGCAAGGCCAACGAGGAGATCGTCCGCGGCCTGAAGGTCGTCCCGCAGGAGCCCGCCGACGTCCTCGGCGTGTACGTGTACGTGCCGCCGCAGCCCGCCGCGCCCGCCCCCGCCGTCCCCGGAGCCGAAGCCTGATGCCCGCCGCCGCCACCCGCACCGCCCTGGCCTTCACCGCCGTCACCACGGTCGGCGGACTCCTCCCCGCCGACATGCTGCTGCGCATCGCCGAGGCGCGGAACCTGCCGGGCACCAAGCCCGCCGACTACGGCCTGCCCGCCTCCGTGCCCGTACGGGACGAGGCCGAGCGTGCCTGGGAGTACCTCAAACCGCTCTGGCGCGACCTGCGCGCCGCCCTGCCCTCGGACCCGGTCACGGGCGTGCCCTCCGCCGACCCGACCGGCCGGGCCGGCACCGACTGGCTCGCCCAGCTCTTCCGCAAGCTGGACTTCGGGGCGCTGACGGAGGTCGGGGCGGCGGGCGTCCCGGCCGACTCGGACCCGGAGAAGCGGTTCCCGGTGTCGCACCGGCACGGGCCGGCCCTGCTCCACCTCGTCGCGTGGAACCAGGAGTTGGACAGGCGTCCGGCGGCCGGGCAGGTTCCGGCGCAGTCGATGCTCCAGGACTGCCTGAACCGTACCGAGGCCCATCTGTGGGCGGTGCTCACCAACGGGCGCCGGCTGCGTCTGCTGCGGGACTCGTCGTCCTTCGCGACGGCGGCCTACGTCGAGTTCGACCTCGAGGCCATCTTCGACGGCGAGCTGTTCAGCGAGTTCGTGCTGCTGTACTGCGTGCTGCACGCGTCCCGGTTCGAGGTGCCGGAGGGGACGGCTCCTTCGGGGTGTTGGCTGGAGAAGTGGCGGGCGGAGGCCGTCACGTCGGGGGCGCGGGCGCTGGACCAGCTGCGGCTGGGCGTGCAGAACGCGCTGACCGTGCTCGGGACCGGGTTCCTGCGGCATCCGGAGAACGTCCGGCTGCGCGAGGACACCGACCCGAAGGCCCTCCGGGACGCCCTGCTGCGGCTCGTCTACCGCCTGCTGTTCGTCTTCGTCGCCGAGGACCGGGACGCCCTGCTCGACCCGAAGGCCGGCGAGCGGCAACGGGAGGCGTACGAGCGGTACTTCTCGTCCGCGCGGCTGCGGGAGCGGGCCCGGCGGCGGCAGGGGACGGCCCACGGCGATCAGTACGAGGCGCTGCGGATCGTCCTTGACGCGCTCGGTACGGAGGGGGGCCGTCCCGAGCTCGGTCTGCCCGGTCTCGGCGGTCTGTTCTCCCCTACGAGGACCGACGCGCCGCTGGACGGGCTGAAGCTGTCCAACGAGTCGCTGCTCGCTGCCGTACGGCATCTCGCGCAGGTACGTGATCCGGGCGCCCGGCGGTGGCGTGCGGTCGACTACCGGCACCTGGACGCGGAGGAACTGGGCTCGGTCTACGAGTCGCTGCTGGAGCTGGAGCCGAAGCACTCCGCCACGGACCGGTCCTTCGAGCTGATCGAGGCCGCGGGCAACAGCCGGAAGACGACCGGGAGTTACTACACCCCGTCCTCGCTCATCGAGTGCCTGCTGGACACGACGCTCGACCCGGTGATCGACGACGCCGTCAAGCGGGGTGAGCGGCGCGCCACGGCGGCGGGTCGTCCCGACCCGACCGACGACATCGTCGAGGAACTGCTGTCCCTGACGGTGTGCGATCCGGCTTGTGGTTCCGGGCACTTCCTCGTCGCCTCGGCTCGGCGCATCGCCAAGCGGGTGGCGTCGGTGCGTGAGCACAACCCGGAGCCGACGGTCGACGCCGTGCGCCGCGCCCTGCACGAGGTCGTCGCGCGCTGCGTCTACGGCGTGGACCTCAACCCGATGGCCGTGGAGCTGGCGAAGGTGTCGCTGTGGCTGGAGGCTCTGGAGCCGGGCAAGGCACTCGGCTTCCTCGACGCCCACGTCAAGCACGGCAACGGCCTGTTCGGCGCCACGCCGAAGCTGCTGGCGGAGGGCGTCCCGGACGACGCGTTCAAACCGATCGAGGGCGACGACAAGAAGTACGCGGCCCGACTCGTCAAGCGGAACAAGGCCCAGCGCGGCGGCCAGGACGAGCTGGTCTTCGACACGGAGACACCGCCCGACAACGAACGGTACGCCGCGGAGCTCTCCCGTATCACCGGGGCTCGCTCCGACCTCCTGGAGCACGTACGGGCGCAGGAGTCCGCCTACCGCGCCTATACGGAGTCGGCCGCCTACGTCCAGGATCTGCACGCCGCTGACGCCTGGTGCGCCGCGTTCGTCTGGCCCAAGCAGGAGGGGGCGCCCGAAGCGCCGACCGACCAGGTGTTCCGCGCGCTGCGCGGCCGCGACCGGTCCGCCGTCCCGGACGCCACCCACGCCGAGATCATGAGCCTGCGCGACCGGTACCGGTTCTTCCACTGGCACCTGGAGTTCCCGGAGGTGTTCACGGTCCCCGAGTCGGGCATCGGCGTCCAACCGGCCACGGGCTGGGCCGGCGGATTCGACGCGGTGGTGGGAAATCCGCCGTGGGAACATCTCGAGCTGAAGGAGCAGGAGTTCTTCGCCGCTCGCTCTCCGGAAGTCGCCAAGGCTTCAGGAGCCCGACGCAAAAACCTCATCCAGCGACTCGCGACGGAGAACCCGGACCTCTACCGCACCTACCAGGACGCCAAGCGGGAGATCGACGGCACGCGACACTTCGCGAGCGCTTCCGATCTCTATCCCCTGTGCGGCCGGGGACGCATCAAGACGGACACGATCTTCGCGGAACAGGACCGCCGCCTGGGCGCACCCCACGGCCGGGTCGGGCTGGTCGTTCCCGTCGGGATCGCGACGGACGCGACGACACAGTTCTTCTTCAGGGATCTGGTGTCGAAGGGCCAACTGGCCGCGCTCTACGGTTTCGAGAACGAGGAGAAGCTTTTCCCCGGCGTCGACCACAGAGTGAACTTCGCCGTGTTCTGCATGGCGGGATCCGGTTCACCCGACACCCCGATCCCCATCGCTTTCCGTGTCCGCCAAGTCGCCCAGATCACCGAGCGCTGCTACACCCTCACCGGCCACGACATCCACCTCTTGAACCCCAACACGGCGACCTGCCCGATCTTCCGCTCACGCAGGGACGCGGAGATCACTCTCGGCATCTACCGTCGCATTCCCGTCCTCGTGGACGAGACGAAGGGGGAAGACGGGAACCCCTGGGGCATGAGTTTCATGCAAGGCCTCTTCAACATGACCAGCGATTCGCACCTCTTCCGTCCCTCCCCTCAGGACGGCGAGACCTTCGACGACCTCCTCAAGGACGGCTGGCGTCTGGACGGAAACGTCCTGGTGCGCGGCGAGGAGCGTCTGCTGCCGCTCTACGAGTCCAAAATGCTTCACCATTACGACCACCGCTTCTCCACCTACGAGGGGGCGACGGAGAAGCATCTGGCGGTGGGCGCTCTGCCCCGCTTCACCGTCGAGCAGCACCAGAACCCCTCCGCCGTTCCGATGCCCCGCTATTGGGTTCCCGAGAACGACGTCCCCACGGGTAAGCGCGACAAGAACGGTGAGGAGGTCGAACTTCCCGGCGTACGCAGCCTCCTGTCGGCCAAGAACTGGAACCGTGACTGGCTGATGGGATTCCGCAAGATCTGCCACGGCACTTCCATCCGCACCGCCATCACCTTCGCCTTCCCCAGGTTCGGGCTCGGCGACTCCGGAAACATCCTGCTGCCGAGCGGAGCGGATCAGCCCTGGCTCTTCTACGGCAACTCGACCGCACTGGTGCTGGACTACGTCCTCCGGCAGAAGCTGGGCGGAAGCAACCTCAACTTTTTCCAGTTCGAACAACTCCCGTTCCTGAACCCGGACCAGCTGTCCCGCCACGCGGGCATGATCACCCCTCGCCTGCTCGAGCTGACGTACACCGCCTCCGACATGACCCCCCTCGCCCGCGACATCGGCGACACCGGCGCGCCCTTCCGCTGGGACGAGGACCGTCGGTCCGTCATGCGCGCCGAACTGGACGCCCTCTTCTTCCACCTCTACGAAATCAACCGCGAGGACACCGCATACATCCTGGACACCTTCAACGTCGTCCGCGACAACGACATGAAGGAGCACGGCACCTACCGCACCAAAGAACTGGTCCTCGCCGAATACGACCGCATGGCCGCCGCCGGTCTCACCCTGGAGACCCCGCTCACCGAGGGCGAGTCCGGCACCTACCGCTCCACCCTCACCCCGCCCCCCGGCCAGGGCCCCCGTCACGACTGACCCGCCCCTGGGGTGGCCCCGCCCGGTGGCCACCCCAGGGCGTGTCCCACCGCTCGACCAAGGAACAACGCACGTGGTACGTCGAAGCCAGAGCAGCAATCCCCGTTCGGTCGTCGTCCTGACCTCGGGTACGGACTGGGGCACCCGGGCCGCCGGGCAGCGGCGGAGCAGCGGGGCCGAGTCCCCCATGCCCAAGCGGCAGCCCGCGAAGATCAAGGCCTTGCAGCAGACCATCAGGGTGGCCCGCCTGGCCATCAACACCAAGCACTGGAACGAGGCGCGTTACGCGCTCAGCCGGGCCCGCGCCCTCACCAACGCCCTCCCCACCAACGTGGCCCTTCAAGAACGCGAGCAACTCTCGGCACTCCGGAAGAAGTACGCGGCGCGCAACACGCCGGCCGCGAAGAACGCCAAGCAGGCGAAGGCGGCCCCGGCCAAGCCCACGGGCGGCAAGAAGCCCGCCCCGAAGAAGTCCACGGCGAAGAGCGCCGCCCAGCAGCCGAAGTCCGCGCCTGTGCGCGACCTCGGTGACCGTTTCATCAACCGCGCGGCCCTCGGCTACGGCCCCACGGGCGAGACCAAGGGCTCCCGAACGCGGTGAGGGCGTGCCGCCCGCCCCTCCGGCGGACGGCACGCCCTCACATCGCTCAGCTCTCCGACGCGAACCGCACGAACTGTCCCCAGCCCTCACGGCCGACGGCGAAGGCCGGGCGGGTCACGTCCTTGGAGTCCCGTACGTGGATGGCCTGCTCGGTGACGGCGACCTCCACACAACGGACAATCAGACGTACCGTCCACTCTTCGTGTCCGCACGCTGACTCAGCGCACGGAGTGCCATGCTCGTCCCCACCCCGTCCGACCGACACTCCGAGGTCACGGAGAGCGAGGAAAAACCGTCCGTGTCCGCCGGTCACCTGCGGAAACACCCGGGCGGCCATCGCCCCTCCCGTGAACTCCCGCCCTGCACGGGCGGCGGCGGCCGGTCCTGGCCGCGTTCAGACGAGCTGGAAGAGGTGCAGCGATGCAGAACGGAACCACCCTGTACGCACTCGACATCAGCGGGGCCTCGTTCACGAAGGCGTGCGACGGCCCCCGCACCCCGATCCGCCCCCGGCCGGAGGCAGGCCGGAACTGATCGACCGCTACCGCCAGGTGGCCGCGGAGTTCCGGACGTCGGACCTCCCGCCCCTGGAGACGGCGTACTGGCTCGTCAAGCCCCGCTCACTGGTCCGGGGCACCTGGGACGAGGCGAAGGAGGCGGCGGCCTGGCTCGGCGAGCGGCTGGCCGAGTACGCCCCCGGTTCGCGTCGGAGGGCGACCGGGACACCGCACGCCTGGCCCGGCTGGTGGACGCCGCCACCGAACGACTGCGCTCGGGCGCCGACGTGTCGTACGGCCACTACCTCGAACGCCCCTCGTACCTCACCCTGGCCGTGGTCACGTGCTCCCCCAACCGCGCGGTCCCCGAACTGACCTGTCCGTGCGCATAGTCGACGGGACGGGTGCGCCGTCCAGGAAGGACAGGTACGTCCACGGAGACAAGATGATTCCGGAGAAGCTCAACGACGGGTACAGCCCCCTCGCCCCGTAGACCAGTTGGGAAGGACCGGCCACGATGAGGACACTGATCAAGCTGACCAGGGCCGGTGAGGCGTTCCGGGGACGGCTCACGGCGACGCAGACGGACCTGATGTGCGAGGCGTTGAGCACGCTCGACGGCTGGGCCTCCACGGACGAGGCCCTGGTCGTCCAGCTCGGCGCGGACCGCGAAGAGGTCCGCCGGCTGTACGACAGACTCCAGGGTGACCACAAAACCCCCCGGGAGTTCACCCTGACCTCCCGCGAGTTGCACGTCATCCATGCGGCGCTCACGGCCATCGCCCCAATGTTCCTGACGAGCGGAGGATTCTCGGAGGAAGGGTTCTACACCAGGACCGGCTTCTTCCGGGAGAACTTCGACGCCATGGCGTCGAACATCGTCAGCGCCGTGTCCAAGGCCACGGCCTCGTAGGTGACCCGGCCGTCCCACCCGGCGGCACGCCGTGGAGTCACCGCTTGACCGGCACGGGAAACGTCACCCCGGTGAGCTCCTCGGAGACGGTCCACAGGCGCTGCTGAACGGCCTGGTCATGGGAGTCGGGGCTGGAAGTGACCAGCTTGGGGTAGCCCCGGGTCTCGCTCCGGTTGCCGGGGCCGTAGTACTGCCCGCCGACGACCGCGGGATCGGTGGCGGCGCGCAGAGTGGGCAGGGCGCCCATCTCCGCCTTCTGGGTGAGCAGCGGCGCGAGCCAGGTGACAGGCGCGCGGAGCGGGGCGGGCATGTTGCGGGCGAGCTCGGTGTTGGACACACCGGGGTGGGCGGCCACCGCGATCGTGGTGCCGTGCGGTGCGAGCCGACGCTGCAGTTCGTACGTGAACATCAGGTTGGCGAGTTTGGCCTGGCCGTAGGCGGCGACGCGGCTGTAGGAACGCTCCCACTGCAGATCGTCGAAGTGGATGGCGGCCCGGATGCGGTGACCGGTGCTGCTGACCGTCACGACGCGGGAGCCGGGGACGGGCAGCAGCCGGTCCAGCAGCAGGCCGGTCAGGGCGAAGTGGCCGAGGTGGTTGGTGCCGAACTGCAGCTCGAAGCCGTCGGCGGTGGTCTGCCGCGGGGTGTGCATCACACCCGCGTTGTTGATCAGAAGGTCGATACGCGGGTGGACCGCGCGCAGGTCGGCCGCCGCGGACCGGATCGACTCCAAGGAGGTCAGGTCGAGGGCCTGGACGGTGACGTCGCCGGCGATGCGGGCGGCTGCCTGCTTGCCCTTCTCGACGTTGCGGACGGCCAGGACCACCGCCGCCCCGCGCGCGGCGAGCATCCGGGCGGTCTCGAAGCCCAGCCCGGTGTTGGCGCCGGTCACGACCGCCACCCGGCCGCGCTGATCGGGGATGTGCTGCTCGGTCCAGTCACTACTCATGACACTCTCCTAAAGAACCACCGGTCTGTTACAAGGGCCAACATAAAAGACCGCCGGTCCCTTGTCAAGGAACCGGCGGTCTTTAAGCTAGGCTGAGGGCGTGACATTCCAGCGGGCGCGAAGCGAGGAGCAGCGGGAGATCCGCCGTCGGGCGATCCTGGACACGGCGGCGGCGATGCTCGAAGAGATGCCCGTGGCCGACGTGAGCCTCAACGAGCTCAGCAGGCGGGTGGGCCTGGCCAAGTCGAACGTCCTGCGGTACTTCGAGTCACGCGAGGCGGTGCTGCTCGAACTGCTGGACGCCTTCCTGGAAAGGTGGCTCGTCGAGCTGGCGGAGGAACTGGCCGCGGACATCGAGGCGGATGCCGCGCCGGAAGTGCGGGCGGGCCGGCTGGCCGACACCCTCAGCCGTTCGCTGGCGAGCCGGGTGGTGCTGTGCGACCTCTTCGGCGCGCAGGGCGGCGTCCTCGAGCACAACGTCTCCGTCGAGGTGGTCAAGCGGCACAAGCGTTCCTCCCTCACGCGGCTCGCGGACATGGTCGAGCTCGTGCGCCGCCACGTGCCCGAGCTCGGCGACGACGCGCAACTGTTCTGCCTGATGAGCCTCGTCTCGGCGGGCGCCCTGTCGTCCTACGTCCCGCCGCCGCCCAGCCTCCTCGCCGCCTACGCGGAGGAGCCCGCCCTCGGCGTGCTCCACATGGAGCTGCGTGACGCTCTGCGGGTCTCCTTCACCTCGATGCTCCTGGGCATACTGCCGCGCGCCTGAACATCTCCATGACCGGCGCTTCCGTGCCTGCCCGCCTCCGGAGCCGACAGTTCATTGGATCAGGTCGGTGTGCGGGTGCTCGGGGGAGGCCGGGCAGACGTAGAGCTGCATGTTGTCGGTGCTGCCCACTTCCACCCTCGTCGGCTGCGCGGGGGACAGGCCGGCGGGGCGACCGGCGGCGTAGGCGGCCCGGTCCTCGTACGGCACCCAGCCGTGCGTACTACTGTCCCATTCGAAGGAGGCGATGGTCAGCAGCGGGACCATCTGGGCGTCGCAGACGGTGCAGTACCGGCGGTACGGGTCGGTGCGGCCCCACGGCGGCCAGCCACCGACCTTCCAGCCGGGAGCGTCGGCCAGGTTGCCGTCGTAGAACTCCACCGGATACTCCGCGTACGAGCTGTCCACGTCCGCACCGGCTGCCTGCCATCTGCTCCAGTGCCCCACCACCTGCCTCGACTCCGGGCTCAGATCGAAGCTGTTGGGATACTCGGTGATCGCTTCCGGTGCCAGCAGACACGGCTCCGGCACGTAGCCCGAGTAGTTGGCCTCATACGGTTCCGGTGGCGTGGCGAGGACATCGACGACCGAGGCGGCGGACCGCCAGAACACCGCGGTCGCGGGCTTCCAATCCGGCTCGTGGTCATAGGGACACCAGAGGACCTGGAGCAGATCGGCCTCTCCGGGCGGCTGCAGCAGGGGCACGTCGCGCAGATACAGCTGGGCCACGGGCAACAGGGGGACCGGGCACTCCGCGGGCCAGGGAGGGCCGGCGTCGAGTCGCTCCGCGAGCCTCTCGGCCTTCTGTCGCAGGGCCGCCTCCTCCTCGGGCGTGAACGAGGGACCATAGGGGTCCTCATACCGCTGGGCCCGACTGTGCCTTCCGAGCCGCACTTCTGCCGGCGACTCGCGGAACCCACTGTCACCGTGCAGGTGCGAGTCCTCGCAGTGCGGCCAGGGTTCCTCGGCCGGCCACAGCAGCGGGCCCCCGACCGAGCTGTCCCCGACCGAAGGCGATCCCGGGCGGGGATGCAGCCGGATCGCAGGACGCGCCAGCGGAGCCAACTCGGGAAAAACCGCGGTCACCTCGACAGGCCGAGGCGGAGTAGTCCGTACGAAAACCATGCCGGTGATCCTGCCACCAGCCACCGACAGTCCCCCGCCACCTCGATCGGCGTCCACGCTCAGCCGGCCGCGACGCCCGCCCGCCCAGCCGCGGTAACAGCGTGGACGGCGGGTCAGCCGACGCGCCGCGGTGCCGCGAAGGCTTCCCACCGACCGCCGAACCACTCGACCGACCCGGCCGCGGGCGTGCTCCGGGACATCGGGAACCCTCCGCCGTCTTCCCGCGTTCCTCACACAACGTCGCGGGAATCCGGCGTACCGCCCGCCTCCCCCGTCCGTACGCCTACTCTCCGTACGGGGCGCGGCACTCGCCCCCGCCCGCACCCGACCGCCACTCTGACGCCATGAACCACGCGACACCCCAAGTGGGCGCCCCCGTCAGCACCTTCACCCAGCTGCTGTCGTCCACGCGGCGCGGCGCCCGGCTCCTCGCGGTGACCGAGCTGCGCTCCCGGGGCGCTTCGCAGGAGCTCACGGAGCGTGCCGAACTCGTCGTCGCGGAGCTCGCCGCCAACGCCGTACTCCACGGCCGCGTGCCCGGCCGCTGCTTCCGGCTCACCCTCGTCCTCGACTCGGCCGCCGGCCGCCTCCGCGTCGGGGTCAGCGACGCCCGCGGGGACCTCCACCCGCTCCCCCGCCCCACGGACACCGCACCCGACCCCCTCCCCACCGGCGGACGCGGCCTCACCCTGATCACCGCCCTCGCCGACCACTGGAACTGCGTCCCCTACCCGCCCAGCGGCAAGACGGTCCGGGCGGTGCTGACGACACCGGCCGGCGCGTGACCGCGTCGCCCGAGGAGAGCCGAACCCCCCGCGCCTACGCTGCTGCGGCCAGCGCGGGGAACACGACCACCGAGCCGTCCTTGTCGCGGGCGATCTCGATCGCCACATCCGTCGGGCGGCCGCCCACCGCGACACCGTCGCCCAGCCCACGGATCTGGTACGCCACGCGCAGGAGCCGGTCGACCTCACCGTTCGTCAGGACGGGGAGCTTGCTGTTCGGGCGCGCCAGCACCAGCGCCGACAGGCGCATCAGCACACCGGCGATGCCCGACTCCAGCTCGTCGAGGCGCTGCTCGTCATCCCGCAGCGCGCGAGTGAAGTTCTCGAACAGGTTCTCGGGCTCGCTCTGGGCCTGCTCGACCGCCTGGAGGACGTTGACACGCCGCTTCAACGCGATGGCCAGGGCGGCCAGTTCGAGATGGGTGCGGAACGTGCCACCCTGTTCGTCCACACCGGGGAACGACTCGGTCAGCGTGCCGATCTCGACGGGCTCGCCGTCGGGAAGCCTGTCGAGCGCGCTCGTCCACCGGGCCAGGCGGATGTCGGCCTTGCCCAGTGCGGTGTCGATGGCGTGCACCGCCGAGTCGAGTCCCAGCGAGACACCGAGCCTGCCCTGGTCGAGCAGGATGGCCGTGGCCTTGTCGATGGCGGGACGGCAGCCGTTGAGCGCGCTGTGCTCGTCGTCGAGCTTGTCCGCCTGAAGCTGCTCCAGCAGTTCCGTGATGTGCTCGATGGCCTCCTGCCGCTTGGCGTCGGCGTGCGCGCTCACCCCGACCGCCACGGCCATGAGGACGAGCGGTGCGGCCACGGTGAGCGCCGCACTGCCGGCAGTCGCGACGCCGGCAGTCGCACCAGCTCCGCCGGCTGCGCCCGCTGTTGCCGTTTTACCGACCGGCATGAACGTCGCACCGGCGACGATCTTGCCCGTCGCCGAATCCACGAGGGGGCCGCGGATACCACCGGCCACCGCTTTCGACTGCATCGAACAAACGATGCCCTGACCGAACTGCTTGGCGACCTTCGCCGGAACCACCATGCGGTACAGCCCCTCGCCGGAAGCCGTCGCCTTGGCCGCCGCGGAACCGCGCGCCGACTGTGTGATCAGCTGCGACAGGTGCTGCGCCAGCGGGCTCGCGGCGTCGAGCGAGATGCCCCGGCCGCGGTCGAGCTTGTCCGGCAGCGGATGCAACTCGAGTGTGGCGATCGGCCGGTCGGCCAACGCGGCCAGCACGCCGCGCAGTTCGGTCAGACGCTCAGCCGTCATCGGCCCGTCCCCGGCCACCGCCGGCACCTGGACGTCACCTGTCGCCAGCGTCCACACCGGAACGGTCGTTGCCTTGCGATAGTCGATCATCGTCCCCCCTGGCTCATCCCCACGTCAGCCCACGACTGACGTCCCAGCAAAACCGTATAGCCGAATCGCAGCACCCGGGTGTCACTCGATCCACATCGGGCCGTCCCGGAACCAGGCCGGCTTCCTCGCACACCTGCAACCTCCGTCGCGTCATCACCGCGTCTGCGCCCCGTGCGCCCCCTTCGGCCGACGGGTGACGCACACCGCTTCGCCCCACCCCGTCACGAACGCCGACACCGCGACGCGCTCACCGTCGGTATCGCCAGAGCTGTCGCAGCCGTAGGGCCTCCATGGCCCGATGGGCCTCGAGCTCCGTATCGAGGACGGGCTCTCGGCCGATGCCCAGGCGCACCTGGTGGTAGAGCCGGTGCGGGGCGACGGCGGAACCGTCGACCAGTGTGGACAGGAGGGGCGCGTCGGCCGGTGTGCCGCGGTCCGCCGCCACGAGCAACGCGACTTGGTCGTCGGGGTGCAGGAAGGGAAGTTGCCCACCCGCCCTGCGACGGAGGTCGCCCCAGTTCAAGGGAGTGCCGTCGGCGCGGGCCAGTTCCTCGAGGATGCCGCGGACGGTGAGGGCCAGTTTGTCGATCCTCTCGGCCGACAGGCGGCCGTCCTGCGATGCTTCGGCGGTGCCGCCCGCCTCGGCCGGCGTGTTCCGCGGGGCGGCCACGGGACGGGAGGAGCGCTCGGCGGACACCCGCTCCTCCAGCCTGCGCCGCCACCGTCTGACCAGCCTGGCCTCCTTGACCGGCAGCGGCCGGGCGAACTGCTCGCACTCCTTCCCGATCTCGTCAACCAGTCGCCGCAGGTCCTGGGTGGGCCGGTCCTTGTGGGTCCGGCTCAGTTCATCGAGCAGGCGTTTGATCCTCCTGACATGCGGATCCTCCGTCTCGACCGGTTTCGGTTCGACGGCCTTGACCGTTTTCGGTTCGGAAGAGATCGCCCGGTGCACCGTCCTGGCCGGAATGTCGGTGATCGGGCGGCCGATCAGGCGGTCGAGAAGGTCCAGGACGCGGTCGCCCTCCCCCAACCAGACACGGAGGGCCCGCCTGTGGGAGCGGACTTCCTCGTACCGTCGGAGATGCGCCTCTCCCTGTCCCATCGCCTCCGACAGGCGCTGGACACGCATCCCCTTCGTCCGGGCCCGGGTCCTCGCCGCTTCCTCCAGCTTCTCCCGCATCTCCGCACGTTTCCGGTGTGCCTGACGCAGGTCGCTCTCAGAGGGCGCTTGCACCTTTGCGGCAGGCTGGTTCGTACCGAGCCGTGAAGCGGCC
Organism: Streptomyces sp. AC558_RSS880; assembly: GCF_019049255.1. Taxonomy (GTDB): domain Bacteria; phylum Actinomycetota; class Actinomycetes; order Streptomycetales; family Streptomycetaceae; genus Streptomyces. Next base: position 276,905 of record NZ_JAGMUJ010000029.1, on the reverse strand, counting down.
GACACGTGTGTTGGCCGGCTCCCGTACGCCTCGTGCGTCTTCCTGGCCTCGGCCACCGCCCACTGCTGCACAGCGAACTCGGAGGCCGGCTCGGCGGCTCCAAGACGGCTCAGCACCCGGCCCAGATACGGAAGGGGCCTGCCCAAGTGGGTGACGATCAGGACGCTCAGCAGCGGCCGGTCGGGGACCCGCGGCCTGTCCACCTCGACCAGCAGTTCCTGGCGCTTGAGGTCCGGCAGGTCGTAGACCCACCTGCCGAGCCGCCCGGCCAGTTCGCTCCACGTGATCGTGGCGCCCCTCGCCGCGATCTCTTCCAGCACTTTCCTGAGCACGTCGGCCGGCTTCCCCGGTGCGGTCTCCGGCGCCTTGGGCCCGCTGGACACGGGTTCGGCGAGAGGGGTCCGCTCACACGTGCCGGAGGCGCGGGGCGCCGGGACGTGCTTCTCGTCGAGCGCGACACTCGGACGCCACAGACCGGTGCGCTCCGCGTCCAGGCCGTTGAGCTCCACGAGGGCGTCGGCCCGGACCGCCCACGAGGAACCGTGTCCCTCGACGACGTCCGTGACCAACAGTCGGACCGAGCCCGCGAGGCGGTAGACGTACTGGTCCGTGGGGTCCGGCACCGTGTCGGGCAAGGACAGGAAGGCCCGGACGATGCGGCTTCCCGCCGGCTTGACGAAGCCGGGGATCAGGCGCCTGCCGGGCACGTCCAACGGCGACGGGGACAAGGGGGCTGCTTCCGTGTCCACCGCGAACACGAGCTGTCCGCCGGACAGGGGCACACTACCGGGAAACGGCTCACTGCCGGTGCCGTCGTCGCGGACCGCTCCCTCGGCGCGCAGTTCCTCGAGTGCGGGCGTGACGAGGCCGCTTTCGGTCATCCGGCAGTGTTCCAGGGGAGCCCAGGGCGTCTTCTTCCGGTCGGTCAGGGTGCCGATGAACACTCGACGGTCGTTGTCCTCGGTCTCGCACCGCACGAGCAGCGCGTACCCTCGACGCGCCACCATGTCACGTGCGAGCACGTCGTCCCGGCCGAAGACCCACTCGATACGGCCTTCCTTCGCGCCCAGGCTGTCCGCCGCCTTGCGCCAGCTCCGGTAGTCCTCCGGGTGGAGCTCGAACCGGAGGTGCGTCTTCGTGCGATGCAGCCGGAAGTCCACGGCATCGCCGTGGCAATGTCCAAAAGTGCGCAGCTCTCCCTGAACCGCGTGCCCCTGCGTCGCCAGCCAACGAGTGACATGGGCTTTGATGAACAAGTGGTCGGCGCCGTCCGCGCTGTGGGTGGTCCGGTGGCATTCCCCACGGCCTGGATTGGCTTCGTGGGAGAAGTGGCAGACCTTCGTCACGTACCGCTTGGGGCGCAGCGGTTCTCCGCAGCCGCCGAGAAGCGTGCCGCACCAGAAGTCGTCCCTCCCGAACTGGCGGAGGAACTCGTCGAGGTTGTGCGGCTGTTCGGGAAGGATCACCGGCTGGTCCGAGTCGCGGCCCCCGAGGACCGCGGTCTGGATGAGACGGGTGTCGATCTGCCCCAACTCTGGATCCTCCGATGAACATGTGAGACGACCGCCTCGAGAGACAAGGAGATGGAACGAATTTTGACAGGTGTACATCGATCGCACCACATGCCCTGAATGCGGAAGAGCCTGGTCAGGACATGAACCGAGGCATCGGGAAGCCGCTCGCCACGCATCGCTTCCCATACCGAACTCCGGCTGGACGCGCAAGGACCATCCACCGCATCACCAGTACGTTGACATCGCTAACAAGCTTATTTACGGTGGCTGTTGCTACGCAAGGGGCTCAGGGGGGCGGCAGACCGTGCAGGTGGACGACACCAGTGGACCCGGCCCGACCGTCATGGTGCACGACCTGCTGGATGCTGCCGAGCACGCCTTTCTGCACGCCGAGTTCGACCTGGTGCGACCGCTTCTGCAACATGTCCAGCGCACGTTCGGCACTCCTGACGCCGAGGACGCCGCCGCACGGTACGCCGTGCTCCGCGCCGCGCTGGCCGCGCGGGTCGGGAACTGGCCGGAGGCGGTCCGGCGGTGTTCCGACCGTGCGCAGCCGGTCCGCAAGGGCGATCTCGGCATCGGTGCACAGTTCGATCGGCTCGCCCAGCCAGCCCTCGGCGCGGAGCCGGGCGAGGTCGCGCACGTAGGTGGCGGAGCGGCGGGCTTCCTCCGCCACCGCTTCGGTCCAGCGGCCGCAACCGTCGAGCACTTTGCGGAGCAGGTCCAGGCGTCCCACGGTGCCGAAGTTGCACAGGACCGTGTTGTCGGGGAAGAGGCTGACGCGGCTGGACGAATCCAAGGAACCTGTCATGGCTGGAATACCGGATCGCCCTTCTCGTCCTCCGGCAGAGGGCGCGCGGCGCGCGCGGGTTCGACTATGGCTCTCAGGTCGTCGACGGTGCGGTCCAAGTAAGCGGCCAGCGGGCGCAGGGTCGTCTCGCCGGCCTCGTACGCGGCGAGCAGCTCCGCCATGGGAACGAGCGGCGGACGGACCACCGCTGATTCGGCGCGGTGACGGTAGTGGTCGTCGAGCCGCCCCGCCAGGACGTGACAGATCTCGGTGGTGAAGCCACGGAACCGGTCGCGGCGGGCGGTGTCGAGCAGACCGAGCCGATGCAGCCGCGCGGCCAGCGCGCTCGGTGAGACCTTGAGGGTGACGACGAGTTCGCTGAGTTCGGCGTCGGTCGGGGCTTGCGGGTCGGTGACCGTGCGCTCCCAGGCCACCCGTACCTCGGCTTCGGGCATCAGGAAGTGGGCGGCGAAGACGTTGGCCCGCACCTCCGTGTAGTCCTTCTGCCTGCCGGGCTGCGGTGCCGCGTCGGCGCGCAGGTCCTGGGCGTCGCGGGCGAGGAGGTGTCCGACCTCGTGGGCCAGGGTGAAGCGTGCCCGGGTCCACTCCTGGGTGGTCGCGAGCAGGACGATACGGAAGGCGTCGGACTGCCACGTCGCGCCGGACAGGGCTGCCTGTGGTGGGAACTCGACGAGCGCCACATCGATTCCGCAGTGGTCCGCGAGGAGCCGGATGAGGGCCGGGAGATCCATACCCGCGGGGGATCCCGCACCTCGCCGCGCGAGGTGTTCCGTGAGGTCGGCCGCCAGACGTTCTCCCTGGTCGACGTACCGTTCGAGCTCGGGGCGGGGGGCGGGCAGGTTGGGGATCGAACGAGGTCGGCCGAGCAGTTCCAGAACGTCGTAGGCGTTCTGGAAACGGCAGGCGATCGCCTCGATCTCGGCCCACCCGGCCCCTTCGGTCACCGTCCCTGCGGGGCGGGCGGCGGCCCGGGGGCGCACCGGCTCACGTCCGCTCAGCAGGTAGTCCACCGTCGTGTCGGTGGCTTCGGCGATACGGGCGAGATCCAGGGAACTGAAGCGGCGCACACCGCTGAGCGACTTGGAGAGTTTGTCCGGCGACAGTCCGACCCTCTCGGCGAACGCGGCCTGGGTGAAGGAGGCTGCGTCCATAACCTTGCGTACACGGTCGATCACAGTCTCAGTCATTCCCCCACCGTATCGGCGGCTTGCGAAAATCGCAACGCGTCGGCTTGGTCTCAGTCACTGACCTTGCTGCGGGACTGGTACAGCAGGCCCTGGCACTCGGGGTGCCGGCTGATCCAGCCCGCGAAGAAGGGACGGGTGGCCAGCACCCGCAGGTTCGCGGCGCGTGCCTCGTCAAGGGCGGTGCGGGCCAGCGCGGACCCGACTCCCGCCCCCTCGTACTCCGCCTCGACCTCGGTGTGCACGAGCGCGACGAGCTCCGTCGTGCGGATGTATTCCGCGACGCCCGCCACCTTGGACTCTCCATCGACACGGGCCTCGTACCGCTTCGCCTCGGGCGCGTCTCTCACTTCGACCGTCATGCGTCCCCCTCGCGGGTCCGATCCCGCTCGACGCGACAGAATCCCGTCGGCACGGGATCCGGACCCGGGCAGAACCGTGACTGGTCGATCCGTCCGTCTCGGGTCCACATGACGGCAGACCCGCCCAGCACCACGGCCGCACCGTCCGGCCCGGTACCCACCATCTCCCACTCCGTCCAGAATTCCGGGCCTGCGGTGACACAGCGACGGAAGACGGCCGCACCGACCAGCGTGACGGTCATACCGACAGCAGCGGCGATGCCCAAGGGCCGCCAGAAGAGTCCGACAACCAGGCCCACGGTGGCGGCGACCTCGGCCAGCCCGACGAAGAATGGTCACTGGGGGAACAGCGCGGTTGCCGCTCGGCAATGGCGGTGAGGCGGCGCTGGAGCCGACCGTGGAACCCTGGGCGGAAACGCACCGGACGCTCCCGGATCAGACGTGGGTCGTCGTCACCCACTCGTCTTCGCGTTCTTGCAAGATTTCCGTGCAGGGGTGGGCAGGAGTCCGGAAAGCTTCTCAGCCGGCCCGGCCCAAGGTCACGGTGCGGGATCCGGGTGCGAAGTCACCGAAGGACTGTTGCCAGGACTCACCGGGCCAGTAGTACGTCACACGGCCCTCGACGGGCCGGTAGCGGGCTGTGTAGAGCGTGCCCGATCCCTGCTCGTCGACGGATCGATACAGCGGCGGCTTCAGCATCGCCGCCACGTCCGTACCCGCGGCGCGAATGGCGCGCAGCCGCTCCCGCGTCCGCAAGGCCCGCTCCTGCTCGTCGGTCACCGGCAGGTGCTGGTGATTGGCGGCACAGGCATCCGGCGCCACCGTCGGCGACATATCCGGCCCCACGAACACCGTCACCGCCTTCGCGGGATCGACAAGGGTGAGGTTCTGAGGGACGGCGATCGGCAGGGACCGCAGCCTGCCGACCGCCTCGTCGACGGTGTCGCACGTCTCCAGCAGATAGCGCACCACGATGAGAATGGCGAAGCCACGTCCGAAGACGGAACGTCCGCCGAAGGTGACCGAGACCGCGAGACCGGCGTCGTTCATCCCGTCCAGCAAGCCCCACAGCACGTCCTGCATCCCGATCACGGGGCGCAGGAAGCAGGAGGAGACGATGGTGCCCTCGCACTGATCGGGCGGGAAGTCGTAGTTGCGCAGCAGAGTGCCGTTCCTGCCGATCTGGGTGCAGGCCGGGGAGAACGGCCGCAGTGCCGCGTGGGTGAGGAAGGCTTCCGCCTCGGGCCGGTCGAGTTGGACGGCCAGGCGGTCCAGAACCGGGACCAGTTCCGGCATGTGCGCACGGAACAGCGCCCGAACACGGTCCGTGCCCTCCGGAGTCCGGCCCTCCTCGGTCAGCAGGCCCTCCATGTCCTGCCACAGGGTCCGGGCGTGGGCGGCCCACCGCCCGTCGCCGCCGTCGCCGACCTCGATCGCCTGGAAGGTCATGTCCTGTTGCTGCACGGCTGCCACTCCCCCTGTGAGAATCGGACGAGGCGAGGGCAACCTAGCTAATTGTGCGGGTAATTCACCAGGCGGCCGTCATCGGTGGCGGCCAGGCGCTCGATCCGATGAAGCCGCTGAACGCGAGCGTGGCCGATTCCAAGTAGGCGATCATGTCCCGCGTTGAAGGAGCCGGGTGTCAAGAAGGCGTTGGCGAGAGCAATTGTCAATCGCTGTGGTTCGGGTGACGTGATCAGGTTGCGACGGTCTCGTCGCACTCGACCAGCTTGAACACCATGGCGAGGGAGGCGGCCGGGCTGCCGGCCCGCCAAGGCGTCCTCACCCAGTCCGGACGCGGCCTGTACCGGAAGCGGATGCAACGGCCGCTCAGTGGGCCGGGGTCGGCATGGCCGACGGTCGCCACTCTCGCCTGATCAACCCGAACACCCACGAGTCGGACACCTCGCCGTTCACGACGCAGTCTTCCCGCAGTGTCCCTTCCCGCATGAATCCGAGCTTCTCCAGGACCCGGGCGGACGCCACGTTGCGCGTATCGGTCTCAGCCTGCACTCGATTCAGGTCCAGTGTGTCGAATGCCCACTTCAGCACGGCGTGCGCGGCTTCCGTCGCGTAGCCGTGGCCCCACATCGCATCGCCGAGGACGTAGCCCAACGACGCGCTGCGGTAGTCCGGGTTCCATCCGGTCAGACCGCACCAGCCGACGAAGGCCCCGTCAGAAGCACGGTCGATGGCCACCCGCACCCCGGTGCCTTCGTCCTCCATCTTCCGGCACGTCGCGATGAAGCGGTCGGCTCGAGCCCGTTCGTTCCACGGCGGGGAGTCCCAGTAGCGCAGCACGTAGGCGCTGCTGTGCAGTGCGAAGAGGGGATCCACGTCGGTGTCGGTGAAGGGGCGCAGTCGCAGGCGAGCGGTGTGCAGTGTAGGGGTGGCCAAAGTCATGCGCACCATCCTGCGTCCTCATGGGGCGGGCAGAACACCGAATATCCGATCCGGACTCAACGCCCTCCGAGAGATGCGGAGACCGTCGGCGAGACTCTTCAGCGCCCGGGTCCGGTGGTCGGCGGCGTCGAGAAGCACGAGGAGCTTGAAGTGGCCGTGCGGGATTCCTCCGTCTCGTCGGGCCTGCCGGCCGAGGGCGGTCGAGTAATGGTCAAGGCCTGTGGATCGGCGACCCGGTGGGGTGGAAGCACCAACGGGGAGACTGGGCTTGAGTCTCCCGTAGGGGGAGGCACGAAGGTGCAGGCATGGACGGCGACACGCTCTTCACGATCGGGGCCCTGGCCCGGCGGACCGGGCTGACGGTCAAGACCATTCGGTTCTACTCCGACACCGGAATCGTGCCGCCGACGGACCGCAGCCCGGCTGGCTACCGTCTCTATGACATCGGCGCACTGGCGCGTCTGGATCTGGTACGCACCCTGCGTGACCTGGGGCTCGACCTTGCTGTCATCCGGCAGGTGCTGGACCGGGAAGTCTCGGTGCCCGAGGTCGCGGCCGCACACGCCGACGCCCTGGAGGTGCAGATCCGCACCCTCCGACTGCGGCGCGCGGTGCTGCGAGCGGTGGCCAAACGAGGCTCCACCCCCGAGGAAATGGACCTCATGCACAAGCTTGCCAAGCTCTCCGACGACGAACGCCGACACCTCATCACCGACTTCATCGACGACACCTTCGGCGGGTTCGACGCCAACGCCGACTTCGTCGACATGATGCGCTCGGCCATGCCCGAACTGCCGGACGACCCCGAACCCCATCAGGTCGACGCCTGGGTGGAACTCGCCGAACTCACCCAGGACCCCGACTTCCGCGCCGCCGTCCGCCGGATGGCGGAGTACCAGGCAGCCGAGCGCGCCCAAGGCGACGTCACCGGCTTGCACCACGACCTGACCGAGACCGTCCGCGACAGCGTCGGCCGCGCACTCGATGCCGGCATCGCCCCGGTCTCGGCCGAGGCCGCACCCGTCATCGACGCCCTTACCGCCCGTTACGCACAAACCTTCAGCCGCGCCGACGACGCCGACTTGCGCCACTGGCTGCTGACACGCCTGGAGATCGCCGGCGATCCCCGCGCGGAACGCTACTGGCACCTGCTGGCCGTCATCAACGGATGGCCCGTCCCGCCCAGCCTGGTACCGGTGTTCGCGTGGTTCACAGAAGCCCTGCGCACTCATACTCCGCGGCAGTCCCGCGTGCAGTAGTCCCACGCCTGACGGTCGCTCCGATCCTCGCGGCTTCGATCACGCCGCGAGGATCTCGGAGCATTCGACAAGGTGACCGCCCTCGAAGTGGGCTCCGGCTCCGGCGTTGCAGATCTCCTGCAGGGCCTTCTTCGCGCCGGGCTGGGCGGACTTCGGCAGCGCGCAGCGTGTCGAGTATCAGCGGCATGGCCGGCAGCAAGGTGTCGGTGCCGTATCCACCGAGGACGAGTTCCACGTCGTGCTCGTCGATCAGCCGTTCGTGGATCCTGGGAACGTTGTCAGCGTTCTCTTGGTCGTCGTACCGGACGAACTCGACGGGAAGGCCGAGAAGTCCGCCTCGGCTGTTGGTGTCCTCACGCCAGATTTCATGGGCGAGACGGGCCGACCCGCTGTCGTCCGCGAGGGAACCGGTCAGCGACAGGCGGTACCCGATACGGATCGGTGCCGGGGCGGCGGTGATGTCAGGCCTCGTTTCCGGTGGGCGTGGCCAGGAGCTGCATTTCCCAGGTGAAGGCCACACCGGTGGCACCGCCGTGCTGCTGCTGGACCTCGGCGGCACCCCGCATGGTCTTCTCACGGGCCCAGTCGCGCTGCCACTCGCCCAGCGCGACCATCCAGGTGATCGGGACCACGCCCGCCTGGACCATGCGCCGTACCGCCATGTCGTGGGCCTCCTTCGAGACACCACCCGACGCGTCGGTGACGGCGAAGACCTCGAAGCCCTCACCCACCGCCTGTATGGCCGGCATGGCCACACACATCTCCGTCCAGAGGCCGGCGATGATCAGCTTCTTGCGTCCTGTCGCCTTGACGGCGTTCACGACACGCTCGTCCTGCCAGGTGTTGATGAAGGTCCTGTTGATCGGCTTCTGCTCCGGGAACACATCCTGCAGCCCCTGAACGAGGAGGCCACCGCGCTCTTCCAGAACGGTTGTCAGAATGGTCGGGACGTCGAACACCTTGGCGGCCTTGGCGAGCCCGACGACGCATGGCCACAGCAGCGCGGCGGGAGGGCTTCCGGAGCGGGGTGGCTCAGCTTCGGGCGGTGGTGTCCTCGCGGCCGACCTCGTGGTGCCGGCCGTCGGGGCGGGGAAGGGGCTTGAGGGCGACCTCGATGCGGTGCGTGGAGTCGTGGCTCACCGAGCCGCCCAGACGTGCCTCGACCACGCCCAGGCGCAGCCCCGCCCCGCCCTCGCCGGCCCGGTGGAACTGCACCGAGAACTCCAGGCTGACCTGCTCCACGTGGAACCGCCAGTCGCTCTGCGCGCCTTCGGCCTGGGCCCGCGCCAGCTCCGCACGTACCGTGCCGATGGCCTCCGCCAGGCCGATCGGTTCCGCATTCGTCATTTCAACACACCGCCACTTTCGGTTGATTGACCGATGCACCCTGCTCACAAGTCTAGGGACGCCCCGTGCTTTGCACGTAGTGTGAGACGGCATGGGGGAACTGCGTGCGGACTGGAGACTCAGGCTGCGGCGCGAGGACGCCCACGGCCCCGTGTGCGGCGCCGGCGTGCTCGTCGACCAGTACACGGCGCTGACCTGTGCGCACGTGGTGCGCCGTCCGGACGCCGTGATGTGGCTGGAGTTCGCCGAGAACGGCGGGCTGGAACCGGTTGCCGCGCGGGTCATGCCCGGCGGCTGGCTGGCGGAGGGCCCCGGCGGCGAGGACGTCGCCGTGCTGCGCCTGGACAGCCCCCGTCCGCAGGCGCGCCGCGCTCCGCTGGACACCCGGCTGTGGGGCGGTATGGAGGTGTACGCGACCGGTTACGCGGAGGGCTTCGACGACGGCATGAGCCTGTGGGGGCGGATCGGCGGTGTCAGCGGTGAGCGGGTGCAGCTCGACGCCGTCACCCGGTCGGAGGTGGTGCGCGCCGGCTTCAGCGGCGCCGCCGTGTGCACCCGGCCCGAGGAGGGCCGTCCCGCCCGGGTGGTGGGCCTCGTCGTCAGCTGGCGCGGAGACCTGGGCGCGGCCCTGCCCGAGGACAACCGGCTCTCCTTCTCGTACCTGATCCCCGTCGGCCGCATCGCCGAACTCTCGCCGGTGGTCAAGGAGCTGAGCGGTCCGGGCGCCTGGGACCACGGCTTCGAGGAGCGGTTGACCCGGTGGTTCGACGACCCGGACGAGGACCCGGTGAAGATCACCGTGGTGCCCCCGGGCAGCGGCAAGGACCGCTCCCTGCGCCATCTGCTGCACCGCGCCCATGTCGTCCACCGCGGCGGCGCCAGCAGGCCCGAGCTCATCGACCACGCGCTGGACCAGGTGACCTTCCCGCCCGGCGAGTACCTGGCGTACTGGGACTGGCTGCGCGGCGCCAAGGCCCGGCGGCCCGAGCGGGCGGCCGACCGGGCGCCCGTACGGCCGGTCACGGTCCTCGTCGACGGTCTCGACGAGGAGCCCCAGCCGGGCCCCCTCATCGAGATCCTGGCCAGGTTACGGGTGTTCGGTTTCCGGCTGCTGCTCGTCTTCCGGCACGAGGGCGGGCCCGGCTGGGCCGCGTCCCGCGACCTCCTCCTGCGGCCCGCGCTCCTCCACCACGCGGACACGCTGCTCGACCGCCTGCAGCGCGCGGAGTTCAGCCGGGCGATACGCCGCGACATCGTCGACAGCGCCTCCCTCGGCTCCGTGACCGAGACCGCCGACCGGCACCGGGCCACGCGCCGCCTGCTCGACGACGTACGGGACCCGCAACAGCAACTCGCCCGGCTGCGCGCCCTCATCAGGACGCTGCGTGCCGACCTGAGCCGCTGCGGGGACCGGTGACGCGGCGCACCGCCCGGCCCGGGTGGGGAAGGAGGGCCGCGAGACCATGACGACCTGCCCGCACCGGCGCTTCACCGGAGCCCCCTGCGGCGGCACCGTGCTGCCCACCGGCTACTGCGCCACCTGCGGCCGCGCGGCGAACGGCCCCGGACTGCCCGACCTGCCCGGCGACCCCCGCGCACTCGGCCCCCGCGAACTCCTCGCCCTCCCCGAGCGCGAGCCGCGCCCCGCCGGGGAACGCCTCATCCGTCCCGAGGCCCCGCTGCGCATCCGCATGAGCTGCTCGTCCGCGGACTGCGGCATCACCTTCGCCCCGCCCTACACCGAGGGACCGGTGCCGATCGAGGGATTCTGCCCGGCGTGCGGCGAGCGCTACTCGTACCGGCCCGAACTCGCCGAGGGCGACCTGCTGCGCGACCAGTACCGGATCATGGGACCCATCGCACACGGCGGCCAGGGCTGGGTCTACCTCGCCGAGGACACCCACCTCGGCGACGTCGTCGCCGTCAAGGGACTGCTCAACCGGTACGAGCACGACGGCGCCCGCCTCGCCGACGTGGAACGCCGCAACCTCGTCGCCATCCGCCACCCCCGCATCGTCCAGATCCGCGACTTCGTCGCCCGCAGGGACGACAGCGGGCAGGTCACCGGCGGCTACATCGTCATGGACGACGTCGGCGACGGCACCCTCGCGAGGGTCACCGAGGAGGTCCGGCGCGGGGAGTCCGTCCTCGACATCGAGCACGTCGCGGCGTACGGCTGCCAGATCCTCGAGGCCTTCGTCCATCTGCACGCCGACGGCGAACGGGTCTTCGTGTACGGGGACATGAAGCCGTCCAACGTCGTGCACCACCGGGACGGCATCAAGGTCATCGACCTCGGCGGCATGCGCGAACAGGGCCAGGGCCTGCCGCCCGCCCACGTCACGCCCGACTACATGGCGCCCGAGACCGCGACGTCGGCCGCGCCCACCGTCGCCCACGACCTGCACACCGTCGGCGTCACCCTGCGGGAACTCTCCCGCTGGGCCGTCACCGAGGCGCCCGGCCTCGGCACCGCCTCCTTCCAGCGGGTCGTCGACCGTGCCGTGCGGACCGACCCGGGCCGCCGCTTCACCGACGCCCGTGAGATGGTCGGCCAACTGCGCGGTGCCCTGCGGGAGATCCGCGCGCTGCGCGGCAAGAGCGACCCGCCGGAGCCCTCCGACCACTTCCGGCCGTCCACCCGGCTGCCCGGCGCCCGGCTCGGCACGGTGCCGGGCATCGGGCACTGGCTGGAGAGGCCCCGCCGCGACCGGTACCAGCCGCCCGTGGCACCGACCCTCGACCTCGGCACGCCCACCCCCGCCGAGATCGCCGCCTGCCTGCCGGTGCCCAGGCCCTATCCGGGCGATCCGCAGGCCACGCGGTTCGAGGTGAGCAGCGGTTACGACCCGGACCGGCTCCTCGATCAGGAGGACGAGAAGCCGCCCTCGGTGGAGATCCGCCTGCACAACGTGCGCGTCCTGCTGGGCCGGAACACCCGCGACGACCTGCGGCGCGCCCAGGAGGAACTCGACACCGCCGACTCCGTCCCCGGACCGTCCGCCGTGCGCCGGTGGCGGCTGGAGTGGCACCGCGCCCTGCTCGCGCTGCGCGGCGCCGACCTCGACGACGACCCCCGGCAGGTCGCCGAGGCCCGGAACCACTTCACACAGGTCCACCTCGAACTGCCCGGCGAGTACGCCCCCAAACTGGCCCTCGCCCACTGCGCGGAACGGCTCGGTGACGACCCCGCCGGGCCCACGGCCAAGGAACTGTACGAGGCCGTGTTCGCCCGCAACCCCGCGCACGGCGGCGCCGCCCTCGGCCTGGCCAGGATCGCGCTCCGCGCACGCGACCGCCGGACGGCCATCGACGTGCTCGGCCGGGTCCGGCAGGGCACGCTGGACCACACCGTCGCCCGGATCGCCGCCCTGCGCATCCGCGCGGCCCGGCTGCCCGGAGACGGCGATCCGCTGCCCCTGCCCGCCGAGGTCGACGCGGCACTGGCCGAACTGCACGGCCTGGTGGGCCGGCGTCCGGGCGACGGGGAGCCGGGCCTGTCCGAGGACGAGGCGCTGCGCCTGAGCACCGAACTCCACGAGTGGAAACTGGACGCGGTGCACAGCCTCAGCGACCGTCCCGGCTCCCCGGGAAGCGGTGCCGGACGGCTCACCGCCCGCGCCCTGCGCCGTCTGAGCGCGCCGGAGCGCGCGTTGCGCGAGCAGTTGGAGTCGCACTACCGGCGGCTGGCGGCACACCACCAGGAACCGGCCGCCGCCCACGAGCACCTCGTGGACCTCATGCACGCGGTGCGACCCCAGACCGTGTTCTGACCGTGCGACCCGACCGGACGGAACGGCACCCGGCGACGCAGGCGGACGAAGGCGAAAGGAGCGGTGACGTACGACATGAGCAGCCCCACCCGGCCCCCGCAGCCGGGCATCCGACTCCACGTCGACCTCGGCGGCGATCCGCGCCCGCACCGGAGCGCGAAGATCGAGGCCCATCTGCGGGTCGACGTGGCCGCCGGCGGCGCCCCCACCGACCTGCCCGCGGTCCAGCTCGCGGTGATCATCGCGGTGGACGTCGCCGAATCCCACCGGGCGGCCGTCCGGCACGCCCTGCCGGCGGCGCTGCGCGCCCTGCCCGACCGCATCTCCTTCGCCGTGCTCGGCGGCGGCCCCGAGCCGGTCCGGTGCTATCCGCGGGGTGACGACGAGTGGGCCGTCGCCGACCGGGACGAGAGGCGCCGGGCCGCCTTCGTCGCGGGCTCGCTCCCGCTGCACCGGGAGGGGCCGCGTCCCGCCGGGTACGCCGCCTGGGTGGCCGGAGCGCGCGCCCTGCTCGCCGGCCGGCCGGTGTCCGTACGCCATCTGGTGCTGATCACCGACGGCAGCAGCGCCGTCGCCGCCGACAACCGTCTGGAGGAGGAACTGGACGCCTGTGCGGGGCAGTTCACCTGCGACGTGTTCGCCGTGGGCACGGACTGGTCCCCCGATCCCCTGCTGACCCTCGCCGAACGGTTGCACGGCACGGCCGAGTTCGTGGACGACGGACTCGGCCCCGCGATCACCGCCGCCATCCAGCGGCTGCGCCGGGTGCACACTCCCCAGCTGCCGGTCGAGGTGACCGTACGGCCCTCCGTGCGCCAGGTCTCGCTCAGCGAGAAGGCGCCCCGGCCGCACCGGCTCGGCGGGCTGCCCCAGCCCGGCCGGCCGCACTGCTGGAGCTTCCCCACCTACCAGTGGGAGCAGGGCCGCCGCGACTACCTGCTCACCCTGGTCGCCGACTCCGACACCGACCCGCTGGAGACCGAGCTGCAGTTCGCCATGGTCTCCATCGGCGACGTCCACGCGCCTGTCACCGCCCGCTGGCACCTTCCCGGGCACGCCCCGCCGCACGCCCCGGCGGGCGCCGAGAGCGTGCGCACCCTCAACGAGGCCACCAGAATGCGCAAGGCGCTGCGCCAAGGACTCATCGCCCTCCGGGAAGGCCGTCGCGACACCGCGAAGGACCTGCTGGGGGAGGCTGCCCGGCTGGCGGTGCGGTCCGGCACGGACTGGGTGCTGGACGAGATCCGCGCGGTCGCCCACATCGAGGACGCGGCCGGGGGGCGGGTCCGGCTGCGCACCGTCGACGCCGGCACCCTCGGCCCGATGATCCTGCGCGCCGGGTCCCGTCCCGGCGGGCCCCTGGCCGAAGCCGTCGGCGCCCGGCCGGGTCCGCGTTGCGGCGGTTGCGGCACGCCGGCCGGGAGCGAGGCCCGCTACTGCATCGCCTGCGGGGAGAAGCTGCTGTGACGGCCGGACGTGCCGCCTCCTGGCGGCGGTACTCCCCCGCCGCCTTCTGGCGCGGGCGTCCGGGCTCCTGGCGGACCCGTCGGCTGCTGGAGGTGCATCTGCTGGTGCTGTTGCTGCTCACGGCCGTGGCGTCGACCGCGCTCTTCCTCTCCAGCCGTCAGGTCCAGCACGGCGCCGAAGCGCTGGCGTCCCGCGAGGCGCCGGCCGTGCAGGGGCTCGCCGCCGCCCGGCTCGCGGCCCTGCGCGCCCACGAGGAGGCCAACAGCCTGGTGGAGATGGACCTCATCGGCGTGGCGGGCTCGGGCGAGGCCTACCGGTCCCAGCTCTCGGCCGCCGACCAGGGCCTGTCCCGGATCGCCGACCGCACGGACCAGGACCTCGGCACGGTCAAGGGCCTGCTCGCCACCTACAGCGACTCGCTCGCTCTCGGCACGTCCCTCTCCCATGACCAGCCCCTCATGCGGAAGCTGAGGTTTCGGGAGGCCGAGTCGCTGCTCACCCGCGACACGGTGGGAGTCGCACCGCGTCTGAAGGTCCTGCAGCGGAACCAGTTGGAGCACGCCGAGGCCACGACCGCCATGGGGCGGTGGCAGCACGCCGGGTGGTGGGTCGCCGAACTCGCCCTGATCGCGACGGCGTTGACCCTGCTCTCGGCGCTGTTCGTGCTGCGCGACCGCTGCGGCCGTGACTGGAACCCGTACCTGCTCGCGGCCCTCCTCCTCACCGTGCTGCTCGCGGTGGTCCCGCTGATGACGGCGTACTCCACCCAGGACGAACTCGACGGGGCGCTCGGGGATCTGCGACGGATCACCGAGACGTCCTGGCGGAGCGGCCCGCCGGCCGAGGCGCAGCAGCACGTCACGGAGATGTCGGAGAAGGTCCGGCAGCGGCTGACCGACGGCACGTGGACCGAATCGGTGTACCGGGGCGCTCTCGTCGGCAGCCTGTTCGCCGTCGTCCTGCCCGCGCTGGGGCTCGGTCTGCGGCTCGACCACGACTACTGGAGGCGACGGTGACCCGGCGGTTCAGGATGCTGGTGTTCGGTGTGGTCATGCTGCTGGTCGCGGCCGGCGGCATGGTGGTGGTCTGGGCGCAGCACGACGACGAGGAGCCGGTGACCATCCTCGGGACGTGGACGGCCGGGCAGGCGGAGCAGTTCGAGAGCGTGCTGCGGGGTTTCGGCATCCCCTTCCGCTACCAGGGCACCGCCGCCCAGCGGGAGGTGCTGCTCTCCAAGGTGCAGGCGGGGGAGCCCCCGGACATCGTGATCATGCCGGGCCTCGGTGAACTCGCCGAGTACGCCGACCAGGGCCTTCTGGAGCCGCTGGACGATCTCTACGATCCGCGGGAGTACGGCGCCCCTTGGATGGCGGCCGCCTCGTCCCCCGGGCACGTGTACTGGGTCCCGGTCAAGGCGGACCTGAAGAGCATCGTCTGGTACCGCGAGGGCCGGAAGCCGGACGCTTCACCGGCCCCGCTGAAGAGCTGGTGCATCGGCATGGGGGACGACGGCGCCTCCGGCTGGCCCGGCACCGACTGGGTCGAGGACCTCGTGCTGCAACGGGAGGGCCCGGAGGTCTACGAGAAGTGGGCGCTGGGCACCGGCGAGGCGAAGTGGTGGCGAAGTGATCCGGTGCGCACCGCCTGGGAGGCCTGGGCCGGTCTGCTGCGGCAGGACGAGGAGGCGGCCGGGTCGGCTCTGCTCACCGACCACCGCGGCGCCCCGCACGGCAACGGGCTGCTGTTCGACGGTCCGGACGAGTGCGCCCTGGAGCACCAGGGCTCCTTCGCGCTCTCCTTCTACCGGGACGACGCGCGGCACGCGCGCCTGACGGACTCCGCTCCGCTGCTGCCCGAGGGGGACGGTCAGGTCCGGGGGCGCGAGGTGACCGGTGACTTCGCGGCGCTGTTCAGCGACCGTCCCGAGGCCGGTGAGCTGATCGAACGGCTGGCCTCCCGGGAGGGCCAGCAGAAGTGGGCCGACCGGGCGGGCGTCTTCTCGGCGAACCGTCAGGTGACGCCGCGAGGCGACGCGGTCAGGGGTGAGATCGCCCGGCGGCTTCGCGAAGGGCCCCGCTGCCTGGACGCCTCGGACGTCATGGCGCCCGCCGTGCGGGACGCCTTCTACGAGGCCGTACTGCTCACCATGGCACGGGCCGCCGCCGGCCAGGACCCCGGTGTTCCGGACCTCCTCCAGGACGTGCAGAGGGTGCAGGACGCACAGGACGCGCAGGGCGCCGACAGCAGGGCGGCTCCGAAGACGGTGTGCAGTACGCGGTGAGCGACGGGTGGCGCCTCCCGCACGTGGCACGACGGCCTGTTCCGCCCGGCGAGCACCGGGCGGAACAGGCCCCCTGGACGATCAGTCGAGACCCGGAGGAAAGACGTGGTGGGCTCCCCCGCGGACGAGTACCCGCCAGGCTTCGATCCGCCCCGAGCAGTCGGGGAACACCTCGAGCCGGAACGCCTGCTCCCAGTTCACTGTGAGCTCACCCGACTGACCCACGGTCACGCTGTCGACGGAGGGACGGAGTTCGCCGAGCACTCGATTGAACGTGGTGGTCTGGGCGTCGTAGATCATGCGGAACTCGTCGAACGCCTGTGGTCCCGCGTCCTTCTGCGCATACCGCATGTCCGCGGACCCCAGGAGGATCCTCCCGTGCCGCACGATCCGGAACGGGCACTGCATGTGAACCATGACCGTCTCGCCCTGGAGGCCGTCGAACTCGACGACGCCCATGTCCACCGCTCTGCCGACGGAGCGGACGATCGTACCCGTCAGGATCCGGGTGATCTCGTCCACGTGAATCTCAGCAGCCACCGAACAGCACGCCCGACAGCGGTCCGGCCGCAAGCGCGAGTGCGAGCGTCAAGGCCACCCGTCTGCCGGTTCTCCTGCGTGCGCGGGCACGACGAAACATCCCCCAGCCCTCCCCGGAGCTCCATGGAACCGATCAAGCGAGCGATTGCGTAAAAACGATAAGTAAGGCCTCGCGGAAATTACCCGGCGAACTCATGGACAATCAAAGATGTCCAATAAATGAACGACCCACTGCACTGAATTCCCTGCGAAGGATTGCGCGGAATACTGTTAACGTCCCGCGTCGTGACCAACTTGCTGATACCGCAGGCCCGTACGCAGCCGCCGGCCGGACGACGAGCGCGCGCGGCGCGGCTGGTCGTCGGGCTCGTGACGGGGGCCGTGCTGGTGTGCTCCGTGGTGACGGCCCGGCTGCACGGGGACATCCGCTATGTACTGGCGTGTCTGCGGAGTGGTGAGGCGGTCGGCATTTCGCCGTCGGAGACCTTTACTCACCGGCCGTATTTCTACCGGTGGTTCCTGTACTGCCTCGACCAGCTGGGCGCCGGTCCCACCGCGGTACGCGAGGCGGTCCTGCGGGGCGTCGGTGTGCTGTTGTGCCTCGCCGCCGGGCTCGCCCTGCGCGCGGCGCTGCGGCGGCGGCTGCCGGGGCGGGAGGCGGATCTGGCCGGTGCCGCGGTGGCCCTGGTGCTCGCGCTGGCGCCGCGCACCGACTTCCTGCAGCCGGAGTGGACGGCCGCGCTGCTGTCGGTGCTCGCGGTGGCCGTCGTGCTCGCCGACGTACGGCCCGTGCCCGCCGCGGCGCTCGCGGCCGTACCGCTGGGGCTCGCGGTGATGATGAAGTACTCCACCGCCGCCACCGCGCTCATCGCGCTGCTGGCCGTCTTCGCCGCCGGCCGGGTGCGCGCGCTGCTCCTCGCCGCCGCGACGGCCGTGTCGAGCGTGCTGCTGCTGGGCTTCAGCCTCTGGTCGGGGTCGCGGGAGTGGCAGTGGGTCCGGGACATGCCGCAGATCAACCAGGGCTCACTGTCCCGGCAGGGCGTGCGGCCCGGGGAGCTCTTCGCCCGGTCGGTCGACTTCCTCGCGGACCGGGCCGCACTCAGCCCCGTACTGCTCCTGCTGCCCGCGGCGCTGCTCCTGCTGCTGGCCGGCCAGGACGACCGGCGCAGGCGCACCGAGTGGGCGGTGCTCGCCGGGGCGGGGGCCGCCGTGGGGCTGGGCGCGGTCGTGGTGCAGGGCAACTGGTTCGCGTACCACGCCGCCGCGCTGCCGGTGGGCGCCGCCGCGCTGTGGGGGCTCGCGGTGGCGCGGTGGTACGGGGCGCGGGGACGGGTGCCGCTGGGCTTCCTGGCGGTCAGCGGCGTGATCGCCGTCCTGGCGCCGTGGTACTCCGCCGCCCCGCAGGGGCTGCAGCGGTCGGCGGTCGTGTGGGGGGCGGGGGTCGTCGCGCTCGGCGCCGCGTTCTTCGACGTGCGGCGCCCGGCCGGGAGCGGCTCCGGGTTGCGGGTGCCGGCCGCCGTGGTGGGGGTCGGGCTGGCCGCGGTGGCCGTCTGGCCGTCCTCCCCCCATCTCATGGACCGCGGCGAGGTGGGCGAGACCAACGCCGCGTATCTGCGGGTCTCCGAGGAGAAGGCCGACGCGGCGGCCGAGGTGCGGCGGCGGTTGCCGGACGGGGCGCTCGTGCAGTACCTCGCCTTCGGCGACGAGGCGTACTTCATCGGGCACGCCTCGCCCTGCCCCTACCCGATCCCGACGTTCCTGCAGCGCACCCGCTACCTCCCGGACGTGAGCACCCTCGACTCGTACGCCGAGAACGCCCGTTGCCTGGACGAGGACCCGCCGCGGTACGCGGTGCTGAACCGCGGCTGGTTCCCCCCGGCGAAGATCGACCGGGCGCTGGCGCGGCGGATCGAGGCGCGCTACGACTGTCCGCCGGCGCCCGCGGAGCGGCTCGTCGTGTGCCGGCTGCGGTGATCGCGGGCCGACGCGCCCGCACGGCGACGGCCACCGCCCCGGACGGGGGCGGTGGCCGTCGCCGTACCGCGGCTCACCGGGCGCCGATCAGCTCCATGACCCGGTGTGCCATCGCCACGGCGTAGTTCTGTCCCCGGTCCTGCGGATAGACCTGCGCCATCGTGGCCAGCGTGACCCGGCTCATCGTCGTCTCGTGCGGCGGGATGAGCTCCCGGTACTCCGGGGTGACGACGGGCTGCGCGAAGGGGGCGCGGGAGAAGTGCCGGCGGGAGATCCAGGAACGGTCGAAGTCCGGGTTCAGGCGTCGCAGCCAGGGCGTGTACGCCTGCAGCAGGTCCTCCGGGTCGGAGGTGAAGCGCCAGTCGTCGCGCGGCACGTAGTTCCCGACGTACACGACGTGCTTGCCGCCGTACTCCGCCGGGTCCACCATCCGGGTGTGCTCGACGACGGCCAGGAACGGGAAGTCGGTGTCGTTGACGTTGAGCCAGTAGTACGGGATGAGGCTGCGGTCCAGCTCCAGCACGAGGCAGGTCGCGCCGAGGTACTGGTTGCGCCACGTCACGTCGTCGGACGGCAGTCCCGCGGCCCGGGCGAAGGCGGGCTGCGGGGTGGTGACGACGACGTGGTCGAAGCCGTACGACGACCCGTCCTCGGTGTCGACCGTCACCGTGTCGCCGTCCTGCCGGATGCGCGTCAGCCGCCTGCCGAACTCGATCTTCCCGCCGCGCGAGGCGACCGCGTCCGCCAGCGCCGCGTACACCTTGTCGAACCCGCCGTGCACATAGCCCAGTTCGAAGGTGCGGCAGTGCACCCGGGCCCACAGCCAGGCCATGGACACCTCCTCGGCGCGCTCCCCGAACTTGCCGCGCAGCAGCGGCTCCCAGATCTCCTCCGTGGCGCGCCGTCCGGCCCAGCGGCGCAGCCAGCTCAGCGCCGTGCGGTCGTTGAAGCGCTCGCCCTTGCGTACGGCCTTCAGCGCGGCGGAGGAGAACGCGAAGCGCAGTGCCGGCAGCGGCGGGAGGAAGCGCAGCATCTGCAGCGGGGTGCTGAAGGGGCGCAGCCGTCCGGCGCGGTAGATGCCGGTGGTGGGCTTGTGGAAGCGCAGGGACGAGCCCAGGCCCAGCTCCTCGATCAGCTCGATCATGGCGTGGTCGGAGCGGAAGATGTGGTGGTAGTAGCGCTCCAGCGGCGTGCCCTGCACGGTCAGTGAGGCGGCCAGGCCGCCCAGTTCGTCGGCCGCTTCCAGCACCGTGACCGTGTGCCCGGCCTTGACCGCGTCGTAGGCGGCGGTCAGTCCGGTGGCGCCGGCTCCGATGATGCCCAGGTTCACGCGAAGCTCCACTTCCGGTTGAGCACGAATTGCACCGCCAGGACCAGCGGCAGGGAGGCGGCCTTCACCAGGTTCGGGTCGGTCCCGAGCCGGCCGGCGAAGAGCCACAGCAGCCCGATGGTGAGCGCGATGCCGCACATCCCCACGGCGTAGAAGCGCACGAAGCGCAGCGCCAGCCGGTCGCGCTTGCCGAAGGTGAACACCGCGTTGAGAACGAAGTTGTTGGTGATGCCGAGGGTGGTGCCGACGCCGTTGGCGACCTGCTCGTGCCATCCGAGGACGTTGTAGAGCAGCGCGAACGCGGCCAGGTCCAGGGCGACACCGCTGCCGCCGACGAGCGTGTAGCTGACGAGCTGCCGGAGTTTCCGGGGAGGTCGCTCGGTACGGGCGGGCGTGTCAGTCGCCGTCATGCCGGACCACCTGCCGGACGATGTACAGCGGCCGTCCCTGCGCCTCGCTGTACGTCCGCCCGATGTACGAGCCGAGCACCCCGAGCGAGAGCATCTGCACCCCGCCCAGGAACAGCACGACGACCATGAGCATGGTCCAGCCGGACACCGTGATGTCGGGCCGGAACGCCTTCATCGCCAGCGCGTAGAGGATGCCCGCGAAGGACAGCGCCAGCACCACGAACCCGAGGCGTGTGATCAGTTTCAGCGGCACCGTGGAGAAGCCGGTCACCCCGTCGACCGCCAGCCGCGCCATCTTCCGCAGCGGGTACTTGGTCTCGCCGGCGAACCGTTCGTCGCGGTCGAAGCGCACCTCGGTCTGGACGAAGCCCATCGAGGCGACGATGCCCCGCACGAACCGGCTGCGCTCCCGGTAGCGCCGCAGTTCGTCGGCGACCCGCCGGTCCAGCAGCCGGAAGTCCCCGGTGTCCAGCGGGATGTCGACCTCCGTGCACGCCCGGAGGACCCGGTAGTACGTGGCGGCCGTCGCCCTCTTGAACACCCCGTCCCGCCGGGACCGGCGCCGCGCGTGCACGACCTCCGCACCGTCCCGCCAGGCGTCGATGAGTTCGAGACTCACCCGCGGCGGGTCCTGCAGATCGGTGTCCATCACGATCACCGCGTCGCCGCGCGCCTCGTCCAGTCCGGCCGTGATCGCCATCTGGTGCCCGAAGTTGCGCGCGAAGTCGACCACGCGCACCCGCGGATCGTTCTTCGCCAGGTCGCGGAGGATCGTCAGGGAGGCGTCGGACGAACCGTCGTTGACGTAGACCAGCTCGAAGGAGAGTTCCGGGCGGGTACCGATCGCTTCCACGAGTTCGTCGTGGAAGCGCCGTATGCCGTCCTGCTCGTTGAACACCGGCAGCACGTAGCTGACCAGTGTGGTTCCCCTCGGGCTCTCCCGGGGGCGCGGCATCGATGACGGTGTCGCGGGGGCGGGTGCGTCTGACATTGCGGCGACGCTAGGGAGCACGGCTGAACGGCGGGCAAATAGCCGATGGTGTCCCGCACTCGAACAGTTGGCGAACGGTCGTCCTCGGAAAGTCGGATGCGGCGTACAACCGTTCGGGGTGATGATCGGTCTTTACAGCGACCACATCGGTCGTATTTACAAGGAGACCGTCATTCCCGCCATACGCAAGACCCTGACCGCCACCGCCGTCGCCACCGTGGTCCTGGCCGGGGCCGCCGCCTGCGGCACCGTGGAGAACCTGTCCGCCGGGCAGAAGCTCGACCAGGCCTTCGAGAAGCTCGGCAAGGAACGCTCGCTCTCCTTCGAGCTGGACCTGGACACCGACGCCGCGTCGCTGAAGGCGCTGGACTCCGGGGCGGACCCCGGCGAGGAGATGCCCGAAGAGGCCGCCGAACTGCTCAGCGACGCGCGGATCTCCGTCTCCGTGCAGTCCAAGAAGCCGATCGAGGAGTCCAGCGAGAAGGACTTCACCGCCATGGCGGTGAAGTTCAGCGTCCCGGACGGTGCCCTGTTCGAGTACCGGCTGGTCGGCGACTACACCTACGTCCGTGCCGACCTGGACGCGCTCGGGCGGATGAGCGGCAGCCCCATGCCGTCGGCCGACGAACTGCCCGACAGCGCGGGGGCGTTCAAGAAGCTCCTCGCCGGTGAGTGGATCAAGATCTCGACGAAGGAGGTCGAGGAGGCCGGCGAGCAGATGTCGGGGGCGGAGGGCGCCGAGGCCGCAGAGCCCTCGGCGGAGCCCACGCTCGACGCCAAGACGCAGAAGAAGATCGTCAAGGCGCTGCGTCAGGTCATCGCCCAGGAGGTCGACCTCGAGACCTCCGGCGGATCGGACGGCACCGAGCACATCAAGGCCACCGCGCCCTTCCGCACGCTGATGACCGAACTGCTCGACGAACTCGGCCCGCTGGCGGACGAACTGCCGCCGGGCGCCGAGCTGCCGACGGCCAAGGACCTCAAGGACGCGCCGAACGAGAAGGTCACGGCCGACTTCACGCTGAAGAACGGCGAGCTGACCGAGATGTCCGTGGACCTGGCCAAGCTGACGGAGAAGGCGAAGGTCAAGAAGTTCGCGCTGGTGCTGCGCCTGGGCGAGGGCGAGAAGGCCACGGCCCCGGCGGGCGCCACCGAGGTGCGGATCGACGAGCTCATGGAGGGCTTCTTCGGCGGCTTCGCGGCGGGGGCGCTCGGCGAGGAGGAGTTCGCGGAAGGCGCCGAGGGCTGACAGGCACCGGAGTCCGTGGCGGGGCGCCGTCCTCCCTGAGGAGGAGAGGACGGCGCCCCGTCTCGTGCGAGCGCACCAGGGGAAAGTGACGGCAGGCGCACGACGCCGTGCGGGGCTCCGCCCGCGAGTCTTGGAGGGAACCCAAGACCGAACGCGGAGATCCCTGACCTGTGGCTACCTTCCTGTATCGCATCGGCCGCGGCGCCTTCCGGCGGCGATGGCTCGTGACACTGCTGTGGGCGGTGATCCTCGGCACCGCCGGGGCCGGCGCCGCCACGGCGCCCGCCGCCGGTGACGACGGCACGTCCTTCATGCCCGGCATCGAGGCGCAGCGGGCCTTCGACCTCATCGGGGAGCGCTTCCCGGGTTCGGACGCCGACGGCGCCGACGCGCGGATCGTGTTCATCGCCCCCGACGGGGAGAAGGTGACCGCCGCCGGCCACCGCGCCGCCATCGACGCGTTCGTGGCCACGGCCGGCGACGGGCCGCAGGTCGCGAGCGCCGTGAGCCCCTTCGCGGCGAACGCGGTGAGCGAGGACGCCTCCACCGCCTACGCCACCGTGACCTACGAGGTCTCGTCCGGCGACCTCACCGAGGCCGGACGGACCGCGCTGGAGACGGCCGTCGACGAGGCCCGCGACTCCGGTCTCACCGTGGAGGTCGGCGGCAGCGCGCTCTCCTCGCAGCCGGCCGCCGGGGGCGCGGCCGAGGCCGTCGGCGTCGGTCTCGCCGCCGTCGTCCTGCTGATCACGTTCGGCTCCCTCGCCGCGGCCGGGCTGCCCCTGCTCACCGCCGTCGTCGGGGTGGGGATCAGCATGGGGGCGATCCTGGCCCTCGGCAGCGCCCTGGGACTGTCCATGACCACCGGAACGCTCGCCTCGATGCTCGGTCTCGCGGTCGGCATCGACTACGCCCTGTTCGTGGTCTCCCGCTACCGGGAGGAGCGGGAGAACGGGCACGAACCGCGGGAGGCGGCGGGCCTCGCGGTCGGTACGGCCGGCTCCGCGGTGGTCTTCGCCGGTCTCACGGTCGTCATCGCGCTGGCCGGACTGTCCGTGGTCGGCGTGCCGATGCTGACGAAGATGGGTCTGAGCGCCGCGGGCGCGGTCGTCGTCGGCGTGCTGGTCGCGCTGACCCTGGTGCCCGCCCTGCTGGGAATGTGGCCGAACGCCGTCCTGTCGCGCAAGGCCCGCGGGCGCGGCGTCGCCGCCGTCCGGCACACCGACGGCGCGGGAGGCGGCGGCTCCCGCTGGGCCCGGTTCGTGCTGCGCCGCCCGGTGGCGGTGCTGCTGGCCTGCGTGGCCGGGCTGGGTGTACTCGCCCTGCCGGCCACCGACCTGCAACTGGGCATGCCGGGCGCCGAGGCGAAGCCGGTCTCGACGACGGAGCGGCGTGCCTACGACGCGCTCGCCGAGGGCTTCGGACCGGGCTTCAACGGCCCGCTGACGGTCGTCGCCGACGTCAAGGGAGCGTCCGATCCCGAGGCCGCCGCGACCACCGTCGCCGACGCGATCCGGGACACGGACGGTGTCGTGTCCGTCTCGCTGCCCCGGTTCAACGCCGAGGGCGACACCGCGCTGTTCTCGGCGGTCCCCGCCACCGCGCCGAACGACGAGCGCACCAAGGACCTCGTGCAGACCATCCGGGGAGAGCGCGGCGGCCTGGAGGACGAGACGGGCGCGACCTTCGAGGTCACCGGCAGCACGGCGATGAACATCGACGTCGCGCAGGCCCTGCAGGACGCCCTCGTGCCGTACCTGTCCGTCATCGTGGTCCTCTCCCTCCTGCTGCTGATGCTGGTGTTCCGTTCCGTGCTGGTGCCGGTCAAGGCCGCCGTCGGGTTCCTGCTGTCGGTGCTGGCGTCGCTGGGCGCGGTCGTGGCGGTCTTCCAGTGGGGCTGGGGCGCGGGACTGCTGGGCGTCGAGCAGACCGGGCCGATCATGAGCCTGATGCCGGTCTTCCTGGTGGGCATCGTCTTCGGCCTGGCCATGGACTACGAGGTCTTCCTGGTCTCCCGCATGCGGGAGGCGTACGTCCACGGCGAGCGGCCGGCGCAGGCGGTCGTCAGCGGGTTCCGGCACAGCGCCCGGGTGGTCGTCGCCGCCGCGGTGATCATGATCGCGGTGTTCTCCGGGTTCGTCGGGTCCGGCGAGTCCATGATCAAGACGATCGGTTTCGGTCTCGCCGTCGCCGTGCTGTTCGACGCGTTCGTCGTCCGCATGGCGTTCGTGCCCGCCGTCCTGGCCCTGCTCGGGGACAAGGCGTGGTGGCTGCCCCGCCGGCTCGACGGGCTGCTGCCCCGCGTCGACGTCGAGGGCACGGGGCTCACCGGGCGGTCCGCGCCCGCAGGTGAGGGCCACCCCGCCCGGGAACCGGTCCGTACCTGATCCGGGCCCGCTCCCGGCGGGCCGCGCGGTCGTGTCCCACGGCCGCGCGGCCCCGTCCGTCACGTGCCACGATGTCCCCGCAGGCCCGACCCGGAGAACGCACGATGAGCACACCTTGGCGAAGCCGGGCGACGAGCCGCCCCCGGACCACCGAGGCCGTCCTCCTCGTGTCGCTGTTCGCGGTCGCCGTCTCCGGCTGTCTCCTGTCCTCGTCGGTGATGCCGGGACCGCCCCCGCTGTGGCCCGCCGTCACCCTGTCCGCACTCACCTGCGCGGTGCTGCCCGGACGCCGCACCCACCCCCTTCCGGTGCTGGCGGTGACCGCGCTGGGCATGGTCGCCCTGGCCGCTCTGGGGCACCTCGTGACGGCCATGAACATGGGCCCGCTCATGGTCGCGCAGTACTCGGTCAGCCTGCGCGCCGAGCGCCGGACGGCCTGGTACAGCGCGCTGGCGGTCACCGCGCTCATGGTCGCCTCCGGTCTGTTCCACGGCGAACTGCGGGACCAGTGGATCATCGGCCTGGTCAATCCGGCGGCCTGGGTGCCGCTGTCCGCGGCGCTCGGCGGCTATGTGCGGGTCCGCCGCGAGTACGCCGCCGCCAGGACCGAGCACATCGCCCGCGAGCGCGAGGAGGAGGCCCGCCACCGCGTCGTCCAGGAGCGCATGCGCATCGCCCGCGAACTCCACGACGTCGTCGCCCACCACCTCGCCCTGGCCAACGCCCAGGCGGGCACCGCCGCCCACCTCGCACGGGCCGATCCGGAGAAGGCGTACGAGATCCTGGACAAGCTCACGGGGACCACCGCGGCGGCCCTGCGCGAACTCAAGGCCACCGTCGGACTGCTGCGCCAGGACACCGACACCGACGACGGGCTGGCGCCCGCGCCCGGCCTGGCGCAGCTGCCCGGCCTGGTGGCCGCCTGCGCGACGGCCGGCCTGGACGTCACCGTCACCGAGGAGGGGCGGGCGCGGCCGCTCGCGCCGGGGCTCGACCTGACGGCGTACCGGATCGTCCAGGAGGCCCTCACCAACGTCACCAAGCACGCGGCCACCCGCACCGCGCGGGTGCGGCTCGCCCACACCCCCCACTTCCTCACCCTGACGATCACCAACGACACCGCCGGTCCCGTGCCCCGGCCCGGGCCCGGGCCCACCTCCGGCCACGGCTTCGGGCTCCTCGGCATGCGCGAACGGGCCCTCGCCGCGGGCGGCACCTTCCGCGCGGGGCCCCGGCCGGAGGGCGGCTTCGAGGTCGCCTGCACCCTTCCCCTGCACGGCCACGACGAAGGCACCGCCCCATGACCATCCGCGTCCTGCTCGCCGACGACCAGGCCCTGTTGCGGGCCACCTTCCGCATCCTCATCGACTCCGACCCCGGCCTGACCGTCGTCGCGGAGGCCACCGACGGACGGGAGGCGGTCGACCTCGCCCGCCTCCACACGCCCGACGTGGTCCTCATGGACATCCGTATGCCCGGCACCGACGGCCTGGCCGCCACCGCCGACATCTGCTCCCGGCCGGAACTCGCCGCCACCCGGGTGCTGATCCTCACCACCTTCGAGAACGACCAGAACGTCGCCAGGGCCCTGCGGGCCGGTGCCAGCGGCTTCCTCGGCAAGGACGTCGGCCCGGACGTCCTGCTCGCCGGCATCCGCACCGTGGCCGCCGGTGACTCCCTGCTCTCCCCCACGGCGACCCGGACCCTCATCACCCGCTTCCTGGCCACCCCCGACGACGACACACCGCTCGCCCCGCCCGAACGCCTCACCGCCCTCACCGAACGCGAGCGCGAGGTCATGGCGCTGGCCGCGCACGGCAAGTCCAACGCCGAGATCGCCGACCACCTCGTCGTCAGCCCGCTGACGGTGCGCAGCCACGTCCAGCGCGCCATGACCAAGCTGCACGCCCGCGACCGGGCCCAGCTCGTCGTGATCGCCTACCAGAGCGGCCTGGTGCGGCCGCGCGCACACGGGGACGGCTGACCGGCCCGGCTTTCCCCGCACCACGGGACCCGGCCGAAAAGCAGGTGCGTCGAGGCCCCGTCCGTGTCAGGCTCCGGCGGTGCGTCGTGAACAGATCTCCCTGCTTGCCCATGCCGATCACCCGATCGCGGCCCCGCTCGACGACGACTCGGTGCGGCGGCTGCTGGAACGTGGTGTCCCGCGCGACGGCGCGCGGGTGCTCGACCTCGGCTGCGGCGGCGGGGAGTGGCTGCTGCGTGCGCTGGCCGGGCATCCGGGACTGCGGGCCGAGGGCGTCGACATCTCCGCGGACTCGCTGGAGCGCGCCCGGGAGGCGGCGCGTGTGCGCGGGGTTCAGGAGCGCCTCGTGCTCCATCACGGGGACGCCGGGGACTTCGCGGCCTCCCCCACGTTCGATCTGGTGATCAGCGTCGGGGCCACGCACGCCTTCGGCGGTCTGCTCGCCACCCTCGCGGCGGCTCGCGCACACCTGGCTCCCGGCGGACGCGTCCTGATCGGCGACGGGTTCTGGGCGCGGGAGCCCTCTTCCGAGGCCGTCGAGATGCTCGGCGACCTCAGTGATCTGCCGACCACCCTGGACCGCGTCGTCGCCGACGGCTGGACCCCGGTCCACGGGCACATCAGCTCACGCCGGGAGCTCGACGACTACGAATGGGCGTGGACGGGATCGCTGGCCTCGTGGGCCCTGGACCACCCGGACGATCCGGGCAGCGCGCAGGCCCTGGCGACGGCCTCCGCCCACCGCGACGGCTGGCTGCGCGTCTACCGGGACGTTCTCGGCTTCGTCTGCCTGGTGCTGCGCCCCACGTCCGGCTGAACCGGACCGCAGGCGATGTCGTGGAAGGCGCGGCGCAGCAGCGCGGTGACGCGCTCGGGGGGAGCGTCGCGCAGGCCGTCCAGGTGGAGCAGGTGGCGTCCGATCACGGTGCCGATGGTGAGCGCGCCGATGAGTCCGGCGCGTAGCTCCGCCTCGTCGTCGACGAGATGCCGTGCGGCCTGCCGCTGCCGGGACACCATGGCGGCACGGACGTCACCGGCCGCGTCGGGGTGGGTGAACATCGACCGGATGGCGGCCAGCGCGTCGGTGGGTTCCTCGGCGAGCTTCTGCTCGAGCGCCGCCAGCAGCTGTTCGGCGGCCCGCTCCGGAGGGCCGGTCACCGGCTCCTCCCGCTCGAACCCCGACACCCGGGCGAACAGCTTGTCCTTCGACCCGAAGTAACGCATCACCAGCCCCGGATCGGTGTCCGCCGCCGCCGCGACGGCCCGGATGGTGGCCCGGTCGTAACCGACCTCGGCGAACAGTCGTCGCGCGGCGTCCAGGATGCGGGTCTCGGTGCGCCGACGCTGCTCGGCTCGGCCGGTGGGGCGGGACGTCATGATCCCAGTCTACATCTGTTGACCGACCCTGCCGCGCTCGTCTACCGTTTTCAGTCTACGGACGTTGACTGAATCGGGGTGGTTCGTCATGGGGCACGTGTTCCTTCTGTCCGCGCTCGCCGGGCTCATGGGCGCGAACGCGGTTCCGCACTTCGTCAAGGGCGTGACCGGCGAGGAGTTCCCGAACGTGTGGGGCAACGACCCGCTGCGCAACGCCGTGGCCGGAACGTTCGGCCTCGCGCTGGCGGGTGCGTTCGGGTACGGGGCCGGCCTCCCGGCCCATCCGCTCACGGGTGCCGTCGGTCTCCTCACCGGAGCGCTGGCCATGGCGGTCTTCCACGGGCTCGGCGGCGCCTACCGGCTCAACTCCGCGCTGGGGCGCCCCAATCCGCCGCGCGCCTCGCACGCGGAGACGGGGTGATCGCGGGTGGCGTCGCCACCGTCTCCCAGTCGGCCGTGCGGTCGCACCAGCGGTTCAGGAGGGTCCGGTCGTGGCCCACGGCCAGCAGGCCCGCGCCCGTCGAGGCGCGGTAGTCCTCGACGACCCCGACCAGCGCGGCCGTGGTCGACGCGTCCAGCATCGCGGTCATCTCGTCGCAGATCAGCCAGCGGGGGCGGAGCACCAGCGCGCGGGCCAGGCACGCGCGTTGGAGCTGGCCGTCGCTGACCTCGTGGGGGCGGCGGGTGAGCAGGTCGGGGGTCAGGCCGACGGTTCCGGCGAGTTCGGCCACCCGGTCGGGGACGGACGAGCGGCGGCCCGTGGCGCGCAGGGGCTCCGCGATCAGGTCGGTGAGGCTCAGGCGGGGGTCGGCGGAGAGGCGGGGCTGCTGGAAGACGACGCCGACGGTGGTGCGCAGCTCGCGCGGGGCGCGGTGGCGCCAGTGGCGTACGGGGGTGCCGTCGAGGACGACTTCCCCGGAGTCCGGACGGTGCAGGAGGGCGGCGACCCTCGCCAGGGTGGACTTGCCGCAGCCGCTGGGGCCGAGCAGGCCGACCGACTCGCCCGGAGCGACGGTGAGGGTCGCGTCCCGGACGACGGGGGCGCGACGGTCGTAACCGGCGGTGATGGCGCGCAGTTCAAGCACGGATGTCCTCGGGGGTGGGTGCCGGGGCCGGGTGGTGGCAGGCGATCGACCCGGTGAAGGGCGGGAGCGCCGTGCAGGCGTCGGTGGCCCGGTCGCAGCGGGCGGCGAAGGCGCAGCCGTCGGGGAGGTCACCGAGTTCGGGGGGCATGCCGGGGATGGGGGTGAAGGCCCGGTCGGGGAGGGCGTCCAGGAGGCCCCGGCTGTAGGGGTGGCGGGGGCCGGGCGCGCCGAAGAAGGCGGTCGCGTCGGCGAGTTCGACGATGCGGCCCGCGTACATGACCGCGACCCGGTCGGCGATGCGTTCCGCCGCCGCGAGATCGTGGGTGATCATCAGCAGGGCCCGGCCGCCGTCGGCGTCGACGTGGCGGCGCAGTTCGTCGGCGGTGCGGTCCACCAGGTCGCGGTCCAGCCCTGTGGTGGGTTCGTCGGCGAGGAGCAGGGGTGCGTCACCGATCAGGGCGAGGGCGGTGGCGGCGCGCTGGGCCAGGCCGCCGGAGAGTTCGTGCGGGTGGCGGTCGAGGTGGTCCGGCGGGAACCCGGCCCGTCCGGCGGCCCGTTCGGCCGCCGCGCGCAGGGCCGCGCGGCCCCGGACGCCGGTGAGCTGGGCGACCGTCTCCTCCATCTGGGAGCGGATGGTGCGTACCGGGGTGAGGTGGGCGGCGGGGCTCTGCGGGATGAGGCCGATGCGACGGCCCCGCACGGTGCGGGCGAGGGTGCGTTCGTCGGCGGTCAGCAGGTCCAGGTCGCCGAGGTGGGCGTGGCCCGCCGTCTGCGCGTTGGCGGGGAGCAGGCCGAGGAGGGCGGAGGCGAGGACGGACTTGCCGCAGCCGCTCTCACCGATCAGGGCGAGGCATTCGCCGGGCGCCACGTCGAAGCGGGCGTCGGTGACGGCGGCGACACGGCGGCCGCCCGGCAGCAGGAAGCGTACGGAAAGGCCGCGCACCGACAGCACGGGGGATCGCTCGGTCACAGGGCCAGCTCCGATCGGCGGCGGGGGTTGATCCGCTCCCGCCAGACACCGGCGAGGCCGGCGATGGCGAGGGTGGGGATGATCAGGAACAGGCCGGGGAAGAGGGTCGGCCACCACTGTCCGGCGAGCAGGGAGCCGCGGGCGTCCTGGATGAGGGTGCCGAGGCTGGCGGTGTGGGCGGGCAGGCCGAGGCCGAGGAAGGACAGGGCCG
The DNA here is from genome assembly GCF_019049255.1 of Streptomyces sp. AC558_RSS880. Lineage (GTDB taxonomy): Bacteria > Actinomycetota > Actinomycetes > Streptomycetales > Streptomycetaceae > Streptomyces. The sequence continues at coordinate 245,996 of NZ_JAGMUJ010000029.1, read as the reverse complement.
ACTCGTGCCACATGGCGTGCGGCACCATCAGGACGGCGGCGAGGCCGGCCTGGGGCAGCACGCCGGGCAGCAGGTGCCGTACGACGACCCGCCACCGGGAGGCGCCGCCGGAGACGGCCGCGTCGATGTACGGGCGGGAGCGCAGCGAGAGGACCTCGGCGCGGACGATACGGGCGGTGGACAGCCAGTGGGTGAGGCCGACGGAGATCACCACCGGCCAGACGCCCGGCCGGAACATGGCGACGATGAAGACGCCGAGCAGCAGGTGCGGTACGGAGGAGAAGGTGTCGACCAGGCGCATGACCGCGCGGTCGGTCCAGCCGCCGAGCGCGCCGGCGGCGGCGCCGACGGCGGTGCCGATCACGGTGGCGGCGAGCGCGGCCACCACTCCCACGAGCAGGGAGACCCTGAGCCCGTACACGCAGCGCAGCAGCAGGTCGCGGCCCACGTCGTCGGTGCCGAAGGGGTGGGACCAGGACGGCGGCAGGAGTTTGGCGGCGAGGTCGACGGCCTGCTGGTCGAGCCGGACCAGCGGCGGTACGAGGAGCACCGCGAGGACGGTCACGGCGACCAGGGCCGCGGAGACGCGCAGGCGGAGGGTGTGGGTGGAGCGGCGGGCGGTGCCGTGCGCGCGCCACACCGTCTTCGTCACAGCGGTGGTGTCAGCAGCCATGGGAGTCACATCCGTGGGGGGCACGTCCGTGGGGGGCACGTCCATGGGGGTCACGTCCATGGGGGTCACGTCCATGGGGGTCACGTCCATGGGGGTCACATCTCATTCAGCTTCACCCTCGGGTCGATCAGTCCGTAGAGCAGGTCGGCGAGGAGGTTTCCGGCGAGGACGGCGGCGGTGGCGAGGGTGGTCAGCGCGGCCAGCAGCGGGAAGTCGACGGAGGTGGCCGCCTCCACGGTGGCCGCGGCGATGCCCGGCCAGCTGAACACGGTCTCCACCAGCAGGGCGCCGGTGATGAGTTCGGGGACGCGGGAGCCGATCAGGGTGAGGACGGGCAGCAGTCCGGAGCGCAGGGCGTGGCCGAGCAGGACGGTGCGTTCGCTCAGGCCGCGGGCGCGGGCGCCGCGCACGGGGTCCTCCGCGAGGGCGTCGCCGACGCCCTGACGGACGTAGAGCGTGAACCAGGGCAGCTGGGAGACGGCGAGGACGCCGGCGGGCAGGATCAGGTGGCTCGTGACCTGGCCGAAGGTGACCTGTTCGCTGCCGGTGTCGGTGAGGCCGCCGGCCGGGAGGACGTCCAGCTCGAGGGCGAACAGCCAGACGGCGAGCAGGGCGATCCAGAAGACCGGGGCGGCCTCCAGGGCGTACGCGAGGGAGGTGACCGCGCGGTCGAGGAGCGAGCCGGGGCGGCGGGCGGCGAGCACGCCGAGCACGGTGCCGAGCAGGACGGCGACGGCGAACGCGACGGCGCACAGCAGGGCCGACCAGACCAGGCGTTCGCCGATGACCTCGGCGACGGGCTGGCGCATGACGGTGGACTGGCCGAGGTCGCCGCCGAACGCGGAGGTCAGCCAGTCCCACCAGCGGGCGGTGAACGGCCGGTCCACGCCGAGGTTCTCGCGCAGCCGGTCCAGGGTCTCCTGGTCGGCGCCGAGCGCGGCGGTGCCGGCGTACGCCTTGACGGGGTCGAAGGGGGAGGCGGCGGCGACGGCGAACACGCCGAAGGTGACGACGAGCAGCATGGGCACGGCGAACAGGGCCCGCCGTGCCGTGAGCCGGGTCATCTCTCCCCAGGGGAGGGAGGTCATGCGCCGGGCTGCCAGTCCTCGACGTTCCACCAGGGGCCGCTGGCGAAGCCGTGCTCGTGCGGTTCGGTCTGGGTGGTGAGGTCCTTCCAGCGGTCGGCGAGGACGTACATGTGGTCGATGTGGGTGAGGAAGGTGTAGCCGGGGTTCTTCACCAGTTCGCGCTGGAGGGTGTCGTAGGCGGCCTCGCGGTCCTCGGGGTCCTGGCCGCGGCGGCCGGTGTCGAGGGCCTCGTCGACGGCCGGGTTGTCGTAGAGGGCCATGTTGTTGAAGCCGTCGCCGGCGAGGGAGGAGTGCAGCAGGGTGTAGAGGCCGAAGTCGGGGTCGCCGGTGCTGCCGAAGCCGGCGAGGACGGCGTCGTGCTTCATCCGGGGTTCGATGACCTCCCAGGTGGCGCTCTCGACCTCGACGTCGACGCCGGCCTTCTTGGCGTCGGAGGCGTAGGCGAGGGCGTGGTCCTGGCGGACCTTGTCGCCGGAGGGGTAGTAGAGGGTGAAGCGGGCGGGGCGGCCGTCCTTGGCGCGGATGCCGTCCTCGCCGGGCTTCCAGCCGGCCTCGTCGAGGATGCTCCTGGCCTTGCCGAGGTCCTGGGGGCGTTCGACGTCCTCGGCGAACCAGGGGTCGTCGAGGGGCAGCGGGCCGTAGGCGGGGCGGCCGGCGCCGTCGAGGATCTTGTCGACCATGGTCGCGCGGTCCACGGCCAGGTCCAGGGCGCGGCGGATCGCGGTGTCGCCGGCGACCGGGTTGCCGGTGGGGAGGGTGACGGCGCGGAAGTCGTACGACGTCGCCCGGTACGTCTTCTTGCCGTCGTCGCTCTTGAAGGTGGCGGCGAGGTTGGGCGGGAGGGTCGCGCCGTCGAGGTCGCCGGAGCGCAGCCGGGTGGCGCGGACGTCGTCGTCGGCGATGATCGCCATGGTGAGCTTTTTCACCTTCGGGGCGCCGCCCCAGTAGTCCGGATTGGCCTTGAAGGTGAGCTTTTCGCCCTTGCTCCAGCCGGTGAGGACGTACGGGCCGGTGCCGATCGGCTCGGTGTTGAAGGAGCCGGTGTTGGGGTCCTGTTCGCCCGCTATGTGCTCGGGGACGATGGGCAGCACCGTGCGGGCGGCGAAGGCCGCGTAGGGGTAGTCCAGGGTGAAGACGACCTTGTCGTCGCCGTCCGCCCGGACCTGCTTGACGGCGTCCAGTTCGCTCTTGGCGGTGTTGTTGGTCCTGTCGTCCAGGACGGTGCGGTACGTGAACACCACGTCGTCGGCGGTGAGCGGCTCGCCGTCGCTGAACTTCACGCCGTCGCGCAGGGTGTACGTGTAGGTGCGGCCGCCGTCGGTGATCTCGGGGAGCGCCTTCGCCAGGGCGGGCTTCAGCTTCATGTCGGCGTCGCGGGCGAGGAGTCCGTCGAAGATCTTGGAGTTGCCGTCCTTGCCGTAGCCGAGCAGGGGGCTGAGGGTGTCCGGTTCGGACGGGACCCCGATCACGACGGAATCGGCGGACGCCCCGCCGTCCGCGCCGCCGTCGCCCGGCGCCGAGCAGGCGGCGACCGCACCGGCCATCGCGAGCGCGGCGGCGGCACCCCGCATTCGTCGGGTCGTCATCGAACCTCACATTCCTGATGCCTGGAAATCGTTGTTGCATATTAATTGCAGCAAGGTACTGCCCAGGACGTCGGCCCCTCACTCCCCCGCCCCGGCGGGCGGCGCCGCTCGTGTCAAGTGCGCAGGTGCGCGCCGGTGTGCGAGCCGCCGGGCGCCGGGCGCGCGCCCCCTGTGGCCGCTTGTCACCGGACCGGAACGGGCACTACTGTCACCACGCCTTGGTGACGGGAAATCGGTGCGATACCGGTGCGGCCCTCGCCACTGTGATCGGGAAGTCCGGCTCCGGCCCTCACGGGCAGCCACTGGGTCCTTCGGGACCCGGGAAGGCGGAGCACGGGCGGTGGTACCCGTCAGCCAGGAGACCGGCCAAGGCGCGTCAACCATCCACGAGGTGCTGGAGAGGGTCTGCTGAGCCATGCACATAGCCGAGGGTTTTCTGCCACCGGCGCACGCGGTCGCCTGGGGCGTCGCGTCGGCGCCGTTCGTCGTCCACGGAGCCCGGTCGCTCGTCCGCGACGTCAGGGAGCATCCCGAGAGCACGCTGCTCCTCGGCGCGTCGGGAGCGTTCACGTTCGTCCTGTCCGCGCTGAAACTGCCGTCCGTCACGGGGAGTTGCTCCCACCCCACCGGCACGGGTCTGGGCGCGATCCTGTTCCGGCCGCCGGTCATGGCGGTGCTGGGCACCATCACCCTGCTGTTCCAGGCGCTGCTGCTCGCCCACGGCGGGCTGACCACGCTGGGCGCCAACGTCTTCTCGATGGCGGTCGTCGGCCCCTGGGCCGGGTACGGGATCTACCGGCTGCTGCGCCGGTACGACGTGCCGCTGATGGTGGCGGTGTTCTCCGGCGCGTTCGTCGCCGACCTGTCGACGTACTGCGTGACGAGCGTGCAGCTGGCGCTCGCCTTCCCCGACCCGGGCAGCGGCTTCCTGGGCGCGCTGGGCAAGTTCGGCTCCATCTTCGCCGTGACGCAGATCCCGCTCGCGGTGAGCGAGGGGCTGCTGACGGTGCTGGTGATGCGCATGCTGGTGCAGTCGAGCAAGGGGGAGCTGACGCGGCTCGGGGTGCTGGTGACGTCGGTGGCCGGGCGGAAGACGGCGAAGTCGTCCGACTCGGCGGAGGCGGTGGTCCGATGAGCCGCAACGCGAAGATCAACACGCTGCTGCTGGTGCTGGTGGCCGCGCTCGCCGTGATCCCGTTGGTGTTCGGGCTCGGCGACCACAAGGAGGAGCCCTTCGCCGGCGCGGACGCCGAGGCGGAGACGGCGATCACCGAGCTCGACCCGGACTACGAGCCCTGGTTCTCGCCGCTGTACGAACCGCCGTCCGGCGAGATCGAGTCGGCGCTGTTCGCCCTCCAGGCGGCACTCGGCGCGGGCGTCCTCGCGTACTACTTCGGGGTGCGGCGCGGGCGGCGGCAGGGGGAGGCGCGGGCGCTGGAGCGGCTGCGGGCGGAAACGAACGCGGACACGGACGCGGACACGGACGCCGAGGCCGTTTCCGAACGACGACGGGTCTGACGGCGCATGCTGCCGATCGACGCGGCGGCGCACGGCAGTCGCTGGCGCCGCCGTCATCCCGTGGACAAGGCCGTGCTGGGACTGGGCCTCACCGTGCTCGCGATCTCGCTGCCGCCCTGGCCGGGCGCGGCCCTGGTGCTGGTGGCGGCGCTCGCGGTGCTGCTCGGCCCGGCGGGGGTGCCGGGCCGACGGCTGTGGCGGGCGTACCGGGTGCCGCTGGGTTTCTGCGTCACCGGGGCGCTGCCCCTGCTGGTGCGGGTGGGCGGGCCGGGCGGGTTCGTGTCCTGGGCCGAGGACGGGCCGCTGCGCGCCGGGGAGTTGCTGCTGCGCACGTCGGCGGCCTCGCTGGGCGTGCTGCTGTTCGCTTTCACCACACCGATGTCCGACCTGCTGCCGCGCCTGGTGCGGGCCGGGGTGCCGGCCCCGCTCGTGGACGTGGCGCTGGTGACGTACCGGATGAGCTTCCTGCTGCTGGACTCGGTGCGCCGCGTCCACCAGGCGCAGGCGGCCCGGCTCGGGCACACCACCCGGGCGGCGACGTGGCGTTCGCTGGGCGGGCTCGGCGCGACCGCGTTCGTCCGGTCCTTCGACCGGGCGGCGCGGCTGCAGACCGGGCTCGCCGGACGCGGCTACGACGGCACCCTGCGCGTGCTGGTGCCCGAGGCCCGTGTCTCCGTCCGGTTCATGGTCGCGAGCGTGGCGCTCCTTGCGGCGCTGGCCGTCCTCACCCTCGTACTGGAAAGGCGACTGCCGTGAGCGAGTCCGTGCTGCTGGCCCTGCGGGGCGCGTCGTTCGCGTACGAGGACGGCCCGCCCGTGCTCGGCGGCCTGGACTTCGAGGTGCGCGAGGGACGCGCGCTGGCGCTGCTGGGACGCAACGGCAGCGGCAAGACGACGCTGATGCGGCTGCTGAGCGGCGGACTTCGTCCTGACGACGGCGAGTTGACCGTCGAGGGACGGCCGGTGCGCTACGACCGCACAGGCCTGACGGCGCTGCGCACCACCGTGCAGCTGGTGGTGCAGGACCCCGACGACCAGTTGTTCGCGGCGTCGGTCGGCCAGGACGTGTCGTTCGGGCCGCTCAACCTCGGCCTGTCCGACACGGAGGTGCGCGCCCGGGTGGCGGAGTCACTCGCCGCGCTGGACATCACCGCCCTCGCCGACCGTCCCACGCACCTGCTGTCCTACGGGCAGCGCAAGCGGACGGCGATCGCGGGCGCGGTCGCCATGCGGCCCCGCGTGCTGATCCTGGACGAGCCGACGGCGGGCCTGGACCCCGACGGCCAGGAACGCCTGCTCGCCACCCTCGACGGCCTGCGCGAGAACGGCACGACGGTCGTCATGGCCACCCACGACGTGGACCTCGCCCTGCGCTGGGCCGACGACGCGGCCCTGCTCACCCCGTCGGGCGCGCACACCGGTCCGGCGGCCGACGTGCTGGCCCGCACGGACCTCCTCGCGGCGGCGGGGCTGCGGCTGCCGTGGGGGGTGGCGGTCGGGCGGCTGCTCCGGGCGCAGGGGCTGGTGACCGGCTCGGCCGTCGGCCCCCGCTCCCCGGAGGAACTGGCGGCCCTGGTGACCGCGTCCGTCACCGGCGGTGACGCGCACGTCCCGTGAGGGGCGTCACCGGCGCGATCACCCGGGCGCGGGCGGCGTCTCAGGTGTCCTCCGGGGGCCGCCGGGCCGCGTGTCGGGACCCCGGGCCGGCCGGCGGACGGCGTGGGTCGGCGGCGCGGGTGATGGCCGACTCGACCGCGGTGATGCGGTCGGCGAGGAGGGCGAGCGCCGCCACCGCTCGGGACAGGGCGTCCTGGTCGGGGGCGCCCAGGGTCAGGGTGCGGACGTGGGCGGACTTCACCGCGGTCCAGCGGGCCGCCTGTTCGGCGGTGAGCGTGCCGCGCAGTTCGGCGAGTTTGAGGAGGTTCGCCTCGGCGCCCGTGGTGAGGGTCTGGGCCTCGGCCGTGTAGTGGTCGTCGATGACGGCGGCCAGCTCGGTGTCGTTCATGACGGGCTGGATCCGCTGGGCGATCTTGTTCATGTTGCGGTAGGAGCCCTGGAGCCGGAACGGCGGCTCGGTGCGGGCGTCGTCGGACCGGGCGGCGGAGGCGATGTACGCCGCGTTGACGGCGAGGACCGTGCGGCGTGCGGTGAGCAGGTGGCGCAACACCGCCAGGACGCGGTCCAGTTCGGTGGGGGCGTAGGGATGGGTGAGGCGGTCGGCGCGGGCGGTGGGGTCGTTCCCGGCGAGGCGGATCAGCAGGTCCAGGTCGGTACGGTCGCGGCCGGCGAGCGGGGCGAGCACCGGGTTGGCGGTGAGGGCGTTCTCCACGAAGCTGAGCGCGAAGACGTCCTCCTTGCCGGTGAGGACGTCACCGAGGTTCCACACGTCGGCGCGGTTGGCCAGCATGTCCGGAACCCGGAAGGCGTCACCGGACTCGGTGTAGGGGTTGCCGGCCATGCAGACGGCGAACCGCTTCCCGCGCAGGTCGTAGGTGCGCGGCTCACCCTCCCACACGCCCTCCATCCGGCGCGTGGCGTCGCACAACGGGATGAACTTCTGCAGCAGTTCGGGCGAGGTGTGCTGGATGTCGTCGAGGTACAGGAGGGTGTTGTTGCCGGCGGCCAGCGCGAAGTTGATCTTCTCGATCTCCTGGCGGGCGGTGGCGTTCGGCGCCTCGGCCGGGTCGAGCGAGGTGACCGCGTGACCGAGGGCCGGACCGCTGACCTTCACCAGGACCAGGCCGAGGCGGTCGGCGACGTACTCCATGAGGGTCGTCTTGCCGTAGCCGGGCGGGGAGACGAGCAGCAGCAGGCCGCCGGTGCCGGTGCGGCCCGACTCCCCCGTGGTGCCGAGCTGTTTGGCGAGGCTGTCGCCGACCAGCGGGAGGTAGACCTCGTCGACCAGCCGGTTGCGGACGAACGACGACATCACGCGCGGCCGGTGGTCGTCCAGGCGCAGCCGGGTGCGCTCGGCGGTCACCAGGGCGGTGCGGCGGCGCTGGAAGGCGCGGAAGGCGGGTGCGTCACGCTCCCTGAACTCCTCGGTGCGGGCGAGGAACTCGTCCAGGCGGAGGGTGAGGCGGCGGTCGGTGATCCGGGGGTGGGTGCCGAGCAGGCCGTCCACGGTGACGGTCAGGGGTGCGTCGGAGGTGTGGCGGGGTGTGTCCGGGCAGAGTTCGGCGGCCACGGCCTCCGCGAGGTCGCCGGCGGTCATCTGTTCGCCGGTGGTCGCGGCGTACGCGGTCAGCCAGGCCTCGACCAGTTGGCGGCGGGCGGTGAGGCCGGCGAGGGCCGGGAGGTCGTCGTCGTAGGCCTCGATGGTGACCTCGCGGCGGAACGTGTCGAGGAGCGTGCGGGTACGGGCGCTGAGGACGAAGCCCTCGGGACCGGTGGTCAGTTCGTCGAAGAGGTACGCGGCGCAGGCCTCCGGGCGGGCGGTGGCGTCCTCGTCCCAGGCGCGTACGGCCCCCGCGAGTTCCGTGCGCAGCGCGTCCAGGGCGGGCGGGGGGCCGAAGACGTCGCGGACGCGGGCCAGGGAGCGGGCGCGGCGGGTGAGGTCGGCGCGCTCCTGTGCCGTGGTGCCGTGCGTCCAGTACAGCAGGGCGTGGGCGCGGGCGGCGGGCTCGTGGCGCAGCGGGCCCGCGCCGTCGTACAGGGGCAGGAGGACGGTGAGGATCGCGGTGGCGTCGTGGTCGTGGACGCCCCGCTCGTACCCCTCGTCGTACGCCTCCTCGGCGGCCCGGCGGACCAGGGCGGCGAGGTCGTCCGTGCCGGTCAGGGCGTCGGGGCCGGGCTCGTGCAGCAGGCGGGCGGCGAGGTGCTCGGCGCGGTAGACCTCGGGCGACTCGGACGGCAGGTGCCGGTTCCGGAGCGGGCGGTCGGCGAGGAGGGCGGGGTCGGTGACGGGGGCGCGGTAGTCGGTGCCGGTGAGGGCGAGCGCGAGGCCGTCGCCGTGCGGGACGACGGTGAGGTCGAAGGGCTGGGTGGAGACGGCGAACCGGTGGCCGCCCAGCCGGAGGGCGCGTCCGCCGTCCGCGTAGAGGTCGGTGCGGTCGCGCAGGGCGCGGGCGGCCTCCTGCCGGGCGGAGCGCAGCCGGCCGTCGAGTTCCTCGGCCCGGACGCGGTCGCCGAGTTCGCGCAGTTCGTCGGCGGTGCGGCGGACCTTGGTGACCAGTGGGTCGGAGGCGAAGTAGGTGCTCACCGCGTCGGCGTCGGGGAGCGCGGCGGAACGTCGCGTGACCGTCTCCAGTACGCGGACGGCGGCGGACGCGAGCTGCTCGGCGCGGCGGGCCCGGGCGTCGGACAGGCTCTGCTTGCGGGCGGAGAACGCCTCGTGGATCTCGGTGCGCCGGTCGGCGAGCTCGCCGAGGACGTCGTCGAACTCGGCGAACCGGGACTCCAGGGCTTCCAACCGGGCCAGTACCCGCGTCAGTTGTTCGTCGCAGGCCTCCGGAGTGCGGGCCGCCGCGAGGGCGCCGGTGACCGTCTGGCCGAGCAGGGCGAGTTCGGCGGCGAAACCGGCACGCGCCTCACGGTCGAGGAGCGACCGGCGGCGGGCGTCGAGGGTGGCGCGGGCGCGGTTGACGCCTCCCATCGCCTCGGCGACCCGCTCCAGGACGGCCGTGCGGACGGTGGTGTCGGCGATGTCGAGCCCGGCGACCACCTCGGTCACCGTGCCCAGCCCGTCGGCGAGCTCGTCCAGGCGGGTGGCGACCGGGGCCGCTTCGGCGGTGGTGGTGATCGACCCGGCGTCGGCGACCAGCCGTTCGACGTCCGCGTGGTGGGCGGCGAAGGCGTCCTCGCGGGCCAGGAAGGCGATCGCGCGCTGCCCGAAGGAGGCGAGGTCGGCCCCGGCCCCGTCGGCCAGCGCGTCGATGCGGGCGTGGTCCGCGTACCGCATGTCCTTCAGGGTCAGCAGATGGCCCTGGGCGTGGCGGAGTTCGGTCAGTCCGGTGACCCAGGCGGCGGCCTCGCGCGGCTGCTCGCCGCGCAGCCGGCGCACCACGGAGGCGATCCGGTCCGCCGCCTCGTCGAGCGCGTCGGCGGCCCGGACGGTGAGGTCGCGCACGGTCTCGAACTCGGCCAGCACCTGGTCGGAGGTGGCCCGCATCTGTTCCAACGGCGTGCGCAGATCGCCGAGTTCGGTGTCGCCCAGCCAGTGGTGGGCGTCCAGTGCGCGGACGCAGGCGGCCACCAGGGCGGTGTACACCTCGGTGGTGGGGGTGGTCTCGGTGACGGAGCGGGCCAGGGACAGGCAGTCGGAGATGCCGCGTACGAGGTCGGCGTTGCCGACCCGGGCCAGCGGGCCCTCGCCGACGGGCTGTGCGGCGGCGTGGGTGTCGGAGACGTAGGGCGAGTGCCACAGCTGCACGGGGTGGACGCGGGCGGGTTCGTCGCCGTCGGGGCGCAGCAGGGCGAGGAGTCCGTCGTCGAACAGCGCCCAGCCGTGGCAGGCCATCGGGGTGGCGACCGCCTCGCGGATGAGGTTGTACGACAGCAGCAGCGCGCGCCCGCGTCCGGGCGCGTGGAAGACGTACAGCACGTCCTCGCCGTGCGGCGAGCGCACCTCGTGGGCGAACTCCATGCCGTCCGTGTCGAGTTCGTACGTCTTGTGCGGGCCGGTGGCGAGGCAGTAGCCGCCGGGGAAGACGATGCCCTGGTCGTCGGGGAGCCGGCGGCAGCCCTGTCCGATGCCGTCGAGGCGGACGACGGACCGGGTGAGGGTGTTGAAGACCAGGTGACGGTGGGCGGTCTCCTTGTACGGCAGGACGCGCAGCAGGATCAGGGGGCCGACGCGGGCGTGCGCGATCTCGGCGTCGGCGAGGGACTGCAGGGGCTCGTCGACCGGTTCGCTGTGGATGCCGTCGGGGGTGGCGGTGTCGTTGTCGGTCTTGACGGTGAGGGTGCCGCCGAGGGTGTCGACGAAGACCTCGCCCCGGACGGAGACGTGCGGGTGGCGGCCGAGGACGTGGTCCTCGCGGGTGGTGGGCGTCCAGTCGATGCCGGCGGGCGGGGTGCGGGCGTGGTCGCGGTCGCCGCGCGCGTCCAGGAAGACCGCCGAGCGGCCGTCCTCCGGGATCGTCCAACGCAGGACGCGGATGTCGCCGGCCTTCTCCCCGGTCTGGAAGACGGCGAGCAGCTTGCCGTCGACCCGGCGCAGCCGCAGCAGGCGCGCCTGGCGGTAGTAGCGGTGCAGGGCGGCGAACTCGCGCACGAAGCCGGGGTCGTCGAGGAGTCCGGGCACGGCGTCGTCGGGGAGCCGGTTCAGCTCGCGGTCGTGCGGGGCGAGGACGTCGCCCACCGCGGTGTCGGTCTCCGGACGGGGCCGGGTGTCGTAGCCGAAGAGCAGGACGTTCCCGACGGCGACGATGTCGCGGGGTACGGCGGTGCGGTCGGTGCGCAGCCGCTCGGTGCCGGTGAGGCGCAGTTCCGGGGCGCCGAACTCCTCGGCCCGGCGGTGGTTCAACGCCTCCGCGCGGCGGGCGAGTTCGGCGGCCCGGTCGGCGAGGCGGTCGCGCAGCACCTGGTAGGCGCCGCCGTCGACCGCCGGGTGGGCCGCGGTGCGGTGGTCGCCCGCGTCGGGGGTCTCGCGCGGGGCCGTGTTCGTGGGCTCGTGGGTGCCGGTGGTCATGGCTGCCTCTCGGAAGGTGCGGCCGGGAGCCGCCGTCCCCTGTGCGGCGGCTCCCGGCCGGAGGGTGGTCAGGCCCCGGTGCGGCCGTTCGGCGCGGCCAGCGGTGTGTCCGAGAGGCCCAGCTCACCGGCCTTCTCGATCAGTTCCCTGAACCGTCCGGTGTTCTCACCGCCCTGCTGCATCAGCCGCATCAGCAGCGCGGACACCGTGAGGTTCTGCACGTCGGCGGTGGAGACGGAGCCGAGGATCCGGCTCAGGTCGTCGGTGAAGCTCGCCGAGCCGTCCAGCCAGGGCCCGGCGAGGACCTGCGCGGTCTCGGAGTTCTTGACGAAGCCGTCCACGCCCTTGCCGAGCGCTATCGAGGAGATGAGGCGGTCGAAGAACACCGACTCCCCGCCGACGATGTTGATGTCCGCGTTCTCCAGTCCGGTGGCGAGGACGGTGGCCTGTGCCTCGGCGACCTGCCGCTGCACGTCCAGTCCGGCGAGCCGGATGTCCTTCTCGGCCTCCAGTCGCAGCCGGTACTCCTCGTGGCCGCGGGACGCCTCGTCGAGGGCTGCCATCGCCGCCGCCTTCTCGGTGAGGCCGGCCGCCTCCGCCCGCAGCCTGCTGCCGATGGCCTCCGCGTCGGCGAGGGCCTTGGCCCGCGCGCCCTCGGCCTCGGCGCGCAGCCGGGCCCCGGTGGCCTCGGCCTCCGCGCGGCCCGCCTTCTCGATGACGTCGGCCTCCTTGTCGCGGACCTGGACGACGGCCAGCCCCTCGGCCGCGGACTCCGCCTGGACGCCCTCGGCCAGCCGCAGCTTGGCCCGTGCGTCGAGGTCGGCGGTCTTCAACCGGGCCTCGGCGAGGGTGAGTTCCTCGGCGGCGCGGTGCGTGGCGGCCTGCTCGGCGGCCTCGGCGGCCTTGATGTCCTTGACCAGCTTCTCCTGCGCCTCGGCCTCCGCGGCGATGATCACGGCCTGCCGCTGCCGCTCCGCCTCCTCCACGGCCCGCAGCTTCTTGATCGACTCCTCCTGCTCGGCGACCGTACGGTCCACCGCGACCCGCTCCCGGACGACCTCGGCGATCTCCCGCTTCTCCGCCTCGACCTCCTTGTCGGCGGCGATCCTGGTCAGCTGGGTCTCCCGCTCGCGGGCGATGACCTCCAGGAGGCGGTCCTTCTCGATGCGCTCGCTCTCCACGGCGATGACCCGCTCGCGGTTCTTGGCGGCGACGGCGACCTCACGGGCCTGGTTCTCGCGCTGCACGCCGAGTTGCTCCTCGGTGCGCAGGAAGGCGCTCTGCGCCCGCAGCCGCTCCTCCTCCACCACCCGCGCGGTCTCGGCCTCCTCGCGGGCCCGTACGGTCTCGATCTCCCGCTTCTGCTTGATCTCGGCGTCGGCCTGCCGGCGCTCCAGTTCCAGGATCGCCTCGCGCGCGTCGACGTCCTGCCGGGTGATCTCCTTCTGCTCGTTGCGCTGGGCCTCGTTGGTGCGGACGTGCTCCACGGCCGTCAGCTCGGTGATCTTGCGGATGCCCTGCGCGTCGAGGACGTTGCCCGGGTCGAGCTGGGTCAGCGGCGTCTGCTCCAGGTAGTCGATCGCCGCGTCCTCGAGGTGGTAGCCGTTCAGGTCGACGCCGATGACCTCGATGATCCGGTACCGCAGTTCCTCGCGCTTGGTGTAGAGGTCGGTGAAGTCCAGCTGCTTGCCGACGGTCTTCAGCGCCTCGGAGAACTTGGCGTGGAACAGCTCCTGGAGCGTGTTGCGGTCGCTGGCCCGCGCGGTGCCGACGGCCTGGGCGACCTTGATGACGTCGTCTACGGTCTTGTTGACCTTGACGAAGAACGTGATGCGGATGTCCGCGCGGATGTTGTCCCGGCAGATCAGGCCTTCCTTGCCGGCCCGGGTGATCTCGATGGTCTTCACCGAGATGTCCATCACCTCGGCCTTGTGCAGCACCGGCAGCACGACCGACCCGGTGAAGGTCACGTCGACCCTGCGGGTCTTGGAGACGATCAGTGCCTTGCCCTGCTCCACCTTGCGGAACAGTTTGGAGACGACGAGCAGGCCGATGAGCACGAGCAGCAGGGCGACGCCGACGAGTACGGCGATGCCCACGGTGGCGGCATCCATGGGACACGTCCTCCTGGACTGGAAAGTAGGTCGAGCGGTGCCTCGTGGGTGAGGCGGGTGAAGGTCCGGTGGAGGAGGAGACGGCGCAGCGGCCGCCGCGGTTCTGCGCCGGGCGCGGACGGATGCCGTCCGCACCCGGCGCGCCCTCTTGCGCACCGCTCACGTCGGGGGGCAGCACCGCTCCCCTCCGGGTCCCGGCCCGGGCACCTGCCGGTGCCCGGCACCGGAACCATCCGCGGTGCTCCCCGCGGACCATGCTGCCCGCTCGGGACGGACTCGCACATTGCCGGAACCCGGCAATGTTCATTAGGGTCTTGATGCCGGTGTGACACAACCGGCGCGTCAGGGAAGCGTCAGGAATCGGGGGGAAGGCGTGACGGAACGGAAGGTCCCGGAGGAGTATCTCGAAGGCTATGCCCGCATTCTGACCGAGGTCGCGGCCACGGGCAGACGCCTCACCCGGGACGAGATCGCCTCCCGGCGGGCCCTGGGGGAACGGGCCGCGGAGGCGGGCTTCGGTCTGCGGTCCCTCGTCAACGCGCATCTGTCCGGCGCCCGCGGGGCGTGGCCGCGCGGGGCGGACTCGGCCGACAGCGCGCTCGTGGCCGTACAACAGGTCGTGGACGCGTTCGCCGAGGGGTACGAGCGGGCTCAGCGGATGGCGGTGCGTCAGGAGGAGGCGGCGCGCCGGGAGTTCATCGACGACCTGCTCTACGGTCGCAGCGATCTGGGACGGCTGGCGGAACGCGCCGAGCGCTTCGGGCTGCGGCTGTCCCACGAGCACGCGGTCGCCGTCGCCCGGGGCGCGGTCGCCTACGACGAGGGCGACCCGGTGCCGCGGCAGGTGGAGCGCGCCCTGATCTCCCGGTTCGGTGACCGCAGCATCCTGCTCACCACCAAGGACGGACGGCTGCTGTGCGTCGCGCCCGGGCACCAGGGGGAGGTGCTCACGTACTTCGCGAAGCAGGCGCACGCCGCCACCGACGGCGGCCAGGTCGCCATCGGCCGCCCGCAGCCGGGTCCGGGCGGTGTCGTCCAGTCCTACGAGGAGGCCCTCAGCTCACTGGAGATAGCCGAGCGGCTGGGGCTCGACGATCCGGTGCTGCGCGCCGCCGACCTGCTCGTCTATCCCGTACTGGCCCGCGACCGCCAGGCGATGGCCGACCTGGTGCACAACACCCTGGGGCCGCTGACCACGGCCCGCGGCGGTGCCGTGCCCCTCCTGGACACGCTCACCGCGTACTTCGACTCCGGCTGTGTCGCCGCGGAGGCGGCCCGGCGGCTCTCGCTGAGCGTGCGCGCGCTGACCTACCGCCTGGAGCGCATCCACAAGCTCACCGGCGCCAACCCGTCGGACCCGTCCCACCGTTACATGCTCCAGACGGCGGTGATCGGCGCACGCCTGTTGGACTGGCCCGCCGACGAGTCGTGAGGGGGGCGTCCGGGTCAGTCCTCGACCAGGGTGATGTCCCGGTGCCCGACCGCGTGGACGGCGGGCAGCAGGAGGACGCCGCCGGGGCGCAGCTCCACGAGGGTGGCCTCGACGTGGGCCCGGCCCGCCTCGAGGGCGTTCTTGGGCACGGTTTCGGTGTTCTCCCAGCGGTGCTCCTCGCCGTCACACACCGCGCGGGTGCCGTCGCCGCCGGAGTAGTGGGGGTCGGACGAGGACCGGCCGACCGAGGAGCTGACGAAGACCGGTCCGTCGCCGCCGCGGCAGCGGTAGGTACCGGAGAGGGTGACGGCACCGTCGGCCATCCGGCCCTCCGCGTCCACCGTCACGGACTCCGAGGGGGCGGAGGGGGCGGAGTGGGCGGCCGACGCCGGCGAGGGGGCCGCCGCGGCAAAACCGAGCAGCAGCAGCGCGGAACCGGCCGCGGCGCCGAGGACGGGACGTACGGACATGGGGAACCTCCCGAAATGAGCGGAACAAGGAGCTCCACCAGTACCCGGCGTGGGACCCGGGCCAGTCGCCGTCACCCCTTCGGTGGCGAGTCGGCCGCGGCCGTCGGGGAACCGTCCCGGGAATGTCCTGGGGCTGTCACGTTTCCCGGCGGGCGGTTCCGACGCGTGCGCGGCCCGGGCATGGTCGGTGCATACGACCTGTTCGGATCGTTCCACCTATGTGGAGGTGCGCCATGTGTGCCCACCGGTCTTCCTGTCCCCGGACCCATGACTCCGCCGCACATGTGGTGGCCGCCCACCCCGAGCAGGGCTGGAGCCTGCTGTGCGACGGTGCGATCGTCTTCGACGACACCGGCGAGCTGCTCCCCGACGGCCGGGTGATCGCCCCGCACCGCGTCCCCGCCGACCGGCTCGCCATCGCCGCCTGAGCCGGTCCGCCCCGCTCAGGGCAGCAGGGCGAAGCCGTCGAGTTCGACCAGGGCTTGTTCGTCCCAGAGGCGGACCACCCCGACGACCGCCATCGCCGGGTAGTCGCGGCCGGCCAGCTCCCGCCAGATGCGGCCGAGTGCGCGGGCGTGGGTGCGGTACGCGGCCACGTCGGTGGTGTAGACGGTGACGCGGGCCAGGTCGGCGGGGGTGCCGCCGGCCGCGCGCAGGGCGGCGAGGAGGTTGGTGAGGGCCCGCGCGAACTGTTCGGGCAGGGTGTCCCCGACCACCTCGCCGTCGGCGTCGAGGGCGGTCTGGCCGGCCAGGAACACCAGCCGGGAGCCGGTGGCGACGACGGCGTGGGAGAAGCCGGCCGGCGGGGAGAGTCCGGGCGGGTTGACGCGCTCGACGCTCACCGGTCCTCCGGGTTCCTGTACAGCTCCTTGGCGATGATGCCCCGTTGCACTTCGCTCGCCCCCTCGTAGACGCGGGGTGCGCGGACCTCGCGGTAGAGGTGTTCCAGCAGGTGCCCGCGCTGCAGGGCGCGGGCTCCGTGCAGTTGGACGGCCCGGTCGACGACGTACTGCGCGGTCTCGGTGGCCAGCAGCTTCGCCATCGCGGAGCGCCGGGGCACGTCGGCGGCGCCCTCGTCGTACGCCGTCGCCGCCGCGTACACCATGAGCCGGGCCGACTCCGTGCGCAGCGCCATCTCGGCGACCTGGTGGGCGACGGACTGGAGGTCCTTCAGCTTGCCGCCGAACGCGTCCCGCCGGGCGGTGTGGGCGAGGGTCGCGTCCAGGGCGGCCTGCGCCATGCCGACCGCGAAGGCGCCGACGCTGGGGCGGAACAGGTTGAGGGTGTCCATGGCGACCCGGAACCCCCGGTCGGCCTCGCCGAGCACGTCGTCGGCGGTCACCGGTACGGCGTCGAAGCGGAGGGCGCCGATGGGGTGCGGGGAGAGCATGTCGAGGCGGCTGCCGGTGAGGCCGGGGCGGTCGGCGGGCACCAGGAAGGCGGTCACGCCCCGCGCGCCGGCGCCGGGAGTGGTGCGGGCGAAGACGGTGTAGAAGTCGGCGTCGGGGGCGTTGGAGATCCAGCACTTCTCCCCGGTGAGCCGCCATCCGGAGCGGCCGTCGGGGTGCGCGGCCAGGGACGCCGGGGCCGGGGCGGCATCCGGGACCCGGGCGGCATCCGGCGCCGCGTCCCGCTCGGCCGGCTCCGCCGGGCCCGGCCGACCGTCCGGCTCCGCCGTGAGCGACAGCGCCGCCGCGTCCGAGCCGGCGTCCGGCTCGCTGAGCGCGAACGCCGCGACGACGCTGCCGTCGCTCACCCCCGGGAGCCAGCGGGCGCGCTGGGCGGGGGTGCCGTGGGCGTGCACCGGGTGGGCGCCGAGGCCCTGGAGGGCCAGGGCGGTCTCCGCCTCGGTGCAGGCGTGGGCCAGGGACTCCCGCATCAGGCACAGGTCGAGCGCGCCCGAGGTGAACAGGCGGGAGAGCAGGCCGAGGGTGCCCAGTTCGGCGACCAGGGCGCGGTCGACCCGGCCGGGTTCGCCCTTCCCGGCGAGTGGCCGCAGGCGTTCCGCGGCCAGTGCGCGCAGCTCGGCGCACCAGGCGAGTCGTGCCGGTTCGAGCGAGAATGCGGTCATCGCCGGTCCCTTCCCTCGCCTCCGGGCCACTCCCGAGGTTATCGCGAACCGTTGACTGCCGTCACCAACACGATACGCTCCTGATGCGAGCCCACCACGCCAAGGGGGCGAACCGTCATGAACCCACGGGCCACCGCGCACGTCGACACCTTCGCCCGCGACCACCTCCCGCCACCCGGCCAATGGCCCGAGCTCCGCTTCGACCTGCCGGAGCTGCGCTACCCCGACCGGCTGAACTGCGCCGCGGAGCTGCTGCACGGCCCGCCCGACGACCGCCCGGCGTTCCGCACTCCCGACGGCACGACCTGGACGTACGGCGAGCTGCGCGCCCGCGTGGACCGGCTCGCGCACCTCCTCACCGGCGACCTCGGGGTCGTTCCCGGCAACCGGGTGCTGCTGCGCGGCCCCACCACGCCGTGGCTGGCCGCCTGCTGGCTGGCGGTGCTGAAGGCGGGCGCGATCGCCGTCACCGTGCTGGCCCAGCAGCGCCCGCACGAGCTGAGCACCGTCTGCGAGATCGCCGAGGTCCACCACGCCCTGTGCGACATCAGGGCCGTCGACGACCTCGCCAAGGCCGACGTCCCGGGCCTCTCCCTCACCACCTACGGCGGCGACTCCCCCGGCGACCTGCTGCACCGCCCGGCGCCCGCGACGCCGTACGAGGCCGTGCCGACCGCGGCCGACGACGTGGCGCTGATCGCCTTCACCTCCGGCACCACCGGACGCCCCAAGGGCTGCATGCACGTCCACCGGGACGTGCTGGCGATCGCGGACACCTTCTCCCGGCACGTGCTGAAGCCGGTCGCGGACGACGTGTTCGCCGGCAGTCCCCCGCTGGGCTTCACCTTCGGGCTCGGCGGCCTGGTGGTGTTCCCGCTGCGGGCCGGGGCGAGCGCGCTGCTCCTCGAACAGGCGCATCCCACCCAGCTGTTGGCCGCGATCGCCGAGCACAGGGTGTCGGTGCTGTTCACCGCGCCCACCGCCTACCGCGCGATGCTCGCCGGACTCGACGGCCACGACGTCACGTCGCTGCGCCGCTGCGTCTCGGCGGGCGAGAACCTGCCGGCCGCCACCTGGCGGGCCTGGCACGAGCGCACCGGGCTGCGGATCATCAACGGCATCGGCGCCACCGAACTGCTGCACATCTTCGTCTCCGCCGCCGACGAGGCGATCCGCCCCGGCACGACGGGAGTTCCGGTCCCCGGCTGGCAGGCGCGCGTGCAGGACGCCGACGGCACGCCCGTGCCCGACGGGGAGCCGGGACTGCTCGCGGTGCGCGGCCCCGTCGGCTGCCGCTACCTCGCCGACCCGCGCCAGCGGGAGTACGTGCGCGACGGCTGGAACATCACCGGCGACACCTATGTCCGTGACCCCGACGGCTACTTCCGGTACGTAGCCCGCGCCGACGACATGATCATCTCGGCCGGGTACAACATCGCGGGCCCCGAGGTCGAGGACGCCCTGCTGCGCCACCCGGACGTGGTCGAGGCGGCGGTGGTCGGGCGGCCGGACGAGGCGCGCGGCCAGGTCGTGGTGGCGTACACGGTCCTGAAGGAGGGCGCGGAACACGACGCCGAGGCGCTGCGCGCCTTCGTGAAGTCCGAACTCGCGCCGTACAAGTGCCCGCGGGAGATCGTCTTCCTGGACGCCCTGCCCCGCACGGCCACCGGCAAGCTCCAGCGGTTCCGGCTGCGCGCCCCCACCGGGAGCGGGGACGACCGTGCGTGACGCCGGGGAACCTCGCCGTCCGCATACGACTTAAGATGATCAACGTGTCCGACCAGCAAGCCCCCCACGCTCCGAGATCCCTCATCGTCACGCTCTACGGCGCGTACGGCCGCTTCGTGCCGGGCCCGGTGCCCGTCGCCGAACTGATCCGGCTGCTGGCCGCGGTCGGTGTGGACGCCCCGTCCGTCCGCTCCTCGGTGTCCCGGCTCAAACGGCGCGGCCTGCTCGTCCCCGCACGTACCGCACAGGGCACGGCCGGATACGAACTGTCGCCCGACGCACGCCAGTTGCTCGACGACGGCGACCGGCGCGTGTACGCCACCGATCCGCCCGAGGACGAGGGCTGGGTGCTCGCCGTGTTCTCCGTCCCGGAGTCCGAACGGCAGAAGCGGCACGTGCTGCGCTCCCGGCTGTCCGGCCTCGGCTTCGGCACGGCGGCCCCCGGCGTGTGGATCGCCCCCGCGCGGCTGTACGAGGAGGCCAGGCACAGCCTGGAGCGCCTGCGCCTGGACGCCTACGTCGACTTCTTCCGCGGCGAGCACCTGGGCTTCGCGCCCACCGCGGAGGCGGTCGCCCGCTGGTGGGACCTGGCCGGGATCGCCGAGCAGCACGAGGCGTTCCTGGACCGGCACGCGCGGGTGCTGCGCGCCTGGGAGCGGCGCACGGACACCCCGCCCGAGGACGCCTACCGCGACTACCTCCTCGCCCTGGACTCCTGGCGCCACCTCCCCTACGCCGACCCGGGCCTGCCCGCCGCCCTGCTCCCCGCCGACTGGCCGGGCACCCGCTCGGCGGCCGTCTTCCGCTCCCTGCACGAGCGGCTGCGGGACGCGGGGGCGGCGTTCGTGGCCGTGTGAACCGCCCACCGACCCGGCGCCGGTCCTGCGCACCCCGTCGCAGACCCCGTGGGAGTCGGCCGACGCGGTCCACGCGATGCCGGCGGGGCACGGGCCGGCCCGGCGGGCGGGGCCCGTGACGTCCGGGATCAACTCCCGAGGCCGAGACGGGGTCTGGGCGCGTCCGTGCGGCCGGTCCGGGGCCGCCTGCTGCCCGCACGGTACGGTGCCGGCCAGACCGCGCCCGGGCCCTCGTAGCCCTGCTCGGCCGCCGCGTGGAGCGTCCAGTGGGGGTCGTAGAGGTGGGGGCGGGCCAGGGCGCACAGGTCCGTACGCCCGGCCAGGATCAGGGAGTTGACGTCGTCCCAGGAGGAGATCGCGCCGACCGCGATCACCGGGACGCCCGCCTCGTGCCGGATCCGGTCGGCGAACGGGGTCTGGTACGAGCGCCCGAACTCCGGTGTCTCGTCGGCCACGACCTGCCCGGTCGACACGTCGATCGCGTCGGCGCCGTGCGCGGCGAAGGCGCGGGCGATCTCGACCGCGTCGTCGGCCGTGGTGCCGCCCTCCGCCCAGTCGGTGGCGGAGACGCGGACGGTCATCGGCCGGTCCCCCGGCCACACCGCGCGCACCGCGTCGAACACCTCCAGCGGGAAGCGGAGCCGTTTCTCCGGTGAGCCGCCGTAGGCGTCCGTGCGGTGGTTGGTGAGCGGGGAGAGGAAGCCGGAGAGCAGGTAGCCGTGGGCGCAGTGCAGTTCCAGCAGGTCGAAACCGGCCCGCGCGGCCCGCACGGCGGCGGCCGTGAACTGTTCCCTCAGGTCGGTGAGCTGGGCCCGGGACAGTTCGCGCGGCACCTGGCCGCCCGGCCGGTACGGCAGGGGCGAGGCGGCGACGAGGGGCCAGTTGCCGTCGTCGAGCGGCTCGTCCATGCCCTCCCACATCGGTTTGGTCGAGCCCTTGCGGCCGCTGTGGCCGAGCTGCACGCCGATCGCGGTGCCGGGCGCCCGGTCGTGCACGAAGTCGGTGATCCGCCGCCACGCCTCGGTCTGCCGGCCGGTGTAGAGGCCCGCGCAGCCGGGCGTGATGCGCCCCTCGGGGCTGACGCACACCATCTCGGTCATCACCAGTCCGGCCCCGCCCAGCGCGCGGGCGCCGAGGTGCACGAGGTGGAAGTCGCCGGGGACGCCGTCGACCGCCGAGTACATGTCCATGGGCGAGACGACGACCCGGTTGCGCAGGGTCAGTCCGCGCATCCGGAACGGGGTGAACATCGGCGGCGTACCGGGCGGGCAGCCGAACTCGCGCTCCACGGACTCGGTGAAGCGGGCGTCGCGCAGCCGCAGGTTGTCGTGGGTGACGCGGCGGCTGCGGGTGAGCAGGTTGAAGGCGAACCGGCGGGACGGCTGGGCCACGTAGAGGGGCAGGTTCTCGAACCACTCCAGGCTGGCCCGGGCGGCGCGCTGGGTGGAGGCGACGACGGGCCGGCGCTCCGCCTCGTAGGCGGCCAACGCGTCGGCCGGTGACGGTTGTTCGTCCAGGCACGCGGCGAGCGCCAGCGCGTCCTCGACGGCGAGCTTGGTGCCGGAGCCGATGGAGAAGTGCGCGGTGTGGGCGGCGTCGCCGAGGAGCACGACGTTGCCGTGCGACCAGCGCTCGTTGACGACCGTGCGGAAGGTGGTCCACGCCGAGTCGTTGGACTTCAGCGGGCGTCCGCCGAGCGCGTCGGAGAAGATCTTGGCGCAGCGCTCGACCGATTCGCTCTCGTCCGTCTCGTCGAATCCGGCGGCGCGCCACACCTCCTCGCGCATCTCGACGATCACGGTGGAGGCGTCGGACGCGTACGGGTAGCCGTGCAGCTGCATCACACCGTGCTCGGTCTCGGCGATCTCGAAACGGAAGGCGTCGAAGGCGAAGTCGGCGGCCAGCCAGATGTAGCGGCAGCGGTGCGCGGTGATCCGGGGCCGGAACACGTGGGCGAAGGCCTCGCGCGTTCCGCTGTGCACCCCGTCGGCGGCCACCACCAGGTCGTACGTCTCCGCCAGCCGGGCCGGGTCGGGTGCCTCGGTGTGGAAGCGCAGGTCGACTCCGAGGGAGCGGCAGCGCTCGTGCAGGATCTCCAGCAGGCGGTGCCTGCCGAGGGCGGCGAACCGGTGTCCTCCGGAGGTGTGGCGGGTGTTCCGGTGGACGATGTCGATGTCGTCCCAGTGGACGAAGGCTCGTCGGAGGGCTCCGTAGACCTCCGGGTCGGCGTGCTCGATCCCTCCCAGGGTCTCGTCGGAGAGGACGACGCCGAAGCCGAAGGTGTCTTCGGGGGCGTTGCGTTCCCACACGGTGACCTGACGGTCGGGATCCAGGCGTTTGAGCAGCGCGGCGGTGTAGAGGCCGCCGGGGCCTCCGCCGATGATCGCCACGCGGAGGGGGTGGGGCGTGCCGTCGGTCGAGCGCATCCCCCTACCTCCCCTGCCACTTCGGTGGGCGCTTCTCCGTGAAGGCCGCGTGGAACTCGGCGTAGTCCTCGCCGTTCATGAGCAGGGCCTGGGTCGAGGCGTCCAGTTCGACCGCCGCCGACAGGGGCATGTCCAGCTCCGCCGTGAGGAGGGCCTTGGTCTGGGCGTACGCGAGTGCCGGGCCGTCGGCCAGGCGGCGGGCCAGGTTCCGGGCGGCCTCGTCCGCGCCGCCCTCGTCGGCCAGTGCGCTGATCAGGCCGATGCGTTCGGCCTCCGGTGCGCGCACCGTGTCGCCCAGCATCAGCAGCCGGGTGGCGTGGCCCAGGCCGACGACCCTCGGCAGCAGATACGCCGCGCCCATGTCGCCGCCCGACAGGCCGACCCGGGTGAAGAGGAAGGCGAAGCGGGCGCTGGGGTCGGCGACCCGGAAGTCGGCGGCCAGGGCGAGGACCGCGCCGGCGCCCGCCGCCACTCCGTGCACCGCGGCGATCACCGGGAACGGGCACTCCCGTACCGCCCGCACCACCTGGCCGGTCATCCGGTTGAAGTCGAGGAGCTGCGCGGTGTCCAGGGAGAGGGTCGCGCCGATGATCTCGTCGACGTCGCCGCCGGAGCAGAAGCCGCGCCCCTCGCCGGCCAGCACCAGGGCCCGTACGGCCCGCTCCCGGGACAGCTCGGCGAGCAGGTCGCGCAGGTCGGCGTAGGCGCCGAAGGTGAGCGCGTTGAGCTTGTCGGGGCGGGCGAGGGTGACGGTGGCGACGCCGTCGGCGAGGTCGACGCGCAGATGCTCCCAGCGGTCGGTGCGGGCGGCGGAGCCGGTGAAGGGACTCATGAGGGCGGCCTCCTAGGACGGGCACTGCGCTGCTCAGTGAGCTCTGCCTCATGAAGTTATCACCCATCGGTGACCGTCGTCACGTCCACGCGATACGCTGTTCGGGCGCCGTCACGTGCGCGGCGGGGCCCGCCCCCTCGAAGGGCCGCACCGGGTGCGCCGTACCATGGACGGTTGAAAACAGGAGCACCCGCTCCACGAACGGACTCGCCGTGCACGAACCCCCCGCCGCCTCCACCTCCTGGCGCGTCGCGCTGCCGCACACCACCGCGGCGGTGCCCGTGGCGCGTGCGCTGGTCCGTACGGCGCTGGCCGAGCGGGAGCACGCCGCCGACTGCGACACGGCGGAGCTGCTGACGGCGGAGCTGGTGGCCAACGCCGTGGAGCACACCTCCGGGAGCGGCCCGATAGAGCTGGTGGTGCGGCTGCTGCCGGCCGGCTGTCAGGTCGAGGTGCACGACGCCGACCCGGAGCCGCCCGGCGACCTCACCCGCCCGGCCCGCGGCGTGCCCGACCCCTGGCAGGAGCACGGGCGCGGGCTGCTGCTGATCCGCACCCTGAGCTCGTCCTGCGGCCACCGCCCCACCGAGTCCGGCAAGGCGGTGTGGTTCCGGCTGCCGGGCCAGCGGCGCCCGGTCTGAGCAGGACGCGGGGGCTCAGGCGAGGGTCGCGACCAGGACGGCCTTGATCGTGTGCATACGGTTCTCCGCCTCGTCGAAGACGACCGAGTGCGCCGACTCGAAGACCTCGTCGGTCACCTCCAGGGAGGTGAGGCCGTGGGTCTCGAAGATCTCCTGGCCGACCTTGGTGCCGAGGTCGTGGAAGGCGGGCAGGCAGTGCAGGAACCCGACGTCCGGGTTGCCGGTGGCGCGCAGGACGTCCATGGTCACCGCGTACGGGGCGAGGGCCTTGATCCGCTCGCCCCAGACCTCCTTGGGCTCCCCCATGGAGACCCAGACGTCCGTGCCGACGAAGTCCGCGCCCGCGACGCCCTCGGCGACGTCCTCGGTGAGCGTGACGCGCGCCCCGCTCGACGCGGCCAGTTCCCGCGCCCGGTCGACGATCTCCCGGGCGGGCCAGTAGTCCTTCGGGGCGACGATCCTGACGTCCATGCCCAGCAGGGCCGCGGTGACGAGGTAGGAGTTGCCCATGTTGAAGCGGGCGTCGCCGAGGTAGGCGAAGGCGATGTCCGTGAGCGGCTTGGGGCTGTGCTCGGTCATGGTGAGCACGTCGGCGAGCATCTGGGTGGGGTGCCAGTCGTCGGTGAGCCCGTTGTAGACGGGCACCCCCGCGTACGCCGCGAGCTCCTCCACCTTGGCCTGGCTGTCCCCCCGGTACTCGATCCCGTCGTACATCCGGCCCAGCACCCGCGCGGTGTCCTTCACGGACTCCTTGTGGCCGATCTGCGAGCCGGACGGGTCGAGGTACGTCGTGGAGGCGCCCTGGTCGGCGGCCGCGACCTCGAACGCGCAGCGCGTGCGCGTCGAGGTCTTCTCGAAGATCAGCGCGATGTTCCTGCCCCGCAGGTGACGGTGCTCGGTCCCGGCCCGCTTGGCGGCCTTCAGTTCGGCGGCCAGCTCCAGCAGGCCGAGGAACTCCTGCGCGGTGAAGTCCAGCTCCTTGAGGAAGTGGCGGCCGGCGAGGGCGGTCGGGACAGTCGCCATGGGGTGCTCCAGGGATGGGGGACAGGAACTCTTGGAAGTGTATACGAACTTTTGTATTTCTATACGGCGTGTTTCTGTGCGACGCCCTCCACCGCGTCCCGCTGGACGGGACAGCTCATGCAGCGCGGCCCGCCCCTGCCCCGGCCCAGCTCGCTGCCGGGGATCTCTATCACCTCGATGCCCTGCTTGCGCAGGTGCGTGTTGGTGGTGACGTTCCGCTCGTAGGCGACGACGACGCCCGGTTCGACGGCCAGGACGTTGCAGCCGTCGTCCCACTGCTCGCGCTCGGCCGCGTGGACGTCCTGGGTGGCGGTCAGCACCCGGATCTCGCTGAGCCCCAGCGCGGCGGCGATCGCGCGGTGCATGTGCTCCGGCGGATGGTCGGTGACCTTCAGCTCCTTGTCCCCCGCGCCCGGCTCGATGGTGTACGAGCGGAGCATGCCGAGCCCCGCGTACTGGGTGAAGGTGTCGCCGTCGACCATGGTCATCACGGTGTCGAGGTGCATGAAGGCACGCCGCTTCGGCATGTCGAGCGCGACGATGGTCTCGGCGGAACCGGCCGCGAACAGCTTGTGCGCGAGCATCTCCACCGCCTGCGGGGTGGTCCGCTCGCTCATCCCGATCAGCACCGCGCCATTGCCGATCACCAGCACGTCCCCGCCCTCGATGGTGGACGGGTAGTCGGCCTGCCCCTCGGACCAGACGTGGAAGGGCTCCGCGCGGAACAGCGGGTGGTGCCGGTAGATCGCCTCGAAGTGCACGGTCTCGCGCTGCCGGGCCGGCCAGCGCATCGCGTTGATGGCGACACCGTCGTAGATCCAGGCGGAGGTGTCGCGGGTGAAGAGGTGGTTGGGCAGCGGGCCGAGCAGGAAGTCGTCGAGCTCCATGGCGTGGAAGCGCACGGAGGTCGGCTCGGGGTGGGCGTCCAGGAACTCCCGCTTGGTCATCCCGCCGATCAGCACCTCGGCCAGCTCGGGCCCCGGGAGGGTCTCGAACGCGGCGCGGAGGTGGTCGGTGGCCAGCGGGCCGTACTCCTTCTCGTCGAAGACGCGGTCCAGGACGAGGGCGCGGGCCGCCGGGACGTCCAGCGTCTCGGCGAGCAGGTCGCCGAAGAGGTGGACGACGACGCCGCGGTCGCGCAGGACGTCGGCGAACCCGTCGTGCTCGGCGCGCGCCCGGCGCACCCAGAGCACGTCGTCGAAGAGCAGGGCGTCCTTGTTGCTGGGGGTGAGCCTTTTGAGCTCGAGATCGGGCCGGTGCAGGATGACGCGGCGGAGCCGGCCGGCCTCGGAGTCGACGTGGTAGGTCATGCCTTTCATCCTGACCGTCCGGGCACGTGTTCACCCCTGTCCCCGGGTTCCCGGCTTCCGGAAATCCGCTTCCGTCAGCCACCGCGTCCGGACCGGATCGACTCGGGCCGGGCCAGCAGCCGCCGGGCCCCGGGCCCGCGGTCCAGCCCGGCCCGGGCGACGATCCACCCGGCGAGGAGGTGCGGGTCACCGGGATCGCGGGCCAGGTCGTCGTCGTACCCGGCGAACGCGGCGGCGGCGTTCCCGGCGGCGAGGTGTTCGTCGGGGGTGCGGGGGTCGGCGGGCGGGAGGGCGAAGGCGTGGGTGCGGACGTCGGGCCAGGGGGCGCGGTCGGGGCGGAGGCGGAGGGGATCACCCGGACGTTCGGCCGGTGCGGTCGGGGCGACGTTGCGCAGGCGCCACTCGGTGCGGTGCAGGGCGGCGGCGGTGCGGGCCCGGGTCAGGGCGGCCGGGGGCACGGGCTCGCGCAGCCAGGTGTCCAGGGTCCGGGCGAGACCGGTGACCAGGGCGTGCCCGGTCTCGGTGAGGCGTCCGCTGGTGAGGAGGGTGCGCACGACGAGCCTGCTCTGCGTGCGGCGCAGCGCGAAGTGGTAGGCGGCCGTCCCGGCGTGCTCCGGGTCGGACATCCGGTCCCGCCAGAACCCGGCGACGCCGGTGAAGGCGTAGGCGCCGTGCAGCAGACCGGTGAGGTGGCGCGGGTCGGGGCGCCACGGGGCGTAGTAGCGCTCCGCGCGGTCGTCGCGCAGGAGCGGGAAGAGGTGGATCAGCGCGGCGAGCTTGCTGTGCTGGAACTCGTGGACCAGCGCCTCGGCCAGGGCGAGCGACGAGGAGGGACGGGCGATGACCATCGCGCCGTAGGAGTCGCCGCTGGACGCCGACACGCGGACGTCGGGGGGCGGCGGGGGCAGGAGGCCGGTGCGGGCCCACGGGACGACGGCCCGGATCACGGCGGGGTCGAGCCGTCCGGGCCCCGTGCCCTTCCCGGTCGCGAGGATCGCGGCGGCCTCGTCGAACAGCCGCTGCCAGGCCGTGGCCTCGTCGGCGTCCAGCCGGGCGGGCGGTACGGGGTCGTCGAGGTCGCGGTAGGGGTCCAGGTCCTCCAGGGGTACGGCGACGGGGCCGACCGTGAGGGTGCGGAGGGGGAGCCAGCGGGGGTCGTCGGCGGGCGGTGCCCCGTCCACCGGCACGGGCGCGGGGCGGCAGGTCAGGCTCGACCGCCGGCCGTCGCGTCCCGGACCGGTCAGGGTCAGCTCCCCGGCTCGGGTGCTCGCCCTGCCCGCCGACAGACCGGCCGCCCCGTCCGGGAGCCGGGCCAGTCCCAGACCCGGCAGGTGCAGCGCGCCGTCGTCCAGCGGAACGCGCAGGACCGTTTCCGTGCCGGCGTGCAGCGCGGCGACCACCGCGAGGGTGTTCAGCCTGGCCGCCTCCACCCACAGCCGCGGCCCGGTCGCGGTGCCGTGCGCCCGGCGCAGCATGTGCGCGATCCAGGCGCCGGTCGTCGGGGCGAGCAGCAGCCGCTCGACCGGCTCGGGCGCCCGCTCCGCCGCCTCCTTGAACACCCGCCAGGCGTCCGCGACCGGGGTGAGGGGGGTGGGCAGGTCCCAGAGCTGCTTCAGCAGGGTGCGCAGCAGCAGCAACCGGCGTGCGCGCTCGCCCTGTTCGAGGAAGGCGACGGCCTCGGCGGAGTGGCCGCCGGCGGCGAGTTCCGCGAAGAGGGGGGCGGGCATGCGGAACGGGCTGGGGCGCTGCTCGCTGTTCATTACCGGGCCTCCGGTCGGTGGGCGGGCATGCGGGAACCCGGTGGGGCGCTCCCGGCACGGCGGGCGGCTCTACTCGGCCCGGCCGGGCTCGCCGCCGCCCCGGATGCTGCCGCGGGACCGGAGAACCTCTACGAGAAGACGGGTGCCGGGGGCGAGGGGAGCGAGGCCGTCCAAGGCGGTCAGGGGCAGTGCCGCAAGATCCGCCAGGTCCGACTCCCGTGCTGCGGTTTCGGCGTTGCGCTGAGCGGCCGGCTGATGCAAGGTGCGTCCCCCTTCTCGCACGGTGGCACTCGATGCCCCGTGTCCTTGGATTCATCATGACCATTCAGGACCGCATCGAAAACCGTACGATCACGCCACCCGATCATCATCAACTGCGCGGACGGTGAAGGGAATCGGTCCCTCCTGCCCCTGCTCGGAGGCCGGCGGGGAGGAGCGTTCGAAGCCGGCCTCGCCGTGACGCACGTCAGCCTGTGACGAGGCGGATTCCCGGGACGCGGGAGCCCTCGGCGGCGTCGGCCGGCCGGAGGCGGCATCCCGGTCCGCACGGGGCGGGACCGCCGGATCGCGGGTACCGCGGAGAACGGCTCGCTTCCCTGAGGGCCGCGAGACGCGCCCGTACGGCCGGAAACAGTCCCTCCGGATCAGCGGCCCAGGAGTGCGGTGCCCGCAACCGCCGAACCCGAGGGCGCACCGACGGCGCACGGCAGCACATGTGGCGGACGAATGCACCCTGGTCCCATGGCCGGGCACGACCGCTACCGGTATGCCTCCTGTGACTCGGGTCAAGCGTGTGTACAACACCCGATGCCCTGTCAGATCACCTCTATCCTGAGGAAGTTGACCTCGCGCAAGCGTGCGACGACTCATCGGCGGCCGCTCGGCCGGCTGAACAACCGGACCACAGGGGGACACATGAGCCCTGACGCGCTGATCGCGCACTTCGTGGGGGCCTCGGCCCTGATCCTGGTGGCCGCGCACGCGGCGGGCTGGGCTGCACGAAAGCTGGGGCAGCCGTACATCGTCGGCCAGCTGACGGCGGGGATAGCGCTTGGCCCCTCCCTCCTCGGCAGTGCGGTACCCGGCGCGTACGAGACGCTGTTCCCCGAGGAGATCGATACGGCCCTGACCGGCTTCGCACAGTTCGCCCTGGTGGTGTTCCTGTTCGCGGTGGGCTACGAGCTGGATCTGAAGCTGCTGGGCGACCGGGCGCGTACCGCGGTGACGGTGGCGCTGGCCTCGTTCCTGGTGCCGATGCTGGTGGGCGGCGGGTGCGCGTTGCTGTTCTGGGACCGTCTCCGGGCCCTCGGCATGCCACGCGATCCGTCTCCGTCGACCGTGGTGTTCGCCGGGATCGCCCTGTCGGTCACGGCCGTACCCGTACTGACGGCCATAGTGCGGGAGAACGGACTGGCCCGGACGGTGCCCGGCGTGGTGGCGGTCTCGGCCGCCGGCCTGCTCGACGTGGTCTGCTGGACGGTACTGGCCGGGGCGTTGCTGGAGAACGGCGGCGACCACACGCTCGGGTGGCCGTGGCGGGTGGCGATCGCGGCCGGTTTCCTCGCCGGGATGCTCCTCGCGGCCCGGCCGGTGCTGCGCCGGCTGCTGTGGCGGACGCGCATGGAGCCCTCGCTGCGGATGGCGCTGCTCATCGGCTTCGCCCTCGGGTCGGCCTGGGTGACGCACTCCCTGGGGCTGCATGTGATCTTCGGTGCGCTGCTGGCGGGTGTGGTGACACCCCGGGAGCCGGACGACCGGCTCGATCCCGATCTGCTGCGGCCCCTGCACGACGTCAGCTCGCTGCTGCTCCCGTTCTTCTTCGTGGTCTCGGGTCAGGCCGTCGTGCTGAACGGCATGGGGGCCACGGGATGGGTCGCCGTGCTGGTGGTGACCGCGCTGGCCGCGGTGACGAAGATCGGCAGCGGTGCGGCGGCGGCCCGGCTGGGCGGCCTGGACCGGCACGACGCGTACACCGTGGGCATCCTGATGAGTGCCCGCGGTCTCACCGAGCTGATCGCCCTCGACGCGGGCCTGCACGCGGGCCTGCTGAGCGACCGGCTCTACAGCATCCTGGTGTTCATGGCCCTGGCCACCACACTCTTCACCCAGCCGCTCCTGCACCTGGCCCGCCGCCTGGCCGAACGGCGTCCGCGTGGTCGGACCGACGACCCGGCCGACCTGCCGCCCCCGCCCTCCGAGCGGGACGACACACGCACCGCTCCGGCGGCGGACCTGGGCTGACACCGGGCCGGGGCGGCGATCGCGCCGCTCCGGCCGGCCCGTGCCCCCCGCTACAGCGGCATGGGGGCGATGTCGCACTCGATACGGTGGTTCAGGCGGGCCGCCTCCAGCCAGGGGTGGCCGGCGCGGACCACCCGGGTGAAGCCCTCCACCGCCTTGCTCTTCATCTGGTCCGCCTCCGCGCCCCGGCCGAGACCGCGCAGGTCGAGAGCGAGGTTCGCGGTGCAGGACAGGGTCAGCGGGTGTTCCGCGCCGGCGACCACGGTGAGCCCCGCCAGATTGGCCTCGTCGATCTCGTACGCGCGGTCGAAGTCCAGCCGTGCGTAAGCGGTGTTGGCCCGGCCGATGTCGACGGTCCGGGTCATCACGTGCTCGGGTCCCAGGGTGGCCACCAGTCTGCGGGACGCGTCGTCCTCCAGTTCCGCGGCGCTGTCCACAGCGCCCATCATGCGCAGGGTGGCGGCGAGGTTCGCCTTGGCCAGCAAGGTGTACGCGTGGTCCTCGCCCAGCAGCGACGCGTAGCCCCGCGCGGTCTCCTCGCCGAGCTCACGCGACTTCTCGAGGTCGTCGGAGCCCCCGGCGAGGCGCCGGTCGACGCAGAGGTTGATCGCCGTGGAGAGCGAGTCCGCGTGAACGGGGCCGTAGCGGGCGACGAAGCGGCGCAGGGTCTCCTCCGAGAGCTTCAGCGCCTCGTCGAGCGCCCCGTCCCGGCGGTAGCAGACGGCGAGGTTGCGGGCCACGCGCAGGGTGAGCGGGCGCTGCTCGCCCAAGGCTTCGCTGGCCCTGCGGTAGACGTCCTCCTGGAAGCTCCGGGCGCCCGGGTAGTCGCCGCTCTCCCGCATGTCGATGGAGAGGCCGTTGAGGGTGTTGAGCGTGAGGAGGTTGTCGGGGCCGAACATGTGTTCACGCTGCCGGGCGTTCTCCTGGTCCAGGGGCAGCGCCTCGTCGAACTGCCCGCACAGCCGCAGGTCGACCCCCCAGCTGTGGGTGGCCCGCAGGGTGATCGGGTCCTCGGGACCGAACATGGAACGCGCCAGCTCGGTGGCCTCCTTGCCGAGGTCCCGTGCCTCCGCGAACCGACCCTGGTAACGGCGTGCGTCGGCCATCTCGCACAAGGAGTCGATGAGGTCCTCGGGCTCGACCTCGATACGCCGGGAGACCTCCAGGGCCTTCTCGGTCAGCGGGATGGACTCGCCGATCTGGCCGATCTGGCGCAGGGCGAAGGCGAAGATCTTCGTGATGCGGATGACGTGGATGTTCTCCTCGCCGGAGGCGGCGAGCCAGGCGTTGTACGCCTGGCGGCCGAGGTTCGCGGCCCCTTCGTGGTCACCCCAGTAGTAGAGGAAGAACACGGTGTCGGAGACGAGCTCCCGCACATAGGTGTCGGAGCTGGTGACCGCCTGGGAGGTGAGGATGTGCGGCAGCAGCGCCTGGTAGTCGGGCCATTCCTGCGACGAGGCGTAGTGGCCCGGTTTGGCGGCGGAGAGCAACTGGTGGGCGGCGTCCCTCATCCGGCCGCGCTGCTCCTGGTCGAGCTTGGCGAGAAGCACCGTCTGCAGCAGGCGGTGCATCTGCAGGGTGTCGGTCCGGGGATCGGTCTTGATCAGGGAGAACTGGTTGAGGTCGCGGACGGCCCGGTTGAGTTTGATCGACTCCCGCAGCAGCGGGTCCACCTCGGGCGTGATGTTGACGCCCCGGCCGCCGCGCAGCATGGACCGCGGAATGGGCTCGGGGGCCATGCTGGCGCAGATGTCGAGGAGCTGGCGGGCGCCGGGGTTGTTCTCCTTGATCCGCTCCAGCGAGATGTCCCAGGCGGCGGCGACGGAGACCGGGTAGTCGGGAGCGGGGTCGAGGTCGAGGATCTCGGGGCTGCGTTCGGCGAGCAGGGTGAGGTACTCGTCGACGAGCATGCCGGTGACCGCTCGCCAGGCACCGGCCTGCTCCACCGCGAGCGGCAGGTCGCCGAGGGCGTCGGCGAGGCGGTCGGCGTCCTGGGCCGAGAGGTCGGGTGAGCGCTTCTGGAGCAGCTCGACGGACTCCTCGCGCTCGAACACGCTCACCGGGAGCGGGGTCGCCACCCGTTCCCAGGACCGGTTCCGTGAGGTGACGATGACCTTGCCGGGGCCGCTGGTCGGGAAGTACTGGCGGACCACGTCGATGTTCTCGGCGTTGTCGAAGACCAGCAGCCACTTGTCGTAGGGCTCACCGGAGCGCAGCGCGTCCAGGACGGTCTGGACCGACGTGTTGGCGGTGCCCTCCTGTCCCGGCTGGGCGACGCCCAGCCGGGTGGCGAGACCGGAGAGCGCGGTCAGGATGAGGCTCTCCCGCTCCGCGGGGATCCAGCAGATCACGTTGTGGCTGTGCTGGTGGGTGTAGATGTACTCCAGGGCCAGCTGGGACTTGCCCACGCCGCCGAGGCCGTGCAGCGCGTGCGGCAGCACGGCCGCGGTGTCCTGGGCCTCGAGCTGCTCCTCCACGGCCCTCAGCAGCGCCTGGCGGCCGACGAACGAAGTGTTCCTGAGGGGAACGTTCACCATGATGGCCGGCGGTGCGGTCGTGGTGCTCTGCATGAGCGGCTCAGCCTCCGGGGCTTCGTTTGGGATCTCGGTCACCAGGCTCGGCACGGTGTCTCCAGGTGTGACGCGAACGTCCGACGCTGGATGCCTCCCGTCCTGGTCGTCGGGGAACTCGCCGCCCTCCGGGTCTTTCACGCTTCCGGATGGTTCCGCGGACACCCGTTCGGCCGTGTGGGGCAGGAGCCTGGAGACATCGGGTTCGATGCGGTTCGCCCGTTCGGAGTAGGGACCCGAGAGGGCCCGCATCACGGCGAGTTCACTGCGCCGCCAGCCGGGCTCGGCCGGATCGGGCAACGTGGCGCCGACCGGGTCGTGCAGCGCGGCGCGCAGCGCGACGCCCCGCTCGCCGGCGGCCGGCAGGTCGCCCACCACACTGACGGTGAGCGCGAGTTGGGACCGGGTGGTGGTGGCCAGCAATGCCTCACGGACGCCGTCGGCGAAATCGGGGCGGCCCTCGCCCCCGCCGTCCCAGTCGATCAGTCCGCCCATGAGGATCTCGGCGAGGTGGTCGGGGCCGGTCTCCGGCATGACCCGGCGCCGTAGCTGTTCCACCAGGTCGAACTCGAACGGGACGGCGGCCAGTTGAGTGGCGAGACGGCGCGCCGCGGGCGTGGCGAGCGTCAGGAAGCGGCGCACGGCGGCGGCCGCGGCGCGCGGGAAGCGCGGGGCGCGCAGACCGGGGGCGGGCGTACCTTTGGTGAGGGTGCCCGCGAGGACGACGGGCAGGTCACGGCGTACTCCTCGCTCGCCGGTCACGAGGTCGGCCCAGGCGGCGACGGAGCCGGGTTTGAGGGAGAGCACCGGGACGGGCAGGAAGTCGTCGGCCACCTCGGGCAGCGGGCGCAGGGGGTTGGCACCGCCTGGTGGCGCCCCGTGCCCGAGGCAGTCGTTGGGCGTGCCGAAGCCACCGGCCTCCAGGACCGCCGGGTGGGGGTAGAGCGAGGTGCGGTGGCGAAGGTGGGGCGGGAGCAGATGGACCAGTGCGGTCGGGCCGGAGCGGGCGAGCCGGTTCAGCAGGACGTCGGCGGCGGGGGCGGCCCAGCCGTGGGCGAGTCCGTCGGTGACGGCGAGGAAGATCCGGCCGCCCCGGCCGTCGAAGAGCTCGGACGGGTCCGCGACGGCGCCGCCGCTGGCCCAGTGCAGGGCGGCCGTTCCGGTCCGCGGGAGGGTGACCCTGAGGGTACGGACGCTGCGGAAGGCGCCGCTGTGTTCGGCGGCCTCGGCGAGGCCGGCCACCGTCTCCTCCCAGATCCTCATGGTGGGCGCGTCGTCGGCGAGCAGTACCAGATCGAACGCGGAGGTGCGGGCGGGGCGGAGGAACGGCATCCACATGCCGTCGGCGAGTCCTTGCTCGGCGGTGGTCTCCTCGTCGAGCTCCAGGGTGTCGCGGGAGGGTACGCGGCGGGCGAGCAGGTGCAGGGCGCGGGCGAGCAGGGCGGTGCGGCGGCCGGGTCCGTACTGCGGCAGGTTGGCGTCGGGCAGCAGGGGGCGGCCGACGTGGAGGGTGGCGGCGCCCTCGGGGTGCGGTAAGAGCCCGCCGCCGCCGAGGAGCGGATCACGCGCCGGTGCGGGAGCCCCGGCCGCGTCCACGGAGGCGGCCGGTCCGACGCGGTCCGGGGTGCCGGGCCGGTCGGGCGGGAGCTGTGCGGGAAGACCGGAGCCGGTCGTGAGATCGGCTGAATCCGCACGCTTGGAGGGCGTCGCGGGTTCCGGTTCGTCCTCGGTGCGGGATGTCGTGACCGTTTTCACGGCGCCCTCGGCCGGGTGGGCGTCCGGATCCGGCGCTGCTTCCGGTCCCGCACCGGCGGGGCCGCCGTGACGGTTCCAGTACGCG
Organism: Streptomyces sp. AC558_RSS880; assembly: GCF_019049255.1. Classification (GTDB taxonomy): domain Bacteria; phylum Actinomycetota; class Actinomycetes; order Streptomycetales; family Streptomycetaceae; genus Streptomyces. Next base: position 211,186 of record NZ_JAGMUJ010000029.1, on the reverse strand, counting down.
GCGAGCCACACCGCGTCGGCGACCTCCTGCCACCGCGGTGACTCCCGGTCCTCGCCGTCCGGCCACGGGAGCGGCTGGTCATGGGTCAGGACGCGCCGGGGCGGGGCAGCGGCGGCGGAGCCTCCGACCTCACTCGCGCATTCGACGGACTCGGGAAGCACCGAGGGAGGCGACGCCCCCGATTCGGGGCCGCCGTCGCCGGGTCCGGACGCGCGCTCCCTGGGAAAGCCGTTGTCCATTCAGCGGCCCTTCGCGAGGTCGCGGAGCAGCATTTCCACGAGCTTACGCCCGTTCCCGTCGACCTGGAAACCACCCATGGTAGTGATCTGGACAGCGTTGAGTAACTGGTCCAGGGAGTGCGTGCCCCCGGCCCGGACGCGCTGGAGGAACAGGTCCACCAGGTCCTCGCTGTGCCGCGGGCGTTCCCCGAGATGCCGGCTCACCATGGCGAGGAGCTGTTCGCGGGTGGGCATACGGAGTTCCAGGGGCAGGCAGCGCCTGCGGAACGCGGCCGGGAACTCCCGCTCCCCGTTGCTGGTGATCACCACGACGGGGAACTCCCGGCACTCGACCCGCCCCTGCCGCAGTACGGCACGGATGCCGGGGTCGCTGGTGTGGACGCTCGCGGTGTCGGCGGCGTCACGGACCAGCTCCGGGACGTCATAGCTTCCGTTCTCCAAGACGTGCAACAGGTCGTTCGGCAGGTCGATGTCGCTCTTGTCGAGCTCGTCGACAAGAAGCACACGGGGACGATGGTAGGGCAGCAGAGCGGTCCCCAGTGGCCCGAGCGTGATGAAATCCCCGATTAGCGGCCTGTTTTGACGTTCCGTCAGAGAACTCTCGGCGTCCTCCGCCCCGTCGGCACCGGATGCCACCGCGTCCCGCAGTCCCGCCTGCCAGGCGGCGATGGCCTGGGCGCGCCCCATGGCGTCGTAGACGTACAGGCCGTCGCGCAGGGTGGTACGGCTGACGATGTTCCACTCCAGCACCCGGCCGAGCCCCAGTTCCCGCGCGATCAGATAAGCGAGGGTGGACTTGCCGATTCCAGGAGGCCCCGTGATCAACAGCGGCCGGCGCAGCAGCAATGCGGCGTTGACGGTGTTGATCTCCTCGGAACCCAGCTGCGGGGCGATCCCGTCGGGGCCCAGCCTGCGCAGCGCCCCGTCCGGGTCGTCGGGCGGCGCGGACTGGGGCGGGCCACCGCCGAACCGGCGCCAGGGCGGGGGCTCGGGCAGTTCCACGGCGGCGGCGGGAGACCGGCCTGTGGCATGGAAGATCCGCCAGCCGTCCGGGACCGTCTGCTCCTCCTGCGCGGTCATGCCGGTGCCTCCTCGTTGGCGAGATCGCCGTCGTCGGTGTGGATGTCGACCAGTCGTGTCGGATCGTCCCAGAAAAAGGCGATATGACGCCCGAGCAGATCGGGGCTCTGCGCGGGATCGACGGCTTTCCTGCGCAGCCGGTGGATGGCCATGGGGATCTGCGCCGCGATCGGTACGGAGGCGAACACCGCGGTGACGACCTCGCGCCGCTCCTCGGCGAAGGCACCCCGACGGTCCCATATGGCGAGGGAGATGCCTTCCGCGATGGCGGCTTTGAGTGCTTCCAGGGCGGGCGTGTCGGCGGGTGCGTCGAGTACCACGGCGGTGCGTGCGGACTCCCCGGCGAGCGCGGTCTGCCAGGCGTCGAGCTGTTGGGCGTCCGCGCCCGTCCAGCCGTGCACCGTGACACCGTGCTGCCGCAGTCTGTGCCAGCGATCGCGCCATTGCTGCCGGACCACCGCGTCGTCGGTGCGCATCCGCTCCAGACTGCGCAGGTGCACCCCGTACTTCAGGGCGAGCGGCAGCGGCCGGCCGTGGCCGGTCCTGAACCTCAGCCCCGCCACGTCGTGATTGAGGAGGTCGTACGGGAGGACGAACTCGACGTACGTGGGCTGTTCGCGCCCGACCGGGTCCTGGTCGGGCGGGGTGGACCAGAGCCGGGCACCTTGCTGGAGGGCGTGTTCGACGGCCTGGCCGAGGCCGTCCAGGGTGGTGACGGCCGGCTCGCCGGGCTGCGGGTCCCAGTGACCGGGGACGGTGTTCAGCCAGGGACGTACGACGATGTCGCCGGAGCCGTCACGAGCGGGTTCCACGGCGACGATGAGACAGCAGGGGATGTCCGGATCGTTGACGGTCTCCCGGCGGGCGCTCCGGTGCTGTGCCACCGCCGCCGTCAGGCCCGAGCGCTGGGCCCAGCCGTCGACCCACTTGAGGAGGGCTCCGCGGTGACCGGGTGACGCGGCGAGGGAGGCGGCCACGTCGACCAGGAGCACCGCGGGTGGTAACCCGTCCGGTTGCACGTTCCATTCCAGGGTGTGCGCCAGAAGCTGTTCGGGCGAGAGTCCGGCGGGCAGGTAAAGGCCGTTGAGTTCCTCGGCGAGCCTGTCCCGCAGCCGTATCGCGGACAACTCCCCTTTGGCGTCGGCCAGCAGGGCGTGGGCCGTGCCGATGTCGTGGCCGGAGAGCGGACCGGGGAGGGAGACGGTGTCCTGGGGCGGCACGGCGGGGGCGAGCAGCCGCTTGAGTTCGTCGGCCGGCGCGGCCCCTTCGAAGAGCTCGACCACATTCACCAGCACGCGTTCGCCGCTCGCCACGCTCAGCGCGGCACGCACCATGACCACGACGTCCTCGCGGAGCCGTACGCCGCGTACGTCGACCGTGCGGGCCAGCTGTTCGCCGAGCACGGTCGCGAACTGGACGCGCCCCTGGGCGTCCTCCATGCAGCCCAGTTCGCACAGGGCACCGGTGAGCCGGGACAGCAGTTCCAGACCCTGCGCGCGCGGCACCCCGCCGTCGGAGCCGCCGAAACCCTCGCCTTTCTCCACCGACTTTTCCCCCATGAGTCGGTTCGCCTGCCTGACCGACCTGCGAAGTTAGCACGGCAAGTGATGGTTAACCAGGGACATGTGAGGCACGGAGGAACGAAGTCCGGCCGAGTCCCCCTTGCGGGTGGCACTCGGCCGGATTCATTCACCACCGATGCGACACGTGCCTGTCACAGCCTCGGGTCCACCGGCTCCGACTCCAGGGCCAGTACGGCGAAGACCGGCTCGTGGACCCGCCACAGCGGCTCTCCTCCGGCGAGGCGGTCCAGGGCCTCCAGGCCGAGGGCGTACTCGCGCAGGGCGAGGGAGCGCTTGTGGTTGAGGAAGCGGTTGCGCAGGCGGGCCAGGTTCTCCGGGCGGGTGTACTCGGGGCCGTAGATGATCCGCAGGTACTCGCGGCCCCGGCACTTGATGCCGGGCTGCACCGGGCGGCCCTTCTCTCCCCCACTCTCGGCTCCGCTCGAGCGGGGGGACCCCCAGTGCACCAGGGCGCCGACCGGCTTGACGACCATGCCCTCGCCGCCGCGTCCGGTCATCTCCAGCCACCAGTCGACTCCGGCGCGCACGGACTCGGGGTCGGCGGTGTCGACGTAGAGGCGGCGGGTGGTCTGCAGCAGTCCGGTGGTGTCGTGCTCGACCAGGCGGTCGATGAGGGCGAGTTGCTCGTCGTGGGGCAGGGCGGCGAGGCTGCGGCCCTGGACGGCGAGGATCTGGAACGGGGCCAGACGGACGCCGTCCAGGCCGTCGGTGGTCCAGCAGTAGCGGCGGTACGCGTCGGTGAACGCCGCGGCGGAGTCGGCGCGTTCCCGCTGGCGGTTCAGCAGGTCCTTCACCTCCACACCGCGGGCCGCGGCGCCCTCCAGGGCGGCCAGGGCGCCCGGGAAGACCGCGCCGGAGGCGGCGCCGACCGCCGCGTACTGGGAGCGCAGCAGCCCGGACGCCTTCAGCGACCACGGCATCAGTTCCGCGTCCAGCAGCAGCCAGTCCGTGTCGAGTTCCTCCCAGAGACCGGCCTCGGTGACGGCCGTGCGCAGCCGGCCGAGGATCTCCTCCGTGACGGAGGTGTCGTCGAAGAAGGGACGGCCGGTGCGGGTGTAGAGCGAGCCGGTCGGGCCTCCCGTGGCGCCGAAGCGCCCCGCGGCCACGTCGGCGTCGCGGCAGACCAGGGCGACCGCGCGGGAGCCCATGTGCTTCTCCTCGCACACGACCCGGGCGACGCCGTCCCGCTCGTACTGGGCGAACGCCTCGACCGGGTGCTCCAGGTAGCCGTCGAGGTGCGAGGTGGCGGTGGGGGCCATGGTCGGCGGGAGGTACGGCAGCAGGCGCGGGTCGACCGCGAAGCGGCTCATCACCTCCAGGGCCGCGGCGGCGTTCTCCTCACGGACCGATATCCGGCCGTGGTGCCGGGTCTCGACGAAGCGGCGGCCGTGCACGTCCGCCAGGTCCAGCGGACGGCCGTCGTGGCCGCCGGGGGCCTCGGTGCGCAGCGGGCGGGTCGGCTCGTACCAGACCCGCTCGGCCGGTACGTCCACCAGCTCCCGCTCCGGCCAGCGCAGCGCGGTGAGCTTGCCGCCGAAGACGGCGCCGGTGTCCAGGCAGATGGTGTTGTTGAGCCAGGTCGCCTCCGGGACGGGGGTGTGGCCGTAGACGACGGCGGCCCGGCCGCGGTAGTCCTCCGCCCACGGGTAGCGCACGGGCAGGCCGAACTCGTCGGTCTCGCCGGTGGTGTCGCCGTAGAGGGCGTGGCTGCGGACCCGGCCGGAGGTGCGGCCGTGGTACTTCTCCGGCAGACCGGCGTGGCAGACCACCAGCCGGCCGCCGTCGAGGACGTAGTGGCTGACCAGTCCGTCGATGAACTCCCGCACCTCGGCGCGGAACTCCTCGCTCTGCTCGTCCATCTGCTCGATGGTCTCGGCGAGTCCGTGGGTGTGCTGGACCTTGCGGCCCTTGAGGTAACGGCCGAACTTGTTCTCGTGGTTGCCGGGCACGCACAGCGCGTCGCCCGCCTTCACCATGGCCATCACGCGGCGCAGCACGCCGGGGCTGTCCGGGCCGCGGTCGACGAGGTCGCCGACGAAGACGGCGGTGCGGCCCTCGGGGTGCACGCCGTCGACGTAACCCAGCTTGCCGAGCAGCGCCTCCAGTTCGGCCGCGCAGCCGTGGATGTCACCGATGATGTCGAAGGGGCCGGTGAGGTGGGTGAGGTCGTTGAACCGCTTCTCGGTGACGACGGTGGCGTGCTCCACCTCCTCCACACCGCGCAGCACGTGCACCTTGCGGAAGCCCTCGCGCTCCAGGTGACGCAGGGAGCGGCGGAGTTCGCGGGTGTGGCGCTGGATGACCCGGCGGGGCATGTCGGCGCGGTCGGTGCGGGTGGCGTTGCGCTCGGCGCACACGTTCTCGGGGACGTCGAGCACGACGGCGATCGGCAGGACGTCGTACTTCCTGGCCAGCTCGATCAGCTGCCGCCGGGCGTCCTGCTGCACGTTGGTCGCGTCGACGACGGTGCGGCGGCCCGCGGCCAGCCGCTTGCCGGCGATGTAGTGCAGCACGTCGAAGGCGTCCCGGCTCGCGCTCTGGTCGTTCTCGTCGTCGGCGACCAGACCGCGGCAGAAGTCGGAGGAGATGACCTCGGTCGGCTTGAAGTGGCGGCGGGCGAAGGTGGACTTGCCCGAGCCGGAGGCGCCGACGAGCACCACGAGGGAGAGGTCGGTGACGGGCAGGGTACGGCCCCGCGGCTGCGGGGTCTCGGCGGTGGCGGTCATGCGGCCTTCTCCTCCTTCACGGTCCCGGCCGTGAACACGGCCATCTGGGTGGGCGGTCCGACCTCGGGGTCGTCCGGCCCGACGGGCACGAACTCCACCCCGTATCCGTGCCGTTCGGCCACCTCGGCCGCCCAGGCGCGGAACTCCTCGCGGGTCCACTCGAAGCGGTGGTCGCCGTGCCGGACGTGCCCGGCCGGGAGGGTCTCCCAGCGCACGTTGTACTCGACGTTGGGGGTGGTCACGAGGACCGTGCGGGGGCGGGCCGCGCCGAACACCGCGTACTCCAGGGCGGGCAGCCGGGGCAGGTCGAGGTGCTCGATCACCTCGCTGAGCACGGCGGCGTCGTACCCCTTGAGCCGCTTGTCGGTGTACGCGAGCGAGCCCTGGAAGAGCTGTACGCGCGCCGCCTGCCGCTCCCCCATGCGGTCCAGCTTGAGCCGCCGGGAGGCGATGGTGAGCGCCCGCATCGACACGTCGACGCCGACGATCTCGGTGAAGGACGGGTCCTTGAGCAGTGCCTGGACGAGCTGGCCCTGGCCGCAGCCGAGGTCGAGCACCCGGGCGGCGCCACAGGCGCGGAGCGCGGCGAGGATCGCCTCCCGCCGCTGCAGGGCGAGCGGGGTCGGCTTCTCCTCGGACTCGGACTCGGACTCCGCCGCCACGGCGTTGTCGATCTCCTCGACGTCGCTGTCGTCCACCTCGGCCAGCCGGACCAGCTCGAGTCGCTCCATGGCCTGGCGGGTCAGCGACCAGCGGCGGGACAGGTAGCGGCTGGTGATCAGCTTCTGCTCCGGGTGCGCGGGCAGCCAGCCCTCACCGGCGCGCAGCAGCTTGTCGACCTCGTCGGAGGAGACCCAGTAGTGCTTGGCGTCGTCGAGGACGGGGAGCAGTACGTAGAGGTGGCGCAGGGCCTCGGCGAGGGTGAGCGTCGCCGCCTCCAGGACCAGGTGTACGTACCGCGAGTCGCCCCACTCGGGGAACTCGGCGTCCAGGGCCACGGGCTCGGCGGTGACCGTCCAGCCGAGCGGCTCGAAGAGCCGGCGGACGAGTTCGGCGCCGCCGCGGGCGGGCAGCGCGGGCACCTCGATACGCAGCGGACGCGGTTGCCCCGGCAGTTCCGGGCGGGCGGCGCACACACCGCGCATCGCGCTGGAGAAGACGCCGCTCAGCGCGACGGCGAGCAGGGAGGACGCCGCGTACGGGCGGTCGTTGACGTACTGCGCGAGTGCCGCGTCGGGGGCACCCCCGCGGCCCTTGCCCTTGCCGCGCCGGACCAGTGCCACCGCGTCCACCTCCAGCAGCAGCGCCGCCGTGCAGCGCTCGGCGTCCGCCTCGGGGTAGAGGACGTGGGCCGTGCCGTAGGACGTGGAGAACGCCTGCGCCTTCTCGGGATGCTTGTGCAGCAGGAAACCGAGATCGGTCGCCGGGCGCTCGGCGGAGCCGGTGGTACTGATCGTCAGGAACACGGTGGTTACACCTCGAAACGCCTTCTGAGCTGGGGGGACACGCCGGATTCGGACGTGTGGTGCCAACGTACCGGGAACCGTCGGGGATGCCCCGGGAATTTACCGGCGCATGCGGCGGGGCCGTCCGTTCCGTACGGACGGCCCCGGGTGGCGCGGTGCTCGTGCCTACGACAGCTGGGACTGGACCTGGGCGGAGATCAGCTCCAGGTGGTCGAGGTCGTGCAGGTCGAGGACCTGGAGGTAGATGCGGCCGGCGCCGGTCTCGGCGTAGCGGCCGATCTTGTCGACGACCTCGGCGGGGGAGCCCGCCAGGCCGTTGGTCTTGAGTTCGTCGACCTCGCGGCCGATCGCGGCGGCGCGGCGGGCGACCTCCTGGTCGTCCTTGCCGACGCAGACGACGAGGGCGTTGGAGTAGACCAGCTCGCCCGGGTCGCGGCCGGCTTCCCGAGCGGCGTCGCGGACCCGGCCGAACTGCGTCGCGGTGTCCTCGATCGAGGCGAAGGGCATGTTGAACTCGTCGGCGAAACGGGCGGCCAGGCGGGGCGTGCGGGTCGCGCCGTGGCCGCCGATGAGCACCGGCACCTTGGGCTGGGTCGGCTTGGGGAGCGCGGGGGACCTGGTGAGGTCGTAGTACGTGCCGTGGTAGTCGAAGGTCTTGCCGGTCTCGGTGGCCCACAGGCCGGTGACGATCTCCAGCTGCTCCTCGAGGCGGGCGAACTTCTCCTTCGGGAAGGGGATGCCGTACGCCTTGTGCTCCTCCTCGAACCAGCCCGCGCCCAGGCCCAGCTCGACACGGCCGCCGGACATCTGGTCGACCTGGGCGACCTGGATGGCGAGCACGCCGGGGAGGCGGAAGGTGCCGGCGGTCATCAGGGTGCCGAGCCGGATGCGCTTGGTCTCGCGGGCGAGGCCGGCGAGGGTGATCCAGGCGTCGGTGGGGCCGGGCAGGCCGTCGGCGGAGCCCATGCTGAGGTAGTGGTCGGAGCGGAAGAAGGCGTCGAAGCCGAGGTCTTCTGTTGCCTTGGCGACGGTGAGGAGGGTGTCGTAGGTGGCGCCCTGCTGGGGCTCGGTGAAGATGCGAAGATCCATGGCTCCATCCTGCACGCTTGCGTGCGAGGGTCGGCGCTTGCGGGGGTGTTTGCAGCGCGGCGCCTGCGAAGTGCCCCGCATTGGAGTGGGCCGGGGGGCGCGCGACCTGGCGCTTACGGGGTGCCTCCCCCACTCTCGGCTCCGCTCGAGCGGGAGGTACCCCCACCGCCCACCCGTGCCGCCCTGGGGGTACCTCCCAGACCCTTGAGGCACTGGGGGGAGGCACGACTGCCCGCGGCTGACGCGGCATGCGACTGCCCGCGGCTGACGCGGCAGGTGACTGCCGCGGGCCCGTCGTGTCAGCCGGCCTCGCGCTCCGGTAACGCCTCGTCGCGGGATGTCAGTTTGCGGAGCATCTCCAGGACGCGGTCGCGGGACTCGTCCGCCGCGTCGATGGCCTCCATGCACTGCCAGTACGTCGCCTCGTCGTCCGCGGAGCTGGCGAGCCCCACCAGGGCGATACCGACCTCGCCGAGCAGACCGCCGAGGTGCAGCAGGACCGGGCGGGTCTCGCCCAGCTCGGTGAGCCGGGCCGCGCGCAGTTCGTCCGGGCCGAGTTCCGGGGCGCCCAGCACTCCGCAGCCACGGCCCGCCAGCTCGGTCAGCCCCAGTGCCTCACCCCGCAGTTCGGGCGGGCCGACGACGGCGAGGCGGCTCCCGATCGCCTGAGCCAGAGCCTGCGCCTGCCACACCTCGGTCAGCAGCTCCCGCACGCCACCGCCCGCGGCCAGGGCGCGCCTGCTTGTCACGATGAGCCGCACAGCGTCCATGCGCTGCCCCCGTCTGTCCGACGCGCTGCCCACGCGTCCGCATCCGTTGAACTCCCTTGTTCACTACCCAGAGTGAAAGAGTGTGAGACAAAAAGCCAGAGGAAGACCGAAATCTGCCGACAACGATTCGGATGGAGTTCACTTTTCAGATACGGAGAGTAATAACGGAGTCGATGGCTCCTCACCCCTGAGGCGGCTCCCCCACCGGAAACCTGCGCTCGTTGCGGTCGATCTTCGCGGCCAGCGCGGCCAGCGGGTCGACGCCGAGCACCTCGCACAGCTGGAGCAGATACGCGAGGACGTCGGCGACCTCGTCGCTCACGCGGTGCGCGGTGTCCGGGTCGTCCATGACGCGGGCGGACTCCTCGGGCGTCAACCACTGGAAGATCTCGAGGAGTTCGGACGCCTCCACGCTGAGCGCGGCGACGAGGTTCTTCGGGGTGTGGTACGGCTGCCAGTTCCGCGCGGCGGCGAACTCGGCGAGCCGGTGCTGGAGCCCCGCGAGGTCGTACGGATCAGTCACGGTCCAGGTGTACCACCGTCACCCCGCTCACCCCCGCCGCCCAGGAGGCGTCGCTCACCGCCCCGACCAGCCGGATGTGCCCGCGCTCACACATCCGCGCCGCCAGGCGCAGCAGCTCGCCCCGCTGCACCGGATCCAGCGCCCGGTCCAAACCGTCGGCGAGGACCGTGAGGGTCTGGAGCGCCGCCGGGACCTCGCCGGGCGCGTCGACCTCCAGCACACCGGGCCCGGTGAGCAGCACCAGGGCGAGCGCGGCGTACCGCAGCTCGCCGTCGCCGAGGCGCCGCAGCTCGGTACGGGTGCCGTCGCCCCGGTCGAGGAGGGCGCGGACCAGGCGGCCGGCGTCGTACGGCTCGGCGAGCAGGCCGGTGACCGGCCCGGCGCATCCGGCGCGCACCGCGTCCACGAGGAGGGCGTACCGGCGTCCGCACTCGGCGCGGGTGCGCCACAGGACGTCGGCGAGGTTGTCGCAGCCGCCGAGCAGCCGTCCGGTGCCGACCCGGACGGGGTCCCGCATCCGCTCGGGGCGGGGGTCGCAGGGGAAGACGGAGCGCAGGGCGACCACCATCTGCTCGGCGGCGGCGAGCACCCTGCGCTGCCCGGGGGTCTTGCCGGCGACGCGCAGCGGCAGCAGTGCGGTGCCGAGCCGGTCGTCCGGCAGCGGGGCGCGGGTCACCGGAGCCGCCCCGGCCGTGTGCCAGGCGGCCTGTACGGTGCGCCGGCCGGGGTCGCGCAGGGCGGTCTCCAGGAGGACCACCCCGCCCGCCGTCAGCCGCTCCCCCACGATCCGCAGCCCGGGTTCGGCCTGCACGGCGACCTCCAGCCGGACCGGCCCCTCGGGACCGTCGGCCGTACAGCCGATGCGGAAGCCGCGGCGGCGCTGGGCGTCGGCACGGGCCCGCTCCGGCACACAGGCGCCGGGCTCCGGGAACGCCTCCCCCAGCTCGGCCCCGCCGCCGAGCCGGGCGAGCGCCTCGTACGCCCGCAGCGCGCTGGTCTTGCCGCTCCCGCTGGGCCCGGCGAGCAGGGTGAGCGCCCCGAGCGGGAGCGCCACGCCGCGATGCCCGGCGAAGGCGGACAGCAGCAGCTCGGTGACGCGCGGCCGGTCGGGGTGGCCCACGACGCCGGCGGACCGCGCGGCCGACAGATCCGACGTAACCGGTGTAACCGGCGAATCCACTGAATCCGGTGTAACCGGTGAACTCGGTGAATCCGGTGCGGCCCGCGAATCCGGTGCGGCCGGGCCCGCAGACGAGGGCGATGTGCTCATGTCCGGGCGGGGCGGGGAAGGTGGGGTCATGTGCGGGACGCTAAGGGGTCCGGTGCGGGGCGAACCGTTCCGCTCGACGGGCCTTCCCACGATCGGGCGACGCGCTCAGGCCCCCGGCACCCCCACCCCCTCCATCAGCCCCGTGACCTCCGTGCCGGCCGGAGTCAGGAGGAAGACGTTGCGGTCGACCCGGTGCATCCCGCTGGCCAGGCCGAAGACGACGCCCGTACTGAAGTCCAGGACTCGTTTGGCGGTCTCGGTCTCCGCGCCGGTCAGGTCGAGCAGGACCGGTATCCCGGACATCAGTGTCTCGGCGACCTCGCGGGCGTCCGCGAACACGTTCACCCGCAGGACGACGAAACGGCGGCGCGCCTCCGTCGCGGCCTCGGGCAGGGCGCGGTGGCCCACCGCGGACGGCCACGCGTCGCGGCCCCGCAGCGGAACGACCTGGGCGAGCCCCTCCCACTGTTCGTCGGTGACGTCGTGGCTGTTCACCGGCATGCTCCGTCCCCTGTCGCACTGGCTGTCTGCATCGGGCAATTCTTACTCATGGTCACCCGTTCGGCCCAATAACGACACGCTCCGCCATCGCGGGGCCCGCGCAGCGTGACGCTTGCCCCCGGTACCCGTGGGGTACCCGGCGCACCGTCGAGGACCGTGCCGCTCGCGCAGAAGACCCCCATGAGTGGGCCGCGCCGCCCGCACCCTCGCCCTGACGGGCACGGCCCTGACCGCGGCGGCTGCCGCCACGGCTCTGCTGCGTGGGCTGCGTCACCATTGACCTTGCTCGCCCCCACCGCCCCTTCCCGTCCCGTCCCTGGGGGCTGCGCCCCCAGACCCCTCTTTCGGCCCTACGGGCCTCGTCCTCAAACGCCGGACGGGCTGATTTCAGCCCCTCCGGCGTTTGAGGAGCGGGGCCCGGGGCGGAGCCCCGGGACGGGAAGGGAAGGGGCGGTGGGGGCGAGAAAAAACTCAGGCCGGCTGCCGGGCCCAGCCCTCGTTGACCCGCGTCGCCCGGGCCGGTTGCATGGGCGTATGACGGGTGAAGTGAACAGTGTGGTGGGGCCGATGCTCTCCTTCGAGACGCAAAAGGACTGGGAGGCGTGGCTGGAGGAGCATCAGGGGGATGTCGACGGGGTGTGGCTGAGGATCCCGAAGAAGGGGTCCGGGATCATCGGGGTCGACTACGCGACCGCGCTGGAGTCGGCACTGTGCTACGGCTGGATCGACGGGCACAAGAAGGGGCTGGACGACACCCACTGGCTCCAGCGGTTCACCCCGCGGCGGGCGCGCAGCCGGTGGTCGGCGGTCAACCGGCAGAAGGCCCTCGATCTCATCGAGCAGGGGCGTATGCGGCCGTCCGGGCTGCGCGAGGTGGAGCGGGCGCGGGCGGACGGCCGCTGGGATGCCGCGTACGCGAGCCAGAGCACGGCGACCGTCCCCGACGACCTGCGGGCCGCGCTGGACGCGGCGCCCGGAGCCGGTGACTTCTTCGGCACCCTCGACAGCCGCAACCGGTACGCGATTCTCCACCGGATCGAGGAGGCCAAGCGGCCGCAGACCCGGGCGGCCCGGATCGAGAAGTTCGTCGCCATGCTCGCCGAGGGGCGGAAGATCTACCCGTAGCCCTGCCCGTGCCGGCGGGTCAGCCCGCCACGACCGCCTCCGCCGCCGCCACACCGCAGACGCGGGCCGCGCCGTGGGTGGCGATGTGCGCCGCGCCGCGCGGTGCGGACTGCGGTACGCCCATCTCCACGACCACGGTGGACGGGTCGGCGGCGAGCAGGGTGTCCAGGGCCGTGCGCATCCACGGGTGCCGGTGCTCGTCGCGGACCACGGCGACGACGCGCCGGCCGGCCGCCGCCCTCAGCGCCTGCTCGCCGGCGTCGGGGCCGGTGAAGTGGCCGGTGGTGGTGCCGGGCAGCAGCCGTTCCAGCTCCGCGCCGACGCCCCACGGGGTCTCGTCGCCCACGGCGATGTTCGGGGCCGGGTTGAAGGTGGCCACGTACACCGGTCCGGTGACCGGCGCGGGGCCGGTGGCGCGGGTGACGGTCACCGCGCGGCGGGCCGCCGTGAGGCCGATCTCCGGCTCGGGTGCGACGGCCGCGGCCGGGGAGCGTCGTACGGCGGCGGTCCAGTCGGCGAGGGCGCGCACCCGGGCGGCGGCGTCGGCGAGCCGCTCCTCCGGGAGTTCGCCGGAGCGTACGGCGGCGACCAGCGCGTCCTGCAGGCGCTGCACGGTGCCCTCGTCGCACAGCCCGCCGCCCACGCAGATCGCGTCGGCGCCGGCGGCGATGGCGAGGACGACCCCCTGTTCGAGGCCGTAGGTGCCGGAGATGGCGCGCATCTCCATGCCGTCGGTGACGATCAGGCCCCGGTAGCCGAGTTCACCGCGCAGCAGGTCGGTGAGGATGCGCCGGGAGAGCGTGGCCGGGCGGTCCGGGTCGAGGACCGGCACCCGGATGTGCGCGCTCATGACGGCACGGGTGCCGGCCGCGATCGCCGCCCGGAACGGCTGCAGTTCGCGCTCGTCGAGGGTCTTGGCGTCGAGGTCGATGTGCGGGATCGCGTGGTGGGAGTCGACGCTGGTGTCGCCGTGGCCGGGGAAGTGCTTGGTGCAGGCGGCGACGCCGGTGGACTGCAGGCCCTCGACGTAGGCGGCGGTGTGCCGGGCGACCAGGGCGGTGTCGCCGCCGAAGGAGCGCACGCCGATCACCGGGTTGTCGGGGTTGGCGTTGACGTCGGCCGACGGCGCCCAGTCGAAGTTGACGCCGCACTCCGCGAGCCGGCGGCCGAGTTCGCGGGCGACGCCCCGGGTCAGGTCGGTGTCGTCGACGGCGCCGAGCGCGTGGTTGCCGGGGAAGGAGGAGCCGGTGCGGACCTCCAGGCGGGTGACGTCGCCGCTCTCCTCGTCGATGGCGACCAGCAGGTCGTCCCGCTCGGCCCGCAGTTGCGCGGTGAGGGCGGTGACCTGCTCGGCGGTGGTGACGTTGCGGCCGAAGAGGGCGACGGAGGCGAGGCCCTCGGCCAGCCGGCGGCGCACCCAGTCGGGCGCGGTGGTGCCGGCGAAGCCCGGCTGCAGTACGGCGAGCGCGTCCCGGGTGAGGGTGTCGGTGCCGGTGGTGGTTGTCGTCATCGGGTGGCGTTATCCCTTCACGGCGCCTGAGGTGAGGCCGCTGACGGCCTTGCGCTGCAGGTAGACGAAGAGGATCAGGATCGGGACGGCGAACAGGGAGGAGGCGGCCATGGTCGCGCCCCAGTCGTCGCCGAAGACGGTCTGGAAGCTGGACAGCCACAGGGGCAGGGTCTGCGCCTCGGCCTCCTTGTTGAGCACCAGCACGAGCGGGAACTCGTTCCAGGCGGTGATGAAGCCGAACATCGAGGTGGACATCAGGCCCGGCGCGAGCAGCGGCAGGACGACCCGGCGGAACGCGGTGAGGCGGCTGCAGCCGTCGACCATCGCCGCCTCCTCCAGCTCCTTCGGCACGGCGGCGACGAAGCCGCGCAGCGTCAGGATGGTGAAGGGCAGGATCATCATCATGTAGAAGGCCGTGAGCGGCACCAGGCTGTTCAGCATGGAGGCGTCCCGCACGATCATGTAGATCGCGATGACCATGACCTCCCAGGGCGCCATCTGGGCGAGCATGAAGCCGATGATGAAGCCGCGCCGCCCCTTGAACCGCATCCGCACCAGGGTGAAGGACGTGACCAGGGCGATGATCAGCGAGAAGACGACCGCGAGGACGGTGACGATCAGCGAGTTGCCGACGAGGGTCCAGAAGTTGTCGACGCTGGTCGCGGTCTCGAAGTGCTCGAAGGTGATGTCGGTCGGGAACCAGACCGGGTTCTCCGAGATGATGTCGCCGGTCGGTTTGAACGCCGTGGCGAACATCCAGTACACGGGGAAGACGCAGCCGATGAACAGGACGACGGCCGTGACGTTGGGCCACAGGCGGCCGAAGAGCGAGCGCTTCACAGCTCGTCCTCCTCTTGCTTGAGCACGATCCTGAGGTAGTAGGCGGTCAGGCCGAGCAGGATCAGGATGGTCAGGACGGCGATCGCCGCGCCCATGCCGTAGTGCTGGTTGCCGACGCCCTCGACGTAGGCGTAGACGGGCAGGATCTCGGTGAGCCGGTCGGGGCCGCCGCCGTTGAAGGTGAAGACCTGGACGAACGCCTTGAAGACCCAGATGATCTCCAGGAACGTCGTCGCGTAGAGGAACGGCCGCAGGAACGGCATGGTGACCGTGGTGAAGCTCTGCCAGGCGCCGGCGCCGTCGAGGGACGCGGCCTCGTAGAGCTCCTTCGGGATGGTGGTGGTCGCCGCGTAGAGGTTGATCGCGACGAACGGGATGGACATCCACACGATCAGCAGGGTGACGACGAAGAACGTCGACATCTGGCTGCTGGTCCAGCTGTAGTCGGCCATGGAGTGCCAGCCGAGCTTGTCCAGGACCCAGTTGACGACGCCGAAGCGCTGGGCGAACAGCCACTGGTAGACGGTGGTGGCGGCCACGACGGGCATCGCCCAGGCGAGCACCAGGCCGAACAGCAGGGTGAACCGCATCCGCTTGCCGAGGCGGGCGAGCAGCAGGCCGGTCAGCGTGCCCAGGACCATGATCAGGACGACGTTGGCCGCCGTGAACAGGATCGAGCGGAGGGTGACCCGCCAGAAGTCCTCGCCGGTGAGGACCTCCTTGTAGTTGTCGACGCCGTTCCACTCGGTGACGTGCTGGATCAGCTGCGCCATGTTGAGGTTCTGGAAGGACAGCAGCAGGTCCTTCAGCAGCGGCCAGCCGAGCAGCAGCACGGTGGCCGCGACGGCGGGCAGCAGCAACAGGTACGGGGCGAGCGCGCCGGCGCGCGACGCGGCTCGCGGTGTCGGCCTGCCGGGTCCTGTGTCGTCCGCCTTGCGGACGTCCGCCGGGCCGGAGGGCGGCCGTTCGGTCTGCACGGTCATGCTCGCGATCTCTCTTCTCGACGTACTCGACGCCGGGGCGGGAGCCGGCGAGTGGCCGGCCCCCGCCCCCATCCGTGCGCTCGCGCGCCTACTGCTGCTGCGCCAGGCGCTTGTTGAACTCGCCCTCGACCTGCTTCGCGGCCTCGGCCGGGGACTTTCCGTTCAGGACGGCGGTCAGGTACGTCTTGATCGGGTTGGGGTCGTTCTCGACGGCGGCCCACTCGGGGATCAGCGGCGTGGTGCCGCCGACGGCGGCGGCCGGCGCGGCGGCCTCGGCGGGGGCGTTGCCCTCGAGGTTGCTCTGCAGCGACTCCTTGTTGGGGATGACGCCGTTGGCCTTGGCGAGCGCGCCCTCGAACTTGTCGGACAGCGCGATCTTCAGGAACTCCTTGGCGAGCTCCTGCTTCTGGCTGCCCGCGGCGACGGCGAGGTTGGAGCCGCCGAGGAAGACGCCCTCGGGCTTGTCGGCCGTGGCGCCGGGGATGGTGAAGTAGCCGATGTCCTGCTCGATCTTCGGGTTGGCCTTGATCGCGGTGGCGGCTTCCCAGCCCATGCCGATGAACGAGCCGGTCTTGCCCTTGGCGAAGATCTCGGCCTGCTGCGGGGTGGCCTCGTCCTTGTCCTTGGGGGCCTCGGACAGGGCCTGGAACTTCTTGTAGGTCTCCGTGGCGGCGGCGACCTTCGGGTCGTCGAGGTTGGAGACGTACGTGTCGCCGTCCTTCTTGACCAGCTCGCCGCCCTCGCCGATCACCAGGCCGACGAAGTGGTACCAGTTCTGGCCCGGCAGGTAGATCGGCTCGGCGTCGGTCTTCTCACCGATCGTCTTGAGGGCGTCGTAGAACTCGTCGCGGGTCTTGGGGGTGTCCTTCAGCCCCGCGTCCGCCCAGACCTTCTTGTTGTAGACGACGACGCGGTTGGCGAAGTACCACGGCACCGCGTACTGCTTGCCCTCGAAGACGGAGGAATTGTTGAGGGAGTCGGTCCAGTCGGCGCCGATCTCGGTCTTGAGGTCGCCCAGGTCGGCGAGGCCGCCGGTCTTGGCGTAGGCCGGGGTCTGGGTGTTGCCGATCTCGAAGACGTCCGGCGGGTTCTCCTCGGACAGGGCGGTGGTCAGCTTCTGCTGGATGCCGTTCCACTGCTGGTTCTCGAACTTGACCTTCGCCTTGGTCTTCGCCTCGAACTCCTTGGCGAGGTCCGCCTGCCAGTCGTCGGGCGACGAGCCGTCCATCACCCACACGGTGAGCGTCTCGCCGGCGTAACCGTCCGCGCCGGCCTTGTCGCCGCCGTCACCGTCGTCGCCGCCGCACGCCGCGACGGAGAACAGCATGCCCGCGACCCCGATCGCGGCTATCAGCTTGCGCTTCACGCGCCACCCCTCCTCAGGAATGCCTTGCACACCCACGCCCTCGGCGGTGACCCCCACAGCGGCGCAACAGCTCGGTGGGCTGGGACCCGGCTTCCTCTAAATGGTTTAGACCAGCAAGGGGAGCTTGGCCTAGACCTATGGCTCTGTCAAGGGTCGTGAACTCACGCCTGGATAACGGCTCCGGCACCCCTGACGGAGCGCGGAACTCCGCCCAAACGGGGACGGGTTGACGCTTGGACTAGACCAAAGCGAGAACACACCGTTATAACGGGATCGCCGAGCGTGCGGCGCCGAACCCGGCCGTCCGCCGACGTGCACCGCGGTCGGCACCTGCCGTCCGCGCGCCGGACACCGCAGCCGGAAGGCAGGTCATGAGCACGGACGTCAGCAGCGCCCAGGCCGACACGGGGGCGCCGGGCCGCATCGGGCGCGTACCGAAGTACTACCGCATCAAGCAGCGGTTACTGCAGATGACCGACGAGCGCGCCCCGGGCGCCCCGATGCCGGCCGAGCGCCTGCTCGCCGTCGAGTTCCGCACCTCCCGCACCACGATCCGCAAGGCCCTGCAGGAGCTGGTCGGCGAGGGCCGGCTCGACCGGATCCAGGGCAAGGGCACGTTCGTCGCCCGCCCGAAGGTCTACCGGACGCTCCAGCTGACCTCGTACACCGAGGACATGCGGGCGCAGGGACTCAACCCCACCTCGCAGGTGCTGGACATCGGGTACATCGCCGCCGGCGCGGAGCTGGCGGCCCTGCTGGAGGTGGAGCCGGAGGACAGGGTGCTGCGCATCGAGCGGCTGCGGCTGGCCGGCGGGGAGCCCATGGCGATCGAGGCGACCCACCTGTCCGACCGGCGCTTCCCCCGGCTGCGCCGCAACCTGACCCGCTACACCTCGCTCTACACCACCCTCGCCGAGGTGTACGGGGTACGGCCGGCGGAGGCCGACGAGACCATCGAGACCTCGCCGGCGACACCCCGGGAGGCGGGGCTGCTCGCCACGGACGTGGGCCTGCCGATGCTGCTGCTGTCCCGCCACTCGCGGGACGAGACGGGAACGCCGGTCGAGTGGGTCCGCTCGGTGTACCGCGGCTCGCGCTACAAGTTCACCGCGACACTGACGCGTCCGGGGCCCTGACCGGGCGGTTCGCGTTCAACACCGCGTTTTTCCAAGGGTGTTCGACCGCCGCACCGAAAGGGCGTTCCTTGACAGGGCCCATTGGTCCAGTCCAACATCCCAGTGGTCTGAACCAGTCGTGGCGCGTTCCGTCCGCAACCGCCGCGTGCACAACCCCGCACGGAGGCACCGGATGACCGAGAGCAGCCACCCGCGACTGCTGCGGTGGGCGCACTCCGTGCTCCAGCCGGGCTTCGCGGGGACGACGGTGCCGGACTGGGTGCGCCGCCGGATCTCCGAGGGGCTCGCCTCGGTCGTCCTGTTCGGCCGGAACATCCACGGTCCCGAACAGGTGGCGGGGCTCACCGCCGCCCTGCACGCCGAGAACCCGGGTCTCGTCGTCGTCGCCGTCGACGAGGAGGCGGGCGACGTCACCCGGCTCGAGGCCCGCACCGGGGCGTCCCGCCCTGGCAACCTGGCGCTCGGCACGCTCGACGACATCGATGTCACCGAGCAGGTCGCGCGGGACGTCGGCCGGGAACTGCACGGCCTCGGCATCACCCTGAACTACGCGCCGAGCGCCGACGTCAACACCACCCCGCTGAACCCGGTCATCGGGGTGCGCTCCTTCGGGGCGCGCCCCGACGTCGTCTCCCGGCACACCGCCGCGTGGGTGCGGGGACTGCAGTCGGCGGGGGTCGCCGCGTGCGCCAAGCACTTCCCGGGCCACGGCGACACCGTGGTCGACTCCCATCTCGGGCTGCCGCGGGTCCCGGCCGACGCCGGGACCCTCGCGCTGACCGCGCTGCCGCCGTTCATCGCCGCGATGGACGCGGGCGTACGGGCCGTGATGACCGCGCATCTGCTGGTGCCCGCCTACGACAGCCGGTGGCCGGCGACCCTGAGCCGCCCCGTCGTCGGCGACCTGCTGCGCGGCGAACTCGGCTTCACCGGACTGGTCGTGACCGACGCCGTCGAGATGGGCGCCGTGGCCGACCGCTACGGCGTGCCGGGCGCCGCCGTCCGGGCCGTCGCCGCCGGCGCGGACGTGGTCTGCGTCGGCGGCGGGGACGCCGCCGAGGAGACCACGGCGCGGTTGGCCGACGCCCTGGTGAACGCCGTACTGGACGGACGGCTGCCGGAGCGGCGGCTCGCCGAAGCGGCCGGCCGGGTCCGGGAGTTCGCCGCGTGGGCGGGCACGCTGCGGCGCGGCGCCGCCCCACCCGCCGGCGCCCCCGACCTCGGTCTGGCGGCGGCCCGGCGGGCCGTCCGCGTCCATCACGAGCCCGGCCGTGACACCGGGTTCCCGCTCGTGGGCGTCCCCCACGTGGTGGAGCTCTCCCCCGCCACCACCCCCGTCATCGACCCCGGAACCCCGTGGGGCGTGGCGGAACCGCTGAAGACGCTGTGCCCGGGCACCACGTCCGTCCGGCTCGGCGAACGGCAACTCCAGGGCGGTGACGAGGACGTGCTGGACCGGCTGGCACTGCGCCCGGCGGACGGCCGTCCGCTGGTCGTGGTCGTCCGGGACGCCGCCCGCTACGGCTGGATGACCCGCGCGCTCACCGGCCTGGTGCGCCGGCGGCCCGACGCCCTCGTCGTCGAGATGGGCGTACCCGCCGGCGCGCGTCCCGGGGCGGTGTACCTGGCGACGCACGGCGCGACGCGCGTGTCGGGCATCGCCGCGGCCGAGGTCCTCGCGGGGCGCACCGGGCCGGCGTAGCACCGGCCGGCCTCCGACCCCTCCTCCATCCCCTTCTGTCCGCATGCAGTGAGTGATCCCGATCTCCGGAGTACCGCATGACGACGCACCACCGTTTCTTACACCGCGCCGCCTCCGAGCGCCCCTACTTCAGCGCCGACGGCGAGACCTACCTCGCCGGGACGCAACTGCGGCACCTGACCAAGGACCTGCCGCTGCGGGTGCTCTCCGAGGAGCAGTTCGCGTCCTGGCAGAACCACGGCTACGTGGTGGTGCCGGAGGCGATCTCCCCCGACGCCGCCAAGCTGCTGCTGGAGTTCGCCTGGGACTTCCAGGGCCTGGACCCGCAGCGCCCCGAGACCTGGTACGAGGAGCGCGCCTTCCGCTCGGACCTCGACCGGGACCTGTACGTCTACGGCTTCGTCGAGGCGTACCAGCACCAGCTGATCTGGGACAGCCGGCAGGCCCGGCGGGTGTACGACGCCTTCGTGGACGTGTGGGACTGCGAGGAGCTGTGGGTCACCCTGGACCGGCTCAACCTCAACCCGCCCAATGTGCGCAACCGTTCGCGTTCCCTCATCGACCCCACGGACGAGGGGTTCGACATCGAGCTGCACTGGGACGTGGACACCACGGCGAGCGTGCCGCCGCAGCGGGTGCAGGGCATCATCGCGCTCACCGACACGGAGCCGGACCAGGGCGGCTTCCAGTGCTCCCCGGAACTCTTCCGCCGGTTCGAGGAGTGGAAGGTCGGACAGCCCGCCGACCGGGACCCGATCCGCCCCGGTGCCGACCGCACCGAGTTCCCGGTCGTCCGGCCCCAACTCAAGGCCGGTGACCTGCTGATCTTCAACGGAATGCTGGCGCACGGCGTGGCCCCCAACACCTCGGCCGACGGGGTGCGGGCGGTGCAGTACCTGTCGATGATGCCCGCGCTGGAGGAGCACGGGGAGCTGCGCCGCTCCCGGGTGGAGTCCTGGCGCACGCTCAGCACCCCGGAGTGGAACGCGACCCTGCTCGGCGACGCGGTGAAGCACGAGTCCCTACGCTACGGCTCCGCCGAACTCAATGATCTGGGACGGAAGTTGCTGGGACTGGACTCCTGGAACGGGCGGACCCGATGAGAGAGGGAGCCGACGTGCACCGGATATGCCTGAGCCTCCCCACCGACCGGGAGTGCTCCGCGACCATCACCGCCATCGGCGGGGAGGCCTCGTACGCCGCCCGGCACTTCGACGTCGAGGTGCACCTGCTGATCCTCGACTCCTCCGACGAGCGGACCCGCGAGGCCCACGCCCGGACGGTCGCCGCGCTCCCCGAGGCCGCGGGCGTCGTCGTGCACCACCTCGACGAGTCCGCCCAGCGGGACTTCCTGCGGGGCGCCGTCGAGCGGGCCGCGCTCGCGGAGCCGGAGCGGATCCTCGACCTGATGCTCCCGGACGCGCTCTCGTACGGCGCCTGCACCAACCGGGCGTTCCTCGTCGCGGCGGCGCTGGACTGCCGCTCGGTGCACCGGCGCGACTCCGACTGCAGCTACCAGGTCTTCGACGGCGAGCCCGTCTACCCCGTCCACCACGAGCTGACCTCCCTGGGCAAGCGGGCCCGTGACGCCTTCGCCGGGGTGTCGGAGGTGGCGCTCGACCCCGCGCTCGCCGACCGGCCCGTGTCGATGGTGGGCGCCTCCTTCATCGGGGAGCTCTCCGTCGACATCGGCGGGATCCGGGAGCTCGACAAGGACGTGTACGAGGAGGTCGTCGGCCTGTGGGCGCCCGGCCACTGGTCCGCCGAGCAGAAGCGGGAGCTGGTCGAGGAGTCCTTCAAGGGCGCCGGGACGCTGCCCTTCACGGGCGACCGCTCGACGCTGACGCTGGTCGACCCGATGCGCGTCGACATGTCCAACATCGCCTTCGACCGGGACGTGTACGAGCGGCTGCCGCTGCCGCCCGCCACCGCGACCATCGGCAGCGACTACTTCCTCATCCACGCCGTGTACGACGCCGCGCTGCCCGGCGTCCTGCACAACCGGCACATCGAGAACTACTACACCGGGGAGCGCCGCACCCACGCCGGTTTCCTGGCGTACCAGACGCGGTTCGTGAAGTTCCTGCTCTCCATGCTGTACCTGCACTACGTCTACGAGCGGATGGCCGACGCGGGCGCCGCGCTGCTGGACGACGGCGGGCGGCTCGACCCGGCGCCGTTCGCCGCGTTCCTCGCCGAGAGCGTGCGGCTGGACCGTACGGAGAACGAGCGGCGACTGGACACGGTCGCGGCGGCGTACGGACGGCTGGGCGGGAAGTACGCCGAGTTCGCGCGCGGCATGACGGCGGACCGGGAGCGGCTGCTGGACGAGGCCGCGCTCGACACCGAGGACTTCGTGGCGCTGATCGGCGCCTGGGAGGCCCTCGTGCACGCGAGCCGGGGCGCTCTCCGGTGACCGCGGCCCTGCGTGCCGCCCTCGCGGCCGCCACCGAGGACGCGCTCGTCTACGACCTGGACGGGATCGCCGCCCGGTACGACGCGCTGACCGCGGAACTGCCCGGCGTGGACGTGCGGTTCGCGATGAAGGCGTGTCCCGTGGAGGAGGTCCTGGCCCTGCTGGCCGGCCGGGGCGCCGGTTTCGACGCGGCGAGCCCCCGGGAGATCGCCCGGGCGCTGGCGACGGGCGTGCCCGCGCACCGGGTCCACTACGGCAACACCGTCAAGTCCGACCGGGACATCGCGCGGGCGTACCGGCTCGGTGTCCGGGACTTCGCCACGGACAGCGTGGAGGACGTGGCGGCGCTGGCCCGGCACGCCCCGGGCGCCCGGGTGTTCTGCCGGCTGGCGACCGGCGGCGAGGGCGCGCTGTGGGGGCTGAGCCGGAAGTTCGGGTGCTCGGCGGAGGACGCCGTGAGGGTGCTGGAGACCGCGCGGGACGCGGGTCTCGTCCCCGCCGGTCTTTCGGTGCACGTCGGGTCGCAGCAGATGACCGCCGAGGCGTGGCAGCGGGCCTTCGCGGCCCTCGCCGAGGTGCTCACGGCCCTGCACGCCCGCGGGATCGTGCCGGACCACGTCAACCTCGGCGGCGGTCTGCCGGCGCTCGGCTATTCCGACCGCCGGGGTGAACGGCTCGATCCCCCGCTGGACAAGATCTTCGCCGTGCTGCGCGAGGGCGTGGAGCGGCTGGCGGAGCTGTCCCCCCGTCCCCTGGACTTCCTCGTCGAACCGGGACGCCACCTGGTGGCCGACCACGGCGCGATCAGGGCGCACGTCTCCCGGCTGACGTCCCGCCGCCGACCGGACGGGGAGCGTGAGCACTGGCTGTACCTGAGCTGCGGCAAGTTCAACGGCCTGTACGAGATGGACCAGGTGCGGTACCCGCTCGTCTTCCCGTCCCACCCGGACACGGCCGACGCCGGCCTGGTGCCGGTCGTCGTCGCGGGCCCCACCTGCGACAGCGACGACGCCTACGACCACGAGCACCGCCGGGTGCGGGTGCCGAGGGCGGTCGCGTCGGGCGACCCGGTCTGGGTGCTGTCGGCGGGCGCCTACGCCGCCAGCTACACGACCGAGGGCTTCAACGGCTTCGAACCGCTCCCCCGCGTCTGCGTGGGCGGTGACGGCCCGGACGTGCGCATCCGCCGTGTCGCCGAGGACGACTGGCCGCGGATCGCCGCGCTGGAGGCCGAGGTGTACGCGTCGGCCTCGCTGTCCGAGGGCGTCGAGGCGCTCCGCTCCCGGGGCCGGTCCTCCCCGGGAACCTGTTTCGTCCTGGAGAGCGGCGACCGTGTCGCCGGCTACGTGCTCGCCCTGCCCTACCCGCGGCTGCGGTACCCGGACCTGACCCGGCCGGAGGAGCGGGCGTACGACTCCCGCAACCTGCACCTGCACGACCTCGTGATCGCGGACGACCTGCGCGGCAGGGGGCTGGGCGGCAGACTGCTGCGGCACCTCACGACGGTCGCGGGACGGTCGTCGTACGAGCGGATCTCCCTGGTCGCCGTCGGCGGGACGGAGAGCTTCTGGTCCGGGCACGGCTACCGGCCCGAGCCCGGGGTCGAGGTCCACGGGGGTTACGGCGACGGCGCCGTCTACATGTCCTGCCCGGTCCAGCACCGCCGCCCCGGCGGCCCGGAAGAGGGGTCCTGACGTCCATGCTGCCCACCCTCGGCGACTTCCGCCGTGACCAACTGGCGACCGCCACCCTGTTCTTCTTCCTCGGTTTCCAGTACGCCACCTGGGCCTCCCGGCTGCCCGCCCTCAAGGACCGCTTCGACCTGGGCGGGACGGAGGTGGGGCTGCTGCTGATGGCCGCCGGTGTCGGGGCGGCGGTGTCCTTCCCGCTGGTCGCGCCCCTGATGCGGCGGCTGGGCGCCCGGCGGCTGGCGCTGTGGTCCGCGCTGGCCCTGGTGGCGGTGCTGCCCGTGCTGGCCGCGGCCGGCAGTTATCCGCTCGCCCTGCTGGTGATCTTCGTCGACGGTGTGGCCGTCGGCTGTCTGAACGTCGCCATGAACGCGCAGGGCGCCGCCCTCGAGTCCCACTACGGGCGGGCCGCGATGGCCCAGTTGCACGCGACGTTCAGCGGAGGCTCGCTCGGGGGCGCGCTGCTGGCCTCCGGGGTGAACACCGTGACGCACTCGGTGACCGCGCACTTCGCGGTGGCGGCGGCGGCCGGGGTGCTGCTGCTGGCCGGTTCCCGGCCACGGGTGCTCACCGACGCCCCGGCTCCCCCGGCCGGGGAGCGGTCGGCGGAGGACGGGAAGAAGGGTCTGCGGAGCCTGACGGGCGCCTCGCGCACGGCTCTCGTCCTGGGCGGCGCCATGGTGTTCGGCACGGTCGTCGAGGGTGCGATGAACGACTGGTCGGCGCTCTATCTGACGGAGGAGACCGGCGCGTCCGGGCGGCTGGCGCCGCTGGGCATCGCCGTCGTCTCGGTCATGATGGTGCTGGCCCGTCTCCTGGGCGACGGCTGGCGGAACCGGTGGGGCGACGCGCGCATGGTGCGGGTGGGCAGCACCATGGCGGGGACGGGCCTCGCCCTCGCCCTGCTGGCGGGCGGCACCTGGCCCGCGCTCGTCGGCTTCGCCTGCGTCGGCCTGGGCATGGCGACGGTGACCCCCTGCCTCTACGTCGCCGCCGCCGCGGAGGGGCCGGGCGCCCTCGCCCTGGTCGCCGCCATGGGCACCACCGGCCTCCTGGCGGGCCCGGCCCTGATCGGCTTCGTCGCCGGCCTCACGGACCTGACGGTCGGCATGACGGTGGTCGCGGTGTCCGCCGTGCTGGTGGCGGTGTGCTCGATGCGGGTCCGCTTCAAGGAGCGGGAGGGCGAGGCGGTTCCTCACTGAACAGCGAAGGGCTCCCGCGCGTGAGGTCCGTGCGGGAGCCCTTCGACGGGTTCACGGGGCGAGCGGCAGGCCGTCGCCGTTACTCCGGCACCGCGCCCAGCGTCTTCAGGACGCCGTACACGCCGACGCACAGGATCGCCGCGCTGCTCAGGACCAGGGCCGCGGTGAGCCAGGGGTTGGCGCGGAAGCGCTTCGGCACCCCGGTGTGGCGCAGCCGCCACACGGCGACGACCACGGCGAGCAGGAAGATCCCGCCGCCGATGCCGCCGATCTGCACCATCAGCACCGGCGACTGCATCCAGAGGAAGAAGCAGGTCCACAGCAGCGGCAGGCACCAGGTGAGGACGCGGATGGTGCGGGTGCGGGCGCGGACGTCGCTCCAGTCGACGACGCCGAGCAGGCCGAGGGTGTTGGTCCACAGCCGGGGCACGGAGGCGGTGGAGCCGATGAGGGTGGAGAAGAGGACGGCGAACGCGCCGACGAGGAACAGGTACTCGGCCCAGGGGCCCATCGTGTCCGTGTAGATGCGGGACAGCGTGGTGATCATCTCGTTGCCCTCGGGCACCAGGCCCTGCGGGTGGAGCACGGCCGCGCCGATGACGTAGAAGGACAGGGTGCACAGCACGCAGACGGCGAGGCCGGTGAGGGCGTCCAGGCGCATCACCTTGATCCAGCCCTCGGCGCGGCGGGCGCGCTCCTCGCTGCCGTCGTCGGGGCCGGTCCAGCGGGCGTAGCCCTTCTCCAGGCACCAGTAGGTGTACGTCGTCATCTCGTCGGCGCCGACGCCGGTGATGCCGAAGACGGCCAGCGCGATGCCGACGGTGCCGGCCGGGATCTCGAAGCCGAAGCCGCTGCCCAGTTCGGACGAGCCGTAGCCGAACTCGGTGCCGGGCAGGCCGACCGCGAGGCTGACGGTGACCAGGGTGAAGACGACGACGGAGACGAGGCAGGCGCGTTCGACGAGGCTGTACTTGCCGGACTGCAGCAGCAGGATCGCGGCGACCGTGACGACGACGGCCCACAGCGCGAGGGAACCCCAGCTCAGCGGTTCACCGATGACCGGCCACAGCACCGAACAGGCCGCCGCCGTACCGCCGATGATGCCTCCGCGCTGGAACATCTTGGCGAAGTCCATGCCGATCCAGAGCCAGTTGATCCAGCTCAGTCGGCCGATGCGGGGGCCGACCTCGCGGTAGCCCTCGAGCGCGGTGCGTCCGTTGAGGATGGTCCACTGGGCCAGTTCCATCTGGACCCAGACCTTGACCGCGGTCGAGACGATCACCAGCCACAGCAGTGCGAAGCCGGCCTGGGCGCCGAGCGCGGTGGTGGTGATCAGCTCGCCGGAACCGACGACGGCGGCCGACAGCACGAAGCCGGGGCCGAGATGGCGGATCCGGTCGCGGAAGGCGGTGGGTGCCGGGCGGGCGTCCTCGGGGCGCAGGGCGTACGGATCGGCCTGCGCGTGCTCCGCCGCTGGGGCGGTGGCGGTGGTCGACATGACGGTGTTCCTTTGCTGGATCCGGCGCCGTCGCCGGAGCGGAAGGCAAACAGGGCGGGTAACGGCATGGGGGGTGACGTGGCGGGTCGGTGGCGGGGTCAGCCGGCCGCGTGGCGCGGGGGCTCGCCGGCGAGGACACGGAGTACGTCCTCGGCGACCATCAGGCCCATCGCGCGGTTGGCCTCCGGGGTGCAGGCGGCCATGTGGGAGGTGAGGGTGAGACGGGGTGCCGTGCGCAGGACGTGGCCGGCCGGGAGGGGTTCGACGGCGAAGGCGTCGAGCGCGGCGGCGGCCAGGTGCCCGGAGTGCAGGGCGGCGGCGAGCGCGGTGTCGTCGACGAGGCCGCCGCGGGCGGCGTTGACGAGGATCGCGCCGGGTTTCATGGCGTCGAGGCGGGCGGCGTCCAGGAGCGGCGCACCGGCGGGCGGGAGGTGCAGGGTGACGACGTCGGCGCGGGCGAGGAGCGCGTCGAGGGTGACGGGCTCGGCGTCCGCCGCGGTCACCGCGTCGTCGGTGACGTACGGGTCGTGGGCGAGGACGCCCATCCCGAAGGCGCGCGCGTAGCCGGCGACGAGCCGGCCGATCCGGCCGAAGCCGACGATGCCGATGGTCCGGCCGTGC
Source organism: Streptomyces sp. AC558_RSS880 (assembly GCF_019049255.1). Taxonomy (GTDB): domain Bacteria; phylum Actinomycetota; class Actinomycetes; order Streptomycetales; family Streptomycetaceae; genus Streptomyces. Next base: position 183,852 of record NZ_JAGMUJ010000029.1, on the reverse strand, counting down.
AGTTCCGGGCCGAAGAGCTTGGGCCAGCCGCCCTCGGTGACGGCGGTGTGCGAGGCGCTGATCCGGCGGGCGGCGTCGAGGACCAGCCCGAAGGTGTACTCGGCGACGGCCCGGGAGTTGGAGCCGGGCGCGCAGACCACGGGGATGCCGCGGTCGCGGGCGGCGGCGACGTCGATGGTGTCGGTGCCGACGCCGTGCTTGGCGATGACCTTCAGCCGCGGGGCGGCGTCCATGACCTCGGCGGTGACCGGGTCCATGCCGGCGACGAGCGCGTCGGCGCCGGCGATCCGGGCGAGCAGTTCGTCGTACGGCAGGGCGCGGTCGTCGTACGGGCGGACCGGGCCCGCGCCGCCGTCGGCGAGGAGGGTCCAGGGGTCGGGCGAGTGGCGGGCGAAGGTGGGCGTGGTGATGAGGGTGGTGCGGGTGGGTGTGCTCATGCCTGTCCGCCCTTCCGCGCCGCGTCCAGGTGGGTGGCGGCGATCTGCTGGAGGTGGACCACGTCGGCGGCGACGGACGCGAAGGTGAAGCCCTCGTCGAGTCGGCGGGCGGCGCTCGCGCCGTCGCCGTTGTGGATGCCGGCGGCGATACCGGCGGCCTCGGCGGCCTCGCGGATGCGGGTGAGGGCCTGCTCGAACGCGTCGGCCACGTCCGGGTCGGTGGAGGTCTTGCCCCCGATGGCCAGGCGCAGGTCGGACGGGCCGACGTAGACGCCGTCGAGTCCCGGGGTGGCGCAGATCTCCTCGACGTTGGCGAGCCCGTCGGCGGTCTCGATCATGGCGAGGACGGCGGTCTGCTCGTGGGTGTCGGCCGGGTTCGGGCCGATGCGGAGCTGGGCGCGCATGGGGCCGTAGGAGCGGCGGCCGTGCGGCGGGTAGCGCACGGCGGCGACCGCGTCGGCGGCGTCCCGCGCGGTGTCGACGAGCGGCACGATGACGGCGGCGGCACCCGCGTCGAGCGCGCGGCCGATGTACGTGGGGTCGTTGGCCTCGACGCGGACCATGCCGACGGCGGTGGAGCCGCGGGTGTCGGTGGCGATGAGGTTGTTCAGCAGGCCCTGGTAGCCGAAGAGGCCGTGCTGGGCGTCGAAGGCCAGGTAGTCGTAGCCGAGCCGGGCGAGGCGTTCGGCGGCGACGGGCGAGTCGAGCAGCGACCAGTAGCCGATGAGGCGCTGGCGGTCGCGCAGTGCGGCGGTGAAGTGCGCGGCGGTGGTCATGGGGGGTCTCCGGGCTGGTGGGGCGGCGGTGGTCAGCGGTTGTAGGCGGGCATCGGGCCGCGCAGCGCGGAACCCACGGCGTCGCAGGCGGCGGTCACGTCCGCGGGCAGCGGACCGGCCTCGGCGGCGGCGATGTTGGCCCGCAGGTGTTCCGGCCGGGAGCCGCCGAGCAGGAGGGCGTCGGTGGAGGGGCGGTCCAGCAGCCAGCGCAGGGCGAGTTCGGTGAGCGGGAGGCCGGCCTCGTCGGCGATCGCGGTGAGCTGGGCGACGGCGGCGAAGAGGTCCTCGTTCCAGTAGCGCTGCCGGTACATCGCGGCGAGCTTGGAGTCGCCGAAGCGGCCGGTGGCGGGGTCGGCCTCGAAGCGGTGCCGGCCGGTGAGGAGGCCGCCGCCGAGCGGGTTGTAGACCATGGTGCGCAGCCCGCTCACCGCCGCGTACTCGACGTACTCCTCCTCGATCCGGCGGGCGAGGAGGTTGTGCAGCTGCTGCGCGACGACCGGGCGCGGGGCGCCGGCCTCGTCGGCGGCGCGGGTCAGCTCGGCGATCTGCCAGGCGGCGTAGTTGGACACGCCGAGCGCGCGGATCTTGCCCTCCGCGACGAACTCCGCCACGGCGGTGAGGGTCTCGGCGAGCGGCGTACGGCGGTCCGGCTGGTGCAGGTAGAAGAGGTCGACGTGGTCGGTGCCGAGCCGCTTGAGGCTGCCCTCGAGGGCGGCCCGCAGACCCGCCGGGGAGAGCGGGGCGTGCTCGCCCTGGTCGGGGTGCGGGATGCCGGCCTTGGTGGCGAGCACGATCCGGTCCCGGCGCCCGGGCAGCAGCCCGGCGAGGATCCGCTCGCTCTCGCCGCCCGCGTAGCCGTTGGCCGTGTCCACGCCGGTGAGGCCGGCGTCGAGGGCGGTGTCCAGCATGGCGGCGGCGCCCGCGCGGTCGACGGTGTCGCCGAACGTCATGGTGCCCAGGACCAGGCGGGAGAGCGGTACGGGGACGGGCGGGAGCTCGATGCCCTGCGGGCTTCCTTCTGCACTTCCCTGTGCACTTCCCTGCGGGCTTCCCTGCGGGCCGGGGCGGGTGCCGGTGCTCACGAGCGGTTCCTTCCGGAGCGGGCGGGTTGCTTCTCGGTGGGTGAACGCTCGCATGACTGCGCGTTATGCGCAAGGGTCTCGCGCGAATCGCGCAAGCTATGTCATCATCGGAGCACCGCGACGCCGAGTTCCTGGAGGAGGTCCGCATGTGCCGTCGGGACGACACCCCGGTCGTCGCGCTCGCCGACGACCTGTCGGGGGCGGCGGAGGCGGCCGCGCTGCTGCGGTTGCCCGCGCGGCTCGTGCTGCACCCCGCCGAGCTGGGGGTATCCGTTGCCGCGGGGGAGGCCGCGGTGGTGGACCTCGACTCGCGGTACCTGGACGACGGGACGGCGGCCGACGCCGTACGGGCCGCGCTGGGCGCGGTGGGGAGGTCCCCGGCCGCCGGCGCCCACACGGACACGGACGCCGCCGGGTCTCGCGCGTTTCGCGCAGTCAACTCCTCCGGGACGCACGGCGATCCGCTCTGGTTCAAGAAGTGCGACTCGCTGCTGCGCGGGCCGGTGGGTGCGGAGGCGGCCGCCTTCGCGGAAGGGGCCGAGGTCCTGGTGATCGCGACGGCCCTGCCCGCCGCCCGGCGCGTGGTGCGCGGCGGCGTGGTCCTGGTCGACGGGGTGCCGCTGCACGAGTCCCCGGCCTGGCGCGCCGAGGAGCGCGCCGCGCCGCGGTCCGTCGCCGGGGCACTGGCGCCGCTGCCGACTGCGGACGTACCGCTGGAGACCGTACGGGAGGGCCCCATCGCCCTCGCCGGCCGCTTCCGGGAACTGGCGGCCCGCGGACGGCACCCGGTCTGCGACGCGGAGACCGACACCGACCTGACGGTGATCGCCACCGCGGCGGACCTCCTCGGCCACGGCGCCCGCCTCCTGGGCAGCGGCGGCCTGGCGGCGGCCCTCGGCCGCCGGCTCGCCTCGCGGCGCGCGCACGGGTCGCCGGCGGGAGCCGGGCCCGCGGCGGCAGCCGCCCCCGGAGCGCCCTCGGCGCCGGCCGGGCCGACGGCGGTGCCGGCCGGCTTCTCCGCCCGGGTGGCCGCCGGGGACGGGGTGCCGTCGGGAGCCGGGGGCGTCGCGCGGCCGCTGCTCGTCGTCGCCGGGAGCGCGGAGCCCGTGGTGGCCGAGCAGGTCGCCCGGCTGGTCGCGGCCGGGGCCCGGCATCTGCCGCTGGCGCCCGGGGAGTTGGCCGGGGCGGAGGGCGTCGTGCTGCCCGCGCTCGCGCCCGGCGCGGTGACCGTGGTGTCCGTGGACGGGTCCGGCGGGATCCGGCCGGGTGCGGCACGCGCGGTCGTGGCCGGACTGGCGCGGGCCGTCTCCGCCGTGCCGGGGCGCCCGGACCTCGTCCTGACCGGGGGCGAGACGGCCCGCCGGGTGCTCGACGCGCTCGGCGTGACGGCGCTGCGGCCGGTCGGCGAGATCCACCACGGCGCCGTGCACTGCAGGACCGCGGACGGCCGGTCGGTCGTCACCCGCCCCGGGAGCTTCGGCGGCCCGGACTCGTTCGTTCGCATCGCGGCGGCACTCCGCCCCCGTCATCCCTCTCAGCAAGGAGTCACCCAGTGAACGCGCAGCAGCCCCTCCCCCTCATCGGTGTCACCATGGGCGACGGCGCCGGTATCGGGCCCGAGGTGATCGTGCCGGCGGTGCTGGACACCGCGACGCTGAGCCGGTGCCGGCCGGTGGTGATCGGGGACGCCGCACGACTGCGGGAAGCGGCCCGGATCCTCGGCACCGACTGCGAGATCGTGTCCGTGCCGACGCCGGCGGCGGCCGAGTCCGCGCCGGGCCGCATCAACGTCGTCGACCTCGGACTGCTGCCCGCCGATCTGCCCTGGGGCAAACTGTCCCCCGTGGCCGGGAACGCCGCGTACGAGTACGTCAGGCGGGCCGCGGAGCTGGCCCTCGCGGGCGAGATCGACGGCATCTGCACCGCCCCCCTCAACAAGGAGGCGCTGCACGCCGCCGGGCACGTGTACCCCGGCCACACCGAACTGCTCGCCCACTTCACCGGCGTGGAGGAGGTGTCGATGATGCTCTCCACCGAGAAGGTGAAGGTCATCCACGTCACCACCCACATCGGCCTCATCGACGCCGTCAACCGGATCGAGCCCGGCCTGGTCGAGCGGACCGTGCGCCGCGGCCACGAGGCCATGGTCCGCGCCGGGGTGGCCGCACCCGTCATCGGCGTCTGCGGCATCAACCCGCACGCCGGCGAGAACGGCCTGTTCGGCTACGGCGAGGAGGAGGAGAAGATCGTCCCCGCGCTGGAGACGGTGCGCCGCGACGGCATCGACGCGCGCGGCCCGCTGCCCGCCGACACCGCGTTCTTCCTGGCCTCCCGGGGCGACTACGACCTCATCGTGGCGATGTACCACGACCAGGGCCACGGCCCCGTCAAGGTGCTCGGCATCGAGGCGGGCGTCAACCTCACCGTCGGCCTGCCGGTGATCCGCACCTCCGTCGACCACGGCACGGCCTTCGACATCGCCGGTACGGGCAAGGCCGAGGCCGGTAGCATGATCGAGGCGCTGCGGCAGGCCGCCGAGATGTCCACCGCCCGCTGAACCCACGTACCGCGAAGGACACTTGATGCCGCCCAACGGATCCCAGGCTCGGCGCGAGGAGATCCTGCGACTCGCCACCACCACCGGTCTGGCCAGCGTCGAGGAGCTGTCACGGCACTTCGGCGTGACCGCCTCCACCATCCGCCGCGACCTCGCCCGGCTCACCGCCGACGGCCGGCTGGCCCGCACCTACGGCGGGGCGATGGCGCTGAACGCGCACCCGGAGGCGTCGCTGCGCCAGCGCACCACGGAGGCGTACGCGCAGAAGCGGGCCATCGCCCGCTGGGCGGCGGCGCAGGTCCAGCCGGGCGAGACCGTGCTGCTGGACGCCGGGTCGACGGTCGGGGCGCTGGCGCACGAGCTGCGCACGGCGCGGGACCTCACGGTCGCCACCACCGGCCTGACCGCGCTGCACGAACTGGCGGACGTCGAGTCCGTCCACGTGGAGTGCCTCGGCGGCACGCTGCGCCCGCTCAGCCAGGCCTTCGTCGGCCCGCTGACGGAGGCGGCGCTGGAGCGGATGACGTTCGACCGGGTCTTCCTGTCCGCGGACGGGGTGACCGCGGACGGCGGGATCTGCGAGGCGGACCTGCGGCAGACCCGGCTGAAGGAACTGATGGCCCGCCGGGCCGCCCGTACGTACGTCCTGGCGCACGCGGCGAAGCTGGGGCGGGCGCCGTTCCACGCGTGGGCCACGCTGCCGCCGGGGTGGACGCTGGTCACGGACGCCTCGGCGACGGAGGCGGATGTGGCCGCGTTCACGGAGCGCGGCACCCGGGTGGTGCTGGCGGAGCCGGTGGAGGAGCCGGCACGGCCGGCGGACGGGGCGGGGTAACCGCGCCCCCGCCCCCGCCCGCACCGACGCGGGAACACCCTCGAGCGCCGGCCCGGACAGCTGCTCAAGGGCCCCCACGACAAGGGCCCCATGAAGGGAACGGGGCGGCGCCCCGGCACATCGCTCAGCCGGCCGGTGTCTTCGCCAGGCGCCAGCCCCGGCTGCGGCTGCGTTCGGACCAGAAGTCGGCGTACCGGCCTTCCCGGGCGATGAGTTCGTGATGTGTGCCGCGCTGGACGATCCGGCCGCCGTCGAGGACGAGGATCTGGTCGGCGGCCCGCACCGTCCGCAGCCGGTGGGCGATCACCAACAGGGTCCGGTCGCGGGTGAGCTCCGACAGGGCGTCCTGGACGGCCCGCTCGTTCTCCGGGTCCAGGGACGCCGTGGCCTCGTCCAGCAGGACGATCGGCGCGTCCTTGAGCAGCGCCCGGGCGATGGAGATCCGCTGCCGCTCACCACCGGACAGCGCCGCGCCGCCCGCCCCGACCTGCGCGGACCAGCCGCCCGGCAGCCGCTCCGCGATCTCGTCGACCCGCGCCTGCTCGGCGGCCCGGCGCACCTCGGCGTCCGTGGCGTCGGGCCGGCCGGCCCTGATGTTGTCCTCGATGGTGCCCTCGAAGAGGTAGACGTCCTGGAACACCACGGAGACGAGGGACATCAGGTCCTCGGTCCGCAGTTCGCGGACGTCCGCGCCGCCCACCCGCACGGCGCCCCCGCGCACGTCCCAGAAGCGGGCGATCAGGCGTGCGATCGTCGTCTTGCCGGAACCGGACGGCCCGATCAACGCGGTCGTCGTGCCCTCGGGGATGCGGAAGCCGACGCCGTCCAGCACCGGGCGGCCGTCGTCGTACGAGAACTCCACCGCGTCGAACTCGATGTCCGCGCCCGACGGGCGGGCCGGGTGCTCCGGCTCGGGCAGCGGCTTCTCGTCCAGCAGCCGCCGCACCCGGTCGAGTGCCGCGCCCGCCGAGCGCAGCGCGGAGCCGAGGTTGGCGGCCTCCGCCATCGGCTCCACGAACCGTGCGGTGAGCACCAGCAGGGCCAGCAGCCGGGGAGCGGCGAGCGAGCCGTCGAGGGCGAGGTAGGTGCCGTACACCAGGATCACCGTGAAGGCCGCCTGCACCGTGAGCGTGAAGCCGACCTGGCCGGGGACCCCGGCCGCCATGACCCGGCGTCCTGCGTCCCGTTGGGCGGACAGCGCCTCGTCGAGCCGGCTGCCGCCGGCGGTGCGGGAGCCGGGGAAGGCGCGCAGCACCGGCTGCGCCTCGGCGTACTCGATGACCCGGTTGGCCGCCTCCGTCATGGTCCCGGCGCGCAGCCGGTCGGCGGTGGCGGTGCGGTGGGCGCTCCAGCGCAGGACCAGCGCGATGAACGGGGCCGTGCAGGTCGCGGCGAGCGCGAGCCGCCAGTCGAACGGGTACATGAGCACCACCACGGCGGCCGGTGTGAGCAGCCCGCTGATCAGCGGGCGGAACAGGTAGCCGGGGACGCGCATGATGCCCATCACGGACTGGGTGGTGAGATTGCTCAGCTCTCCGGTGCGGGTGGGGCCGAACCAGCCGAGGGGCAGCGTGGAGACGTGGTCGCCGATGCGGTGGTGCAGGACGCGGGAGAGCGCGGCACCGGCCTGGAACCCGGCCTTGGTGGCCAGGTAGTGGACCACGGACTGCGCCACGGCCGCGGCGGCCAGCGCCCACACCCACGGCCAGGCCTGCTCCGGCCTCTCGCCCAGCAGCCGTTCGAGCACCGGCACGATCAGGACGAACGCCGCCGCCTGCAGGACCGCTCCGAGGACCTGCAGGGCGAGTACGTTCCGCAGCAGCCGCCGTTCGGCGGGGCCGACCACGGCCATCAGTCGGCGGATCATCGGACGGCCTCCTCGACCGGGGGACGGATGGTGTCGTTGTCCGCGGACTCCCCCGGACCGCCGGGCCGCCGGGCGGTGCCGCGCTCATGGGCCTGCCACATCCCCGCGTAGGTGCCGCGCAGGGCCAGCAGTTCGGCGTGGGTGCCCCGCTCCACCACGCGCCCGCCGTCGAGGACGACGATCAGGTCGGCGTCCTTCACCGTGGACAGGCGGTGCGCGACGACCAGCAGGGTGCGGCCGCGGGTGAGCTCCGACAGGGCGTCCTGGACGGCCGCCTCGGACTCGGGGTCCGCGTACGCGGTGGCCTCGTCCAGGACGAGGACGGGGGTGTCGGCGAGCATGGCCCGGGCGATGGAGAGGCGCTGGGCCTCGCCGCCGGAGAACCTGGCGTCCTCGCCGACCACGGAGTCGTAGCCGCGCGGCAGTTCCGTGATCCGGTCGTGGATGCGGGCCCGCCTCGCGGCGTCCACGAGCTGTTCGCCGGTGGCGTCCGGCCGGGCGATCAGCAGGTTGGCGCGGACGGTGTCGCGCAACAGCCGTACGTCCTGGAAGACGAAGGACATCCGGCGGTGGAGCTCCTCGGGGGCGAGGTCGCGCAGGTCGGTGCCGCCGACGCGGATGGTGCCCTCGTCCGGGTCCCAGAAGCGCGGCAGCAGTGCCGCCAGCGTGCTCTTGCCCGCGCCCGAGGGGCCCACCAGCGCGGTGGTCGTCCCGGGTGCCAGGGTCAGGTCGACGCCGTCCAGGACGCGGTGGGCTCCGTCGTGGGAGAAGCCGACGGCCTCGAAGGTCACGGCTCCGGGGCCGGCCGTCACGGGGTGTTCGGGCAGGGGCAGTTCGGGGGTGGCCAGCACCTCGGCGATGCGGTCCGCGGCGGCCTTCGCGGCCCGGACCTCCTCCTCGGCGAAGCTGATCGTCAGCACCGGTGTGGTGATGCCGACGGCGAGCAGCGCGAACGGGACCAGGTCCGCGGGGGCGGTGCGTCCCGCGGTGATCAGGGCGGTGCCGCCGAGCAGGACGGTGAACAGCATCGTGGGTGCCGAGAGCACGATCTCGGACAGCGCCCTGGGCGCGGCCAGCGAGTCGACCCAGCCGCGGAAGAACGCGGCGAACCGGTCCGCCGCGTCGGCGTAGCGGCGGTGGGCGCGCCGGGTCTGTCCGAAGGTCTTCACCACGGCGATGCCCTGGACGAACTCCACGGCCGCGCCGTTGACGTCGGTCATGGCGGCGTCCAGCGCGGGCAGGTTCTTCTTGAACGCCGCGCCGGTGCGGCCGAACAGGCCGATGCCGAGGACCAGCGGGATCATCGTGATCAGCGTCAGGCGCCAGTCCACCCGGAACAGGTAGGCGAGCGTCGCCAGCGGCACGATCACCGCGGCCGTCAGCTCCAGCAGGGAGTGCGCGACCAGGTGGTGCAGTGCGTGCACGTCGTCCTGCACGGCCTTCTTCACGGCGCCCCCGCCGCGCCCCGAGAACCAGCCCAGCGGGACCCTGTCGAGCCGGCCGACGAGTCGCCGCCGGACGGACAGCTGGAGGTCGTTCTCGGCGAGGTGGCTGACGACGCTCGCGGTCACCAGGAGCAGCAGCCGCGCCAGGAGGCAGGCGCCGGCGAGGGCGGTGACGGTCCAGGCGCGGTCGCGGTCCACCTGACCGTCCGCGAGCAGCACCCGGGCCAGCTCGGCGACGGCGACGAACGGGGCGATGCCGAGCAGGGCGGCGACCGCCTGGCAGAGCACCGCCAGAGACAGTCGCCCGCGGACGGGTCGCAGTAATGACGGGAGCGCGGCGGGTTCCGCGGCCATCGTCGTCCTCCATTCCGGAAGCGCGGCAGGGGTCGGCCGCGCGTGCGTGAGTGACACGAAGAGTAATTACCCAGTGGGTAAAAGTGAGGATCGCTACCCACTGGGTAATTCGCGGTGACCACCCTACGACGGACCGGGCGGGCCGGGTCAAGGAGGACCCGTGGCGCGGAGACGGCCGGGGAGTGGATACGCTGCGTGCCATGCCCAGTTCACCCGCACCCGGGGGCCGGGGGCGGCGCCCCGCCGACCGGCCGCCGATCACGCCCACGGGCATCGTCGACGCGGCACTCCGGCTCACCGAGACGGACGGGCTCGACGCCTGGTCCACCCGGCAGCTCGCCGCCGCGCTGGAGGTCTGGCCGCGGGCCGTCTACCACCACGCCGGGGACCGGGACGCTGTGGCGGACGCCGTCGCCGACCGGGTGGTGGGCATGATCCCGCTGCCGCCGCAGGACCTTCCGTGGCGGGAGTGGTTCACCCGACTGCTGCTGGACGGGCGGCCGTTGCTCCGCCGGTACCGGGGGGTGGCCCGCCGGCTGGTGCGGATCGGGCCGGTCATCCCGTCGGCGCTGACGATGATGGACCGGGGCGTCCTGGTGCTCCAGCGGGCCGGGTTCGCCGACGGCGCGACGGCCGCGTACCGGTATCTCACCAACTCCGCCTTCACGTTGGTGACGGTCGAGGACGACCGGGCGGAGAACCTGCCGGAGGCCCGGGCCCGGCTGGCCGGGGCGCTGGCCGCGCACCGTGACGACCCCGACCGCCGCGGCCTCGCCGCGGTCGGTGCCGCCGTCACCGGCAGGGGCGCCGACGACCCGGACGCGATAGCGGCACTGGAGGACGACTTCTACGCCTACACCGTGGAGCGCTCACTGGACGGCGTGGCGGCCGTTCTGGACAGGCCGGACCGGGGCTGGCCGCCGGGCCCGTCCTGACCGTCGACGCCGCCCGCGGCCCCGGTCACGCCTCCCCCTCCTCCTCGCACGGGCCGCCGCCGAACAGGCGGGCCGACTTGTCCTCCTGGGCGAGGCGGCGCATGGCCAGCAGCGCCGGCTCCAGGAGGACCGAGACCAGAACCGCGCGTTCGGCCAGCTCCAGCACGCCGGACGCGCCTTCCATCTGCCGGACGTCCAGCTCCGAGATGTGGTCCGCCAGCCGCGCGTAGGGCAGCAGGGACCGCCAGTCGATGCCCGAGTCCATGTCCGACAGGGCGTCGAGGACTTCGCCGAGACTCTGCACGGCGGCGGTGCCGGGGTGCACCTCCCAGCCCATTTCGGCGACCAGTTCACGCGCGTCCTTGACGCCGCCCGTCTCCTCGCCCGCCTCCCGCCGCTCCCGCGCCAGTTGCTTCTGCCGCTGGGTGGCGGGGCGGGCGTCGGTCACGATGCCGAAGATCTGGTGCAGGTCACCCTCCTCCGTGATGGCACCGAGGATCTCCTTCACCGCGCCCACCGGCAGCCGCCGCACGCCGACCAGTGTGCGGATGAGACGGAGGCGACGCAGGTGCTCCTCGCCGTAGTCGGCCTGGTTGGCGGCGGTGGCCTGCCCGGGGGGCAGCAGACCGTCCCGCAGGTAGTACTTGATCGTGGGGATGGACACGCCGCTGCGACGGCTGAGTTCCGAAATCTTCATCGAGTCTCGCTTACTCACTGGATAACGGATAACGGATCGCACTACTATCCACTTTGGGGCCGAGGGATCTCCTCGCGCCGGGACCCCGTGCGCCGCCCCGCCCTGTCACGCACCGGAGGTTTCGTCATGAACACTCTCAAAAAGCCGTTATGGTCGGTCATCCTCGCATGCAGTCTGCCGATGTTCATGGTCGCGCTCGACAACCTGGTGGTGACGACCGCGCTGCGGACCATGGCCGTCGACCTCGACGCGTCCACCGAGGATCTGCAGTGGTTCGTCAACGCCTACGTCCTCAGTTTCGCCTGTCTGCTGCTGACCGGGGCGGCGCTGGGTGACCGGTTCGGCCGGCGCCGGGTCTTCGTGGCCGGCATCGCGCTGTTCACCCTGGCCTCGATCGGCTGCGGCCTCGCGGACAGCAGCGAACAGCTCATTCTCATGCGGGCGTTGCAGGGCCTGGGCGCCTCGGCCGTGATGCCGCTGTCGCTGACGCTGCTCGCGGAGGAGGTGCCGGAGAAGAAGCGCAACCTCGCCCTCGGACTGTGGTCCGCGGTCAGCGGCACGGCCGTGGCGTTCGGGCCCGTGGTGGGCGGCGCGGTGGTCGACGGCCTGGACTGGCAGTGGATCTTCTGGATCAACGTCCCGGTGTGCCTGGTGGCGATCCCGCTGGTGCTGTCCGTGCTCCGGGAGAGGTCCCTGGCCGGCACCCGGCTCGACCTGCCCGGCATGTTCCTCGCCACGGCGGGACTCCTCGCGATCGTCTGGGCGATCGTGAACGGCGAGGAGAAGGGCTGGAGTTCGGGCCCCGTCCTGTCGGCGCTCACCGGCGGCGCGGTCCTGCTGGCCCTGTTCGTGAGGTGGGAGCGCCGCGCGGCCCAGCCGCTGCTTCCGCTCTCCTTCTACCGCGAGCGGGCCTTCGTCTTCTCCAACCTGGTCTCCGCGAGCATGTACTTCGGCGTCTTCGGGTCGATCTTCCTGCTGTCGCAGTTCTTCCAGGTCGCGCCGGTCCGCACCCCGTTGGAGGCCGGTGTGCTCACGCTGGCCTGGACCCTGATGCCGATGTTCGTCGCCCCGGTCGCCGGCGCCCTGACCGACCGGGTGGGCGGCGGACGGCTGATGGCCCTCGGCCTCTTCCTCCAGGCGGTCGGGCTGGCCTGGATCAACCTGGTGGCCACGTCGGACACCCCGTACGCGCGCATGATCGGCGCCATGGTCGTCGCGGGCATCGGCATGGGCCTCGTCTTCGCGCCGACGGCGGCGGTGGTGCTGGGCGCGGTCGGGCCGCAGCACCGCGGGAAGGCGTCCGGCGCCAACAGCACCGTCCGCGAGATCGGTGGCGCCCTCGGCACCGCCGTCCTGAGCAGCGTCTTCGTGCACTACGGCGACGACCGCACGGCTCAGGGGTTCGTCGACGGCATGAAGCCGGGCATCTGGATCGGCGTCGCCGTGGTCCTCGCGGGTGCCCTGTGCGCCCTCGCGATCCCCCGCCCCGACGCCACCGCCCCGGCCCACACGACCGAGGACCGCGAACCCGACCGGACCCCCAGCCCGGCGACCCGCTGAACCCCGGCCGCCGTTCCCTATGAGAGCACCCAATGTTTCGGCCATGTCAATAGAGGCGTCAACGTTTTCGGCGTCTACGTACGCCGCGAGGGCGCCATTTACTAAACCGGTTACTAAACTTTGGGCACTTTCGCGACGACTGTTGCACAGCAGGTTCCCGCCACCTATGTTCCTGCCGGACTGGCACTGAGCGTTGACGGCTCACGACCTTTGCTATACCGGTTTACTTACGGATATCGTTCGGCCCGTGGATCCAATCCGACCGATCATCAAGCCGTACGCCTGGGGCTCGCGCGAGGCGCTGGCCCGGCTCCGAGGGCGGAGCGTTCCCTCGGCCGGGCCCGAGGCGGAGCTGTGGATGGGCGCCCACCCCGCCGGGCCCGCGGGACTGACCCGGGACGGCCGCGCGACGACCCTGCACGAGGTGGTCGCGGCCGCCCCGGAACGCGAGCTCGGCGGCGCGTGCGCCCGCCGGTTCGGCGGGCGGCTGCCCTTCCTGCTGAAGGTGCTGGCCGCCGAACAGCCGCTGTCCGTCCAGGTGCATCCCGACCGGGAACAGGCCCGGACGGCGTTCGCCGCGCAACTCGCCACCGGCACCGGACCCGGGACGTACGCGGACGACTGGCCGAAGCCGGAACTGCTCTACGCGCTGACCCGCTTCGAGGTCCTCGCCGGCTCCCGCGACCGTGACGAGGCGGTGGCCGTGTTCGACGGGCTCGGCCTGGCGGACGTACGCCCCCTCACGGACGTCCTGCGCGCCGGCGACGGCGCCACGGCGCTGACCGACGCCCTGCGGACCGTGCTCGAGACCGGGCACGACCGCGCCGGGCTGGTGCCGGCCGTCGTGGCGGCGAGCAGGCGGCAGGCGCGGGTCCCCGGCCCGTACGCGGCCGCGTACGACGCGGTGGTCCGTATGGCCGAGCACCATCCCGGCGATCCCGGCCTCGTCGCCTCCCTGCTCATGCGGTACCAGGTGCTGGAGCCGGGGACCGCGCTGTTCATGCCGGCCGGCGGACTGCACGCCTATCTGAACGGAGTGGGCGTGGAGCTCATGGCCGCCTCCGACAACGTGCTGCGCGCGGGGCTCACCACGAAGGAGGTGAACATCCCCGAACTGCTGCGCGTCACCGATCCCGCGATGCGCGTGCCGGTGGTGCGGCCGAGCGGTGTTCCCGGCTCGCGTACGCGGGCGTACGCCTGCCCGGTGGAGGAGTTCGCCCTGTACCGGACCGAGCTCGGCGGCCCACCGAAACCCGTCGTGCCGTCGTCGGGTCCCCGCATCGTGCTGTGCGTGGACGGCTCGGCGCTGCTGCGCGGGCCGGAAGGTGACGAGCTGTCACTGGGGCCGGGCGCGTCGTGCTTCCTGTCCGACTCCGATCGGGACGTCACGGCACAGGGCGACGGAACGCTGTTCGTGGCCGGCACCGGGCTCGGCGTCGCCCACCGGTAGCCGGCTCCTCGCGCCACACGGCCTGTACGGACGGGCCCGCAGGAGGGGGAACACGGCGCGGACTCGCTTGGAAACAAAGGAAGACAACGTTGTCCATCATCACTCCCGACCAGGCCGCACCTCAGGTGGGCCGCGCCCCGACATCGACCGGAAGGAAGAACCCACAGGTGTACGCCGCGTTGGACATCGGAGGCACGAAGATCGCGGGAGCCCTGATCGACGAGGAGGGATCCGTCGTCCGGCGTGCCGAGCTGCCCACACCCGCGCGCGAGTCGACCTCCCGGATGGCGGGGACGGTCGACGCGGTCATCGACGAACTGGCCGCACACCCGGCCTGGGGCACGGTCTGCGGTCTGGGCATCGCCAGCGCCGGGCCCGTCGACACGGTGGCAGGCACCGTCAGTCCCGTGAACATACCGAGTTGGCGGGCGTTTCCGCTGGTGGACAGCGTACGCGCGCATCCGATGCTGTTCGACGGCATCGAGCCGGTGCTGCTGGGCGACGCCGTGGCGGTGGCGGCCGCCGAGCACTGGCGGGGCGCCGCGAGGGGGGTGGACAACGCCCTGTGCATGGTCGTCTCGACCGGGGTGGGCGGGGGGTTCGTCCTGAACGGGCTGCTGCACCCCGGCCCCTCCGGCAACGCCGGGCACATCGGTCACATCTCCGTCGACCTGGACGGGCCGCCCTGTGCGTGCGGGGGGCGGGGATGCGTCGAGGGGTACGCCAGCGGCACGGCGATCGCCCGCCACGCCGTGCGGTCGGGCTGGACCCCGCCGGCCGGTGCGGAGGCGACGGCCGCCGCCGTGGCCGTCGCGGCGCGTGCGGGGGACGAACGCGCCCTGGCCGCCTACGACCGGTCGGCCAAGGCGCTGGCCGCCGCGATCGCCGGCAGTGCGACGCTGCTGGAGATCGAGGTGGCCGTGATCGGCGGCGGTGTCGCTCAGGCCGGTGACGTCCTGTTCACTCCGCTGCGCCGTCATCTGAGGGCCTACGCGGTTCTCGGCTTCACCCGCGGGCTGGAGGTGCGGCCCGCCGCGCTGGCACGGGACGCCGGGCTCGTAGGAGCGGCCGCCGCGGCACGCCGCCGGGCCCACGCGCCCGCCGCCCCGACCGTCACCGGCTGACGAGAGGGGCGCGGCTCGAAACCGAGCCGCGCCCCTCCCCCGTCTCCGCTTCGTCCTACCGGCGTGGAGGCGCGGTCGACCCCCGCGGTACGAGCGAGGGTGTCGACACCGGCCGGGAGGCGACTTCCTTGCCGGCGATCACGTCGAAGAGGACCCGTGCCGCCTCGGCGCCGAATCCGTGCACGTCGTGGCTCATCGCCGACAGGGTCGGATGCGTCAGGCGGCACAACTGGGAGTCGTCCCAGGCCAGCAGGGACAGGTCGTCCGGTACGGAGACGCCCATCTCGGCGGCCACGCCCAGTCCGGCGACGGCCATGATGTCGTTGTCGTAGACGATCGCCGTGGGGCGGTCGGACGACAGGAGCAGCATGCGGGTCGCCCGGGCGCCCTCCTCCCCCGAGAAGCCCGTCTCGACGTGCCGGCCGCCGTTCAGGCCGAGTTCCCGCATCGTCCGCTCGAACGCGTCCGCGCGGATGGCGCTGTGGCCGAGGCCCGTGGGTCCGCCCACGCGGGCGATGCGCCGGTGGCCCAGGGCCGCCAGATAGCGCACGGCCTCGGCCACGGCGGTGGCGTCCTCGGTCCACAACGACGGGAAGCCGCCGGTGAGATCCGGATGGCCCACGCCCACGGCCGGCAGCCCGAGCTTTCGCAGCGGCTCGATTCGCGGGTCCCGCCGGTGGAAGTCGACCAGGATCGAACCGCCTGTCTGACGCTCCCTCCACCAGCGCTGCTGGAGCTGGATCTCCTCCTCCAGGGAGCCCACCAGGCGCAGCAGCAGGGAGCAGTCGCGTTCGACGAGCACGCTCTCGATGCCGGAGATGAACTCCATGTAGAAGGGCTCCAGGCCCAGCAGCCGGGCCGGCCGGCAGACGGCCAGCCCGATGGCGTCGACGGACTTCCGCGACAGACTGCGGGCGGAGGAGTTCGGCGCCCAGCCGAGCTGCCGGGCCGCCGCGAAGATGCGGTCCCGGGTGGCCTCGGACACTCCCGGTTTGTGGTTGAACGCCAGCGACACCGCGCCCTTGGACACGCCGGCGGCCGCGGCGACGTCCTTGATGGTGACGCGTTCCGGCGGTGTGCTCACGCGGGTTCCACGCAGAACAGGGCCGCGCGTACCGCGTTGGCGCCGGTCTGTGCGGCGTTGTTCACCCGCAGCCGGATCTGCTCCCCGGGGAGCAGGGTGTGCAGTCCGGAGTCGCAGACGGCGTCCGGTCCGAGCCGGTCGGCCTGCAGGAGGAGATCCCGTACCAGGGTGTGCGCAGTGACCACGACCTCGACACTACCCCCGCCGGCACCGGCGCCCGCACCGACCGGGACCCCCACGGCGACGTCGTAGCGGGGCTCGGGGTAGGCGAAGTCCTTGTCGGCGGCGGGGAAGTACAGGGCGCGCAGGCCGTCGGCGTCGGCGACGAGGAACTCCTTGACGGACCGGGCGTCCGGGGCCGACTCGCCCGGCACGGTCTGCCGGTTCACCTGACGGGCGGGAACGGTCAGGTCGAGCGGCTGCTGCGCCACCACGGTGCCGTCCGCCCGCATGCGCCGCAGGGTCACGGAGGCGTGCCACGGCTCGGCGGACTGGTTGACCAGGGCGAGCACCGGGCCGTCGGCGCCGGGCTGGAGGGTCAGCAGGCGGTCGGCGTAGACCCGGCACAGCTCGTGGTACAGCGGCTTGAGGCGGCCGTCGCCGTCCACGGCGGCCCAGGAACTCACCGGCCAGCAGTCGTTGAGCTGCCAGACCACCGTGCCCGCGCACACCGGCCAGTGCGAGCGCCAGTGCTCGATCCCGGCGGCGATCGCGCGCGCCTGCACGACCTGGGTGAGGTAGTGCCAGTGGTCGAAGTCGTCCTCGGGGAGCCGGAAGTGGCGGGCGACGCCCCGGTTCAGCTTTCCGTTGCCGTCCTCGGCCTTCTGGTGGTGCAGCATGCCGGGCGAGTC
Source organism: Streptomyces sp. AC558_RSS880 (assembly GCF_019049255.1). GTDB lineage: Bacteria > Actinomycetota > Actinomycetes > Streptomycetales > Streptomycetaceae > Streptomyces. The sequence goes on along the minus strand of NZ_JAGMUJ010000029.1, from coordinate 166,798 downwards.
CGGGGCGAGGTCTTCGCCGGGCAGTGCCCGTCGCAGGGTCGCCATCGCGGGCGGCGCCTGCCAGCCGAACTCCGACACGAAGCGGGGCACCGAGTCGCGGTACTCGGCGTAGTCGCGGCGGTTCCACACCTCCCAGGAGTGGTGGGTGCCGTGCGCGGGGTCGTTGGGGTGGTGGTCCCAGGAACCGGACCAGGGGCTGCCGGCGGTGTAGGAGCGGGTGGGGTCGAGTTCGGCGACGATGCGCGGCAGCAGGTCGAGGTAGTAGCCGCCGCCCCAGGAGTCGCCGGCCAGGGCGGGCTCCCAGTCCCAGTCGCGGAAGCCCCACAGGTTCTCGTTGTTGCCGTTCCACAGCACGAGACTGGGGTGCGGCATCAGCCGGACAACGTTGTCCCGCGCCTCGGCCTCGACCTCGCCGCGCAGCGGCTGCTCCTCCGGGTAGGCGGCGCAGGCGAAGAGGAAGTCCTGCCAGACCATGAGGCCCAGCTCGTCGCAGACGTCGTAGAAGGCGTCGTCCTCGTAGATGCCGCCGCCCCAGATCCGCACCAGGTCGATGCCCGCCTCGGCGGCCTGCCGCAGCCGTGTGCGGTAGCGGTCGGGGGTGACGCGGGAGGGGAAGACGTCGTCGGGGATCCAGTTCACGCCGCGGGCGAAGACCGGTACGCCGTTGACGACGAAGGTGAAGCCGGTGCCGTGTTCGTCGGCGGAGCGGTCCAGCACCACGTCGCGGAATCCGATCCGGCGCGACCAGGAGTCGAGGTGCCGCTCCGGTGCGGCTTCGGTGCCCCGGGAGACGAGGGTCACCTCCAGGTCGTACAGCGGCTGCTCGCCGTATCCGCGCGGCCACCACAGGTCGGGGGCGGGTACGTCGAGGATCAGTACGGCGCTGTCCCCCGTCACCGTGCCCTGGGCCTGTACGCCGCCGACCCGCGCGCTCACCTCGAGGTGCCGGTCCGCGCCCTGCTCGGTGCGCTCGATGTCGATGCGGAGTTCCACCCGGCCGACGCCGTCACGGACCGTGACCAGGGGACGCACCTCCGCCAGGCGGGCCGTCGACCAGCGCTCCAGCCGGACCGGACGCCACATTCCGGCGGTGACCAGCGTCGGCCCCCAGTCCCAGCCGAAGCCGCACGCCATCTTGCGGATGTACTGGAACGGCTCGGGGTAGACGTTGGGCCGCTCCCCCGTCCGTGCCCGCACCGCCTCGGCCTCCTCGTAGGCGGAGGTGAACTCGACGCGGAGCGGGCCGTGGCGGTCGGTGACGTCGAAGCGGTACCGGCGGTGCATGTTCCGGGTGCGGCCGAGCTCGTGCCCGTCGAGCGTGATCACGGCGGCGGTGTCCAGGCCGTCGAAGACCAGGTCGGTGCGTTCGTGGCGCTCCGCCGCCGTCCGGGCGGGTTCCAGGTTCCGGGTGTAGGTCCAGGCGCGGCGGCCCTCCCAGGCCACCTCGATCCCCGGCGAGCTCTACGAGGCCGCCCAACTCGACGGTGCGAGCCGCTGGGAGCAGTTCAAGCACATCATCGCGCCGAGCATCCGGCCGGTGCTGAGCCTCAGCGTCATCCTGGCGATCTCCGGCTCACTGTCCGTCTTCGAGATCCCGTACATCATGACCGACGGCGCGACCGGGACCTCGACCTTCGTCATCCAGACGGTCAAGTTCGCCTTCCAGTTCAACAAGACCGGACTGGCCTCGGCCTGCGCCGTGGTGCTGCTGGCGATCATCCTGCTGATCACCTGGATCCAGCGCCGCCTCGTGCCCGACGAGAAGGTTGACCTCGTATGACCCTCACCGCCCCTGCCCAGGGCCGCTCGCGCCGGCGGCCCGGCGTCGCCACCACGCTGACCTATCTGTCGCTGGTCGTGGCCTCGCTCGTGGTACTGCTCCCGCTCGTCGTGGTCTTCCTGACCTCGCTGAAGTCCTACGGAGAGATCCAGGACGGCCAGGGGGCGCTGGCCCTGCCGGACGACTGGCTGAACTTCTCCAACTACGCCACGGCCTTCAACGACGGCCACCTGCTGACCGCCTTCGGCAACACGGCCTTCATCCTGCTGTTCTCCATCACGGGCACCGTGGTCATCGGCTCCATGACGGCGTACGCCATCGACCGCTTCGACTTCCGCTTCAAGAAGCCGATCATGGCCCTGTTCCTGATCGCCACCCTGGTGCCCGGTGTCACCACCCAGGTCGCGACCTTCCAGGTCGTCAACAGCTTCGGCCTGTTCGACACCCGCTGGGCGCCGATCCTGCTCCACATGGGCACCGACATCGTGTCGATCTACATCTTCCTGCAGTTCATCCGGTCCATTCCCACGTCGCTGGACGAGGCGGCCCGGCTCGACGGCGCCAACGCCTTCACCATCTACCGGAAGATCATCTTTCCGCTGCTGAAGCCGGCGATCGCGACCGTGGTCATCATCAAGGGCATCACCACGTACAACGACTTCTACATCCCGTTCCTCTACATGCCCTCGGAGGAACTCGGCACCATGTCCACGGCCCTGTTCCGCTTCAAGGGCCCGTTCGGCGCCCACTGGGAGAACATCTCGGCCGGAGCGATCATGGTGATCGTCCCGACCCTCGTGGTCTTCCTGTTCCTGCAGCGCTACATCTACAACGGGTTCGCGCAGGGGGCGACGGAGTAGACGAAGCAACGGCCCGCCTGAAGCGCACTCGGCCCACCCCGTCCTCCCGGAACCGAGCCGGTCGCGTACGCCCGGCCGGGGGCGGGCGCTTCGACGAGGACCGGCCCGCGACCCCCGTCCTCCTCCGTTCCGGGAACCCGGCGCGTGGGCGGGGCGGGTGTCGGTCACCTCGATCCGGACGGGACGCCGGGCACCGCGACGGGACGGAGCACCGTCAGGGACTCCTCCTGGCGGGCCACCATCGCGAAGGGGAACCTGTCGACCTCCAGGCAGAGCTCTACGTCGTCCGGGTGGTATCCGCTCCGCAGCCCGGCGGCGAGATCGGCCGCGGCACGGGAAGTCCTCGCGCGGTGGAGGTACGGGGCCGCCTCGACATCGTCTCCGGCCAGGGACCGGCCGATGTATTCGGCGCAGGCCAGGTCCTCGTCGGCCCGGCCCTCCTCGCCGGTGACCACGAACGTCACCGGGCCGGAGCCCTCGGTCCGCAGGAACCGCGCGGTCGGGCCGGCCACCACGAAGCTCGCGCACAGGACCAGCGGCGCGTCCGCGACGGCCAGCGCGCCCACGGTCCCCGCCGTCGTCTTCTGCACCAGCGTGCGGCCGGTGAAATCGCGTGACCTGAGCAGGCCGGGTGAGTTCACCGCGTCGAAGCCCGCCGCCGGCGCCCCGTCCTTCAGGGCCAGCCAGCCCGGGTGGCCCTCCTTCAGGGCGAGTGCCTCGCTCTCCGTCGGGGCCAGGACGATCCTCTCGACCCCACGCGAGAAGGCCCAGGCGGCCACGGTGAAGGCGCGCATGACGTCGATGACGACGGCGACACGGGGAACGCCGGTCAACTCCGGTATGCCTGTGAAGTGATGGTCCATCGCACCATTCTGACGCCCCGGATCGTCCGGGCGGACCGGGTCTCCCCGCTCAGAACGGGATCTCGAAGTGGACGGTGGAGACGCCCGGGCCGTGTTCGCCGGTGGTGCGGGCGTCGAAGATCTCCTTGGCCGTGCCGCGCCAGAAGGCTTCCGCGCCCTCGACGTCCACGTTGGTGTGCAGGTAGATGCAGTCGTAGCCGGGGGTGTTCGCGACGAAGTCGCACGCCGCGTCGACCAGCGTGCGCGCGAGGCCGCGGCGCCGGTGCTCCGGGCGCACGTAGACGCGGACCAGTTGGGCGGTGGTGCCGGACGGGTAGCGTTCGGCCAGCCAGCGGGGGTGCGGCGGGTGGGCGGGGCCCTGTGAGTGCACGCCGGTGGTGGCGACCACCTCGCCGTCGTGGAGGGCCACGAGCAGGACGTGGCGGGGGTCGTCGAGGTACGTGCCCTTGAGGTCGGTGACGTCCCGGTGCCAGCGGGGGACGTATCCGTATCCGAACTCCTTGTAGAACGTGTCGAGCATGACGGCGCGGGCGCCGTCGGTGTCCGCGGGCGTCGCGGGACGCACGGTGTATCCGGCGGGTGCGGTCCGACTCATCGCGTGGTCCTTCCGTATCGGGGTCCTCACAGTACCTGACAATGAAAATGATTACCGATATCGTGGCGCCCGTCGCGGCCCTGGCGTCAGGGCCGCTCCCTACGCGACGACACGAAAAGGGGAGCCGTGGCTCATCTGCTGGTGGTCGAGAGCTGGGTCGGATCGATGAGCAGGCTGCTGCCGCGGGCGATCCGGGAGAGCGGACACGAGTTCACGTTCCTCACCCGCGACCTGCACCACTACCTGCGCTCGGCACCCGAGGGCGCGGCGCACCCGCTGCTCGGGGCGCGCAACGTGATCACCGCGGACACCAACGACACCGAGGCCCTGCTCCCCCGGGTGGAGCGGCTGCACACCGTGTTCGGCTTCGACGGGGTGGTCACCTCCTGCGACTACTACCTGCCCACGGTGGCACGGGTGGCCGCGCGGCTCGGGCTGCCCGGACCGGCTCCCGAGGCGGTCGAGAGCGCCTGTCGCAAGGACGCCACCCGCCGGGTCCTGGCCGACGCCGGAGTTCCCGGCCCGCGGTTCGCGGTGCACGAGGAGTGGACCGAACTCGCCCGGGCGGCACGGGAGATCGGCTACCCGCTGGTGGTCAAACCCGTCGACCTGTGCGCCGGCATGTACGTACGGCGGGTGGACGACGAGGAGCAACTCGCCGCCGCGGTACGGGCGCTGGCCGACTTCCCGGTCAACGCGCGCGGGCAGCGGCGGGCACCCGTCGTGCTGCTCGAGGAGCTGCTGGACGGCCCGGAGGTGAGCGTCGAGACCGTGTCGCACGCGGGCGCGGTGCACGTCGTCGGCGTGACCGACAAGAGCGTCGGCGGGGCGCCCGCGTTCATCGAGACCGGCCACATGTTCCCCGCCGCCCTCCCGGCCGCGGCCGCCGAGGCGGCCGAGCAGACCGCGCTCGGCGCGCTCAAGGCGCTCGGGCTGACGGACGGTGTGGTGGCGCACACCGAGATCAAGCTGACCTCCGCCGGACCGCGCGTGGTGGAGGTCAACCCGCGGCCCGCCGGGAACCGCATCACCGAACTGGTACGGCACGTCACCGGCATCGACCTCGCCGCGGCCTTCGTGGACGTCTGTCTGGGCCGCGCGCCCGACCTGCGGCGCACGGACACCGGGCTGCGCAGCGCCGCCGTCGGCTTCCTCGTGCCGCGGACGGCGGGCACGCTCGAGGCGCTGGACGCCGGACCCGTGCGGACCGCGCCGGACGTCCTCGAGGTGCAACTCGCCGAACCGGGACGGCAGGTGAAGGCGGCGGGCAGCAACAACGAGTACCTGGGGCACGTGATGGCGGGCGACCCGGCCGGCACCGGCGCCCGCGCCCGGGTCGAGGCCCTGCTCGACGAGGTGCGGTCCGGGCTGGTGATCCGATGAGCCCCGCCGCCCCGGCGTCCGCCCGCGCGGCGACGACGTACGACGAACTCCTCGCCCTCGCCCGTGCCGGTGCACTCGGTCCGGATCCCGCCGGGTCGCGGATCTCCGTGGCCTTCACCACCCGGCAGGCCGTACGGCACGAAGGGCGCGGCACCGGTTACCGCAACGAGGTGCTCAGCCTGCGGCTGGCGGAGGCCGTCGGCAGTTGCGCGGTCGAGCCCGGCGCGCTGCCCGACAGCGCGGTGGAGGACTGCGTCGGCGCGGACGTGGCCCGGCTCCTCGAGCATCCGCTGCTCCCGGTGCGGGTGGCCGCGCTCGACGCGTACCTGATGCACGTCACCCCGCACGCCCCGGAGAACGGGGCGCGGCCCGTCGCCCTGCCCGCGGGGACGTCGCTGGAGAAGTCCCGGGCGCGGGCCGAGGCCGTCGCCGGACTGCTCGTCCTGCCGCCCGGGGCGACGGTGCTCGTGGTCGGCGTCGTCAACTCCCTGCTGGAGGCGCTGCGTTCACGAGGGCTGGGATACGTCCCATGCGACCTCAAGGGCGGCGTCACCGAGTGGGGCGAGCCGGTCGTCACCGACGCCCTCGCCGCGGCCGGCCGGTGCGACGCGCTGCTCGTGTCCGGGATGACGCTCGGCAACGGGAGCTTCGAGCCGCTGCGGGAGCACGCCCTGCGGCACGGCAAGCAGCTGGTGATGTTCGCCCAGACCGGCAGCGCCGTACTGCCCCGCTTCCTGGGTCACGGGGTGAGCGCGGTGTGCGCGGAGCCGTACCCGTTCTTCTGGCTGGACGGCGGTCCCGGCACCGTGCACCGTTACCGCGCCGACCGTCCGGGAGGCACCCGGTGACCACCACCGCCGCCGTACGGTCCGCCGCCCGCCCGGAACTGCTCACGCTGCTCGGCCGCACCCCCGTCGTCCGCATCACCGCCGGTCTGCCCGGACCGCACCCCGGTTTCTGGGCCAAGCTCGAAGGGCTCGCCGCGGGCGGGATGAAGGCGCGGGCCGCCGTGTCGATGCTGAGGGGCGCCCGTGAGCGCGGTGAACTGCGTCCCGGCGCCCCGGTGGTGGAGTCCACCTCCGGCACCCTCGGCATCGGGCTCGCCTTCGCCGGACAGGCCCTCGGCCATCCCGTCGTACTGGTCTGCGACAGTGAACTGGAGCCGTCCATGCGGCAGTTGCTGCGCTCGTACGGGGTGCGGCTGGAGATCGTGGACCGGCCCGCGCCCCAGGGCGGCTGGCAGGCCGCGCGCCTCGCCCGGCTGCGCGAACTGCTCGCCGTGCTGCCCGGCGCCTACTGGCCCGACCAGTACAACAACCCGGACAACACGGCCGGTTACGCCTCGCTGGCCGCCGAACTCGCCGCTCACCTGGACCATGTGGACGTACTGGTGTGCAGTGTGGGCACCGGTGGGCACAGTGCCGGCGTCATCGGGCCGCTGCGCCGGCACTGGCCCGCGCTGCGGCTGATCGGCGTCGACTCCACCGGCTCCACCATCTTCGGCCAGCCCGCCCGGCCCCGGCTGATGCGCGGCCTCGGCAGCAGCATCCATCCGCGCAACGTCGCCTACGACGCCTTCGACGAGGTGCACTGGGTCGGCCCCGCCGAGGCGGTGGACAGCTGCCGCCGACTGGCCCGGGGCAGTTTCGTCAGCGGCGGCTGGAGCACCGGCGCGGTCGCCCGCGTCGCCGCCTGGGCGGCCCGCGTCCACCCCGGCGCGGTCGTCGCCACCGTCTTCCCCGACGGCCCGCACCGTTACCTCTCCACCGTCTACGACGACGACTTCACCACCGCCCACGGCGTCGATCCCGACGCGGCGGCCACCCGTCCCGTGCAGATCCCGCACCCGTACGCCGCCGAGGCCACCGGCTGGGCGCGGTGCACCCGCGTCACCGACCCGCTCGCACGGCCGGAGGAGGACCGGTGAGGACCGGCCTGCGCACCGTGCGCCTCGCACTCACCGAGCCGCTGCGCATATCCCGCTCGACGATGTCCGCCCGTGACGCCGTGTGGCTGAGCGTCGAGCACGAGGGCGTGACCGGTCACGGCGAGGCCGTCAGCAGCGTCTACTACCGGCTCGACGCCGGGACCCTGGGGCGTCTCCTCTCCGGCGCCGGTGCGGACCTGGCCCGCTTCCCCGATCCGGAGACCGCCCTGGAGGCCCTGCGCACCGGCGGGCTGACCGACGCGACCACTCCCCCGGCCGTGACCGCCGCCGTGGAGGCCGCCCTGCTGGACCTCGTCGGCAAGCGCGCGGGCAGTCCCGTCCACCGGCTCCTGGGCGCCGCGGACACTCCGGTCGCGGCCACCGCCCGCACCATCGGCATCACGTCCCCCGCCCACGCGGCGGCGCAGGCCCGCTCCCTCGCGGCCGACGGCTTCGAGGTGCTCAAGGTCAAGGCGGGGGCGGCCGATCCCGAGGAGGACGTCGGGCGGGTACGGGCCGTCCGGGACGCCGCGCCCGGAGCCCGGCTGCTGCTCGACCCCAACGGCGCCTGGACCACGGCGCAGGCAGCGGCGCTGCTCCCCCGGTTCGCCGAACTCGGTGTCGAGGCCGTCGAACAGCCCCTCGCCCCCGGTGACCCGGAGGCCCTGGCGGCGCTGGCCGAGCGCTCGCCGCTGCCGGTCGTGGCCGACGAGGACGCCGTGGACCTGGCGGACGTGCGCCGCCTGGCCGGGCGCATCCACGGCGTCAACGTGAAGCTCGCCAAGTGCGGCGGGGTGCACGCGGCCCTGCGCATCGCCGGGTCGATCGACGGCAGCGGCACGGAGCTGATGCTGGGCTGCCTGGCCGCCAGCACCCTGGGGCTCGCGCCCGCCGTGCACCTCGCCGACCGGGCCCGCTGGGCCGACCTGGACGGGCATCTGCTGCTCGCGCACGATCCGTGGACCGGCATCGGCGGCGAGGACGGCCGGGTACGGGCGAGCGGCCGGCCCGGGCTGGGCGTCGAGCCGCGGGAGGGGCGCCGTGCGGACCTGGCATGAGATACGCAGCTTCCCGCTCGCCGTTCAGCTCCTGCTGGTCAACCAGCTCGGCGTCAACACCGGCTTCTACCTCCTCATCCCCTACCTCGCCACCCACCTCACCGAGAACCTGGGCCTGTCGGCCGTCGTCGTCGGCGTCGTCCTCGGGGTCAGGAACCTCAGCCAGCAGGGCCTGTTCATCGTCGGCGGCTCCGCCTCCGACCGGCTCGGCGCACGCGGCGTCATCATCGCCGGCTGCGCCCTGCGCACCGTCGGGTTCGCGCTGTTCGCGCTCGGCGACCACCTCGCCGTCCTGCTCGCCGCGTCCGTCCTCAGCGGGTTCGCGGGCGCGCTGTTCAACCCCGCCGTCCGCGCCTACCTCGCGCAGGAGGCCGAGGAGCGCAGGGCCGAGGCGTTCGCCCTGTTCAGCGTGTTCGCCACCACCGGCGCGCTGATCGGGCCGCTGCTGGGCAGCGCGCTGCTGCTCGTGGACTTCCGCACGTCGGCGCTGACCGCCGCCGGGATCTTCGCGGTCCTGACCGTCGCGCAGGCCCTGGTGCTGCCCGCCCGGCGGGTCGAGCCGAGCGGCGGCGGGGTGCTCGCCGACTGGCGGGAAGTGCTCGGCAACCGCGCCTTCCTGGCCTTCGCGCTCGCCATGACCGGCCTGTTCACGCTGGAGAGCCAGCTGTACCTGCTGCTGCCCGACGGCGCACGGCGGGCCACCGGCTGGGACGGCGCCGCCGGTCTCGTCTTCCTCGTCGGCGCCCTCGCCCACCTCATGTTCCAGCTGCGCCTCACCCGCGCGCTCAAGCGACGCGGGGACCGGGCCCGTTGGGTCGCGGCGGGGCTGGGCCTCATGGCGCTGGCCTTCCTGCCGCCCGCCCTGGTCACCGGGGCGTCCGGCGGCCCGGACGGTGCGGCCGGGGCGGCGCTGCGGGTGCTGCCGGTGCTGGCGGGCGCCCTGCTGCTGTACCTCGGGGTGATGGTCGCCCAGCCGTTCGTGATGGACATGGTCCCCGCCTTCGGCCGCCCCGGGCTGACCGGCACCTACTTCGGCGTCTTCTACGTCGTCTCGGGCGTCGCCGCCGCGTTGGGCAACACCGTCGTCGGCTGGGCCATGGACACCGGGCGGCACGGCGGCGCCGCGTGGCTGCCGTGGGTGTGCTGCGCGCTGGCCGGGCTCGCGTCCGCGCTCGGTGTCGTCCGGCTGCGCCGGCTGGGATCGCTGCCCGCGCCGCCGGAGCCCTTCGCTTCCGCGGCCGTACGAGGGAGGACTCCGGCATGACCGGCAACCTGCTCACCGACAACCCCGCGCTGTACGAGGCCCGTTTCCCCGACCCCTCCCGGCTGGCCGGACGCTGGGCGGAGGACTGCCTGCGGCGGCACGGCGCGGGCCGACGCGTGCTGGACCTGGGCTGCGGCACCGGCCGCGACGCCGCGTGGCTGCACGGCGCCGGCCGCGAGGTGACCGGCGCGGACCTCTCCGAGGCGATGCTCGCGCACGCCCGCGCCCACCATCCCGGACCCGAGTACGTCCGTGCCGACCTGCACGGGTTCGATCTGGGGCAGGGGGTGTCCGACGCCGTGGTGTGCCTGGACAGCGCCCTGCTGTACTGCCACACCAACGATCAGCTCGACGGCTTCCTGTCCTCCTGCCGCCGCGCCCTGACACCGGGCGGCCTGCTCGTCGCGGAGATGCGCAACGGCGCGTACTTCCTCGGCCGCACCGACCTGCTCGACACGCCCAGGGTCGACGAGTTCACCTGGCAGGAGACCGTCCACCGGTCCGTCACCACGCTGACGGTCGACCGTACGGCCCAGCTTCTGCGCCGTACGCGCCTGTGGACCGCGGACGACGGGTCCCCGCCCGTCGAGCAGCGCTCCGCGTGGCGGCTGCTGTTCCCGCAGGAACTGCGCCACCTGCTGGGCGCGCACGGTTTCGAGGTCCTGGAACTCCACGACGGTCCGGGCCCGCGCACCGAGCCGCCGTGGCAGGAGGGCCTGCTCCCCGGCCGTACCACCGACGCCGACCGGCTCCACGTGGTGGCCCGTTCGACCAAGCCGTCCACCGGCACGATCACACCCTGAAGGAATCGCACATGCACGACGAACCCACCCGCCGTCTCCCCTCCCCGGACCGCTTCCCGGAGCTGCGTCGCCGCGGCTTCCTCGCCGCGACCGGCCTCGGCGCGCTCACCCTGGCCGGCTGCGGCGGCGGCTCCGGTTCCGGCGACGGCGAGGGCAAGGGCGACGGCTCGCCGAAGAAGGGCGGCCGGCTGCGCGCCGCGTTCGCGGGCGGTGGGGCCAGTGAGACCCTCGACCCGCACCTCGCCAACCTGTTCGCCGACGTCGCCCGCGCCAAGGCCCTGTTCGACAAGCTCGCCGACTACGGCGCCGACCTCTCCGCCCGGCCCCGGCTCGCCGAGAAGTGGGAGGCCGACAAGACGCTGGCCCGCTGGCAGGTCACCCTGCGCGAGGCCACCTTCCACGACGGCAAGCCCGTCACCGCGAAGGACGTCCTCTACAGCTACCGCCGTATCGCCGACCCGAAGCAGACGTTCCGCGCCAAGGCGTCCCTGGAGCCCATCGACCTCGACGCCAGCCGCGCCACCGGCGAACGCGTCATCGAGTTCGTGCTCAAGCGGCCCACGGCCGAATTCCCCAACATCCTGGCCGCGTTCGGCGCGTACATCGTGCCCGAGAACGCCACCGGGTTCGACAAGGAGCCGATCGGCTCCGGCCCGTTCCGCTTCGTGTCGTTCACGCCCGGCCGCTCGGCGGTCTTCCGCCGCTACGACGACTACTGGGAGGGCGCCCCGCACCTCGACGAGATCGAGTTCGTCGTGGCGAACGAGGAGTCGGCCCGGGTCAACGCGCTGCTCGGCGGACAGGTCGAGTACGCCCACGAGCTCAACCCCACCACCGCCCGCGCCCACGAGGACCAGGGGCAGATCGAGATCGTCCGGCTGCGGGGCAGCGCCATGCAGGCGTTCTGCATGAAGACCGACCGGCCGCCCTTCGACGACGAGCGGGTGCGTCAGGCGTTCTTCCTCATCGCCGACCGCCAGGAACTCGTCGACGGCGCGCTGTCCGGCGCGGGCGAGGTCGGCAACGACCTGTTCGGCAAGGGCTACGAGTACTACGCCGACGGCCTGCCCCAGCGCGAACAGGACCTCGACAAGGCCCGCGCCCTGCTGAAGCAGGCCGGCGCCGAGGACCTGAAGGTCACCCTGGACACCTCCGCCGTCGCCGCCGGGTTCACCGAGGCCGCCAGCATCTTCCGCGACCAGGCGAAGAAGGCCGGGGTCACCGTCGAGGTCAAGATGGGCAGCAAGGACTCCTACTGGAGCGACATCCTCGACAACGGCTCCCTGTGCTGCTACCGCTCCGGCGCCATGCCCATCGAGGCGCACATCTCCCAGCGGCTGCTCACCGACTCCACCACCAACGCCACCAAGTGGCGGCACAAGGACTTCGACGCGCTCTACCAGCAGGCCCAGTCCACCCGCGACAAGACCGGGCGCGCCGCCGTCTACGAGCGCATGCAGCGCCGCCTGCACGCCGAAGGCGGCTTCCTCATCTGGGGGTTCGCCGACTGGATCATCGGCACGGCCCGCACCGTGAAGGGCGTGGAGACCGACGCGCCCGCCAACACCCTCGACTGGGCCCGCTTCGACACGGTGTGGCTCGCGTGAGCGGACTGCGCTCCTTCGTCGCCCGGCGGCTGCTCCTCGGCGCGCTGCAGACCGTGGCCGTGGTGCTGCTGGTCTTCGCGCTCACCGAGGCGCTGCCGGGCGACGCCGCGGTCGCCCTCGCCGGGGACCAGCCCGACCCGGCCCGCATCGCGGCCATCCGGGAGGCCATGCAGCTGGACCGGCCCGCGTGGGAGCGGCTGGCCGACTGGGCGTCGGGCCTGCTCCGGGGCGACCTCGGCACCTCCCTGATCTCCGGCCGTCCGGTGAGCCAGTACCTCGCCGACGGCTTCGGACCCACCCTGCTGCTGGCCTCGCTGACCGTGGTGCTGCTCGTACCGGCCGGGTTCGGGCTCGGGGTGCTGGCCGCCCGGCACGCGGGCCGGCCGGCCGACCGGCTGATCAGCTCCGTGACGCTCGCCGTGTACGCCGTTCCCGAGTTCGCGCTCGGTGTGCTGCTGGTGACCGTGTTCGCCCTGCGGCTCGGCTGGCTGCCGCCGACCGCCGTCGGCTACGGCACCGACCTGCTCGCCCACCCGGCCGCACTGGTCCTCCCCGTGCTCGTGCTGCTGTCGCGGCCGGTGTGCTCGCTGGTGCGGCTGGTGCGCGCCGGCATGATCGACGCGCTCGCCTCCCCGTACGTGGCGCAGGCCCGCCGCTACGGCGTGTCCGGCGCCCGGGTCCGGTACACCCACGCGCTGCCCAACGCCCTGGCGCCCGCCGCCCAGCAGCTCGCCCGCACCGTCGACTGGCTGCTGTGCGGTGTCATCGTCGTGGAGGCCCTGTACGTGATCCCCGGGCTCGGCACCGTGCTGCTGGGCGCCGTCGCCGAACGCGACGTGCCCGTCGTGCAGGGGCTGGCGGTGGTGTTCGGCGTGCTGACCGTCGTACTGAACCTGGGCGCCGACCTGGTCGCCCACCGGCTCGCGCCCCGGGCGGGGGTGGCCGCGTGAGAGCCCCGCGACCTCTGCGTACGGGCCGCTTCGCCCTCGGCCTCACCCTCGTCGCCGTACCGCTCGTCCTCGCCCTGCTCGGCCCGGTGTTCGCGGGCGATCCGGGTCCGCGGGCCGCGTCCTTCACGCTGGGCGACGGCCACTGGCTCGGCACCGACTTCGTCGGGCGAGACGTGTGGCGGCAGGTGCTGCACGGCGGGCGGCCGGTGGTGCTGACCGCGCTCGCCGCGACCGCCCTGGCCTATCTGGTGGCCCTCCCGGTCGGGCTGGCCGGCGCGCTCACCCGGCACCGGCTGCTGGAGGAGCTGCTGATGCGGCCGCTGGACGTGCTGCTCGCCGTCCCGTCGCTGCTGCTGATCCTGCTGGTCGCCACGGTGTTCACGCCGGGCGCCGTCGGTCTCGCCCTGCTGGTCGCCCTGGCCAACGTGCCCGACGCGGCCCGGCTGGTGCGCGCCGCCGCCACCGAGGCCGCCGCCCGGCCCGCGGTCGAGGCGCTGCGCATGCAGGGCGAGACGTGGTGGCGCATCGCCGTCGGCTATGTCGGCCGCTCCATGCTGCGCACCCTGGCCGCCGACGCCGGCACCCGGCTGACCGGCGTGCTCTACCTGGTCGCCACGGCCGCGTTCCTCGGTGTCGGCGTGGCGCCCGACGCCGCCGACTGGGCGGTCATGGTCGACCGCAACCGCACCGGCCTGTTCGTCCAGCCGTGGGCCGTGGTCGTCCCCGCCGTGCTGATCGTCGCGCTGACGACGGGGACGAACCTCCTCTTCGACGCCGCGCTGGACGAGGGCGGTCGACGGACAAGGAAGGAAACACGTCCGTGAACCATGAGCACACGGTGGTGGATCCCGTGGCCGAGCTCCGCGACCTGCGCGTCGTCGTCGGCGGCCGGGCGATCGTCGACGGGGTGAGCCTGCGGGTCCGGCCCGGCAGGGTCACGGCGTTGATCGGCGCGTCCGGCAGCGGCAAGACCACCACCGGCCTCGCCCTGCTCGGCGAGTATCCGGCGGGCGCCCACGTCACCGGCGACGTACGGGTGGCGGCCGACGGCCTCGTCGGCTACGTCCCCCAGCATCCGGCGGCGGCCCTCAACCCCGCCCGCCGCGTCTCCGCGCTGCTGACCGACATCGCCCGCGCCCAGGTGCGCCGGCTGCCGGTGCGGCAGCGCCGGGCGGCGGCCCGCGAACGCGTCCTGCGCGCCCTGGAGGAGGCACAACTCCCGGAGAGTGAAGCCTTGTTGCGCCGTTATCCGCACCAGCTCTCCGGCGGTCAGCAGCAACGCGTCGTCCTCGCCCAGGCACTGCTGCTCGGCGCGCGCGTCGTCGTCGCCGACGAGCCCACCACGGGCCAGGACGCCCTGACCAAGAGCCGCATCGTCGAGCAGCTCACGGCGGTCGCGGCCCGCGGCATCGCGGTGGTGCTGCTCAGCCACGACCTGGACGTGGTGCGCGCGCTCGCCGACGAGGTGGTGGTCCTGCGGGCGGGCCGGGTCGTCGAGTCGGGTCCGGCTCGGCGGGTCCTGCTCTCCCCCCGGCACGAGTGGACCCGCGAACTGCTCGACGACCGTGCGGAGTCGCCGGATCCGGACGACCCGGCCGCCGGGGAGCCCGTCCTGCGGGTGCGCGGTCTGACCGCCCGCCACCGCGACGGCGCCCGTGGCACGGCCGTCGTCCTGCGCGCCCCCGAACTCGACCTGTATCCGGGCCGGTCGCTCGCCGTCGTCGGCCGGTCCGGCAGCGGCAAGACCACCCTCGCCCGCTGCCTCGCCGGCCTCCACCGGGACCACGACGGCGAGGTCCTCCTGGACGGCACGCCGCTGCCGCGCAGCCTGCGCGACCGCGGCCGCGCACAACTCGCGGCCGTGCAGTACGTCTTCCAGGACGCGCACGCCGCCTTCGACGAACACCGCCCCGTGGTGCAGCAGGTGGCCCGCACCGCGGTCCGCCTGCGCGGCACCGACCCGGACACGGCGACCCGGGAGGCGCTGACCACCCTGGCCGGCCTCGGGCTCCCGGAGGAGCTGGCCCACCGGCACCCGGGCCGTCTCTCCGGCGGCGAACTCCAGCGCGCCGCCCTCGCCCGCGCCCTGCTCGCCCGCCCCCGCGTCCTCATCTGCGACGAGATCACCTCCGGCCTCGACACGCTCACCCGCCGGGGCATCCTCGACGTGCTCACCGCACTGGTCCGCGACCGCGGCAACCTGTCCCTGGTCCTGATCACCCACGACCTGGACACGGCCGCCCTGGCCCACCGCGTCGCCGTCCTGGACGCCGGCGAACTCGTCGAACAGGGCCCGGCCCGACAGGTCCTGACCGCGCCGAGCCACCCGTTCACCGTCTCCCTCACGGAGACGACGGCACGTCTGACGGCGGGGACGTGACCCACGCGCCTCCCCGCGTCAGGCCCGCGGCACGTGGGGATCCAGGACGGCGGCCAGGGCCGGGCTGCGGAGGTAGCCCGCGACGCGGTGGAAGTCGAAGAGGCGGACGCTCTCCTGGAGATCGAGGTCCACTCCGTCGAAGTACCGCTTCAAGGGCCGCAGGACGGCCACGGGGTCCCCGTGGTCGCAGACGTTCACCCAGCGGGCGACGCCCGCCGGGCGGACGCCCCGCTCGGCGGGGGCGGGCAGCAGCCGGTGGAAGACGCCGTGCGGCAGGGCGAGCGGCGAACCGAGGGTGACGAGGAGGTCGACCGTCAGCTCGGGGTGCGCGTGCAGGGCCTCGTAGGTCACGACCGTCCCGAGGGAATGGGCGATCACGACGCGCGGCCGGTGCTCGGCGATCACCGCCGCGACCTCCTCACGGGCCGCGGTCCGGGCCGGCGCGTCCGGGGCGCGCAGATAGGCGGCGACCTCGCGGAAGCACAGGGCGACGAAGGCGCGCGTGAGCCGTCCGTCCAGGCTGAAGCGCTTCGCCACCGTCTCCGCCGCGTGCCGCAACGGCATGGCCAGACGCCCCTGCGCGGTGACCTCGGGCAGGTCCAGGGCCTCCAGCCAGTGGGCCACGAGCGCGGCCTCGTCGGGGGCCAGCCTGTCCAGGGCGTCGTCGTCCGGGCCCTGTGCCACCGGACGGCCGCGGCTCAGATGGTGGCCGTAGTAGGCGAACGCCACCTCGCTCTCCGCCAGGGGCCGGCCGAGACCGGCGGCGAGGCTCCGGGCCCACACACCGGCCCGCTGCACGGCGACCTCCTCCGGTGCGCGGCCACGGACGTGGTTCCCGACACCGTGGACACCGACGATGAGGGACATTCCTGTCTCCTTCCGGGAGTTGGCGGGATCAGACACGGGCGACGGTCCCCCAGGGGAGGAACGGCGGAAGGTCACTGCCCGGTTCCAGCGCGACGAGGGTGTCGGTCAGCGCGACGACGACCGTGCCGTCGGCGGCGACCGCCAGCTCCTGCGGGCTCTCCGGAAGGCACAGCACCGCTGTCTCGGCGCCGGTCAGCAGGTCCGACACGCGGACCGTGGCGTCGTTTCCGGCGGTGATCGCGTGCGCACGTCCGCCCACCGACGCGACCGCCGCACACCGCACCGGCCCCTCGTGCCGGCCGGGCTCGCACACCTCCTTCCCCGCCTCCAGGTCCCAGACCCGCACCGCGCCGTCGTGGCCCCCGGTCACCGCGTGCGCACGCCCGCCCACCGACGCCACCGCCACACACCGCACCGACCCCTCGTGCCGGCCGAGCTCGCACACCTCCTCCCCCGCCTCCAGGTCCCAGACCCGCACCGCGCCGTCGTGGCCCCCGGTCACCGCGTGCGCACGCCCGCCCACCGACGCCACCGCCACACACAGCAAGGCGTCGTCCCCGTCGAGCAGCGGATCCCCGAGTTGCCGGTTCTCCTTCAGGTCCCACAGCACCAACAACCCCACATCGGACAGGAGCGACCGCCACCGGTAGCCGCACAGGACCGCCACCGGACGGTCGCGGACGGTGGCACCGGCGACGGCCACGAACAGTTGCCCGAACACGTCCGCGCTCTCCCGGTCGAACCGTGGCCCCGGCAGCTCCCACACGTTGAGCCGCGACGACCAACGTCCCATCTCGTCGAACCGGTGGACGGCGAGAACGGTGGAGTCCCAGACGGTACAGGTCACCCGGCTCTGGCCCTGGTCGACCCCGAGAGGAGGTGTTCCTCGTCCGATCACCCTGCGTCCCCGGAGGTCCCAGACTCCCACGTCGCCGTTCCGGGAAGCGGTGACGAGGTGCGGCCGGCCGTCCAGGGTCACCGGCACGAGGCCGGTGATGGTGGAGGTTCGCTCGACCAACTCGGCCCCGAATGTCGCGTCCGCCACGACGTACTCCATTGCCGTGTACTCGGGTACGCGTCCCACTCGGTACGCCCGCCACGAGCCGCCCCGGCCGAGGGCCGTGGCCAGTTCCCCTTCGTCCCGGCGGGCCGCGGCGACGGTGAGGATCTGACGGCGCTGCGCGGATGTCCGGCCGCGGTGCGCGTCGGCGGTGTCGACGTACAGTCGCGCGAGCGGCGGGAGCCGGTCGCGTCGCGCCCACTTCGGCAGCCGGCGCCTGCCCCGGAGCGGCCTCAGCTGCCGCTCCAGGGCTTCGGCGTCGGCGTGCACCACGAACTCGGCGTCGCCGAGGAGCTCGTGCAGCCGTCCGGCCTCGGCGGCGTGCCCGGCCGCGTGGCGCAGCAGATACGGCTCCGTGGTCGCCCAGCGGTGCGGGTCGCGGACGAGGGTGAGCAGCCGGGTGAACACGGCGTCGGCGTACGGCTTCTCCGCCCGGAACAGGTCGGCCAGGCCCTGGTGGAAGAGGCGGTGCACCGTCCGGCCCTCGCCGTCCACGTCGCGGCGCAGGTAGAAGAGGACCGTGTCCAGTACCTCGCGGACCTGCTCGATCCCCGGTTCGCGCGGCCCGAAGGCGGCGGCCACCGTCCGCACCACCTCTTCCGGCATGCCGTCCCCCTGCGCGTGGGCGAGGGCGTGGAGGACGGCGTCCGTCCACAGCGGGCGCCGCCGGTCCTCGAGGTGCAACTTCATGACGCCGCGCAGGTCGCGCGGGACGGCCTCGACGAGTCTTCGCACCTCGGCCGGACCGTCCGGGACGGGCTGGTCGAGCACGTGCCGCGCGTACAGCGCGGCCACCAGGAACTCGCCGCACTCCGGTACTCCGCGCCGCACCAGTTGCCGGGCGATCCCGTCGGCCAGCCGGCCGGCGGTCCCCTCCCCTTCGGCCGTCGCGTAGCGGGGATCGGTGGCCAGCACGTCGCGCAGGTAGTCGCGCAGTTCGCCGCGCAGCCGCTGGCCCGGCACGTCGTCCAGGTCGACGCGTCCCCCGCCGGCCCTGCGGAACAGCGGCGTGAAGCGGCGTCCCGGGCGGACGCCGACCAGCATCCGGCAGGCCGGGGCCAGGGCGAGCAGCGCGGTCATCAGCTCCTTGGGGTGCTCGGCCTCGTCCAGCGCGTCGAGGATCAGCACCGGCGGGCGGCCGCGGTCCTGGAGGGCGGTGACGACCTCGGTGACGTCGTGGGTCGTACCGAGTCCCCACTGGCGGCCGAGGGCGGCCATCACCTCGGGGACGGAGCGCCGGCGCGCGTGCACCACGGCCAAGTCGGTGACCAGTGGGGGCCCGTCGGCCGAGGACGGCCACAGCCCGTGCGTCGTACCCCGCAGTTCGGGGTGCGCCCCGCACACCAGCGCCCCGAGCAGCGCGGACTTGCCCACCCCCGGCCTGCCGGTGACCACGCGCAGGTCCTGACCCTTGCCCCGCAACCAGTCGGACAGAGAACGCACTTGGGGGCCCCTGCCCCGGAAGAACACCGGGCCCCCTTCTCCGAACACCGCCTCCGTACCGGAGGCCCGGCCGGTGAAGTGCCGGACGTCGGCCACCTCGTCGAGGAGCGCGGTGACCGTCCGGTCGACCCGGGGGCGAAAGGCGGCTCGCGCCCCGCCCCGGCCGTACCCGGGATTCGGGAAGAACGCCAGGTGGGACAGGTCCGCGGCCGACACGGGGACCATGGGGTCGAGGGCCTTCTGCGGCGGCCCGTTCAGCGTGTACTCGTCCACCAGGTCACCGACCTGACGGCAGAAGAGGTGGAAGGGGATGTACGGCACGGACGGATCCACCCGGACGCTCCCGTCCGCGAACCGTCCGAGCACCTCGGTGACCGCCCGGGTCAGACGGCCGTCATAAGCCTGCTCACCGGCCTCGGCGGCGGCGAGCACCCAGGCCCGTCGCCGGTCCCCGGGCAGGGAGTGCTGCCACTCCCGCCGGGCCACGTTGCCGGAGTAGCACAGGTCCAGCAGGAACAGCACGTACGGCGCGGACCCGTCCGGTTCGGCGTCCTCGACCAGTTTGAGCCAGCTCTCGATGTCGTGCCGGGTGGGCCGCTCGTCGCCCCCGACGACGTAGACACCGCCACTGTCGGCCGGTTTGCCGTGGGCCAGGATGTGCACCACGACGAACCCGGGACCGGCCTCCAGCACCGACTCGACGGCCCGCTCCAGCGCGGCCGCCGATCCGGAGGGGTCCTCCTCGGCGTCGTGCGCCCGGTAGCCGAAGAAGCGGAGGGCGTCGCGCAGCCGCCCGGCGTACTCCGGGGCGAACGGCAGCGGCGGCCATTCCGGCTGGTCCTCGCCCACCAGATCGGGCGCGGGGCCTTCGACGCCCACCACCAACGCCCGGTGCTCCGACGGCGGTTGCCCGTCCATGTCCACTCCCCCTGCCCGCTGCCGAGCAGCACTGTAGGGGGTCGCGGTGATGCGGGCGGTGCCGTTTCGCCATTCGCGCGGACCACGACGTCGTGCGCCGACCGCCTCCGGAGGGAGCGCACTCCCGGCGGCGTGCGATCAGTGACCCACCGAGAAGGTGGCGTCGGCGCGGTCCGTGGCGGTGCCGACCGGGTCGACGCGCAAGGCGTAGCCGGAGTGGCGGATGTAGCGGGTGGGGTGGTTGTGGGAGCGGAAGGAGGACCAGGAGGCGTCGGCCAGGCCGGCGACCCGGTGGAAGGTGGCGTCCTGGGCGAAGACGGCGGTGCCGTCGTTGACGTCGAGGCGGACCTGGTAGTCGTAGTGCCTCAGGTAGCGGGTGGGGTGGCTGACCGACTGGAAGGAGACGCCGGAGGAGTCGGCCAGCCCGGGGACCAGCTTCCACTGCGCGTCGGTGTACGGGTCGAAGGGATAGGTGTCGATCCGTGCCAGGTAGTCGGCGTGGCGCACGTAACGGGCCGGGTGGTTGTACGACTTCAGCCGGTTCCAGGCGGGGGCGCCCCAGCGGGCCAGCAGGTTGCCGTACTCAGCGGCCGTGATCGGGGCGATGGTGCAGTGCTTGGCGTTGACCGGGTGGGTGTAGAGCTTCTGGTCGACCGGGGTCCAGGTGCCCGCCGCGAGGTCGGTGGTCTGCCAGGCGTAGAGGACGCCGTTGGGGGTGTAGGTGTCGCCCCACAGGTACCAGGTGTTCGAGGTCAGGGACTTCACGAGGGTGGGGGCCTCGGTGCCGCCGTGGGAGACGGCCGTGCCGAACGGTGTGAAGCTGCCCGGATTCAGCGAGGTGGAGCGGGCACCCACGAGGGTGCCGTTCCTCTTGAAGTACAGGTGGTTGACGCCGTTCACGCCGACGGCCATGTCGCCGTCGATGACGTCGTACCCGGGGTCGAAGAAGACCTGGGGGGCGGATACGGTCGTGAAGTCGCTGGTGTGGTTCACCATCAGGACGTTGTGGCCGGTGGAGTTCACAGCGGAGTAGAGGATGGCGTACTGTCCGCGGCTCGCGTCCCAGAAGGCCTCGGGGGCCCAGCTGTGGGTGACCATGTCGTGCAGGTGCGGGCGGCGGTAGTTCGTGAAGGTGCGCAGGTCGGCGGAGTCCCACACGTGGATGGTCTGGCTGTTGTGGCCCCAGTCGGTGCCCTTGAGGTCCGTGGCCAGCACGATGAAGCCGCCGTCGCGCTTGCGCATGATGAACGGGTCGCGCAGGCCGCCGGCACCGGCGGTGGGGGTGACGACGGGGTTGTTCTGGTTCAGCGGCGTCCAGTCGAGGGAGTCGGTGCTGACGGCCAGGTGGAGGCCGTAGTCGGTGCCGAGGCCGCTCGGTGACTCCGTGAAGTAGCCCATGACGTAGGCGGAGTCGGCGGCATGTGCGGGCGGGGCGCCCAGGGACAGATCGACGGCCAGGGCCGCCGTCGTGGCCGCGGCGGCGCCGAGGAACAGTCTGCGGGACGGCATCGCCCGGCCGGGGACATGGGGGTTCATCGGCACTCCAGGTGTGTGGGGCGGGTGCGCGAACGGAACGGGCGTGATCTGCTCGACGACCCCCACCATCGTTCGACATGACGAACAAGGTTCGGGAAGCCGGTCAGAAACTAGGACCCGGCTGACGACCCGTCAACGCTTTCCGCGCGACTCCGCCCCCACCGCGTCGTAGGACACGGCCCCTCGCCGCACCGCCAGGAGGCATGTACCCATTCCGCAAGCGGGAGCATTTCGGCCTCCGGCGTTCACACTCCGCTCATTTGAGTGCGCGAGTCGCATTCGCCCGCCGAGTGCTCACACTTTTCGGCAGAGCAGAGAGGGGACATGAGCCCGCAATGGAGTGGCCGACGTGCGGTTCACCGGAGTACGTCGAGCAGGGCCGCTTACCCATCGACGACGAACCGACCTTCTCCCTGATCACGGCAAGGACACCCGGAGGCAAGCACGCGCCGTCTCCTGGGATGCCTGGTCGGCGTTCACAAAGCCGGCGGCCGACTCACTCGTCTGGACCCCCGGTGGGGCAGCATCTGCGCTGCCCCACCGACCACCACGTCCACTCGACGTCCAGCGCGGCTTGTTTCGTCGCTGCCTTGCGCCCACGCGTCTTCCGCACCGGACGCCGGTCCTTCAGCTCCTCGACGCCGACCTGGTGCTCGCGGAGCTGGTTCTCGCAGGCGACGTCGCCGTGCCGGAGACGTGTGCGAGCGCGGCGTCGAGGAGGTCGCGGAGCAGGGCCGGGGTCGGGGCGACGGCGGTGGCGAGGAGGGCCGCGCCGTCGGCGAGCGGCGCCAGTACGCAGTGTCCCCGTTCCGGGCCGCCGAAGAGGACGGGGTCCGGGAGCGGCACCGGCTCGGGGTCGACGAGGAGGAGCTGACCGGTCGCCCGGTGGCCGCCCAGTACGGCGGGTCCGTCCCACGCCGGGGCCGGGGCCCCGTAGACGGTGTGCTGGTCGAGGACCGGCCGGCCGTCGCGCCGTACGGTCAGGCGGGTGGACAGGTGGCCCGACGGTTCGGCGGTGCGTCCGAGGAGCTGCTCCTCGCGCAGCAGGAGCCGGGAGGTCGCGGCGAGTTCCACCCGGTAGGTCTGGTACAGGGTGCTGCCCCGCGTACTGATCAGCGGCCGGGGCAGCCAGTGCAGCGACGCGTGCTCGCCGACGGTGAGCCGTACGTCGTAGGTGGCGGGGTCCGTGGTGGAGCCGCGCAGGGCGATGGTGGCCGCGGACGTGGTCACCTCCAGCCGGGTGCGCGCCCCGGCGGTGACGTCGAGCGCGAGTCCGTCCCCGCCGAGCGGTGCGCTCATCGCGCCGAGCACGCAGACCCGTGCCCACTCCCCGCGGGGCCGCAGCCGGCGCAGGTGGAAGGGGCCGTCGCTGTGCAGGAGGGGGAGTGTCGTGGCGCGGCCGTTGTGGGAGGCCCTCAGCCGGGCGGTGGCGCGGACACCGGTGGGGTGGGCACGGGTCGTCGGAAGGCCCCCGGCCGGTGCCTGGGCGGTGGCCGTCACCCGGTGACTCCGGCGTGCCAGGCGGCGAGGCACCCGGTGACCCAGTCGGCGACCGGACGGATGCCGTCGGCCGCGGTCAGGCTGGTGAAGGCGTACGGCAGGTCCCCACGCTGCCTGCGGGTGTCGGCCCTCATGGTGTCCAGGTCGGCCCCCACGTACGGTGCCAGGTCGGTCTTGTTGACCACGAGGAGGTCGGCGGTGGTGATGCCGGGGCCGCCCTTGCGGGGGATGTCGTCGCCGCTGGCCACGTCGATGACGAAGACCTGGCTGTCGACGAGTCCGCGGGAGAAGGTCGCGGTGAGGTTGTCTCCCCCGGACTCGATGAGGATCAGGTCGAGCGGGCCCAGGCTCTGTTCGAGCTGCTCGACGGCTTCGAGGTTGGCGGAGATGTCGTCGCGGATGGCGGTGTGCGGGCAGGCGCCGGTCTCCACTGCGGTGATGCGCTCCGGTGGCAGTACGGCCTCGCGGCGCAGGAAGGCGGCGTCCTCCTGGGTGTAGATGTCGTTGGTGACCACCGCGAGGGACAGCCGGTCCCGCAGGGTGCGGCACAGCGCGGCCACGGTCGCGGTCTTGCCCGAGCCGACCGGCCCGCCGAAGCCGATCCGCAGGGCGCGGCGGCTGCCGTCCGGGCGCCGGTGGTCGGCACTGTGGGTGTGGCGGTGCGGCAGGGTCACGGGATGGTCCAGATGCACGGGGGCTCCAGGTCGGTGCGGTGGAGGCGGGTCAGGAGGCGAAGAGGCGGACGGGCCGGGCGGCGTGCTGCTCGCCGGTGATGTCCAGCAGCGGGGCGGACGCGGCGGGCAGGACGGTGACACCCTCGGCGGCCACGCGCCCCGCCGCGCCGGCCGCGGCACCGGCGACGGTGTCGCACTCGTCGGCGAGCCGGGCCAGTACCGCGGTGGCCTCGAACGGGTCGAGGCTCAGCAGGCGTACCGCCGCGGTCGCCGGGCCGCCGACGCTGTCGTAGGCGGCGGCGTGGGCGGCGTCGAGCGGGGTGAGTCCGGCGGCGCGGGCCGTGACGCCGAGGACGACCGGCTGGTGGGCGCCCTGGGGGCGGTGGCGGGCGAGGTGGTCGAGTTCGGCGCTGGGCCAGGTGGCGCGGGCGGCGCGCATCAGCTGCCGTCCGAGGCGGCGGGCGACGCGACGCAGGGCCGGTGCGGGGGTGCGGGTGTCGGCGGCCTCGTCCAGGGCGAGGGCGTCGTGTCCGGTGGCGGCCGCGGCGGCGAGACCGGCGGCGGTCAGTCCGGCGGTGTGCAGCCGCCCGCGGCAGAACGCCTCCAGGCCGGCCGCGTCGTGCACGCTTCCGGAGGTGACGGCGGCCTCCATCCCGCCGGAGTGGGCGTGTCCGCCGGCGGGGAAGCGGCCGTCGGCCAGGAGGAGCAGGGCGGTGCGGCTCATGGCCCGCCTTTCGCATGGGGGCCGGGGCCGACCGGCCCCGGCCGGGGATCAGAACAGGAAGTACCGCTGGGCCATGGGGAGTTCCGTCGCGTAGTTCCGTCCGACCTCCTGTCCGTCGACGGTGGTGCGGACGTCGGAGGTGGTGGCGCCGCCGATGGTGACGTCGAAGGTGTCGGGGTCGATGTCGATCTCCGGCAGCCCGTTGTTGTGCACCATGTCGGCCTTGGTGACGCCCCGGGTGGAGTGGATCGCGCGCAGCGGCTTGAGCAGTCCGGTCGCGGCGAGTTCGCCGTCGAGGGCGGCCTCGGCGACGAAGTTGAAGGAGTTCGCCGCCGGGGCGCGGCCCTGGAAGCCCCAGACCGGGCGCGGCAGATAGGGCTGCGGGGTGGGGATGGAGGCGTTGGCGTCGCCGATCTGCGCGTAGGCGATCTGGCCGCCCTTGATGACCATGTGGGGTTTCACGCCGAAGAACTTCGGCTCCCACAGGACCAGGTCGGCGAGTTTGCCGTCCTCGACGGAACCGACCTCGTGGTCGATGCCGTGGGTGATGGCGGGGTTGATGGTGTATTTGGCGATGTAGCGCCGGGCCCGGAAGTTGTCCGCGTCGGCGTCGTCCTCGCGCAGATGGCCGTAACGGGATTTCATGACGTGCGCGGTCTGCCAGGTCCGCAGGATCATCTCGCCGATGCGGCCCATGGCCTGGGCGTCGGAGGACATCATCGAGATGGCGCCCATGTCGTGCAGCAGGTCCTCGGCGGCCATGGTGGAGGGCCGGATCCGGGAGTCGGCGAACGCCATGTCCGCCTCGACCTCCGGGTTGAGGTGGTGGCAGACGATCATCATGTCGACGTGTTCCTTCACGGTGTTGACCGTGAAGGGCCGGGTGGGGTTGGTCGACGCGGGCAGTACGTTCGGCTTGCTCGCGAGGCTGATCATGTCGGGGGCGTGACCGCCGCCGGCGCCCTCGATGTGGAAGATGTGCAGGCCGCGGTACTTGGCGTCCTTGGTCCTGCGGTCCTTCTTGGTCGCGGCGAAGGTGTGCTGCACGAAGCCGGACTCGTTCAGGGAGTCGGCGTGCAGGGCGACCTGGACTCCGGTCTCCTCGCACACCGTCAGGGCCACGTCGATCACCGCCGGGGTCGCGCCCCAGTCCTCGTGGATCTTGAAGCCGAGGGCGCCGGCCTTGACCTGGTCGTGCAGCGCCTTCCCGGAGACGGTGCTGCCCTTGGCGAGCAGGCCGATGTTGACCGGGAAGGCGTCGAGCGCCTCGAACATCCGCTGGATGTGCCACTTGCCGGGCGTCACGGTGGTGGCCGTACTGCCCTCGGCGGGCCCGGTGCCGCCGCCGATCAGGGTGGTCACGCCCGACGCGATGGCCTCGTGGATCTGTCCGGGGCACAGGAAGTGCACGTGCGTGTCGATCCCACCGGCGGTCAGGATGCGCCCCTGGCCGGAGATCGCCTCCGTCTCGGGCCCCACGACGAAGGCCGACGCGCGCGGGTCGTCGTTGTCGGGCGGCGTCATGGTCTCCGGGTTGTACGCCTTGCCGATCGCCTGGATCCGGCCGTCGCGCAGTCCGACGTCGGCCTTCACCACACCCCAGTGGTCCAGGATCAGCGCCCCGGTGATCACCGTGTCCACCGGCTCGCGCGGGTCGTCGCGCGGGATGTGCGACTGCCCCATGGACTCGCGGATCACCTTGCCGCCGCCGAAGACCATCTCGTCGCCGCTGCGGCCGGGCCCGCCGCACCAGTCCGCGTCGATCCTCAGCCGGAGGTTGGTGTCGGCGAGCCGGACCCGGTCCCCGGTGGTCGGCCCGTACAGGTCGGCGTAGCGGGAACGCGGCAGCGGCTCCCAGGGCTTCGCGTTCTCGTTCTCAGTCCCGTCGGGCATCGAGGTGCTTCTCCTCTTCGCTCTTGTCGGCCTGGAGTCCCTGGACGATCCGCTCCCCGGCGATGGGCACCAGCATCACGGTGCGCGCGTCGCCGGGCTCGAACCGTTCGGAGGTGCCGGAGGCGATGTGCAGCCGCATCCCGTGGGCGTCCGCGCGGGTGAAGGCCAGGCCCTCGTTGGCCTCGGCGAAGTGGAAGTGGGAACCCACCTGGATCGGACGGTCCGCGGGATTGGACACCTCCAACGGCACGGGTGCGGCGCCCTCGTTGAACGCCACCCGGTGCTCGTCCTCGTCCGGCAGCAGCTCCCGCTTCCCCGGATGGACGTCCACCTCGGTGTCCGCCTCGTCGAACGGGTCGTGGATGGTCACCAGCTTCGTCCCGTCCGGGAACGTCGCCTCGACCTGGACGTTGGTGATCATCTCCGGTACGCCGTCCATGACCTCGTCGCGCCGCAGCACACGGCGCCCGGACTCCATCACCGAGTCGACCGTCGCCCCGGCCCGCGCCTCCTCGTAGACGTGCGCCGTCAACAGCGCCATCACCTCGGGATAGTTCAGCGACAGCCCCCGCTCACGGCGCCGCCGGGCGACGTCCGCCGCCACATGGACCAGCAGGCGCTCCTGCTCGTGCGGAGTCAGATGCATGCCGTCCCCCTCTCCTGTTCCGTCGCTTCACGACTGCGTCCGCCGCACGACGATCGTCGGAGAGCGAAGACGGCGGCGTACGGAGAACGGCCCCGTCATGCCTGATGGAATGAAGCGGAAGCACGGGTGGTGCGGGGCGCATCCGCAAGCACACCGTCCGCCCCCCGATCGCGCTGCCGACGGCGGCACCGCGACCCGCGTCCGGGGGGATCGAGCGCGGCGAAGGCCACGTCCGCCGTGTCGTACCGAACCAGTCCGTGAACGCCATGAAGCGCACCCAGCGGTGATCCGCGGCACCCCGCACCGCCTCCGGGAACGGCAGCATGCGCGGCTCCGCAGCCGCGTGCTCCCGGGCCGTGCGGACCGCACGACGAACCGGCGCCGTGCTCCCGTACGGGCCCCCATGACGAACGGGTCCGGCACACGCGGTGCGTGTGCCGGACCCGTCCGTCGGATCAGCGGCCGGTCACTCCCCGGCGGCCGCCTTCTTCTTGCGCAGGAAGAACATCGCCGCGCCGCCCGCGGCCACCAGGGCCACCGCGACACCCGCGATCACCGGGGTCGCGCTGGAGCCGCCGGTGTTCGCGAGGTCGCCCTCGCCGCCGGTCGTGTCCTCGGCGGAGCCGCCGGCCGGGCTGGGGGCGGAGGACGGGGTGTCACCGTCCGTGCCCGGCGTCTCGGTCCCCGGGGTTCCCGGGGTGCCCTGGGTCTTGCAGTCCAGGACGCCCTGGAAGCGCTCCGAGAAGCCGTTCGGGCCGGTGATGGTGAAGTCGTACGCCGCGTCCTCGTCGACCGGGACGGTCACCGTCTTGGTCCCGCCCGGCTCGACCGTGTGCTCGGCGCCCGCGAGTTCGAAGGTGAACGGGGCGTCGCCCTCGTTGCTCGCCGTGACGTCGACGCCGCCCTCGGCGCAGTTCTTCTCCGCCGTGACCGAGGGGATGGCGCCCTTGGTGGCCCAGTTCGCGGTCGCGTCGGCCGTGACCGTGGACTCGCTGGAGCCGGCGAGGATCTGCGTCTGGCTCTTGCTGGGGCTCGCGAACGCGCGGCCGACCGGGATCTCGGTGGTCGCCCGGACCGTCAGCGAGGCCGAACCGTCGGCCGTCCCCTCGGGAACGTCGAAGTACAGCTCGGTGCCGTCACCGGCGGACGTGACGGCCTTGCCGCTCTTGTCGGTCACCTTGACGCCGGCCCCGGCGGCGTCGGCGGAGGCGGCGACGGAGACCTGACCGGCGTCGGTGCGCACGGTCACCGGGCCGAGCTTGCCGCCGGCCTTGCCGGAGACCGCGTTGGGCTCCAGCGTGAGGGAGGTCTTCGGCTCCTGGAGGTTCTGGGCCTGGGCCTCGAGCCAGTCGGCGAGCTTCTCGGCCTGCGCGTCGCGGGCCTCGACCTTCGCCCCGTCCGAGAAGCGCCAGATGGCCACCTGGGTGCCGGCCGCCGCGGTCTTGGCCGTCAGCCCCTGGGCACCCGCCTTCTGGGCCAGCGCCGTCAGGTCGTCGACCTGCGGGTACGAGTTCTGGAGGATCCAGAGGATCTTTCCGGCGTTCTCGTTGGCGCCGAGCGAGGTCTGGGCCCAGGGGGTCTCCAGGTACGTCGCCTTGTTCTGGGTCGGGTTGTGGATGTCGATGCAGTACGACTGCAGGCGGCCGCTGCCCTCGACGCTCATCTCGAACAGGCCGGCGGCGATGTTCTTGGTCTTGCCGTCGCCGACGTCCAGACGGGCCGAGTCGTACGTCTTCAGCCCGTCGAGGGTGGCGACCGCACCCCCCTGGTGGTGGGCGTCCCCGTCGTCGGCGGCGGCGTTACCCGCACCGGCGAGAAGGCCCATGGTGAGCAGTCCGGCCGCGGCCGCTCCTGCGGCGACACGTCGTCCGGTGGTGCGTCGCCCGGTCATGGCGGACGCGGAATGAAGAGCAAACACAGATTTCCCCTCCGGCGGGACCCGCAACGGGACACGCGAGATGTGTTCACACGTGATGCGTGGTGGAAGAGTCACGCCAGTTGTCTCAAGTGCTGGACAAGCACACGGGGATCCTAGAGATGGAAGCGTTCCGGATCTTCGTTCCCGACGCCGCACGACCGTTCCGAAGCGGAACCGTTACTTCCCGCGACCGGAGTGTCCCCATCCATCCAACCTTCACAACCCACCCGGGAAGCCTGCACACCTACTGTCCGGTAGAGGGCGGCCACCGGTATGCGCTCGGCATGCGTTCCCGCACCCATGTGCCGTGCCGGGGACGGGAATCGAAGCGGCAGGCGAGCCGGCCCTGGCCGATTGATCCGCGCCGGGCCGTGCAGCGGTCCAGGGCGGTCCTCGGCGGGACACGACTGTGCCCGACGCTCCACCACGCCCGCGTGAAGTCAGTCGCAGGACTCGCGGTGGGTCAGGTGCGGGAACATCTGTCGCCACCGGTCCTCGGGGACGCTCGAGGGGTAGGCCGTGCACAGGTCCTCGTAGAGGTCGTCGGTGGCGAAGTCGAGCACATAGGTCGTCTCCGGAGTCATGCCGGTGGTGTCCTGGGCGGTGACGGCCAGCCACCGGGGGCCCTCCGGCGATGTCACCGGCGGCACGTGCACCGCGTCCGCGTTCTCCAGGGTGAAGAGCTCGGGGGTCTTCCACCGCCCGTCCTTCCCGATGGACCAGAGGCGATGGGGCCCGCTCGTCACCGCGTGGCGGCCGTCGGAGGTCATGTCGATCGAACCGACCGCGCGGTCGAACAGGAGGTCCTGGCCCGTCTTCTCGGGATGTGCCGGATCGGAGACGTCCCAGAACTCGACGCTCCCGTCGGCCAGTGTCGCCGCCAACCGCCCCTTGCCCACGGGGAAGTAGCCCCCGGGTGCGGCCGGAAGCAGGCCACCCTTGACGGGGCGCGTGGGCCTGGAGAGGTCCCAGAGCCGGATCTCGTCCCCCACCGCCTCGGTGACGAGCAGCCGCGACGCGCCGTAGTACAGGGCGCCGTCCATCGACGCCGCGTCCTCGATGCGGTCCCCCTTGCGGGGCCGGGCGGGGTCGGAGACGTCCCAGAACCTGATGTGCCGGCCGTTCTCCGTCGTCGCCAGTGCCCGTTCTCCGGCGAACCACAGGCTTCCGGAGCTCCCGAGCGGACTGCTCGCCCTCACCTCGAGAGTGCCCCGGCGCACGGGTTCCGCCGGATCCCGGATGTCCCACAGCGCGGTGTCGGGTTCCTCGTGCGAGCCCACCGCGAGGAGCATGCCGTCGGGACTCACGGCGATGCTCGGGTTGTCGGCGGTGAACCGGATACCGGAACCCTTCTTCACGGCTCCGCCCGGCTCCAACTGCCAGACCTGAAGGGTGTGTTCCAGTCCTCCGGTCCAGTGGTGGGCCAGGAAGAGGGGCTTCTCGCGGCGTGTCAGGAAGAACTTCGCCTCCCACCCCCTCGGCAGGGTGTACCGGACCTTCGGCGCCTCGAGGTCGCTGACGTCCCACACCTTCGTCGTGCGGCCCACGTCGTCGTCCTGCGAGGCGATGACCAGCTCACCGTCGGCGCTGAACGGGCTGGTGCCGGTCTGGGGAGTGACGTGGATGCCGCCCGTGAACGCCGGTGCCCAGGGCCGGTCGGGCCACACCCGTATCCCTCCGCCCACCTCGCCGACCGCCAGATACCTGCTGTCCGGGCTGTACGCGACCGACTGGGCCGGTTCGCCCGTCGGCAACGTCACCCCGGGTACGCCGTCCACCAGCTCCGACACCTTCCTGGTCGTGTCGGCCCGCCTGACGCCGTGGGCGCGGTCGGCTCCCGCCAGGAACCTGCCGTCCCCGCTGAAGGCCAGGGACGGCATGCCCCGGTTGTCGATGCCCCAGGTGTCCCGGTACTCCTCCGCCTCCACGCGCCGCAGGTCCTGCCCGTCCACCACCTCCCACCAGGCGATCTTCCCGTATCCGCCGGTCGCGACCGCCAGGTCCCGGCGGGGGTGGGCGGCCACCGCCATGACCGTCTCGGCCCGTTCCGTGTCCCGCAGCACGGGCCGGTCCGGGTCGCCGACGTCCCACAGCCGTACCTGCGCGGGCTGCCCGCTGCCCGTGTCCCCGTTGGCGTTGCCCGTGATCAGATGGCTCCCGTCGCGAGTGAAGGCCAGGGAGATCAGTTCCGACTCGGCGACCGTCCGCTGCGCCCGCAGCGTGGGACGGGCGGGGTCGCCCACGTTCCACAGCCGCAGCAGTCCCTTCGCGCTGCCCGCCGCGAGGGTCCGGCCGTCCTCGCTGAAGGCCAGCGTGTACGTCACCCGGTGGGCGAGACGCACCAGGGCGAGCCGCCTCGGCTCGTACGGGTCCGCGGTGTCCCACAGCGTCAGTTCGTCCGCCGACTGCGCGGCGAGGATCCGTGAGCGCGGGTGGAAGGCGACGACCGGGCTGCTCCGCAGCGTGAACCGGCCCGCTTCGACCGGCCTGGTCGGCGCGGACACGTCCCACAACTGGACCCGGCCGCCGTCGGATCCATTGCCCCGGTGGCTCGCGGCCAGGACCTTGCCGTCCGCGCTGTAGGCGACGTTGAGGACGGGCACGCGATACGGCTCCTCGGGCACGAG
This sequence comes from Streptomyces sp. AC558_RSS880, assembly GCF_019049255.1. GTDB lineage: Bacteria > Actinomycetota > Actinomycetes > Streptomycetales > Streptomycetaceae > Streptomyces. The sequence continues at coordinate 135,522 of NZ_JAGMUJ010000029.1, read as the reverse complement.
ACGGGCCGGTGTGACGGTCATCGAGGCCGTGTGGAGGCTGGAGCGGGTCTCAGGAGTGACCGCCGTGCGGTAGGCGGCCAGGCTGAGGCGGAGCGCGGTCTGCGGATCGCGGTCGCGCAGGGCGTCGGCCCGGGCGGCCAGCTCCCTGGCGATCAGGCTCTTCTCCCGGCTCTCCGCCTGCTCGTTCTCATGGACGGCCCATCCGAAGAGAGACACCGCCACCAGCGCCAGAACCGAGAGGGAGGCGATCCACACCCGCGTGACGAGGCGCCGCCGGCGCTGCGCGTGGTCGCTCGCGGCGACGAACTCCCCCACCACCTGCGGGACGGGCACGCGGACCACCGCCGGCGCGGCCGCGCCGGCCGAACCGTCGCCGGCCGCCTGCCGGGCTTCCCGGACCGGCCGGTCGTCCTGGCCGGGCGGGGCCTTTCGAACCCCCCGGGGGTGCTCCGTGGTGAGCTTCTTCGCCTCCGCCAGGGCATCGCCCCCGTAGAGACCGCTCGGCTTCCGTCCGGCCTCGGCCCAGCCTTCCGCCGCCGCGGTCAGCCGGCGGAGTCTCAGCAGGTCGTCCCGCACCTCGTCGATCCAGCCGCTCAGCCTCGTCCACGCGTGCAGCAGCGAATCGTGGCCGAGCTGCGCCCCGCCCTCCTCGTCGACGACGACCAGGCGGGCGTCCGCGAGCCGGCGCAGCAGGTCCTCGCTCCCCGCCGACTCCGCCGGAAGCACCCGGCGGCGGACCAGCCGCCCCTCGCCGTCGGCGACGTGGACCATGGCCAGCAGGAGGCTCCGCAGAGCCGTGCGGCCGGTGTCGTCGAGGGAGTCGTAGATCCTTTCGGCAGCCGTGGCCACCGCGCCCCGTATGCCGCCGGCGGCCGCGTACCCGGCGTACGTCAGAGTCGTCCCCCGGCGCCTCAGCCAGATCTCGGGGAGGGCGTAGGCCAGGAAGGGCAGTGCCGCGGCGTCACCCGTGGTGCGCCGCTCCTCGTTCACATCGCGCCGCAGGAGCTGCGGCACGCCCTCCTCCCACCGCAGGCCCGCGTACTCCGCCGGGCGCACGATCGCGGCCTCGACCTCCTGGTCGCCCAGCGCGGGCACGGCGAAGTGGCCCGCCCGCACGACGGGTGCCAGACGGGGATCGCCCAGGGCGTCGCCGTAGTAGTCGGCGCGCAGCGCCAGGACGATCCGCGGACCGGACGTCTCGGCCCCGTCCTCGTCCGCTTGCGCGGTGAGGGCGGCGGCGAACCGCTCGCGTTCGGCCTCGTCCGAGCAGAGCGTGAAGTACTCCTCGAGCTGGTCGATGACGAGGAGACGCGGTGCCTGCCCGGCCCTGGCCCCGTCCTCCGTCGCCGCGGGCCGGCTGAAGCGCCCGCGTTCCAGATCCCGTACGACGTCGGAAGGCGCCCTGCCCACCGCCGCCGCCCACGCCTCGGCGAGCCTGTGGAAGGGCCGCTCACCCGGCGCCGGCACCAGCCGCACGGGACCGAGACCCGCCTGTTCCGCGGCCACGCCGAGCCCGGCCCGCAGGAGCGAGGACTTGCCGACCCCCGACGGCCCCACCAGGACCACCGGCTCACCGGGGCGGGCCTGTTCGACACGGCGCAGCAGCTCCTGGGTCAGTTCCTCGCGGCCGAAGAAGAGCCGGTGCTGCTCGGGGAGGAAGGGAAGGATGCCGGGGTAGGGGCAGACGGCGTCGGGATCCGGGGCGTCGGCCGCCCGCTGTCCGGTGTGCGGGCCCGGCAGCGGTTCGTATCGCCGGTTGACGGCGAGTATCAGCTCGCTCATGCGCGCGGTGCCACCGCCGTACGGGCGGGCGGCGCTGCCCTGGAGCCGCTGGTCGAGCAGCCGGTAGACGCCGCCGAGCGTCAGCCGCTTCGGACCGCCGGCGTCGCCCTCCCGCAGCAGGCCGAGCAGGTGGCCGCTGAAGAGGGTGTGCTCCGCGTCCGGCGGGGCGTACGCCAAGGCGTCGCGCATCGCCGAGGCGAGCAGGTAGCTGCCGTCGGGCCGGGCACCGGCGAACGGGTCCGCGGCGGCCGGCCGGCCGGGCTCCTGTGCGTTTCCGGCGAAACAGCAGTCGAGGATCACGACCGGGTCGGCGGCGGCGTCGCTCAGGTAGCGCTCGACCTCCGTGTAGGGAACGGAGTGCGCCGTGTCGGTCTGGGACTTGGTCCTCGCTGTCGCCAGGTAGAGCTGCCGGCCGGGTCCGCGCAGCCCGTGCCCGACGAAGTAGAGGAGGACGGTTCCGCGCTCGTACCGCTGCTCGGTGGGCTCGGCCCGGCCGATGACCGTCGCCAGCGCCTCCAGGACGTCGCTCGGCGATGTCGGATCGGTGAGGAGCGTGACCCGGTCGCCCATGCCGCACACCGTGCTCAGGGTCTCGGCCACGTCCCGCGCCGACCGGAGGGCGGACGGCAGAGCGGGCAGCAGCCGTCCCGGATGGGCGGCCGTCCCGACCACCAGCGCATGGCAGCCGGCTGCCGCCAGATCCGTTCTGGCCGGTGGAGCCGGCACGTCCCCCGGGGCCATGGTCAGCCCGCGTCTCGCGAGGGACCGACGCGGCCGTCGTCCTCCGCCGTGCCCCGTGTCTCCTGGACGCCTTGTGTTTCCCGCGGCCTCTGCGTTCCCTGCGTTCCCTGCGCCGCCGGTGGGTGCCGGTCCTGCCGGAGCGCCGCGGCGACCTGTTCGGCCAGCTCACTGGCGCCTTCGGCGGTCAGGCCGCGCACCTTCTCCGAGGAGACCACGACCTGGGTACCGTCCGGCAGGCTGAGGGTGACGGTCTGAGTGCCCCGACGGCCCTGCAGCCACACCACGACGGCCGCCCCCAGCGCCGCCGTCGGACCGCCGGGAGCCAGCAGCAGCGAGACCAACTCCCCCAGCGCGCCCATGGCCCCGCTCGGCGGCGTGGCGGAAACCTCCCGGCGGACGAGCACGCGCAGATCCGGGTCCTGGCGAAGCCACGCATAGAGATCGTCCAAAGCCCCGGCCGCGTCCCCGGCGTCGACGGCCAGTGTCACTCTCATCTCTGCTGCCCTTCAGGTGCGAACGCGGTGCTGGAGTTATCAACTGTCCACTCGGGCACACCGGTTGGCAACGTAAAAACGCGTCTCGGCGGCGACGGAACCGAGCCGGACGCGAGCCGGAACCCGTACCGTCGTGGCGTCCGGGCGGCCCGGTACGGCTCCGCGGCGTACGTCTCCGGCGCGATCCACGCACGCCATGTGCTGGATGTTCCCGGCCCTGTTCCAGGTGGACTCCGCATGGACGTAAGCCAAGTCCGGCAGCCGGTAAGCGCTTTTCGGACAAACTGGGGGCCGTCCGGGTGAGCAGAGACAACCCGGAGGGTGCCCAGCGGCCTCTCATGATCCGAACACCGCGGCTCCGCAAGCCAGTTGGGGTCGTGCTGATCGTCCACGTTCCATGACGCACTCAAAAGCCGGAAGCACGAGGACTGATGACCAGACTCCCAAAGGGCCGCCCCAGCCGCCTGACCCGCCCCTCCCTCGCCGTCGCCGCGGCCATCGCCGTGGTCGCGGGCGTCGTCGCCGCCGCGCCCGACGCGAAGTCCGAGGAGCCGACGCCGAAGCTCAGCCTGATCGCCGCGTCCACCTCCGTCACGCTCGACTCCTGGAAGGAGGATCCCGGGGTCTATCTCGACCTCGGGACGTACCTCACCTCCGAGAACGGCGCCTTCGAGCTCAAGGTGACCCGGAAGTCCTACAAGGACCCGGTCGTCGCCCAGCAGATCCTCCGGAACGGGAAGAAGACCCGGATCAAAACGCTCCCCGCCGGGCTCGTGAACGACTTCGCCGGCCTGCCGGACTTCACGCAGATCACCCTCACCGACGCGGCCGGCTCGACGGTGCTGGAGAAGACCGAGGCGTTCTGCCCCAACAACGCCTCGGGGCGGGTCCGGCCGGACGCCCCCGCCAACTCGAAGTATCCGGAGAGCTGTCCGACGAACCCCTTCACCCTCGGTTCGGTGTGGGGCGTCGAGAACGGCTGGGCGTCCAACACCTACTCGGGGCACTACACCGAGGCGGCCCAGCTGGACGCCGGCACCTACACCGCCGAGATCAACGTGGCCAAGAAGTACCGTGATCTCTTCGGCATCGCCGACAAGCCGCAGACCGTCAAGGTGGTCGTCCGCGAGCGGAGTTGGGAAGAAGAGGAGAGTGCCGGCGCCCGCAGCTCGGCGAAGACCACCGCCTCCGGGCACAGCGCCCACGCGCAGCACGACGCGCACGCGCAGCACGGGGCGCACGCGCAGCACGGGGCCGCCGCGGACACCCCGGCCCCCGGCGCCGTGACGAGCGGCGCCGGCCCCTCGTACAACGCCGGCCACGGACCCTATCCGTCGGCTCCGCCCGCCCTGCCGTGGGCGCTGAAGAGGAAGTCCCTGGGGCGGCAGGCCCTCGCCACCGCCGAGGTCGGTGACAGTACCGGGCAGACCGACGGTTCGCGGCAGGCACCGGGCGCCCAGCCCAACGCGAAGCGGCCCGCAGGCAAGGCGTCCGTTCCCGACGTGCCGAAGCCCGACCTGCGCTCGCTGCCCGCGTTCGGCATCACCGTCAGCGACGGCTACGAGGAGGTGCCCGGCAAGGACTACCTCGCCTTCAGCGCCAACGTGTGGAACGCGGGTCCGGCCAAGCTCGTCGTGGACGGCTTCCGCTCCCCGGGCAAGGAGGTGATGGACGCCTACCAGTACTTCTACGACGCCGACGGCAAGCAGGTCGGATACACCCCGACCGGCGGCATGGAGTGGGACCCGCGTCCCGGCCACGAGCACTGGCACTTCCTGGACTTCGCCAGTTACCGGCTGCTGACGGCCGACCAGAAGGAGACGGTGCGCAGCGGCAAGGAGGCATTCTGCCTGGCCAACACCGACGCCGTCGACTACACGGTGAAGAACGCCGACTGGCACCCGGACAACACGGACCTGTCCACCGCGTGCGGCCAGGAGAACTCCATCTCCGTCCGCGAGGCGCTCGACGTCGGCTCCGGTGACACCTACACCCAGGACCTGCCCGGCCAGTCCTTCGACATCACGGACCTGCCGAACGGCACGTACTACATCCAGGTCCTCGCCAACCCGGAGAACCGGCTCAAGGAGACCGACCACAGCAACAACAGCGCGCTGCGGGAGGTCGTCCTGGGCGGCGAGAAGGGCGCCCGTACGGTGACGGTCCCCCCGCACCACCTGGTGGACGCCAACTGACCCGCCTCTGACGGCCGGGGCGGCTCCGGAGACGAACCGGAGCCGCCCCGGCCCGCCGGAACCGCCCAGGGACCCCGATCGCTCGCGAGGGTCGACGGAGGGGCCCGGTAACGGAGTCGAGGAGGGCTGCGCCGAAGGACGATGCCAGGGCCAGGGATGGCGTCATGGTGCGGCATCGGTGAGGGTGAGGGCGGCGAGTTCGGTCCGTGCGGTGACGCCGAGTTTGGGGAACGCCTTGTAGAGGTGGTACCCGACGGTGCGCGGGCTGAGGAAGAGCTGCGCGGCGATGTCCCGGTTGGACAGGCCGCGTGCGGCCAGCCGGATGATCTTCCGTTCCTGCGAGGTGAGCACGGACAGGGCTCCGCCCGCGTCCTCGGGCGCGGACACGACTTCGCCGGTCGCGTCGAGCTCGGCGCGGGCCCGTTCCGCCCAGGGCGTGGCGCCGAGCCTCCGGAAGGTCTCGAACGCGTCGCGGAGTTGGGTCCTGGCCTCGGACTTGCGGCGCGTGCGGCGCAGCCATTCGCCGTAGAGGAGAGCGGTTCGCGCGCGTTCGAACTGCCGGTCGTCGGGGTGCAGCCGCAACGCGGCCCGGTACAGCTCCGCGGCGTCCGCCTCCGGCGCGAGCAGCGCGCGGCAGCGTTGGACGTGCGCGTCGATCCACGGCTGCGCGGCGTCGTGCGCCCAGTCCGTGAGCCGTGCGAGCGGCTCACGGGCGTCGGCCGGCCGGCCGAGCCGCACCGCCGCCTCGACCAGGTCGGGAATGCTGCGCAGGCCGGGAAGCTGATGGCTCACGGGTCCGGTGTGCAGGGCGGCCAGACGGGTGCGGGCGGACTCCCATCGGGCGTGGCCGAGGTCGAGCAGGGCCAGTGCCCAGTGTGCCCAGGACATGCCGGGCGGGGCCGCGCCGGGCTCCGGCGCGGCGAGCGCGTCGTCGGCGAAGGCATGGCAGCGTCGCTCGTCGCCCGCCACCGCGGCCAGGTAGGCCAGCACGCCGCTGATCTCGGCGGTCCACTGCCGGTGTCCGAGCTCCTGGGCGATGTGCAGCGCCTCGGTCGCCTCGTCCCGGGCGTCGGTGTGACGGCCGAGGAAGGCCGACGAGCGGGCGACACACGCCAGCACGGGCGGCGTCCGGCCGATCCGTCCACGGTCACGGCACTGGGCGAGGAGCTCGCCGGCCACCCGGTGTGCCTCGGTGTCCCGGCCGACGGCCTGGAGACTGGTGGCTCCGACCAGGATCGTGTCGTGCGGGCCGCCGAATCCGGTCCGTTCGGCGGCCGCGACGCGTCGTGTGAGGGTCTCGGGATCCCGGTCCCCCTGGCCGGTCGCGGACCGCACCACCCAGGTCAGCAGACGGGCCACGTGGGTGAGCGGATCGTCGGGCGGCAACGGCAGGGAGTCCAGCCGGTCCGCGGTGTCCGCGATCTCGTCCTTCCCGAGGTACCAGGCGGCGTGCACCGCGTCGAGCATCATGTGGGCGGCCAGCGCCGGGTCGTCGGCCCGGGTCAGCTCGGCCGCCTCGGTCAGCGACCGGCGGGCCGTGCGGAGCAAGCCGTGGTGGAACGCCGCGGCGGCGCGGACCCGGATGGCGCGCACGGTCAGGGCCGGGTCGTCGGTGCTCGCGGCGCCGTGCCGGGCGAGCTCCACCATGCGGTCGATGTCGCCTTCCTCGGCGATCGCCTCCGCCGCCAGCACGAGTCGGCGGGCCCGGTCCGTGCCGGGCTCCGTCAGCTGTGCGGCCCGTTCGTAGGCCGCCGCCGCGGCGGCGTATCCGCTTCGTTCGGTGGCCCGTCGGGCGGTGCCCTCCAGTTCCGCGGCCACCTGCTCGTCGGGGCCGGTGGCCACCACGGCGTGGTGCCAGGCGCGCCGGTCGGCGTCCTCCGGCCGGTGGAGGGCTTCGGCGAGGGCCGTGTGCACCACGAGGCGGAGGCTGACCGGCGCCGCCTGGTAGACGGCCGACCGCACGAGGGGGTGGCGGAAGCGCACGGTGTGGTTGTCCACCCGGAGCAGCCCCGCCGTTTCCGCGGGCACCAGGTCCGTGGGGCGGCAGCCGAGAGGGGCGGCCGCGCGCAGGACGACGTCGCGGTCACCGGTGTCCTCGGCGGCCGCGACGAGCAGCAGGTGCCTGCTCGGCTCGGGCAGCCGCCGTACCCGGTGGAGGAACGCCGCCTGGACCGTGTCGGTCATGGGCAGGGCCTGGCCGACGGCGACCGGCCGGCCGGCGGCGAGAGCGACCGGCAGTTCGAGGAGGGCGAGCGGGTTGCCCTGGGCTTCGGCCAGTACCCGGTACCGGTTGGCGGGGGACAGCGTGGCGGCGTGCTCGGCCAGCAGTCCGGCGGCGGCGGGCGCGTCGAGCCCCGTCAGCGGCATGGGGGCGAGTCCGGGGGCGTCGAAGCCGGTCCGGGCGGTGATGATGAGCGCCGTGCCCTCGGCGTCGAGCCGCCGCGCGGCGAACAGCAGGGCCTCGGCCGACGCCCGGTCCAGCCACTGCGCGTCGTCGACGAGGCACAGGACGGGCCCGCCGTCGGCGAATTCGGCGAGGAGGGAGAGGACGGCGAGACCGACGAGCATACGGTCGCCCGGTTCGGCCGGGGCGAGGCCGAAGGCCCCGCGCAGGGCACGCGCCTGCGGTGCGGGGAGGGCGTCGGTCCGGTCGAGAGCGGGTCGCAGCAGCAGGTGCAGGCCGGCGAACGGCAGATGGGCCTCGGACTCGATCGCGGTGCCGCGCAGGACCCGCAGCCCGTCGGCCGCCGACGCCGCGTACTCCATCAGCGCGGTCTTGCCCATGCCCGGCTCCCCGGTGATGAGCAGGCAACCGCTGCGACCGGTCCGGCAGTCCGCCAGCAAGCGGTCGATGACTGATATCTCGTGACTCCGTCCGTGCAACACCTGGCGAGAGTACTTAAGCCGACCGGGATTCCCGGACCGGATGACCGGGGCGTGACGGATTCCGCCCCCGGCTCCCGGCCGTAGCGTGGTGGAACAGGGCACGACGGCGGAGGGAGATCGACGATGTCCGGCTTCGACGAGCTGGCCAGGCGGTACCTGGCGAGCTGGAACGAGCGCGATCCGGCCAGGCGCCGGGCGCTCGTCGACGAGCTCTGGACCGACGACGCCGGCTACGTCGATCCGATCGTGGCGGCCGAGGGCCGCGACGCCATCGAGGACGTGGTGGCCACGGCCCAGCGGCAGTTCCCCGGCCTGGTGTACCGGCCGGCCGGGAAGGTCGACGGCCACCACGACGTGGCACGCCTCGCGTGGGAGCTGGCGCCGGACGGCGGCCCTCCGGTGATCGTCGGGCTTGCCGTCATGGTCACCGAGCAGGGCCGCCTGCGTCGCGTATACGGCTTCCTCGACCCCGTCCCCGCAGACACCACTTCACCAGGAGCTGGAAGTTGACACCCGATCCGATGACCCTCCACCCGCTGCCGGCACATGACCGGGTGGTGTTCCTCAAACCGCTGGTCGGCTCACCGAAGATCGTCGTGGGCGAGTACACCTACTACGACGACCCGGAAGGCGCCACCGACTTCGAGTACCGCAATGTGCTCTACGCCTACGGCCCGGAGCGGCTCGTCATCGGCAAGTACTGCGCCATCGCCGCGGGCACCCGGTTCCTGATGGCGGGCGCCGACCACCCGACGATGGGCGTGTCCACCTTCCCGTTCACCATGTTCGGCGGCGAGTGGGCCGAGCGGACCCTCGACATCGTCACCGGCATGCCGAGCCGGGGCGACACCGTGGTCGGCAACGACGTCTGGTTCGGCCACCGGTCCACCGTCATGCCCGGCGTACGCATCGGCGACGGCGCCATCATCGCCGCCGGCGCGGTCGTCACCGCGGACGTACCGCCGTACACGATCGTCGGCGGCAACCCGGCCCGCCCGATCCGGCGGCGGTTCGACGACGCCGACGTCGACCGGCTCCTGCGGGCCGCCTGGTGGGACTGGCCGGTCGGGCTGGTCACCGAACACGCCCGCACCATCATGGCCGGCACCCCGGCCGACATCGCCCGCATCGCCGCCGACCACGGTCAGGTGACCGCATGACAGACGTGTCGATCGTGGAACACCCCGTGTCCGGCGGCGGCGGACCGTACGCGATCACCACCGGCCCGGACGGCGCGCTGTGGTACACGCTGGTCCACAGCGGCCGGATCGGCCGGCTCGTGCCCGGCGCCGAACCGGAGAGCCACCGGCTCGACCCGGACTGCGGGCCGACGGTCATCACCACCGGGCCGGACGGCGCCCTGTGGTTCACCGAGTACAAGGCACACCGCATCGGCCGGATCACCACCGACGGCGCCGTCACGGAGTTCCCGCTGCCCACCGCGGAATGCGGGCCGTTCGGCATCGCGGCGGGGCCCGACGGGGCGCTGTGGTTCACCGAGACCACCGCCGACCGCATCGGCCGTGTCACCACCGACGGTGAGGTCACCGAGTTCCCGCTCCCGGCCACCGGCACGTTCCCGTCCGCGATCACCGCGGGACCGGACGGCGGGATGTGGTTCACCATGAACCAGGCCGACGCGATCGGCCGGATCGGCACCGACGGCACGGTCACCGTCCACCCGCTGCCCACCGCGGCCGCCGCACCGGTCGGCATCACCCTCGGTCCCGACGGCGCCGTCTGGTACGTCGCGATCGCCGCCGGCCACATCGGCCGCGTCACCCCCGAGGGCGAGGTCACCGAGTTCCCGCTGCCCGACCGCGCCGGCCGGCCGCACGCCATCACTGCGGGCACCGACGGCGCCCTGTGGTTCACCGAGTGGGGCGGCAACCGCGTCGGCTCCATCACCACCGAGGGCGTGATCGAGGTGCACGACCTGCCCACGTCCGGCTCGGAGCCGCACGGCATCACCCTCGGCCCCGACGGCGCCGTGTGGACGGCACTGGAGACCGGCGCCCTCGCCCGTATCGCCCCGAACACGCTTTCCTGACAGAGGAGTTCACCTTGCCCGTGACGTTCAACCACACGATCATCCCCGCCGACGACCGCGAGGAGTCGGCCCGGTTCTTCCGCGAACTGTTCGAACTCCCCGAGGCGCCGTCGTGGGGCCCGTTCACCAACGTCCAGCTCGACGAAGGCGTACTGCTGCAGTTCGCCGAGCTGCCCGGCGTCGACCGGATCCAGATGCACCACTACGCGTTCCTGGTCGACGACGACCTGTTCGACCGGGCCTACGCCCGCCTCCGGGCGGACGGCACCGAGCACTGGGCCGATCCCCAGATGACACGGCCCGGCGAGACCAACACCGAGCACGGCGGCCGCGGTGTCTACTTCAACGACCCCGCCGGCCACGCCATCGAAATGATCACCAAGCCCTACCTCTGAACCGAACCGCCCGAAAGGCCCCCGTGACACACACCGCCCCGCGGAAAGACCGGGCCCGGCTTCAGGTACCCGCCGCAAGCGGACAGGAAGGCAGGTCCCGCAGGACGATCGCCCGCGTCACCCCCCGAACGCCCCCTCGTCCAGCGCGAGTCGCAGACCGTCCTCGGCGGACGCGCCCCGGGACCATGCCGTCCGGTACGCGTCGGCGTCCAGGGATGCGCGCACCCGCCCTTCGGCAGCGACGTGCGCCTCGTGGAAGGGGCGCAGACCGATCAACGCCACCCCCGTGTCCTGCCGCAGGCGGTGGGCGGCGCCCAGGAGCCACGCCGCCCGGGTGCAGTCGCCGGTGGCCGCCACCGCCCAGGCGAGTGTCTCCAGGCCCCACACCGGTCCCCAGCTGTCCCCGATGGCCCTTTGCCGCGCCAGCGCCTCGTGCAAGGGGGCCAGGGCACCCTCCGCTTCGCCGTGTCGCAGCTCCACGAGCCCCGTGCACCACCGGGCCCAGGTGCGGGCCCATTCGGCCGCGCTCGCCTCGGCCTCGGCGACGTACACGTCACGAGCCGCGCAGGCCGAGGGGCGATCACCGAAGAACGCCTCCGCCATGGCCCACAGCATCGTCGCCATGTGGGCGTCGCCCTCCTGTCCGACGGCGCGGAACCCGTCCCGCGCCTCGGCCAGCAGCGCGATGCCGGCCGGGTCGCCCCGTACGAGCATCGCGTGCGCTCCCTCGATGTACGTCACCGGCGCCGCCGGCGGGCCGTCCGGCAGCTCCCGGGCCGCGGCACGGCATTCGGCCAGGAAGACCTCGGCCGCCGGGTTGTCGCCCTGGCAGAGCGCGATCCACGCCTTCATCACCAGCGCCCCGACGACCAGCGGCGGTGCCCCCTCGGCCGCGGTACCCGACGCGTCCGGCACCACCGGTGCGCGTGCCCCGTCCGGGCCGGGGGCCAGCAGGCGTTCCAGCCAGTGACGCCCCTCCCCCAGCGTGCTGCTGAAGAACCAGCACCGGGTGCGGGCCAGGTTCACGGCGATCTCGACACCGGCCCCGATCCGGTCCTGCCGGGTCGCACAGTAGGTCAGGGCGGCCCGCAGGTTGGGCAGTTCGGTGCGCAACCGGATCAGCCAGTCGACCTCACGCGGCCCGCACCATTCCCGGCCGGCCCGTACCGCCGTCATCCGGTAGAAGTCACTGTGCCGGACCCGCAGCCGTGTCGTACCGCCTTCTTCCTCGAGCCGCTGCCGGCCGTACTGGCGGATGGTCTCCAGCAAGGTGTACCGGGCGCGGTCACCCGAGCTGTTGACCACCACGATCGACTTGTCCACCAGCCCGGCCAGCAGGTCGAGCACGTCCTCGCGCGCCACGCCCTCGCCCGCGCAGACCGTTTCCGCCGCCTCCAGGTCGAAGCCGCCGGAGAACACGGACAGCCGGTTCCAGAGCCGCCGTTCCCCTTCGGTGCACAGGTCGTAGCTCCAGTCGACGACGCCGCGCAGGGTATGGCTGTAGCGGGCCGACGTGCGCGGCTGCGGCACGGACAGTAGGCGGAACCTGTCATCGAGGCGCTCCAGCATCTCTTCGGCCGTCATCGAGTTCAGCCGTACCGCCGCGAGTTCGACGGCGAGCGGCATGCCGTCGAGCCGCCGGCACAGCTGGGCGACCGCCTCACGGTTGCGGGCGGTGAGCCGGAAGGCCGGGGCGGAGCCGGCGGCACGGTCCACGAGCAGCCTCACGGCCTCGGAGCGGAGCAGCGGGTCCTCGGCCCCGGCCTCGTTCTCCGGGCGAGCGGTGCCGTCCGCGTCGGGCAGGGTGAGCGACGGCACCGTCAGCACGTGTTCTCCGGGCACTCCCAGACGCTGCCGACTGGTGGCCAGTACGCGCAGCCCGGGTGCCGCGCGTGCCAGCTTCAGCACGAGCGCGGCGACGTGCTCCACCAGGTGCTCGCAGTTGTCCAGGACGAGCAGCAGGCACCGGTCGCGCACATGGCTGACGACGGCGTCCGCGGCGGGCCGCGCGGACTGGTCCCGTAGTCCGAGCGCCTCGGAGACGGCCCGGTCGAGGAGGTCCGCGTCACTCAGCGGGGCGAGGTCCGCGAGCCGGACACCGTCGGCGAAGGAAGGCGCGACCTCCGCGGCGACCCGCAGCGCGAGCCTCGTCTTGCCGACACCGCCCGCTCCGGTGAGGGTGACGATCCGGGCGGCCCCCAACAGACTCCGCACCTCTGCCACCTGGGTCTCGCGGCCGACGAACGTCGTCATCTCGACCGGCAGATCGCCCTCCCGGGGCGGCGGAGCCGCCTTCGCTCCCCGCGTCTCCTCCAGGAGTGGGGCGGCGGTCAGCAGCCGCCGGTGGACCTGCCTCAGTCCGGTCCCGGGCGCGACACCCAGCTCGGCGGCGAGCAACGCGGTGACCGTGCGGTAGCTCTCCAGCGCCTCACCCTGTCGCCCGCAATGGAACAGCGCGAGCATCCGCTGGGCCCAGAAGTGCTCGCGCAGCGGGTACTCCTCGACCAGGCCCCTCAGTTCCGGGAGTACGTCGGCGGCCCGGCCGAGGGCCAGGTCCGCGTCGATCCGCAACTCCCATGCGTCCAGGCGTTGTTCGGACAGCGCCGGTACGACGCCCTGGAGGAGGTGTGCGGGCAGGTCGGACAGCGGGTCCCCCCGCCACAGCTCCAGGGCCTCTCGCAGCAGGGGAGCCGCGCGCACCGCCGCGCCTTCTTCGAGGGCCGTACGGCCCTGGCGGACCAGGGTGGTGAAACGGTGCAGGTCCAGAGCGTCCGGCGCGGCTTCGATCACGTAACCGTGGGGGCGGGTGAGGACGGGCGCACCGCCCGGCGGACAGCCGAGCGCGCGGCGCAGGCGCAGGACGTAGTTCTGCAGCGTGTTGCGCGCACGGCCCGGCGGATGCTCGCCCCACAGCCGGTTCACCAGCGTCTCCACGGTGACCACCTGGTTGGCCTGGGCGAGCAGGGCCGCCAGCAGCAGCCGGACCTTGGCCGCGTCGATGCGCACCGGCCGCCCGTCGCGCAGGACTTCGAGGGGCCCCAGGACCTTGAACTCGTACCGCGTACTCACCACTCCCCCGGTCACTCGCCCCGGGCGGCCACGACCGGAGAGCGAGGAGTGACCGTCCCGATACGCATTGTAGCCATCGCGCGACCGGGAAGTGACCGGTGCGAAGCCCGTGGTGAGGACCGTGTGGCCAGCGTTCACGGCACACCGTCCTGGAGTCCGCACATGGTTTCGAGCAACCGCCGGCAGCCGAACCCGCCCGCCACGAAGACGGCGTCCGCGGAGGCCGCCACCGACGTGACCCTGGGCGAGCACGTCGGGGGACAACTGCGCGGAGTGTGCCGTGCGGCCGGGTTCGCGGACCCGGCCGGCGCCGGCGAGGTCCCGCTCCTCGACCTGCTGGACCTGCTCGGTCCCGCCGCCCGGCGTCCCTTGGCCGCCGGCCCGCCCTCCCCCTCGTTCGTCTGCGACGACCACTCCCCGGTGGAGTTCTCCCTCGCGTTCACCGCCGGGAGCGAGACGGGCGTACGCGTCCTGGCCGAACCCGGCTGCACGGCCGCCGCATTCGAGGAGAACGGCCGCCTGGGCCTGCGGGCCCTGGAGGCACTGGCCTCGCGCCGGGCCTTCTCGACCGAACCGGTGCGCCGGGTGGAGGACCTCTTCTTCCCGGCGGCGGCCCACGGCCCCTTCGCGCTGTGGTGCGCGATGGACCTGCGGCAGGACCGGCCCCCGGGCATCAAGGTGTACGTCAATCCACAGGCCCACGGGCGGGAGCGGGCCGCCGAGGTCGTGGAGGAGGCACTGAGCCGGTTCGGATTCGGCCGGGCATGGCGCGCGCTGCGGGAACGAGCCACGCCACGCGGCCCCGAGAAGGACGAGATCCTGTTCTTCGCACTGGATCTGGGCCGGTGGCACACGCCACGGGTGAAGGTCTACGTCGCTCACCACGACGTCACCGCCACGGACGTGCACGCCGTTTCCCGCCTGCTGCCGGGAGACCGTGCCGGGCGGGTGGACGAGTTCTGCCGCATGGTGGGAGGTGACCCCGGGCGCTTCGCCCACCGGCCCCCGGTGTCCTGCCTCTCCTACACCGAGCGGGACAGGGAGCACCCCAGCGGCTACACCGTCCATGTGCCCGTCCGCGACTACGCACGGGACGACGGGGTCGCCCGGGACCGTGCGGCGGCCGTCCTCCGGCTCCACGGCATGGACGCCGTCGTCGTCGACCGCGCGCTGGCCGCGATGACGTCCCGGCACCCGTCCGACGGAGTGGGCCTGATCGCCTATGTGTCCCTCGTGCGGAGCACCTGGCAGCCGCCTCGCGTGAACGTCTACTTCTCGCCGGAGGCTTACGAGGTCCGCCCACCGCGCGGCGCACGCCGACCCCGTACCACCGGATGACCGGTCGGGCCGCGCAGACCGCGCAGACCGCGCACCAGGAAAGGTGAGTTCATGGAGCCGTACAGGATCAAAGTCGTCGAACCGATTCCGGTGACCACGAGAGCACAGCGTGAACGGGCCCTGCGGCGCGTGCACTACAACCTGTTCGGGCTGCGCGCCGACGAGGTCACGATCGACCTGCTCACGGACTCGGGAACAGGTGCCCTGTCAGCGGCGCAGTGGGCCGCGGGCATGGCCGGCGACGAGTCCTACGCCGGGGCACGGTCCTTCTACCGCTTCCAGGACGCGGTGCGGGAACTGACCTCCTACCCCTGTGTCCTGCCGGTCCACCAGGGCCGGGCGGCGGAGCGCATCCTCTTCTCCGCCCTGCTCGCTCCGGGACGGATCACGCTCAGCAACACCCACTTCGACACCACGCGCGCCAACGTGGAACTGGCCGGCTGCCAGGCGGTGGATCTTCCCTGCCCGCAGGCCGGGGATCTCGACAGCGACGAGCCGTTCAAGGGCGACATCGACCTGCACCGGCTGGACGAAGCCCTGCGGGGCCCCGACGCCTCCCGGATCGCCCTGGTCGTCATGACGCTGACCAACAACGGCGTGGCCGGCCAGCCGGTGTCCATGGACAACCTCACCCGAGCCGCCGCCCTCTGCCGGAAACACTCGGTTCCGCTCTTCCTCGACGCGGCCCGTTTCGCGGAGAACGCGTGGCTGGTCACCCAGCGTGAGACGGCGTTCCGCGGCCAGAGTCCGCGCCAGGTCGCCGAGCAGGCGTTCCGGCTGGCGGACGGCTGTCTGATGAGCGCGAAAAAGGACGGCATCGTCCACATCGGCGGCTTCCTCGGCCTGCGCGACCGCGCCCTCGCCGAGCGGTGCGAGCTGCTGCTCATCGCCACGGAGGGCTTTCCCACCTACGGCGGCCTGGCCGGCCGGGACCTGGACATGGTCGCCCAGGGGCTGACCGAGGTCACCGATCCCTCCTACCTCCGGTCTCGTGCCGACGCCGCCCACCACCTCGCCCGCCTGACCCGCGACGCCGGCGTCGGCATCGTCGAACCCCCCGGCCTGCACGCCCTCTACCTCAACGCCGGCCGCCTGCTCCCGCACATCGCCGCGCACCGCTTCCCCGGCCACGCTCTCGCCTGTCAGCTCTACCTCGAAGGCGGCATCCGCTCGGTGGAACTGGGTTCCCTCTACCTCGGCCGCGAGGACGAGAACGGCGCACCGGTCACCACGGCCCCCTACGAACTGGTCCGGCTGGCGCTTCCCCGCAGGACCTACGGGCTCAGCCACCTGAACCACGTGGGTGAGGTCCTGGCGGCGACGGTGAAGGCCAAGGAGCGGATCCCCGGCTACCGCGTGATCGAACAGCCCCCGCTCCTCCGCCATTTCCGCTGCAAGCTGGAACCCGTGCCGTCGTGACGCGCGGGCGAGCCCGGCCTATGCGCACCGGCATGCGGAGCGTCACCCGACAGCAAGCAGGGGTGACCGCGCAGGCGTGCGCGAAGTGGTCGTGCACCACATCGAGGACGGTGACGGCCCGGTCACGCGTGACGGGGCAGGAACCGTCGAACTCGTTCGCTCTCAGCGTCGACGGGGTCGCAGCACCCCGGCGAGCAGGACGACGAGCAGTCCGGCCAGGGGTACCACGAGCAGGCCCGTGCGCAGGCCGGCCGCGTCGGCGACGAGTCCGACGACGGGCGGGGAGCACAGGAAGCCCAGGCGCATGAGCCAGGAGACGATGGTGAGTCCCGACCCGGGCTTGAGGCCGGGCAGTTCGTCGGCCTCGTGCATCGCCGCGGGCACGAGGGTCGCCACGCCGAATCCCGCCGCGGCGAAGCCGAGGACCGTCCCCGGGACCGTGGGGACGGCCAGCGCCAGGCCCATGCCGGCCGCGGCGACGGCCCCGCCGGCGCGGGCCACCTGCCGCTGGCCGAACCGGTCCACGAGCCGGTCACCGATCAGACGGCCGACGAACTGCGCTCCGACCAGGGCGATGAATCCGCAGGCGGCCAGTGTCACCGACGCGTCCAGGGAGTCGGCGAGGTACAGCGCGGCCCAGGAGTTGCCCGCGTCCTCGACGAGTGTGCCGGCGGTGGCGATGAGGACGAGAGCGGTGAGCATGTACGCGGTGCGCCGGGAGGTCGTCGCGTTCCGCTCCGGCCGCGGGTCGCCGCCCGCGGCGCCCCCTCCCTCCTCGGCCGGCTCGGTGTCGGGCCCGGGCAGGCAGTGGCGCAGGGCGGCACAGGCGGCGATCCCGAACACCACACCCGAGACGAGCAGGTGCTGCCCCCGGGACAGGTCCAGGGCGATCGCGCCGGCGGCCATGGCCCCTCCGGTGACGGCGCCGATGGACCAGATGGCGTGGAAGGAGTTGATGATGGAGCGTCCGTAGCGGCGCTGCACCCGCAGGCCGTGGGCGTTCTGCGCGACGTCCGTGATCGCGTCCATGGCCCCGGCCAGGAACAGCGCCGCCGCGAACACGGCCACCGAGTCGGCCAGGCCCGCGGCGAGGACCCCCGCGCCGGTCAGCAGGGTGCCGGCCACCGCGACGCGGGCCGACCCCAGCCGGCGGACGAGCACTCCCGCCGCCAGGCCCGCGGCGATGGCACCGGTCGGGAACGCCGCGACGGCCAGCCCGTAGGCGGCGTTCCCGATTCCGAGATCGGCCTTGATCTGCGGATACCGCGGCAGCAGGTTGGCGAACAGCGCCCCGTTGGTGAGGAACAGCACGGCCACGGCCGCACGGGCCCGCCGGTCGGCCCGGGTGGGCTGCTGCAGTACGTCGACAGTCATGCGGGGAGCCTACAGGTGGAGCGTACGGTCGTACATTCCCGGCGTGTACGACCGTACGCGCCCGCATCGCGCTCGGGCCGAGAGCTCCGGGAAGAACGTCCGCGAGATTGCCGGGCATATTGTTGACAATCTTGTGGCGTGCGTCACACCTTGCCCCCGAGGCATCGGCGAAGCACTTGGTGCTCGATGAGGGGAGACCCATGCGGCGGCTGACCGCTTCCCACGGACGTGATGCACTCGCCCACTCGACGAGCGTGCGGGCGGAACGCCCCGTGCGCCGCGAACGCCTCCTGAGAAGCACGGCGCTCGCGGGTTCCCTCGTCCTCACGGCCGTCGCGGTGCCGGCCTCCGTCGCGGCGGTCGCCCCCGCGCAGAGCCGCGGCCGTGCCGCGGACCCCCAGGGCGCCGCGCTCGCCTTCGACTCCGGCGCCTACACGACGCTCACCGTCACCGTCGACGGCCGGCCGGTGGACGTGCGCTGGTACAAGGAGGTCTGCTACGTCGCGAACCCGGTCGCCGCGGCGGCGCAGCAGCCCGGTGGTCCCGGCGGGGGCACCACCACGATTCCCCACACCGCCTGCGGCTACCAGAGCATGAACGTGTTCGTCCCCGAGAGCGCCTTCGGCGACCAGCGGGCGCCGGTCTACCTCGCGGTGAACAACGACGGTTGGATGGCCAGTTACATACGGGCGAGCGTCACCGCCGTTTCCTCCTAAGGCAGTTCGACGAGCAACGTCGGCGCCGCCCTGAAGGCCGGATACGTCTTCGTCGACGTCGCCAGCCGCGGCCGCGGACTGGTCGGCGCCGACGGCTCGTCCCCCGGCAAGGCCCCCGCGGCCGGGACACCGCGTTCACCGTCTCGGTCAACCTCGACCGGGCGCTCGCCGCCGACCAGCAGGTCGAGAACCTCGACCACCGGCTCGCCTGGAACCAGCCGCACGCCGGCAACTTCGACGTGCTCGAGGCCATGGCCTGGATCGCCGAGGCCGTCCGCACGGCCGGCGACCCGCTGACCGGCCGTCGTTCCCGGTATCCGAGCCGGGGTGTCACGGGCGCGGGCGGCCGATGGTCACGGCACCGCGGAAGCGGTCCGCCGAGAGGGCCGACATCGTGTCGAGCGACGGGTCCGGGACGGGCAGCAGGTGGGCGTCGACCCAGGTGTCGCCCGTCGCCGCGTCGGCCCAGGGGTCCTCGATCACGACGGCGCCGGGGACGGTGCCGTGGCAGAGCACCCAGTGCGGCACGTCGAAGCCCTGCGTCCGGGCGAGCGAGAGCAGGAGCAGCACGTGCTCCCGCCGGCCGAGCGCGTCCCGGATCGCGGTCAGGGAGAGGCGGCGCGGGTCGACCGGGACGCCGATCCGTCCGGCGTCCGTACGCGACGTGCGCTGGAGCAGGGCGCGCCACTCCTGTTCCTGCTCCGGGAGGTGGTCGAGCAGGACGGGCCGGTCCGTGTCGAGGTGGACCGTGACGGGGGACGACGGCCACGTCCGGCGCACGGCGACACCCAGTCCGACGGGCTCGCACGCGAGGAAGTTGGTCGCGTCGCGCCACAGCGTCAGCTCCGCCCGGCGGTCGAGCGCCTCCCTGGGCAGCATTCCCGCGTGCGCCTGCGCGACCAGGGCGGTGACGGCGCCGCACGTGAAGTGCGTGGTCTGCCCGTAGTACGGGGGTTCGCGGCCACCACGCCGTCGTGCAGCCGGCGGACGTAACCGGCAGCCGGTCCGGCCGCGCCCTCCGACTGCGCGAGCGGGAGGCGCATCGAGACGAAGCCGGCGGCAGCGGCGTCCTCGGGGCGTGCCGTCCATCCCTCCCACTTGACCTGCGCGAGCTCCCGGCGGCGTGCGTGGGTGACGACGACCGCGACGGCCGCCGGCACGTCGCCCACGGCGTCGACGATCTTCAGGTAGGCCGTGTGCGGGCGTGCCGTCACGAGCGCGGCGGCGGTCCAGTCCTCGCCGTCGTCACCCGGGACGGCCACGAGGTGCGGGGCGTGGGCGGAGCGGTCGACCGTGTGCCAGCGCTCCATCACCTCGGGGTGCCCGAACCGCCGCAGCGGGGCCGGCGGCGTGCCGGGGTCGAACGGGACGACGATGCTCTTCACGGGCGTTTCCTGCTGAGACGGCATTCCGGTGCTCCCGGGGGGGGGCAGCCCTGCTGGACGTCATGAGCCTGGAGCAACCCGCGACCCGCCTGTTCTCGCCCGACGCGCTCATCCCCCTGCTCATCGGTCCCGAAGGACCGCATCGGCAAGGCCCACCCCCTCACCGCAGAGGTGGCGGACCTCCTGGAAGTCCGGCTCCATCGCCTGGACGACGCCGTGCCGTCCCGCTCGTCACGGGCGCCTCGGCCGGGAGATCTCCGACCGGAGCGGTTCGAGGAGTTCGTTCGCCCGCTCGATCCCGGCGTCGGAGCCGAGGTCCGCGATCCCGCCGTCCGGCAGCACCTCCAGCGGTTTGCCGTCACAGCCGTCGCAGCCGTCGAACCGGTCGTGGAAGAGCACCAGGGCGTGCTCGGGCCGGTTGCGCCGGGACTGCCAGACCAGGCCCACGATGTCGGGCGTCTGCGTGCGGATCTCGCTCGCCCAGCGCCTGGCCTGCGGGTAGTTGCGTTCGTCCTCCAGGAGCGTGGAGTCCTGGCAGACGGCGGCCAGGTCCTGTTCCCCGAGCAGTGAGACGAGGCTCAGGTCGCACCTGGTCCGCAGGGCGCTCAACGACCGTTCCCGTACCGTGATCCAGGGGATGTACCGCATGCTGGACCGCCGGTCGAAGGGCCGCGAGCGCAGCACGCTCTCGGCGAGGGCCGTGGTCGGGTCGGCCGCCAGGTACAGGGAGTGGTACGGGTCCAGCGCCGTGCCGTCGAAACGGCCGCCCTCGCGGTGGTCGTGGACGTCCGCGAGGATCGGGTTGAACTGGTCCGGAGCGTACTTGGACTTGTGCACCCGCCACAGTTCCGTGCCTGCCGGGACCACCTGCCGGTTGGGGCGCAGCTCCAGCGGTGTCATGGGGAAGAAGCCGCTCATCAGTCCCCCTCCGCCAGTGCCGTGGCCGCGCCGACCAGCTCCCGGTCGGGCAGCCGGCCGAGGAGCGACGCGGGCGTTCCGCCCAGCCAGGTGTTCCCGCTGAGCCACCAGGCGGCGGCGCCCCAGGGGTCGATGTCGGCGAGGAGCACGCGGTTGACCTCCAGGACCACCTCGCAGGGCCTGCCGTCGCCCGTGCCGAACTGGAACTCCGGGTAGCGGTCGCCGCCTTGGGCGTCCGTCAGTCTGATCAGTTCGGGAGGCGGTGCCGTGCCGCCGCACCGGGCGCGCGCCTCGTCGGCGGAGAGGGCCGGGGCGCTCAAGAGCTGGTCCTGGGCGGTGTCGCCGGTGTCGCCGGTGCTCTCGGTGCCGTCGGTGCCGGAGGCCGGCTCCGGGAGCACCAGGCGGGCCATCAGCTCCCGCGCCCCGGCCACGGTGGACGGCCCGGGCGGCGCCGCGACCAGACGTACGGAGTCCAGCGCGAGGCGCACCGGATGGTCCAGCGGCAGCGGCAGCAGCGCGAGGCGTACGCCCTGCAGCGCTCTGCGGACCGCCCTCGTGTCGTCGGGCGCCGCGTCGCCGAGAGCGGCCAGCCGGGCGAGCAGCAGCGCGTACTGCTCGTCGTCGAGCGCGTCCCGGACGGTGTCCCGGTGCTCGCCGACCAGGGCGAGCAGCCGTTCCGTTCCGCCGCGGCCGCCGCCCGTGCCGTCGTCGTTCACGCGTTCCCCCCTTCTGTCGTGCCGTGCGTCGTGCCGTCCGTCATGTTCCGTGTCCTCGCTTCCTTCCGGCCCGGATGCCCCTGGTGGACGAAGGCGGCCCACAGCGGGATGCGGTCGAGTCCGGGGCGTTCCATCTCCCTCAGCAGTTCGCCGTCGAGCGAGCCCGGGTTCTCCCGGTGCGGGTCGAGCATCCACAGTTGCGCCGCCCTGAGCGCGTCGGCGGGGCCGAGCCCGTCGACGGTCAGGTGGTGGTGGAAGACCGCCATCATCAGCGCCGACGCGCTGTCCGCCGTCCGCCACCGCGATCCGACGACGTCCCGTGCCCCGCCGGAGACGAAGGCCGTGGTGAGGGTCAGCGCCTCGTCGTGGTCGCGGTTGCTCAGGTCGGTCTCGCAGGCACTCAGCACGACCAGCGGGCCGTCCGGGGCGCCGTCCGCCGGGCCGCGTCGCGGATCCGTGCGGTCGAGCAGCCGGGTCACCGTCAGCAGGCCGGTGTCCGGTGCGGCGCCGTCCGTCGCGGCCTCGGGGACGGGGTTGTCCCCGGTGCCCTCCGGGACGGCGAGGTACAGGGCCGAGACCGTGGGGCGCGTGCCCGCCGATCCGTGCGTGGCCACGTGGAGCAGCGAGGCTCCGTCGGCGAGCAGCGCGAGGATCTCGTCGGGTGTCGCGGCGCCCAGTCTCCCGTCGGGCTCGTCGGAGACCTCTCCGCACAGCCGCGCTCGCGGGTAGAAGGCGTCCCGCAGGGCCCTGACCTCGACATCGGCATGGACCAGGTCCATGGTCGGGTCGGCGACCAGGACGGGGGCGGCCGCCGGGTCGCGCGGCGCGCGCCCGACCGTACGCAGGAACTGACCGCCGGACGCGGCGTAGCTGACGACCACCGTCTCACACAGGTGGCGGTGGGGCGCGTCGCCCGGAGAACGTGCGGCGTGCCAGGGGACGATGCCGAGACGTCCGCAGGGCACCAGGACGGCCCGCAGCGGCCGGCCGTCGAGCCGCCCGGCGTCCGTGAGCCGCTTCTCGATGCCGGCGAGGACCGGGCCGAGCACCTGGAACGCCCAGTCGCACAGCGTCCCGAGGGCGTCCTCCCATGCCTGCTCGGCGGACGGGTCGCGTTCCCGGCCGTCGCCGCGCGCGTCCGCCGCGTCGATGTAGCGTTCCAGCGGACCGCTCCCGGCGCCGGACAGCAGAGGCAGCGCGCCCGTTCCGGCCCCGAGGTGCGGCCCCACCGCGATCACCATCCCGGGGACCTCGTCCTCACCGGGGACCAGGTAGACGAGGACGTCCGCGCCGGCCTCGGCGACCCCGTCCGCGAGCTCGGCGAGCGTGGGCGTGGCGAGCGGGCCGCCGTCCTCCTGCCGGTAGCCGAGGGCTTCGAGGGCCCGGCGGCGCAGCGTACTGGGCAGTTCGCCGGGGACACCCGGTCCTCCGGCCGCCCCGGCGCCACGGGAGAGGCCGGCCGCCCGCCAGGCCTCGGCGAGCTCGTGGTGTCCGGCCGCGTCGAGCAGTTCGGGCACGGCCGACGAGGTGGCGGCCGCCTGCAGCACCAGGGCCCGGCCCAGTTCCAGGGCGGCCACGGCCTCGTGCACCCGCCCGCACGTGAGCGCCCAGCGGGCGGCCCGCAGCCCACGGCTCGCCCCGGAGCGTGCCGCCAGCAGTCCGTGCTCCGCCCCGGTCTGCAGGAGGACGTCGGCGGCCAGCGCGGTCAGCGCCTCCTTGGCCGCGTCCACGCAGACGGTGTCCTCCGGGTCCTGCCTCAGCACCTTGCGCAGGTGGTACGCCTCGGCCAGACGCCACAGCGCGTCGGCGGCGATCCGCTGCCCCCGTCCCCGCCGGACCTCGTCGCGGATCCGCTCCAGCGCCTGGACCAGGGCGTCGAGGTCGGCCGGATCGCGGGTGTGGGAGAAGCGCAGGCCCAGGGAGGCCGCGTAGGCGTCGGCCTCCTCCGCCGAGGCACCCTCGGGAGGCTCGGGCGGGAGATCCTCGGGCACCGCCACCCGCTCGCCGGTGAGGCCCGCGCGGAGCAGGGCCGGGTCCGGCATCGGGATGTCCGGCGGGGGCGGCCCGCCGGCGAACGGCAGTCCGCTCCCCTTGGCGCCGGTGATGCCCTGCTCGGTGTAGGGCAGGGCCCGCAGCAGCATCTCCTTGTCCTGGGTGACGGCACCGAGCCGGCCGTAGGCCGCGCCGAGGCAGGAGAGCACCGCGAAACGGCACGGATGGTCCTCGGGCACCGCCCTCTCCAGCTCCTCGGCCTCCTCGACCAGCTCACGGAGCCGTTCGACGTCCTCCGTCTCGCCCGCTTCGAGAATCCGGCTGAAGGTCGCGAACGCACGGCCCAGGACAGAGGGGTCGCCCACCCCCGGGATCGGCGACCCGGCGATCCCCTCCAGGTGGGCCAGGACCGTGTCGATGTGGGCCCGGCCCGCCGACCGGTCCTGGAAGGTGCCGCCGACGGCGGGGCTGACGGCGAGCAGCAGCGCTCTCAGGCTCTCCAGCGCGGGCGTCGCGTCCGGCCCGGGCAGCGGCGTGTCCTGGACGGAACGCAGCTGGGCGAGCAGCCGGTTGAGCGCCTCGGGATCGCCCCGCTTCAGCACGTCGTCGAGCCCGGCCGTGGTCTCGCCCACGGTGTCCAGCGCGGCAATGAGCCGGCGGAAGTCGTCGGGGGTGAGCGGAGGCCGCGGGGGCGGGGGTGAGGTGGGCCCGGGGTTCCGGCGGGGTCCGGACGCCTCGTCCGCCCCGGGCTCCGGCGCGGGCCGTGGCCCCGGGACGTCCGCATGCCGGTCCCCGGGACCGGCCGGGCGGCCGGGCTCGGAATCCGCGCGGTCGGACTCGGAAGCCGGACCACCGGAACCGGGAGCCGGACGCCCCGGCCCGGAAGCCACACGGTCGGACTCGGAAGCCGGACGCCCCGGCCCGGAAGCCGGACCACCGGAACCAGGAGCCGGACGACCCGACCCGGAAGCCACGCGGCTGGACTCGGAAGCCGGGCGGCCGGGACCTGGACCGGCGGCCGCCGCCGTCTCGTGCGTCCCGGAACGCCCAGGCGCGGAGACCGGGCCGCCGGTACCGGAGGTGTCGGCATGCCCCGTCGTGGGGGCGTCGTCTGTGCCGAACAGCCGCTCCGCCATCCGGCGCAGCTGGTCGGACGCCGGTGTCCCGGCGGGCATCATGCCCGTCAGCAGGTCGGTGAGCCCGGCCCCGGCAGGCATCGCGAGCACGCCCCGCATCCGGCGCAGCTCGTCGAGGAACGGGGACGGCAGCGGCAGTTCCATCACTTCCGCCGTCAGCGTCTCGACCTCCGCCGCCATGGCCACCATCCCGGCGGGGCCCACCCGTGTGACCCGCTCCAGGAGGGCGGAGAGGTCGGGCGCCGCCCCGGGCGCGCCCGGCCCCGGCCGCAACGGCACCACGTGCGACAGCAGGAACAGCGCCGCCCACCGCCTGTCCTCGTCGCTCACCGCCGCGCCCAGCGGCGTCCGCCGGTCCCGCGCCTCCCGCAGCAGCCGCTCCGCGCGCTCCCGGTCCGCGGGCGCGCCGCCCCCGGCGGCGTGCCGCAGGGTCAGCGCGCCCGCCAGCCATACGCTCACCGCACCGCGCAGGCCGGCATCGTGGTCCAGGAGGCGGACCAGGCCGTCGAGTTCGGCGACCGTCGCGTCGTGGTCCGGCGGCGACGTGCCCGCCCCCGCGCCGGGCACCAACCGTCTCGCCCGCTCCATCGCGTCCGCCGCCCAGGCGCGCAGGCCCAGAACACCGCCGGTCTCCTCGTCGCCCACCGACACCTGCCTCCGTCCCCGCCTCGCCGGCGGAAGGGGATCGGCCCCCGTTCCGATCCGTACTATGCCGATCCGCCGGGCCCCCGGTGGCCGTTCCGCCCGTTTTCCGCGCTCAACACCCGGAATCCGCCCGGGACACGCCCAGATCGGCGCGCATCTCGCGCCGCATCCCCCGCAACCGCTCCCACAGCGCGTCGATGCCCTCCCGCACGGCGGCGGGCGAGTCCCCGCGTCTCGGTACGCCGTCGTCCAGCCGCCGCACCATGCCGTACACCACGCCGAGGTCGTGGCTGACGCCACCCGCGTGCTCGAGCACGCGCTGCGGCAGCCGCATCTGGGCCTCCGCGTACACGTCCCGGTACCGGTCGCGTGCCTCGGTCAGCCGCTGCCGTACGGAACCCGGCTCCCCGGGGCGGTCCAGTGCGTGCACCTGGTCGGTGAGCGCGGCCAGGTACTGCCGGCCCGCGGTGTTCAGCGCCACGTAGCACGACCGCAGTTCCTGGGTCTCACTGCGCCGTTCCCGCAGCTCCTCGGTGCGCTCCTGCTCGCGCTGCCGGCTGCGGTCCGCCGCGCGCTGGGTGAGCAGCGCGGACAGCAGCGTTCCGACGACTCCGACGACCGTGGCCACCGGAACGGTCGCACCACCGAGGTCCACGGGACCTCCCTCCCTCGCCCTCGCTCCACGTGTTCCGCCGTTTCCCCACGGGACCAGCGAAGCAGCACGTCCCCCGCCGGGTGAACCACCGGCCCGGACAACGACCGGTGTTCGCCCCGCCCCCGACCACCCGGACACCGGCGGCCGGCCGCACACGGCGAACGGCGGTGCCGCGCGCTTCGGGCAACCCCAGGGAGCCTTACCACCTCTCAGGGCGTCTCCTGGCCGACTTCCGGTCTCCTTCCGGGATTTGACGCGATCGCCGTACTGCGGGAGCGGCCGTGGAGCCATCATGGGCCCACGGGGCCGGTGAGCCGGCGGATGCGGAAACACCAGCGGCGGACAGGGGGACGCGCGAGCATGGTGAGCGACGATTCGGACGGGGGCGTCCGGGGACTGCGGCTCTGGGCCGCCGACGCGACCGAGAGGGCGGCCCGGTTGATCTCCCGGGCGGGCGAGGGGACCCTGTCCCCCGGGGACTTCGACGGCCCGGTGGCCGAACTCTCGGGCCTGCGGGGCCTCTTGGACCACGATCACGCGCTGCTGGGCGTGGTCACCGTGCGTCTGGGCGCCCTGCTCGCCGTCCGGTACGCCACCGGGAACGGCACCCAGGAGGACCGCGAGCGCGCGCAGCGCCTGCTGAACGAGGCGCGGGACCCTTCGACACCGTCCGGTGAGGCGGTGACGGAGCAGGACAGGCAGTGGGCGGCGATGTTCCTGCTGACGGTGACGGACGTGTCGGTCCCGGTCGGCACGCCGGGGGCGGCCCCGGACTTCTGGCCCGTCTTCGACCAGACGCTGAAGGCGGGCTCGGGCGCAGTGGAGGAAGAGGCGGCGAAGTTGGCCGCGCTGGCCGAGGAGGCCGGTCGGCTGCCGGTGCCGCCGGAGGTCCGGGAGAAACTCGGGCAGGCCCGGGAACTGCTGTCGTACATGGCGCGCTCCGGTCTCTCCGAGCCGGAGCGGCTGCTGGGCATGCTGCCCGCGGACCTCCCCTTCACCGAGCAGCTGCGGATGCTCCTGAACCTGGTGAAGGACCTGCCCGAAACCCCCGAATCCCCTGGGACCCCCGGGACCCCCGGGACCCCGACGGCGACCGCCGACGGCGGCACTCCGGACCCGGACCCTGCCGCCCCGGACCCGGAGGCCGACACCACCGTCCTCGGCTCCTGGCTGGCCGCGCTGCTCGGCCCCATGGAAGCCCTGCAGACGGGCGACCCGGAGCAGATCAGCCGACTGCTCCAGCGGCTGGGCACGGACCTGGACCGGCTGCCGGACGGTCACGGCCGGGCCCCCGAGATCGAGACCCTGATGCGCCTGGTGCTGCAGGCGGGCCAGCCGCTGGGCGGCAGCCACCAGGACACGGACGCCGCCCGCGGCCACGCGAGGCAGGTCACCGAGCACTTCGAACAGCAGGCGGCCGCCGACCCGGCCGCCGCCGGACTCCTCATCGGCAACCGGGCGATGAACCTGCTCCTCCGGGTGCGCGAGGCGGAGGAGGCGGAGTCCCGGGAGGACCTCGCGGCGCTGGTGGACGAACTGGAGTCCCTCGAGCGGTCCGTTCCGGCCGGCCACCCGTTCCACCCGGTGGTGCGGCTCGCGCTCGGCAGCGCGCTGACCGGCCTCGGCACGCACACCCGGGACACCGGGGCGCTCCTGCGCGGCATCGCCCACCAGGAGGAGACCCTGGCCTCCATGTCCCCCGCCTCCCACGGCCTGCCCGACCCGCTGATCAAGGCCGTCAGGGACACGCTGCTCACCGCCCGGGCCGTCGTGGGCGACGCGCCGGACCTCATGCCCGAGCACGCCCCTCTCCCCGCGGACGCCTCCGCGGACACCCGCTACATCTCCGCCCTGGCGGCGACGATGCGGCACGCCGTGACCGAGGACCCGGCCGACCTGGACACCGCCATCGACGAACTGGAGCGGGTCCGCGACCGCGTCCGGCAGGGCAGGCACCCGCACATCGCCGCCCCCGCGCTCTGGCAGCTCGCGGAGAACCACCGAGTCCGCCTGGCCCGCACCCAGGACCCGGCGGACCGGGACGCCGCCACAAGCGCGGCGATGGAGGCCCTCCAGGCGCTCGCCGGCGACGTCGTCCTGCAGTCCGGCCCCGACCACGGTCTGCTGGCCGCCCGGTCCGGAGCCGACCGCGGCGTACGGGCCGCCGTCTGGGCCGCCTCCCAGGGCCGGGTCGAGGAGGCCGTGGCCGCGCTGGAACTGGGCCGGGCGCTGGTGCTGCAGGCGGCGTCCACCTCGCGGGCCGTCCCCGACCTGCTGGAGTCCCGGGGCCACCACGAACTCGCCCGGGAGTGGCGGGCGGCGGGCACCGCCGGCGGCGGGGAGCCCGGCGTGCTCCCCCGTGAACTGCCCAGTTCCCTGCGGCGCCGCGCGCTGGTGGCGCTCGGCCACCGGGAGCCGGACGGCGTACTGTTCCGGACACCCACGGTCGAGGAGCTGAAGGCCGGGGTCGCGGAGGGCGAGGCGGACGCGCTGGTCTACCTGCTGGCCGGTGAGGGCACCGCGCCGGGCATGGCGATCGTGGTGGGCCCGGACACCGGCACCGGCGTGCGGGCGCTGCCGATGCTCTCCGGCGAGCGCAGCGGCCCCCTGGAGGGCTACCTCGACGCGGCGGCCCGGCACCAGTCGCGGCCCCACGACGCGTCCGCCGAGCAGGAGTGGGAGGAGGCGCTCGCCGAGCTGTGCGACTGGGCGACCGGAGCGGTGATCGTGCCCGTCATGAGCGGCGTCGCGGAGCGGCTCGCCGCCAACGGGAACCGGCGCGGGGGCCGGCCGGGCCCGCCGAGGATCGTGCTGGTGCCGTGCGGGCGCCTCGGCATCGTCCCGTGGCACGCGGCGCGGCTGCCCGCCGGGGCACCGCACGCGTACGCGTGCCAGGCGATGGTGTTCAGCTACGCGGCGTCCGGCCGGCAGTTCCTCGACACGGTCCGCCGCGCCCGGCGCGCCCCGGCCGCCGACCCCGTCCTGGTGGCGGATCCCAGCATGAGCCTGCCGCACGCCGAGCTGGAGGTCGCGGCACTCCACCGGTCCCTGTACCCGGGGGCGCGGCTGTACGGAGACCTCTACGACCTCCCCGTCGAACCGGAGGCCGCCGGTACCCCGGACGACCTCCTCGACGTGCTCGCCGGGACCCCGTCCGTGCTCCACGTGGCCTGCCACGGCTCGGCCGGGCCGAGCCCGACGGCGTCCGCACTGCACCTGGCGTATCCCGAGGACTGTCCCGAACCGCTGCCGGACGAGGGCGGGCCGGACGCGCGGCCGAACCCCGGCATGCTGACCGTGTCCCGGCTCCTCGGCCGCCGGACGGGTGAACAGGGCTCGGACGACGGCCCGTTGGTGGTGCTCAGTGCCTGCGAGACGGACCTGAGCACCCGCGACCACGACGAGGCGCTCACCCTGACGACCGCCTTCGTGGCGGGTGGCGCGCGCGACGTGGTGGGCTCCCGGTGGGCCACCCGTGACTCCGCCTCGGCCCTGATGATGGCCGTGTTCCACCACTACGTGTCCGTCGAGGGCCTCAGTCCGGTGGACGCGCTCAGGGCGGCGCAGATGTGGATGCTCGATCCGCACCGCGAGAACCCGGGATCGCTCGGCGACGACCTGCTCGGCGAACTGCGCGGGGGTCCACGGCTGGACCGCCCGGCCGCCTGGGCCCCCTTCATCCACCAGGGTCACCCCGGCCCCGCCGCGACAGGCGCCGCCTCGGACAGCGGCTGAGGGCCGACGGGGCGGGCCGTCGGCTCTCCACCGAGTCCACCGAGCCCACCGAGCCCACCGAGTTCACCGCGCCCACCGCACTCACCGCATCCACCGCGCCCATGCCTGCTCGCCGGGCGTCGGGACCGCGTGCGGCGCGGTCCCGAGTGCGGGCGACGGCCCGCGGACGCCGCCGCCCGCGCGGAACACCGCGGACGTCGGCGACCGACGGATCGTCGAGGCGGCCGCCCCCGAGCAGGCCGGGCAGGGCGGCCGGGCAGGGCGGCCGACCGGCCGGCGGAAACGGATCGCCATGGGAAACCCGATACACCGCGCACTCGCTCTCGACGAGAATTCTCACGCCCGCCGGAAATGATGGATTCCCGAAAAAGGGAGCCCTTTCAATTTCCGGACGGGGGATTCTAGTGGCACCCTGTCGAGAACCGCTCAAGACTTGTTTCGCGATCCCCTGAAGGCCGGATCAGGAAGCGACGAACGGAGGAGTCGCTTCGACCACATAGGCCCCCACCTGGAGTTTCCCTTCGAGGCCGGCGCGCCGTAGCCGCATTTTTGGCCATGAATCGTGGAGCGTCTTGCCGGAGTCGAAACGCCGGGCCTAATGTCGAACACGTCGGCAGAACGAATAGCGACCCAGGCTGACAATGGGCTCTCTTTTCTCTCCGCCGACGCGTCGGAAAACCGCCGACCAAGCAACAGGAGGTGACAGAAATGGAGCTCGACATCGAGATCGTCGAGGACGGCCAGGTGCTGCTGCACCACCCGTCCACCTGATCGTCCCGCGCGGACGAACGGTAAGTCCGGCTGTGATGCCCAGGCATCACAGCCGGACCACATCTGGAGCGCAGTCGCCGAGAGGGAGACGTGAATGAAGGTCCGCCGTCCCGAACACCTGGTTCTGCGATGGCTTCCCGAGGGACTGGAGGTCGGCGTCCCGGGGCGGGCGCAGTGGATCAGGCTCTCGGACGATCTGCGCAAGGTGCTGGACCGGGCCGGGGACGGAATCGACCTGGACGAGCTGGCGGGCGCGTTCGGCTCACAGCACGAGGCCCAGGTGCGCCAGGCGGTGACCGGTCTGCTCCGGCTCGGGGTGCTCGCCGCCGTGGACGACAACCACCGGGTTCCGGCCCTGTGGCAGCGCTGGGGCGGCCTGGCGCAGCGCTTCCACGTCGAGGCGCGGGACGTCGACTATCTCGTCGACTCACCCCGGCGGGCCGACGAGGCGGAGGCGATCCTCGCCGGGGGCGACGCCCCTGCGGCGTTCAAGGAGTACGCGGACAGCCCCGTCGTGCTGTTGCCGCGCAGGCCCCTGCCCCTGACCGCGCCGGTGGACGACGTCTTCGCCGGGCGGCGCACCCATCGCCGGTTCGCGGACGTCCCCGTCTCCCTCGACCAGCTCGGAACACTGCTCTTCCACAGCTTCGCGCCGCACCGGTTCATCGACGGCGGGGACTTCGGGGTGCAGCAGTGCCGGGTGAGCGCTTCGGCCGGCGGCCGCCACGAGGTCGAGGCGTACGTCGTCGTCCACAACGTCACCGGCGTTCCGCCCGGCCTGTACCACTACTCGGTGGTGCGCCACGCGCTGGAACTTCTGGACGCCCGGGCCGACCGGGCGCGACTGGCTGACCTGACGTACCATCAGGAAGCCTCCTACCAAGGCGCGTTCA
The DNA here is from genome assembly GCF_019049255.1 of Streptomyces sp. AC558_RSS880. Taxonomy (GTDB): domain Bacteria; phylum Actinomycetota; class Actinomycetes; order Streptomycetales; family Streptomycetaceae; genus Streptomyces. Next base: position 104,217 of record NZ_JAGMUJ010000029.1, on the reverse strand, counting down.
CCATTCTCACCACGGCCGTCGCCAACCGCCTGGCCTGGAAGTACCGTCACCCGCGCGCCTATCGCCTGTGGATGTACGACGCCGGGCACTACGCCCAGACCTTCGCGCTGGCCGCCACGGCTCTGGGCCTCGGCCCCTTCCAGACCGTCGCCTTCGCCGACAGCCAGGTGGAGCGGTTCCTGGGTGTCGACCCCGACGACGAGTTCGCCGTCTATCTGTTGGCCGCGGGGGTTCCGGAGGCGCCCGCCTCGCTGCTCCCGGCCGACTTCGCCTTCCCGAGCCCGGGAGCGGTGCGATGACCCGGCGGTTCACCGTGGTTCGCCTCCCGCACCGGGCCGTCTGCCGCAGGAGTGGGTCATGAGTCTGAAGCGCTGTGTCGCACTGCCGCCGGACGAGTTCCGCGCGTCGGTGTTCGGTCACCGACATGTGCACACCCCAGCCGCCGATCTGCCGGACGACTTCACCGACCTGTTCTCCCCCCACGTCCTGGAGGAGCTGCTCTCGGGCGGGTTGCGCACCTCTTCGCTACGACTGGTGCGTGACGGCGTGGAAGGCGACGTGACCCGGGGCTGCATCGCCGAATCGGGTGACGCTCCCGGCACCCCGCCGTTCCCCGACACCGACGGCATCCGTCACGCGCTCGCCTCGGGACAGACCCTGATCGTGCGCTCCCTGCACCGCTTCCACCCTCCGATACGGCGCTTCGCGCACGAACTGGCGGCCGAGATCGGTCACCCCGTCAAGGTCAACGCGTTCGTCACACCGCCCGGCTCCCAAGGGGTGGACCTGCACTTCGACGTCCAGGACGTGCTGGTGCTGCAGATAGCGGGCGACAAGCGGTGGCTGTTGCGTACGCCGCCGCTGCCCGACCCCCTGCCGGCCCACGCCTGGTTCGACGTTCCGGCGCGGCGGCGGGAGGAGATGCGCGCGGCCAGCCGGCCGCTCGCGGATCTGGTGCTGCGGGCCGGCGACAGCCTGTACCTGCCGCGGGGGACGATGCATTCGCCGATGGCGCGGGACACGCTGTCCATCCATCTCACCGTCGCCGTCTCGACGATCACCCGGCACGATCTGCTCGGCGAACTCGTGCGCAAGGCGGTCGACGACGACTGGATGCGCGTCGGCGTCGACACCGACGGGCTCGTCGCCGACCCCGGACTCGCACGGAACCTGCTCAGGGAAGCCGGTGAACGGCTCGCGGCGCTGGCCGCCGACGCCGCTCCGGAAGACGTGCTGTGGGCGCTGCGGAAAGCGGCGTTCCGGGAACAGACGCCGGAACCCGTGCCGTTTCTGCCCCTGCCGGAGGGCGTACGGCCTCAGGGTGTTCACCGGCTGCGGGCGGGCGTGTACTTTCACACGGCTTCCGTGAAGGATGGAGTTCAGCTGTCGGTGGGGAACCGCCGGGTGCGGCTGCCCGCGTCGGTGTCGCCCTTCCTGGCGGCGCTGCACCGTGATCAGGTCGCGGACATGGCAGGGCTCACCGCGGCCCTGGGTGAGGACGACGCGCGAAAGGTGGCCGCGGCGCTGGTCGACATCGGTCTGCTGCTGCCTCCCTCCGCCGCACCCTGGCACGCCACCACAGCGCAGGAGGCGGTGCTGCCGGAGGGCGCACCGGGAAGAGAAAGCGATCCGGACGACTCATGACGGAAGACACCACCGCGGCCGGCCGCGTCGACGAGGACACGGCGAGCGGCGGGAAGTTACGGGATCACCCGCAGTTCCTGCGGCTGTGGGCGGGACAGGCCAGCGGGGCCGTCGGCGACCAGGTGTTCCCGGTGGCCCTCAGCCTGTACGTCCTGCACGAGGGAGGCGGTGCGGCGCAGGTCGGCCTGGTGCTGGCCGGCCGGGGCGTGGCCCTGGTGGTGTGCCTGCTGGCCGGCGGTGTCATCGCGGACCGGTTGCGCCGCACCCGCATCCTGATCGCAGCCGACGGCTTCCGCTCGGTCGTCCTGCTCGTCACCGCGGTCTTCCTCACCTGGCTGCCCCTGGGCGTCCTGCCCCTGATCACCGCCGTGGTCGGCGCCGGCGAGGCCCTCTCCCGGCCGGCGTCGCGCTCGCTGCTGCCGAACCTGCTGCCCGACGGCCTCCTGGAGCGTGGCAACGCCCTGGTCTCCGCGGCGCAGCGGGGCGCCGCCGTCGGCGGTGCGCTGGTCGGGGTGACCGCGGTGACCCTGATCGGGGTGCGGCCCGCGCTGCTGGTGACCAGCGCCGTGTTCGCGCTGGCCGCGTTCTGTGTCCTGCGGGTGTCGGACTCCAGGCCCTCGGCGGCCGCCCGTGCGTCCGTACTCGGTGAGGTGGCCGCCGGGCTCCGGGCCATCCGCCGGCGTCCCTGGGTGATGGCCGTCATGGGCACGGTGTGCCTGCACCTGTTCGCCGGCTCGGCGACCGCGCTCACGCTCCTGCCGATCGTGGCACGGCGCGACTTCGGCGGCGATGTGGCGTACGGCGTCGTGCTGGCCGCCATGGGTGCCGGTGCTCTCCCGGCGATCGCGCTGGCGGGGCGCTGGCAGCCCAGGGCCCGGGGAGCCGTGTCGATGCTCGCGCTGACCGGGTACGCGCTGGTGCCGCTGAGTCTGGCCGCGCCGTTCCCGCTGCCCGCGGTGATGCTCTGCTTCGCGCTGGGCGGCTTCGTGGTCGAGCTCTACTTCGTGTACTGGATCTCCGCGTTGCAACGCGCCTTCCCCGACGCGCTGCTGGGCAAGGTCTTCGCCCTGGACCAACTCGGCGCGTACGCGCTCCTGCCGGTCGGGTTCGCGCTCGTCGGCCCCATGGTCTCCTGGCTGGGCATGACCGGCACCCTCGTCGCCGGAGGCGCCGTGGTCGCCGCGTCGAGCCTCCTGTGCCTGGCCGTGCCCGGCGTAGCGCGCTTCGAGGACCGCACCGGCTCCTAGGAGGCGCCCGGGCGGGAGGGGCGCCTGTCCGAGCCGTGGTGCCCTGTGCGCCCGGGTCCACCGCGGTGGACCCGGGCGCACAGGGCTTCGTTCACACCGCTGCCGCCAGGTAGCGCAGTGATGCCAGTTCCGGACGGGCGACGGCCCGGTCGGGGACCCGGCTCCTGGCCGCCACCACCTCGCGCAGCAGCGCCTCCCTCTGGTGCAGGGAGCCCGGCCGGCCGGTGAGCACCCGCTGCCACGAGGTGGAGGTGGACCCGCGCGGGGTGCCGTCCTCGTCGTGGAGGTGGACGCGGCAGTCCAGCACGATGCCTCCGTCCGGCTCGGGCAGCAGTCTGGACAGGCCGATGCGGACGGACGACTCGGGGAAGTCCACCACCACGGTGTCCCGGTCGCACAGGACGTGGCGGGCCTCGGCCAGCCGCGGGTCCCCGATGATCATGACGAATCGGAGGGCGAGACCGCGCCGTTCGAGCGCCGTCCGTCGCCGCCGCGCCGGCCGGGGGCCCGCCGGATACCGGGAAGCGTGTGTGCTGAGCATGAGGCACTCTCCCTATGACTTCCGTGCGGTCCGGGGCGGACCCGGCCGGGGCGAGGGGGGTGCGCCCCGGCCGGGTGGACTCACTTCTCCAGGCAGAACTCGTCGATCGGGTAGCCGACGTGGCGGTCTTCCACGGGCAGGTAGCCGAGCACCTTGTCGCCGGGCTTGAGTTCGGTGCTGTTGAGCACCGAGCCTCCCGGCCCGAGGACCCGGACGTGCCAGTCGTCCTGGAGGATCAGGTTGGCGGTGCGTCCGTCGGGTCCGACGGCGTCGATGGACAGCAGCGGACGGGACTCGATCTTGACGCGGCCCACGGTCACCAGCCGGGTCCGGCCGTGGATGTCCACCGCGGTGACCTTGCTGCCCGACTTCAGCTCGCTCAGGTAACTGGTGCGCCGGTCCTTGGCGAGCGTGTACGAGTGGATCGCCCCGGCGTTGACGCGGAACGGCCGGGTGGGCATGTACGGCAGGGGATGGGTTTCGCTGACGCAGAGGATCATGCCCTTGGAGTGCGAGCCGACGAGGATGCCCTCGTCCTCGCGGAAATACGTGGCGGTGTCCACGCAGGCCCGCTCACCCATGCCCACGTGGGCCGTCGCCGTGATCTCGAGCTCGACGAGGGTCAGATCGGGTATGTCGACCTCGGCCGCCTGCCTCAGCGCCGTGGCGTCGCCCACCCGGGCCGGGGCCATGAGCACCCCGTCCGAGCCCAGCTCCAGCACACCGAAGATGATCTCGGCTTCCTCGACGTCCTGCGCGACCGTGATCAGGCTGCCCTTCGCCCCGGCCGCCGCGGCGATCACGATCTCCAGCGGGATCTTCGTGGGATCGCGGAAGAACAGCAGACTCCACTTGTCCGTGCGGCCGGACCGGCAGGCGTCCTCCAGGGTCTCGGCGTCCTTGATCTCCACGTACCGCCCGAACTCGACGTCCGGGTGGCGTCCGGCCAGCTCGGCGGGGTCCCCGTGCTTGGCCGGATCGACGATGACCACGTCCGCGGCACCGAAGTCCTCCGGCAGCGGCCGGTCCTGGGGGAACAGGATCTTCTTCACGGTCGGCGGCAGATGCTCCAGGTCCTCGGGGGCCGCGGCGAGGATGCCGTCGACGCGCGCGTGAATCGCTTCTTGGAGGATGGCGTCCTTCGCGGAGCCGACGTTGCGGATGTCGATCCAGCTGAGCTTCACATCACACCTGCCATGTGTCGGGAAGGGAGGGAATCGGGGGTTCCGGCCGGGCCGTGCACGATGTCGGCGAGTTCGCGGACCACGCGACCCGGAGTGCGGGAGGAGAAGACGCGCCGCCCCACGGCGAGGCCGCGGCAACCGGCGGCCAGCGCGGTGCGGGCGAATTCGGCCAGGCTCTGCCCGTCGGCGGCGCCACCCGCCACCAGGATCGGCACGGGTGAGGCGGCGACGGCCTCGGCCATGCGTTCCGCCGGTCCCGCGAAGACCGTCTTGACCACGTCGGCGCCGAGGTCGGCGGCGATGTTGGCCACGTGTGCCACCTGCTCGGGGGAGGCGGGTCCGGTCAGTCTCGGGCCGCGCGGGTAGACCATGGCGAGCAGGGGCACGCTCCACCGGTCGCACGCCGCCGCGACCGCGCCCAGGTCCGCGAGTTGCGCGGACTCGGTGTCGGCTCCGATGTTCACATGGACGCTGACCGCGTCCGCTCCCAGCCGGACCGCCTCCTCGACGTCCCCGACCAGGACCTTGGCGTTGCTGTCGGGGCCGAGCGCGGTACTGGCGCTGAGGTGGACGACCAGCGAGCAGGTGGTGAACATCTCGGGAGCGATCAGCCGGGCCCGGCCCTTGTGCACGACGATGCCGTCCGCTCCGCCGTCCACGATGTCGCGTATCAGACCGCCGAAGCCCGCGGCCGTGGCGACGGGGCCGTCGGACACCGAGTGGTCCAGGGGGACGAGAAGAAGTCGTCCGTCGTCATGACCGGACAGCCTGGCCAGACGTAATGCTCTACCGGTTAATGGTGCGCGCGCCATCGGGTGCTCCTTCTGCCGGCTGGTGTGGAACAGGCGGAGGTTGGTTTCGGCGGGGCGCTTGCAGCGTCACAGAGGGCGTTCAAGAAACAGTCGAAGGAATCGTTGAATTACAGCTCGGGATTCCGATGCGGACGCTTCGCACCGTTCGAACCGCAGGTCGCACGGCTGTCTGTGCAACCGAGGAACTTCCTCGGTTGCACAGGCGAGAAGCGGCCGGTGTAAATCCTTCACATGTTTACAGCCAGGTCGGCCGAAACCGATCCGGGCAAGCGGAGGGGGGCTGTTACCTTTGGATCGCTCAGTCAATCCATGTGGCCGAATTACTGGCAACAGGTGACCGGATTCGAGTGATGGGGGACAGATGCACCAAACGAACTACGCGCCCGACCTCTGCCTCGATTTTCACACCGCACGCGAGACCCCCCGAGTCGAGAGCTCTCAACCCCGTGTGCAGGCCAGGGTTCTGGGTGCCCTGCACATCGGTGTCGAGGGGGCGGTCGAAGCCGTCGCGGTCGCACCGAAGATACGAACGGTCCTGGCCATGTTGCTGGTCCACACCGACCAGGTGGTCCCGGTCCAGGGCCTGGTGCGGGAGCTGTGGCAGGAGAACCCGCCCGTGACGGGTCTGCGCACCCTGCAGACGTACATCCTGAACTGCCGGAAACTGCTGGCCCGGGTCATCGGGCACTCCGCCGCCCGGATCTCCCAGGAGGTACTGGTGACCGGATCCGGTGGTTACTGCCTGAAAGGCGACCATCTCCAGCTCGACTGGCTGGAGTTCCAGCGGCTGACGACGCTCGGCCGTAGGGCGCTGAGCGAGGGGAAGACGATCGAGGGCATCGGACTGCTGGACACCGCCCTGGAGTTGTGGCGGGGAGACGCGCTGGCGGACGCGCCGGCCGGTCGCGTACTCGACTCCAAGCGGAGGCTGTTCGAGGAATCCAGACTCGACGCCATAGCGATACGGGCCGAGGCCCAGATCAAGGCCGGGCTGCACCAGCGGGCCATCACCCAGCTCGCCGCCGTCACCCGGGAGCACCCGCTCCACGAAGCCCTGCACCACCAGTACGTACGGGCGCTCGCGCTCGGCGGCCGTCGGGCCGAGGCCCTGGAGGTCCTGCGCGGTCTGCGGGTGCGCCTCGTGGACGAGATCGGAATCGAACCCGGGGCCCCGCTCCAGGACCTCCAACTGGCCATCCTGAACTCGGACGCCCTCGTCGTCTGAGGCGGGCTCCGCCCGCGGGGGCGCCCTCGGGAGCACCGAGCACCCGCATCGGTGAACCGGCGCACCGATGGCGGCTTGCGGCCCCGGGAACGGTCGTTCCCGGGGCCGCAAGCCGCCACTGGTCGTCCGGCGGGTCCTACACGGCGGGGGCGGCGCTCCACGGAGGCGCCGGGTGGAACGACGGGGCGGGCGCGGACGCCTTGACCAGGGTGGCCAGCTCCTGCCAGACCTCCGCGCAGGCCGTGGCCATCGCGGAGATCGACTCCGCGCAGTGCGCCGGCACCGCCGCGGCGATGTGCCGGTGGTCCGCGGCCATGTGGAGCTCCATCATCCGCAGCAGCAGACGCCCGGTCTCGGTCATCCGCAGGGACGGATCCCGGCACAGGCTGCGGAACATCGCCTCACGGGCCTCGGCCGACATGGGCGCCGTGTCCCGGTGGACGACCAGGCGCGGCGGGGCGGGCCGCGACGCGGGCACGGCCGCGGGAGTGGCCGGCGTCGGCTGCGGTCTGGACGGCACGGGGTCCTCGCCGCGCCGCAGTCTGTCGCGCACGTCACGGACCGTTCCCGGTGCGATGCCCGCCCTCTTGGCGATGCTGCGCAGTGACGCGGACGGATCCTCGGCGATGAGCCGGGCCGCGGTCCTGCGGCCCTCGGCGCTGCTGAGCGGACGGACCCGGCCGTCCTTGCCGATGCGGCCCGTTCGACCCGCGTCACCCTGGATCCTGAGGCGTTGGGCGGCGACCGTCTTGGCCGACAGACCGGTGATGGAGGCGATGGCGCGGTCGGACCACTCCGGGTGCGTGCGGAGGATGCGGATCGCGGCTGTGGTGCGCTCGGCCGCGGACAGCGGCAGCCCGTGCCTGACGTTGGCCTCGACCGCGAGGATGAACGCGTCCTCCGCCGGCCCGTCGAAGAACCGCACCTGGATCTCGTGCCTGCCGCGCCACCGGGCGGCCAGCAGTCGGTGCATGCCGTCGATGACGCGCATGGACGGACGATGCACGATGATCGGCGGCAGCGGCGCCTCCGATTCGGCGAGCAGACGGACGTGTTCGTGGTCCTCGCCCCCGCGGCGAGGGGAGTCGGCCAGCAGCAGGCGGGCGATCGGTACTACTTCCACGGCGGACAGTTCGGAGCCGAACACGGGCACGAGGCACTCGTCAGGGCTCATTACTCGGTGCACCTCCGGGAACATGCGGTGTGGGGGGGCGGCGCGGGCGGGACGAGAGGGCCCGCTATCCGGTCCCGGCCAGCCACTGCCGCACCGACCCCATGGCCGATCCCGAACTGTCGGCCTCGATGTCCCGGGCGAGGTCGGCGATCGTGACGCCCTCGAGCGCCGCCCGCCACGCGGAGTCGGCGGCGGCCATGGCCCGTGACACGGCACAGGGCGTGCGGCACTTCTCGGGGTCCAGGGCGAGCGGTCCCTGTCTGCGGATCTCCGTGCAGCGGAACGCCGGTTCGGGGCCGTCGATCGCCCGGACGACGTCCAGGACGGTGATCCGGTCCGGGGACCGGGTGAGCGTGTACCCGCCGGTCGGTCCCGGCGTGGAGCGCAGGATGCCGCTCTGGGAGAGCGACTGCAGGTGTTTGGCGAGGTAGGCCGGCGGGATGCCGTGCAGCTTCGCGATCCGCCCGGCCGGCACGGGGGCCTGGCTCTGAGTGAGCGAGACACAGCAGTGCAGGGCCCACTCGACTCCATTGGACAGCTTCATGACGCCAGACTAGCAGTCTCGGATGTTGACTGTCCGAGATCCTGGTATAAACAAGGACGGCACATATCCGAGATAGACGAAGGTGCAGGTCATGAGCGAGACTGAAGATCGTTTATCCTCCACGTCACCCGCCGTCGCGGCACCGGGTCACCGCTCGGAAGACGCCGCTGCGGCCTCCGGCCAGGAGCGCGCCGCCCTCGGGTTCGCCGCCGTGGCCCTGTTCGTGGCGGCGGCCAACCTCCGTCCCGCGATCGCCGCGGTCTCCCCCCTGGTGGACCGCATCCGCGCGGACCTCGACCTGTCGGCGACCGCGGTGTCCCTGCTGACGACCATCCCGACCCTGGCCATGGGCCTGTGTGCTCCGCTGGCCGCGTCGGTGGGCCGCCGGTGGGGACTGCAGCGAGGTGTGCTGATCGGCCTGGCCGTCGTCGCCGTGGCCACCGCGGCCCGGGGGCTGGGCGGGACCACCTGGCTCCAGCTGTGCTGCGCCGCCGTCGTGGGCGCCGGCATCGCGATCACCCAGACGCTGCTGCCGGCCGTCGTGAAGACCCGCTTCGCCGACCGTGCCGGCCTGGTGACCGGGATCTACACGGCGGGGCTCGGACTGGGCGGCGCGGTGGCCGCCGGTGTCAGCGCCCCCCTGGCCGACGCGGTCGACTCCTGGCCCGTGGCCCTGGCGTCATGGGCTCTCCTCGCCGTCGCCGGCATCGGGTTCTGGTCGGCGGCGAAGGGGCCACTGCGCCTCGCCCACATCGACGGCCCCAAGGGCCCGGCCACCACCGGTCTGCCCTGGCGCTCCGGCCTGGCCTGGCGGATCACCGCGATCTCCGCCGGCAACTCCGCCCTGTACTACTGCGAGTTGGCGTGGATCGCGCCGTTGCTGCACGACGACGGCGGACTGAGCGAGGCCCGGGCCGGCTTCGTGCTGACGGTGATGATCTCCATCCAGGTCGTCGCGATGCTGGGCGTTCCCGCCCTGCTCGGCGAGCGCGACGACAAGCGCTTCGGACTGGCGGTGACGACGGCGCTGACCGCCGTGGGATTCCTGGGCTTCGCCTTCAGCCCGGGCACCGGCACCTGGCTCTGGGTCCTCGCCATGGGCATCGGACACGGCGGACTGTTCACGCTGGTGCTGACCCTGCCCGTCTCGGCGAGCCGGGACGCCGCCCAGGCCGGGCGGTTCGCCGCGATGGCGTTCTTCGTCGGGTACGCGTGTGCGGCCGTCGGACCGGTCGTCGTGGGGGGTCTGCGCGACACCACCGGTGACTACCGCCTCGGCTTCGGCCTCCTCGCCGCCGTCACCCTGCTCATGCTCGCCCCCATCGCCCGGCTCTCACCGCGCCGGATCGAGGAGGACCGGCGCGTGTAGGCGCTCCGCCGCGGGCCGGCGACGGACCGCGGCCCGGTGAGCCGCCCGCCACGGCGGGCCGCCGGACGGCCGGACGGACCGTCCGGACAACGGACCGGCAGGAGTCCACCCAATCCCCCGGGGTGGGCTCCTGCCTCTTTTCCCGCACGTGCCCATGGCATTGAGCACTCCTACTGCTCGGCCTCGACAGGTGTTTGCGACGCTGACGGCACCCTGCGGTCCGGGCGGCGAACCGGCCCTCACGGCGTCACCCGGACCAACCTCCCCCCTGGTCGAGAGGATGCGCATGGCCCCGTCGAAGGCACAGGTAGCCATCGTGGGAGGTGGCGTAGCCGGCCTGGTCACCGCCACACTCCTGCACGGTCACGGCATGGACGTCCGGCTCTTCGAACGGACACCGGTGCTGGGGGCCGTGGGCGCGGGCATCCAGCTCTCCCCCAACGGGGTGCGCGTCCTGCACCGGCTCGGGCTCGCGGACGCCCTCGCCCGGACCGGGGTGCGAGCCGGTGCCATCGAGACCCGGCGGTGGGACGACGGAAGCCCGATCGCCCGGGTGCCGCACGGCACCCTGTGCGACGAACGGTTCGGCGCCCCGTACTACTTGATCCACCGCGCGGATCTGCAGCGCTGTCTGGTGTCCGCCCTGCCCGAGGGCATCGTCGAACTCGGCAAGGGCTGCACCCGCCTGGTGGAACGGCCCGACACGGTCGAACTCCACCTCACGGACGGCTCCGTGACCACCGCCGACCTGGTGATCGGGGCCGACGGCGTGCACTCCGTCGTCCGCACGGCGGTCGTCGACGACGCGCCGCGGTTCTCGGGCTACTCGGTGCACCGAGGTCTCGTCCCGGCCGAGGTGGTGCCCTCCTTCACCCGTGATCCGCGGGTGGTGTTCTGGCTCGGCCCCGAACGGCACGTCACGTACTACCCCATCGCGGGCGGCGACACGGTCCACTTCAGCGCCGTCGGCGTCAGCCCGGACACCCGCTCCGGTTCCACGTCGGCCCCGGGCGCGGTCGAGGACCTCGACGCGGCGTTCGCCGGCTGGCACGAGGAGGTCCGGCGGGTGGTGACCGCCGCCGCCTCGGTCACCCGGTGGGACCTGTTCGACCGCGACATGGCCGACCGGTACGCCACCGACCGGGTGGTGCTGCTCGGCGACGCCGCACACCCCACCCTCCCCTATCTCTCCCAAGGGGCGAACCAGGCGCTGGAGGACGCCGTGGTCCTCGCGCGCTGCCTCGAGGACGCCCGCCCCGGCGACCTGACCGGGGCCGTCCGCCGCTACGAGGAGCTCCGCCTGCCCCGCACCGCCGAGGTCCACCGGCGCGCCCGCGCCCTGGGACGGACGTTCCACCTCCCCGACGGCCCCCACCAGGAGCGGCGCGACCGTGACATGCGCGCGCGGCAGGACCTGGAGCACCTCGACTGGCTGTACGGCCACGACGCCGCGGCGGCGACCACGGCACCGGGACCCGAGCGGGCTGCCGGACGGGAGCCCGCGGCCGTACGTCTCACCCCCCGCCCCTGACCTACGAGGAGAACCAGTGCTGCACACGTTGTTGAGCCGGGTCACCCGCGGGAACGGCTTCTACATCGGCGACCTCTTCCACGCCGCCGCGCGCCGCGACGCCACGACACACGTGACGCTGGACCGCCCGCTGCAGTCGGCGCCCGACCTGGGCACGCACTTCACCGTCGGGCAACTGGCCGATTACATAGATGAGTTGGCGGCCCGCTTATGGGCGGCCGGAGTCCGGCCCACCGAACGGGTGGCGCTGTACAAGACCGACAACTTCGACATCGCGCTGCTCGCCTGCGCCACCGCGCGCATCGGCGCCGTACCCGCGCTGCTGTCACCGGCCCTGGACGGCGCGGTGGCGCACGAACTGCTCGTCCGGCTCGAGAAGCCGTGGCTGCTCACCGACGGCGACACCCTGGCGGGCAAGCTGCGCGGCGTGCCCCTGGCCGACGACGTGCGCGAGATCCTGCTGTCCGCCGGTACGGCACCCTCGGGCCCCGTCACGGAAACCTCCGGGCGGACCATCGGGCCGACCGCGCTCGCCGAGTACGCGGACGCCCCCCGGCGCGAGCCGGTGTTCCTCCACCCGCGTCAGCCGTCACTGATCACGCACAGCTCCGGTACGACCGGCGTCCCGAAGCTGGCCGTGCACTGCCCCGAGGCCGGCTGGCACCGTCTCGTGCCGCAGCGGCTGGTCTCCTGGCCCATCCGGGGCAAGGAGACGGCCGCGCTGTGCATGACGTTCGTGCACTCCCGCTTCTACCAGGGGATCGCCATGTTCCTCAGCCACGGCAACCCGATGGTGATCGCCGTGGATCCGCACCCGGACCGCATCGGCCCGCTGTTCGTCCGCACCCGCCCCGGATACATCGAGACCCACCCCAACACGTACGTCGACTGGGAGGAACTCGACGACGCGCCCGGCGCTCCCCTGTCCAGCGTCCGCGTCTTCGGCGCCACGTTCGACGCGATGCACCCGCGCACCATCCAGCGGATGCTCGCCGCCTCACGGCACAAGCGGCCGGTCTTCGTCCAGTTCTACGGGCAGTCGGAGATCGGTCCCATGGCCGGCCGCTGGTACACCCGCCACACCGCCCACAAGGCCGACGGCCGCTGCGTCGGGATGCCGCTGCCCGGCTTCATCTCCATGCGCGTCGTCGACGACTCGGGCCGGCGGCTCGGGACCGGACGGACCGGCCACCTCGAAGTGCGCAGCCGCACCCGGATCCTCACCTACCTGGGCGAGGACGAACGGTTCCGGAGCGAACTGCGCGACGGCTGGTGGCGGGTCGGTGACATGGGCTACCTCAGCCGCTGGGGCCTGCTGCACCTGATCGACCGCGAGGTGGACCGGATCGATGCCGTGGACAGCAACCTCGCGGTCGAGGACCTCCTGATGGGCCGCCTCGAGGAACTGCGGGAAGTGGTGATCGTGGCGGGCCCGCAGGGCGAGCCGGTCCCGGTCGTGGCCACCCGGGGCGAGGCGCCCCTCGACGAGAAGCGGTGGCGGCGGGCGACCTTCGACCTGCCCCCGATGAGCGCCTTCCGCCAACTCCGGTTCGACGACCTGCCGCGCACCTCGACCCGGAAGGTACAGCGTTCCGAACTCGCCCGGTTGATACGGGAAGAGCACCCGCCGCCCGGCGGGCCGCACACGGCGTCGGACACCACGATGGGGGCATGACCATGAAGGAAACGGCAGGGCGTCACCTGTTCGAGCTCATGGCCGGGTTCTGGAAGACCCAGGCCGTCTACCTCGCCGTCGAGTCGGGCACCGTCGACGCCATCGCGGCGGCGGACCGTGCCTCGACCGTCGACCTGTCCATCGAGACCCGGACCGACGCCGACGCGCTGGGGCGGCTCCTGCTGTTCCTGGAGAGCCTGGGAGTGGTCGAGGGCGACGAGGCCGGCGGCTGGGCGCTGACCGAGGTCGGTGAGCTGCTGCGCACCGACACCCGCGACTCGATGCGCGACCACGTGCGCATCTACGGCTCGCACTTCTACCCGGCCTGGGGCGCGCTCTCCCACTCGCTGCGCACCGGGCGCTCGGCGTTCGCACACGTCTACGGCTCCGACCTGTTCTCGTACCTGCACAAGAACCCCGAGGTCTCGCTGACCTACGAGCGGGCCATGGTGGCGGGGACACCCTTCTTCGCCGAGGTCAGCGGCGCCTACGACTTCTCCGGGGCGCGGCGGATCGTGGACGTCGCGGGCGGCCACGGAGCACTCCTCAACGAGATCCTGAACGCCAACCCGGGCCCGCGCGCCGTCCTGTTCGACGCCCCGCACGTGATCGAGGAGAGCAAGGACCGCCCGATCGCCACGGACCACGCGGACCGGTGCGAACGGATCGCCGGGAACTTCTTCGAGTCGGTCCCGTCCGACGGCGACGTCTACCTCCTCTCCCGCATCCTGCACTGCTTCGACGACGAGGCGTGCCATCGGATCCTCACCAACTGCCGTCGCGCGATGGCCCCCGGCGGCAAGCTGGTGATCCTGGAACGCGTACTGGTCCGGGGCACCGGCTCCTCACTGTCCCAGGGCTACAACATGCACATGCTGGTGGTCCTCGGGGGTGGCCGGGAGCGGGACGAGACGCAGTACCGCACCCTCCTCGACAAGGCCGGCTTCACGGTGGAATCCATCCACGGCCTTCCCCTGGAGACGCATCTGATGGTCGCGGCACCGAGCTGACCCGCCCGGGGGCACCCGGCTCACCGGCCGTCCGGGCGCTGTGGGGAGAGGGTCCCGAGGGCCGCGCGAGCGCGGTCGTGCGCCCGGCCCCCGTCGGGGGCCGCCAGGGCGCGGCGGTACCAGTGGCGCGCCTCGTGCCACTTCTGCTCGGAGGAGGCGACATCGCCGAGCAGGGCCAACACCAACGAGGTCAGGACGGGTTCCGCGGGGCGCGGGGGGCGGGCTGCGGGCACGGGGGCACTTTCCGGCTCGCTCACGGGCTCCTCCCTTCCTCCGGGCCTCATCCGTGGGACAAGGCCCGCTCACTGATGGCGCAGTCTAGATCCGGGCGGCCCCGCCCCACAGGTGAACGCGCCTGCCGGCCGGAACTTCGGCGCTACGCTGCCTGAGGCAGCGGTGTGGACAGGGAAGCGGGGCGGGGATGACGGCTGCGGACGACACGTCCTCACAGGGGCGTGCCCGCCAGGTACTGCGCGACGCGCTCGCGGGAGGCGACGCCCTCGCGGCGCTCGGCGCCTCTCTCCGGTGGGCCGCGGAGGTGCTGGCGGAGAGACGGGACGACGACGGTGTCGCCGCGCTCGAGGGGGTGTTCGACCTGTACGACGCGTTGGAGGAGGTTCCGGCGCTGGCCGCCGAGGCCCCCCTCCTGGTGGCGGCCGCCCGGCCCGGGGAGCGGCCGGCGGAGCAGCTGGACAAGCGGCTTGCCGAGCTCACCGCGCTCCACGAACGGCTGCGGGCCGATCGAACGGCACTGGAACGGCTTGCCGACGCCGAGGACGAGCTGCGCCGACGCCTCGCGGACCACGCGGAGTTGCGGGACCGCATCGCGGAACTGCGCCGCCTCGAACGGCTGGTGGACACGCTGGACGCGTTGAGCGGACAGCACCAGGTGGTGGACGAACGTCTGAAGGCGCTGCGCTCCCGGGACACTTCCGCCGAGCGGACGCTGACCGCGGACTGCGGCGCACTGGTGCGGCTCAGCGAGGACCAGTTGGACGCGCTCGCTCCGCGGACCCGGGAGGCCCTGCGCCAGGCCGAGGAGAGCGGCGAGCGGCTCGCCGTGGAGGAGCGGGAGCTGGCCCGGATCACCTCCGAGCTGGACGAGCGGAGCCGGCGCCTCGAGGCGGTCCGCGCCGCGCTCGGGGAGCGGATTCCCCAGTTGGAGCGCTACGCGCGGGCGGATCGGGAGCTGGCGGAGGCGCTGTCCGCGTGGGGGCACGCCGACGGCGACGGCAGCGGCGGCGCGCACGGGGACCGGCTCGTCAAGACCGGTACGGCACTCGAGCGCGCGCGGCTCGCCGCCGCCGACGTGGAGCGACGCCTCGGCGAGATCGACCGGGTGCTGCGGGAGGCGCTGGACTAGGGGGGCGGGACGTCGTCGGCGGTGAACGTGGAGGGGTCGGTGGCGGTGGGGCCCGCCAGGAGGCGGGCGGCGAGGCGGGACTCCATGGCGGCGAGCAGGCCGCGTACCTCGCGGGCGCTGCCGAACCCGGTGGGATCGGCGCGCCGCCGGCTGTCGAACCACTGCCCGGCCCGTTCCGCGGCCTCCGGCGTGAGGAGGTAGCCGTCGGCCGCGGCGCTCCGGCGCAGCACCTCGACCAGTTCCTCGGCGTTGTACGGCGGGAACTCCACGCTCAGCGTGAAGCGGGAGGCTAGACCGCTGTTGCTGCGCACGAACGCGTCCATTTCGCGCGGATAACCCGCGGCGATCACCGTGAGCCGGTCGTTCCAGTTCTCCATCTCCCTGACCAGGGTGTCAACGGCTTCCCTGCCGAAGTCGGCGCCCTGGATGCCGGAGCCGGCCGTCAAGCTGTACGCCTCGTCGATGAAGAGCACGCCGTCGAGGGCCGCGTGCACGGCCTCGCGGACCCTGGGCGCGGTCTGGCCGACGTACTCGGCGACCAGGTCGGCGCGCGTGGTCTCGACCACATGGCCCTTGCGCAGCACTCCGAGCTTGCGGAACATCTCGCCGACGGCCCGCGCCACGGTCGTCTTGCCGGTGCCGGGTGGCCCTGTGAACAGCAGGTTCGGGGGCGCGGGCAGGCTCCTGCCGCGGGCCTGGCGGAGCCGGATGCGGTTGGCGAGGTCGCTGAGCGTCTTGCGCACCGGGGCGAGGCCCACCATGTCGTCCAGCTCGGACAGCAGGGTGCCGTCGTCGGGCGCGGGCCGGGGCAGGAGGGCGCGGTAGCCCTCCGGCAGGTCTTCGACGGTGAGCGGCTGCCCGATGTCCTCGCCGACCCGGACGGCCCACTCGGTGAAGATCTTCTCGCTGAGGTTGCGCATGGTGCCGGCGTTGCCGAAGTCGGGGCCGCGCGTGGCGTGCAGTTCGGTGACGACCTGCAGCAGCCGGTCGGCCAGCGTCTCGTCCCAGCGCAGGCCGCGTGCCGCCAGGTACCGCAACAGGATGCGGTGCAGCACGTCCGGCGGGTAGTCGGGAAAGACGATGCGCTCGCCGAACCGGCGGTGGAGGCCGTCGTCGGAGGCGAGGAACTCGTCGACCTTGTCGGGGTACCCGGCCGCGATCACCACGAACCGGTCCCGGTCGTTCTCCAGCCTGGCGAGCAGGACCTTCAGGGCGTCCCGGTCGAAGCTGCCGTTCTCACTGCTCAGGCCGTGCACCTCGTCGAGGAACAGCACCCCGTCCACGGCTTCGTCCAGCACGGCGTGGGCGCGGGACGAGGTCTGTCCGACGTACCCCGCGATCAGGTCGTCGAGCCGGGTCTCCACCGTATGGCCGCGGCTCAGCACGCCGAGTTCCCGGTACATCTCGCCGACGAGCCGGGCCACCATGGTCTTCCCGGTACCGGGTGGACCGGCGAACAGCAGGTGGGGGGAGGCCGGTTCGGCGTTCTCGCCGAACCCCTGCCCGCGCAGCAGCGCTTCCGCCGCCACCCGCCTGCGCAACCGTTTCAGGTGTTCCTTCACCGGTTCCAGGCCCACCAGGTCTTCCAGCTGCTTCTCGGCCGGGCGCGTGTCCCGGCCCGAGCGCGGCAGCCAGCCCCGCTCGGTCAGCTCCCCGCCGCTGAGCGGGGTGTCGCCGAGGGACAGCAGGTTGCTGCGCCAGTTCTTCACGGTGAGCGGTTGGGCGGCCATCGCCCGTACGACGCTGTCCAGTTCGCGCCAGTCACCGATGCGGAGGCCGTCGCGCAGGCGCATGCGCTGGACGAGGCGGTGCAGTTCGGCCTCGTCCGGGAAGCCGACGCGGACGGAGGGCGTGGCCTGCCGGCACAGCCGGGCGGCCAGGCCGGGGTAACCGTGCAGCGATTCGACGTACTCCACACAGGCGTCGAACGTCGGGCGTGCGAAGACCAGGACGACCGGGTGGTCGTAGTCGCCGTGCCGGGCCCAGTCGCTGAAGAAGGTGTTCAGGGGGCGGGTGGCGTCGGTGTGCCGCAGGGTGCTCTCCGCCTCGGTGAACACCACGGCCGTACGGCGCGGCGGATCGGCCAGATATCCCGCCAGGGTCATGACGGTGAAGGGGTCGGAGAGGGCGCGCGGCGGCCCGGGCTCGGCGGGCGAGCCGGTCCCCTCCGCGGCGGAGGAGGTGTTCCGCGACCCGGCGGGCGCGGGGTTCCGCTCCGGTGCGGGCGGGCGGACCACCACCCGGCCGAGGGGGCCGCGCAGCCGGGGATGGCGCATGAGCCCGGGCCCCGCGGAGCCCGCCGATTCCGTCGGTGTGCGCGGCGGCGCGTCGGCCGGGGCGCGGCCGGACGGCCGGGACCGCGCCTCGGACTCCGGGTCCAGGAAGTACAGGGGCCGGCGCTGGGAGCTGTAGGCCACATACGCGCAGGACTGGGCGCGCAGCAGGTGCCACAGCACCGCGTCCAGGTTCCTCTCCCGGTAGTCGGCGCCGACGAAGGTGTCGTCCACGCCGGGCCCGTACACCACGGTGAACGGCTCGCCGACGCCCAGCCGCAGGTCGGCGAAGCGGGAGCCGAGCCGACCGGTCACGAGACGCCGTCGGCCGGGCGCTTGCGCAGCGGGGCGGCCTCCGGCTTCCGGAACCGGTCCAGATCGACGGCCGTCGGGTCCGGGACGCCGGGTTCGCTCTCCAGGGCCCCGGTCGGGTGCCCGTCGTCCGCGAGCGCGTGCCGTACCGCCTCGGCGCGGTCCCGGAGTTCACGTTCCGAGGCCGTGTCGTAGTCGTAGGAGAGGACCCGCAGGATCTGCCCCGTCTCCCCCTCCGGCGCGGGCAGGACCTGTACCACGATCTTGTTGCCGTTCGCGTGCTCGAGGACGGCATGGTACGAGCGGCGTTCGTCCTCGTCCTCGTACTCGCCGTCCGTCAGCTCGTAGGCGCCGATCCGGGAGAGGGTCCCGGCCACCGAGTCGGCGAGGTTCACGCGGAGCTGTGAGGCGAGCAGCCGCATGCCCGCCCGGTCCACGACCTCGCCGAGCCGCTGCTCCATCTCCGCCGCCTCGGCGGCCAGTTCGCGCTGCTCGGCGACGGTCGTCGCATCGTCCCTCGCCCGGGAGAGCCGCTCGGCCACCTGACCCCGCAGCTCTTCGAGTTCGCCCTCCGACCAGTGGTCCACATCGAGCTCGGCCCCCGGCAGCGGCCGGCCGTCGGGGCCCGTCACCGGCCTGACCTCGTTCTGCGTGCACAGGGTCTCGACCATGACCAGGGCGTCGGTGGCGGCGCCCTGGGCGAGCCGCCGCTCCAGCTCCCGATGCTCGATGTCGAGGCGCAGTTCGCTGAGGTCCAGGTAGGCGCGCTGCGCAAGGGGGAGCGCGGCCTCGTGATGGCCGGCGTCGCTGTTCCGCCGGGCGGTGTCGAGGTCCAGGCGGAGCCGGTCGAGCCTGCCGGGAGCGTGCCGTTCGTGCGGCAGAGTGGCGATGAGCTCGGCCATCGTGGCGCCGTCGGCGAGCCACTCCCGGACGGCGGCCGCGGCACGCTCGCGGTTCCCGGCGAGCTCGTCGACGCGTTCGGTCAGGCCGGCGATGTCGCGGCGGCGCTGTTCGCGTTCGGCGGCGAGCTGCCCTTCCAGGGCCGCGCGCTGCTCCGCGAGCCTGGTACGGGTGTCGCGTTCGAGGCGTTCCGCGGTGCCGCGCAGCTCCTGGTGCAGGCGCTCGGACTGCTCGCGCAGCCTGCGCTCCGTGTCCCGCTCGAGTCGCCGGGTGTGGGCCGTCAGACCGGAGAGCGCCTCTTCCGTCCGGCGGGCGCGCTCCTCCAACTGGGCCCGGGTGCGGGCCTGGTCGGCCTCGGTCCGCCGCCGGACCTCGTCGAGGAGCCGGGGAACGTCGCGCCGGACCTGCTTGAGGTTCTGGGCCGCCCGCTGGGCCCGGTACCACTCGGTCTCGTCCACCAGGATGCGCTTCTTGCCGCTCATCGGTGCTCTCCTTCATGGATACCCCGGGCTTCAGCCTGGGGAGGAAACGAAGCTCCTGCGGAGCAGGGCGGGGAAGGCCGGTTCGCCGTCAGGGCGGACCGGCGTTCACCCCCGACTACCGGCAGCCCGTCACAAACTGATGGGCCAGTATGTGAACCGTGAAGACCAGCCACGTGAAGCGGGCGTTCAAGTACCGCTTCCATCCGACCGATGCGCAGGCAGCCGAGCTGTCCCGCACGTTCGGCTGCGTGCGGAAGGTCTACAACCTGGCTCTTGCGGCGCGCACCGAGGCGTGGACGCGGCAGGAGCGGGTGAACTACAACCAGACGTCGGCGATGCTGACGGCCTGGAAGAAGACCGAGGAACTCGCGTACCTCAACGAGGTCTCCTCCGTCCCGCTCCAGCAGGCCCTCAGGCACCTCCAGGCGGCGTTCACCCACTTCTTCGGCAAGCGGGCGAAGTACCCGCGTTTCAAGTCGCGCAAGAAGTCGCGGAAGTCGGCGGAGTACACCACCGGCGCGTTCCGGTTCGAAGACGGCAGGCTGACCCTGGCGAAGATGACGGAGCCGCTGGACATCGTGTGGTCCCGTCCGCTCCCGGAGGGTGCGTCGCCGTCCACGGTGACGGTGTCGCAGGACGCCGCCGGACGCTGGTTCGTGTCCCTGCTGTGCGAGGACCCGTCCGTCCAGCCGCTCCCGGCCACGGATGCGGCCGTCGGTGTCGACGTCGGGCTCGACCACCTGCTGACCCTCTCCACCGGGGAGAAGGTCGCCAACCCCCGGCACGAGCGGCGTGACCGCGTCCGTCTGGCCAAGGCCCAGCGGCAGCTTGCCCGCAAGGCAAAAGGCGAGGGCGCCAACCGCCGTAAGGCCCGTCAGAAGGTCGCCGGAATCTACGCCCGGATCACCGACCGGCGCCGGGATCACCTGCACAAGCTCACCACTCGGCTCGTTCGTGAAAACCAAACGATCGTGATCGAGGACCTCGCCGTCCGGAACATGGTGAAGAACGGCAGCCTGGCCCGCGCCATCAGCGATGCGGCCTGGTCCGAGTTCCGGAGCATGCTGGAGTACAAGGCCCGGTGGTACGGCCGCGAAGTGATCGCGATCGACCGCTGGTTCCCCTCTTCCAAGCTGTGCTCCGTCTGTGGCAGCTTGCGGGACAAGATGCCGCTGAACGTCCGGGAGTGGACGTGCGACTGCGGGACGACCCACGACCGGGACGTGAACGCGGCGAAGAACATCCTGGCCGTCGGGCTGACGGCGTCTGTCTGTGGAGCTGGTGTAAGACCTCAACGGAGTACTCCGGGCGGGCAGTCGGTGATGAAGCAGAAACCCCTACGGCGCGAGCCGTAGGAATCCCCTCCTGCAAGAGGGGGAGGAAGTCAAGGTCAGTCGTCCTCACCTGTTCGGTCGGCGGTGGTCCGCGCCCGGGTGGTGCCGGGCGTCGCGTCGGGTGTTCCGGGGAGGCGCAGCCGCGAACGGGCCTCCTCCACCGCGGAGTCGAAGGCCGCGAGCAGCCCTGGAGGCGGGACCCCGACCAGCAGGGCGGTGGTCCCGTCGACGGTTATCTCGGCGGTACGCGGACCGCCCGTGAAGTCGTACCCGCATCCGGCGAGCCGGGGCGTGAGGTGGTGGACGCGCTGGTTGCTGCTTCCCCGCAGCCCCTTGCCGTCGTCGAGGCCGGCGACGTACCGGCCGTCGATCAGCACGTCCAGGAGGCCGAGCAGTTCGGTGACGCCCGGTACGGGCGGGCGGGCACGCAGCCGTTCCAGGCGGTAGCCGGTGAAGCAGACCACCGAGAGGTCGCGACGGCCGCGGGCCGCGCGGACCAGCGCGGCGAGCCCGTCGGCCTGGGCCATCGGCTCGCCGCCGGAGAGCGTCAGGCCCGTCACGCCGGGATCGGCGAGCAACTCGTCGGCCAGTTCGGCGGGCTCCACGTGGCGGGCGGCGCGGTCCGGGATCCACTCCGGGGCCAGGCAGCCCGCGCAGCGGAAGGGGCAGCCCTGCACCCACACCACCGACCGTCGCCCCGGGCCCAGGGCGTGGGTGCCGACCCGGGTGGCGGCGACGTTGAGGGCGGGGCCGGTCACGGCAGGTCCCGTTCCGAAGGCGCGGGCCTCTCGCGCTGCGCGGGCGGTCGCGGCGGGGAGCCGCCCCAGGGGCCGTCCCCGTGGTGCGGGAGTGAACCGGGCCGCGGGATCGGCATGGGGCCGGGTGCTCCGCCGGCTTCCGGTACGGCGGCCGCGGGCGGCCCGTCGCGGTCCGCCAGGTAGGCGAAGCGGATGCCGTTGATCACTACCGCCTCGCCCGGCCGGCACACGGCGTCCGCGCTCCGTGCCGGGGTGCCGTCCGGGCTGTAGCTGAGGTGCAGCGCGATCCCGCGACGGCCGTCGTCCGCCCGGAACCGGCGGCCGTGGACGCGGCCCGCGCCGCCGATCCGCGGTGGTGCGAGCGCCATCTGCCGTCCGTGCAGGGCGATGTGGTCCTGCGGGCCGTCGCCGGGCGCCGGGGACAGGACCAGTACGCCGTTCAGGACCGCCCGGTTGTACCGCATCCACAGCAGCAGGGCCGCGAGGAGGACCAGCAGCGGAACCCCGATCAGCAGGGGCAGGGTCAGTGCGGAGCCGACCTCCGCCCGCAGCCGCAGGCCCCCGGCCGGTCCCTCCACCGCCTCCGGCACCTCGAACCTCACGTCGTCCAGGGTGGCCGCCCAGGGTGTCGTGACCTCGCCGTGCACGGTCAGGCCGACCTCGGCCTCCCAGGTCCGCCGCACCGGCAGCAGCCCGGCGTCGGGCTCGCCCCGTACCTGGACGTCGAACTGCCGTGCCGCGCCCGGTTCCAGGGACACCCGGTCCGGCAGGCCGGTGACGGTGAGCGGCTGCCCGTCCAGGGTCGCCCTGAGACCGGTCACGGTCAGCGGCACCCGCTCGGTCGTGGCGGTCAGGGTCAGCGTGGCCGCCGCACCGCCGTCGCCCAGGTCGAGTACCCCGGTGGGCGACAGCGTGGCGGTGACACCCTTGCCCTCGTCCGGTGCGATCAGCCGCGCGGCCTTGCGCGCCCGGACCCGCTCGGCGGCCCGCCCGAGATATTCGGCGAGGTTCTGTACCGAATCCGGCCGCAGCTCGGTGGTGTCCGGGATGACGCCGGACAGCTGCGCGGTGCCGGACTCGTCGGTCGCCAACGGCATGGAGTAGGCGGCCAGTTCATGTCCGTCGGCCAGCTCCTCGGCCCGGCCCCGCAGCGCGTTCCACGCCGCCCCGTCGGACGTGGGGTACGCGGAGCCCTTCGGCGGCTCGTGCTTGCCGTCCGTGAACATCACCACCGAGCCGATCTCGGCGGCGTCGGGCCGCTCCAGCTCGTCCAGGCCGCGGTCCAGGGCGGCGCCGATGTCGGTCCGCACACCGGAGGGCCCGGCCCGGTCGGGCAGCTTGCCGATGATGCCCTTCGGGTCGGACGGGTGGCCCAGGTAGACCGCCTCGGCCTTGTCCCCGAAGGTGAACAGGGCGACGTAGTCCCGTGGTGACAGGCCCTTCAGGAACGGCAGCAGCGCGGACCGGACCGACGAATAGCGTCCCTTGTTCAGCATCGAGCCGGAGACGTCCACCAGGACGACGTAGTCGGCGGGCACTCGGTCCAGGCCGAGCTCGGAGTAGATCTCGCTGCGGCTGGGCGACGACCCGGCCCGCGTCGGATCGGCAGTGGCGGCCGCGGGAGCCGTCCCGGACGTCACGGCGGTCAGGGCCGTGAGCACCAAGGCGGCGAGTCCGGCGGCGGCGCGGTGGACGGCACGGGCGCGCGCTCGTCCCGGCCTCGGGCGTGGCGGCGGCTGGTTCATCGGATGAGAGCTCCTCGGGCGCGGCACTGGTCGGGGTCGACGGAGACGGATCAGGTTTCGGGCGGGACGGGCAGGGGGCCGAGCGGAAGGCGGGTCTCCGCGTCCGCGCCGCTCGCCACCGGGCGCAGCACGAGGGTCGCCGCCCCGTCCGCGCCGACGCGGACACCGACCCGGCAGAGCCCGTCCGGGGTGCCGGCGGGCAGCGTGACGTCCGGCAGCGGGACCGGGCGGCCGTCGGGGCCGACGGCCTCGACCCGCAGCGGGCGTCCGGCCGCCGCGTCGGGAAGCACCTGGACCGGCCGGCCGTCCCTGACGGCGAACACGATGTCGCCGCCGGGCTCCAGGGCCCCGGCGGGGGCCAGTTCCAGCGCCTCGGTGTGTGGTCGTCCGGCGGCACGGCGGTGGGTGCTGATGCGGACGGCGTACGGATAGCGGTCGCCGGGGTCGGCGAGTCCCGCCGCCACCAGGGCGCCGCCGGCCGCCGCCGCGTACCCGGGGTCCACGTCCGCGGGCAGCGGCAGCAGCCGGTGACGCTCCGCCAGCTGCCGGGTGAGCGGTTCGAGCCGGGCCAGACCTCCGGCGAGCAGCAACGGCGGCCGCGCGGCCGCGCCGGGCGGCGCGGCGACCTCGTCCAGGGCCTGCCGTACCGCGTCGATCAGCGGCGGAAGGGATCTCCGTACGGTCCCGGCGGTGATGTCCCGGTCGCCCAGGCGGTGGACCGGGGTCTCGTCGAACGGGTCGGGGCGGCGCACGGCCCTGGCCACGGCGAGCCCCAGCCGGCGGCCGTCGGGGTCGTCCAGGCGCGCGGCGGCGAGTCTGCGGTGCCCTTCCTCGTCGTCGGGCAGACCGGCGGCGGCGAGGAGTGCCGCGTCGAGTTCCGCTCCCAGACGGCCGGTCGGCCCGGTCGCCTCGGCGGTGGCGCGAAGCAGCACCGAAGGGCCGGCCAGTGTGCAGCGGGCGGCGTCGACGGCGCGGGCCCCGGCATCGCACACGAGGTACTCCTCCCCGGTGTCGGCCGCCGCGCCCGCGGTGTGCCGGACCAGGGCGAGCAGGGCGTGCGCCGTGCCGATCGCCCGGACCCGTGGACAGCCCTCCGCGGCGAGGGCCGCCGTCGCGGGGCCGGCCGACGCCTGTGCGGTGCGCCGCGGCAGGACGACCACGGCCCCGGCGGGCGGACCGTACCGGGCGAGGTAGGTGCCGTACGCCTCGCGCAGCGCGGCCACGGGCCGGCCGCGCACGGCGGCGGAGAGCGGCAGCCCCTCGCCCGGCACGTCACCGGGCAGCGGTACCGGACGCGGCGGCGCGGCGCCGGGCCGTGCGACGGCGAGCCGGGCGTAGCGGGTGCCGATGTCGAGGGCGAGGGTGTGCGGCGGGTTCATACGCGGTCGTCACCTCGCCCCCGCCGCCAGCGCCGCCAGGAGGACTTCGTGTCCTGGTCGGACTCGGGACAGGTGCCGGACGGCGGGCGGGACGGGCCGTGGTCCGGCCCTCGGCCGGGGGACGGCGCGGGCTGCGTCGGCGGTCGCCGGGACGGCTTCTGGCGCAGGAGCCTGATCGCCTGCTCGACGCTGTCCTTCAGCTCCTCGTGGCCGTCCAGTGCCCGCTGCCGGACCAGGTCACCGAACCGCTGCTGGGAGATGGAGTAGTAGAGCAGATGACCGAGCGCCCGCTGCGGCGAGGCACGGTCGAGGTGCCTGGCCAGGCGGTGGAGCGCGTCGCCGCTTCCCGCCCGGTCGTGGAGCCAGGGTCTGATCGCCTCGAGCACGGCCGACGGGTACTCGATGACCTCCTGCACGCGGTCGGCGTACCGGGAGTGGGGGCTGGCCCGCACGATGGCGTCACCCAGCTCCTCGGGAGCGGCCGTACGGGTGGCGACGAGCCGGCGGATGTCCGCGGTGTGGGCAAGCCACTGCAGGTCGGGGTGGCTCCTCAGATGGTGCTCCCACTGCGCGGGCATGCCGTGGGTGATCCAGTCCCCGGTGCGTTTCAACAGCTCGGCGATCCGTTTGAGCACCGGTCCCTCCAGGCTCCTCACGCCGCCTGCGGCCGGATCTCCCTGGGGGTGGATCAGCTCCCACAGGACCGGATACGGGACCTGTTCGGGCCGGTCACCGACCAGCCCGGCGGCCAGCGCGGCCTCCTCCCAGCTCAGCAGTCCCAGGGGGGGCAGCTCCCTTCTGAGGACGGCGGCGTATTCGGCGGGCGCCTCGCCGTCGTCCGCCAGACACCGTGACCGCCGCATGTCCGAGTCGAGCAGAGGACGCTGGAACAGATCGGCCCACGCGGCGTGCTTCCCGGTGAGGCCGGGCCGCAGCGGTACGAGGGCGTCGACCGCGCGGAACAGGAAGGCCCGGTCCGTGTCCGTGCCGCTCCGTCCCGCGGCGACGTCGTACAGCTCCGGCTTGAGCCAGGAGAGGGCATCGGGATTGCCGGCGTGACAGGCGAGTCTCAGGCCGGTGCGCCAGGCCGTCGCCAAGACGTCGGCGAA
This sequence comes from Streptomyces sp. AC558_RSS880, assembly GCF_019049255.1. GTDB lineage: Bacteria > Actinomycetota > Actinomycetes > Streptomycetales > Streptomycetaceae > Streptomyces. Next base: position 78,606 of record NZ_JAGMUJ010000029.1, on the reverse strand, counting down.
CGCGTCGATCTCCCCGCCGTCCTGGACGACGAGCGGTTCGCCGTGGAACAGCGCGGCGCCGCGCAGCCAGTTCGGCGCCTTCCGTTCGCTGTCCCCGCGGGGCAGGTCCAGCAGGTCCCGGACCAGCCGGTCGTCCAGAGTGTTCTGCTCGGCGTTGACGTCGAGCCAGGCCAGGGCCAGTTCCGGGCGCCGGAGGAGAACGGCGTGCACGGCGGCGGCCGTGTTCTCGTCCAGATCCCGCTGCAGGGCGTGCAGCAGCGCGCTTCGCGACCGCAGTCCGTCCGGCGTCGTGGCCGCCGCGCCCCCGTCCAGGTAGCCGGCCAGGACCAGGGCGTGGGCCTGCCCGTCCCGGGGCACCGCGGCGGCTGCCAGGTCGAGGACGGCACGCACCCGGGGAAGGGTCTGGCTCTCGACGTCCCAGGAGTTGAGTTCGTCCGCGAGGGCCTCGCCGGCCCGCGGGGACCAGTGCTCCAGGAGCAGGCTCCGGGCCTGCGCGCTCTCCGCCCCGGAGCGGCCGCCGGGCAGGGCGCAGCGCGCCAGGTGTCGCGCCAGCGTGGCGGCGTCCGGCTCGGTCAGACTCTCCAACGGGCGCAGGCTCAGCAGCCTGGCCACATCGTTCAGCCGGCTCGCGCCCCGGTCGATGTCCCTCAGCACCACCGCCTGGAGATCGAGATCCCGCAGGTGCTGCAGCGCCTGCTCGGCGTCGTGCGGGGTCAGCGGGGTGCGATGGGACAGCAGGTGGGGGAGCAGGGCGTCGACGCCCTTCTTGTCCCGCAGCCGCAGCAGCTCCGCCAGATAGGCACGGCCCTGACTCGAACGGGGCTCCTGCGGCGGCTGCCCGCGGAGTACGGCATGGCACTGGCTTCCCCTGGGACGCAGCGCGAAGGTCAGCCGCAGCTCGTGGTCGGCGCCGTGACCGGCCCAGGTCGCGGCGGACAGCCAGGCGCGGCTGCCGTACGGCAGCAGGGCGCAGATCCCGTCGAGCACGGCGACCCGGGTGACGGCGTTCAGACCGGCGTACTCCGGGGACAGCGTGATGACCACGTGCCGCCCTTCGAGAAGCAGCGCGGCGCACCGCGCGGCCCACTCGAACCCGATGTCCTGCTCGATGTACCGGGCCAGCTTCGTGACCATGGTGGGGGCCGCGTCGAGGACGAGGTGCGGCGCCTGCTCGGCGCCCGGGCCGACGGCCGGCCACTCGGCGTCCAGGGCGGCGGTGTAGAGCGGGGACCAGGTGAGCCCCGCGCCGCTGACCGGCTGCCAGTCGAGGAGCAGCAACCGTGCCGAGTAGCTGATCCGGCCGGTGGCGTCCCGCCCGCCCGACCAGGTGGTCTCCACCAGACCTGTCACGGGCCGGCCGGCTTCGGTGCCGCCGAGGAACGCCACCCAGGGCAACGCGTCGGGGGCGTGGACGCGATCGGCGCGCGGCGTCTCCGTGGACGCGGCCCAGAAGTACTTCTGGGCGACCCGGGGTTCCACGCTGCCGGCCTGCACGTCGTAGGCCACCTGCCCCGGCGCCTTGCCCTGGAGGGACCAGGCGGCGTGCACCGAGGTCCCGGCCGATGCCCCGCTCACCTGCGCCCCCGCCAGAGCCTGCCACCTCCGCGCGACGACCCCCGCAGTCCTTCCTCAAGGGCCATCAGCGGCTCGATGACGTTGATCGGCGTCGGCGGGGAGCTGCAGATCCGCTCGCCGTCCGGCTCCACATTGACGTAACTGCGGTAGTCGAACTGGCTGTTGGCGTTGAGCTGGAAACCGATGGCGGAGGTGGCGTAGTAGGACATCCGGTCGGGGTGGAAGAAGTTGCCGAGGGCGTCGCGGACCAGGCGGGCGCTGCCACCGCGGAAGCTGTTGCAGATCCAGTCGAAGAAACCCCGCGCCTGGTGGTCGGGGACGCGCGGGATGACGCCGACCCGCTCCTGGGTGACCCAGCCGGCCCGCAGCGCCGGCTCGAAGACGTCCGGGTGGTCGAACTTGGTGATGCACACCGCGACGTGGTGCGGCAGCCGGCCGTTGCGCAGGAGCCGGTTCTCGTCGCGCACCCGGGCCGCCATCTGAGTGGCCATCCCGTAGAAGTAGTTGATGCTCGCGGTCTGCTGGTTGGCGTCCAGGAGCGGGTCGAACAGGTAGACCAGGCCGCCGCAGCCCGACAGATGGGTCACGGCCTGCTCGTGCAGGTCCTCGGCGACCTGGTTGGACCTGGGGTTGAACGCCTCTCCCGGGAGGTCGAGCACCTCGAGCGCGAACGAGATCTGCCGACGGCGGAAGCCTCCGATGCCCTGTGCGTCGCCGGTGAAGGACCATCTGAGGTCCCGCTGCGCCCGGGTCGCCTCCGGGAAACTCTGCCGCGACACCAGCTGGTCCACGCTGTCCAGCAGGAACTCCTGGGAGGACGGGTCCATCCCGGCGATCACCCAGTTCACCTGGGCGCGTTGCTGGTGCTGCATGGCGCCGATCGGCACCGCGCCCAGGAACGTCGTCTTGCCGGACCCGGAGGCTCCCCACACGCCGATCCTGACGCCGGCGGGAGCGGCCCCGCCCATCTGCGGTATGGCCTTCGGCGGCGTGACCCGGTCGGACACGGTGTGGCTGTCGGAGGCGCCGGCCTGCAGCGGCTCCGGTACGGGCCGGAGTGCCGGGGCGGGGGCCGGTCCCTCGGCGCCGGGCTTGCCGTTGAGGGCGAGCGACTGCCAGGTGCGGTCCGCGTCGGGGTGCCCGTTCGGGGACTGCCTCTGCTCCGGGGAGCCGGCCTCGTCCCCGGAGCCCTCGGGCTCCGGGTCGGGCCGGCGCTGCTGTGTCGTCATGGGCCGGTTCAGCTCCTAGGTGGGTCGGATGGCCGTGGGGGGAAGGGCGGCGCGGTGAACGCGAGCGGGGTGCCGTCGGTGTCGTGGGACCGCTCGGCGGTGAGGGCGAGCGCCGCCTGCTCCGCCGAGTCGGTACCGGGCCGGAGCAGGAGGCGGTCCGGGCCCGTCAGGTCCCGCCAGGCCCGGGAGAGGTAGCGGCACAGCCGGTCCCCGCCGGGTGTCCCGGGAGCGACGGGCGCGGTGAAGGGCTCGGCCCGGACGCCGACCCGCACCCCCCGGTGACGCAGGGTCCGCAGCTGCTCCCGCCAGTCGACGGCACGCGGGCAGCCGGGCACCAGGCCCTCCTGCGTGTACGGGGCCGGCGGCCGGCCCCCGACCACCAGGAGCACCTGGTCGGCCGGCCCGTCGCGCTGCCCGGCGGTCATTCTGGCGGCCTCCCTGAGCGCGTCCTCCAGCGAGGAGGTGAGGGAGCGCCGGGGCCGTACCTCCACGGTCAGCTCCCGTAGGTGTCGCAGTGCCCGGCCGGGTGTCCCCGGCCGCACGGCCCGGACGACCTTCCGGTCGGGCTGGTGCTCGTTGCGGGGCGCGTGGTCGTAGTAGCCGATCACCGCGGCCCGCAGGCCGCCGCCCGCGCCGCCGTGGCGCTCGGCGGCACGGATCAGGTCGCTCGTGAAACCGACGCGCTCGGCGACCTCGGCCCGGTCGGTGCCGGACATCTCGACGGCGCAGATGAGCTCCACGGGCCTGGGCCGCCGGAGGTGCCGCGGCATGCGGGCGAGCACGGCGCGCAGGTCCGGTCCGGGTCCGTCCGGTGCCTCGGCCAGGATGTGGCCGCCGTCCGTGCGCACCTCGATCTCGCCCGGTCCGTGCAGGACGAAGGTGAGGTGCGCGGAGCCGAGTACGGGCAGTTCGGCACGGGGCAGGCCGAGGAGCGGGGGGCGGTGGTCCGCCGAGCGGTAGTGACCGGCGAGCAGCGGCAGTACGACGGTCAGGGTCTCGGACGGCGCGGCGCCGCCTCCCGGGGGCGGCACCGGGAGGCCGCCGTGCACGGTGACCGAGGCCGTCCGGGTCTCACCGGGGGCGAGCCGTAGACCGGCCTCGAACAGGACGTGGTGCGCGAGCTCCACCGGAAGGTGGTCGCCCGTGCCGGTTCCGGCCCGCGCCAGGAGCAGGGTGTGCGGTTCGCGCAACGGTGCGCCGCGCAGCAGCCGGCGGACCCGGTCCGTGGTGGCGGACACCGTGCCCGGACCGGGTGCGGGGGCCGGGGCGCTCTCGGTACGCGCCGCGCAGGAATCGTGCAGTACGGCGGCAGCCCGGTCGAGGAGGGTCCAGCCGACGCCACCGCGCAGCAGCACCAGCGCGGTGGTACGGGTGCCCGTCCCCCCGCACGCGCTGGGCACGACGGCGTGCAGCCAGTCGCGCACGGCCCGGTCGAAGTCCGGACGGTCCACCGGCTCGACGGTGCCGATGCCTCCGGCGAGTTGGAAGCGGCGCGGGGCTTCCGCGGGGGCGAGCCCGGGGACCAGCTCGGTCCAGGGCGTCTCGGCGTGCGGGCGCGCGTGCGGCAGACCGGCGGCGTCGGCGTACGCGCGTACCACCGCCGCCCGTCGGGTGCCGAACTCGACGAACAGCACCTCGGGCACCTCACCGGTGGTGAGCCTGTGCAGCAGCTCGGCCAGGGCGTGCGGTTCGGCGGCCGCCGCGGGGGCGGGGAGTGCGACGGGGCCGGGGCCGTCGGAGGGGTGCGGGATGCCGGAGGGCGCCGGGCGAAGCAGCCCGGCGATCTCCGCCTGCTCGGCCGGACCGCTCAGCGCGCGCCGGGCCGCGTCGAGGTCCCAGGCGTGCGCGGCGGCAGCCAGCTCGGCCGCTGCGGACCGGTGGTCCTCCTCGGTCGCGGCCCCCAGGACCGGATCCCCGAAGAGCAGGAATCCACACGCCCGGCAGCGTCGTTCGCCCCGTCCCGGGTGGAGGCAGACAGGGCAGCGCACCACCAGGCCGGACCGCTTCTCGTCAGCTCCGGAAGAGAGCAACACGTTCGCGGTGCCCTCTCAGAGCGGCCTGGAGCGATATCCGCACCCGGCGACACTTCCGATGGACGTCACATCTGCCCCCTTGCCCCTGCTGTACTGCGGCATCCCTCCTCGCAGCGGCACCGGACGGTGCCGCTGCGAGGAGAAGCCCGGTCCGAGACGAGCCCGAGGAACTATCCGGTCACACCGGGCCCTGTAGTCAACTCCTGGACATCCAACGCGTTTTCGTTGGTTCCCCCCCAAGGGACGGCCCATTGTCGCGAGCGCGTTCCCAGGCCGCAACCGGTCCGCTGCCCTCAGTCGTCTCATGAGTGGACTCGTGGGCGCATTGATGCACTCCCTCGTGCACGATGCGCCCCCTCGCGCCGTGTCGTACGGCACCGACGCCTCCGCACCCGGCGCGGACCGCTCAGGAGGGAGCGGCTTCCCCTCCGGTCCTCCACTCGAGCGCCCCATGGCTCAAGTCAACCGGATCGTCCGGTCGGGGACCGGTCGCGGTCGGGGCGAGTATCGGCCGGGACTTCGCCGCACCACTTCCGCCGCCGCCGGAGCACGCACCACGGAGTGGACGTCCCACCGCGCACCGTCGCCGCCCCGGCCGTGCCACCACGGTGGCCGGCTCGCCGCCACCCTGCCGCACGGCGTCATCGCCACCGGGGAAGGTGTGGGACCGTCTTCGGACAGTGCGTGTCGTGTGGATTACGGATCGTCGTGGCCGAACGGCCGAACGGCGGAACGGGGGAGGCGGAATGGCCGTATCGAAGGAAGACGCCGACGGACTCGTCGCGGCTGCACGGAAGTTGACGGTCGAGGGTTCGCCGGAGGACTGTGCGGCCGTGGCCGAGGCCTGCAACCATGCCATGGACGCCGGGGCTCCGCTGAGCATCACACGGCCGACGGTGGAGCTTCTGGCCGCTTGCCGGGCCAGGATTCCCCAGGACGACGAGTGGCAGGCCGATCTCCTCGGACTCGAGTCCGTGGCCTGGCACCACCGGTACCGGCGCACCGGTGCGGACGAGGACCTGCGGCGGGCGACCGTGGCGGTCGACGCGGCCTGCGCCCTCACCGGCCCCGGTCATCGCTCCCACCATCGGCTCCGGGCCCAGCAGGCCCTCATCCACTCGTTGCGGCCGGGTTCGGGGGCGGTCCCCCTCGATGTGCTGAGGGAGGCGGTGGAGGCCCGCGACCCCAATCCGCGCAACCACGCCGTCAACATGCTCAATCTCGCGGGACAGTTGAATCTGCGGTACCTCGCCACGCGGGACTTCTCCGCCCTGGACGAAGCCATCGGTCTTGCCGAGCAAGCCCTGGCTCTCGACGACCGTACGGACGACGAGGACTACCCGTGGCGTCTGCTGTGGGCCGGACAGCTCCACGCCCAGAAGGGTCACGACACCAGGGATGCTCCGACCCTCAAGAAGGGGGTGGAACTGCTCCAGAAGGCCGTGACGCACGTGCCGCCCGGTCATTCCTTCCTGCCCGGCCTGCTCAACCAGCTCGGAGCCGCCATGCACGCGCACTCCAGGTTGAGCGGTCCGGGAGACGCGACGCGCAGCGAACTCACCGTGGCCGTCCACATGATGCGGGCCGCGCTGCACATGACCGACCCGACGGTGCCGGACTACCCCACGTTCGCCTCCAATCTGGCCATGGCCCTGGCGGGCCTTTCGAAGGAGACCGGGGACGCCTCCCTGCTGGACGAGGCGATCGCCACGGCCGAGAAGGGAAGCCGGGCGGCCGCCGCCAGCCCCACGGCCCGTGACGCGGAGACCCTCACCCCGGTGACAGGGCTCCTGCGCAGCATGCGGGACCGGGACGACCCCGCGGCGATCCAGGCGTTCTCCACGACGTTCGACGGATCCCACCGGCTCAGTGCGGTCCTGGCCGGACAGCTCGGCGCCGGCCTGGCCGCCCGAGCCGGCGACTGGGAGACCGCCGCCCGGCTGACCCTGCGCGCGGTGGAGGCCCTTCCGCACGCCGCCTCGGAGGCGCTGAGCGTGGAGGACCGGGAGAAGGGCCTGTCCACGATCGCCACCAGCCTGGCCCGGGACGCCTGCGCGCTCGTACTCCGGACGGGCGGTTCGGCGGACCGAGCGCTTCAGGCCCTGGAGACGGCCCGGGCGACGCTGGTCGGCCAGGCTCTCGCCCGCCGCAGCGATGCCGATCTCGATCCGGTTCGCGCGCTCGCTCCGCACCTGGCGGAGCGCATGCGGGAACTCCGCACGGACCTGGCGCGGGTGGAGGACGCGCCCTACGGCCCGGCCGCCGACCGCCGCCACCGGCTGACCGACGCCGTCCACGAGGCGACGCGGCGGATTCGTGCCGTTCCCGGTCTGGAGGACTACCTGCGCGCACCCGGCGCGGATGTGCTGCGCCGGCGGGCGGGGACGGTACCTGTGGTCACCCTCAACGTGAGCGACTACCGGTGCGACGCGCTCGTCCTCCGGGCCGACGAGGAGACCGGTGTGGTCCCGCTGCCCGGTCTCGTCCTGCACGACGTGACGGAGAACGTCCGGCGATTCACCACCGCGACGACGGAGCTGACCCGGTGGCCCGCGCCGGGGCCCGCCGCGGCGAAGAAGCACCAGCGGGAGGTGCGGGAGGTTCTCGCGTGGCTCTGGGAGTCGGTCGCGGAACCCGTGCTCTCCGCGCTGGGCATCACGCCCGCTCCGCGGGACGGCCGTCTCCCCTCCCGCCTGCGCTGGTCGGCGACCGGTCCGCTGACACTGCTCCCCCTGCACGCCGCCGGGCTGCCCGACGTACCCGGCGCGTGTGTGGCGGACCGTGTCGTCTCGTCGTACACGCCGACTCTGAGGCTGCTCGACGACGCCTCTTCCCCGGCCACGGGGACGAGCCGCCGTGAGGGGCACCTGGTCGTTCCGGTGCCCCACTCCTCGCTCATGCCGCACCGGCCGTTGGAAGGAGCGGGGCAGGAGGCCGCGCACGTGGTCTCCACCGTCCCGGGGGCGCGGCCGCTGCCGGAGGAGGCGGTGTCGGCGCTTGCCGTGAGGGCCGGTCTGCGGGGCGCCCGGGGCGTCCACTTCGCCTGTCACGGGCAGAGCGACGCGCGGCACCCGTCACGCAGCCACCTGGTCCTGCGGGACGAGACCCTCACCGTCGCCGACCTGATGACGGAGCGACTGGACGGTCTCGAGCTGGCCGTCCTCTCGGCCTGCAGCACGGCACACGCCGGCGAGCGGCTGCCCGACGAGGTCCTCCACCTGACCTCCGCCTTCCGCGTCGCGGGGGCCCGCCATGTGGTGGGCACCCTGTGGGAGACCGGCGACCGGTCCGCGGCCGAGTTCACCAAAGCGTTCTACACCTCTCTCGGCGCACTGCCGTACGACGGCACCCGGGACACCGCGGACGACAGAGTGGCCGCCGCCGTGCACAGGGCGGTGCGGCAGGTCCGCGCGCAGCAGCCGTCCCCGCGGGCCTGGGCACCCTTCGTCCACGTGGGCTGACCCGTCGCGGACCGTCGACCTGTCACGGACCGTCGACCCGTCGCGGGCCGTCGACCACGACGCGGTGACGCGACGTCAGGGGCGTCGTGTCACGGGCCGCCGGATGCGGTGCCACGCCTGCGGACCGGCGGCCCGGACGGAGCCCGCCAGCGTTGCGGCGCGGGAGGGTCGGCAGCGGCGAGCCGCTTGTGGAGCGTGGGGGCCAGCTGCAGCCCCACCTCGGCCGGGTCGGCGGCCGACGGAGGCGTGATGCCCAGCGAGCGCGCCACGGGACGCAGGCCGATGTCGACGGCGCTCTCCACCAGTGCGGCCATCTCCACCGTGCGCTGCCGGGCGAGCACCCATCCGGCGCACAGCACCACCCCACCGATCACCGCGGCCGGCCACCACCAGCAGCCCAGCACCAGGTACCCCAGCCCCCACGCACCTACGACGGTGGCGGACTCGACCGCGGTGATCACGGACCGCAGTTCCTTCCGTATGTGCGGAGCCAGGACGAGCCAGAGCCGGGGCCAGAGCATCTCCAGATCGATCCGGTAGTAGTCCGACACCCGCTGCTCGACGTTCCGCATGTGCCGTCCCAGGGACCTCGGCCACCGGGCGAACCACAGGAGGAGCACCGCGTGTCCGGTCATCCTCGCCGTCAGGCCGGCCAGTGCCGCCAGCACGATCAGCCCGGCCGCGATCGCTCCCAGCGTGCCGGGGCGGGTGTCCTGCGCGCCGTCGTACCAGCCGGAGACGGTGCCGGCCAGGCGCTTCCGGTCCGTGGCATGACCCTGGCCCAGCGCGGAGGCCACCCACGCGGCGGCGACGAACAGGCAGCCGGGGAGGGTGAGCAGGGAGAGCCAGCGCTCGGCGACCTTGCCGCCGAGCCCGGCGAGGAACCCCGTCACGACGGCGATGTCCATTTCTCGGGCATCACAGCCCCCTGGACCGAGCAGCGCCGTCGCTCCTCGGGTGCGCCCGCCTCGGCGTCGCGCGAGCAGACCCCGTTCGGGCAGACGGCCCGCAGGACCGCGCCCTTGCCACCCTGCAGCCCGGGGAGCATGACGTAGCCCCCGCCGCGGGATGCCTCGACCTCCTGACCCATGGACCGCAGGACGGCACCGAGCCGGTCCGTACAGTCCTCACCCCGGGCCGCGGCAGCCACGCACGCCTCGAGTTCGGCCCGCTGCGCCTCCGTCTCCGCGACGTCCCGCAGTTCGTCCAGGTAGGTGCAGCACCACGCGATGAGGTCAGATCCGGCCACTTGTGCTTCTCTCCCCCGTACCGGCCGTGCGGTCACGGCCGTTCCCTTCCTTCTCCGGGCAATCTCCAAGAAGCATAGGGACGTTGGAGATCCCACGCACTGGCCACCGAGCGACGGGTCACGCTGCCGCGATGACGGATGCGATGCTGCGGTGCCGGGCGACGCCGTGCGCGAAATCGGGTACGCGTGACGTGCCCTCCCGCAGGTCCTCCAGGAACTGCCGGTAGGCGTGGGCGACCGCGTAGGCCGACGCGTCGGCTCGGGGTTCCAGTCGCGGGACGCGGACATACGATTCCGGCACCGTCATGGGAGTGAGTGCGGTGGCCGTTCCGCGGCCGCCCTCCAGGGTGAGCGGGCTGAGCTGTGGGTGGCCGATCGGGGCGGTGAGGACGAGGTCGCCCTCGGTGCCGTTGATCTCCCAGCGGAAGTTGGTTCCTCGGGACGTGCCTCCGCGGTAGTGGAAGGTGGCCACCGCTCCGCCCGGCAGCCGTCCCGAGGCCACCACCTGGTCCGCGGCGGTCATCGGCACGGGCCGTCCGCTCTCGGTGTCCACGGCCGACGTACGCCTCGACACCAGTTGGATCCGCAGTTCCTCGGGCTCTCCCAGGACCGACGCGAGTCCGTCGAGAGCGTGGCTGAAGGGAATCGTCAGCAGTGTCGCGCCGTTCGCGGCGTCGAGCACATAGTGGTCGCCGGGGCCGACGGTGGCACCCCAAGCGCCACCGGAGCCGACCACCGTCGTGGACAGCACCTCCCCCACATAGCCGTCGGCCACGAGATGCCGTGCGTGGACGAGCGCCGGGTGCGACCGTGCCTGGAGTCCGACGACGGTCGGCACGGCGCGATCGCGCGCCGACCGCGCCATGTCCTCGGCCTCCGCGAGCCCGTTGCCCAGCGGCCACTCGCACAGCACGCTCTTGCCGGCGCTCAGCGCCGTCCGCACCAGTTCCCGGTGGTGCGGCACCTTCACCGCCACGACCACCAGGTCCACCTCGTCGCAGGCCACCAGTTCGGCAGCCGTCCCGAAGGCACTGGGCACACCGTGCTTCTGTCCGGAGCGCTCCGCCGATTGTTTCGAACTCGCGCTCAGGGCCCTCAGCTCATACCCCGGGACGGCGCGCAGGGCGGGCAGGTGAGAGCGCTCGGCCCAGCCACCGTGCGCCCCGAGTCCTATGATCCCTACTCCGATCGGCTTCCCGGACCGGGCCGACTCGGCAAGCAGTGACTCGGATGTGTTCATGATTCGTCACCTGTTTCTTTGTGTGAAGGGCACGGAGTGTGAAGGGCACGGACGTCACTCGCAGGGGCCATGGAGCAGATACGGAAGTGACCCTTCACGCGCCCGGTTCATGAGAGGTGGGGTCGCGTGTCGAGCAGGCGCCCGCGCGGGAGATCCACACCCGGTGGGTGCGGGGTCACCGGAAGGCCCGAAGCCTGGAGCCGGCCTGGCCGTCGACGGTCAATTCCCCGTGTCTGAAGACGACTTCGGGCCGCGCTCGCTGTCCAGCAAAGCCATGAGGGGTGCGGCGTAACGGGTTCCGGCCACCGCGCCGGCCGGGACGGCCTCGTCCATCCTGCCGAGGTCGGCCTCGGTCAGGGTGACGTCGGCCGCCGCCAGAGCCTCCTCGATGCGGTGCGGTCGGCGGGCGCCCAGGACGGCCACGACGGTGCCGCGCTCGCGGCCCCGGGCGATGACCCAGGCGGTGGCGAGCTGCGCGACGCTGATGCCGTGTGCGTCGGCGAGCGGTCGCAGCCGGTCGACCAGGGTGAGGTTCGTGGCGAGGTTGTCGGGGTGGAAGCGGGGCAGCCAGTGGGTGCGCGGGTCGCCTCCGGCGGGTTGCCGGTAGGTGCCGGTGAGCAGACCGTGTGCGAGGACCCCGTAAGCGGTGACGCCGATCCCCAGCTCGCGGCAGGTGTCCAGGATGCCGTTGGTCTCGGGGTCACGACTGAACAGGGAGTATTCGATCTGCACGTCGCAGATCGGGTGCACGGCGTGGGCACGGCGGATGGTCTCCGGCCCTACCTCGGAGAGTCCGATGTGGCGTACGTATCCGGCCTGGACCAGTTCGGAGATCGCGCCGATCGTGTCCTCGATCGGGGTGTCGGGGGCGAGCCGGGAGGGGCGGTAGATGTCGATGTGGTCGGTGCCGAGGCGGCGCAGCGAGTAGGCGAGTGCGTTCTTCACGTGGGCGGGACGGCCCTCGATGCCGACGAAGTCTCCGTCGGGGCCGCGCAGGCCGCCGAACTTGACGCTCAGGAGCGCCTTTTCGCGATCGCCGTCACGGAGTGCGCGGCGGATGAGGTCCTCGTTGTGCCCCATGCCGTAGAAGTCGGCGGTGTCGAGGAGGGTGACGCCGGCCGCGAGGGCCGCGTGGATCGTGGCGATGGCATCGGCCTCGTCCGCGGGCGCGGTGTGGTCGGACATACCGGCGCAGCCCAACGCGAGAGGGGCGACTCGTAAGCCGCCGGTTCCAAGGGTTCGGGTTCGCATGAGTCCTTCTGCGGGGTGGAGTGACGAGCGCGGCCGTCAGGGGCCGACGAAGCGGCAGGCGCCTGCTAGCGTTGACATCTCAACACTAGAAAGGGTGCGTTGATATGTCAACATCGGACGCCAGGGCTCCCGAGCCGGACGAGGCACCGACCGAGGCCGCACTGGATCCCGTCGCCCTCTGGTCCGCCTTCAAGCGCGCCCACGAGATCGTCCGAACCCGTGTGATCGCGGACGCCGCCGAGGCGGCGGGCCTCTCCGAGCCGGACCTGACGATCCTCGCCGCCCTGAACAAGGGCGGGGGGTCCCTGCGCCAGAGCGAGCTCGCCGCGTCGCTCGGCTGGGACCGCACCCGCCTCTCCCACCAGCTCACCCGCATGAGCAAGCGTCAGCTCGTCACCCGCGAACGCGCCGACGGTGTCATCGTCACCCTCACCGACACCGGACGCCAGGCCGTCACCGCCGTGCACCCCGGCCTTGACGCCGCGGTGCGCCGCCACTTCACCGACAAGCTCTCCGCGCAGGAGATCGAAACACTGGACTCCGTTCTCCGCCGGCTGTAGCCGCCGGACCACGAAGCCGACAAACCACACGGACACGACCGCCCGGCCAACCCCGAGCAGCTCGTCCCGCCGGTCAGAGGACCCGACTCACCAGGTCGCCGCCTTCTGGACCGCCTCCTCGAGAACGGTCCATGAGACAGTCGGGCACGGCTCACCGATCGTCATCGAGGAGAAGGATGCATGAGAGCGTTGCCCGCCGTCACCGACCGTGATGAGTTCGATGCCCTGGTCGTCAGGACCGACTACCTCGACGACCATGCGTGGCAGGACGTGGCGGCGGCGCTGACGGAGCCCTGGGGAGACAGGCAGTACGAGGCACGCGTCCACTTCATCGACGATCCGGCCTGGGCAGGGGCGACCGTCGACGAGGTGCTGACTGCGGTCTGCGGCGACGACACCCTGGCCGTCGTCTTTCTCGCCGACCGTACAACCATGCAGGCCGAGAGCCATCCGCTGCTTGCGGTCACCACGCTGACGCGGGAGGAGTGCGTGGACGAAGAGGACTACGAACAGCTGACCGAGTTCGGCCGCGATTTCCGCACCATCCCCGCAGGGCTCCACGACATCCACGCGAACCTGAGCATCGGCAACCTGGGCTTCGAGGAGTACGCGGCATGGGCTCACGATGATCCCGAGGGGATCTACCGGTCCCTCTGAACGGGCTCACGGAACTGCGGAACGGCGCCCGCCGGCGTTGTCGCCACGCCCTTTGGCCCATCACGGCGTCGCAGGACATACCTCGTCTCGTGGCGCTCACCTGGGCCACCGCGGCCTGACTTCTGCCCGAACGGAACGCATCCCCCGTTCGGACGCCCGGTGCGCCTCCGGCGAAGGGCGCGGGCAGCGCTCCATGAGCCCATCGGGGCCGACAGTGCACAACACCCGTACGAGGCGGCCTTGCCCTACGTTGCCGCTCGGGCAGCAGGTCAGCTGCTGGAGGGGCTGCGGTATGCCCGGCGCAGCGCTCCCGCCACCGGGCCGCCCCGGGCGCGCCCGGGGCGGAACCCGGGCGCTGTTCGTACGGGCCGACCCGGTGGGCCGGTGATGAGGCTGGACATCAGCGACGACTCGTCGCCGAGTTTCACCTCGTACACATCGGCGCCCGACCCCGGACGCCTGCCGGGCCGTGGCTCAGGCGTCGATGATGACGGGGATGATGAGGGGCTTGCGGCGGTGGGTGCGGAACGCCCAGTTCGCCACGGCACGGGCGATGAGCTGTTCGAGCTGGCGCGCGTCCCCGACGCCTTCCTCGGCCGCGGTGGCCAGGGTCTTCTCGATGACGGGGACGACCGGCTCGAAGGTGGTGTCGTCGTGGACGAAGCCGCGGGCCAGGAAGTCGGGGGCCTCGGCGAGGGCGCCGGTGTCCGCGTCGACGATCGCCACCACCGTGACCACACCTTCCTCTGCGAGGGTGAGGCGGTCCTTGAGGGACGCCTCGGTGGCGCCGCCGACTTCCATGCCGTCCACGTAGACGTTGCCGGCGGGGACCTTGCCTGTGATGGACGCGCGCCCTTCGACCAGGTCGACGACGACGCCGTCCTCGGCGATGACGATCCGGTCGGGGTCGACGCCGGTACGGATGGCGAGGTCGGCGTTGGCCCGTAGGTGGCGCCATTCGCCGTGCACGGGCATGACGTTGCGGGGTTTGACGATGTTGTAGCAGTAGACGAGTTCGCCGGCGCTGGCGTGCCCGGAGACGTGCACCTTGGCGTTGCCCTTGTGGACCACGTGGGCGCCCCACCGGGTGAGTCCGTTGATCACCCGGTAGATGGCGTTCTCGTTGCCGGGGATGAGGGAGCTGGCGAGCAGGACGGTGTCGCCCTTGCCGATGCGGATCTGGTGGTCGCGGTTGGCCATGCGGGACAGGGCGGCCATCGGTTCGCCCTGGGAGCCGGTGCACACCAGAGTGATCTTGTGATCGGGGAGCTTCTCCAGCTCCTTCGTGCTCACGACCAGACCGGAGGGGACCTTCAGATAGCCCAGGTCACGGGCGATGCCCATGTTGCGGACCATCGACCGGCCGACGAAGGCGACCTTGCGGCCGTGCTGGTGGGCGGCGTCCAGGACCTGCTGGATGCGGTGCACATGGCTGGCGAAGCTGGAGACGATGACCCGGCGCGGCGCGGTGCGCATCACCTGCTCGATCGCCGGGTTCAGTTCACGCTCGGAGGTGGTGAAGCCGGGTACTTCGGCGTTGGTGGAGTCGGTGAGGAACAGGTCCACGCCCTCCTCGCCGAGGCGGGCGAAGGCGCGCAGATCGGTGATGCGGTCGTCGAGGGGGAACTGGTCCATCTTGAAGTCGCCGGTGTGCAGCACCATCCCGGCGCCGGTGCGGATCGCGACCGCGAGGCTGTCCGGGATGGAGTGGTTGACCGCCACGAACTCGCAGTCGAAGGGGCCGAAACCGCGCCGGTCGCCCTCGCGCACGCGCACCGTGCGCGGCCGGATGCCGTGTTCCTTGAGCTTGGCCTCCAGGAACGCCAGCGTCAGCTTGGAGCCGACGAGGGGAATGTCGGACCGCTCGCGCAGCAGGTACGGAACGCCGCCGATGTGGTCCTCGTGGCCGTGGGTGAGCACCACGGCCACGATGTCGTCCAGCCGGTCCCGGATCGAGGTGAAGTCCGGCAGGATCACGTCCACGCCGGGCTGGGTCTCCTCGGGGAACAGCACACCGCAGTCGACGATGAGCAGTTTGCCGGCGTGCTCGAAGACGGTCATGTTGCGGCCGATCTCCCCCAGGCCGCCCAGGGCGATGACCCGCAGCCCTCCTTCGGGAAGGGGCGGAGCGGCTTTCAGCTCGGGGTGCGGATGACTCATACCCTGACGGTACCCGGAGAGCGGGACGGCATGATCCACCGCCTGTGCGATCTCTTCTTCCCGACGGTCCGGGGCACCCACACCTGCTGCGCCGGAACAGGGAGTGGTGACAGGCGGTAGCGCCTTCGGTGGGTGAGCCGTGGGCCCGGTGGTGCCGGCGGAGCTTTCGTGTCCCTTGTCGTGGTGGCCGGCGTCCGCGGCCTCCTTGTGCGCCTCGGCACTGGTCCACTCGGTGTACAGGCGACCCTGGTGCCGTCGGCGTTGTTCAGGACACGCGCCGAGCCTCGCGAGGGCGGCTGTGAAGCCTCCGCGCCGCAGGGTCGGCGGCGTCGTCGGCGTCGGCGGCGTCGGCGTCGGCGTCGGCGTCGGCGTCGGCGTCGGCGTCGGCCCACTGTGCGCACATCAGCCCACCGGCCCCGTCGGTGCTCAGAAGCCAGGACAGTGCGGCGCGCCCGTACACCGAGGGGACCGCAGTCGTGTCAGCACGGACCCGTCCTCACGACCGGCTTCGAGCCGTGGGGGGGGCAGCCCCGGTCGGTGGCGGGTCGCCGGTCTCCGCGCTCTCCTGATGGCCGAGCAGGCCCGTGCGGTGAATTGCCGGCTCGACGTCATGACCCGACCTTCGAAGACACTGTTACGGGGAGGCTCTTACCATGATCGGATGGCTGCCGATGATGCCCAGAAGACCGAGGCAGGACGGGAAGTTCCGTCCGAGGACGCCGCCCTGGCCGAGCTCCCCGGCGGATCACATCATGGCCATGCCGGAGAGAAGCCTCACCCGGTGGCCGACCTGGTCGAGTGGGCGAACGACCTGGTCGAGCCGGTCAAGCCGAAGCTGCGTGGCTGGCTCCATGCCGCGATGGTTCCCGCCTCGTTGTCCGCCGGCATCGTCCTCGTCTGCCTGGCCCGGACCCAGCAGGCGGCCCTGGCCTGCACTGTGTACTCCGTCACCGCCTGGCTGCTGTTCGGGACGAGCGCCGTCTACCACCTGGGCACCTGGGGGCCGCTGGGCGAGGCCGTCCTGCGTCGCCTCGACCACGCCAACATCTTTCTGATCATCGCCGGCACCTGCACCCCTCTGGCCGTCCTTCTCCTCCCCCCTGACCGGCGAAACCTGTTGCTGTGGATCGTGTGGACGGGCGCGCTGACCGGCATCGCCTTCCGCGTCCTGTGGGTCAACGCTCCCCGCTGGCTCTACACCCCCTGCTACCTGCTCCTGGGGTGGGCACCGGTGCGTTACCTGCCCGACTTCCTCCACACCGGCGGTGCGGCCGTAGTCACCCTTGTAGTGACCGGCGGCCTCCTCTACAGCGCGGGCGCGGTGGTCTACGCCGTCCAGCGCCCCGACCCCTCACCCCGCTGGTTCGGCTTTCACGAGGTGTTCCACGCCCTGACCGTGGCGGCCTTCACCGCGCACTACATCGCCATCTCCCTCACCGCCTACTGACCACAGCAGCACGCACCTTCACTCCTGTGGAACGGAGCCGTCGCCGCACTCGCGGCCCGATCAACGGCCGTCTGGGGGATGCCCTTGAGAAGAGGCGGCGCCCAGGCTCGGAGCCTGCCGGCCACCTCACCCGCTGTGGGAGTGCCGTGACCGGGGCCGAAGACGAGCGAAATGCCGGTGGAACCGACCGGACACGAACACGAACCCAGCGGTACAGCCCGGCCGTGCGCGGTTGTGACGGCCCGCCGATACCGGCGGACCCGCTCACCTCAGGCCGCGGCCGACGGACTGGACGGCCCAGCGGCGCGGCGGTACTCGGCGTTGATGCGCTGGGCTTCTTCGAGCTGGTCTTCGAGGATGATGATCCGGCATGCGGCCTCGATCGGCATGCCCCGGTCGACGAGCTCACGCGCCCGGGCCGCGATGCGCAGTTGGTAGCGGGAGTAGCGGCGGTGTCCGCCCTCGGAACGCAGTGGTGTGATCAGTCGCGCTTCGCCGAGGGCGCGGAGGAAGCCGGGAGTGGTGCCGAGCAGCTCGGCGGCCCGGCCCATGGTGTAGGCGGGGTAATCGTCGTCGTCGAGACGGCTCAGCGACTCGTCTGCTGTCATCTCACCTCTCTGTGGAACGCGTGGAGGGGCCTTGGTGCCGTACGGCACCAAGGCCCCGAAGGAACTGCGACACCATCTGCCGGCCCTAGTGCTGCGCCGGCCTACTGTTTCCGCCCAGCCGCCCGATACTCCGACGGGTGTGCGGGGATCGCGGATGCGTGACCGGAGACCACCTGCCTATCGATGTCCTGCGGTACCCGAGCTCGTGTCTTCCGCCCGGGCGATCCCGATGGTGCTCGTCTCCTCCGTTCTTCCCTCGGAACCAATCACTTGCAAACAGGAACTGCGTACTGCTGATACCGCGAACTGCTGGTGACCTTGTACAGCGCCACCCCCCGGCGGTCGGCCCCGTCGCCCGTTCTGCGTCTGCTCCGGCTCGAAACCCCACCACCGGGCTCCCCGGCGCGCGCGTCCGCAGTCCGACGCCTTCACCGGGGCACCACTCGATACAGCACTGCTGGTACCGCAACCGCATCGACTGCGGTCCTGCTCACGGCGGCCCCTCATCACTTCGGGCCACCCGGTCCGGTCGTCAGTCCCGTCACCGTCGTACGACAACCTGGCTTCGGAACTCCACCACCGCACCGTCGTACGGGGACTGCTGCCCGGCAGTTCGTGTCTGCCGGGCCCTGTCAGATCTCGACTACGAGAGAAACCATAACCGCGGGGCCTCCGAATGTCTATCCTCGCAACCACAGATTTACTGCTGCCGGACGGTGAGGACTCCCGATGAGTCGATCTGCGCGGCTGGGGGTCGTCCGTAGCGCCGCCCCGCCGCACGGACGGGACCCAGAGCCACCCGCCGAGCTTTCCGTGACGCCGCCGACCGGCGCGGCGCGCCGCCGACCGCGATCCTCAGCCCCCTCCGGCGAACACGGTGGCTCCTGGGTCGGCGAGCGGAGCGCAGGAGCGGGCGGGACAAAGGCCGGGGCCAGGATGACCCTGCTGAGCACGGTGTCCGCCAATGCCCCGGGCGAGCCGTGTGCGGCCCGTCTCGGCCGGTGGTGCCACCGGCCGAGACACCCGGACGGACCGAGGCATAGAATTCGATCTCATGCCGAAACCTGACGAGCTGATCGTTGACATCGCCGCCCTTGTGGAGTCCGGGCAGAGCAATCAGATGTCCCTGACCGTGGTCACCGGTGGTGCTGTCATCACCGGTCGACTGGCTCCCGAAGCCGTGTGGAGGCAGAGGGTGTCGGAGGTGCTGACGGACTCCGCGCACCTGCGGGATTTCTCCGCCGTCTTCGACACCCCCGCGAAGAAGGACGGCCCACCCACGCATCTGCACTTCCACGTCGCGCGGATCCTGCAGGGCACGGTGGGGATCCCGGAGACGGGCGGGATGTACCGCATAGCGATCGAGGACGTCAGCGCCTGGACCGTGGGCGACTTCAGCTACTCCGACCACTGACCCGCCGCCGCGCCGGGAGCGGCACGTCACGCGGTGAGGGCCCCACCGGCATGTGCCGGTGGGGCCCTCACTGTTCTGTTCGGCTCCCGCTCGTCCCGTTGGTCAGCCGGACAAGGGGGTGCCGAGCATCGCGGAAGCCCGCTGCAACGGGCTTTCCCCGCACGCAGGTGCGGCCTCGGGAAGGGCGCGACAGGTGAAGCCGAGCCGGGACATGGCCCGCAGGACCTCACCGGCGCTGAAATCGCGACGGTCCTGGCGGGTGACGACCTCGCCGACCTGCTTGACGGGGTAGTGGCGGCGTCCGATGATCACGGACTCGCCGGTGACCGGTTCGGGCTTGATGCCCTTCATCGATTCCAGCACTCCGCTCTTGGTCAGGTCGAACGGGAAGCGGGCGATGACACAGCGCATGATGCCTCACGAGGAGAAGGGGAGACGGGGCCGACCGCCGTGAGGCGGTTCAGCGGGAGAGCGCGAGGACGCCCAGAGCGTTGCCCTGTTCGTCGACCACGGGCAGGGCCCCGAGCCGGCGGTACCGCATCGCGCGCTCGACTTCGGCCCTCGTGGTCAGCGGCGAGGCGAAGGGAGCGATGACGTCGGCGATGTCACGCAGACGGATCCGGTCCGTGTACCCGGAGCTGTCACGAACGGCCGTGAGCCGGGCCCGGGTGACCAGGCCGGTGCACAGACCGTCATCGTCACAGACGACCAGATGCCCCGTACGGGCGGCGGCCATCACGGACAGTGCCACTTCCACGGTCATGTCCTCCCAGACCTGCGGTCCGGCCGCGTCCATGGTGTCGGCCACCGTGCCGTGCCCGGAGTGGGCACTCGCCGGACGGAACTGCATCTGGGTCAGCGTCAAAGGGTGCCTCCTGCGGGGATGGGTCGGCTTCCTGATCACGAAGGTTCTATGCCGCCGTACCGACAGTGGACTGCCGTACGGGCGCGCGGCGGGCCGCCGAAGCGGGGCGGCGTCGGCCGCGTGAGGTCGCACCGCGCTTCTTGGGGCGTTCGGCCACCGGTGCGGTGATGACGACCGGGACGCCGGAGGGGGCCTGGGCGCCGGTGATGCGGTGCAGGGCCTCCTCGCCGGCGCGGACCCGGGTGGTCTGCGGGACGATGCCGGCTGCTGCCATGAGGCGGGTCATGGCGCGGCGCTGGCTCGGGGTGACCAGGGTGACGACGCTGCCGGACTCGCCGGCGCGGGCTGTGCGGCCGCCGCGGTGGAGGTAGTCCTTGTGGTCGGTCGGCGGGTCGACGTTGACGACGAGGTCGAGGCTGTCGACGTGGATGCCGCGCGCCGCTACGTTGGTCGCCACCAGCACGTTGACGTGCCCGGTCTTGAACTGCGTCAGCGTGCGGGTGCGCTGCGGCTGTGACTTCCCGCCGTGCAGGGCGGCGGCCCGTACCCCGCTGTTCAGGAGGTGCTCGGTGAGGCGGTCGACAGCGTGCTTGGTGTCGAGGAACATGATCACGCGGCCGTCGCGTGCGGCGATCTCGGTGGTGGCCGTGTGCTTGTCGGCGCCGTGGACGTGCAGCACGTGGTGTTCCATCGTCGTGACCGCGCCGGCCGAGGGGTCGACGGAGTGCACGACGGGGTCGCTGAGGTAGCGGCGCACGAGCAGGTCGACGTTGCGGTCGAGGGTGGCGGAGAACAGCATGCGCTGGCCCTCGGGGCGGACCTGGTCCAGGAGTGCGGTGACCTGCGGCATGAAGCCCATGTCGGCCATCTGGTCGGCCTCGTCGAGGACGGTGACGCACACCTGGTCCAGCCGGCAGTCGCCGCGGTCGATGAGGTCCTTGAGGCGTCCCGGTGTGGCGACGACGATCTCGGCGCCACCGCGCAGCACGCTCGCCTGCCTGCCGATCGGCATCCCGCCCACCACCGTGGCCAGCCGCAGTTTGACGGAGCGGGCGTACGGGGCGAGCGCGTCGGTGACCTGCTGTGCCAGCTCACGCGTCGGTACGAGGATCAGCCCCAGCGGCTGCCGGGCCTCGGCGCGCCGCCCCGCCGTACGGGCCAGCAGCGCCAGACCGAAAGCGAGGGTCTTGCCGGAGCCGGTGCGGCCACGGCCGAGGACGTCCCGCCCGGCGAGGGAGTTCGGCAGGGTCGCGGCCTGGATCGGGAACGGTACGGTCACGCCTTGCGAACCCAGCGTGGCCAACAGCTCCCGGGGCATGTCGAGATCGGCGAAGCCCTCCACGGCGGGAAGCGCGGGAGTGACCGTCTCGGGGAGGGCGAACTCTCCCTGAATCGCGGCAGGCCGGCGTCCGTAACCGCCGGAACGGCTCGAGCCGCCCGACCGGTTCGGGGCCGACGAACCGAATCGGCTGCCGCCCCTCCCGGAGTCGGCACCGCCCTTACGGGTACGGGCGAAACGGTCGTTCGTACGTGTGCGGTTCATGCGGAACCTTCCTCGATGCGGCACATATCAAGGAACTCCCGCAGCGATGAGCAGCACGGAGAATTGCAAGAACGGGCCGGTGGAACGCGACAGCGCATCTGGCCGACGGAAATCCGTACGCGCACAGGCGCTGAAATGAGTGGCGCGGAGTGGACGCAATGTTCGGGCGTCCATCGCGATGAAGCCATGACGGGTTGTGCGCACCCCTGAAGGATGCTTCGCATGCGGTGAGCATACGGGTCTCCTGGTTGCCGTCCTCAGGAGAAACAGCTACGGGAAACGCAAGCAGCTGGGACCCGCACCCCAAAGGATGCGGGTCCCAGCTACGAAATGCGCGTCAGCGTCAGGCGGGAACGATGTTCTCGGCCGTCAAGCCCTTCTGACCCTGCGCGATGTCGAAGGTCACCTTCTGGCCCTCGAGCAGCTCACGGAAGCCCTGGGAGGCGATGTTCGAGTAGTGGGCGAACACGTCGGCGCCGCCACCGTCCTGCTCGATGAAGCCGAAACCCTTTTCCGCGTTGAACCACTTCACAGTACCAGCAGCCATGTCATTTCTCCTTCGGGGCAGTGCCTCGGGGTCCGCACCGTGCGGACCCTGTGTCGCTGCGATGATCACCCCGCCCGGAAAAAGACCGGATATACAAAAGCGCTTCCAGTGGCACAGGAGCCGAGCCGGAGGCACTTGAAGTTTTCGGGAACCACAACTGCAACTGGGATCGACAGTAGCACGCCGCAGCGGCCTGCGTGCGGGGAAAAATCCGAGTTCATTTATTGCGGCAGAGAATCTGTCTGCGTGTTCCATTGAAACCTCAGCCCGCGGGCACAGATATTGATCCAGCCGGAGCGCAACGTTCCGGGAAGCATGGGGCGCGCCAAACGGCAGGTCGGATCACGTTTTCAGACCTGCGCACCGATCTTCGGACCGGCCGGAGCGTCGAACGAGCCTCACGACGGCTACCGAGGTCGTCGGCGGGCTGGACGAGGTGATGAGGGCCGGGCAGGGCCTGCGAGGCGCCCCAGTCGCGTCGGTCGAAGCGGACCGTCACCCGCCCGGGCGGCAGATCACCGATCACGTCGTTCCATGTGTCGGCGAAACCGCCCCAGTGGTGGACGAACACCAAGGCTGGTGCGGAAAACAGGTCGAGCAACCGCCGGCGAACCTCAGCGATCCGGAGAAATCGGGGATCGGAACCCCTTTGCCGCAGGCTCCCCACTGACTTCGGTTTGTCAGGGTGACGCTGGATCGTCGAGGGCCGGGCCGGTGCGGCTATGAAGCCGTCGAGGGTGCCGGGCCGGTACTGCCTCCAGTGTCTGCCGCGATGCCCTCTGGTAGTAGCTCTCGACGTCCGCGTCGGGTGGGTTCGGGGCCGATGCCGCCCTCGCCGCCCACAAGCCCACAAGCCCATAAGTGGGAAGCCATGCCGCTCATGGTGGCGTAGGGCACGTCCGACCCGCAGCTGCACGGCGCGCTGGACGGTCAAAAGCCGGCCCACCTGCGGGTGGTCGTCGGGAAGTTCCCCGAGGTACCCCTCAACCACCGGCACCGGCGTCAAGCCTCGTCCTCACCCAGGAGCTGTACACCCTTGCCGCCCGCCAGGGCGTATACCGGGAGCTCACCCACGAATGGACGCGCCGCAGCCACGTCCGCTTCGAGAAGCACTGCGGATCCGGATACCGCACGCCGTCCGGACGCCTTCGCCGGAGGACTGCCCCTCCCACGACAACAGGTCGGCCCGACCCTCCCGAGGTTGACAGGAACAGAAAAGCGCAGGTCAGGAGCCCTTTGCTGCAGGCTCCAGAATCG
The DNA here is from genome assembly GCF_019049255.1 of Streptomyces sp. AC558_RSS880. Taxonomy (GTDB): domain Bacteria; phylum Actinomycetota; class Actinomycetes; order Streptomycetales; family Streptomycetaceae; genus Streptomyces. The sequence continues at coordinate 55,510 of NZ_JAGMUJ010000029.1, read as the reverse complement.
CCACGCACTCCACGTGGTGCGTCATCGGAAAGAGGTCCCGGCAGGATGGATCTCGCATAACACCAGGTCAGGGGCCGTTTCCTGCTCCGCCGAAGGGCCCTTCGTGCGCACGGAGCGTCAAACGGGCGTCACGCCCAAGGGCCACGTCCTGGTCGGTCATTGCTGGGGATTTCATGACCCCTGCCAGTACAGCCAGCCGCTTGGCCTCCACGGCCCAGTAGCCGGACCGCCCGGTGAGCGAAGTGGTCAGTTGTCGGGTTTCTTCTTCGAGCGCCGAGGGGCGGCGGCCTGGGTGGGGCGAGCGCCGGCCTCGATCTGCTGGGCGTACACGGCGTTCGTCACGAGCTCGCGCGCGTATGCGGCGTCCAGTCGGCCAGGGCGGAAGAGGATGCGGTACATGATCGGCGCCACGACACGGTCGATCACCAGTTCCGCCTCGGGCACCGGCTCCCCCCGCCGCACCGCACGGGCCAACACGGCGTCGATCTGCTCTGCGGCATACGCCGAACACTGACCGGCATTGGTTCCGTCGGGGTCGCCGAGCAGGGCGTCCCGGATGTAGGCGCGCCCGGGCGGCGAGGCCATCTCGTCGAGGAACTGTTCCGCCCACGCGTCGAGATCGGCCCGCAGGCTTCCGAGATCGGCCGGATCCGTTTCCGGGCGCAGTCGTTCGACGGCCACGTCGGACAGGAGTTCCTGCAGGTCGCCCCAACGACGGTAGATCGTGGAGGGAGTCACGCCCGCCCGAGTGGCCACCATCGGGACCGTGAGCGCGTCGCGGCCCACCTCCCCTACGAGTTCGCGTACCGCCGCATGGACGGACTCCTGTACGCGTGCGCTGCGCCCGCCGGGGCGGACCATGGGCTTGGGACTCATGCGATCCACCCTAATGCGATTTTGTTGCTTCTAGGCGGTGGCCGGCGTCGGCGACCCGCGGGGCTACGTGTCCGGGCGCCCGAGCACGGCGGACGCCCCTGCAGCGACGCGACCACATGCCGGCTGGAACGTCCGCCTTCCCTCAGGCAGCGAGGGGAGCAAGCCGCCCCGCGCCGGCCACCGACTCCTCGTAGACCCGGCCCACCCGGAGCACCGTCGCGTCGTGGAAGGGGCGCGCCATCAGCTGCATACCGATCGGCAGTCCGGCGTGGTCGTGACCGACCGGCAGGGTGAGGGCCGGGACGCCGGTGATGTTCGCTGGGGCACAGAGGCGGACGTAGCTGTCCGACACGGCCTCGGTCGTGCCATCGGCCCACTCGACGGCTTCCTGCCCCGCCTCGGCGGCGGTCATCGGCACCGTCGGCCCGGCGAGGACGTCGATTCCGTCGAACATGCGAGCCCAGGCGTCTCGCATCAAGGTGCGGGCCCGCTGGGCGCGGAGGTAGTCGCCCGCAGAGGTGAGTTCGCCGGCCTCCAGCAGGATGCGAACGTCCGCCGCGTACAGGTCGGGGGTGGCCCGCAGCGACCGCTCGTGGTAGGCGGTGGCCTCGGGAACCATCAGCCCCCACTGAACGGCCTGGACGTAACGCGCCATCGGGATCTCGACGTCGACGAGCTCCGCCCCCAGCTCCGCCAGCCGCTCGATCGCGCCGCGTACGGACTCCTCGACCTCGGGCGTGACCCGGTCGAAGTAGTGGTTCCGCGGTACGCCGACCTTCAGTCCTCGCAGGTCGCCTCCCGGGAAGCGGTCCGGCATCGGGCCGGACACGCTCGCCGGGTCGCGCGGGTCGTGGCCGGCGGTCGCCGACAGCACCAGCGCGACGTCCTGGACGGTGCGGGTGAGAGGGCCCACGTGGTCCAGGGACCAGGACAGCGAGGTCACGCCTGTGCGTGGGACCAGGCCGTAGGTCGGCTTGAGGCCCACCACGCCGTTCAGGGCAGCGGGGACCCGGATGGAACCGCCCGTGTCCGTGCCCATGGCGAACGTCGCCCCGCCGGCGGCGACAGCTACCGCCGAGCCGCCGCTCGACCCGCCCGCAACCCGGCTGTGGTCCCAGGCGTTGTTCGTCTGCGGAGTGGTCAGGCCGTAGGCGAACTCGTGCGTGTGCGTCTTGCCCAGGAGGACGGCCCCGGCGGCGCCGAGCCGTTCGGCCACCCGGCTGTCGCGTTCCGCCACGTGCCCTGCCCGGACGTGCGAGCTCGCCGTGGTGGGTATCCCCTCCGCGTCGATCAGATCCTTGAGCGCCATGGGGATCCCGTGCAGTGGCCCGCGCGGTCCGCTTCCGGAGATCTCCCGTTCGGCGCGGACCGCTGCGGCCAGGGCCGCGTCGGCGGCGACGGTGACGTAGGCGCCCAGCCGTCCTTCGACGGCGGCAATACGGGCGAGCACCGATTCGGTGAGTTCGACGGGGGACAGCTCCCGTGCGCGCACCGCACGGGAGGCTTCGGTCAGCGACAGCTCAAACGGTTGCATCGGCGTTCCCCTGTCCGGCTCGGTAGGAGGACGCGGGAGGGGTCTCGCCGAAATCGAGCTCGCGCAACGTGCTGATCACGGAGTGGATGTAGTTGGCCGTCATGGCCACTCCTTCGTGTCGGCCGTCCCCGAGGGGGAGCCCCGCCCGCAGCGCCACTCGGGCTGCCTCTTGGGGGGTGAGTTCGCTGGTCATGGCTTCCTTCCGGATCTGTACGGCGCGACGGGCCGGGGCTGGTACAGGACCTCCGACCACCGCAAAAGCGAATCGTTTGCTTTAGTCGATCGTAGGACCTACGGTGGCTTAAAGCAAATGAATCGCTTTTAGCACTGGAAGGATCCTCATGCAGAGCGTCCCTGCGGGCCTCGCGCCTCCCCGCACCTCCCCATCCGGACGCCTGCCGTTCGCACTGCACGCCTCGATCCTGATCGCGCTGCTCGCCGCATCCAGCGCGCCGACCCCGCTGTACCCCCACTACCAGGCTCAGTGGCAGTTGTCGTCCCTCGACATCACCGTGGTCTTCAGCGCCTACGCCCTGGCGCTCCTGATCGCACTGCTGACGACCGGAACCCTTTCCGACCATGTCGGACGCCGCCCCGTGCTCCTGGGCGCGCTCGCGGTCCAGGTCGCCTCCATGGCACTGTTCGCGACGGCCGGCGGCCTGACCACCCTGATCGGCGCCCGCGTGCTGCAGGGCATCGCGACCGGCGCGGCGACCAGCGCGGCAGGTGCGGCTCTCCTCGACCTGGAAGACCCCGCCCGGCCGGGTCGCCCCGCTCTGGCCAACAGCATCGCGCCGGTGACGGGCATGGCGGCCGGCGTCCTGGCAGCCACCCTCATGGTGCGCTTCGCCCCCGTTCCGACGATCACGGTGTACGCGGCCCTGATCGCCGTGTTCGCCGCGCAGGCCATCGCCCTTGCCTCGACGCCCGAGACCGTCCGCCGCCGTCCCGGAGCACTGCGCTCGACGCGGCCCCACCTGGCGCTGCCGTCGGCGGCCGCCCACGCTCTCCTGCTCAACGGCGCCGGCGTCGTCGCCGTCTGGGCACTCGGCGGCTTCTACTCGTCCCTGGGACCGGGCTTCACACGGCTCATCTCCCCCGGCGGACCCGAATACGCCGGCGGCATGGTCTTCTTCACGCTGACGGCCGTCGCCGCCCCGACGGTGTACTTCACGCGCAGGATGCGTGCCGACGTCTCCGCTCTCCTCGGGAGCTGCGCGGTGATTCCGGCGGCCGTCCTGACCCTGGGTGCCCTCCATCTCGCCGGCCCCGTACTTCTCTTCGCCGGGGCGGCGCTGGCCGGGTTCGGCTTCGGAGCCGTCTCCCAGGGTGCGCTGCGCGCGGTCGTCGACTCGGTCCCGGCCCGGGAGAAGGGCGGCACGCTCGCCTCCTATCACGTACTCAGCTACCTGGCGATGAGTCTGCCCGCCATCGGCGCCGGCGCCCTCACCGCCGGCTTCGGGCTGCGTGCGGCAGCACTGGCCTACGCCGGCTGCGTGGCCGTACTGGCGACCGTCGCAGTCGCGACGCTGACCGCGTCGCTGCGCAGTCGGCGCCGGGCACCGTCCCCGGACACCCACTCCCGCCCGGCAACGAACAACTACTCATCCACCTCACCCGACACACCCGCTCCAGACATCTCCGTCCTCGCGACCCACAACAGGTAAGGAAAGCCGCCGTGTTCACCTCATCGCAAACGACCAAGTCCATCACTCCCCCCGCCTCTTCCTGGACGGTGGGCGACCACACCGTACGACGCATCGACGAAGTGGTCCTGCCCGCCCGGACCGGTCCGTGGCTGCTGCCCGGGGCAACCACCGACCTCGTGAGCCGGACTCCCTGGCTGAGCCCCGAATTCGCCGACGAACAAGGCGTCCTGCGCCTGGCGAGTCACAGCTTCGCCGTCGAGGTGGACGGCATGCGGGTGCTGGTGGACACCGGCATCGGAAACGGGAAGCGGCGCGCCAACCCCGCCTGGCACAACCTGAACAGCGACTACGAAGCACGGCTACGGGCGGCGGGCTTCGCGCCGGAGAGCGTTGACCTCGTGGTCCTGACCCACCTCCACGCCGACCACGTGGGGTGGAACACGCGTGCCGAGGGCGACGCCTGGGTGCCCACCTTCCCGAACGCGCGCTATCTCACCTCACGCACCGAGTGGGACTACTGGGCGGGTGTCGACATGGAGGAGCCGCGTCGGCAGATGTTCCGGGACTCGGTCCATCCCGTCCGGGAAGCAGGTCTGTTCGACCTCATCGATGTCGCGGACGAGGGCACGGACGTCGCGCCGGGCATCCGTCTGCTGCCCACCCCCGGCCACACACCGGGGCAGGTAGCGGTGGAACTGAGCAGCCGTGGCGAGACCGCATTGGTCACCGGTGACAGCATCCACCACCCGGTCCAGATGGCACATCCGGAGCTCTGCAGCTGTGTGGACGTCGCTCCCGAACTCGCGGCCAGGACCCGGAACCAGGTGCTCGGCTCACTGGCCGGTACGTCAACTCTCCTGCTTGGGAGCCACTTCCCGCCGCCGACCGCCGGACACGTGCTACGCGAGGACGGCGGGTTCCGACTGGTCCCGGCTCCCTCGGGGGTAACGCCCATCGGCGGCTGAAGCGGATCGGAGCACCCGGGACGTGCCGCGCACCGAGTCGCACCGAGTCCGTGCGGGTGACGTCCTGGGCGTCCGCGACCGGACGGCCCGGGAGCGGCTATGAGACTCCTCCGGCATGCGCTCCGTCGTCACCGATGGGGCCGGACGACGTCATGACCGATCACCGGCTTGCGCCCTTTGCGCAAGCCGGCTGTCGGCTGTCCCTCGTGGGCGACAGTCACGCCGACGCGTCGCGAACGAGGGCGACCCGCCGGCCCCACTCGCCCATCGCCGGCCGAGCAACGCGGCCCTGCTTCAGTCTCACGAGTCGAGCGTCATTCGAGCGTCAACAATGATGAACGCACGTCGCCGACATCATTCGTACGAACCCCGCCACACCCTGTAACCGCAGGTCAGACGTCCTTTGCGGCCTTTTCAAGAATCGCCACGCACTCCACGTGCGAGGTCATCGGAAAGGTGTCGACCTGCGCAAGCCACAGAAAAGGCCGGGGCAGAGGCGCATTCTCGGCTTGATGCACAGCTTGAAGGGGCCCAGAGCGTCAAACGAGCGTCACGGCGGACAGTGCCGGGTCGGTGTCGGGCCACTCGGTCTCGCGGGCGAGCGAGGCGGATCCCTCGGGATGATCCGGTTGCCGCAGTCTGTTCAGCCCTGGGCAGCACGGAGGAGGTCACGCGGTCTACCAGGATTTCTGGTCTCGCCTGGACACGCCCCACTCTCGTCGGCGCAACAGGTCCTCCGCCCATTGCGGAACCGCGACCGGCACGCCCGCGATCGCCACGGCCATGTCCGGTCACGATTCACGTGCGGCTCTGTCACCCGTTGAGCGCCACGCACTCCCGGAGCACCGGTTCCAGGCGCAGCTGGGTGTCCTCGCGATCGAAGACCTGGAGGGCGTCGAGGAAGTCGACGATCCACCGTGCTTCGTCCTCGTCATCGATCTTGAGCGCGACGGCGGTCACCGCGCCTTCCAGGTCGAAGAGGCCGTCCTTGAACTCGTCGGTGAGGGCCCGGTATCCGGCGGCCAGCAGCGGATCCGCGTACACGCCGGTCGCCTCGGCGAATGCGCGGGCCTGGGCCCGGTCCGCGCGGAGGTCGGCCAGACGACGCAACACCTCGTCGGGGTCGCCCAATTCCTCGTGCAGGCGGTGGGCCCGGTCCACCAGGAGCGGCCAGCCGCCGGTCAGTTCGTGGAGACGGTCCAGGCGGTCCTCCGTGTGGAACATGTTGATGCGCTGGGCCCAGCCGCGCAGGCTGCGGTGGTCGTGCCTACGCAGCACCACCGGTGCGGCCGAGGTGGGCTCGGTTCCCGTCAGCAGGGAGCGCCACAGGGTGAGCTGAGCGGGGTCGGTGACGATGACGACCGCGCGGGTGACCCCCGGAGTGGCGGGCAGCAGCGTCTCGGCCAGGTCAACGGCTTCGCGGCAGGTCTCGGGCCGGACCGGCTCCCGGTAGTTGACGAAGTCGCTGATGACGACCCGTCGTTCTCGGGGGCGTCCGCCGGTGAGTTCCTGTTTGTAGACGCTGGGCTTGCCCACGGGTGGCAGCGTCCAGCCGTCGATCGGTCCGGCGATCGTACGCAACGTCCGGGCGACGTCGGTGACTCCGGTGGCGGTGCTGCCGAGGACGACTCGGGTCCGGTTGGACCGCTCGCCCAGGAGGTCGTCGAGCTGGGTGTTGGTCAGCGGAGCCGGCCGCCCGTCGGGGAGCTCGGGGCGGCCCTCCTGCACGATGCTCTCCTGCAATTCACAGTCCTGTTCGGCCCTAAGCAGACGTGCCTCCACCTCGTGGGAGGTCCCGATCATGCGCAGGGCGTTGGGACCGCGCAGATGCCAGCCCAGTCCGTCGTGGTTGGGCGCGAGGATACCGAGACCCACCATCTCGGAGAGGTAGGCGCGGAAACCCTCGGTGTCGAGCTGTTCGAACCCCATGCGCCAGTACGTCTCGCACTCCTCGCGCAACTCGGTGTCGCTCAGCCGCACCTCCAGGCCGTGATGGCGGGCGTGGTACGCCAGCACATTGGCGATCACGTCGTAGCGGTGGTCGAGGCTCAGCGTGTCCTTGAAGGCCGCCGAGATGCCGTCCCGGAGCGCGGCGTCCGACTCCACGATCTCGATGTCGGTCACCTCCACCTCGTAAGGGGGTTCCCCGGCGCCGCGCCGCGTCCGCTTGCGGTGCATCAGCTCGACCAGCCGGTGCCCGAACATCTGCAGCAGGAACGGCTGGTACGAGCAGTAGCCGAGCACACGGTTGACGAGATCCAGGTCCTTGAACTCGAACCCGAGCGCCCGCATCGGCTCGACCAGCAGTTCCGCAGCCGACTGGGGAGCCAGCGGGCCGATCACCTTCGGGGTCTGAGCGAGGTGGCCGAACGGCCCGTTGCTCGCGAGCTTTGAGAAGCGCTGCACGGAGTGAAGTCCTGCGAAGACGACCTTCGCCGCGTCCTTGGTGTCGGACCCGAGACCCTTGAGCTTTTTGGTCTGGTCGAACCGCGGGGCGTCGGCCTCGAAGAACTGGTCGCACTCGTCGAGCAGGATCAACAGTCGGCGACGGGAGTCCCCGTTCAGCCAGCTCCGAATGCCGGCGCGCACCCGCTCGGAGATCTCCTGTCGTTTTCCGCGCCCCTGCGGCCGGTCATCGAGTACGTGTGCCACGGTCAGCTCCCTCAGCAGGACGCTCCACAGCGCCTCCGGCCCGCGCGAGCTGCCCTTGCCGATGTTCTCCTGGTCGAGGTTGACGTACACCGTCTGGTGATAGCCGGGGCGCTGCTCCGTGAACAGTTCCCCGGCATCAGCGAGCAGCGCCGACTTGCCTAGGCCGCGGCCTCCGTAGATGACCTGGGTGCCGCGCGGGTCGAGGATGCTCTTGCGTTCGGCGTCGCGGCCGTAGAACATCTCGCCGCCGATCCGGCCGCGCTTCTCCCTGATGTACGGGTTGACGCCGGAGAAGGGCAGCAGGGTCTGCGTGGCGGCGCTGACCTGGCGGTTTCCGCGGGCCGCGAGATAGGCGAGGGCCGCGTCGTCCACCACGAGCAGCGGCTGCAACCGGTCGGAGCCGGCGGCGAGTTCGACTCGGGCCTCACGGCTCAGCGTGCCGAAGTAGACGACGAGAAGGCTCGCTCCACTGGTGTCCCGCTCCGCCCAGCTCATGACGACCTTGGCGGGCGGCCTGCCCCAGACCATCATCACCCGCAGGTTGCCGCCCTGCTCCTTGATCTGCGAGCCGAACGCGGGCGCCTTCGCCCTGCCGTTGATCTCCACGCCGGTCGCTTCGAAGAGACGGTATTCCCGCCGGTGCTGGGATCGGTCGTCGAGCGGCCTGGCGCTCTTGGCGTCGTAGCCGAGGAGCTTGAGGAGAGGCGGCACCTGTCGCGTCGGAGCCACCTGGAGCCGGTCCTTGCGTTCGGTGGCGGCAAGCGCGCGCCACTCGTCGAGCGCGTCGGCCGCCAGCGCCGCCTCGTCGGTGGAGAGGCCGCCGTAGTCCAGGACGGGAACCATCGGATGCTTGCCGCCGGACCGGACCAGCTCGACGAGCTCATGGTCGATCCCTCCGGGCAGGCCGTCGGGCACGGCCGGGAAGAACTCGGTCAGATGGGACTCGCCGCCCTCGATCTCCGGGACCGGTTCGCCGATCTCCAGGAAGTAGACGAGGTCGGCAGCGGTGGCCAGGTCGTTCGTCTCCAGGCGCCGCAGGACCTGGGCCCGCTCCTCCACGGAGGGATCCAGGACGTCGAGCCGAGCCCGGATCCGGTCCGCCGCCTGCTCCCGGAAAGCCGGCAGGCCACTCCGTACCGTGTCGAGCGCCCGGCGCACGTGCAGCAGGTCGTGTTGGTCGGCGCTTTCGAGGCGGTTGTGGGCGTCGGCGAGCAACTCCTGAAGACCGAGGTCCTGATCCTCGGTCACGGCACCGTCGGCCTGCGCACGGTGCAGCTCGGCGACGAGTGCGTCGTGTGCCTTCCGCAACTGCGCACGCCGGGCGTTCTCCCTGTCGTCGATCTCGGCTTCCGCGGGCGGGACGAACTCCCCCGCCCCCGCGGCAGGCAGCAGCCCTCGTCCGGCCAGCTCGACGATGTCGCGGGCCGCGGTGAACGCGTCGTGGGAGAGCCGCTCGTCCAGAGCCTCCTGCCAGCTCCGGTGGACCGCGGTCAGCAGTTCGTCGAGCGACGGCCGCTCGTCACGGGTGTCACACACCTTCAGCAGCTCCGCGTCCAGCACGAGCGCTGGGTCGACGGGACCACTGGAACGCGTGGTCACGGTGTCGCCGGCCAGCAGAGCGAACAGCTCCTCCATCGAGGCGTGGGCCGCCCAGGCCATCGCGCCCGAGAGGGCATCCGGGCGCCGCGCCAACCGCTCCAGTTCGCCCAGCGCCGCTTCCCTGCCGTCCAGCAGGGACTGGCGCAGGGAGGAGATCTCCTTGACCGCCCGGTTGCCGTCGGAACGGTCGCCGCGACGGGTGCCGTCGACCGCCAGGCACCACTCCTTGACCAGGCTGACGGCCCGCTCCACGAGATGCACCAGGTCCTGCCGCCCGGAGCCTTGAAGCGGCTTGCCACTGGACGAGCGGTACTTGCGGTCCATGCGGTCGATCTCGCTGTTGACCTCGGCCAGTTTCGACAGCCGATCGGCCTGCTCCCGCACCTGCTGCAGCGCGTCGCGGTCGTCACCGACGACGGTCGTGAGCAGCGATCCGAGCATCCCGTCGTCGGGGGCGAGCCAGCGCTTGGCGATCTCCGTCGCCCGTGCGAACCGCAGCCGCTGCGGCGAGAGCAGGGCACGGCTTTGATCGCGCAGTTCCCGCAGCCGGGCCTCGGTCTCGGAGACGTCGGCGACCAGCGGCGAGGCGATCAGCAGGGCGCCGCTGAGGGCACGGTCGGCGACGGCGGCCGCCGCCTCCCCCAGCCGGTCCGGGAGCCTCGGCACCAGCGCCTTGAGCTGAGCGCCCACAGCGTGGTCACCGGTGATCAGCGCGGTACGCAGCAGGGCGGGCAGCAGGAGGAGTTCGCTGCCCTCGGTGTCCTGGCCCGCATATCCGCCGTACTCCTGGAGCAGGCCCGCCGTCAGCCGGGCACTCTGGCTGTCCCCAGAGGTGAGCAGCGCGGCGGCACCGGCCAGGCGGAGCGCCGCCACCTGGGGCTCGGGGTGGCCGGCGGCCCTTGCCACATGGTGGGCGAGTCCGAAGCGCCGCTCCACGACCAGCTGCGCCAAGACCCCCTCGACCGCGGCCTCATCGGTGGCGTCGTCCGCCGCCGGGGCCGCTTCTCGGACGGGCGTGTCCTCGAAGGGAGAAAGCGTGGGCGCGGCGGGTGCCTGGACGGGCGCGTCAGCGGACGTGGGGGGTGCCGAGTCGCTGTCGGCGGCCGGCCCGGCGTCTGCCTTGGGGGCGTGGACCGGCACGGCGGTCGTCGTGGCTTCCGGCTCGGCGGCGCGCTGGGGCGCGATCGCCTCGGTCGATGCGGCCGACTGCGCGGTTTCGTGTTCTGCGGTCGTCTCGGCGTCGGCGGGCTCGGCGGTGCCGTGTGCCTCGTCGGTCCCGGCGGGGTACGGGTCACCGTCCACCGGCTGGTCCAGCGTCAGCTCGGGAGCGATGAGCACGGCCATGGCGCACGTGGGTAGGACCCGTACGACCTGTCCCTGCAGTGCCAGGATCTCCGTGGCGGCATCCGCCTGTCGTCCCAGCCTGATGAGCCGGGCCAGGGCGGCGAGCGCGGCGCTCTCCTCGTGTTGCAGTTCCTCCCACACCGGCACGTCCAGCAGGCGGCGAGCCGCGCCGCGCACGGCCTCGGCGGCAGCGGCGGCAGCGGCGGAGCTGTCCGGGCGGCAGGCGACAGCCAGCAGTTCCCGCAGCGGCTCGCGGGCCTGGAGGTCACGCTCCCGCGCTGTCCGGTGTACGTGTGCAGCGCGCGTGATGTCCTCCAGGCGACGAGGCACCCCCTCGATCCCGGCGGCCCGGAACACCGCGTCCACGTCGTTGAAAACAGTGCTCAGCGCAGCGAGCCGAGCCAGGTCCTCGTCCTGCGGAGGGCGGCCGTCCATGACCGCGTCGGTGACCTTCTCCGCGGCCTGACGGGCCCCCACCAGGGCGGACTCCAGTTGCTGACATGCCTCCTCGGGAGCTGTCCCAGCCTTGGTCCCGGTGTTGTCGGACGCGGTAGCGGTCTCCTCGTGCGAAGTACCGCTGTCCGCTGCCGCGGTCTGCGGTGCGGGGGCGCTGGTGCCCGGCCGGTCGGCGACGGCAACGGCCCCTGGTTCACTGTCCTCCGCGAGCGCCAGCCCGTCGTCTTCCATCGCTCCAAGAACGAAATCGGGGTACGCCTCCACGAGGGGCCGCGCCGCGGCAGCGACGGCGGCGAGCCGGGCCGCCTCCTCGTCGTCGGCCGTCGCCCCGAACCAGTCCTGGTCCGCCGCCCAGGCAAGGATGTGGGCGTCGGTGACGGAGGCGTTGCACCACGCGAACACGCTGGCCCGGACCAGCGTGGCGCCCCACCGGGCAACAGGGTCGGGAACCGGCTCCCCGTCGTGCGCCAGGACGAAGGCGCCCACCTGATTCATCACGGTGACCGTGAGTCCCTTGATCCCGCTTGTGTAGGTGTGCTGCCGCGACTCGCGTCGCAGCCTGGTGAGGACGTCCCGGCACAGGGCACTGCTCACCCGTCGAGGGGCCGACATGCGGATGCCCAGACTGGTGAGCAACTCCTGGCGGTGCTTGGGCCGCAGGGAGTTGAAAGCGAGTTCCACCATGTCCGGCGTGAGGTCGTTCAGGGCGGCGACGGCCGGGGATTGCAAGGCGTTGAGCGCGGTGGCCAGGCCTTCCAGGTGCTCGGCCGAGACGCCCGGCGGGGACCACGGCGGCCCTGTGACGACGTGGTAGCGGTCCTGCATGTACACACACTCCGTTTCTGTTGGTGACAGGAAGATGTCTGTGGGTGACAGGAGGAAGAGAGGGGGCCGGAGCCGTGGACGCGCGAAACCGTGAAAGGTCAGCGGCCGCGCGTGTGCTCGGTCACGAACGTGTAGCCGTACGGCAGTTCCCAGCCGTCCGCCTTGCCGAGCCTGCGGCAGTACTCCCGGAAGGCCGCGCGCTGGACGTCGCTGGGCAGGCACCCCGGCCGCAGGCGGCGCAGATGACCTGCGACGAACTGAGCGCCGCGCAGTCCCTCACCGACCGGTTCGCCACCGCCCCACGGACGTATCACCCGCGGCCTGGCGGGGCGGTAGCCAATGAGGAGAATGGTCCGCTGTCCGTCACGCGGCGGGAAGTGCGGCTGCCCCCAGGCGTCCCGGCTGCCCAGGGCCGGCTCCAGAAGACGTTCCGCGAGCAGTTCCGCGACGGCCGAGTCCAGGGCGGCGGCCTGCGACCGGGCCGGTCGGCGCCCATAGACCGCGCTCGGCAGGACCGACCGGTCCATCAGGGCGTGACCGTCCAGGGTGAGCAGACCGCAACGGCGCACGGTGCGCATCACCAGTTGCCGGGGATCCAGCCCGACCGCGCTGTCACCGTAGCGGCTGCTGCCCGGCACGTCCTCCCTGGTGAGCACCCGAGGGTCGTAACAGTGCCCCGTCTCACGGTCACCGGCCTGCACCCGTTCCTTCAACCGCGTCGTGGCCAGCCGAATCACCGTGTCGCCACGGAGCCGGCGCAGCTCCAGCATCAGGCCGGGGAAAAAGTCACCGGGCCAGACGATTCCCGTCAACCGACCCGAGTCGTACCCGAGTTCGGCCGCGACGTACTGCACCGCCTCCTTCTCGTCCAACGTCTCACCAGCATGGTCGAGTTCGAGGCGAAGCGTGGGGTGCGCGCCGCGGGGCCGGCAGAGGTCCTGCGCGACGAACGGGGGCAGGGGAAACCAGCCGCCGATGAGATGGGCCAGCCGCAGGGGCGCCCTCCAGACGATCTCCTGCGCGTCGCTTCGCAGGAGTTCGCCGGTGCCGAGGGCGTCGCCGTCGGCGAGGGGCGCATCTACCGGTTCCAGCTCCACTTCCGTTTCCGGCTCCGGCGGTGCGGGCAGTGTGGAGTTCCAGCCGCGCCCGGCCGGGACCAGAGGGTCTCCGGGTGCCTCTGCGTCACCGGGATGGTGGGACCGCCACACCCCTCCCCCCTCGAAGGCGTCGTCGAGGGTGACCCGGGAGCCGTTGCCGAACAGGCCCTGGTCGCTGTCCCCTTGGACCACGTCGGCCAGCGCCACGTTCGCCCGGCACACCGCAGCGGCGTACCCCACTTCCCTTAGCCGTTCCTCCGCCCCGGGAAAACCGCGGAGCCGTGGTCCGACCGCTGTGTACACAGTGACCGGAGCGACGAGGCCGTGTCGCCGCCTCGCCGGGGTGGCCGCGCGCTCGACCGCGGCCACGAAAGACCTGAGGTCGTCGCCGCCCAGCGGTCCGGTGTCCCGCCAGCAGTCCGCGAGGGAGGTACGGGTCATGGCGTAGTGGCCCCAGGTGCGCAACACTGCACTGGAGTTGAGGACACCCCGCACCGTGTCAAGGAGACCGAGCAGTCCCGCCCGCAGATCGTCGTCGTGCGTGCCGCCCACCAGGGAGGCAAGGGAAACAGGGACGAAGGGGCTGAGAAGCTGTTCCCGAGCCGTCGTCAGGAGATGGTCCGCGTAGGCCGTCAGATCGTCGCGCCGGGCTGCCTGCAAGGACGGATAGCACACGTCGACGACGACATGCCCGTCCTCATTGATCCACCGCCCGCGCGTGCGTAAGCGATGAAGCTGGGCCGGTGACAGACTCAGTGCCGGACCGAAAGCGTGGAGGTCCGGCACCAGCAGCTCCCTGCGCCGTGGTTCGGCGTCTGTACCCGGCCTACCCGAGCCCTCGGCGCCCGCGGGTGCCCCCGACACCCAAGCCGGTACGTCACCGAGCGCGTCCACCTCCGGGTGCGCGCCCTCCCTGTAGACGATTTCGGCGTAAAGCGGGTCCGACCCGGTGGCGACACACACCATGGCCCCGACCGGGAGCACGGGAGCGCACTCACCGAAGGTGATGACGGGAAAATCATCGAGGCACAGCGGGCTTCCGCCGTAGCCGTCGCCGCCGAGCTCGTACCCGAAGTACACGGCGTTGAAGGCGACCGTAGTGTGCACCGGCGCCGGACGGGCCGCGACAACGGCTTCGAGATAGCTCCGCAGTCGACTGTGTTCCTGGCCAGGGACGGCGTCGTAGCCCCCCGTCATGGCAGACGTCAGGAGAGCCTGGTCACCGTACGGATCCGGCACCCCCGTCCGCTCGCGTTCTCCGACCCCTTTTGCTGACACATACGGGTCCCCACCCATGACACCTCCGCCGCATTACAGGTCGCCCCCGGCCCACCTGCGGTGATTCCCGCAGAGTATGCCCATCCTTGGGTTTCCTGTGGCGCTTTCATCACTTTGCGGTGGCCCACGACGATCGAATCCGCCTACCGCGTTCACGGATTTCGTAGAACCGGAGCGTTAACGCCATGAACACGGCCCGGCCGGAGAGGTACACCAGCGCCGCCACCTGACGCAGCAGTGAAGCTCCTACTACCAGGGGCGAGCCAGCCAGCCACGCAATAGGCTCCCGTAGCGGCCTGACGAGAAAGATCCACCACCCCGTGGACGGCACGACCGCCCGCTGGCAGTCGTAGTCACCCATGGCCAGGTCCACGATGCGCAACAGGCACAGCCCGGTGCATGGGCTGCTCGTACCGCCGCACTCCACCACCCCGTCGACACCGGACCGCCGGTCACCTTTCTGATGTGCCCGCCCATTGCCACGATCCGTGCAACTCGACGCACGGACCGCATACCGACCTCATACATGAGCTGACGCCCTGTCAAAGCGAACGTCCCATGAGCGTCAGGGCCGCCTTGCGCGGACCCTGTGAAGACCGGTGGCAACACTCGCCCACCTTCCCGTCCGGGATGGGAACCGCAGGTGTCGAGCACGCCCGGCTACACCCGAGCAGCCCACGAAAATCGCAGGTCAGATCCCCTTTGCAGTAAGCTCCAGAATCGCCACGCACTCCACATGAGGCGCCCTTGCCTCGTCGAACGTCAGGAAACGGGAAACCAGGTCGCGAGGCGCTTGGCGATCGCCGGTACATCGACGTTGTCCTGCGCAACGTCCTCGACGAACGGGCCGGCGATGGAAACGGGCGGTGGGACGGTACTCGCGCTGACGCCGTTGAACCGCAGGAAGACGCGCATGGCGAGCCAGGCGGTGCGCTTGTTGCCGTCGATCAGCGCATGGTTGCGGGCGACAGAGTGCAGCAGCGCCGCAGCCTTCTCGTGCAGCGTGGGATACAGCTCGGCTCCGAACACGTTCGTCCGGGGTCGCTCGATCGCCGACACCAGGAGGCCCATGTCACGCACGCTGTGCTCGGTACCGTTGACCGTACGGGCGATGGCCAGGATCTCGTCGAGCTGGATGTAGCGCACGTCGGTCACTTCAGGTAGTCCAGGATCTCCGCATCGCTGTCCATGAGCTCGGCCAGGACGTCATCGACCTTCAGCTCGGCCCGGTCCTGGGCGTCACGGATGGCCTCAATGGCAAGTTCCTGCTTGCTGCGGCCCTCCCGACGAGCCCGCTCGGTGAGCTTCGCGTCAAGGTCGTCGGGGAGTCGGAGTGTCATCGCCATACAGAGATGATACCAAGCCGGTATCAAGTGGCGCGGTCGGGCCGCACTCGGCTCCGCGGAGCGTGGAACCAGGCGGCCGTGCGCATCGCTACCGCGGAGGCCCAAAGACTTCCATTTCGAGCGTCATCCGAGCGTCAGGAATCCCGCAAGAGCCACTTGAGGCGTCGCCGTTGCAAGCGCCTCACTCACGAATTCGCAGGTCAGAGAGCTCTCAAAGATCGATCCGCCCGCTCGAACCGCTACACGGAGGGAAACAGGTCGAGTAACCCGCCCGAACAACAAACCGCAGGTCAGGCCCCCTTGCCAGCAGGCTCCAGAATCGCCACGCACTCCACGTGATGCGTCATCGGGAACAGGTCGAACACCCGCAGCGTCCGCACCCGGTACCCCCCGTCCCGGAAGTACCCCAGGTCCCGCGCCAGCGCCGCCGGGTCGCAGGCCACGTACGCGATCCGGCGGGCGCCCAGGGACGACAGGTGTTCCACCGTCTTGCGGCCGGCGCCGGCGCGCGGCGGGTCGAGGACGATCAGGTCGACCTCCGTGATGCCCGTGCGGGGCAGGACGGACTCGACCTTGCCCTGTTCGATGCGCACCCGGGGGAAGTCCGCGAGGTTGTGGCGGGCGTCCTCGACCGCGCGCTTGCCGGACTCGATGCCGAGGACCGCGCCCGACTCGCCGACCCGGTCGGCCAGCGCGCCCGCGAACAGGCCGACGCCGCAGTACAGGTCGAGGGCCATGTCGCCCTTGCGGGGCAGCAGGCCCTGCATGACGGCGGTGACGAGGGTGTCGGCGGCCTTCGGGTGGACCTGCCAGAAGCCGCCGCCGGCGACGCGGTGGGTGCGGCCGTCGGCGCGTTCGCGGACGAAGGGGCGGCCGTGGACGCGGTGGAGCTGGCCGGAGCGTTCGTCGACGCGCATGACGGAGACGGGGCGGTCGAGTTCGACGAGGGGGAGGCGGGCGCCCGGCTTGGGGGTGAGGACGACCTGACGGTCCTGGGAGCCCGTGGCGGCGATCGCCTCGACGGAGTCCATGCCCGTCCAGTCCCGCTTCTCGATGCCCAGCTCGCTGACGCCCTCGGCGGCGATCATGCAGTGGTCGATCGGCTCGACCTCGTGCGAGCGGTGCCGGCGCAGTCCCGCGCGGCCGTCGGCGGTGACGGCGTACTGCACGCGCGTGCGCCAGGCCGGGACCTGTCCGGCGGGGACCTTGTCGCCCTCGGCCGGCATCACCGTGCCGTCCCAGCCGGCCTCCTCGGGGGTGAGCCCGGCGAGGCGCTGGAGCTGCTCGGCGACGACCTCGCCCTTCAGGCGCCGCTGGGCGCCCGGCTTGGCGTGCTGCCAGTCGCAGCCGCCGCAGCGGCCGGGACCGGCGAAGGGGCAGGGGGCCTCGATCCGGTCCTTGGAGGCGTCCAGCACCCGCACCGCGTCCGCGCGGAGGAAGCGGGCCCCCTCCTCGCCCTCCGTGACCTGCGCGACGACCCGCTCACCGGGCAGCGCGTGCCGGACGAAGAGGACCTGGCCCTCGGACGTACGGGCGATGCAGTGGCCGCCGTGGGCGACGGGGCCGACCTCGACCTCGTACTCCTCCCCCACCAGCGATTTCCTCGGTTCTGCCTGCATGGCGGGGTGACTCCACAACATCGAGAGCGGACAGGCCCGTCAAGGCCCGGGACAACAGCCCACCAGTCTACGTGTGTGTGGAGGAGTCCTTCGCCCGCTCGGCCGGACCGCGGCGCACCGAGCCGGGCGCGGCCCAGTCCTGGCGCCTGCGGGCCCGCTGCTTGGCGGCCTCGGAGGATTCCAGCTGGTACGGCACCGAGGTCACCATCACGCCCGGTGTGAACAGCAGCCGGCCCTTGAGCCGCAGCGCGCTCTGGTTGTGCAGCAGGTGCTCGTACCAGTGACCGACCACGTACTCGGGGATGATCACGGAGACCACGTCGCGCGGGGACTCCTTGCGCAGGCTCTTGACGTAGTCGATGACCGGCCGCGTGACCTCCCGGTACGGCGAGTCGAGCACCTTCAGGGGTACGTCGATGCCGCGCCGTTCCCACTCCGCGCGCAGTGCCTTGGTGTCGTCCGGGTCCACGTTGACGCTGAGCGCCTCCAGGCTGTCGGAGCGCATCAGCTTGGCGTAGGCGAGCGCGCGCAGCGTGGGGCGGTGGATCTTGGAGATCAGGACGACCGAGTGGACGCGGGAGGGCCGCACCATGTCGTCGGCGGGGGTCTCCGGGGCGGCGATCTCCTCGGCGACGCGGTCGTAGTGCCGACGGATCGCCGTCATCGTCGCGTAGAAGATGCACATGCCGAGCAGCGCGACCCAGGCACCGTGGGTGAACTTGGTGACGAGGACGACGACCAGGACCAAACCGGTGAAGAAGGCGCCGAAGGTGTTGATGGCCCGGGAGCGGATCATGTGGCGGCGCTTGGCCTGGCCCTTCTCGGTGGCCAGCAGCCGGTTCCAGTGGCGGACCATGCCGATCTGGCTGAGCGTGAAGGACACGAACACGCCGACGATGTAGAGCTGGATCAGCCGCGTGGAGTCGGCGCCGTAGATCCACACCAGCAGTCCGGCGGCGCCGGCGAGCAGCACGATGCCGTTGGAGAAGGCGAGGCGGTCGCCGCGGGTGTGCAGCTGGCGGGGGAGGTAGCGGTCCTGGGCGAGGATCGAGCCGAGCAGCGGGAAACCGTTGTAGGCGGTGTTCGCGGCGAGGAACAGCACCAGCGCGGTGGCGGCCGCGAGGATCATGAACAGGAGGCTGCCGTGGCCGAAGACGGCCTCGGCGACCTGGGAGATCACCGGGTCCTGGACGTAGTCCGCGCCGAGCGGGGCGCCGTCGTGGATCAGGTCCTTGGCGGGGTTCTCGGCCATGCGGACGTCGGTGGCCATGGCCAGTCCGATGATGCCGCAGAACATGGTGACGGCGAGCAGGCCCATCATGGCGAGCGTGGTCGCGGCGTTGCGCGACTTGGGCTTGCGGAAGGCCGGTACGCCGTTGGAGATCGCCTCGACGCCGGTGAGCGCGGCACAGCCGGAGGAGAAGGCGCGCAGCAGCAGGAAGAGCAGGGCGAAGCCGGCGAGGCCCGGGTGTTCGGGCTTGATCTCGTAGTCCGCGGTCGGCGCCCGCATGTCGTCGCCGAGCACGACCCCGCGGAACGCCCCCCAGGCGATCATGGTGAAGACGCCCGCGACGAAGACGTAGGTGGGGATCGCGAAGAGCGTGCCCGACTCCTTGACACCGCGCAGGTTCATCAGCGTCAGCAGCACGATCACGCCGATCGCGCAGGCCACCTTGTGCTCGACGACGAACGGGACCGCCGAGCCCAGGTTCTCGATCCCGGAGGAGATCGACACGGCGACGGTGAGGACGTAGTCGACGAGCAGGGCGCTGGCGACGGTCAGTCCGGCCTTGGGGCCGAGGTTGGTGGTGGCCACCTCGTAGTCGCCGCCGCCGCTGGGGTAGGCGTGCACGTTCTGCCGGTAGGAGGCGACCACGGTGAACATCAGCACGACGACCGCGACGGCGATCCAGGGGCTGAAGTGGTACGCCGACAGGCCCGCGATCGACAGGACCAGCAGCACCTCGCCGGGGGCGTACGCCACGGAGGAGAGCGGGTCGGAGGCGAAGACGGGGAGTGCGACGCGCTTCGGCAGGAGCGTTTCACCCAGCCGGTCACTGCGCAGTGCGCGCCCGATCAGAATCCGTTTGGGCACGTCGGTCAATTTGGACACAGCAGTGGATCGTAAGCCTTCGGACCAGGGGTGGCCCAACCACCACCCCACATCCATACGGCATCCATACGCCTCTGCCCTCCGGGTGAAATCACCGGGTGACCGGATCGCGGATTCGGCAGGTCGGGGCAGTTCTATGCCTGTATGACCGAGCGTCGTCGCCTCCATGACCGAGCGTCGTCGCCCCTATGACCGAGCGTCGTCCGCCGCCCCGGCCGCTTCCCGTCCGTTGCCGCTCCGTGGAGGTTCCATGCACCCGATCCCCGAACTGATCGGCGCCGCGGCCGCCCTCGTCGGCCTCGGGATCCTCACGCTGGCGAGCGTGCGCAGCATCACGCGCCGCTGACCGTCCCGGGGACCGGCTCGGAGACCGGCTCGAGGTCTCCGGCGAGCAGGGCCTCCGGTCCGATGGCGGCCACCCGCGTCGACGGCACCGTGCAGGCGTACGCCCCCGCCACCGCCCCGAGCCGGGCGCAGCGGAGGGCGCCTTCGCCGCCGAGCCAGCCGTGCAGGAAGGCGGCCGCGAAGGCGTCGCCGGCCCCGTTGGAGTCGACGACCGGTGCCGGGGGCTCGGCCGCGGGAACACGGGTCAGTTCGTCGTCGGCCAGCAGGAGAGCGCCCTCGGCGCCCGCGGTGGCGACGACGATCCGGGCCCGGCCCCGCGCGGCGATCCGGCGCATGACGGGCTCCGGGTCGGTCAGGGCGGCGGCGGAGAGGAAGACGAGGTCCGCGGCGAGGGCGAAGGGCTCGTGGTAGGGGTTGACGCCGTCCCAGTCGTGCAGGTCGGTCGAGATCGTCACGCCCGACTCGCGCAGCAGGGGCAGGGCGTCGGCGCACGGCTGGGTGATGACGACGTGGGCGTGCCGGCTGACGGCGGCCAGCTCGCGCACCGTCTCCTCGGGCAGCCGGTCCGTCTCGGACCAGCGGGTCGCGTCGTACAGGGAGAGCCTCCGGCCGTCGGGGCCGACCAGGTTGACGGCGCGTTTGGTGCCGCACGGCTGCGGTACTGCGGTGAGCGCGATGCCGTGGTCCCGGTGCAGGGCGCGGACGAGGTCGCCCTCGTGGTCGTCGCCGATCAGGTCGAGGTGGTGGGTGCGCAGGCCGAGGGCGCTGGTGCCGAGGGCGACGAAATCGCCGCTCTGTCCCGCGCGGGTGACGATGCCCGGCCGGATCATGTGGCTGTCGGCGAGCGGCACGGGCAGCTCGGGCACGTGCACGATCGTGTCCACGCCCGCACCGCCCAGGACGAGGACGTCGATCTCGGTGGTCATGGCCGGCTCTCTCCTTGCCCCGGGCCTCGGTCGTGCCCGGGTGGTGCGGATACGTTGGACCCGGCACGCGAACGCGACGGCCGGGCCCCGGAGGGCGTCGGGACCGCGATCCCCCGGCATGATGTTGCCTGGCGGCCCGCATTCAGGCCGCGATGTTTGCCTGGCGAGCCGAAAGAGAGACATGAGCACGAAGGTCATGAAGGTCGAACGGCCTGCAGGAAGCGCGGTGTGACGCGATGCATATTGTCATCATGGGCTGCGGAAGGGTGGGTTCCGCCCTGGCCCAGAACCTGGAGGAACAGGGGCACACGGTCGCCGTGATCGACCAGGACCCCACCGCCTTCCGCCGGCTGGGCTCCTCGTTCGGCGGCCGCCGGGTCACCGGCGTCGGTTTCGACCAGGACACGCTGCGCGAGGCGGGCATCGAGGAGGCGGGCGCCTTCGCCGCCGTCTCCAGCGGTGACAACTCCAACATCATCGCCGCGCGGGTGGCCCGGGAGATGTTCGGCATCGAGAACGTCGCCGCCCGCATC
The DNA here is from genome assembly GCF_019049255.1 of Streptomyces sp. AC558_RSS880. Taxonomy (GTDB): domain Bacteria; phylum Actinomycetota; class Actinomycetes; order Streptomycetales; family Streptomycetaceae; genus Streptomyces. The sequence goes on along the minus strand of NZ_JAGMUJ010000029.1, from coordinate 34,353 downwards.
TACGACCCGCGCCGCGCGGAGGTCTACCAGCGCCTGGGCATCCCCACCGTGGCGACCGTGCGCTGGACGGCCGACCAGATGCTGCGCCGGCTGCTCCCCTCGGGCGCCGAGCCGCTGTGGCGCGACCCCACCGGCGGGGTCCAGCTCGCCGAGGTGCACACCTCCACGGCCTGGGTGGGGCACCGGATCAGCAGGCTGCAGGACGAGACCGGCGTGCGGGTGGCCTTCCTGACCCGGCTCGGTGAGGCGATGCTGCCCAGCTCGCAGACGGTGCTGCAGGAGGGGGACCTGGTGCACGTGATGATGCGCACCGATGAGATCGACCGGGTCGAGGCGGCGTTCGCCAAGGGTCCCGAACAGGAGGGCGGTCACTGATGAGGGTCGCCATTGCCGGAGCCGGCGCCGTCGGCCGCTCGATCGCGGGCGAGCTGCTGGAGAACGGCCACGAGATCCTGCTGATCGACAAGGCGCCGACCGCCATCTCGGTCGAGCGCGTGCCGCAGGCGGAGTGGCTGCTCGCCGACGCCTGCGAGATCACCTCCCTGGACGAGGCGGCGCTCCAGCGCTGCAACGTCGTCATCGCCGCGACCGGCGACGACAAGGTCAACCTGGTCGTCTCGCTGCTCGCCAAGACCGAGTACGGCGTCCCGCGCGTCGTCGCCCGGGTGAACAACCCGAAGAACGAGTGGCTCTTCAACGAGTCCTGGGGCGTGGACGTCGCCGTCTCCACCCCGCGCCTGATGTCGGCCCTGGTGGAGGAGGCGGTGAGCGTCGGCGACCTGGTCCGGCTGCTGCGCTTCAGCCACGGCGACGCCAACCTGGTCGAGCTGACCCTGCCGGAGGAGTCGGCGCTGGCCGGCACGCAGGTCGGGGACGTCCAGTGGCCGCAGGACACCTCGCTGGTCACCATCATCCGCGGCACGCGCGTCCTGACGCCGACCCGGGAGGACTCCCTGGAGGCCGGCGACGAACTCCTCTTCGTGGCCGCCCAGGCGCGTGAGGAGCAACTGGAGGACCTGCTCTCGGTCCGCAAGGAGTCATGAAAAAGGGGCGCCCGGAGAACTCCGGGCGCCCAGACCCAGCCCGTCCGGCGTTTGAGGACGAGGCCGTTCAGGCCGAAGGGGGGTCTGGGGGCACAGCCCCCAGAGAGCAGGGCGCGCCTACTCGGAGGCAGCGGCCTTGCGCTCCTCCTCCGCCTCCATCTCGGCGAACACGTCGATGGGCGGGGGCGCCTTCGCCAGGAAGACCCACGTCAGGTACACGGCCAGCAGGAACGGCGGAATCTTCAGCGCGACCAGCACCCAGCCCAGCTGCGTGGTGTCCGCCCACCAGTACAGCGGGAACAGGATCGCGCTCTTGCCGAGCAGGATCAGCCCCCAGGCCCAACTGGCCTTGGTGTACGCCTTCTTCCGGCCGGGGTTCCGGGTGCGCCAGGAGAGGTTCTCCTTGAAGACGGGGCCCAGCATCAGACCGATCAGCGGGACGCCCGCCATCGCCGTGACGATGTACGCCAGGGCCAGGCCCAGCGTGTACAGCATGCCCGGCAGGTAGAAGTCCTTGGCGTTGCCGGTCATCATCGCGAAGACCACGCCGAAGGCGACACCGAAGACTCCGCTGAAGGCGTGCTTGACGGTGTCCTTCATCGCCAGCCGGACCACGACCATCACCAGCGCCACGGCGAGCGCCGCGATCGCCGACATGTGCAGGTCCTTGTTGACCGTGTAGATGCTGACGAAGAGCAGCCCGGGGAGCACCGTCTCGACCATGCCCCGCACCCCGCCGAACGCCTCGAAGAGGGCGGCTTCGGTCACCGCCCGGGCGTCGTCCGCGGATGTGTCTTCGGTCGTCGGCTTGTCGAGTGACGTCACCGGCTACTCCCGTCCGAGGGGTCTCAGTTCGTATTTCGGATTGAACAGCACCCGGCGGCCCCGGCTCATCGAGATCCGGCCCGATGCGATCAGCCTGCGCCCCGGTTCTATGCCCACGATGGAGCGCCTGCCGAGCCACACCACGTCGAGCGCGGCGGAGCCGTCGAACAGCTCGGCCTCCAGGGCCGGAACCCCCGCGCGCGGCCTCAGCGTGACCGTGCGCAAGGTACCAGTAACCGTGACGATCTGCCGGTCGCGGCAGTCGCCTATCCGCGTACAGCCGGCCGTCTCGGCGTCCTCACGCAGCTCCTCGGACTCCAGGTCCTCCTGAGACGAGGAGAGCCGGTCGAGCATGCGCCGGAACCGGCCTGCCGGCTTCTCGGGTCGAGGAACAGCACTCATGCTTGAAGCGTACCGGGGTGCACTGACGGTTACGTACCCCCTGCCGCCCCGGTCCGAACGGGCCCCTCCGCGGTACTCCGCGCGGGGACGCCCTGACCTTCACTTCTCGAAGCGGTAGCCCATGCCCGGCTCGGTGATGAGGTGCTTCGGATGTGACGGATCCGCCTCCAGCTTCCGCCGCAGCTGCGCCATGTACACGCGCAGGTAGTTCGTCTCCGTCCCGTACGACGGCCCCCACACCTCCCGCAGCAGCTGCTTCTGCGCCACCAGCCGGCCGCCGCCGCGCACCAGCACCTCCAGCAGGTGCCATTCGGTGGGGGTCAGCCGTATGTCCTTGCCGCCGCGGTTGACCTTCTTCGCGGCCAGGTCGACGGTGAAGGCGGCGGTCTCCACCACCGCGTCGCCCCCGTCGCCGGCGGGCTCCGCGCGGCGTACGGCGGCCCGCAGCCGGGCCAGCAGTTCGTCCATGCCGAAGGGCTTGGTGACGTAGTCGTCGGCCCCCGCGTCCAGTGCCTGGACCTTCTCGTCGGAGGCGTGCCGGGCGGACAGCACCAGGATCGGCACCCGGGTCCAGCCGCGCAGCCCCCTGATCACCTCGACGCCGTCCATGTCGGGCAGGCCGAGGTCGAGGACGACGACGTCGGGATGGCGGGCGGCGGCCGTACGGAGGGCGCCGGCGCCGTCGTGGGCGGAGTCGACCTCGTACGAGCGTGCCCTGAGGTTGATCACGAGGGCGCGCACGATCGCCGGGTCGTCGTCGACCACCAGCACACGGGTCATGAGGGCTGCCTTTCGGGTTCTGCGGCCGTTGCGGCCCGCGGGTTCTCCGGGTGCGCCGCGGCGGCGCGCAGGGTGAGCGTCATGGTGAGGCCGCCGCCGGGGGTGTCCTCGGCGTTCAGGGTGCCGCCCATGGCCTCGGCGAAGCCCCGGGCGACCGCCAGTCCGAGGCCGACACCGGCTCCGCGCGGGGCGTCACCGTGCCGCTGGAAGGGCTCGAAGATGTGGCCCTTGGCCTCGTCGGGGACGCCGGGGCCGCGGTCCACCACCCGCACCTCGATCCGGTCGGCGAGGGCGCTGGCGGCGACCAGGACGGGCAGGCCGGGGGGACTGTACTTGACGGCGTTCTCGATCACGTTGGCCATCGCCCGCTCCAGCAGCCCCGGGTCCACGGCGACCATGGGCAGCGCCTCGGGGATGTCCAGGGTCACGCTGCCCTCGGGCACCCCGCCGAGCGCCATCGGCACCACCTCGTCCAGGTCGATCCCGCGGATCAGGGGGGTGACCGTGCCGGTGTGCAGCCGGGACATGTCCAGCAGGTTGCCCACCAGGTGGTCCAGGCGGTCGGCGCCGTCCTCGATGCCCTCCAGCAGCTCGGCCCGGTCCTCGGGGGACCACTCGACGTCCTCGGAGCGCAGCGAGGAGACGGCGGCCTTGATCCCGGCCAGCGGGGTGCGCAGGTCGTGGCTGACGGCGGCCAGCAGCGCGGTGCGGATGCGGTTGCCCTCGGCGAGGGCGAGGGCCCGGTCGGCCTGCTCGCGCAGCCGGCGGCGGTCCAGGACGACGGCGGCCTGCGCGGCGAAGGCGGCCAGCACCCTGCGGTCCTCGGCGGGCGGCACCCGGCCGGTCAGCGCCAGCGCCATGTGGTCGCCGACCGGCACCTCCACGTCCGCGTCCTCGGGCCGTTCGACCGGGCGTCCGCGCCCCGCCCGGCCGGCGCAGGTCCACGGCTCGACGTCGCCCGCGCGTTCGAGGAGGGCGGCGGACTCCATGCCGAAGGTCTCCCGGACCCGCTCCAGCAGGTCCTCCAGGCCGGTCTCCCCGCGCAGCACGTTGCCGGCCAGGAACGAGAGGATCTCCGACTCGGCGCGCAGCCGGGCCGCCTGGTGGGTGCGCCGGGCCGCGAGGTCGACCACGGACGCCACCGCCGCGCCGACCGCGACGAAGATCACGATGGCGACGATGTTCTTCGGATCGGAAACGGTCCAGGTGTGCAGGGGCGGGGTGTAGAAGTAGTTCAGCAGCAGCGAGCCGACCGCCGCGGAGGCCAGCGCAGGCCAGAGCCCGCCGAGCAGGGCCGCCGCCACCGTCAGGGCCAGGAACAGCAACATGTCGTTGGCGAGTCCCAGGTCGACCGCGCTGAGCAGCAGCGCCACCGCCGCCGGGCCGGCCACCCCGACCGCCCAGCCCCAGGCCAGCCGGGAGCGCCCGAGCCGGGCGCCCCGGGCTCCGGGCAGCCCGCGGCCCTTGGCGACCTCCTCGTGGGTGACGATGTGCACGTCCAGGTCGGGTCCCGAGTCCCGGGCGACGGTCGCGCCGACGCCGGGGCCGAAGACGTACTGCCAGGCCGGGCGGCGCGAGGAGCCGAGCACGATCTGGGTGGCGTTGGCCCCGCGCGCGAAGGCGAGCAGGTCGGCCGGTATGTCGTCGCCGACGACGTGGTGGAAGGTGCCGCCGAGGTCCTCCACCAGGGTGCGCTGTTCGACCAGTTCCCCGGGGGAGGCCGCGGTGAGCCCGTCGCTGCGGGAGATGTAGACGGCGAGCAGCTCGCCGCCGGCGCCCTTCTCCGCCAGCCGCGCGGCCCGCCGGAGCAGGGTGCGGCCCTCGGGACCGCCGGTCAGACCGACGACGATCCGCTCGCGGGAGCCCCATATCGCCGAGACCTCGTGCTCGCTGCGGTAGCGCTGGAGGTGGGCGTCGACCCGGTCGGCCACCCACAGCAGCGCCAGCTCCCTGAGCGCGGTGAGGTTGCCGGGGCGGAAGTAGTTGGACAGGGCGGCGTCGACCTTGTCCGGCTGGTAGATGTTGCCGTGCGCCATGCGGCGGCGCAGCGCCTCGGGCGTCATGTCGACCAGCTCGATCTGGTCCGCCCGCCGCACCACCTCGTCGGGTACGGTATCCCGCTCCCGTACGCCGGTGATCGACTCCACGACGTCGCCCAGCGACTCCAGGTGCTGGATGTTCACCGTGGAGAGGACGTCGATCCCGGCGGCGAGCAGCTCCTCCACGTCCTGCCAGCGCTTGGCGTTGCGCGAGCCGGGGACGTTGGTGTGGGCGAGTTCGTCGACGAGGGCCACCCGGGGGCGGCGGGCGAGGACCGCGTCGAGGTCCATCTCGGTCAGGACGGCCCCGCGGTGCTCGATGTCCCGGTGCGGGATCCGCTCCAGTCCGTGCAGCAGCGCCTCGGTGCGGGGCCTGCCGTGCGGTTCGACGTGGGCCACCACGCAGTCGGTGCCGCGTCCGGCACGGCGGTGGGCCTCGGAGAGCATCGCGTACGTCTTGCCGACGCCCGGTGCCGCACCGAGGTGGATCCGAAGGTTGCCACGTCCCATGACCTCATTGTCTTCCCCCGTGCCGCCCGGCCGGACGCGGGGCCCGGCGGGGGTCAGTGCTCGGTGATCCCGCCGTCGCTCAGCTCCAGGACGCGGTCGGCGAGGTCGAGGAGGGTGGTGTCGTGGGTGGCGACGAGCGCGGTGACGTGTTCGCTGCGGACGACCGCGCGCAGCAGCTCCATCACGGCGTGCCCGGTCTCCGCGTCCAGCTGGCCGGTGGGCTCGTCGGCGATGAGGAGGGAGGGGCTGTTGGCGAGGGCGCGGGCGATGGCGACCCGCTGCTGCTGGCCGCCGGAGAGTTCGCCGGGCCGCTGGGCGGCGTGGTCGGCGAGGCCGACGAGGGACAGCAGCAGGTCGACGCGCTCCTCGCGCTCGCGCGGGTCGGCGCGGCGCAGCCGCAGCGGGACGCCGACGTTCTCTGCGGCGGTGAGGACGGGGATGAGGCCGAAGGACTGGAAGACGAAGCCGACGTGGTCCCGGCGCAGGGCGAGCAGCCCGTTCTCGTCGAGGCCGGCGAGGTCGCGTCCGCCGACGGCGACCCGCCCCCGGTCGGGGGTGTCGAGGCCGCCGACGATGTTCAGGAGCGTGGTCTTCCCTGACCCGGAGCGGCCCTTGAGGGCGACCAGTTCACCGCGCGGGACGTCGAAGGAGACACCGCGCAGCGCGTGGACGGCGGCGGCTCCGGTGCCGTACGACTTGTGCACGTCCTCGACGCGCACCATGGTCGCGGTGACCACCTGCCCCATCCGACCGCCCTCCCCCGTGGACCGGGCGCCAGTATCCCCGCTCGACGCCCGGTCGTTCAACGGTCGAACCGGGTTGCCTCCGGCACACGGACGTGCACGCGAGTGCCGCCGCGACCGCGGGCCACCGTGCCGCGGGGTGATGGGGGGCACTTCCCGCTCGGGCGGAGCCGAGAGTGGGGGAGGCACCCGTCGGCGCCGGGCCACGCGATCCGCCCCGGCCGGCCCCCGCGCCGGGCAGCGGCGTCGGCTCGCGCACACGAAAAGGGCCGCGCCCCGCCCGGGATGCGGCCCTTCGACCCGTCGGAGACCCGGTTAGCGGACCTCGGTGATCTCCGGTCCGCGCTGGAGCTGGCCCATGCCGCCGGCGAAGCGGGAGCCCCCCTCCTCCTGCTGCACGTTCTCGGGGACCATCTGCGCGTCGTTCGGCAGCTTCAGGACGATCGGGTCGCGCGGGGCCATCGGGCCCTCGCCGCGCACCACGACCGTGTCCCGGAAGATCTGCTCGAGGAGCCCGGCGGCCTGCGGCTGCACCGCGCCCTGGCCCGAGATCACTCCGCGCAGGAACCAGCGGGGACCGTCCACACCGACGAACCGCACGACCTGGAAGCCGCCGGTGCCGTCCGGCAGCTGCACCGGCACCTGGGCCCGCAGCTCCCAGCCCAGCGGGCCCTCGACCTCGTCGATGATGCCGCCCTGCTGGGTGATGCCGGCCGCGATCTCCTCGCGCACCTCGCTCCAGATGCCCTCCCGCTTGGGCGCGGCGAAGGCCTGCAGCTGGATGGCGCTGTCCCGCAGCACGACGGTGGCCGCGACGATCGCGTCGCCCGCGACCTCCACCCGCAGCTCCATGCCGTCGACACCGGGCACGAAAAGGCCGCCCAGGTCGACCCGGCCCTCGCCGGGCGCGCTGATCTCGGTGCTGTCCCAGGGACCGTCGGGCCGCGGCGCCGGCTCGAGCCTCAGCCGCTCGGCCTTCTCGCCCGCCTCAGCGTCGACACCGTCGACGACCTGCTCGGCCTCGCCGGCCGCACCGTCGGCGGCATCCTTCTTCTTGCGACGTCCGAACACGTCACTGTCCTTCCCGGTCGGATACGACCGAAGCGTATCGATTCCCACCCGCTGTGCCGCCGACGGCGGCCTGACCGCTTGTGCCGTTCTCGCCCTCCACCGAGGCGTGCCCGCCGGTGGACCCGAAGCCCCCCTCGGCCCGCGCCGAGCCGGGAAGCTCCGCCACCGGTACGAAGCGGACCCTCTCGACCTGCTGGACGACCAGTTGGGCAATCCGGTCGAAGCGCTCGAACCGCACGGTCTCGCGCGGATCGAGATTCACCACGATCACCTTGATCTCCCCACGGTACCCGGCATCAACCGTCCCCGGGGCATTCACCAGGGCGACGCCGCAGCGGGCGGCGAGACCGGATCGCGGGTGCACGAAGGCCGCGTACCCATCGGGCAGCGCCACAGACACCCCCGTGGGCAGTACCGCCCGCTCACCGGGAGCCAGTTCGCGGGCCTCGGTGGTCCGCAGATCGGCCCCCGCGTCCCCCGGGTGCTCGTACTCCGGAAGCGGTACGTCGGGGTCGACGCGTCTGATCAGTACCTCGAGCGCGCCGGAGCGGGGCCCGCTCACGGGTTCACCTCGAAGGCGCGGACGCGGCGGACCTGGTCGGGGTCCTCCATCGCGGCCCGGATCTCCTCCTGACGGCCGTGGTCGACGAAGTGGTCGACCTTGACCTCGATGAACAGGGCGTCGGCGCGCACCGCGACCGGCCCGTCGGGGCCGCCGACGCGTCCGGTGGCGGTGCAGTAGATCTTCCGTCCGGCCACCGCCGTCACCTCGGCCTGGAGGTGCAGCACGGTGCCGACCGGCACGGGCCGGACGAAGTCGGTCTCCAGCCTGCCGGTCACCGCGATCGTGCGCAGCAGCCAGTTGAGCGAGCCGAGCGTCTCGTCCAGGGCGGTGGCGAGCACCCCGCCGTGCGCGAGTCCCGGGGCGCCCTGGTGGGCGGGCCGCACGGTGAACTCGGCGGTGATCGACACGCCTTCGCCGGCGCGGGCCTCGAGGTGCAGCCCGTGGGGCTGTTCTCCGCCACAGCCGAAACACTGGCCGTAGTGCGCGCCCAGGAGCTCGCCGGGTGCGGGGGCGTCCGGATGGCGCACGGGGGTCACGGCGTCGGCCGGAGGCTGAAGAGCTGCGGAAGTACCACTCACAGCCGCAGACCTTACCCGCGCGTGGGTCCCGGCCCGGCACCGTGCCAAGCTTGGATTCATGCAGCTCTCCGCCACCCCGTACGAAGAACGCCTCACCGCCCCCCGCTCCTGGTGGCTGATCTCCTTCCTGGTGGGGGTCTCCCTGGCGCTGATCCTGCTGCCGTTCGGCACGCTGCCGATGCTCGGCGGCCTGGCCGGCGGCACCGCCGCGGCGGCCGTCGTGGCCAGTTCGTACGGCTCGGTGCGCATCCGGGTCGTGGGCGGCCACCTGATCGCGGGCGAAGCGAAGATCCCGGTGTCGGCGCTGGGCGAGGCGGAGGTCCTGGACGCCGACGAGGCCCGGGCCTGGCGCTCCCACAAGGCCGACCCGCGCTGCTTCATGCTGCTGCGGGCGTACATCCCGGGCGCACTGCGCGTGGACGTCACGGACCCGGCGGACCCGACTCCCTACGTCTTCCTGTCGACACGCGAGCCGGAACGGCTGGCGCGGGCGCTGCGGGCGGCGAAGGAGGCGGCGGACGCCGCCTAGCGGCGGTACGGGCGGCACGCGGGCGGGGTGCCGCCCGGAGGATTCATGGGGCCCGGTGCCCGTCGTCCTTCCCCGGGTGGCCGCCGAGCTCCTTGAGGGCGTCCTCGGGGAGGGCGTTCTCGGGGCGCTCCAGTGCGGGGAGGGCCGGCAGCGCGTCCCAGGGCACCTGGATCCCGCGCAGGTCGTCCCGGATGCGTGCGGCGAGCTTTCTGGTGTCCCTGCGGTTCATGGCGGCGCCCACGGCGGCCCCCACCAGGAACGGCATCAGGTTCGGCAGGTTGCGGACCGTGCGCTTCATGATCCGCTGGCGCAGTTCGCGCTTCATGCGGCTGTTCAGCGCCGCGCTCACGGTCGAGGGCTTGGTCGCCTCGATCCCGCGCTCCTCCGACCAGGAGTTGAGGTACACGGTGCTGCGCTGGGCGAGGGTGCCGGCCGGCCGTACCCCGTAGACCTCGTGGAGTTCGGCGATCAGCTTCAGTTCGATCGCGGCGACGCCGATGATCTCGGCGGCCAGCTCCGCCGGCATCGCGGGCGGTACGGGCATCATGGCCGCCGCGCCGACTCCGGCCCCGACCGTCGCCGTGGCCTTCGCGGCACCCGCCACGAGTTTGTCCGCGAGCTCCTCGGGGCCGAGGCCGGGGAACTGCCGGCGCAGCGTCCCGAGGTCGCGCACGGGCACCCGCGGGGCGATCTCGATGATCCGGTCCGCGAGGTGCGCCAGTCCCGCGCGGGCGCGGGCACCGCCCTTGCGGGCGCCCTCCAGGGCCTTCTCACGGATCACGGCGGCCCGCCGGTGCGCCACGGGCGCGGTGACCTCCAGGGGTGCCGGGAGGTCACTCCGGCCGGCTGCCGCTTCGAGCGAGGCCGCCCCGGTACCGGTTGAGCCCCGCTCTTGGTCACGCGTGTCGTGCTGCGGGCCCTCCTGGGGCCCCGGGTCCGCTCCCCTGGCGAAGAAGCGGCGCTTCCGCGGAGGGGTCGAGCCAGTCACGGCCGACCCCGCCTCAGTCGCAGTCGCGGCAGATCGGCTGGCCGTTCTTCTCGCGGGCCAGCTGGCTGCGGTGGTGGACCAGGAAGCAGCTCATGCAGGTGAACTCGTCCTGCTGCTTGGGCAGGACCCGGACGGCCAGCTCCTCGTTCGAGAGGTCCGCTCCGGGCAGTTCCAGGCCCTCGGCGGCCTCGAACTCGTCGACGTCCACGGCCGAGGCCGACTTGTCGTTCCGCCGGGCCTTCAGCTCTTCGAGGCTGTCCGAGTCGACGTCGTCGTCGGTCTTGCGTGGAGTGTCGTAGTCGGTTGCCATAGTCGCTCTCCCCCTCTGGGTGTATGCGGTGTCTCCAGCGCACGTAACGCGTGAGAGGCCGGACTTGTGCCCGACCTGAGGCGGAGATTTTGCCTCACATCAAGGTCTGTTACTCAATCGACACCCAACCGGACCCCTCATGAGTGATCGGGTTGGACGGCGATGGGGACCGTACACGGTCCGAATACCGCACTTCAAAAGCGCCTCACCGTGTACTTCCCGTGATCAGACCCCCTGAAAACCGGGACTTTCCCGACTTTCACGGGGATACATGATCACGGAGAGTGGACATCCGAGGAATCGCCCTTGTGATCGATCACACATGGGATTACCGGAGAGACGCCCCGAAAATTCCGCTCAAAGCGAACACCTCGTTGTGTCGGCGGCATCATCTCAGATCGGCAGGGTGACACGCATCACGAGCCCGCCCCCCTCACGCGGTTGTGCGTAGATGTGCCCGCCGTGCGCCCGGGCGACCGACCGCACGATGGACAGACCGAGTCCGACGCCCTTGTCGCTGCCCGTGCGCTCGGTGCGCAGCCGCCGGAACGGCTCGAAGAGGTTGTCGATCTCGTACGCGGGTACCACCGGGCCCGTGTTCGACACCACCAGGACCGCCTGTCCGTGCTCCACCTCGGTGGTGACCTCGACCCAGCCCTCCTCGGGCACGTTGTACCGCACGGCGTTCTGCACCAGGTTCAGCGCGATCCGCTCCAGCAGCACGCCGTTGCCCTGGACCACCGCGGGCCGGCGTGCGCCGCGGATCTCCACGCCCTTGGCCTCCGCCTCGCCGTGCACCTGGTCGATCGCCTGGGTGGCGACCTCGGCGAGGTCCACGGGTTTGCGCTCGACGATCTGGTTGTCGCTGCGGGCGAGCAGCAGCAGGCCCTCCACGAGCTGTTCACTGCGCTCGTTGGTGGACAGCAGCGTCTTGCCCAGCTGCTGGAGCTCCACCGGGGCGTGGGGATCGGAGAGGTGCACCTCCAGCAGGGTGCGGTTGATCGCCAGCGGGGTGCGCAGCTCGTGCGAGGCGTTGCCCACGAAGCGCTGCTGGGCGGTGAACGCCCGCTGGAGCCGCTCCAGCATGTCGTCGAAGGTGTCGGCCAGCTCCTTCAGCTCGTCGTCCGGGCCGTCCAGCTCGATCCGGCGGGACAGGTCCGAGCCGGCCACCGCGCGGGCGGTGCGGGTGATCCGGCCCAGCGGCGACAGGACGCGGCCGGCCATGGCGTAGCCGAAGGCGAAGGCGATGACGGCGAGGCCCAGCAGGGCCAGCAGGGAGCGGCTGAGCAGGTTGTCCAGGGCCACCTGGCGCTGGTGGTCGATGCATTCGCTGATCCGGGCGTTGAACTCGGACAGCTCCAGGTTGCCGTTGGTGATGCCCGGGCAGTCGTTGCTGGAGACCCTCAGACCGTCGAAGTCGACGATCTTGAACAGGGGTTGGCTGCCGGTGCGCAGGGCCTGGGCGGCGAGCAGGTAGATGATCGACAGCAGCAGGATGCCGGCGATCAGGAACATGCCGCCGTACAGCAGCGTGAGCCGTATGCGGATGGTGGGACGCAGCCACGGCAGCGGAGTGGCCGAGCGGGGGTCCCAGGTGGGCTTGGGGGGCGCCGTGGGGGGCGCGGGTGTGGCGGCCATCGGTCATCAGATCCGGTATCCGGAGCCGGGCACGGTCACGATGACCGGCGGCTCCCCCAGTTTGCGGCGCAGGGTCATCACGGTCACCCGCACCACGTTGGTGAACGGGTCCGTGTTCTCGTCCCAGGCCTTCTCCAACAGCTGCTCCGCGGAGACGACCGCGCCCTCGCTGCGCATGAGCACCTCCAGGACGGCGAACTCCTTCGGCGCGAGCTGCACCTCCTTGCCGTCGCGGAAGACCTCGCGGCGGTTGGGGTCGAGCTTGATCCCGGCACGCTCCAGAACGGGCGGCAGCGGCACGCTCGTACGCCGCCCGAGGGCGCGCACGCGCGCGATGAGCTCGCTGAACGCGAAGGGCTTGGGCAGGTAGTCGTCGGCGCCGATCTCCAGGCCCTCGACACGGTCGCTGACGTCGCCGGACGCCGTGAGCATCAGCACGCGCGTGGGCATGCCGAGCTCGACGATCCTGCGGCAGACGTCGTCGCCGTGCACGAGCGGGAGGTCGCGGTCGAGGACGACCACGTCGTAGTCGTTGACGCCGATGCGCTCCAGGGCGGCCGCACCGTCGTACACGACGTCGACGGCCATGGCCTCCCGGCGCAGTCCGGTGGCCACCGCATCGGCGAGCAGCTGCTCGTCCTCGACGACGAGTACGCGCACGTCGCTTGTCCTTCCTCATGTCCCGCCCTTGGTCGGACAGCGCCTCAGGGCGCACTCGGGCAGGGGTACGGGTGGGTGTGTTGACCTCCATCCTGCCCTTTTCGGCCATAAGTCGGCTGTAAGGCGGGGAGGGGACGGGGAAGGCGGGTGCGGGACCGGGGAACGTCCGGGCGAACGGGGCGGGAATACGAGAATTTCTCGCGCGGTTAGGTTTCCTCGGAAGAGAGCTTGGGGAGGACGGGTTTTACATCCCACGATCACGCTCCGCACGTACCGCACCACCATGCGGTGTGCGGCAGTCCGCTTCCGCAGAGCGGGCGTGGATGTCCGGCACCGTCGCCGCCCGGCCGAGCGGCGCTGGGCATCCGCCTCGGACGTGATCGTCCCTTCCGAACGGCACACCCCCGTGCCACCGACCCACCGACCCAGGACGAGGGGGCGCAGCATGGACGCATTCACCGCAGGACTTCTGCAGCGCATAAAGGCGACCGAGTCCGATCTGTCGCGGGCCCGCGACGACGGCGACGACTTCCTCGTCGACGTGGAACAGGGCGAACTCGACGACCTGCGCCGCCTCGCCGCCGAGCACGGCGTGGAGGTCGGCGCGTACAGCGTCTGACCGGCTCGCACCACACTCGCACCACAACGGGCCCCGGCGAATCCAGCGCCGGGGCCCGTTCGTGTCCGTGTGCTTCAGTCGTGCCAAGCCCCCAGGTCCTCCAGCAGCCGCTGGAGGGGCTCGAAGACGCCCGGGGTCGCGGCGACCGTGAGGTCCCAGGACGGGCGGTCTCCGGGGCGGCCGCCGGTCAGGGCGCCCGCCTCGCGGGCGATCAGGTCACCGGCGGCCAGGTCCCAGGGGTGCAGCCCGCGCTCGTAGTAGCCGTCGAGGCGCCCCGCGGCGAGGTCGCACAGGTCGATCGCGGCCGAGCCGCCGCGCCGGATGTCCCGCAGCAGGGGGATCATCCGCTGCGCCACGTCGGCCTGGTGGGCGCGGACCTCGGTGACGTAGTTGAAGCCGGTCGACACCAGGGCCTGGTCCAGGGGCGGCGAGGGACGGCAGGTCAGCCGCCGTTCGCCCGTCCAGGCGCCGGTGGCCCAGGCGCCGCCGCCGCGCACCGCGTGGTACGTCTCACCGCGCATGGGGGCCGCGACCGCCCCGGCCACGGTCTCGCCGTCCTGCTCGGCGGCGATGGAGACGGCCCAGGTGGGCAGGCCGTACAGATAGTTGACCGTGCCGTCGAGCGGGTCGATCACCCAGCGGACGCCGCTGCTGCCCTCGGTGGAGGCGCCCTCCTCGCCGAGGAAGCCGTCCTCCGGGCGGCGCTCGGCGATCAGCGTGGTGATCAGCTTCTCGGCCGCGATGTCCATCTCGGTGACGACGTCGATCGGGCTGGACTTGGTCGCGGCGACCGCGAGGTCGGCCGGTCGGCCGTCCCTCAGCAGCTCGCCCGCGCGGCGGGCCGCCTCCCGGGCGAGCTCCAGCAGTTCCGCGTGCAGGGGGTCGGTCACGGCGCTCCTCATGCGTAGGGGCTGTCGGCGCCCGCGGCGGCGGGGCGCGGGGCGCGGGCCGGGCAGCAGCCCACCGGGCAGAGGTCGTGGCTCGCGCCGAGCGCGCCCAGGGCGCACGGCGCGACGTCCTGCCCGCGTTCGGCGACGGCGCGTTCCACGATCAGCTCACGGATCGCGGCGGCGAACCGCGGGTCGGCGCCGACGGTCGCCGAACGGCGCACCGGGAGGCCCAGCTCCCCCGCCTTGGCCGTGGCCTCGGTGTCGAGGTCGTAGAGGACCTCCATGTGGTCGGAGACGAAGCCGATGGGGGCCATGACCACGGCCGGGACCCCGGCCGCGTGCCGCTCCTCGAGGTGGTCGCAGATGTCGGGCTCCAGCCAGGGGATGTGCGGGGCGCCGGAGCGGGACTGGTAGACGAGCTGCCAGGGGCGGTCGACGCCGGTGCGCTCGCGGACGGCGTCGGCGATCAGCCGGGCCACGTCCAGGTGCTGCCGGACGTACGCGCCGCCGTCGCCGTGCTCCTCCACCGGGCCGGAGGTGTCGGCGGCGGAGGTGGGGATCGAGTGGGTGCAGAAGGCGATGTGCGCGCCGTCCCGGACCTCCTCGGGCAGGTCGGCGAGCGACCGCACGACCCCGTCGATCATGGGCTCGACGAAGCCGGGGTGGTTGAAGTAGTGCCGCAGCTTGTCGATCTTCGGCAGCTCCAGCCCCTCCTGCTCCAGGGTCGCGAGCGCGTCGGCGAGGTTCTCGCGGTACTGGCGGCAGCCCGAGTACGAGGCGTAGGCGCTGGTGGCCAGGACGAGGATGCGGCGGCGGCCGTCGCGGACCATCTCGCGCAGGGTGTCGGTGAGGTAGGGCGCCCAGTTGCGGTTGCCCCAGTAGACCGGCAGGTCCAGGCCGTGGTCGGCGAAGTCCTTGCGCAGCGCGTCCAGCAGGGCGCGGTTCTGGTCGTTGATGGGGCTGACCCCGCCGAAGAGGAAGTAGTGCTGCCCGACTTCCTTCAGGCGTTCCTTGGGGATGCCGCGCCCGCGCGTCACGTTCTCCAGGAACGGGACCACGTCGTCCGGGCCTTCGGGACCGCCGAAAGAGAGCAGGAGCAGGGCGTCGTAAGGGCTGGCATCGAGCACGTCTGGCATGTCTCGATCCTGCCACCCGACGCTGACAGCCGGGACGGGGCGGGGGGTGCCACCGGCTACGACGCGGGATTCCCGAGTGCATTAGGGTGACCTAACCCGTAAGCTGTATCGATTGCGGTCGCACCTTACTGAGACCTTCGGAGAACCCGTGCCCAGCCCGTACCGCGCCCTGTTCGCCGCACCCGGCAGCAGGGCCTTCTCCGCCGCGGGGTTCCTCGGCCGGATGCCGCTGTCCATGATGGGCATCGGCGTGGTGACGATGATCTCCCAGCTCACCGGGCGGTACGGACTGGCCGGCGCGCTGTCGGCGACCATCGCGCTGGCCGCCGCCGTGGCGGGCCCGCAGGTCTCGCGTCTGGTGGACCAGTACGGGCAGCGGCGGGTGCTGCGCCCCGCGACGCTGGTCTCGCTCACCGCGGCGGCGGTGCTGCTGTTCGCCGCGCACTACGGCTGGCCGGACTGGGTCCTGTTCGTCGCGTGCGTCGGCATCGGCTGCGTGCCGAGCGTCGGCTCGATGATCCGGGCCCGCTGGGCCGCCCTGTACCGGGGCACGCCGAAACTGCACACCGCGTACTCGTTCGAGTCCGTGGTGGACGAGATGTGCTTCATCTTCGGGCCGATCATCTCCATCGGGCTGTCCACGGCCTGGTTCCCGGAGGCCGGCCCGCTGCTCGCGGCCTGCTTCCTGGCGGCCGGCGTCTTCTGGCTGACCGCGCAGCGCGCCACCGAGCCCGAGCCGCACCCGCGCGAGCACAAGGGCGGCGGCACGGCGCTGCGCGCCCCGGGCCTCCAGGTGCTGGTCGCGACGTTCGTGGCGACGGGGACGATCTTCGGTGCCGTGGACGTGGTCACCGTGGCGTTCGCCGAGGAGGAGGGGCACAAGGCCGCCGCGAGCGTGGTGCTCGCCGTGTACGCGCTGGGCTCCTGCGCGGCGGGCGTCGTGTTCGGGCTGCTGCACTTCGCGGGGGCGCCGGAACGCCGTTGGCTGCTGGGCGTGTGCGGCATGGCCGTGAGTATGATCCCACTCCTACTGGTCGGGAACCTGTCGTTTCTGGCCGTGGCGCTGTTCGTTGCGGGTCTGTCCATCGCTCCGACGATGATCACGACGATGTCCCTCATCGAAGAGCACGTACCACGCACGCAGCTCACCGAGGGCATGACCTGGGTGAGCACCGGACTCGCGGTCGGGGTCGCGCTCGGCTCCTCCGCGGCCGGCTGGGTGATCGACGCGGCCGGGGCGCGTGCCGGGTACGGGGTTCCGGCGGTGGCCGGCGCCGTCGCGGTCGCGGTCGGTTTCCTCGGGTACCGCCGGCTCAAGCGGCCGGCTCCGGGTCGGGGAGGCTCCGTTGGGCAGCACAGCGAGCACGAGGAACGGCACATGGCGTAACTGGGGCGGCAACGTCTCCGTCCGCCCCGCGCGGGAGACCGCGCCCGCCTCCGTCGACGAGCTGGCCGCCGCCGTGCGCCGGGCCGCCGAGGACGGCATGCCGGTGAAGGCGGTCGGCACCGGCCACTCCTTCACCTCCATAGCCGCCACCGACGGCCTGCTGATCCGCCCTCATCTGCTGACCGGCATACGTCACGTCGACCGCGCGGCCGGCACGGTCACGGTGGAGGCCGGTACCCCGCTCAGGAGGCTGAACGTGGCCCTCGCGCGGGAGGGTCTGTCGCTGGCCAACATGGGCGACATCATGGAGCAGACGGTCGCCGGGGCCACCAGTACAGGCACCCACGGCACGGGCCGCGACTCGGCCTCCGTCGCCGCCCAGATCCGGGGCCTGGAGCTGGTCACCGCCGACGGTTCGGTGCTCACCTGCTCCGAGGAGGAGAACCCGGACGTCTTCGCCGCCGCCCGGATCGGGCTCGGCGCCCTCGGCGTCGTCACCGCGATCACCTTCGCGGTGGAGCCGGTCTTCCTGCTCACGGCCCGTGAGGAACCGATGCCGTTCGACCGGGTCTGCGCCGAGTTCGACCGGCTGTACGCCGAGAACGAGCACTTCGAGTTCTACTGGTTCCCGCACACCGGCAACACCAACACCAAGCGCAACAACCGCAGCGCGGGCCCGGAGCGGCCGGTGCCGCGGCTCAGGGGCTGGTTCGAGGACGAGTTCCTCTCCAACGGCGTCTTCCAGGCGGCCAACTGGGTCGGCCGCGCGGTGCCCGCGACCGTTCCGGCCATCGCGCGGATCTCCAGCAGGGCGCTCTCCGCCCGGACGTACACCGACATCCCGTACAAGGTGTTCACCTCGCCGCGCCGGGTGCGCTTCGTGGAGATGGAGTACGCCGTTCCGCGCGAGGCCCTGGTGGAGACGCTGCGGGAGCTGAAGGCGATGGTCGACCGCTCGCCGCTGCGGGTCAGCTTCCCCGTCGAGGTGCGCACCGCGCCGGCCGACGACATCACGCTGTCCACCGCGTCCGGCCGGGACAGCGCCTACATCGCCGTCCACATGTTCAAGGGCACCCCCTATCAGGGGTATTTCACCGCGGCCGAGCGCATCTTCACCGCGCACGAGGGGCGACCTCACTGGGGGAAGATCCACACGCGGGACACGGAGTACCTCTCACGGGTGTATCCGCGCTTCGAGGAGTTCACGGCGCTCCGGGACCGGCTCGACCCGGAACGCCGGTTCCGGAAC
This sequence comes from Streptomyces sp. AC558_RSS880, assembly GCF_019049255.1. Classification (GTDB taxonomy): domain Bacteria; phylum Actinomycetota; class Actinomycetes; order Streptomycetales; family Streptomycetaceae; genus Streptomyces. Next base: position 16,391 of record NZ_JAGMUJ010000029.1, on the reverse strand, counting down.
GACTACTTGCGGAGGGTCCTGGGGTCGTAGAGGATTCGTTGCGCGGCGTGCCAATCCACGCACGTGGCCCAAATGGAGTACTGTTGCGAGCCCTGGGTCCGGTCTCCCGTCAGGGTGCCCGTGGCCTTGAGGACCGCCGGGAGGGGGCTAGTTGCACAAGGTGACGCGGTTGGTCACTTAGCGTTGCGAATAGGTAACCGTGCCATAACGGCGATCCAGGGCCCGCGCCCGACACGCCGGGCAAATAGGCAAGGTTGTGGCAGGCTGCACCCGGGCAGGCCACACTCGACTAGCGGAAGCAGCGACGCACGTGACGTCGGCAGGCACCACCCGGGAGGTCCCCATGCCCGAACTGCGTGTCGTGGCCGTCTCGAATGACGGCACACGGCTTGTGCTGAAGGCTGCGGACAGCACGGAGTACACGCTTCCGATCGACGAACGGCTCCGCGCTGCCGTGCGCGGCGACCGTCCCCGCCTCGGCCAGATCGAGATCGAGGTGGAGAGCCATCTCCGCCCCCGTGACATCCAGGCGCGTATAAGGGCCGGCGCGACCGCGGAAGAGGTCGCCCAGATGGCCGGCATCCCCGTGGACCGCGTACGCCGCTTCGAGGGCCCCGTCCTCGCCGAGCGCGCGTTCATGGCCGAGCGCGCCCGCAAGACCCCGGTCCGCCGCCCCGGCGAGAACTCCGGTCCCCCGCTCGGTGAGGCGGTGCAGGAGCGGCTGCTGCTCCGCGGCGCGGAGAAGGACACCGTCCAGTGGGACTCCTGGCGCCGCGACGACGGCACCTGGGAGGTGCTGCTGGTCTACCGGGTCGCCGGCGAGCCGCACTCGGCGAGCTGGACCTACGACCCGCCCCGGCGGCTCGTCCAGGCCGTCGACGACGAGGCGCGCTCGCTGATCGGCGAGTCCGACGACCTCGCCGCGCCCGAGCCCAGCTTCCCGTTCGTGCCGCGCATCGCCCGGCTGCCGCGGGACCGCCCGCTCGACCGTCCCGGCGACCGCGAGCGGCCGAGCCTGCCCGCGCAGGCGTCCGAGCCCGACGAGGAGTCCCTGACCGCCACGGCGTCGGGCGAACGGGACTCGCTGACCAGCCTGCTGGAGGCGGTGCCGAGCTTCCGGGGCGACCTGGTGGTGCCGGAGCGCGCGCCCGAGACCGCTCCCGAGGAGCCGGACCCCGAGTCCGAGGCGGAGGAGCCGCCGGCCCCCGCGGCCTCGGCCGGGTCCGCCTACGCGGACGTCCTCATGCCGCGTTCCGTCGGCAGCCACCGGGACCGGCTCATCGGCTCGACCGACCGTCAGGCCGAGGCGGACGGTGTCCGTCCGGGCCGCCGCGCGGCGGTGCCGAGCTGGGACGAGATCGTGTTCGGGACGCGCCGGAAGAAACAGGAGTAGCCCGTTCGGACGGTTCGCGCCCGCGGCCGATTGACGTGACGCGAGGGGCGCCCGCCGCGCGGCGGGCGCCCCTTCGTGCGCTTCCGACGTGTTCGTACGTTTCTGAGACGTGTTCGTACGTTTCTGAACGGTCTACTGCGGATCCGGACCCACCGCGACCGGCCGCTCGGGGTCGGACGACCACTCCGACCAGGAACCGACGTACAGCGCCGCCGGGATGCCCGCGACCGCCAGCGCCAGCACCTCGTGCGCGCCGGAGACACCCGAGCCGCAGTACACGCCGACCGGTGAACCCTGTGACACGCCCAGTTCCTCGAAGCGGGCGCCCAGTTCGTCCGCGGGCAGGAAACGGCCGTCGGCGCCGACGTTCTCCGTCGTGGGCGCCGAGACCGCGCCGGGGATGTGCCCGCCCACCCGGTCGATCGGCTCCACCTCACCGCGGTACCGCTCCCCCGCGCGGGCGTCCAGCAGCACCCCCGAACGCGCCAGCGCCGCCGCACCGTCGGCGTCGAGCAGCCCGGCCGCCCCCGGCACCGGTACGAAGTCCCCCTCGGCCGGCCGCGGCACCGACGTCTCCAACGGCCCCTCCCAGGACGGCAACCCGCCGTCGAGGACCCGCACGTCCGGGTGACCCGTCCAGCGCAGCAGCCACCACGCACGGGCGGCACCCCAGCCCATGCCCCCGTCGTACACGACCACCGGCGTCCCGGACGACACGCCCGCCCGCCGCATCGCGGCGCCGAACACCGCGAGGTCCGGCAGCGGATGGCGTCCGTGACCGCCCGGCGCGGACGCCAGCTCCTCGTCGAGGTCGACGAAGACGGCGCCGGGAAGGTGCCCGGCCTCGTACGCGGCCCGCCCGTCGAACGGCGGCTCACCGGCCGCCGTGGCCACGCTGAGCTGCCAGCGGACGTCGAGCAGCACCGGCGGGTTGGCGCCCGCCAGTGCGCTCGCGAGTTCGGATGCGGAGATGATGGCGTTCATGGCCACCATCCTCGCGCACGGGGTGGCCGAGTCGCCCACGTCCGGCTACTCTGCTCGGCCGGACGACCCCGATCACAAGGCGTACCGGATCGGGCACATGCTGTACAACCGATCGACTCCCGTCGGCAAGCGCGCCGAAGGGGACGAGGACTCGCGCATCGGGCATCCTCCGGGAACAGGGCCCGCGCGGGAGTGTGCACCGGAACGGACCGCGGCCGGTGCCCCGATCGGCACGGGGATCACCCGCGGACCGCACGCGATGCGACCCCGCCGGGTCGAGGAGAGCACGGCCACCGCGCGGCGGCCGAGAAGAGAGTGACGATGACCGACGCACGGGGGAACGCCCGCCCGAACGGCGAGGCGCCCGCCCGGCACACGCCCGGCACACCCTGCTGGGTGAGCCTGATGGTGCACGGCCTGGAGGCGACCGAGGAGTTCTACGGGGCGCTGTTCGGCTGGGAGTTCAGCCCCGGCCCCCGGCAACTCGGCCCGTATGTGCGTGCCCTGCTCGACGGGCGTGAGGTGGCCGGCATCGGCGTGCTGCCGCCGGACCGTGAACTGCCGGTCGCCTGGACGCCCTACTTCGCCTCGGACGACGTGGACCTGACGGCGGACGTGGTGCGGTCGTGCGGCGGCACCATCGGGGTGGGCCCGCTGGACGCCGCCGACTCCGGCCGGCTGGCGATCGGCTCCGACCCCTGCGGTGCCGTCTTCGGCGTCCGGCAGGCGGCCGCGAACCCGGGCACCGCCGTCACCGGTGTGCCCGGCACGCCCGCCTGGCACGAACTGACGACCTTCGAGTCGGCCCGTACCGCCAAGTTCTACGAGACCGTGTTCGGTCACGACGAGGAGCCGGGGATCTCCGCCGACCCCGGCCACATCACCCTGTGCCTGGACGGCCGCCCCGTGGCCGGCGTCCACGGCGTGGGCGACGCCCTCCCCCGGCACCGGGGCCCGCACTGGACGACGTACTTCACGGTGGCCGACGCCGACGACGCGGTGGGCCGGGTCCTCCGCCTGGGCGGCCGGGTCCTCGAACCGCCCCGCGACGGCGTCCACGGCCGCGTCGCCGCGGTGGCGGACCCGGAGGGAGCGCGGTTCGCGCTGCTGAGGAGCCCGCGCTGACGCGCGGGCTCCTGTCCACCGCCGGCGGCTTCCGCGCGGCTTACTTGACGACGTACAGCGTCTTCGGCCAGCCGTAGCGCTTGGCCTTGGCGAAGAGGTCCTTGATGTCGGCCGGCTTCAGCTTGATGCAGCCGTTGGAGTAGTAGTCGCGCGTGCCGTCCCAGCGCTCGGACTCGATGGTGCCCTGCTTGCCGTTGGGCTTCATCTCGCTGTGCACGAACAGTTCCGTGCGCTTGGTGCCCTTGCTGCACTTCTTGTCGGACAGCTTGATGACGTAGCCGTTGATGATGCCGTCGAAGTTCGTGCGGTGGAACTCGATCTTGTACTTGCCGTTCTTCGTGTTGGTCCCGGGCAGCCACCCCTTGTTGGTGGCGCACTCGTTCTGGCTGCCGTTGCCGGAGCCGGCGCGGTACTTGGCGACGACCTTGTCCTTGGCGTTGGCGATGCTCTTCATCAGGTAGAGCTTGGAGTTGATCGGGTTGGACGTGTTCTTCTTGAAGTACAGGTAGTAGCTGCTCCCCGCCGCGTGGGCGTCCGGGGCGGTCGCGGTCGTGGTGACGGCCAGACCGCCGACCAGGGCGGTGGTGAGGGCGAGCGGGGCGATCCGGGTGCGCAGCCGGTGCGTGGACATGGGGCGACTCCTTCTGTCGTGAACGGGTTCGGTGGCGGCGCCGCGTCCGGTCCACCCCCGTGGGGCCGGAACGCGGCGGCAGTACCGGAGTCTTGGCGGGCGGATCCTGTCCGGCAAGGACTTGAGGTGTCCGGGACAGGGGGAAGACCGTCCGTCCTGGTCAACGGCTCGTCCTGGATTCGCAGTTGGGCTGTCCGATCTGCGCCGGACAAGAGTTGCCTACCGTGACGGGGGTGATGAGAATGACGGCATGGTGGTCTCGGAGGGCGTGAATCCCGCGGATGCGCGGACGGCACACGAGTACGTCGCCCTGCTGCGGGAGCTCAAGAAGCGCAGCGGACTGACCTACCGTCAGCTGGAGCAACGGGCCGCCGAGCGCGACGAGGTGCTGGCGCGCAGCACCCTGGCCGACGTCCTGCGGCGGGACGCGCTGCCGCGCGCGGAGGTGGTCGCGGCGCTGGTCCGGGCGTGCGGTGCCGGGCGGGACGTGCCGGAGTGGCTGGCGGCCAGGGAGCGGCTGGCGGCCGGGGAGGTCCCTGAGGCCGAGGGGACGGACCAGGAACCGGAATCCCCGGGCCGGCCACCGGAGTCGGCGGGCACCGGTCGCGGCAGGACCGCCCTGACCGCCACGATCGCCTCCCTCGGCACGGTCGCGCTGCTCGCCGTCGGCGCGACGGTGCTGTTCGAGCAGGACGACGGGAAACCCACCGGCGGTGCGGCGCACGGGGAGGCGACCACGAACCCGGCGGTCGCCCCCGGCCCAGCCGCCGGCTTCTCACGCGTCCGCCCGGCGCGCGCACCCGAGCTGTGCCTGACCGACGGGGACGTCCGCGCGGCCGGCACCGACGAGTCCAAGCTGGTCGCGGTGGAGCGGCCCTGCGCGGAGGCCGTCCCTCCACGCGTGTACCTCCAGCGGGCGGACGACGGCCTGTACCAGATCCAGTTCCACCACCCGGTGCACGGCCCCGGCTGCCTCACCGTCCTGGGCGACGGAGCGTTCAAGGGCACGCTCGAACCCTGGAAGGACTGCCGGGCGGGTGGCGACTCCCAGTGGTTCCGCATCGAGCGGGCCGACGGCACGGACGGGTGGCGGCTGCGGTCGGCACAGGACGACGCGCTGTGCGTGGGCATCCGCGGGGGTGCCGGGGAGGCGGGCGCGGCGGCCGTGATGGAGCGCTGCGCGGAACGGGGCGAGGACGACCAGGTGTTCCTGATCGGGCGGGAGTGACGGGGACCCGGTTGCCCCCTCGGCCCGCCCCAGGGTGTCAGCGGTGATCGGTGGTGGCGAAGTCGGGCAGCTCGGTGGAGAGCAGCTCGGCGGCGGCACCGTCGAGGAGCCGGGCCGTCTCCGTGGAGCGGGGGAGCATGGTCTTCTCGTAGGTGCGGACGGCTTCGCCGACGGTGTCGTGGCGGGCGAGGGCGAGGGCGAGGGCGAGTTCACAGGCGTCCAGCATGGCGAGGTTGACGCCGACGCCGAGCGGGGGCATGAGGTGGGCGGCGTCGCCGAGCAGGGTCACCGTGGGGTTGTGCTCCCAGGTGTGCGGGACGGGAAGGGCGAAGATCGGGCGGTCGACGGAGGGGCCGTCGTTGTCGCTGATCAGCCGGCGCAGCCGGGGTGACCAGTCGCGGTAGCGCTCCAGGAGGTGGGCGCGGATGCCGTCGGTGTCCTGGAGGGTGAGGCCGCCGGCGGTGATCCAGTCGGCCGGGACGCGCTGGATGAGGTGGACGCGGATGTGGTCGCCGCTGTTGCGCTGGGCGAACAGGCCGCGGTCGCCGTCGGCCGCGGCGGCGCCGCCCTGGCCCACTTCGCCCTCGAAGCCCCCCGCGCGGCCCACCCCCACGCCCCCCCGCGAGGTCGCCGACCGGGCCTTCGACCTCCTGGAACAGGGCTGGGGCGCGCTCATCCGGAGCAAGGCGTGAGCGAACGCGTCGCGGCGTGACCTGGCGGACGTGCGGAAGGCGTCGGATTCGTCCTGGCCGGAGCCGGGGAGGGAACCCGGGCTCCGCGCGGCGCAGCCGTGTCACGCGGTCCGGGGACCGCGGCGCATGCCGATGTGGACACAGCCCGTGCCGTCCCGCAACGTGGAGAAGACCACGGGCTGCAGTCCTCGCTGAACGCCGCGCCCACCCCCGTACCGGCGAAGACCGTGTCCGTCACCGGCACCAGGTCGATCTCCGGGGGTTCGGAGAAGTCCTTCATGCCGTCGACGAACTCGTACACCGCGTGTCCCGCGCCGTCCTGCTCGGCCACGGTGATGACCACGCCCTCACGCCGGTACGTGCCGACGAGCGGCGCGAGGTCGACCGCGGGCGGCCGGGCCGGCGGGGCGAAGGACCGCGGCCGCCATGGTGTGGTTGTCGCCCCGGCAGCGCGTGCGGGCGACGTGCGCCGCGGCCCGGACGAGTTCGTGGTCGACGGGGGTGGGTCCGCGTGGTCGTCTGCTCCGCCTTCGTCAGATGGTGACGCGCACCGTCTCCACCCAGTGCGGGGGCTGGGGCGCGCCGTCGCCGATCAGGGCCGCGATCAGGCGGCAGGACGGGACCTCGTCCGGCCAGGGGGTGAGTCCGTCGGTGAGGACGATGACGATCGAGGGGCGGTCGCGGGCCGCGAGGGCGGCGTCGATGCCGACGCGCATGTCCGTGCCGCCCCCGCCGCCGAGGGTGACCTGCTCGGTGGACGTCACCCGGGACACGGCGTGCACGTCGGCGTCGCAGGCGAGGACGGTGACGCGGTTGCCGCGCACGCCGACCTCGCGCAGGACGCCCGTGATCTCCCCCAGGGCGGCGGCGAGTTCCGCGTCGCCCATCGAGCCCGAGGTGTCGACGACGACGGCCACCCGGGGCAGCGGACGGCGCAGACTGGGCAGGACGACGCCGCGCAGCGCCGGGGTGCGGCGCGACGGGCGGCGGTAGGTGTAGTCGACGGCCCCTGCGGCCCACGCGGCGGCTTCCCGGACCGCGCCGGAGAGCGCCTGCCGCCAGTCCACCGTGGGTTCCAGGAGCTCCTCGGCCCAGCGCTGCCAGCCCGCGGGCAGGGTGCCGCGGGTGCGCTGGTGGGCGCGCATCGCCTCGGCGGTGAGTCGGCGCAGCGCCTGGGCCTCGACGTCGCCGAGCGCGGCGGGGCCGGCGGATCCGGGGAGGTCCCAGGGCGCGGGGCGGCCGTGGGCGCCCGATCCGCAGTCGTGTTCCCTCACGTGCGGGGGCAGTCGCGGCAGGTACGCCTCGAACAGCTGCCCGTCGGGGAGGCCGAAGAGGCGGGGCTCGACGCGTCCGGCGGGCAGGCGCAGGCCGTCGGCGAGGAGGTCGTCGTTGATCTCGCAGTCCTGGGCGACGTTGACGCGGTACCGGTCGCGCTGGTCGGCGGCGGGGAGCCGGCCGGCGCGGCCGTGGTGGTCACGGAGCAGGTGTGCCACCTCGTGGATCCAGACGCCCGCGAGTTCCTCCACGGGGGTCGCGTCGACGAAGGCGGGCGACACGTAGCAGCGCCAGTGGCGGTCCACGCCCATCGTCGGCACGTCGGGGCTGGGCACGACGGTGAGGGCGTACAGGGCCGACGCCAGGTAGGGGCGGTCGTTCGCCGCGCGGTAGCGGGCGGCGAGCAGTTTGGTGGTGTCCAGGCGGCTGCGGGGGTCCGTCATGCTCGTGGGTCTCAGCGGCCGCCGGGCAGGGCCCCGGACATCTGCAGCAGGTCCAGGAACCCGTCGATGCCGGGGGGTACGGGCCAGTCGAGCCGGCGCATCGACGCGAGGTCGGTGGCGGCCCGGGCGGCCACGTCCGGTACGCCCGCGTCCACGGCCTTGGCCAGGACCGCCCAGCCGGCCTCCCAGCGGGGCCGGGTGAGGTCGCTCTGGATGGCGGCGACGACCGCGATGAGGAAGGCGAGTTGGCGGTCGCCGCGCTCGGGCAGGGCGAACGCGTCGGGGTCGGCGAGGACCCGCTCGGGGTCGGGCAGGTCGAGGTGTTCCAAGTACGACAGCAGCTCGATGCCCGCGCCGTCCCCGACGGCACCGGTGAGCGCGGCGGCCGTCGCCTCGCGGCCGGCGCCGGTCGCGTATCCCGTGGCGAGCAGCCGCAGCGCCATCTCCCAGGTGCGGGGCGACGGCCAGGAGCGGCCCCGGCTCTCGGCGTCGGCGGGTATGTGGTGGACCAGTCCCGGGCGGGCCGTGAGGAATCCGGAGACCGCGCCGCGGGCCCGCGCGACGGCACCGGGCACCTTGGCCGGATCGACCGCGGGAACGGCCACCTCCGGCCAGGTGCCGGCCATGCCGCGGGCGACCGTGGCCGGGTCGTGGGTCCAGTCGAGGTGGACGAAGCGGTTGGCGAGCGGCGGGCTGAGGTGCCAGCCGTCCGCGGCGCTCGACGGCGGGTTGGCGGCGGCGACGATGCGTACCGCGTCGGGCAGGACGAGGCTGCCGACCCGGCGTTCGAGCACGACCCGCAGCAGCGCCGCCTGCACGGCCGGCGGCGCGGAGGACAGTTCGTCGAAGAAGAGCAGGCCCTGTCCGGCGCGGGTGAGCCGGACCGCCCAGTCGGGCGGGGCCATCGGCACCCCGGTCACGGCCGGGTCCTCCCCGACGATCGGCAGTCCCGCGAAGTCCGACGGTTCGTGCACGCTGGCGATGACCGTCTCCAGCGGCAGGCCGAGTCCGGCGGCGAGCTGCTCCAGGCCGGCGGACTTGCCGATGCCCGGTTCGCCCCACAGCAGGACCGGCTGATTGGCCGTCACGGCCAGGGCGAGCGCCTCCAGTTGGGGGTTGGCCGCGGGTTCGGTGCGCCGCGTGCGCAGCCTGGCGACGAGGTCGTCCGCGGCAGCCAGCGGGGCCGGTCCGGTGCGGGGAGCGGGGTCGGTGCTCAAAACGGCGGTTCCTTGCTGTACATGGCGAATCCGGGCTCGTCGGGCTCGGGCTCGTAAGGCTCGGGCTCGTCGGCCTCGGCCTCGGGCTCGACAGGCTCGTGGTCGTCCGCTTCCTCCTGCTCGTTGCGGTCCATGTACTCGTCCCACCAGTCGGCCCCGAGGCCCGGGTGTTCCTCCCGGACGCGCTTCCGGAGGAAGGCCAGGTCGGAACGCTTGTAGCGGCGGATGACCTGGGCCAGCGACAACTCCATCTGGTCTTCCACGTCGATCCGGGCGCCGGCGGCGAGGAGTGCCTCCACGAGGGCCCTGGAACCGCCGTCGTTGACCGCCACGAACAGCGGTGTGCGGTCCCGCTGGTCCCGGGCCTCCAGGTCGAGCCCCGCCGCGAGCAGCCGGGGCAGGAGCGGTTCGTGGTCGAGGAGGTGCAGTACGTGGAGCAGCGAGCGTCCGGAGGCGTCGCGGACCCGGGGATCCACGCCGGCGTCCAGGAGGTGGAGCACGCCGTGGGTGTCGCCGTGCTGGGCGCGCAGGAACAGGTCCTGCCGCTGGGCGCGCAGCGCCTTCGGCAGCCGGCCGTCGCCCGACGCCCAGGTCTGCTCGACGGCGAAGCACCCGGCGACGGCGCCGCCGAACGCGCGCAGGGCCCGTTCGCGCTGCTGCTCCTCGTCGCTGTGCGGCATGCGGAGCAGACCGCCCGGGCGGAAGCCCACCTCGTGCCATTCGCCGCGGCAGCGCACCCGGACGGGTTCGGGGACGGCGGGGCCCGGTGGGCCGCCGGTCCCGTCGGCGACCCGGAGGTCGGGGAACAGCGCCTCGCGGACCAGCGGATGCAGGTGTTCCGGCTCGACTCCGCCGACGTGCAGCAGGTCGAGGTCGGGGAGCCTGCGCCAGAGCGCCCCGGCCAGGAAGGGCACGCCCTTGGCCTCCCCGCGGTCGACGGCCCTGACCCCGAGACCGGTGGCCGTCGGCTCCAGCAGGATGCGTGTGCGCCAGTCGCCGACGACGAGGAAGCGGTCGCCGACACCCTCGTCCTTCAGCCGGCGGACCTCCCGCTCCAGACGGGTGTGGTCGAGCGCGAGCCGGCCGAGGAGTTCCGTCGGATCGGCCCGGTACCAGCCGGGGCCGCCGGCCGGGGGTGTCAGGTCGACCTCGATCCCGGCCGCGGTGAAGGCCGCCTCGACCTCGCCCTTCTGGTGCAGCAAGGTGACCCACTCGGCCCGGGCCGCCGCGTCACCGGGGCCGGGATCGGCCGTGGGCAGTTCGTCCGTACGGCGCGGCCGGCCGTCGGTGTGGAAGAAGGGGGGCCGTTCGGTGCCGCCGCCGCACCGCTCGCGCAGTTCGGCGGTGTGCCGCGCGTCCCACAGGTGCCGGGCGTACCGCCAGTCCTCGGTCGGGCTCCCGAAGACGCCGGCGCTCTTCTCGTCCGCGACCGTGCGGAACCGCAGGGTGATCCGCTGCGGGCCCTCCAGCATCGCGGGCGTGGTGAGGTGCAGGTACGGCGTGGAGCGGGGGCCTTCGCCCGCCCGCACCGGCCGGTAGCGGGCGAGGACGACGGTGCGGTCGGTGTCGAGGGTGGTCCGTCCGCCCAGCACCCGGGGCAGGTGCCAGCGCACCAGGTCCGGGACCAGGTGGCGCAGGTCGTCCGCCAGCGCCGCGGCGACGTCGTCGCCGCAGTGCTCGGCGACCTCCGGCAGGTCGATGTCGACGTCCACGCCGGCCGCCGCGCACGCGCCCCGCCAGTCACCGGCCGTACGGCGTTCGGTCGCGCGCTCGATCATCCTCCGGGGCACGGCGTAGCGGCGGACCCGCCGCCAGCTCGCCGCCTCCTCCGGTGGGAAACAGGGGAGTTCGGGGCGGCCGCTCAACGGTAGACACTTCCTATCGCGCGCAGGTCGGGGTGGGCCCCGGCCACGGGCCGCAGGCGCTGGGTGAAGGACCGCTTCACCTTCCGGGGCAGTCCGGGCCCCAGACCGACGTACTCCAGCGGTGAGTCGTCCGGCACCGCTGCCAGCAGGGACTTCGCGCCCCGGCCTGTGAGCCCGGTGTGGCACAGCTCCAGCCGGCGCAGCGGGCTGCCCGCGAGCGCGGCGGCCAGGGCGAGGGCACCTTCGTCGCCGGTGGCGTTGGCGGGGGCGCCGAGGCTCCGCTCCGACATCGGCCGCCCCAGGTCGAGCGTCTCGATGGCGCCCAGGGCGTCGGCGAGGGCGCGCGCCCCGGCGGGGCCGATGCCGTTGCCGCCCAGGCCCAGGCGCACCGGTCCCCCGGAGTCGGCGGCGGCCGCCGCGAGGACGGCGGCGCCCTCGTCGCCGAGGTGGTTGGCGGGCAGGTACAGCTCGCGCACGCCCGCCTCACGGATCAGCGCCGCCAGCAGGCCGGCGGCGTCGGCGGTCAGGCCGTTCCCGCCGAGGAAGAGGCGTTCCACCGGGCGCGGGCGGCCGGTGAGGGCGTCGAGCAGCGCGCGCAGACTCCTGGTGGTGACACCGGTGTTGACCAGGTCGAGGGTGCGCAGCGTGGTGTTGCGGCGGAGCATCGCGGCGAGCGCCGCCACGCCGTCGTCGCCCACCGGATTGCGCTTGAGCCACAGGGCGCGGACGGTGTCGTCCGCGGAGAGCGTGTCCGCGAGCGCGCCGGCGCCTTCCGGGCCGATGCGGTTGCAGCCGAGGTAGAGCGTGTGCAGGCCGTGGCCGTCGACGAGCGCGCGGGCGACCGTCGACGCCCCTTCGTCGCCGATGGCGTTGGTGCCGAGCAGGACGTGCCGGGCGTGCGGTGAGGCGGCGGCGACGGGCATCAGCCGGGCGGCGCCGGCCGCTCCGAGGCCCTGCTTGCACAGGTCGACACGGCCGTCCGCGCGCACGGTGCCGAGCGGGAACGTCTCGTCGGTCTCCACCGCCCGATCCGACCTCAGCCGGTCCAGCAGCGGGTCCAGGCCGACAGGGTCACTGATCGGGATGTCCGGGTGCTCGATCGCCGGGCAGCGCACGGGTGTCGGCTGCGTCATCACCACTCCACCGGTCCATCGCCGGTGCCCGGCCCGCCGAGGGCGGCACCGCCCTCCGCCCGCCCAGGACGGACCGACGCCAATCGACGTTCCTCCACGACAAGGGCGGCAAGGCCGGTCGGATTCGAACCGACGTCCTCCAGCTTGATGCTAGGGCGCGACGACCTCTGCGCTACAGCCTTGCCGTGGAAGATCATAGCGGGATCGGTCGTATTGTCGATCACCTGTTTGAATGAAGTCTTCCGCACGCCGCCCGCGCGCAGGGGGCGCCATCGGTGCGTCAGACGGCGGAGACGGGCAGCACGCCGGGCGACAGTGCCGCCGTGCGGGCCGTCGTGGCCGTCGTGCACGGGAACGACACTCCCTTGAACGCGCTCGTGGTACTGATCCGATGGCCGGGTTCCGGCCGCGTGAAGAGCACCATCGGAAGGCAGGGGGTCGTGGACCGGACGGATCTCCGAGAAGCCGTCCGGCTCACAGACCGTGCTCGTCCAACAGCCGCATCAGGTTCCGCTTGCGTTTCTGGGCGATGCGCAAGGCGGTGACGTAAGCGGCGAACTCGTCTTCCGTGCCCAGGTGGCGGTGGCAGTCGCGGATGCTCAGCAGCAGGCCGACGAGCTGCTCGTAGACCCTGTTGCCGGTCTCCTTGGTCAGCGGCTCGGCCAGGCGCAGGTAGACGCCGAGCGCGTCGGCGGGACGGGTGGCCCGCGCCTGGTCGGCAAGCGTGAGCCACTGCCGGTCGTGGGCGCCGGTCTGGGCAGCGGCCTGCCAGGCGGCATCGACATCCTTGTCGTCGAGCAAAGCGTCGACCAGGACGGGGCCGTCGTACCAGCTCCGTCGTGGCCGCTCCGCGTCGGCGCGCAGCAGGGCGAGGGCTCCCTCGCGCTCGGCCGGCCAGCTGTCCGCGGCCCGCGCGGCGGCGCGCAGCTGCTGGTACGCGAGCAGTGAGCGGCGGGCGCCGAAGTGGTCGCGGCGCACGGCGACGGCGTCGGCGATCCGGCCCGCCCGCGCATAGCGTTCGCAGAGGTGGTCGACGAGGGCGGTGTCCACGGCGGAGAGGTCCCGGGCGTCCCGGACACCGCGTTCCGCCCAGTCCAGGGCCTCGTCGAAACGCCGGGCGGCCTCCAGCTCACGGGCGATGACCAGGTGGGTGTGGCCGTTCGGTGCGAGATCGGCCGCGTGCACGGCGATCACCGCGTCGACGTTTCCCCCGGCCTTGGCCAGACGCTCCATCAGGTACTTCTCCGCCCAGCCGCGGCGGTTGCGCCGCCACGCCTCGACGGCCAGCTTCCGCAGGACGGCCATGCCCTCCTCTCCGAGGACGTCGTCGTAGTCGAGCGGATCGATGTCGGTCAGGCCGTCGTCGGTGTCGCCCAGCACATGGCCGACCAGCCAGCGTGCGAGCTCCTCGGGGTCGGGACGCGCCGCGCGGCACGCGTCGAGGTGGGCGCCGGCGAGGCCCGCACCGATCTCCCCGAGCCGGCCGTCGGAGTCGTCGACGCTTCCCACCGCCTCGGCCAGCAGCCGCATCGCCTCCCGCGCCAGGGTGATCGCGTCGGCGGCCCGGCCCGAGCCGGTCAGCGCGCCGATCGCGGACACCGCCTGCCGGGCCTGGTCGGCGTAGGCGCGGGCATCGGCGTACTCGACGTAGCCGTACTGCGCGAAGGGGCCGATGTCGAGCAGGTCGCGGATACGGGAACGGACCGCGGTGAGGTCTCCTCGGGCGCTCGCGGCCCGTAGTTCCAGGCGTCGCCGCACCTGCCGGTCCTCGTCGATCTGTTCCCGCAGCAGGGCGAGCAACTCGTCCTTGGACAGGGCGGACAGCCACCCGTCGAGGTCCTGCGCGCGTTCCCGGGCCGCCTTCCGCTGCCGCGGCAGGCTCTCCGGCCGGGCGAGCACGGTCAGACCGAGGGCGACCAGGTGCTTGCAGAAGTTGCCCTCAAGACCGTACGGGCAGTCGCACGCGCCGGACAGCCCGCCGGGCCCGTCCAGAGTCAGCTCCGCCTCGTACCGCTCCGCCCCGTGGACACTCGCGGTGACCCAGCCGTCCCCCACCTCGATCCCGGACACCGCGTCGAGATACCCGAGGGCTCGTTCGAAGGAACGGCCGCCGGCCAGCGCCTTGAGGTTCGCCTCGGTGAGGCCGCGCATCATTCTCTTCCGCCTTGCCATGACTGTGCAGTCGATCGCTCCCCAGCCTAGGGAGAGCCGAGGCTGCGAGTCGGCCACTTCGTCGAGTTCGACCCTCGACTCACCCGATACCAGTGGGTGTTCGGCCGCTCACGCCTCCCTCCCCGGGGCTCGTGGGGTTCACGGCCCTCGGCTGCCGCCTCGAGGCTCTGGCTCTCGCGGCCCAGGTCCCGGACCTGCGGCCGGTGCGTTCGCCGCACCCGTCCCTCAGCCGCACCGGTGCACGACGGGAGGTCGCACCCACGATTCCCTTGCCGCCCCCCGAACCCACCGGTGCCCCACGACCACACGGTCAGTCCGACGTGACCGGCAGTACGTCGGGCGACAGGGCCGCCGCGTGCGCCGTCGCGGCCGTCATGCGGCGGCGGTGGTGACGGCGGCACAGGACCTCGTAGCCGACCTCGTCCGCGGAGCCGGTGACGTCGCCGACGACCACCTGGGCGCCCTCGACGACCATGACCCCGCCGACCGTGCGCGCGTTGTGCGTGGCGCGGGCGCCGCACCAGCACAGGGCCTCCACCTGGAGCACCTCGACCCGGTCGGCCAGTTCCACCAGCCGCTGGGAGCCGGGGAACAGCTTGGAGCGGAAGTCCGTCGTGATGCCGAAGGCGTAGACGTCGAGTTCCAGGTCGTCCACCACGCGCGCGAGCTGGTCGATCTGCTCCGGGGCCAGGAACTGCGCCTCGTCCGCGATCACATAGTCCGCGCGCCGGCCCTGGGAGAGGTGGTCGACGAGGTACGCGTACAGGTCCGCGCCGTCGCCGACCTCCACCGCGTCCGTGACCAGGCCGAGGCGGGAGGACAGCTTGCCCTCGCCGGCCCGGTCGTTACGAGTGAAGATCATGCCGGTCAGGCCGCGCGCCGAACGGTTGTGCTCGATCTGGAGAGCCAGCGTCGACTTCCCGCAGTCCATCGTTCCGGAGAAGAACACCAACTCGGGCATGGGAGGTGGAGCACCTTTCGGCAGGGGTTGCGGGCGGAGGGTCAGGAGCGTACTTCGAGCAGCGGGACCAGCTGCTCGGCGGGGGTCATCGAGCCGTGGTTGCCGACCATCGCCGACTCCCTGGGCTCCCGCTCGGAGGCGATCAGCAGGACGTCGTCCCGCGCGGCGGCGACCACGTCGCCGATCCGGTGGTACACGCGTTCGTCGACCGCGGGCCCGAACCAGCCCGCCTCGATCGCCTCGTCGCGCGAGGCCACCCAGAACTGCTCGCCGAGCACCTCGCGCCAGCAGGTCAGCACGTCGTTCGCGGCGCCCGGTACGGCGTAGACGTGCCGGGCGCGGCCCTCGCCGCCGAGCAGGGCGACGCCCGCCTTCAGCTCCCAGTCCTCGTCGAAGTCGATGCGGTGGTCCTCGTCGAAGGGGACGTCGATCATGCCGTGGTCGGCGGTGACGTAGAGCGCGCTGCGCGGGGGGAGCTGTTCGGCCAGGCGCTGGACCAGGCGGTCGACGTACATGAGCTGGCCGCGCCAGGTGTCGGAGTCGACGCCGAAGCGGTGGCCCGCGCCGTCGACCTCGGCGTAGTACGTGTAGACCAGGGAGCGGTCGGCGGCGGCCAGTTGCTCGGCCGCGACGTCCATGCGCTCCTCGCCGGACAGCCGCCCGTGGAAGCTGCCGCCGCTGAGCGCGATCTTGGTCAGCGGGGTGTTCGCGAAGGCCGGGGAGGTGACCTGCGCGGCGTGCACGCCCGCGCGGTGGGCCAGCTCGAAGACGGTGGGGTACGGCTGCCAGGGGCCGGGCGGGGTCCAGGGCTGCCAGCGCAGCTGGTTCATCAGCTCGCCGGTGTCCGGGTTGCGCACGGTGTAGCCGGGCAGGCCGTGCGCGCCCGGCGGCAGGCCGGTGCCGACGGAGGCCAGGGAGGTGGCGGTCGTGGCCGGGTATCCGGCGGTGATCGGGCTTCCGGTGCCGCCGCGCGAGGAGGCCAGCAGGGACGTCATGAAGGGGGCCTCGTCCGGGTGCGCCTTCAGCTGCTCCCAGCCCAGCCCGTCGATCAGGAACACGCAGTTCCGGTCGGCGGGGGTCAGCTCGGGGATCGCGGCGGTCGTACCGGGGACGGCCATGCCGGCGGCGAGCGTGGGCAGCAGGTCGGCGAGCGAACCGGTGCCGTATGCGGGCAGGGGTGCGGAGTCGGGGGCGAGGGGCCGCGGGTGCGCGTCGTCCCAGGCGGTGGGGTGCGGGGGCGGGGGCGGCGTGGGCCGGGCAGGGGGTGCGGTC
>NZ_JAGMUJ010000215.1 GCF_019049255.1 Streptomyces sp. AC558_RSS880 | reverse complement strand
CCGTTGCAGCGGACCTGTGACGTGCGTATCGCGTAACTGCGGGCAATCGTGCCTCCCCCAGTGCCTCAAGGGCCTGGGAGGTGCCCCCAGGCGGCACGGGTGGGCGCAGCGGCACCCCTCCAGCGGGGCGAGCGCAGACCCACCCCCGCCCAGCAGTCACCGGGGTCAGCTCAGCGGGGGGTGTCACGCAGCCCGGCGTCAGCGGGGTGCCGTCGCGCCCACCCGTGCCGCCCCGCGGCACGACTGCCCGCGGAAACGCGGAACTGCCTGCGGAAACGCGGAGCTACCCGCGGAGTGCGGCGGGCTAGAACGCCGGCCGCTCCGGATCCAGT
>NZ_JAGMUJ010000214.1 GCF_019049255.1 Streptomyces sp. AC558_RSS880 | reverse complement strand
TTCCGCACGGTGCTGGAGGGGGTGTCGTACGCGGCCCCGCAGATCCCCGTCGTCTCCGATCTCACGGGTGAGGTCGCCGCGCCGGGTCAGCTGGAGGACCCGGAGTACTGGGTGCGCCAGGTCCGTGAACCGGTCCGCTTCGCCGACGGCGTCACCGCGCTGGACGTCCGGAACGGGACCGTGCTGCTGGAAGTCGGCCCCGACGGGGTGCTCACCGCGATGGCCCGCGAGTGCCTCGGCCCGGCCTCCGACACGCTCGCGGTCCCGGCGGTCCGCCGCGGCCGGCCGGAGCGGGCCGCCCTCGTCTCCGCCCTGGGCGCGCTGCACGCGCACGGCACACCCGTGGACTGGTCCGTCTTCTTCACGGGCCACGGCGACGCCCCCGTCGACCTGCCGACCTACGCGTTCCAACGCCGGCGCTACTGGCTGGACCCGCTGCCGGACCCACGGACCGCCCACGGCGGCGCCACGGACGACCCGGACACCTGGCGGTACCGCGCCGAGTGGGCCCCCTGGCCGGGACCGACGGATGCCCGGCTGACCGGCACATGGGCGGTGGTGAGCCGTCCGGGGAGCCGTCTCGCCGACACGTGCGCACGGGCACTCGAACAGCGCGGGGCCCGCGTGACCCGGCTCCGGGTCGACACCCCCGAGTGCGCACGCGGCCCGCTCGCCGAGCGGCTGAGCGGACTCGGCCCCCTCGACGGCGTCGTGTCGCTCCTGGCCGACCTGCCGGGCGACCACCGCGATCTGCCCGGTCTCACCCAGGGCCTGGCCGCGACCCTCGCGCTCCTCCAGGCGTTCGCCGACACCGGCCCCGGCGGCCGACTGTGGTGCGTGACCTCCGGCGCCGTCTCCACCGGGCCGTCCGACCCGCTGACCCACACCGCACAGGCGCAGATCTGGGGGCTCGGCCGGAGCGCCGCGCTCGAACTGCCCGGCCTCTGGGGCGGCCTGGTGGACATCACGGCCCCGGACACCGCCACGACGAGCACGTCCGACGACCCGTCGACGTGTGACGCCGTACCGGACGGGCCCGGGACGCCGAGCCGCACCGACGTCTTCTCCCGCCTCGCCGACGTCCTCGCCCACGGCGCCGAGGACCAGGTGGCGATCCGTCCCGACGGCGTCCGCGTACGGCGCCTGGCCCGCGCGTCCGCGCCGGCCGCGTCCGCCGACAGCGACGACACCCTCTGGCAGCCGGCCGGCACGGTCCTCGTCACCGGCGGCACCGGCGGCCTGGGCGCGCACGTGGCACGCTGGGCGGCCACCGCGGGCGCCGAGCGGATCGTCCTGGCCGGCCGGAGGGGCGCGCGGACCCCGGGCGCCGAGGAACTCGCGGCCGAACTGACCGCCCTCGGCACGAGCGTGCTCGTCGAGACCTGCGACATGGCCGACCGGAGCGCCGTGGCGGCCCTCGTGGGACGCATCGACGCCGACGGGCCGCCGCTGCGCGCGGTGGTGCACGCCGCCGGGGTGACCCAGGCCGCGCCGATCACGGACACCGACCCGGTCGAGTCCGCGCGGATCACCGCGGGCAAGGCGGCGGGCGCCACCCACCTGGACGCCGTGCTCGGCGACCGTCCGCTCGACGCGTTCGTGCTGTTCTCCTCGATCGCCGGGGCCTGGGGCAGCGGCGCCCAGGGCGTCTACGGAGCCGCCAACGCCCACCTCGACGCGCTCGCCGAGGACCGGCGCACCCGCGGCCTGGCCGCCACGTCCCTCGCGTGGGGGCCGTGGGCGGGCGGCGGCATGGCGGAGCAGGACGACGGGGACCAGCTCGCCCGGCGCGGACTGCGCGCGATGGACCCCTCCGCCGCCGTGCGGGCCATGGCGCGTGCGGTGCGCCTGGAAGACACCGGCGTGATCGTCGCCGACGTCGACTGGAACGCCTTCACCCCCCGCTTCACCTCCCTGCGCCCCAGCGCCCTGCTCAGCGGCCTTCCCGAGGCCCGCGCCGCCCTCGCCACGCGGCCCGCCCCGGCGGCCGGCCCCGGCCCGGCCGACCCCGGCCTGGCCGGACGGCTGGCCGCGGCGGGCCCCGCCGAACGCGACACCATCCTCCTGGACCTGGTGCGCGACGAGGTCGCGGCCGTCCTCGGCCACACCTCGGGCGCCCAGGTACGGGCCGACCAGGCGTTCAGCGACCTCGGATTCGACTCGCTGACCGCCGTCGACCTCCGGGACCGGCTCAGCCGCGCCACCGGCGTCGACCTGCCCGGCACCCTGGTGTTCGACCACCCGACCCCCGCCGAACTGACCGCCCGGCTGCGCGCCGAGCTGACCGGCGGCGACCGCTCCCTCCTCGCCCCCGTCCTCGCCGAACTCGACGGTCTGGAGGCCGCGTTCGACCGGGTGGCGGACGAGGACCCGCAGACCCGGGCCCGGGTCGCGCTGCGCATGCGGCGCTTCCTGGACCGGCTCTCCTCCCTCGGCAGGGAGGACACCGCGGCACCGGACGGGGCGGGCGTCGAGACCGCCTCCGACGACGAACTGTTCGCCCTGCTCGACCACCATCTCGAAGCCCCCGGGCAGGCCCCGAAAGGTGACCACTCATGAGCGGCAGCGAAGACAAGCTGCGGGACTACCTGAAGCGCGCCACGGTCGACCTCCAGCGGGCCCGCGCCCGCATCGCGGAGCTGGAGCGGCCCGAGCCGATCGCCGTCATCGGCATGTCCTGCCGCTATCCCGGCGGCGTCCGTTCGCCCGAGGACCTGTGGCGGCTCGTCGCCGACGGCGTCGACGCGATCGGTGACTTCCCCCTCGACCGGGGCTGGCCGGTCGACACCCTCTACCACCCCGACCCCGACCACCTCGGCACCAGCTACGCGCACGAAGGCGGATTCCTCGACGGCGCGGGCGACTTCGACCCCGGCTTCTTCGGGATCAGCCCGCGCGAGGCGCTCGCCATGGACCCGCAGCAGCGGCTGCTCCTCGAGACCGCCTGGGAGGCGTTCGAACGCGCCGGCGTCGACGGGCGCGGCCTGAAGGGAAGCCCCACCGGGGTCTTCGTCGGCGGAACACCCACCGGCTACGGCGCCGGTGTGGAGCGCATGCCCGACGGCGTCGAGGGCTACGCGCTCACCGGCAGCGTCGGCAGCGTCATGTCCGGCCGGGTCTCCTACGCCCTCGGGCTCGAAGGCCCCGCGGTGACCGTGGACACCGCCTGCTCGTCCTCCCTGGTGGCCCTGCACCTCGCCGTCCAGGCGCTGCGGCAGGGCGAATGCACCCTGGCCCTGGCCGGCGGGGTGACCGTGATGGCCACCCCGGCCGCCTTCATCGAGTTCAGCCGGCAACGCGGACTCGCGCCCGACGGCCGGTGCAAGCCGTTCGCCGCCGCCGCCGACGGCACCGGCTGGTCGGAGGGCGTCGGCATGCTCCTGGTGGAGCGGCTCTCCGACGCGCGCCGCAACGGCCATCCCGTCCTGGCCGTCGTCCGCGGCACCGCGGTCAACCAGGACGGCGCCAGCAACGGCCTGACCGCGCCCAACGGCCCCTCCCAGCAACGGGTGATCGAACAGGCCCTCGCCAACGCGGGCCTGGCGCCCTCCGACATCGACGCCGTGGAGGCGCACGGCACCGGCACCCGGCTCGGCGACCCCATCGAGGCCCAGGCCCTCATCGCCACCTACGGGCCCGGCCGCTCACCCGACCGGCCGCTCAGACTGGGCGCGGTGAAGTCCAACCTGGGCCACACCCAGGCCGCCGCCGGAGTGGCGGGCGTCATCAAGACGGTCATGGCGATGCGCCACGGCACCCTCCCCAGGACGCTGCACGTCGACGAGCCGACGCCGCGCGTCGACTGGTCGTCCGGCGCGGTCGAACTGCTCACCGACACCGTCGACTGGCCGCGCGCGGCCGGTGAACCGCGCCGGGCCGGCGTCTCCGCGTTCGGCGCCAGCGGCACCAACGCCCATGTGATCCTCGAAGAGGCGGTCACCGAGCCCGCCGCCCCGGCGGACGAGGACGGCGCGGCACCGCACACGACGCCGGGCACGCTGCCCTTCGTCGTGTCCGCCCGCGGCGAGGCCGGCCTGCGGGCCCAGGCCGGCCGGCTGGCCCGGTACACGCGGGCCGGCACCGGCACCCCGCTCCCCGCCGTCGCACTCGGCCTCGCCGTGCACCGCTCCGCCCTCGAGGACCGCGCGGTGGTCCTGGCCGCCGACCGCGCCGGCCTCGTGGCGGGCCTGGAGTCCCTGGCCGCCGGCGAACCCGGCACGGGCGTGGTGCGGGGCACGGCCCGCCCGGTCACCCGGCCCGTGCTGGTCTTCCCCGGCCAGGGCTCCCAGTGGCGGGGGATGGCCGCCGGCCTGCTGGACGGCTCGCCGGTGTTCGCCGAGCGGATCGCCGCGTGCGAGAACGCCCTGGCACCCCACGTCGACTGGTCACTGACCTCGGTCCTGCGCTCGGAGTCCGACGACTGGCTGGACCGGGTCGACGTCGTCCAGCCCGCCCTGTGGGCGGTGATGGTGTCGCTGGCCGCGCTGTGGCAGGCGCACGGTGTGCGGCCCGCCGCCGTGGTGGGTCACTCGCAGGGCGAGATCGCCGCCGCGTGCGTCGCCGGCGCGCTGACCCTGGAGGACGGCGCGAAGGTCGTCGCGCTGCGCAGCAAGGCCATCCTCGCCCTGTCTGGCCGGGGCGGCATGGCGTCGGTCGGCGCCCCGGTGGAGCGGGTGACCGAGCTGATCGCCGCCCACGACGGCCGGGTGTCGGTCGCCGCGGTCAACGGCCCGGCGTCGGTGACGGTGGCCGGCGAACCGGACGCCCTGGACGCCTTCCTCGAGGACTGCGCCAGGGCGGACGTATGGGCACGGCCGGTCCCGGTGGACTACGCCTCGCACTCCGTCCAGGTCGAGTCCCTGCGGGAACGGCTCCTGGCGGAGCTGACCGGGATCCGGCCCACCGCCCCCGCCGTGCCGTTCTACTCCACGGTGACCGCCGGCCCGCTGGAGGACGACGCCCTCGACGCCGAGTACTGGTACGGCAACCTCCGCGCCACCGTCCGCTTCGAGGAGACGGTACGGCTGCTGCTGCGGCAGGGCCACGACGCCTTCATCGAGGCCAGCGCCCACCCCGTCCTCACCACGGCCCTCCTCGGCACCATCGAGGCCGCCCGCTCCGAGGCGCTCTCGCTCGCCACCCTGCGCCGCGACGAGGACAGCACCACCGGATTCCTCACCGCGCTCGCCCAGGCCCACGTCGGCGGTGTCGACGTGGACTGGCGTCCGCTGCTCGCCCGGCCGGGCGCGACCCGCGCCGACCTGCCCACCTACCCGTTCGTGCACGAGCGGTTCTGGCTGGGGTCCGCGCCCGCGGAACAGCCCGCCCCCGCCCCCGCCGCGGGGAGCACGCAGCCCGACGAGGCCCGCTTCTGGGAAGCCGTCGAACGCCAGGATGTCGACGCCCTCACCGCCCTGCTCGGAGCGACCGGCGAGGCACAGCGCGCCGCCCTCGCACCGGCGCTCGACACCCTGGCCGTCTGGCGCGACCGGCGCCGCCTCGACGCCACCGTCGACGCATGGCGCTACCGCGTCGTCTGGCGGCCCCTGACCGCCACCCCCGCCCCGACGCTCACCGGCACCTGGCTCGTGGTGTCCGCCGACGACGCCGACGACCCCGCGTTCGGGGAGCAGTGCGTCGAGGCGCTCACCGCGCACGGCGCGCGGGTGGTGCGGCTGCCGGTCACGGCGGCCGACGTCGACCGCGCGCCGCTGGCCGAGCGGATCGCCGCACTCCGCGCCGACCTGCCGGACGACGGGTTCACCGGAGTCGTCTCCCTGCTGGGCCTCGAGGAGCGGGCCCGGGAGGACCACCCCGCGCTCTCCCGCGGCGTCGCCGCCACGATCGTCCTCGCCCAGGCCCTCGCCGACACCGCGCCGGGCGGCCCCCTGTGGTGCCTGACCCGCGGCGCGGTCTCCGTCGCGAGCTGGGACCCGCTGACCCGCCCCGCCCAGAGCCGGGTCTGGGGCATCGGCCGCGTCGTCGGCCTGGAGTTCCCCCGGCTGTGGGGCGGCCTCGTCGACCTGCCCGCCCGCCCCGACGCCCGCGCCTGGGCCCGCGCCGCCGGCGTCCTCACCGGCGCCCACGGCGAGGATCAGGCCGCCGTACGCGACTCCGGTGTCCTCGTCCGCCGGCTGGTCCGCGCCTCGGCCGCGGACCGGCCGCCGGTACGCGACCCGCGGCCCACCGGCACCGTCCTCGTCACCGGCGGCACCGGCGGACTCGGCGCGCAGGTCGCGCGGTGGGCCGCCGAGAGGGGCGCCGAGCGGCTGGTGCTGACCAGCCGGGCCGGTATGAACGCGCCCGGCGCCGGTGAACTCGTCGAACGGCTCACCGCGCTGGGCCCGCAGGTCACCGTCGTCGCCTGCGACATGGCGGACCACGAGGCCGTGACGCGGCTCGTCGCCGACATCGACGCCGAGGGCCCGCCGCTGCGGGTCGTCGTCCACGCGGCCGGCCTGGGCCAGGCCAGCGCGCTCGCCGACACCGACCTGGCCGAGAGCGCCCGGCTGGCCGCCGGCAAGGTGGCCGGGGCGGCCGTGCTCGACAGCGTCCTCGGCGACCGCCCGCTCGACGCGTTCGTGCTGTTCTCCTCGATCTCCGGCCTGTGGGGCAGCGGCATGCAGGGCGTCTACGCGTCCTCCAACGCCTA
The DNA here is from genome assembly GCF_019049255.1 of Streptomyces sp. AC558_RSS880. Lineage (GTDB taxonomy): Bacteria > Actinomycetota > Actinomycetes > Streptomycetales > Streptomycetaceae > Streptomyces. The sequence goes on along the minus strand of NZ_JAGMUJ010000214.1, from coordinate 5,907 downwards.
CCTCGACGCCCTCGCCGAGCACCGCCGCTCCCGCGGCGCCACCGCCACCTCCCTCGTCTGGGGCCCGTGGGCCGGTGCCGGCATGGCCGACGACGAGCGGGCCCACGAGATCCTCGCCAGCCGCGGCGTCCGCATGATCGACCCGCGCACCGCCATCGCCGCGATGGACCGCGCCCTGGAGCTGGACGACACGGTCGTCGTCGCCGCCGACATCGACTGGGAACGGTTCATCACCGGCTTCACCGCACTGCGGCCCAGCCCGCTGTTCGGCGAACTCCCCGACGCGCGGCGCGCACTGAGCGCCGCCACCCCGCAGGACACCGCCGCCCCCGCCACCAGCGGCCTCGCCCGCCGCCTCGCCGAGGCCGCACCGGCCGAGCGCGACACCCTCGTCCTCGACACCGTGCGCGCCCAGGTCGCCAAGGTCCTCGGCCACTCCGCCCCCGAGGCCGTCCCCGCCGACCGGGCCTTCCGCGAACTCGGCTTCGACTCGCTCACCGCCGTGGACCTGCGCAACCGGCTCAACGAGGCCACCGGGCTGGCGCTGCCGACCACGCTCGTCTTCGACTACCCGACCTCCCAGGTGCTCGCCAAGCACATCCTGACCGCCCTCAGCGGCGAGGAGGAACGCACCGCCCTCCCCGCCGGACGGACCACCGCCCGCGACGGCGAACCGATCGCGATCGTCGCGATGGCGTGCCGCTTCCCCGGCGGCGTCACCAGCCCCGAGGAGTTCTGGGACCTCATCGCCGCCGGCACCGACGCCGTCGGCGGCTTCCCCGCCGACCGCGGCTGGGACGTCGACGGACTCTACGACCCCGACCCGCAACGCCCCGGCACCTTCTACACCGACGAGGCCGGATTCCTCGACGCGGCCGGCGACTTCGACGCCGACTTCTTCGGCGTCAGCCCCCGCGAGGCGCTCGCCATGGACCCCCAGCAGCGCCTGCTGCTGGAGACCACCTGGGAGCTGTTCGAACGGGCCGGCATCGCCCCCGACGCGCTGCGCTCCAGCGACACCGGCGTCTTCGTCGGCGGCACCCCCACCGGCTACGGCACCGACGTGGCCCGCATGCCCGAGGGCATCGAGGGCTATGTCCTCACCGGCAACGCGGGCAGCGTGATCTCCGGCCGGATCTCCTACCTGTTCGGCCTCGAAGGCCCCGCACTGACCGTGGACACCGGCTGCTCCTCCTCCCTGGTGGCACTCCACCTGGCCGTGCAGGCGCTGCGCCGCGGCGAGTGCTCGCTCGCCCTGGCCGGCGGGGTGTCGGTGACCGCCACCCCCGGCGGTTTCGTCGAGTTCAGCCGCCAGCGGGCCCTGGCGGGCGACGGACGCTGCAAGCCGTTCGCCGCGTCCGCGGACGGCATGGGCTGGTCCGAAGGCGTCGGAGTGCTGCTGGTGGAACGCCTCGACGAAGCCCGCCGCAACGGCCACCCCGTGCTCGCCGTCATCCGTGGCAGCGCCATCAACCAGGACGGCGCCAGCAACGGCCTGACCGCCCCCAACGGCCCCTCCCAGCAGCGCGTCATCCGGGCCGCCCTCGCCGACGCGGGCCTCACCACCGACCAGATCGACGCCGTCGAGGCGCACGGCACCGGCACCACCCTCGGCGACCCCATCGAGGCCCAGGCGCTGATCGCGACCTACGGCAGGGACCGCGACCCCGAACGGCCGCTGTGGATCGGTTCCGTGAAGTCCAACATCGGCCACACCACGTCGGCCGCCGCCGCGGCCGGGATCATCAAGATGGTCATGGCGATGCGCCACGGCGTCCTGCCCCAAACCCTCCACGTCGACGAACCGACCCCGCACGTGGACTGGTCCGCGGGCGCCGTCGAACTGCTCACCGAGGCCAGGAGCTGGCCCGCCGACGCAGCACCGCGCCGCGCCGGGGTCTCGTCGTTCGGGATCAGCGGCACCAACGCCCACCTGATCCTGGAGGAGGCGCCCGAGGACGCCACCGACCCGGACACCGAGCCCGCCGACCCCGCGCCCGGCGCGCTCGCCCCGCCCGACACCACCGCCCTGCCCTTCCTGGTCTCCGCGAAGAGCCCCGAGGCCCTGCGCGCCCAGGCCGCGCGGCTCGCCGGCCACCTGGCGTCCGAGCCGGGCCGGACCGTCCCCCTGACCGACCTGGCCCACTCCCTGCACGCCACCCGGTCGGCCCTGCACCACCGCGCCGTCATACGGGCCGCCGACCGCGAACACCTCCTGCGCGCACTGGAGAGCCTCGCCGCCGGCACCCCGGCCGCGGGGCTCGTCGAAGGACCGGCCCGGCACGGCGAACGCGTCGTGTGGGTCTTCCCCGGCCAGGGCTCGCAGTGGCCGCGCATGGCCGTCGGACTGCTCGACCACGCACCGGTGTTCGCCGCGCAGATCGCCGCCTGCGAACAAGCCCTCGCCCCCTACGTCGACTGGTCCCTGGAGGAGGTGCTGCGCGCCGACGCCGACACCGCACAGGCGTGGTTCGCCCGCGTCGACGTCCTCCAGCCGGTGCTGTGGGCCGTGATGATCTCCCTGGCCGAACTGTGGCGCGCGTGCGGCGTCGAACCCGCCGCCGTCGTCGGGCACTCCCAGGGTGAGATCGCCGCGGCGTACGTCGCGGGCGCCCTCGGCCTGGAGGACTCCGCGAAGATCGTCGCCCTGCGCAGCCAGGCCATCACGGCCCTGTCCGGCCGCGGCGGCATGCTCTCCGTCGGGGAACCCGCCGAGCGGGTCGCCGACCGACTGCGCCCCTGGGACGGCCGGCTGTCGGTCGCCGCCGTCAACGGTCCCGCCTCCACCGTCGTCTCCGGCGACACCGCGGCACTCGACGAATTCGCCGCCCTGTGCGCGGCCGAGGACGTACGCCACCGGCGCATCCCCGTCGACTACGCCTCGCACAGCGCCCACGTCGAGGAGATCAGGGACCGGCTCGCCGACGTCCTCGCCGGGACCCGGCCGCGCCCGGCCCGCGTCCCCTTCCACTCGACGGTCACCGCCGCCCCCCTGGACACCACCGGCCTCGACGCCGACTACTGGTACCGCAACCTCCGGCAGACCGTGCGGTTCGAGGAGACCGTCCGCGCCCTGGCCGACACCGGCCACACCGCCTTCGTCGAGATCAGCGCGCACCCCGTGCTGGTCGCGGGAGTCGAGGAGGTGCTGGACGGGACGGACCGGCCGAGCGTGGCCCTGGGCACCCTGCGCCGCGACGAACGGGACGTCGACCGTTTCCTCGGCTCGCTCGCCGAAGCCCACACGCACGGCCTGCCGGTGGACTGGACCGCGGTCCTCGGCGCCGGTTTCGGCCACCGCGTCCCGCTGCCGACCTACGCCTTCCAGCACCGGCGGTACTGGCTGGAGTCCGGCACCGGCCGCGCCGGCGACGCCGCCGGACTCGGCCTCACCCCCGTCGACCACCCGCTGCTGCTCGCCGGCACCACCCTGTCCGAACACGGCCACCTCGTCCTCACCGGCCTGATCTCCCCGCGCACCCAGCCCTGGCTGGGCGACCACGCCGTCGCCGGCACCGTCCTGCTGCCCGGCACCGCCTTCGTCGACCTGGCGATCCGCGCCGCCGACGAGACGGGCTGCGGCCGGCTCGAGGAACTGACCCTGGAGACACCCCTGATCCTGCCGCCGACCGGCGCGGTCCGCGTCCAGGTCGTCGTCGAACCGCCCGACGCCACCGGCCGCCGCGCCCTCACCGTCCACTCCCGCCCCGCCGCCGACCGGGCCGACGACGGCGACGGCTGGCAACGCCACGCCGGCGCCGTCCTCGCCCCCGCCGCCCCGGCCGCCGACTTCGACCTGACCGTCTGGCCCCCCGCCGACGCCGTCCCCCTCGACACGGCCGACTTCTACGAGCAGGCCCGCGCCTCCGGCTACGCCTACGGGCCCGCCTTCCAGGGCCTGGAACAGGTCTGGCGGGCCGGCACCGAGGTGTACGCGGAGGTCGCGCTCGGCGAACGCGAACGCGACGAAGCAGGACGGTACGGCCTGCACCCCGCGCTCCTCGACGCCGCGCTCCAGGCGTACGGACTGGCCGGCTCCGGCGGCCGGGACGCCCGCATCCTGCTCCCCTTCACCTGGAACGACGTCTCCCTGCACGCCTCGGGCGCGCAGCGGCTCCGGGTGCGGCTGATCCCCGACGGCACCGACACCGTCACCGTGCTGGTGGCCGACAGCGAGGGCGCTCCGGTGCTGCGCGCCGACTCCCTCGTGCTGCGGCCGGTCGCCGTCGACCAGATCATCGGCGGCCGGGACGCCACCCGCGACGCCCTGTTCACCGTCGAGTGGAAGCCAGTGACCGCGCCCGCCCCGGACGGCACCGACGCCGGCTGGGCGGTGCTCGGCGCACCCGGCACCCCGGCCACCGAGCGGCTGCTCGCCGACCTCGCCACCGCGGGGATCACCCCTGCCGTGTACCCGGACCCCGCGGCACTCGGCGCCGCCGTCGAAGCGGGCACACCCGCACCGGACTTCGCCCTGCTCACCCCCGCGGACAACGCCCCGGAGGCCACCCGGGACCAGCCCGGGAGCCTCGCCGGACGCGCGCACACCTCCGCCGCCCGGACCCTGGCCGACCTGCGAACCTGGCTCGCCGACCGGCGCCTGGCCGACTCCCGGCTCGTGGTGCTCACCCGGGGCGCCCTGGCCACCGGACCCGGTGAGACCGTGCCCGACCTCGGACGCGCCGCGGTCGTCGGCCTCGTCCGCTCCGCGCAGAGCGAGCAGCCCGACCGCTTCCTGCTGATCGACATGGACACGGCCGCCGGCTCCCGCCCGCTGCTGCCGGTCGCGGTCCGCGCGTCCCTCGCCCTCGGCGAGCCCCAACTCGCCCTGCGCGACGGCACCCTGCTCGCGCCCCGGCTGAGCCGGATCGGCGGGTCCGGCGCGCTGGTGCCGCCGGCCGGGCCCTGGCGGCTGGACACCGTCAGGGCCGGGACGCTGGACAACCTCGCCCTCGTCACGGCACCGCCCGCCCCCGAGAGCGAGGAACTGGGGGAGGGACAGGTCACCCTCGCGGTGCGGGCCGCCGGGCTCAACTTCCGTGACGTGCTCATCGCGCTGGGCATGTACCCGGGTGCCGCGTCGATGGGCGGCGAGGGTGCGGGTGTGGTCACCGGGGTGGGGCCCGGGGTGACCGGGCTCGCGGTCGGCGACCGGGTCCTGGGCATGTTCCAGGGCGGCTTCGGCCCGCACGCCGTCGCCGATCACCGGATGATCACGAAGGTTCCCGGGGGCTGGTCGTTCGAGCAGGCGGCGTCGGTGCCGGTGGTGTTCCTGACGGCGTACTACGGGCTGGTGGAGCTGGGCGGTCTGCGTGCGGGTGAGTCGGTGCTGGTGCATGCGGGTGCGGGTGGTGTGGGGATGGCGGCGGTGCAGATCGCCCGTCATCTCGGGGCGGAGGTGTTCGCGACGGCGAGTGAGGGCAAGTGGGAGACCTTGCGTTCGCTGGGCCTGGAGGACGACCACATCGCGGATTCCCGTTCGCTGGGGTTCGAGGAGCGCATTCGTGCGGTCACCGGTGGCCGGGGTGTGGATGTGGTGCTGAACTCCCTGGCGGGGGAGTTCGTGGACGCGTCGTTGCGGTTGCTGGCCGAGGGTGGCCGGTTCGTGGAGATGGGCAAGACGGATGTGCGGGATGCGGGGGAGGTGGCTGCCGGGTTCGGGGGTGTGTCGTATCGGGCGTTCGATCTGATCGAGGCGGCGGGTGCGGACGGGGTCGCGGAGTTGTTCGCGGTGCTGATGCCGTTGTTCGCGGCGGGTGCCTTGGTGCCGGTGCCGGTGCGGTCGTTCGATGTGCGGCGGGCGCCGGAGGCGTTCCGGTTCATGTCGCAGGCCAGGCATGTGGGCAAGTTGGTGCTGCGGATGCCCCGGGCGCTGGAGGCGGACGGCACGGTGTTGATCACGGGTGG
>NZ_JAGMUJ010000213.1 GCF_019049255.1 Streptomyces sp. AC558_RSS880 | reverse complement strand
GCAGCCACCCTTGAAAGAGTGCGTAATAGCTCACTGGTCTAGTGATTCCGCGCCGACAATGTAGCGGGGCTCAAGCGTACCGCCGAAGTCGTGTCATTCACACAAGAGGGCCAACGCCTGTGTGGATGGGTAGGGGAGCGTCGTGTGCCGGGTGAAGCAGCGCCGGAAGGCAGTTGTGGACGGTTCACGAGTGAGAATGCAGGCATGAGTAGCGATTCACAC
>NZ_JAGMUJ010000212.1 GCF_019049255.1 Streptomyces sp. AC558_RSS880 | reverse complement strand
CAAGGCACCCGCCGCGAACAACGGCATCAGCACCGCGAACAACTCCGCGACCCCGTCCGCACCCGCCGCCTCGATCAGATCGAACGCCCGATACGACACACCCCCGAACCCGGCAGCCACCTCCCCCGCATCCCGCACATCCGTCTTGCCCATCTCCACGAACCGGCCACCCTCGGCCAGCAACCGCAACGACGCGTCCACGAACTCCCCCGCCAGGGAGTTCAGCACCACATCCACACCCCG
>NZ_JAGMUJ010000028.1 GCF_019049255.1 Streptomyces sp. AC558_RSS880 | reverse complement strand
GTGACGTCGAGCCGTACGGGGTGGACACGGGTGAACCAGCCCACCGTGCGGGAGAGGTCCACGTCCGGCCGGTCGGTGTCGCGGCCGTGGCCCTCCAGGTCGACCAGCACACCGCCGTCGGCGTCCACGCCCCGCGCCTCGCGCCACTGGCGCACCGCGAGGGCCAGCGCACCCAGCAGCACGTCGTCGACGCCGCCGTGGAAGGCGGCCGG
>NZ_JAGMUJ010000211.1 GCF_019049255.1 Streptomyces sp. AC558_RSS880 | reverse complement strand
ATCATCGCGATGACGGTGCCGACGATGTTGATGATCGACGTGGTGAACGAGTAGAAGAACGAGTCCGTCGGGTCGACGCCGACCGACTGCCACAGCGTCGAGGAGTAGTAGAAGGCGACGTTGATGCCGACGAACTGCTGGAACACCGACAGGCCGATGCCGATCCAGACGATCGGCTTGAAGAAGAAGCCGCCACCGAGGAGGTCCTTGAAGCTGGACTTCTCCTCGCGGTGCATCGCCGACTCGATCTCGGTGACGCGGGCGTCCAGGTCGACGGTCCTGCCCTCGACCTCTTCGAGGATCCGC
>NZ_JAGMUJ010000210.1 GCF_019049255.1 Streptomyces sp. AC558_RSS880 | reverse complement strand
GCCAGTTGCTCCCGGTCGGACACGTCGCAGGCGACCACGCGGGCCTGGGCGCCGAGTGCCCCCAGCTCGGTGACCAGCTCGGCGGCGCCGTCGGCCTCCGGGCCACGCCGGCTCAACAGCAGCAGATGACGTACCCCGTGCGCGGCGGCCAGGTGACGGGCGAACACCGCACCCAGACCACCGGTACCACCCGTGACCAGCAC
>NZ_JAGMUJ010000209.1 GCF_019049255.1 Streptomyces sp. AC558_RSS880 | reverse complement strand
CATCGACGCGGGGGCGGCCGGCGCGGAGGAGGCCGCGGTGCACGTCGTGGAGGACGGGACGGCGCTCCCGGAGGACCGGGACAGAACCTGACCCCGGCGCGGCGCAGCCGGCCCGGCGCGATCATGCGCCGGGCCGGCTGCGCCGTCCTGTCCCGCCCGTGCCGGGAACGGGTGTACGCGGGATCAGGGCAGCATCTTGTCCAGGGCGGCGGGCCCCTCCTCGTCCAGCTT
>NZ_JAGMUJ010000208.1 GCF_019049255.1 Streptomyces sp. AC558_RSS880 | reverse complement strand
CACCACCCGCATCCACCCTCGGCAACCGCTCACCCGTCAACGCCAACACCAGGGCATCCAACGCCTTATTCGGTTCAGACATTCTCGAAATCCTTGAGCGATGGGGAAGATGGGCAGGGGACGCATTTCGGGGATCGTGGAGGAAGAGCCTGTAACGACTTTGGAAAGGAGCGGTGAAGCAGCGGGGCGCGAAACGATACGGTCCGGCTGGCGCCCGGAGCGCGCGGGGCCCGGGAAAACCGGCCGCGCCGTCCGCCACCGCCCGCTTGGTGACCGGCGCGCGGGCCGAGCGGCGCCCGGCGGCGGACTCGCGTGTCGTCCCGGTGCGGGGGAAACGTCGGCCGGCGGTGCCGGACGGGCAGCCCCCGGTCCGGATGCCCTCCCTCTCGGCCGGGCGTCCGAGGCTCCGCTCCCCGGTGCGCCCGACCGGCCACCAACCGGACCGCCGCGTAGCGCGAACGGTTAGGGGGCGGTCCGCGCGCCGTTCCCAGCCGCCGGGGCCCCGGCGGGCGTGGGTCCGGTGGCCGTCCGGCTCGCCGTCCTCACCGGAGGCCGCCGTCACCTCCGGTCCCGGCTGTACGGCCCGCCTCACGCTGTCCTTGCGACGGCAACGCGGCCGATGGGCGTCCGGTGTACCGCCGGCCGGGTGTGCAACGGCCACGGTAGGGGGCCGCCTGGAATCCCCGGCGGCACCAGTGCCCGGGAACGGGGCTGGGGAAGGCCGGCCCCGGTCTGTTTCCCGATAGCACCAGACGCTCGCTGGGCAGTCATCGTGACGGATCCCGCCTGTGAGACTGTGGCCCCGGTCCCCGGCCCTTGCTCCCCGGGCGGCGGCGGATTACCGGACCGTCAGGACGACGACGAGGGCCAACGCCCCGGGCATCGCCTGGGCGATCAGGATGCGGCGGTTCGCGGTGACACCGCCGTACGCTCCGGCGATCAGCACGCAGACGAGGAAGAAGACCTGGGCTCGGAAGCCCGTCGGCTCACCGGCGACCAGGCCCCAGACCAGTCCGGCGGCGAGGAAACCGTTGTAGAGGCCCTGGTTGGCGGCGAGCGGAGCGGTGGCCCGCGCCATCTCGGCGTCGAAGCCCGACAGCTCACGACCCGGCCGCTTCTCCCACAGGAACATCTCCAGCACCAAGAAGTACACATGTAACGCGGCCACCAGGCCCACCAGCGCATCCGCTGCTGTCTCCATCGCCCTCACCTTCTCCTCGAGCCCTCTGCCGGGCTGTCTCTTCGGAACCGTTCCGTTCGCGGCGCACCCCGCGCGGAAGGCCCCGGCGGGCGGGATGTCTCCCGCTGTTCTCCGGCTCGTCTCCGGCCCGGCCGCCTATGGGAAAACGCGCCTGGAGGTGGCGCGGTTCACCGGCCGGCGTCGCCGATGAAGACGGCGGGTGCCCCCGGGCCGTCCGGGCCGGCGACGACGGCCCCGCCGCCCGGCGGCCGGGGCCCGCGCGCCGGCCCGGAACGCCCAGGGGCCCGCGGCCGTCCGAAGGCCCGGGGTCGTGGCAGGGGCCCCGATCCGGCGGCGACCGTGACGGCGTGCCGGCCGTCCGGGCCGGTCGCTCACCGGCCCCGCTCCATCCGACGCCCTGTCAGGCACTCAAACGCTCCACAACGTGACAGCGCCCGTCGGCGGTCCGCTGTCCGAGACGCAATGTCGCAGGGTGAACCGTCACGCTGTTCCGGTCGTTCACAGGAGGGGAACGCCGATTCGAAGGTCATGGCGCGCTTCCCAGTGCGATCCTCCGCCGCGCCTTCCGGGAAAGCGTTTTCGAATCCATGATGTCCCGGCGTCTTTGCCGGTGCCGAATCACGAAGGAGTTCATTGTGTTGAATCGCCGCTCTCTTCTGCGGTCCAGTGGCGTGGTGGCAGCCGGTGCGCTCGGTGCCACCCCTTCTGCCTCGGCTGCCGAGGCCTCGTCCACGGCGTCCCATGGTCATCACTCGTCTGTTTCCGATCCGACCGCTGGTGTGACGCGCACCTTGCTTCAGGAGAACCCCTCGCCCGCCAAGGGCTGGAAGACCGTGCAGACACTCGTCGAGATTCCCCGGCGTAAGGAGTCGGGCCGCCACAGCCACCCGGGAGTGGAGGTCGGGTACATCGTCCGCGGTGACGTGTTGATGGAGTTCGACGATGGGACCACCATGCGGCTTCGCACTGGTGATCCCTTCTTCATTCCCTCTGGCACTATTCACAACGCCCGCAACGTCGGGAAGGTGACGACGATGATGCTGTCCACCTACGTCGTTGACGAGACTAAGCCTCTGGTGACCACCCACACCCATTGACCGAGCCTCTTTCCTCCTGCCTTCGAAGGGTGAGCGGGCTGGTCGGGCGGGTGGTGGCATGACAGGGCCCTCGGCCGTCCCCAGTTCCGGCGGTTGCTGCGACACCCCGGTCCGAGGGGTGCGACGGGCTTTGGGATCCGCCGGAACAGGAAGCCCCCAGGGCTGGGAATTCGGCCCGTGAGCGGGCCGCGTGCTTCCGGCTCGTGGAGCAGAAGCACCGTACCCGGGAAGCGGCCCGGCCTCGCGCCGGGCCGTACGGCGGTCGGGCCTTTGATCAGCGTCTGTGAGCCTCTTTCATCCTGTGGTGGAGGGTGAAAAGGGCTGGTCAACGGGTGTGGTGACGAGGCAGGGCCCCTCGTCGTCGGCGTGGTGATTCCACTCAGCACACCGGCGACCGAAGGGGCCCTGTTGGTTCCGTATCGGGCCATGCTCGACGTCCCGCATGAGCTCGTCGAGCATGTCTCCTGGCTGCTGTACGAGCACCGTCGGGCTCGCAACACCCGCCGGCGCAAGCTCGGCTGCTTCAAGCAGGCGCTGCTTACTTCCGTCCACCTGCGCAAGAACGAGACGTTCTCACAGCCCGGAGCCGGGTTCGGGATATCCCAGGCCACCGCCTGGCGGTACGTCGACGAGGCCTTGGACGTCTTGGCCGCCTGGGCGCCCGGCCTTCATGAAGCCCTCACCGGCCTCGGTGAGGGCCACCACGTCATCGTTGACGGCACTCCGGTCCCCATCGAGCGGATCCGCGCGGACGAGCCGTACTACTCGATGAAACACCGCAAGCACGGCATGAACGTACAGGTCATCGCCCGCCCCGACGGCACACCGCTGTGGTTCTCCCGCGCGACACCGGGTCGCACCCACGACCTGACCGCGGCCCGGGCCCACGGCATCGTGCAGGTCTGCCTCACCCGACAGATCCTTGTCCTGGCCGACCGCGCCTATCAGGGGGCCGACGCCACCGTCCGCACCCCGTACTACCTACCGTCACAGCGAACAGCCCGAGCACTACCAGCAGTTCAACCGCGACCACGCCCGCCTCAGGGCGCCCGGTGAACGAGCCTCCGCCCAACTCAAGTCCTGGCACATCATGCGCAGAGCACGCTGCTCGCCCCGACGCATCCAGCAGGTGCTGTGTGCCTTCACCTCGCCCAGGGCGGCTTCGCACAGGTTGTGCCAGAGGGTACTGGTGGGCCGTCAGCGAGGTACCTGCTGAGCAGGTCCTTTTCCAACGGCCCCCAGCCCGAACGACGCATGCGACTTTCGCC
>NZ_JAGMUJ010000207.1 GCF_019049255.1 Streptomyces sp. AC558_RSS880 | reverse complement strand
AGCTCCAGGAGCACATCACGAGAGCACGCGATGCATGATCGCGAACAGGCGGAGCAACGTACTCAGCCGTCCGGATCACAAGATCGTCGACAGAACCCGAATCTTCACGTTGATCGCGTCCACGAAGACGACCGGATAGACGCGATCGAGCGGTTGGGCCTGCCATTCCGCCATGCCCTCCATCACCGAGTCGGTGATCGTGGAGATGGTCTGCTTGGACACCTCCGCGCCGTACACCTCGGCCAGATGAGCCGATATCTCCCCGTGCGTGAGGCCCTTCGCGGACAGCGACAGCACCATCTCGTCCACGCCGGTCAGCCGGCGCTGCCGCTTCTTCACGAGCTGCGGCTCGAAGGTGCCGGCCGTGTCGCGGGGCACCTTCACCTCGACCGGGCCGACGTCGGTCAGCACGGTCTTCGAACGGGTGCCGTTCCGGGAGTTGCCGCTGTTCCGGCCTGCCGCGTCGTGCTTGTCATAGCCGACGTGATCGGTGATCTCGCCCTCCAGGGCGGACTCCAGCACCCGCTTGGTCAACTGCTGCAGCAGCCCACCCTCGCCGGTCAGCTGCAAGCCCTCGGAACGGGCTCGGTCGACCAGCATCGAGATCAACTGCTCGTCCGACACCGCCTCCGCAGCCGACTCGACGACCGGCTCCTCCACCGTCTCGTGCTCGCTGATGGTCTCGCTCATTTCAGGCGTCTCCTTGATCATCGGATCCGCCGTCTATTGGACACTCCCCCGTTTTTCGTGGTCATCTCACCGGTTGAGTGGTTGCTGTGTGCCCGGGCGTGGTGGAGGTTCCGGTCGTCTGCCAGCGGCGTTCGAATTCGGTGGTGTGTGCGGCGATGTAGTCGGTGGTGACGGGGCGGTTGTACTGTCCGGTGATGTTGTGGGTTGCGCATTCTTGAGCCACGTCCTGGATCGGGGGGACGCGGGTGTGTGCTCGGTGCTTGGCCCATATGGTGTAGATGCGCCAGCGGAGGAAGTGTCGGCGCAGGTTGGAGGGGCTGACGGGTTTGTTTCCGCGTCCGAGCATCCCTTTGGCCGCGAGATGGGCGGACAGTTGTTCGGCGCTGGGTTCGATTTTGTGTTCGGTCTGGTACTCCATCCATGCGAGGTAGTAACGGTCAGGCATGGCGAGTTTCTCTTGCTCCGAGGCTGAAGGGGATCCTGCGAAAGGCTGGGCCTTGAGTCGGCCGGACGTTGTCCTTTCGGGGTGTTGCTCGGGGTCGTTGGGTGGTTCCTGCGATCTGCTGCCCGGCTGTGCGGGTGCACCGTCAGCGGCCGGTTGCTGCATAGGAGACGAGTCGGTGTCGGCGTGCGCTTCGGGGGCGTGGCCGCCGATGCTGGTGATCTTTTTGCGTTCGTGCATGTAGGCCGCGAGGGCGTCCGCGTCGGGGAAGGCGCCGGGTTTCTGCGTGGGGGCCAGCCAGGCGTTGGAGGGGCAGTCGGACCACTGGTCGGCCGTGGCGTCTGCTCTTTGTGGCGGTGGGGGTTGTGCGGGGTGTGGTGGGTGACGCTGGTGCGGGACCTTGAACGGCGGCTGTACCTGATCGTCGGTGAGGGGAGTACCGGACGAGGCGGTGTGATCCGGCACGGCGCGGTGGGCGCTTGCTCGAGCCGGTGCCGCTGCGCCGTTGGACGCCTGTAACAGAGCCGTGCGTTTTGGGGCCGCTGCCTGATGAGGGGCTGCTGTCTTGTTTTCGGGCGCGTGTGCGTCTTCATGCCGGGTCGTAGCTGGAGCCCGCTTGGGGAAGGCCGCTGCATCCTCGGCGCCTACCGCGGCCGTGTTGGTGAGGGGGATGCCGTACTTGGCGAGGCGGAGCGGCATCAGGGACTCGACCGGGGCCTTGCGGCGCCAGGCGCGGCCGAAGCGGGAGCGGAGGCGGGCCTGGTAGACCA
>NZ_JAGMUJ010000027.1 GCF_019049255.1 Streptomyces sp. AC558_RSS880 | reverse complement strand
CCACTGCCTTTTCTCTGCTCATGTGAGCGTTCTAAGGGCAGGTGCCCGCTGATTGTTCACACCTTTCAGCAAGGCATCCCCGCCCCTGGCCCCGCAGAACCGGGACAGGGAAGGTCTCCCCACCCGGCCGGACTCTCTCGCGACTGCTGGGCACCGGCCGCTGGGCCTGGCGTGGCATCCCGCCACCACTCGAGTGCGCCCATGCTCCCGCCACCCACCCACCGTCGGCCGCTGAGCCGGCCCGGCGTGCGGGCGAGACGCGAGCGCGCCCGTGAACGCCGCCGGCCTGGAAACAGACGGTAGACCGCAGGCGTGCCCGGGCCTCCGCTTTCCTCCGGGCCGCTCGCTCGCTTCTCTCCCGTGCTGGAGCGAGCCGAGTCAAGGGTGGCCCGGAGGGCCATCGCCGAAGGCGACGCGAAGTGGAGCGCAGCGCAACGCAGCGCCCTTTACTCGGCTCACGGAAGCACGACACTGACAAAGAAGCGAGTGGCCCGACGCCCACTGGTCAGCACCGGTCACTGCAACCCCGCACGGTCCTTCACCGGCGCCGACGGCTCGCTGCTGAGCTCGGCGGCGGCCACGACCGTACGGGCGCGCGGCCCCTGGAGCAGGTACGTCAGTCCGAAGCCGGCGCCGACGACGACCGCGCCGCCGACCGCGTCCAGCACCCAGTGGTTGCCGGTGGCGACGATCGCGGCGGCCGTGAACAGGGGGTGCAGCAGGCCCAGCGCCTTCATCCACATGCGCGGCGCGATGATCGCGATCACCAGTCCGCACCACAGGGACCAGCCGAAGTGCAGGGACGGCATCGCGGCGTACTGGTTGGTGAGGTGGGTGAGCGTGCCGTAGTCGGGCTGGGAGAAGTCCTGCACGCCGTGGACCGTGTCGATGATGCCGAGGTCCGGCATGAGGCGGGGCGGGGCGAGCGGGTAGAGCCAGAAGCCGACCAGGGCGAGGAGGGTGGCGAAGCCCAGGCTCGCGCGGGCCCAGCGGTAGTCGACGGGGCGGCGCCAGTAGAGCAGGCCGAGGACGGTCAGCGGGACGACGAAGTGGAACGACGTGTAGTAGAAGTCGAAGAACTCCCGCAGCCAGCCGATCTTCACCACGGCGTGGTTGACGGCGTGCTCGATGTCCAGGTGGAGCAGGCGTTCGAGGTCGAGGATCTGCTGTCCGTGTTCCTCGGCCCGGTCGCGGCCCGCCGAGTTGCTGCCGCCGGTCGCGGCGAGGCGGACCTTCGCGTACGCGGCGTAGGTGACGCGGATCAGCAGGAGCTCGAGCAGGAGGTTCGGGCGGATGAGCACCCGGCGCAGGAACGGCAGCAGCGGGACGAACGCGAAACGGGCCGGGACGGGTGGGGCGTACGGGGTCGGGACCGGCGTGTGGAAGTACGGCGAGCTGCGGGAGAGGAAGGGGAGTGCGGTGGCGGCGGCCAGGGCGGCCAGGAGGACGACGTTGTCGCGCAGCGGGTACAGGAACGCCATGTTCGGCAGCATCATCTTCGCCGGCAGCGTCATCACCAGGATGACGGCGACGGGCCACACCATGCGGTCGCGGGCGCGTCCGCCGGCCCGGCCGACGGCGGTGAGCAGCACCCACAGCAGCTGGTGCTGCCACGCGGTCGGGGCGACCACGATGGCGGCGCAGCCGGTGACGGCGACCGCGAGCAGTAACTGGCCGTCGTGGGCGTAGCGCACCGCGCGGCGCAGGGCGAGGGTCACGACGGCAGCGCCGAGCAGCAGGAAGAGGCCGATTTCCAGCGGGCCCTGGAGACCGAGGCGGAGCAGGGCGCCGTGCAGGGACTGGTTGGCGAGGTCGTCGGCGGGGCCGCCGAGGCCGGTGCCCGCCAGGTGGTGGACCCAGTAGGTGTGGGAGTCGTGCGGCATCACGGCCCAGGCGAGCGCGGTGGCCGCGGCGAAGGTGACGCCGGTGGTGGCGGCGGTCCGGCGGCGGTCGGTGAACCACAGCAGCGGGGCGAAGAGGAGGAGGGTGGGCTGGAGGGCGGCGGCGACGCCGATCAGTACGCCGCTGACGCGCCGGCCGCGGGTGACGAAGCAGCCCAGCAGGACGAGCAGGACCGGGATGATGCTGGTCTGGCCGAGCCAGAGGGTGTTGCGCACCGGCAGGGACAGCATGAGCAGGCTGATGGCGACGGGCCCGGCGAGGATCGCGGTGCGGCGGCCGACCGGCTGGGGCAGGGCGCGGGCGGCGATCAGTCCGAGGGCGACGACCAGCAGCAGGGTGCCGAAGGTCCAGCCCCAGCCGAGGGCCTGTTCGGCGGGGCGGGTGAGGGGTTTGAGGACGAGCCCGCTGAAGGGGGTGCCGGTGAACCGGGTGGAGTCGTAGAGGGAGCCGCTGACGTGCAGGACGCCCTCGGGGCCCACCCAGGTCTCCAGGGCGGTCAGCCGTTCCCCGCTCGGTGTGGTGAGGACGACGGCGACCTGGCGTACGGCGAGGACGGCGGCCAGCAGCCACAGGGCCAGGCGCGCGGCGCGCAGCCGTGCCTGGGTGCCGCCTGCCGCTGTCGTCCCGAGAGCCTCCGCCGGTCGCCCACTGTGCTCCGCGTTCGCCACGCCTCGTCGGCCTCCCGCCCCGTTTCGCCTCGTGCGTCCCGTGCGTGGGGATTCACTTCGCGAGCCCCTGTGAGGCTCGCGCCACCCCTGGAAAGGGACGCGGGAAACCGCGGCTTCACCTGACGGCCCTCTCGCTTTTGTCCGGATGACGATAGTCCGCGAGGGATCGCGTTGCCCGCGGACGACGCGAGAAGGGTCACAACGAGCCACCGGACGGGGTGCCCCGGCGCGGGGCTGCGCCCCTGCGTACAGCGCATTCATGTGCAGTATGCAGCTATTCGCATACCGCCCGTAGAGGGGACAAGTGCGCCTATCGTCGTTTTTTCGGCCCGCCCGACAGCGCCGCCGCGCGGACCCGCCCCTGTTCCCGTCGAAAGGTAGGCGAGCGAAGTTTTGACGACTTCCACGGTCGCCGCTCCCCCGTCCACGCGGAAGGCCTCGCCGGAGTCCGGCGCCGCGCACACCTCCGCCCCCACCGTCACCGATCCCGCGCTCGTCCGGCGCGCCGTGAAGGCGGCGGCGCTCGGCAACGCGATGGAATGGTTCGACTTCGGTGTCTACAGCTACATCGCGGTCACGCTGGGCAAGGTCTTCTTCCCCTCGGGCAACCCCACCGCCCAGCTGCTGTCCACGTTCGGCGCCTTCGCCGCGGCCTTCCTGGTCCGCCCGCTTGGCGGCATGGTCTTCGGCCCGCTCGGCGACCGCGTGGGGCGGCAGAAGGTCCTCGCCCTCACGATGATCATGATGGCGGCGGGCACCTTCGCCATCGGCCTCATCCCCTCCTACGCCGCGATCGGCGTGGGCGCCCCCATCCTGCTGCTGGCGGCTCGCCTGGTGCAGGGCTTCTCCACCGGCGGCGAGTACTCCGGCGCGTCCACCTTCATCGCCGAGTACGCCCCCGACAAGCGGCGCGGCTTCCTCGGCAGCTGGCTGGAGTTCGGCACCCTCGCCGGGTACATCGGCGGCGCGGGCCTGGTCACCCTGATGACGGCGCTGCTCTCCTCCGAGGACCTGCTGTCCTGGGGCTGGCGGATCCCGTTCCTGATCGCGGGCCCGATGGGCATCATCGGCCTCTATCTGCGGATGCGCCTGGAGGAGACCCCGGCCTTCGCGGCCGAGGTCGAGAAGGCCGAGAGCGAGCGCCCGAAGGTGCCGCTGCGCGAGATGGTCACCGGCCAGTGGCGGGCGCTGCTGCTGTGCGTGGGCCTGGTGCTGGTCTTCAACGTCACCGACTACATGCTGCTGTCGTACATGCCGAGCTACCTCACCAGCGAGCTGGGCTACGACGCCACGCACGGCCTGGTCGTCGTGCTCGGCGTGATGGTGCTGATGATGGTCGTCCAGCCGTTCGCCGGGCTGCTGACCGACCGGGTCGGCCGTCGTCCGGTGATCGCGGCCGGCTGCGCCGGGTTCCTGGTGCTGTCCGTGCCGGCCCTGCTGCTGATCCGCGACGGCGGTCTGCTCGCGGTCGCGGTCGGCATGGGCGCGCTCGGCCTGCTGCTGGTGTGCTTCACCGCGGCGATGCCCTCCGCGCTGCCCGCGCTGTTCCCGACCCGGGTGCGTTACGGCTCGCTGTCGATCGGCTTCAACGTCTCGGTGTCGCTGTTCGGCGGCACCACCCCGCTGGTGGTCACGGCCCTGATCGGCGCGACCGGCGACATGATGATGCCCGCCTACTACATGATGGCGGCGGCCGTGATCGGCGGGTTCGCGGTGTGGCGCATGGCCGAGTCGGCGGGCCGCCCGCTGCCGGGGTCGGCGCCGTCGCTGGAGGCCGGGACGGCCGGGACACACCGGCAGAACGCCTGACGGGGAGCGGGGGCACGGCGTATCTTCGCTAGCGGAACTAGTTAGACAGACTAACCAGCCGTACGGAAGGTACAGGTGCATGAGCGAGTCGCAGCTCTGGCACGAGGTGGACGACTACTTCACCGGCCGCCTCCTGCCCGACGCCCCCGACGACGCCCTGGCGGCCGCCCTGCGCGACAGCGACGCCGCCGGCCTCCCTCCGATCGCCGTCTCGCCGCTGCAGGGCAAGCTGCTCCAGCTCCTCGCCCAGCTGCAGGGGGCCCGGCACATCCTGGAGATCGGCACGCTCGGCGGTTACAGCACCATCTGGCTGGGCCGCGCCCTCCCCGCCGACGGACGGCTGATCTCCCTGGAGTACGACCCCGGGCACGCCGAGGTCGCCGTCCGCAACATCGCCCGCGCGGGACTCGACAAGCAGGTCGAGGTGCGCGTGGGCGCGGCCCTGGAGTCGCTGCCCCAGCTGGCCGACGAGAACCCGCCGCCGTTCGACGTGGTCTTCATCGACGCCGACAAGGTGAACAACCCGCACTACATGGAGTGGGCGCTCAGGCTGACCAGCACGGGCAGCCTGATCATCCTCGACAACGTGGTGCGCGGCGGCCGGGTGGTCGACCCGGACAACACCGACCCGGACGTGCTGGGCACCCGCGCCGCCCTCGACCTGATCGGCAGCCACCCCCGGCTGAGCGGTACGGCGCTCCAGACGGTCGGCGCCAAGGACTACGACGGCTTCGCGCTGGCCCGGGTGCTGGCCTGAGCCCTGTGCTCGGCACCTCGTGGTCCTCCACCCCGTGGTCCTCCACCTCGTGGTCCTACACCCCGTGGTCCTACACCTCGTGGTAGAAGCCCACGTTGACGCTGCGCGGGGCGGTGCGGTCCTGGATGACGACCTCGCCGCTGCCGCCCCGGGGCAGCGCCACACTGCCGCCGTAGGCGACCGGCTGGGTGTACTCGCCGACGGTCAGCCGCACCTCGGAGGACGGATCGGGCAGGGAGCCGCGCAGCCAGGTCAGCTGCCAGGTCCCGTCCGGCGCGCACTGGAACTCCAGGTGGACGCGCGAGACGAACAGCCAGTCGTCCGGCGTCGAGAGCCGGCACAGGGACTTGTCCCGGCCCACCCGCAGCACGGTGCCCGGCTCGCTGGGCGCGTCGGCCATGAGCATGCCGGCCGTGGCGCCCGCTTCCGCCGCGGACACCGCGGCCATGGTGAGTTCGAGCACGTGGGCTCCTCCTGAGACGTCCTTGCGGACCGGAGAGGCCCGGCCCAGCTGCCGCCGAATGATAAAACGCCCGGCTGCGCGGCGTCCGGCACAATGGCCTCATGACCGAGCGAAAGCCACCCGGCGTGGACTTCGAGTCCTGGGTCGACAAGCAGATCAGAGACGCCGAGGCGCGCGGCGAGTTCGAGCAGCTGGCGGGGGCGGGCAAGCCGCTCCCCCGCGAGGTCGAGACCACCTACGACGAACTGTGGTGGGTCAAGCGGAAGATGGCCCGCGAGGGCTTCTCGGTGCTGCCGCCGACGCTGGCCCTGCGCAAGGAGGCCGAGGACGCGCTGGAGGCGGCCCTCGCGGCGCCCTCGGAGCGGATCGTCCGGAAGATCCTCACGGAGATCAACGCGAAGATCAGCGACATGATGTTCAAGCCGCCGCCCGGCCCCCCGCTGGGCAAGAAGCCGTACGACGTCGAGGACGTCGTACGGCGGTGGCGGGAGCGCCGGGCGGCGGCGGGCGGACCGGACGGCTCAGGCGTGTAGCAGCCGTTCCGCCAGCTCGCGGTAGTCCCGCAGGGCGAGCCGCAGTTGCTCGGTGTCGGTCGCCGCCCCGGCCCCGCCCTCGTCGGCGCCGTCGTCCTGCCAGGACCGCCGCAGGGTGCGGCGCCGCTCGGTCACCGCCTCCGTGAAGCGCTCGGTGAGCTCCTGCAGTGCGCGGTCGGCCTCCTGCACGGCGTCCCGCGGCGCGTCGACGAAGCCGGCCACGGCGTGCTGCAACCGCGCCGTGAGCTTGTCGGTGTCGTCGAGCCGGAGGAGCCGGGCTGCGGGGGTGCGGTCACCGTCGTGGTGCGTGCCGGTACCGACCGGGGTGCGGTCACCGTCGTGGTGCGTGCCGGCACCGGTGTCCGTAGGGGCGGTGGCGCCCCGCTGCGGGTGCGCGGCGACCAGCGGGCTCTCGCCGTCGGGGGCCGGGGTGGTGCGGCCGGCCTCCTCACGGGTGCCGGAGATCCGGGTGCCCGGGTCGGTGGCGTCGCTCCGGACGCCGGGGGTGGTGCGGTGCCCCTCGGCGGGCGGGATGTCGCCGGGGCGTCGGGTCGCGTCGGTCATCGCTCAGCTCTCCTTCGCCTGGTGCCGGTGGAACAACGACGGTGTGCGGTGGCCGCGGCCGTCGGCCGGGGACGTACGGTGGCCGTCCGCACCGGCGCGGTGGCGTCCGGCTTCGTGGCGGGACGGCCGCACCAGTTCCTCGAACAGCGCGCGGGCCTCGACGAGGGCCTCGCGCATCTCCTCGGTACCCGCACCACCGTCGTGCGCGCCGTTCGCGCCGGCCTGCGCCACCCGGTGCACGCGCCGGTAGCCCTGGACGTGGTGGGCGTGGTGCACGGACAGCGCGGCGAGCTGGTCCTCGTAGTGCCCGTCGGCGGGGAAGCCCCGCGCGGCGGCGAGTTCGGCGATCAGCCGGTCCGCCTCGGCGACCGCGTCCCGCGGCGCGTCGACGAACCGCTCCTGGACCGCCGTCCAGCGCGCCTCGTACCTCTCCCGCTCGGCGGGCTCCAACGACCGTACGCGCAGGTCGCCGTGGCGCTCCACGCGCTCGGCGAGCTCCCGCTCGGCGGCCTTGGTGTCCCCGTCGTGCCGGGCGACGGCACGGTCGTACTCGGGTCCGAAGCGCCGCTTCAGGCCGGTGCCGTGCCGCGGGCCGCGGGCGCGCGACATCAGTACGGCCGCGACGACGGCGACCGCGACAATCACGATCAACGCAATGATCAGGCCAGTGGACATGAATGCCTTCCGGGTTCTCGGCCAGGCCGGCGCACTCCTCGCGAGCCGGTTCGTCTTCCGGGTTGCCCGAAGGTTCACGTACAAACAGTTCGCGGCCGTCACGGTCCGCCACGGCTTATTCGCTTGCGCGCCCGCCGAGGGGCCCGCCGAGAATGGCGGGCATGACCTGGACCGTGGCCCCGGAACCGTACGACTCCCCCGTCGCCGTCGCGCTGTGGCGGGCGTACTACACGGAGGTCAGCGACCGCTGGTACCTCCTCCACCAGGGGCGGCGGACCGATCCCGAGGAGCTGGAGCGGGAGATCGCCGCCGTGTCGGGGGCCGACCTCGCGCCGCCGGAGGGCCTGTTGCTGGTCGCGCGGTACGCGGGTGAGCCGGCCGGCAGTGCGGGCGTCCGGCTGCCGGCCGGCGCGGCCGCCGAACTGACCCGGGTCTTCCTGTACGAGGGCATGCGGGGCAAGGGTGGGGCCGCGCTGCTGGTGCGGGCCGCCGAGGACGCGGCCCGTGCCTCCGGCGCCACCCGGATGGTCCTGGACACGCGCGGGGACCTCGTCGAGGCCCGGGCGCTGTACGCGCGGCTCGGCTACGCGGAGACCGCGCCGCACAACGCCGACCCGTACGCGGAGCACTGGTTCGCCAAGGAGCTGGGCTGAGGGACGCGCGTCAGCCGGCCCGCGCCACCGGCCGCGCGTCGTGCGGGCGTTCGCCCCGGGAGCCGCACAGCTCGTCGTTGAGTTCGTGCACCAGTCGCACCAGGTCGGTCGGGCGGTCCGGCCCCCACCAGTCGCCGAGCAGCTCGGCGAGCGACTCCTCGCGGGCCCGCGCCAGCCGCTCCGTCACCTCGCGCCCCTCGGCGGTGAGTTCCAGGTCGAGGCCCCGGCGCACGGCGAGGTGCCGTATCTCGGCCTGGCGGGCGGCCTCGAGGACGACGTTCAGCGGGATGGGGCTGCGTTCGGCGAGCCGGGCCGGTTCCACCGAGCCGTACCTCCTGATCCGCAGCAGCAGCCAGCTCGTCGCGGGCAGCAGGTCGTAGCCCGCCCGGTCGGTGATCTTCCGGTAGATCTCGCGGCGTCCCTCGCGGGTGCCGAGCACCGACAGCGCGCGGCACACCTCGTCGTACGAGGACCGTTCCACGGGGTTGCTGGCGAGCGTCTCGGTGACGTCGGGCGCGGTGACCGAGGCGCGCAGCCGGTCCTCCTTGAGGAACCAGGCCAGCACGAAGCCGAGGAGGGCGACGGGTACGGCGTACAGGAAGACGTCGGTGATGGCGGTGGCGTACGCGTCGAGCGCCGGCGGGCGCAGGGCGGGCGGCAGGGCGGCGATGCCGCGCGGGTCGGCCTCCAGGGAGTCGGCGGAGACGCCGGGCGGGAGCCGCTCTCCCCGGAAGGCGTCGGTGAGTTCGTGGCCGAGGCGGCTCGCGAAGATCGTGCCGAAGATGGCGACGCCGAAGGAGGCGCCGATGGAGCGGAAGAAGGTCGCGCCGGAGGTGGCGACGCCGAGGTCCTCGTAGGGGACGGCGTTCTGCACGATCAGCACCAGGACCTGCATCACCAGGCCGAGTCCGAGGCCGAAGACGAAGAAGAAGGTGCTCATCACCGCGGTGGAGCTGTCCGCGTCGAGCTGGTGGAGCAGCAGCAGTCCGAGGGTGGTGACGGCGGTCCCGGCGATCGGGAACACCTTCCAGCGGCCGGTGCGGCTGACGATCTGGCCGGAGCCGGTGGAGGACAGCAGCATGCCGGCCACCATCGGCAGCATGTGCACGCCGGACATGGTCGGGGTGACGCCCTGGACCACCTGGAGGAAGGTCGGCAGGTAGGTCATCGCGCCGAACATGGCGAAGCCGATGATGAAGCTGATCACGGCGGAGAGCGTGAACGTGCGCACCCGGAACAGCTTCAGCGGCAGTACGGGCTCGGCGGCCCGCCGCTCCACCGCCACGAAGGCCACGGCGAGCAGCGCGCCGAGCACCGCGAGCCCGATGATCTGCGGCGACGCCCACTCCCAGGTGGTGCCGCCGAGGGAGGCGACCAGCACCAGGCAGGTGGCGACGGAGGCGATGAGGAAGGTGCCGAGGTAGTCGATGACGTGCTTGGTCCGCCGGCGCGGGATGTGCAGCACCGTCGCGATCACGGCGAGCGCGACGATCCCGACGGGCAGGTTGATGTAGAACACCCAGCGCCAGCTCAGGTGCTCGGTGAACAGTCCGCCGAGCAGGGGTCCGAGGACGCTCGTCGCGCCGAACACCGCCCCGAACAGGCCCTGGTAGCGGCCGCGTTCACGGGGCGGGACGAGGTCGCCGACGATCGCCATCGACAGCACGATCAGCCCGCCGCCGCCCAGTCCCTGGAGCGCGCGGAACGCGATCAGCTGGGACATGTCCTGCGCCGCGCCGCACAGCGCGGAGCCCGCCAGGAAGATCACGATGGCGGTCTGGAAGAGCCTCTTGCGCCCGTACTGGTCGCCGAGCTTGCCCCACAGCGGGGTCGCGGCGGTCGAGGCCAGCAGATACGCGGTCACCACCCAGGACAGGTGCTCCAGGCCGCCCAGTTCGCTGACGATGGTGGGCAGCGCGGTGGCGACGATGGTCTGGTCGAGGGCGGCGAGCAGCAGACCGAGCAGCAGGGCGCCGATCGAGACCAGGACGTTCCCGGACACGTGCTCCGGGCCGCCGGCGTCACGGGCCGGTGGTCCGCCGCCGGGTGCCGGTCCCGCGTTGCTCGTCTTCGGCGCCGTACGGTGCGTGTCCCCGGCCATGAAGACCTCCACAGAATCCTGGTTCCACCCTCCATCGTGATCGGTGTGACCTGTTATGGCCTGTTGAGTCCTGTCGGAAGTCCAGATTCCGGGGGCGCGCGGACGGAGCTGTGAAGAAGATCTGCATAATCTCTGGAGTTCACGAGGGGAGGGACGAACACGTGGAACAGCCGAACGGAAACCCGTGCCCGGAGTGCGGTGCGCCCAGAAACAGCGACAACACGCCGTCGTGCGCCTGCACCCTGCGTGCGTCCGACGCCCTTCGCGACGCCCGTACGGCGGAGGCGGCCGCCGCGGAGGACTTCGATCCGCTGCGCATACGACCGTACGTCGAGCTGGACGGCGGGACCGGGCCGGCCGCGCCGGACGGGGCGGCGGAGGCCGCAGGCGCGCCGGAGACGCCCGCGGAGGGGCCCGGCGCCCCGGGGGCGGCCGACGAGACCATGGCCCTGCGTGCCGTCCCGCCGGAGGCGGCGCCCGGCGCGGCGGACGCGACGTCCGTCCTCCCCACGCCGCTGGCCCCCGGGACGGCCCGGCCGAACGCCACCGATCTGCACCTGTTCGACACCACGCAGCCCCTCGCGGCCGTCCCCGCCGCGCCCGACGGTCCGGCCGGCACCGGCGGGACACCGCCGCGCCGGCGCCGGCGCGGGGCGCTGTTCGCGGTCGCCGGGGCCGTGGTCGCCGTGGTGGGGGCGGCGGGGTGGGCGAGCGGACTGTTCTCCTACGAGACGCCGTCCCGGGACGGCGCGGCGCCGGAGGACGTCAGGGCGAGCGTCCCGGACCCGTCGTCCGCCCCGCCCTCCGCGGAGCCGACGGCCGGCGCGTCCTCCGCCGCACCGACGTCGTCCGCCTCCCCGTCGGGCTCCCCGTCGGCGAGCGCGAGCGCGTCGGCCTCACCGTCACCGTCGGCGTCCACCACCTCGGCGAGCCCGTCGCGGTCCGCCGAACCGTCCCCGCCCCCGACGACCACGGCGCCGGCCGACTCCGCCGAGGACGCGGAGGAGGACGAAGGCGGCAGCACCGGCCCGGTGCTGCGCCGCGGCGACCAGGGCGCGGAAGTCGTCGAACTGCAGCAGCGCCTGCACGAGAAGTGGCTCTACAACGACGAGATCCACGGCCGGTTCAACCAGCGCGTGGAGGACGCCCTGCGCAGCTACCAGTGGTCCGAGGGCCTCCAGGCCGAACTGGGTGTGTACGGTCCGCAGACGCGGGCCCGCCTGGAGGCGGAGACCCAGGAGCCGTAAGGGGCCCGGCCCCGTGGCTACTCCGTGACGTGGAGCCGGATCGTGCCGTCGGCCGCGGCCTCCACCCGTACCCGGGTCAGGTCGGGCACGACCACGTCCGGGTGGTGGAAGCCGGCCCGGGGGCCGATGCCCACGACCCGCATCCCGGCCGCGCGGCCCGCGGCGATGCCCGCGCCGGAGTCCTCGAAGACCACGCAGTCGGCCGGGTCCACGCCCAGTTCCGCCGCGCCCTTCAGGAAGCCCTCGGGGTCGGGCTTGCTCGCGCCGACGGACTCCGCCGTCACCCGCACGTCGGGCTGCTCCAGTCCGGCGGCGGCCATCCGCGCCGTCGACAGGGCGACGTCGGCGGAGGTCACGAGCGCGTGCGGCAGCCCCTTCAGGGAGGCGAGGAACGCGCGGGCGCCCGGCACCTCGACGACGCCCTCGGTGTCCGCGGTCTCCTCGGCGAGCATGCGGGCGTTGTCGGCGTGGTTCTGCTCCATCGGCCGGTCGGGCAGCAGCAGGGCCATCGACGCGTATCCCTGGCGCCCGTGCACGACCTTCATGACCTCGTCGCCGTCGAGCCCGTTCCGGTCGGCCCAGCGCCGCCAGACGCGTTCGACGGAGGCGTCGGAGTTGACGAGGGTGCCGTCCATGTCCAGCAGGAGGGCACGGGCGGTGAGTACGGCGGTGGCCGTCATCGGCAGCTCCAAGGCGTGGAGGAGAGGGCTTCGGGCGGGGTGGCCCGGGGGAGGGACAGAGTGGCCCCGCCCGCCGGTCAGGGAAAACGGGCGGGAGCCACTTTGTTCATCCACGGTACAAAACAAACCCGGCATCCCGCCACCGCCTTCGCCGACCGTTCACCGACGCTTCGGCCCGCCGTCACCGCGCAGGGCCCGCGCGGCGGGCGTCACCCGGTGACCGCCTCCCACAGGCTCCACACGCCCAGACCCAGCATCAGCAGCGCCGCGATCTGCGTGATCAGCTTGAGCGGGACCCGCTTCATCAGCGCCTTTCCGCCGACGATGCCGAGTCCGGCCACCGACCACAGCGCGAGCACCGCGCCCAGGCCGACGGAGAGCGGGTCGTCGTAGCGGGCGGCGAGGTTGGCCGTCATGATCTGCGTCAGATCACCGAACTCGGCGACCAGGATCAGCATGAATCCGGCCCCGGAGACCTTCCAGAAGGACTGGTTCTCCGGCTTGCGGATCTCCTCCTCGTCCTCGTCCTTCTTCATCAGCAGCACCGCCGCGCCGCCCAGGAAGAGCACGCCCGTGAGCGCGTGCACGATCTGCTGCGGCAGCAGCGTGAGCACGCTGCCGGCCGCCACCGCGAGCGCGACGTGGAGCGCGAAGGCGGCGGCGACGCCGGCGAAGACGTAGGAGGCGCGGTAGCGGGTGCCGAGGACGAGGCCGGCGAGCGCGGTCTTGTCCGGCAGTTCGGCGAGGAAGACGACGCCGAAGACGACGGCCGTCACGGTCAGACTGATCAACGGTTCCTCAATCGGTCGGGACTGCCCCACCGAGAGTGCTGCGCGATTTCCACGGGACACCTCGGCACGGCAGCACACGCGGCACCCGTGCCGTACGGCACGGGCGTGCACTGCTTGCCGAAGGTCTCGCTGGCGGGCCCCGCGTCGCGAGGTCCGCCTCCGGGCGCCGGCTCAGGCGTGCTGAGCAGTGTGTCGACGGTCCGGCGAAGAGCTACTCCCCTTCTGCGCCGTCCATGGTACGCGAGGCCCGCACCGGCCGTCGTACGCGGAAACTTCACACCTGAACCATAGACGTGTCATGAACACGTCATTAGCTTCTTACCGGATCCACCCCTGCCGGCCACGCGGCGTCGCGAGCATTCCCCTGCCCGCACGCCAACGACCCCACTCCACGAGGGAGTTCGCATGTCGAAGTTCTACGCGCGTCGAC
Organism: Streptomyces sp. AC558_RSS880; assembly: GCF_019049255.1. GTDB lineage: Bacteria > Actinomycetota > Actinomycetes > Streptomycetales > Streptomycetaceae > Streptomyces. The sequence continues at coordinate 88,730 of NZ_JAGMUJ010000027.1, read as the reverse complement.
AGCTCAGCATAGTCGCGGCGCTCACCGGACTCATAGCCTCCGTCGGCCTGTTCAACGGACCGACCGCCTCCGCCGCCCTCCCCACCCCGGTCAGCGCCACCACCGCCCGCAGCTACCTCGCCTCGCTCACCGTGGCCACCGAGGACCGCACCGGCTACAACCGCGACCTCTTCCCGCACTGGATCACGCAGTCCGGCACCTGCAACACCCGCGAGACCGTCCTCAAGCGCGACGGCTCGGGCGTCGTCACCGACTCCTCCTGCGCCGCCACCCGCGGCAGCTGGTACTCCCCGTACGACGGCGCCACCTGGTCCGCCGCCTCCGACGTCGACATCGACCACCTCGTGCCGCTCGCCGAGGCCTGGGACTCCGGCGCCGACTCCTGGACCACCTCGCGGCGCCAGTCCTTCGCCAACGACCTGACCCGCCCGCAGCTCCTCGCCGTCACGGACAACGTCAACCAGTCCAAGGGCGACCAGGACCCGGCCACCTGGATGCCGTCGCGCACGGCCTACCGCTGCACCTACGTCCGCGCCTGGGTCCAGGTGAAGTACTACTACGACCTGTCGGTCGACTCCGCCGAGAAGTCCGCCCTGCAGAACCACCTCGCGAGCTGCTGAGCGAACCGCCGGAACTGCCGGGTGCACAAATCTCCCCGGTGACCTCCGTCGCTGCGTACCGTACGGGGCGACGGAGGAAGGGGTCACCATGGCCGGACTGCGGCTCGGACCACTGCTGAGGTACATCGACGGCTCGTCCGCGACCATCTGGGTCGAGACCGGCCGACCGGGCACCGTCGGGGTGCGCTGCGCGGACGGCGCCGGCGGGACGGCCGGCACCTTCCGGATCGCGGGTCACCACTACGCACTCGTCCACGTCACCGGTCTCACACCGGGAACGGCCACCCCGTACGAGGTCTTCCTGGACGACACGCGGGTGTGGCCGCCGGCCGAGGACCCCTTCCCGTCGCTCCCGCCGTCCGTCATCCCCACCCCGGGCCCCGGCAACCGGGTGCGCGTCGCGTTCGGCTCCTGCCGCTGGGCCTCGCCGCCCACCGGGGAGCCCGATCCGGTCGGCCCGGACGCCCTGGACGCCCTGGCGAAACGCATCGCCGCCGACCCGGACGGCGAACGCCCCGACGTCCTGCTGCTCCTCGGCGACCAGGTGTACGCCGACGAGACCTCCGACGCCACGCGCGAGTGGCTCGCCGCCCGCCGCGACCTGAACGACCCCCCGGGCGACCAGGTGGCGGACTACGAGGAGTACACCCACCTCTACTACGAGTCCTGGCTCGACCCACAGGTGCGCTGGCTGCTGTCCACCGTGCCCACCTGCATGATCTTCGACGACCACGACGTGATCGACGACTGGAACACCTCCGCCTCCTGGGTCGCCGACATGCGTGCCACGTCGTGGTGGCACAAGCGGGTGCTCAGCGGCCTGATGTCGTACTGGGTGTACCAGCACCTGGGCAACCTCTCCCCCGCCGAGGTCGAGGCCGACCCGCTGTACGCGTCCGTCCGGGCGGCCGACGACGGCACCGACGCGCTGCGCGCCTTCGCCTCCCGGGCCGAGGCGGACGCGGCCACCGTGCGCTGGAGCTACCGGCGCGACTTCGGCCGGGTGCGCCTGGTGATGGTCGACAGCCGCGCGGCCCGCGTCCTGGAGGAGGGCCGGCGCTCCATGCTCGACCGCACCGAGGCCGACTGGCTGCGCGAACAGGCCCTCGACGGGCGTGGCTCCTACGACCATCTGCTCATCGGCACGTCCTTGCCCTGGCTGCTGCCCCACCTGGTGCACGACGTCGAGGCGTGGAGTTCCGTGCTGTGCCGGGGCGACAAGGGCCCCCGCTGGGCGCGGCTCGCGGAGAAGCTGCGGCGCGCGGCGGACCTGGAGCACTGGGCGGCCTTCCCGGAGTCGTTCGGCGAGCTGGCGGAGCTGATCGCCGAGACCGGTACGGGGCCACAGGCGCCGGCGACGGTGTGCGTGCTCTCCGGGGACGTCCATCACGCCTATGTCGCCGAGCCGAGCTGGCCGGGCGGCACCGGACCGGACTCCCGGGTGGTGCAGCTGACCTGCTCTCCCGTCCACAACTCCATTCCGCTGTCGATGAGGCTCGGCTTCCGCGTGGGCTGGGGTGGCGCCGCCCGGCTCCTCGGCCGCCTGTTCGCGCGGCACGGCCGCCTCGCCCCGCCGCCGGTCAGCTGGCGCAAGACGGGCGGGCCCTGGTTCGGCAACCAGCTCATGACGCTGACGACCGAGGGGCGCTCGGCGGTGCTGCGGCTGGAGCACGCGCAGCAGGAGGAGGCCGGGACGCGGCTCAGGAGCGTGACGGAGACCCGGTTGAGCCGGTGAACCTGTGAGTCTGCTGTGCAGCATGGTGCGAATTCGGTCACGTTGTGGGTCATGACGGCGGGAGCGGACGCCGCATCGACCGGCGGGAGCAGGCCGCCCCGACCGGCGGGGCGGGTGCCCGGACCGGCGGGAGTGGGCGTCTCGACCGGGTGGGAGCGGGCGCCTCGACCGGGTGGGAGCAGACGCCGGGACGGTCAAACGAAGGCAAACCCGTGGCCAAATGTTGAACTTGCAAGTATTCGTTAGGGACACCTAACGTGGGTGGTCGACTCGGTTCCGTCCCCCGGACCGGCCCCACCCGGGGGTCGGCCTGACCGAAGGAGACCCCCACATGACCGAACGCCTCAACAGCGCGCAGCCATACGTCCTGGGCATGTTCCGCATCGTCATCGGACTGCTCTTCGCCTGCCACGGCGCCGCTTCCCTGCTCGGCCTGCTCGGCGGCACGGACGGCAACGGCGGCACCGTCGAGACCGGCGCCTGGCCCGGCTGGTACGCGGCCCTGATCCAACTCGTCGGCGGCACCCTGGTCCTGCTCGGCCTCGGCACCCGCGCCGCCGCGTTCATCTCGTCCGGCTCGATGGCCTACGCGTACTTCAAGGTCCACCAGCCCGAGGCCCTGTGGCCGATAGAGAACAGCGGCGAGAGCGCGGCCATGTACTGCTGGGCCATGTTCCTGCTGGTGTTCACCGGCTCCGGAGCCTTCGGCCTGGACCGCCTGCTCACCAGGCGCTCGTCGGCGAACGGCGAACGGGAGGCGGAGCGGACCCCGGTGGCGGCCTGACCGTCCTTCCCGCCGGGCCGCACGGGCGCCCTCTCCCGCACCACGTACGGGCACCCTCTCCCGCATGACGCACGGGTGCCCTCCCCTTATAAGGGGAGGGCACCCTTCTCCTTTGCCCGGGGGAAGGGAAGGGGAACACCGGGCACCGAACACACGAACCCCCCGTGACCTTTCCGTCACTCACCGGGCGTACGCTGTGTGACTGTCATGGGCCACCCCTGCCACTCCTGCCGCTCCCCGCGACGGCGCGGCACGGCGTGACCCGCGGGGGAGCCAGGGGGAGTTCGGGTGGAAAGTCTGGGGTCGCTGGTCGGCAGCCCGTGGATCTATGCGGTGGTGGCCCTCTCGGTCCTGCTCGACGTGTTCCTCCCGGTCCTGCCCAGCGGAGTCCTGGTGATCACCGCGGCCACGGCGGCGGCCGCGGGCACGGCGGCCGACGTGCCCGACATCCTGGTGCTGACGCTGTGCGCCGCCACCGCCTCCGTCCTGGGCGACCTGGTGGCCTACCGCCTCGCCTGGCGCGGCGGCGCCCGTCTGGACAGGGCGATCGCCCGTTCGCGGCGGCTCAAGAGCGCGCAGGAACGTCTCGGCGCGGCGCTCGCCCGGGGCGGCGGCGCTCTCGTCGTCCTCGCCCGCTTCGCCCCGGCCGGACGCTCGGTGGTCTCCCTCGGCGCCGGCGCCGCACGCCACCGCGCCCGCGACTTCCTCCCCTGGTCCGCCTTGGCCGGGCTGTCCTGGGCCGCGTACAGCGTGGCCCTCGGCTACTTCGGCGCCCACTGGCTGGGCGCGACCTGGCTGGCCACGGCGGTGTCGGTGGGCGCGCTGTTCGCGGCGGGGGCGGGGGCGGGATACCTGATGCGGCGGCGACCGCGGCCTTCGGAGGCTTCCTAGGTGTATTGACCCGCAGCATTGTTGATTCGACTGATGGGCGGGTGGCCGCCGAGTGCAGTGTGGCAGCGGTGATGGTTGTAGGTGTGGAGGAACTCCACGAGAGCTGCGGTGCGCTCGGCGTTGCTGGAGTACGGGCGCGCGTACGCCCATTCGTCGAGCAGCGTGCGGTTCAGGCGTTCGACCTTGCCGTTCGTCTGCGGGCGGTACGGTCGGGTGCGTTTGTGGACGATGCCAGCGACGCTCAAGGTCTGGCCGAACAGCTTGGATCGGTAACAGGAGCCGTTGTCGGTTAGGACGCGTTCGACGGTGATGCCGTGTTCGGAGAAGAAGGCGTTCGCGCGTCGCCAGAACGCGGCTGCGGTCTCCTTGCGCTCGTTGGCCAGGACCTCGCTGTAGGCGAGCCGGGAGTGGTCGTCGATGGCTGTGTGGACGAAGCTGTATCCGATGACGGGGCTGCCGCCCTTGCGCGCGTCGGTCGTCGCCTGCCTGTTGGCACCGGCCTGCTGCCGGGGCATGATGCGGTGCCCGCCGCCGTCGGGGATGTTGCCGAGCTTCTTGATATCAACGTGGATCAGCTCGCCGGGGCGTGCGCGTTCGTACCGGCGCATTACCTGGCCGGTGGGCCGGTCCATCCAGCGCAGTCGGTTCAGTCCGTGGCGGGTGAGCACGCGATGGACTGTGGAGGCGGGTGTGCCCAGGATCGGACCGATCCGTGCGGGGCCGAGCTTTCGCTCGCGCCGCAGCGCGCAGACCTGTCTCTCGACGTCTGAGGCAGTGCGGTGCGGGGTAGTCCGGGGCCGACTCGTGCGGTCGAACAGGCCGGTGTCGCCCTCGGTGCGCCAGCGACGTACCCACTTGTAGGCCGTGGCGCGGGAGATGCCCATTTCGTCGGCTACGTGCGCGACGGGGCGACAGGCTCGGACCCGGTCGATCAGAAGTCGTCTGCCGTAGACGGTCAGTCGGGCGTTGGGGTGGGACACGAAGACCTCTGCTGTGGTGCGGATCTTGATCAGCCGTCTGGGCTCAGGCGGGGAGCGCAGGCACGTGAGGCCGCCGACCCGGTGGTCGGCGGCCTATGGCGCTGTGTGGTGGGCGGCGGGGTCAGGCCGCGAGTCGGGTGCCGCGGCGCCAGACGGCGCGTGTGTTGAGGGTGTCGGAGATGGTGCTGGTGGGGTCGCCGTCGATGAGGAGGAGGTCGGCGCGCATACCCTCGGCGATGCGGCCGCGGTCTTCGAGGCCGAAGCGGCGGGCAGTGGTGGCGGTGGCTGCGCGCAGGGCCTGGGCGGGGGTGAGGCCGGCTTGAACCAGGTACTGCAGTTCGTGGTGGACGCTGGCGCCGTGGGCGAGCCCGCCCAGGAAGGGCAGGGGCAGGGAGACGTCGGTGCCGGCCAGCAGGTCCACGCCTGCGTCGGCGAGGGCCTTGACGGTGGCCAGAACGTCTTCGATCTTGCCTTGGGGGTAGTGGCCGAAGGCGGAGCGCAGGGCCTTGTCCCAGTCCGCATCGAGGCGGGTGGCGACGCGCGGATCGTCGGCGAGGTCGCTTCCGGTGATGCCCATCATGGAGGCGTTCAGGACGACGCAGGGCACGACGAACACTCCAGCGGTCTTGACCAGGTTGATGATCTCGTCGGTGTGGGGCTGGTCCATGAAAAGGTGGGCCAGGCCGTCGATACCCGCCTCGATGGCCATACGGGTGGCGTCCACGGTCAGGGCGTGGGCGATGGTGAGCATGCCGTGCTTCTTGGCCTCAGCCACGCCGGCGTTCAAGGTGGCCTGGTCAAGCATGGGCAGGCCCGGATGCCCTTCGACGCTGCCGTCGTCGACCATGAACTTGATGTAGTCCGAGCCGCGTTCGATCAATTGCGGGATGAATGCAACGGCTTCCTCGGGGGTGGTGGAGAACGGCATCAACGGCGGCTCTCCTGCAGGCTTGGCGCCGGGAGGAGGGCCGGGACGGAAACCCTCGGGGAACAGCTCACTGGGGTGGCCGCCCGGAGGGGTGATACCGAAACCGGAGGAACGCACGTCAGCGACGGCATCGTCCTCGCTGATGTGGGCCCGGTTGTCCCGCGTGTTGGTGCCCTGCATCTCCAACTCGGTCGTCACACCGAACCGCAGCGCCAACGCCAGCGCGTCCCGGCTGGTGTGGACGTGCGCGTCGATCAGGCCGGGGAGCAGCGTGGCGCCGCTGCCGTCGACGATCTCGGCCCCTGCCGGGGCGTCGCCGCCGATGCGGGCGATGTGCCCGCCCTCGACGAGCACGGTGGTCACCCCCAGCGGCTTCTCGCCGTCGAAGACCCGGGCACCAGCAATAGCGGTCACGGACATGGCTTACCTCGATCCTGGAGTACGACCCTCCATCTCAATATATGCCTAAAGCTATGTACATGCATAATGGAATGGTTATGCATGTCGACCAAAACTCCCTAGAATGGGCGGCATGAGCAGCTCGTCAACGCCCCGGGAGACCGGCAAGGGCCTCTTCGATCAGGTCGGACCTGCCCTGTCGCGGCTGCGGCGGCGCACCTCGGGCGGACGCAGGGATCTGACCCGCAACCTCGTCCTGAACGTGGTCGCGGACGCGCCCGGCGAGATGACGGTCGGCGGCATCGCCGCCGAGATGGGCGTCACCCAGCCCGTCGCCAGCCGCACCATTGCCGCCTGCATCGCCGACGGACTGCTGCGGCGATCCGCATCCCAGGCAGACGGCCGCCGCACCGTCCTTGAACTCACTCAGGCCGGCCAAACCGAGCGCCGCCGCTTCGCCTCCGAGCAGCGCGAGACCTTTGAGCACATCACCGCTGCATGGGAGCCGACCGAGCGCATGCAGTTCGCCCAGTTCCTCATCCGCTACAGCCAGGACGCCAGCGCCTGGTCCGCCCGGCAGACCCACCGCAGCGACGATGACACGAGTGCCCGCGCACACGACTGAACCACCCCGCAGCGATGTAACGCAGGACCAAAGGGCAGGACCCGCGTCACGCCGCAACATCACCCTCGGGCAAGCTCCCGAAAACCGGACGAAGCGAACCCCTGAGCATTGTCAACAACGCTCGTGGGCAATACACCTAGATCCCGCGGGACCCGACTGCGGGCAGTCGTGCCGCTGGGCCGGTCCGACTGCGGGCAATCGTGCCGCTGGGGCGGCACGGGTGGGCGCAGCGGCACCCCGCAAACGCCGGGCTGCGCCACACCCCCCGCCCGGCACCCGCACCGGCACCGGCACCCGCACCCGCACCCGCACCCGTGGCCCTACCCCGCCGCCCGCCGCGCCGCGCCTCCGCGCACCTCCAGCCCGTCCAGCAACTCGGCCGTCGCCGAGGCGATCGCCTCCACCGCCCGGTCGAACACCTCGCGGTTGTGGGCGGCCGGCGCCCGGAAGCCGGACACCTTCCTCACGTACTGCAGGGCGGCGGCCCGGATCTCCTCTTCCGTGGCCTCCTCGGGCTGCACGGGCGGACGCAGGGTCTTGATACTCCGGCACATACCTTCAGTCTGACGCGCCCTCTCAGTGACTCGCCACCCAAAATCGAACAGGCGTATTATTGAGGCGTGGCTGCGACCTATGACTTTCCGAATGACCTCCTCGCCGGTCAGGAGGAACTGCACCAGGTCAGGGCCGAGTTGTCGGCCCTGCTGAAGCGGCTCCCCTGGTCGGTCGAACCTCTCGACGGGTTCAGCGACGACAACGGCTGGCGCAAGATCGAGCGCCCCGCCTCGCCCGGCTGGACCGCCGACGAACAGGCCGAGGTGGAGAAGCTCCGACAACGGGAGCACGAACTCGCGGTGTTCGTCAGCACCCACCGCCACTGGGCCGAACTCACCGGCGCCGACCGCGTGCACGCCCGCTCCCGGCTGAAGCACGCCCGCGAGGACACGGGGGAGTCCGCGTAGGGCCGCGAGGACAAGGGCGGCGGGACGGGGGGAGACACGGAGGCACAACGGCAAGGGCCCCCGGAGCAACTCCGGAGGCCCTGTGTCCCGGTGGGCGCGGACGGTTTCGAACCGCCGACATCCTGCTTGTAAGGCAGGCGCTCTACCCCTGAGCTACGCACCCGAGGCCCAGGCCGTGTGCCCAGGTCGAGTGGACAGCCTACGTGACTCCGCTCCCCCACCTGAAGAGGGGGGCTTCCAACCCGAGGGTTGCGGTCCAGCCCGAACCGGTCCCTTGCGGGACGAAGGGAAAGTACCACAGACCAGGGAAGCGATTCCCCCACCGGCGATCACCGGGGGATATCCCCACCCCGGATCCGCCAGCCGCCCGGATCCCCCGGCTGACCCCCGGTCCGTACGGTCGAAGAGCGCTCGGACACCGCCGGAGAGCGCCACCGTCCGTCCCAGGGGGAGACCGTCATGACCCGCACCACCCGGATCACCCGCACCGCCCGCACCACCGGCTCCGCCTCCGGCGCCCGTGCCGCGTGGACACGCGCCCTCGCCCTCACCGGGGCCACCGTGGTGATCGTCGCGGGCGTGAGCGCCTGCGGGGCATCGGCCACCGACGACGACGAGCCCGACCGCCGGTCCTTCGACCTGCCCGGCAGGACCCTCACCATCGACTCCGACGAATCCGCCCTCGAGATCGTCGCCGCGGACGAGAACGCCCCGGGCAAGGTCGAGGTCACCCGGTGGTTCCAGGGCACCGTCGCCGTCGGCTCGGACCCGAAGGTCACCTGGTCCATGGACGGCGACCGGCTGGTGCTGCGGGAGAAGTGCTCCGGGATCGTCGCCGACTGCTCCACCAAGCACCGCATCGAGGTGCCCCGCGGAGTCTCCGTCGAGGTCGAGGAGAAGGACGGCAGCGTGCGGGCGCGGGGCTTCCGCGACGCGCTGAGCATCCGCACGACGGACGGTTCGGTCCATGTCACGGACTCCACCGGGCCGCTGGAACTGCGCACCGGTGACGGGTCCGTACGCGCGGAGGTCTCCTCCCGTACGGTGCGCACCCACAGCGGTGACGGCTCGGTCCGCCTCGAACTGGCCGCCGTACCCGACCTGGTGGACTCCCGCAGCGGCGACGGTTCCCTGACGATCGACCTGCCGCGTGCCTCCTACCGTGTGGACACCGAGACCGGTGACGGCGCCGAGGACGTGTCCGTGCCCCGCGACGACTCCAGCTCCCACGTGGTGACCGCGCGCACCGGCGACGGCAAACTCACCGTCCGCACGGCGAACTGACCGACCCGTGTCTTCGTCTTCTGCCGGTGGGAGAATGACATCGGGCAGGGCGAACGACAGTACGGGAGAGGGATGTGACGGCGACACCAGCGCAGCCGCACTCGCCGTCGGAACCGCGCGTGCCTCGTGCGCGTCGTGCCGTACCTCCTCTTCCTCTTCGGCCGGGTGTCCGCCGGGCGCCCGGCGCGCTGCGGGACGTGCTCGCCCTCGTGGGGCTGCCGCTGGTCGCGGCGCTGGTGCTGCCCGCCGCGGTCACCGGGGGCGGGACGCGGCGCTGGTTCGGCGGGCGGGCCGAGAACCAGCGGGCCGAGGCGCAGGCCGCCAAGGACGCGGCGGCGGCCGCCTTCTACGAACTCGACACCGCCCAGCGCGACCTGCGGATCTCCATCGAGACGATCACCGCTGTCGACGCCTCCCCCGCCGCCCGCCGCGCCGTCGCCGACTTCGAGGCGCTCGGCCGGCGCATCGACGAGGCCAGCCGCCAGTACATCAGCGCCGTCGACGCCCATGACCTGGACCGCGACGATCTGGAGGCCTCGGCCGCCTCCCGGGCCCGCGACCGGCTGACCGCCGCCAAGGACGAGCTCGACCGGGTCAAGCAGGAACTGGACCGGTTCGCCGACGGGCTCGGCTCCCTTCTCGACAAGGCCGAGACCCAGCTCGCCCGGCTCGCACCCGCCGTCGAACGCGCCCGGCAGGCACTGCTCGCCGCCTCGAACGCCCTCGACACCACCCGTGGATCGGGTCTGAGGGCCGACGACCTCGCCGCCCGGCTCGCCGCGCTCTCCCCGGAACTGACCAAGCTGAACCAGGGCGCGGGACAGCACGGCGTGCCGGGAACCCTGGAGCGGGCCGAACGGGTCACGCGTGAGGCCGAGGCGGTCCGCGTCGAAGCCGAACGGCTGCCGGAACGGGCCGCCGAGATCGACCACCGGCTGGTCTCCCTGCGCACCCGTGCCCAGGCCCTCACCACCCGCTCCGAACAGGTCGAACCGGTCCTCAGCGAACTGCGCCGGCGCTTCACCGCCGCCTGCTGGCAGGACCTGCAGCACGTCCCCGACGTCGCTTCGGAGAACGTGGGACAGGCGGAAGCGAGACTCGCCGAGGCCCGGGCGGCCCGCGAGGAGCAGCGCTGGGCGGACGCCACCGCTCTGCTGTCGACCGCGCGGGCGCTGCTGAACACGACCGACGAGGCGGTGTCGGCCGCCGGTGACCGACTGCGGCGGCTGAACGCGGTGCAGAAGGATCCCGGGCAGGAGATCGAGCGCACCCGCTTCGCCATCCGGGACGCCCAGCGTCTGGCCATGGCCGGCCGCAACACCCCCGACCCGCGTCACGCCCGCCCCCTGGACGACGCCGTGGCCCGTCTGGAGCGAGCCGTCGCCGGGCTGGAGGGCCGCCATCCCGACTACTGGCACTTCCTGACGGAGACGGAGGAGGTACGGGCGGCGGTGAGCCGTGTGGTGGCCCGGATCCGGGAGGAACGCGGCGCCGCCGCCCACTGACCGTCCCCGTGCCGGCCGAGCCGGTTAACCTGTGCCCATGCCTCGCTACGAGTACCGCTGCCGGACCTGCGGCGACACCTTCGAACTGAGCCGCCCCATGGCGGAGTCCTCCGCGCCCGCGGCCTGCCCGGCGGGACACGACGACACGGTCAAGCTCCTCTCCACGGTCGCGGTGGCCGGTACCGCCGCGGCCCCGGCTCCCCGCGCGGGCGGTGGTGGCGGCTGCTGCGGTGGCGGCTGCTGCGGCTGATCCCCGACGGAGGCCACGGCACCGGACGTCAGCTGCCGAGGTAGCGCAGCACCGCGAGCACCCTGCGTGAATAGCCCTCACCTCCGGTCAGTCCGAGCTTGTCGAAGATCGCGTTGGTGTGTTTCTCCACCGCGCTCTGCGAGATGTGCAGCCGCTGCGCGATGGCCGCGTTGGTGTGCCCCTGCGCCATCTCGGCCAGCACCGCCTGCTCCCGCGCGGTGAGACGGGCGAGCGGGTCGGTGTGCGTCGTGCGGCCGAGCAGCTGCCGTACGACCTCCGGATCGAAGGCGGCGCGCCCCTGCGACACCCGCTCCAGGGCGTCCAGGAACTCGTCGACCTGGACGACACGGTCCTTGAGCAGATAGCCGACTCCTTCCGACTCACCGGTCAGCAGTTCGGTCGCGTACCGCTTCTCCACGTACTGCGAGAGCACCAGCACCCCCACGGACGGCCAGCGCCGGCGGATCTCCAGGGCCGCGCGCAGTCCTTCGTCGGTGTGGGTGGGCGGCATCCGCACATCGGCGACCACCACGTCAGGCGGGTCCTCGGCGACCGCCCTCAGCAGCAGTTCCGCGTTGCCGACGGCGGCCAGCACCTGATGCCCCTCCTCCGCCAGCAGCCGCACCAGGCCCTCTCTGAGCAGGGTGGAGTCCTCGGCCAGGATCAGGCGCACGGCAGCTCCGCGGTCACCAGGGTCGGTCCGCCCGGCGGACTGCGCACCTCCAGATGCCCGTCGAGTGCGGCGACACGCCGGGCGAGCCCGAACAGTCCGCTGCCCGTCGCGTTCGCACCGCCCCGGCCGTCGTCCTCGACACTCACGTACACCACTCCTTCCTTCGATCCGACCTCGACCGCTATCCGGGTCGGCGTCGCGTGCTTCACCGCGTTGGTGACGGCCTCGCAGACGACGAAGTAGACGACGGTCCCCACCGCCCGCTCGGGCTCCCCGGTGAGCCCGTACTCCACCCGTACCGGGACGGAGGCCCGCTCGGCGACCGTCTCCAGCGCCGCCCGCAGCCCTGCCTCGTCCAGTGTGGTGGGGTAGACCCGCCACGCCACCTCGCGCAGGTCGTCCAGGGCGTGCCGGCTCTCCTCGTGCGCCTGGCGCAGCAGCCGGTCCGTGCGGGCCGGGTCCTCGCTGCGCAGGGCGCGGCCGAGCAGCATGCCGAGCGCGACCAGACGCTGCTGCACTCCGTCGTGCAGATCCCGCTCGATGCGCCGCCGCTCGTCGTTCACCGCGTCGACCACGGCCGCGCGGCTCGCGGACAGTTCGGCGATGCGCCGCTCCAGCTCCTCCTGGTGGCGGGGCCCGAGCAGGCGGTGGGCCAGCTTCCCCTCCAGCTCGGCCACGGCGAGTATCCCCTGCACGGCGAGGAAGAGCAGGAAGAGGCCGCCGAGGGACGTGTAGACGATCGACGCGGTGTTCCGTACGTCGTCGACCAGCAGCCAGAGGTACGTCCAGGACGTGCCGTACCCGAGGCCGATCGCCACCGAGAGCATCACCACCGCGCCCAGTACGCCCAGCGCCCAACGGCACGCCAGGTACCCCAGGGCCTGTGTGTCCTCGTACGCGGGCGAGGTGTGCACCCCCAGCCAGATCCGCAGCCGTGCGCGCTCCGGTTCCGTCAGTTTCCGCGCGCCCGCGAGGACCGGGCGGAGCACGGTGCGACGACCGCGCGGCCAGGCCACGACGGGCAGCAGGAGCAGGCCGGCCAGAACCGTGTAGAGCAGCTCGACGACGGCCGCGGCGGCGCCCCACATCAGCCCCACCGCGCACCGCACCACGCGCCGCACCGTGTCTCGCATGATCGCGAGGCTAGTCGGGCGCGGCAGGGGAGCGCACTGCGGAAAACCGCAATTGCGGCTGTGGAGTACCGCAGGGCATCGTGCGGCTTTCCTCAGCGCTCCTTCAGCTCCGGTTTTCTAGCGTGGCAGGCATGACAGCCATCGCAGTGCACACGATCGCAGCGGCAGCGGACGAAAGTGCCGGACCGCAGTGGGTCAACGACCTCATGGACGCCATGGGCGCCCCCGGGGCCGGCCTCGCCATCGCACTGGAGAACCTCTTCCCTCCCATCCCCAGCGAGGTGATCCTGCCGCTGGCGGGATTCGCCGCGAGCAGTGGGCGGATGGGTCTGCTCGCCGTGCTGCTGTGGACGACCGCAGGCTCGGTGGTCGGCGCGCTCGCGCTGTACGGAGTGGGCGCGCTGCTCGGCCGGGACCGGACGGTGGCGATAGCGGGGCGGCTGCCGTTGGTGAAGGTCGCGGACATCGAGAGGACGGAGGCCTGGTTCCTGCGGCACGGGCCGAAAGCGGTGTTCTTCGGCCGGATGATTCCGCTCTTCCGCAGTTTCATATCGGTGCCGGCCGGCGTGGAGCGCATGCGGCTGCCGCTGTTCCTCGGTCTGACCACACTGGGCAGCGCGATCTGGAACATCGCGTTCGTGCTCGCGGGGTACGTGCTGGGGGACAACTGGGAGCAGGTGTCGACCATCGTGTCGGCGTACTCGAAGGTGGTCCTCGGCGTGGCCGCGCTGGCCTTGGTGGCGTTCGTGGTCCTGCGGCTGCTGCGCTCGGGCGACGGCCGCCGTCGGCGGGACGGGCGAGCGGGCACGGATCACATACGCCCGTCGTCCGCCGCCGGCGCCGAGCACGCCGACGGGAGCGCGCCCGTCCACGGGTACGACTCCGCCGACACGATGAGCCTGCGACGCCACCGCTGACGCCCCGGCCGCATGGCCTCTCGGTCGCACGGTCCCACCAAGGCGGCCGCGCGGTCCCACCAAGGCGGCCGCGCGGTCCCGCCGAGGCGGTCGCGCGGTCCCGCCGAGGCGGTCGCGCGGTCTCACCGAGGTGAGCGCACCGCCTGCAGGAACTCGCGCAGGATGCGCTCGCCGGCCAGGACGCCCCGCTCGGGGAGAGCCCTGATCGCGGGGGCCGTCCAGTCGGCGTCGGCGAGTTCGCCGTGACCGGGGCGCCAGCCCTGGTCCACGGCGAGGAGCAGGTCGGCGTCGAGGAGGGAGTCGCCGGCGGCGAGGGTGAGATCGGCGCCGGTGCGGCGGGCGACCTCGTGCATGGCCGCGCTCTTGGTGAGGGGCTTGGGCACGGCGTAGATCTTGCGGCCCTGGAGGGACACGGTCCAGCCGCGGTTCTCCGCCCACTCCCCGAGTTCCTTCACCCACTCCTCGCGCAGCAGTTCCCGCTCGACGACGAGGTAGGCGAAGAGGTCCTCGGCGACCCGGTGCTTGCGCACCCAGACCGGGTCGGCGGTCCGCAGCAGATGTTCCTGCACCTCGGACAGCGGGGCGCACTCGTCGGCCAGGCGGGCGAGCACCCGGGCGTGCCAGTCCCGGTCGGACACGCCGTCGACGAGGAGGTGCCCGCCGTTGGCGCAGATCGCGTAGGTCGGCGGCGGGCCGGGGAGGTTGATGCGCTGGTACTGCTTGCGCGTGCGGGTCGTCGTGGGGACGAACACGGCCTCGTCGCCGAGGTCGGTGAGGAGCCGGGCCGCCATCTCCGTCATATAGGACAGGGGCTTGCTCTCGTGGACCTCCACGCACAGCAGCCGGGGTGCCCGCGCGTCCGGCATGGTCAGGGCGAGGGCGGCGGCGGAGTAGATGAGGGTGCGGTCGAGGTCGCTGGCGACGATGACGGGCATCAGCCGGTCACCGCCTTGCCGTCGGCGCCGGTGGCGCCACGGGTGTAGCGGGGGTGGATCAGTCCGACGCAGGTGTAGGGGAGTCCGTCGACCTCTTCGACGGGGACGCCCCGCTGCTGAGCGAGGAGGCGTACGTGGTCGAGGTCGCTGCCGGCTCCGGCCCGGGCGAGCACCTTCCAGGGCACCCGGCGCAACAGCACCCGGGTGGTCTCGCCGACTCCGGGCTTGACGAGGTTCACGTCATGGATGCCGTACTCCTCGCTGATGCGTTCGACCGCCGCCCAGCCCTCCCAGGTGGGGGTGCGGTCGGTGGAGAGCAGTTCCTTGGCCTGGGCGCAGGCGGCGTCGGTGACCTCCGGGAAGCGGGCGGCCACGGCGTCCAGGAAGGCCACCGAGAGGTCGGCGCCGGCGAGTTCGCGGTAGAACTTGGCGCCGTGGAAGTCGTGCGGGCCGACCAGGTCGGCGCGGAGCACGGTGCGTGAGATCAGGCCGGACACCGTGGAGTTGAGGCAGGCGGAGGGGATCAGATAGTCCTCGCGGGTGCCGTAGGTGCGGACGCAGGAGCCGGGGTCGGCCAGGACCGCGATCTCCGGGTCGAAGCCGGTGACCCCCTCGGCCTTCTCGAACTCCTCGATCGCCTGGGCGAGTTCGCGGGTGATGGCGCCCTTGCCGGTCCAGCCGTCGACGAAGACCACGTCCCGGGGGTCGTGGTGGGCGGCCAGCCAGCGCAGCGCGTTGGCGTCGATGCCCCGGCCGCGGACGATCGAGACAGCGTAGTGAGGGAGGTCGAGACGGTGGCGGTGCTGCGCCCAGCGGCGCATCAGGATGCCCACGGGGGTGCCCGCGCGGGCCAGGGAGACGAGCACCGGGCGGGGGGACCGTTCGGCGAGCACGGTCTCGGTGACCACGCCCACCGCGTGGGCCAGGCGGGCCGCCGACTCGTTCAGGGCCGCGTGGAACAGTTCCTGGTACTGCTCGCTCGGCTGGTACTCCACGGGCAGCGACTCCGCGTAGTGGGCGCCGCCGCTCTGGATGGCCTCCTCGCGCTCCTCGGTCGGCGCCTCCAGCGTCACGTCCGAGAGGTCCTGGAGCAGCCAGCCGACCTCCTCGGGCGCGTACGAGGAGAAGGCGGGGCCTCTGAGGGGCTCGGGCAGCATGGTGGCGGGCCTTTCGGGGGCGTCCGGTCGGGCGTCCTTGGGAGCGGTGTCCTGCGGTGCGGGCACGTACGACGGTACGACCGCGAGGAGGACCTGCGGAGTGTGCGCGGCGAGCCGGGCGAGCAGGCCGTCGGGCGCGTGCAGTGCGGGGGTGTCGGCCGCCGAGTCGACGACGGCGACGACGGCGTCGAAGCCGCCGCCGGCGACGTTGTAGGCGTAGCGCTCGCCGGGGCCGTCGGCGGGGTCGTCGTGGGCGGGGAAGACCAGGCGGGTGCGTATCGCGTAGCCGGGGTCGTCGACGGCGAGGACGGGCGAGCGGGTGGTGGTGGAGAAGCGTATGTCGGCGCCGGTGGTCCGCTCCAGCTCGCCGGCGAGGCGCAGCGGGGCGTACATCAGCTCCTCGAAGCCGAGGACGAGGACGCGGTGCGCGTCATCGGGGAGTGCCTCCGCGAGGCGGGCGGCCATGTCGGGGAGTGCGTGTTCGAGGCGGGCCCGGTGCGCGGGGGTGAAGCCGTGGCGGCCGCCGTCGGGGAGGCCGGAGGGCCAGCGCAGGTCCACTTGCGTGGCGCGGCCGGGTCCGTCGGCCGGATGCGGGCCGGACGCGGCTGGTCGCGCCCACGCGGCGGCAGCCGCGGATTCGACCACGCCCCGCGCCCCTGGGGGGGACATCCGAGCGTCGGCTTCCTGGCTGACGGTGCCGGCGGCTCCCTCGAGGGGCGCGGGGGGCTGCGCGGCCGGCCCCGACGGGCCCGCAGACGCCCGGCTGCCGCCCCTCGCGGCGCTCTCGTACTGCGCCACCAAGGACTGGCCCTTCTCCAGGACGCCGTCAGGCAACCGCACCGTCCCCGACGCGGTCGTCACCAGGTCGATGCGCGCCCCGATCTCGCGGGCGAACTCGTCCAGCCGCCCGGCGTCGGCGGGCGAGCGCATGTCGACGAGCGCGACCACCACGTACCGCCGCCGCGGATACCGCGCGTGAAGGTCCCGGACGGTGTTCAGCACCGTGTTCCCCGTGGAGAACTCGTCGTCGACCAGGACCAGCGGGCCGTCCCCGGCCAGCAGCGACGGGTCCTCCGGGAGCAGCAGGTGGGACGTGGCGTGGGAGTGGGATTCCTCGAAGCCGCCGGCCGTGGCGGTCCCCACGACCGGGCGGCGGGTGGAGTGCAGGTAGGGGGCGACGCCCAGGCCGTCGGCGACCGAGTGACCGAGGCCGGTCGCGGTCTCCGCGTAGCCGAGGACGACCGCGCCGTCCGCCTCGTCGCCCAGCAGCTCGCGCACCCTGCGGCCGAGCGTGACGCCGTGGCCGTACACGACGGACGGCGACTGGGGGACGTGCTTGCCGAGGACGTTGGACACCAGCAGGTGGGCCCGCTTGGGGTTGCGGCGCAGCGCCAGCCCCAGCAGCCCGGGCAGGCTCTCGTCCCCGGCCAGCTCGACGCCGAGCCGCTCCGTGACCCAGCTGCCGGACCACATGTCCTCGCCGGCCCGCGTTCCGTGACGCACCGGGTGGCGCATCCCCTCGTTCACAGCCTTCTCCGTCCCGGTCACTCGGCCAGACCCGCCGCGAGCAGTTCCACGAAGCCGATGTCCTCGTTGGCGACGCCGAAGACCTCGGCGCGCAGCAGGGTCCGCTCGGCCCAGGCGCGGTGGGGTTTCACCTCGTTCATCTTGTTCGTGTAGGCCGACCTGAGTACACCCCCGCCGCCGCGTTCCGGCCGGAGGATGTCCTGGGCGTCGCTGAACTCCTCGTGGCTGACGACGGACAGCGCGTGCACGGGGAGGACGTGCGAGGGGTGGATGCAGGTCTTGCCCAGCAGGCCGTTGGCCCGGTCGAGGGAGATCTCGCGCAGCAGGCCGTCCATGGCGTGTTCGATCAGCTTCTCGCGCAGTGCCACGGCCTGCACCCCGTGGAAGGGGCTCTGCCGCAGAAGTGGCTTGAACATGCGTTCCTGGACCCGGAAGTACTCCCAGACCGGCCCCGTCACGGTGAACCCCGTGCCGTCGGCCCGGGCCAGCATGTTCACCACGTCGGAGATCACGGAGGCGACGACCTGGATGTCGTACGCCGTCATGTCGGGGCCTCGGCGCAGCCCGTAGGAGGAGCAGAAGTCGGTCACGCCGAGGCGCAGCGCGAGCACGCGGTCGCGGTACTTGTCGACGGCGCGGAAGATGCCCTCGAGGGTCTCGACGCGGGACTCGCGGTAGAGCAGCTCGGGCGACTCCAGCACCGGCATGGCGAATAGCCTGCGGCCGCTCTCGGCCTCGGCGATGGCCAGCGCCTCCAGGAACGGCAGGCCGCGTTCCGCGGTGAACTTCGGCAGTACGAATCCGGACAGCAGCGAGACGGCGGGGCCGAGGCGGCGGACGAGGTCGGGGATCTGTTCGGGGGTGCGGACCCGGATGAACAGCAGCGGCAGATCCGCCCCGGGCCGCCCGGCCAGGTCCGCGAACTGCCGTACGAGGTTCTCCTCACCGGCGGTCACGTCGGCGTCGTCGATGGAGTCCTCCAGGCACAGCACCATGGAGACCACACCGCGTTCGCCCTGCTTGACGACGTCGTCGGCGAGCCGGGGCCGGGTCGCGGGGCTGTAGAGCGTGGCCCCGAGGGCCGCGGAGAGCAACCGGGCCGGGGAATCCGGCGTGAACTCGCCGGGCTCCTGATAGAAGAGACGTTTCCGCACCGCAGGGGCGAGGTGCCCGAAATGACGCATAGAACTCCCCCGTGGCCTCTCTGAATCTCTGGAATCTCTGGAATGTCGGTAGGTGGCCGGTAATAGTACGTAGGGATCCATGTCGACGGTTCCCGCGGGGCATGAACTTCAGGTGACCCGGCCGTGTCGACCCCAACCCCCCGCGTTGTCGTGACCAGGACGGAGAAGGCAGGATGACCGTATGACGCACGCGATGCTCAAGGGGTCGAACGTCCCTCTCGAGGCCACCACGGTACGTGCCGTGCTGCGCTGGTCGCCCGGGCAGGGGGTGCCGGACGTCGACGCCTCCGCACTGCTCCTCGGCCCCGACGGTCGTGTGCGCTCCGACGAGGACTTCGTGTTCTACAACCAGCCACGGCACCCTGCCGGGCAGGTGTGGCGGCTCGGCAAGAAGCGCGTCACCGAGGGCCTGACCGATACGATCCAGACGGATCTCGCCGGTGTCGAGTCCGGTGTCGGCCGGATTCTGCTCGTCGCATCGGCGGACGGCGTCGCTTTCGACCGCGTACGGGACCTGCGCATCCTGCTGTACGACGCGCAGGCCGCCGACGGGGAGGCGCTGGCGTATTTCGACATCAAGCCGGAGACCGGCCAGGAGACCGCGCTGATCTGCGGTGAGTTGTACCGGCGCGGGGAGGGCTGGAAGTTCCGGGCGCTCGGCGAGGGCTATTCGAACGGCCTGAAGGGCCTGGCGACCGACTTCGGCATCTCGGTGGACGAGTCGGAGGCCGCGCAGGAGCCCGACGCCTCCGACGTCACCCAGCTGCCGCCCCCGACGGCGCAGATCCAGGCCCCCGACCGGCCCTCTTCGGAGGCCCTGACGCAGCCGCAGGCCCCGCTCGTCCCGCCGGCGCCCGAGGTGTCCCGGCCGCTGCCGCCCGAGCAGCCGGCGGGGGTGCCCGCGCAGCCCGCGTACGGCTATCCGCCGCAGCAGCCCGCGGCCACGCAGCCGGCCTACGGCTACCCGCACCCGACCAGTCAGCCCGCCTACGGCTATCCGCCGGCGCCCGCCACGGCCGCCGCGGGAGCGCCGTCCGGGTACGGTTTCCCGCCGCCGGCCGCCGCCTCCCCCGACCCGGACTTCCGGCTTCCGCCGCAGGGGCCGCAGTTCATCGGGCGCTGACGGACCGGATTCCGCGCGGCCAGGGGCTTCTCAGCGATCGGCCTTCGTCTTGAAGCCCCTCCCCCACTGGAGTCCCCACCCGTACAGCCGGTCCAGCTCCGCCTGGAATCCGTACACGAACTTCACCTCGCGGCGGACGAGGATCTCGTTCTTGACGTTCTCGATCATCACCACCGCGCAGGAGCGGGCCTGGGGATGGCGTTCGTCGAGACCGATCTCGATCCGCGGGCCGCTGCTGGGGTAGAGCGTGACCATGGCGTGCGTGCGGTCGAACGCAGGCGTCTGGTCGTAGATGTAGGCGAAGACCAGCAGGCGTTTGATGTTCTCGCGGTGGTCCAGGTTGATGTACATGGTCTCGCCCGAGCCCGACCCGAACCGGTCGTCACCGCTGAGCTTGACGTACGGCGGGGCGTTGACGTCGCCGAGGAAACCGCCGAGGGGCTGGACCACGCCCTTGGTGCCGTCCTGGAGCTCGTACAGACAGCCGAGGTCGAGGTCGACGTTGACCATGGGCTGGCTGTGGCCGACCACCTCCGGCGGCTTGAGCGCCTTGAAGGGGTGGCGCAGCAGGCTCTCCCGCTGGAAGCCGCCGAAGTCGGAGGTCCGCATCCGCCAGCTCAGGTTGATCCGCAGATGACCGGTGGCCGCGCCCTGCTTGGTCAGGGACACCTGACCGTGCCGTTTGGTCAGCTCGATGGCGTTGCTGGCCGCGCTGCCCGAGTCGAAGGCGCTCTCACGTCCGCGCCACAGTCCGTCCAGGAAACCCATTCCCGCCCCAAGTCCAGTCGCCGAACCCCGCTCGGGCCGCCCAGGCTCCCGGACGGCCGACGGGGCGGCCCCGAGGAGTGGTCCTCGGAGCCGCCCCGTCGAGAGCGTTCCTCACCCGAAGGGCCGTCACACCCCGGAGGTGACCTCAGTCTTGTCGCCGGCGTTTCCCTCGGCCGCCGCCAGCCGCTTGTTGCGGCGTACGGAGGACCAGAAGGACCAGCCGATCAGGATGACGCCGATGGAGCCGGTGATGAGCTCGTGGATCTCGTACTGGATGGTGACGAGCAGGATCAGCGCCAGGGCGCCGATGGCGTAGTGGGCGCCGTGCTCCAGGTAGACGTACTCGTCCAGGGTGCCCTGGCGGACCAGGTAGACCGTCAGGGACCGGACGTACATGGCGCCGATGCCCAGGCCCAGGGCCATCAGGACGATGTCGTTGGTGATGGCGAAGGCGCCGATCACGCCGTCGAAGGAGAAGGACGCGTCCAGGACCTCCAGGTAGAGGAACATGAAGAACGCGGCCTTGCCGGCCATGGCCACCGCCGTGCGGGGCTTGCCGGAGCGCTCGGCCCGCTCCTCCTCCTCGTGCTCGCGTTCCTCCTCCTCTTCGAGCTTGTCCTCGAAGAAGCCGGAGAGCCCGCCCACGATCATGTAGGTGATCAGGCCCGCGATGCCGGACAGCAGCACCGTCTCGGCCTTGTCCACGTGCGCGCCGCCGTGCTGGTGGGCCTGGGTGGCGAAGGTCATGGCGGAGATCAGCAGGATGACCAGCGCGATGCAGACCGACAGCATGTCGATCTTGCCGAGCTTGGCCAGCGGGCGCTCCAGCCAGCCGAGCCACTTGATGTCCCGGTCCTCGAAGATGAAGTCCAGGAAGATCATCAGCAGGAACATGCCACCGAACGCGGCGATCGCCGGGTGGGCGTCGGTGACGAGCTCCTGGTAACGGTCCTTGTCGCTGAGCGCGAGGTCGACGGCCTCGATCGGGCCGAGCTGCGCGCTGACGGCGACGATCACGACGGGGAAGACCAGTCGCATGCCGAAGACGGCGATCAGAATGCCGATGGTGAGGAAGATCTTCTGCCAGAAGGCATTCATCTTCTTCAGGATGCCGGCGTTGACCACCGCGTTGTCGAAGGACAGCGAGATCTCGAGGATCGAGAGGATCGCCACGATGCCGAAGGCGGTCCACCCCCCGAAGAGGATCGCTGCGACCAGACCGAGCGCGGTGACCGCGAACGACCAGCCGAAGGTTTTCAGAACCACTGGCTACCCCAGGTGTGTTAACGGGTCTCCCCCGCTGCCGTAGTCGGCTTTACGAAACGTTGACTCCGAAGTCTAGAGCGATGCCCCGCAGCCCCGACGCGTACCCCTGTCCCACCGCACGGAACTTCCACTCACCCTGGTAACGGTAAAGCTCGCCGAAGATCATCGCGGTTTCGGTGGAGGCGTCCTCGCTCAGGTCGTAGCGGGCGAGTTCCTGGCCGTCCGCCTGGTTCACCACGCGGATGAAGGCATTGCTGACCTGGCCGAAGGTCTGGCCGCGCTCGTCGGCCATGTGGATGGAGACCGGAAAGACGATCTTGTCGCACTGGGCCGGCACCTTGGGGAGGTCGACCAGCAGGGACTCGTCGTCCCCGTCGCCCTCGCCGGTGAGGTTGTCACCGGTGTGCTCCACCGAGCCGTCCGGGCTCTTGAGCTGGTTGTAGAAGACGAACCACTCGTCCCCCATGACCCGGCCGCCGCTGCACATCAGCGCGCTGGCGTCGAGGTCGAAGTCGGCTCCGGTGGTGGAGCGCGCGTCCCAGCCGAGCCCGATCATGACCTGCGTGAGGTTGGGTGCGGCCTTGGACAGGGAGACGTTGCCCCCTTTGGCAAGCGTGACGCCCATGATGGTCCCTCCCCTGGTGATGTCTCTCAGGTGGTCCTGCGCGTCCGGCGCCGCACGTAAACCGTGCGGCGCCGGGCGGTGTGGCCGCGGAAGGCGGCCGGGCTCGGGCGTGACCGCCCTGTAGGGCCTCTCAGACGTTCACACCGAAGTCCTGCGCGATGCCGCGCAGGCCCGAGGCGTAGCCCTGGCCGATGGCGCGGAACTTCCACTCCGCGCCGTGCCGGTAGAGCTCACCGAAGACCATGGCGGTCTCGGTGGAGGCGTCCTCGCTCAGGTCGTAGCGGGCGATCTCGGCCCCGCCGGCCTGGTTGACGACGCGGATGAACGCGTTGCGCACCTGGCCGAAGGACTGCTGGCGGTTCTCGGCGTCGTAGATGGAGACCGGGAAGACGATCTTCTCGATGTCGGCGGGGACCCCGGCGAGGTTGATCTTGATCTGCTCGTCGTCGCCCTCGCCCTCACCGGTGAGGTTGTCGCCGGTGTGCTCGACCGAGCCGTCCGGGCTCTTCAGGTTGTTGAAGAAGATGAAGTGCGCGTCACTGGCGACCTTGCCGCTGTTGTTCAGGAGCAGCGCGCTGGCGTCGAGGTCGAAGTCGGTACCGGTCGTGGTGCGGATGTCCCACCCCAGACCGACGATGACCGCGGTCAGGCCCGGCGCCTCCTTGGTCAGCGATACGTTGCCGCCCTTGCTGAGGCTGACTCCCACGAGTCCTCCATTGGTGTCCTGGGGCGAGGCGCCCCGTAGTGCGTCGGATATCGGATCAACGAGTCGATCCTAGTGACGGGTTCCCGGCCGCCGCAGGCCCCGCGGCCGAAGAATCACAGGGTGTCGAGCGCTTTGACGTACTCGTTCAGGTCACGGGCGTCCGGCAGACCGTTGACGACGGTCCAGCGCACGACGCCCTCCTTGTCGATGATGAACGTCCCGCGCACGGCGCACCCCTTGTCCTCGTCGAAGACGCCGTACGCGCGCGAGACGTTGCCGTGCGGCCAGAAGTCGCTGAGCAGGGGGTACTCCAGATTCTCCTGCTCGGCGAAGACGCGCAGGGTGTGGATGGAGTCGTTGGAGACGGCGAGCACCTGGGTGTCTCGGTCGGAGAACTGCGGCAGCCGGTCGCGGACCTCGCACAGCTCACCGGTGCACACGCCGGTGAAGGCGAACGGGTAGAAGAGCACCACCACGTTCTTCCGCCCGTGGAAGTCGGACAGCCTCACGGTCGCCCCGTGGTTGTCCTTGAGCTCGAAGTCGGGGGCCTTGTCGCCGACCTGGATCGCCATCGTCGTGTTCATCCCTTCGGGGTGGTTCGCTCCGACCACCCTACGCAGGGAGTACGACAGGCCGACGGACGGGCCGACGCGTGACGCGACCGGCCCGTCCGGGGGTGGTTCACCGCTTGGACTTGGCCGCCTTCGGCGTCGCCAGCCGGCTGCCGCTCCAGTCCTTGCCCACGCTGACGCTCTTGGCCGCCGTGAGGCCCGCCGTGGTGGCGGCCTCCGAGATGTCGCTCGGCTCCACATAGCCCGAACGGCCCGTCTTCGGCGTGAGGAGCAGGATCGCGCCGCCCTCTTCGATGTACGTGGTGGCATCCACCAGCGCATCCGTCAGGTCGCCGTCGTCGTCGCGGAACCACAGCACAACGGCGTCAGCCACGTCGTCGTAGTCCTCGTCGACGAGGTCGCTCTCGATGACGCCCTCAATGGCCTCGCGGAGCTCCTGGTCGACGTCGTCGTCGTAGCCGATCTCCTGGACCACCTGCCCGGGCTGGAACCCCAGCCTGGCGGCAGGGTTCGTCCGCTCCTCCGCGTGGTCCGCGGTCGCGCTCACGGGTTGCCTCCTGATCATGTCTTGGGAATAACTCAGCCACGCGCGTGCGCGAAGCATTGGCCGTAGTCCACACGGGCGGGACGGATCGCGCAAGTACCCGGCCGTGCAGACCGCCGAAACGGTGACGATCCTGGCCGGGTCACCGCAACTCCAGGCACACCATCATGGCCCGAAGTGACGCACACCACACCTTTGTGCCCCGTTTGGCCCTTTGGGAACCGCCTACGTGTACGAAGACTCGAATGGACGAGCCCTGTGCACACCGTACTGGTCGCGAGTCCGGATTACCTCCCGGTAGAGATGACGCCGACGGCCCCGAGGTGGACCATGGGGAACGGCGCAATCCGGGCCGTACCGGTGAAACCGCGGCCCGCCTCACGGCCCTCTGACAGGTAAGGAACAGCGTGGCTTCCGCATCCGATCGCAACCCGATCATCATTGGCGGCCTTCCGAGTCAGGTTCCTGACTTCGATCCCGAGGAAACCCAGGAGTGGCTCGACTCCCTCGACGCCGCGATCGACGAGCGCGGCCGGGAGCGGGCCCGCTATCTGATGCTGCGGCTCATCGAGCGTGCCCGCGCCAAGCGCGTGGCCGTGCCCGAGATGCGCAGCACGGACTACGTCAACACGATCCCGACCCGGGCCGAGCCGTTCTTCCCGGGCAACGAGGAGATCGAGCGCAAGATCCTCAACGCCACCCGCTGGAACGCCGCGGTGATGGTCTCCCGCGCGCAGCGGCCGGGCATCGGGGTCGGCGGCCACATCGCCACCTTCGCGTCCTCCGCCTCGCTGTACGACGTGGGCTTCAACCACTTCTTCCGCGGCAAGGACGAGGGCGACGGCGGCGACCAGGTCTTCTTCCAGGGGCACGCCTCCCCCGGCATCTACGCCCGCGCGTACCTGCTGGACCGGCTGAGCGAGCGGCACCTGGACGGCTTCCGCCAGGAGAAGTCGAAGGCCCCGTACGCGCTGTCGTCGTATCCGCACCCGCGGCTGATGCCGGACTTCTGGGAGTTCCCGACCGTGTCGATGGGGCTCGGCCCGATCGGCGCGATCTACCAGGCGCGGATGAACCGCTACATGCACGCGCGCGGCATCGCGGACACCTCGCGCTCGCACGTGTGGGCGTTCCTCGGCGACGGCGAGATGGACGAGCCCGAGTCGCTGGGCCAGCTGACCCTCGCCGCGCGGGAGGGCCTGGACAACCTGACCTTCGTCGTCAACTGCAACCTGCAGCGGCTCGACGGCCCGGTGCGCGGCAACGGGAAGATCATCCAGGAGCTGGAGTCGGTCTTCCGGGGCGCCGGCTGGAACGTGATCAAGCTGATCTGGGACCGCACCTGGGACCCGCTGCTCGCGCAGGACCGGGACGGAACCCTGGTCAACAAGATGAACACCACGCCGGACGGGCAGTTCCAGACGTACGCCACCGAGTCGGGCGCGTACATCCGCGACCACTTCTTCGGCGACGACCACCGGCTGCGCGCGATGGTCGAGGGCATGACCGACGACCAGATCCTGCACCTGGGGCGCGGCGGTCACGACCACCGCAAGATCTACGCGGCGTACAAGGCGGCGGTCGAGCACAAGGGCCAGCCGACGGTGATCCTGGCGAAGACGGTCAAGGGCTGGACGCTGGGCCCGAACTTCGAGGGCCGCAACGCCACGCACCAGATGAAGAAGCTGACGGTCGACGACCTCAAGCACTTCCGGGACCGGCTGCACCTGCCGATCTCCGACAAGGACCTCGAGTCCGGTCTGCCGCCCTACTACCACCCGGGGCCGGACACGGAGGAGATGCAGTACATGCACGACCGCCGCAAGTCGCTCGGCGGGTACGTGCCGACGCGGGTGGTGCGGTCGAAGCCGCTGCGACTGCCCGAGGACAAGACGTACGCGACCGTGAAGAAGGGCTCGGGCCAGCAGTCCATCGCGACGACCATGGCCTTCGTCCGTCTCCTCAAGGACCTCATGCGGGACAAGGAGATCGGCAGGCGGTTCGTGCTGATCGCGCCGGACGAGTACCGTACGTTCGGCATGGACTCGTTCTTCCCGAGCGCGAAGATCTACAACCCGCTCGGCCAGCAGTACGAGTCGGTGGACCGGGAGCTGCTGCTCGCCTACAAGGAGGCGCCGAACGGACAGATGCTGCACGACGGCATCTCCGAGGCCGGCTGCACGGCCTCGCTGATCGCGGCGGGATCGGCGTACGCCACGCACGGCGAGCCGCTGATCCCGGTGTACGTCTTCTACTCGATGTTCGGCTTCCAGCGCACCGGCGACCAGTTCTGGCAGATGTCCGACCAGATGGCGCGCGGTTTCGTCCTGGGTGCGACCGCGGGGCGTACGACGCTGACCGGTGAGGGTCTTCAGCACGCGGACGGCCACTCGCAGCTGCTGGCGTCCACGAACCCGGCGTGCGTCGCGTACGACCCGGCGTTCGGGTTCGAGATCGCGCACATCGTGCAGGACGGGCTGCGCCGGATGTACGGCTCCGACGAGGAGCACCCGCACGGCGAGGACGTCTTCTACTACCTGACCGTCTACAACGAGCCGATCCAGCACCCCGCCGAGCCCGAGAACGTCGACGCCGAGGGCATCGTCAAGGGCCTCTACCGCTTCAGCGAGGGCACGGCGGGCTCGCTCCCGGCGCAGATCCTGGCGTCCGGGGTCGCGCTGCCCTGGGCGATCGAGGCGCAGCGGATCCTCGCCGAGGAGTGGAACGTCAAGGCGGACGTCTGGTCGGCGACCTCCTGGAACGAGCTGCGGCGCGAGGCGGTGGACTGCGAGCGGCACAACCTGCTGCACCCGGAGGAGGAGCAGCGCACCCCGTACGTGACGCGGAAGCTGGCGGCGGCGCAGGGGCCGGTGGTGGCGGTGTCCGACTGGATGCGGTCGGTGCCGGACCAGATCGCGCGCTGGGTGCCGGGGACGTACCAGTCGCTGGGCGCGGACGGGTTCGGGTTCGCGGACACGCGGGGGGCGGCGCGGCGGTTCTTCCACATCGACGCGCAGTCGATCGTGGTCGCGGTGCTGACGGAACTGGCCCGCGAGGGCCACGTCGACCGGTCGGTGCTGAAGCAGGCCATCGACCGGTACCAGCTGCTGGACGTCGCCGCGGCCGACCCGGGCGTGGCGGGCGGCGACGCGTGACGCCCGTGGCGTGACGACGGGGTGGTGGACCTGCGAGTCCACCACCCCGTCCCGTTTCCTTACGATACGGGCCATGAAGCAGCAGTCGGCCCAGGTCCGCTGGGAACACCGCACCCAGCGGCCGCTCCTCGGCCTGGCCGTGGCCTTCGCCGTCGCCTATGCCGTGCCGATCGTCCGGCCCGGCGCGAGCCAGGACGTGGTCGCCCTGTGCACGGCCGTGGAGTGGGCGGTGTGGGGGGCGTTCGCGGTCGACTACGCCGTCCGGCTGGCGCTCGCCGAACAGCGCCCGGTGTTCCTGCGGACGCACTGGCTGGACCTGTGCGCCGTGCTGCTTCCCCTGCTCCAGCCGCTGCGGCTGCTGCGGCTGGTGTCGACGCTGCTGCTGGTCGGGCAGCGTGCCCGGCTGGCCTCGCAGATCAAGCTGACGACGTATGTCGCCGGGGCGGTGGTCGGGCTGCTGATGTTCGGCTCGCTCGCGGTGCTCTCGGTGGAGCGGGACTCGCCGGACGGCAACATCCGGACGCTGGGCGACGCGGTGTGGTGGTCCTTCACGACGATGACGACCGTGGGGTACGGGGACCACGCGCCGACCACCGGACTGGGACGCGTGCTGGCCGTGGGCCTGATGCTGTCCGGGATCGCGCTGCTCGGTGTGGTGACCGCGAACATCGCCGCGTGGTTCATCGCCCGCTTCGAGAAGGACGACGTGGAGGAGCGGCGGCAGACGGAGGCCATCGAGACGCTCACCCGGGAGGTACAGGCGCTGCGCGCCGAGGTGGCGGCCCTGAGGGCGACGCCGGTCGGGGAACGACGGTGACACGGGTGGGCCCCCGGCTCCGCGCCGGAGGCCCGTCCCTCGTGCTCCGGGTCAGAACACGCCGTAACCCGAAGTGGTCGCTCCGGCCAGCCAGATGACGGCCAGGAGCGTGTCGATGGCGCCCAGGATCAGGGCGATCAGGGCCGGCACCGAGCGGGAACCCGCCCAGCTGCGGCCCATCGCGAGCCAGCCGCAGACGATCGCCACCGGACCGAGGACGATCCCCAGCACGAAGAAACCGGCGACCGCGCAGATGGCTCCGATGATCCCGAGGGTCGCGCGATCCGGCCCGGTCCGTGACCACGTCCGGCCACGTGAGCGGGGGTGCCTGCGCGTTCCGTGTCCGAAGCTCGCCATCATCGACTCCCTGTAAGGGTTGGTTGACATGGCGGGTACCCCCGCTGCGGCGGCGAATTCACGCCGTGACGGCGCCGGAAAGCCCGCTGCGGCGCGCCGCCTCCTCCAGCGGCGCGCCGCAGCGGGCGTCTTCCGGGCCGGGTTCGCCCCGAGGGGCGAACCCGGCCGTACGGTCCGTCAGATGTGGCCGACGCCCGCGCCCGCCTCCGCGTTCTCACCGCGCTTGGTGAGGAAGGCGACCAGCACCGCCACGGCGGCGACTCCGGCGGCGACCAGGGACGCCATGCTCATGCCGGAGATGAAGGTGTCGTGGGCGACGTCGGTGATCTTCGTGGCGATCTCCGGCGGGGTGCCCTCGGCCACCGGAGCCACACCGACCTGCACGGCCTCGGAAGCCTGTCCGGCCTGTTCCGGGGTGAGCGGCGGGAGCCCGGCCTTCGCCCAGTTGCCCTCGAGGTCGCTGTCGACCTTGGAGGCCATCACGGCGCCGAGCACGGCCGTACCGAGGCTGCCGCCGATCTGCATGGCGGCCTGCTGGAGGCCACCGGCGACACCGGAGAGCTCGAGCGGCGCGTTGCCCACGATGACCTCGGTGGCGCCGACCATGACGGGCGCGAGGCCGAGACCCAGCAGGGCGAACCAGAGCGACATCACAGCGCTGCCGGTGTCCGTCTCCAGCGTCGACATGCCGTACATGGCGAGCGCGGTGAACGCCATGCCGCAGGCGAGCGGGATGCGCGGGCCGACCTTGGTGATCATCACTCCGGCCAGCGGCGAGCCGACGATCATCATGCCGGTGAGCGGGAGCAGGTGCAGGCCGGCGTCGATCGGGCTCATGCCGTGCACGTTCTGCAGGTAGAAGGTGACGAAGAACAGGCCGCCCATGAAGGCGATGGCCATCAGGACCATCAGCACGACACCCGCGGACAGCGGGACGGAACGGAACAGGGCCAGCGGGATCAGCGGTTCCCTGACCTTGGTCTCCCAGAAGGCGAAGGCCCCGAAGCCGGCGAACGAGCCGATGATGAACGACCAGGTCTGGACGTCGCCCCAGCCCCACTCGGGGGCCTTGATCAGTGCCCAGACGAGGCAGAACATCGCGGCCGACAGCAGGGCTATGCCGAGCAGGTCGAAGGAGCGCGGGGCGTTCTCCGCGCGGTGGTCGAGCAGGATCCACGCGCCGAGCACGACGGCGAGGACGCCGACCGGCACGTTGATGAAGAACACCGACTGCCAGTTGACGTGCTCGACGAGGACACCGCCGAGGATCGGGCCGCCCGCGGTGGAGGCACCGATGACCATGCCCCAGATGCCGATGGCCATGTTGAGCTTCTCGGCCGGGAACGTGGCCCGCAGCAGACCGAGCGCGGCCGGCATCAGCAGCGCGCCGAACAGACCCTGGAACACACGGAAGGTGATGACCAGCGCGATGCTGTCGGACAGACCGATGGCCCCCGACGCGGCGGCGAAGCCGACGACACCGATGAGGAAGGTCTGGCGGTGCCCGAAGCGGTCACCGAGCTTGCCCGCGGTGATCAGGCAGACCGCGAGCGCGAGGAAGTAGGCGTTGGTGATCCACTGGAGCTCCGACAGCGAGGCGCCCAGGTCGTCGCCGATGGCCGGGTTCGCGATGGCCACGATGGTGCCGTCGAGGGCCACCATCATGACGCCCACGGCGACGGTGATGAGGGTGTACCAGGGGTGCCCGCGCAGCCCCTTGCCCGGGGCCCCGTCCGACGGGGCGGCCGGCGTGCCGTCCCCCGGCCCCGTCTTGTCGATGGTGGTCTGACTAGTCATACGTTCGAGGCTAATGTCAGCCGCTGACAGTTGACAAACCAATTCACCAGTCAGTCACTGACAGGACACTCGCGTATAGCCTGAACAGGAGAAACGGTTCGAGGAGGAGCGATGGAGACGGTCGTGACCGCCGTGGGTGCGCTGCCGCGGCCGGGTCTGAGAGAGCGCAAGAAGCAGCGCACACGGAACGCGCTGGTCCGGGCCGCACTGGAGCTGATCGCCACGCGCGGGTACGAGGGGACGACCGTCGACGACATCGCCGCGGCCGTCGACGTCTCGCAGCGCACCTTCTTCCGCTACTTCGCCAGCAAGGAGGAGGTGGCGTTCTTCGTCCCCCGGCTCGCGGAGGCGCACGTCGTCGAGGCCGTACGCGAACGCCCGCCGGGCGAGGCGCCGCTGGAGGTGCTGCGCCGGGCCGTGCTGGACAGCTGGGACGGCATCAACGAAGCCGTGGAGCACCTCGTCCCGCTGGAACTGCACATGCGTGTCTACCGGGTCATCGAGTCGACGCCCGCCCTGCTCGCCGCCCATCTGCGCCGCGCGACGGAGCTGGAGGAGGAGCTGGCCCGCATCGTCGCCGAGCGCGAGGGGCTCGACGTGGACGCCGACCCCCGGCCGAGGATCCTGGTGGCCGCGTTCGGCGGGGTGATCCGCGTGGCGGAGCGGCTCTGGTCCGCCGGGGACGATCTCGGCGCGGCGGCCATGCGGGACCTGATGACGACCTGCCTGGACCATGTGGGACCGGCGCTCGCGGGGAACTGGCGTACGGATTAATCCCTGAATCGGCACAACGAAACGTGATCCCGGTCACTTGGTTCACGCGAGACACGCCCGTTCTCCTAGTGTGTCCTCCCAGTGACTTCCTTCGACACCTCCCCGCAACTGAACGTCTGGCGCGCGCTGCTCGCGCTCGCCGTCGTTTTCGTGATGCTGGCGACCACGGGCTGGACGGCACTGCGCCATCAGCGCCACCCCGCTCCGCTCCAGGCATCGCTCAACGCCTGGGAGCACGGCCGGATGGCCGGCCACCGGCTGCCGGACCCGCAGTCGGCGCCCGCGCGGCTGGCCCGGTTCTTCGCCTCGCTCACCGAGGGGCAGCGTGCGAGTCTCGCCCGTCGCTATCCGCTCGCGGTCGGCAACATGAACGGCGCACCGGTCCAGCTGCGTTACCGCGCCAACCGCATCGCGCTGGGGCAGGCCCGCAAGGTCGAACTCGGACGCGTGCACGACACACGCCTCACGGCCTCGGGCCAGCGGCAGGCGGCGCGCCGGCTGGACCGCTTCGAGGCGCTGATGCGCCCCGGCCGGCACATCCTCGCCTTCGACCCGGCGGGCCCCGGCCGGGTCGCCGAGGTCTTCGGCGACCTGCGCAGGGCCGAGCGGGTCTCGGTCGTCGTCCCCGGCGTCGACACCGACCTGCTCACCTTCCAGCGCACCCGGCGCACCCACTCGGCCCCCGTCGGCATGGCGAGGTCCCTGTACGCGGCGGAGCGCGACGCCGCTCCCTCGACCCGGACCGCCGTGATCGCCTGGGCCGACTACACCGCCCCCAGCGGACTCGGTATGGACGCGGCCACGGCGATGCGCGCCGAGGACGGCGCGCTGCGGCTGGACGCGCTGGTGCGCGGACTGCCCGGGATCGCTCCGGTCTCGCTGTTCTGCCACAGCTACGGCTCCGTGGTGTGCGGCATCGCCGCGCACCGGCTGCCGGAGCGGGTGGCCGACATCGCGGTGGCCGGCAGCCCCGGCATGCGGGTCGAGAAGGCGTCCCAGCTGCGCACCACCGCCCGGGTGTGGGCCATGCGGGACGCCGACGACTGGATCCAGGACGTGCCGTACCTGGAACTCGGCGGTCTGGGGCACGGGGCCGACCCGGTGGCGGCGGGATTCGGTGCGCGGGTGCTGTCGGCGCGGGAGGCGAAGGGACACGCCGGGTACTTCGAACCGGGCACGGACAGCCTGCGGAACTTCGCCGAGATCGGTGTTGGCGCATACCTCGCGGTGTCCTGTGCGGGCGAGGACGACGTCTGCCGGGCGGGTTTGTCCGGTACGACCACTACCGGACGCGCGTAGAGGCGGAGATACTGCGGTATGCGTGGGGAGGGGACGGAGAAGCTCGTGCCGCATACGATGAGCCGCATGGGTGATGTACTGGCCGGATTTCATGCCACCTGGGAGTTCGAGTCCGACTCCGTGCTCATCCGTTACGAACGGGGGATCCGAACACCCAAGCTGTTCCAGGCGCTCGGGGAGAGGCGTGTTCCGCTGGAGGCGATCGAGGGGGTGACCCTCGTCCCCGGGAAGCGCGGGACCGTGGTCCTGCGGATCGAGCTCCGGCCCGGAGCCGATCCGCTGCTGGAGGCCGCCTCCGGGCAGTTGAAGGAGAGCAGCGACCCCTACCGGCTGGCGCTGCCCGCCGAACGCGAGACGCTCGCCGAGTACTACGCCGACGAACTGCGCGCACAACTCACCGAGTCCGGACCCGCCGAACGCCATCTGGTGGCCGCCCCCGAGGTTCCGTTGCAGTTCAAGGCGTACGACGGCAAGGCGGCCTTCGACGGCACGGCGGTGTCGTTCCGGTGGTTCTGGACGGGGGCGTCGTCGGCGAAGTGGAAGGCCGGCGACCAGCGGTTCGCGGTGGGTGAGCTGAGCGGGGTGGAGTGGCGGTCGCCGGAGGTGTTCGAGGGGCATCTGCGGTTGCTGCGGCGGGACGCGGGGGCGTCGTCCGGTCAGCCCGATCAGGATCCGGCGGCCGTGGTGTTCGGGCTGGGGTACGGGCCCGTGCACGAGTCGTTGCCGTTCGCGGCGGCCGTGCTGGCGGCGGTGCGCAACTGTGCGCCGGTGCCGGCGATATCCACGGCGCGTGCGCGCCGGGACCCCGCGGACATCGCCGAGCGGATCCGGCATCTCGGGGAGCTGCACCAGGCGGGGCTGGTGACGGACGAGGAGTTCTCCTCGAAGAAGGCGGAACTGCTCGCGGAGTTGTGAGGCGCCCGGGGTGCGGGTTCGCCGGGGGTGGGTCGCGCGGCCCGGCGCTTGCGGGGTGCCTCCCCCAGAGGGGGTGCCCCCAGCGCCCACCCTCCCCCACTCTCGGCTTCGCTCGAGCGGGAGGTGCCCCCAGCGCCCTGGGGGTACCTCCCAGGCCCTTAAGGCACGGGGGGAGGCACGCCTGCCCGCGGCTATTCTCGTCCCGCGGACGTGAACGTCATGTCCGCGTAGCGGGTGCCCGCCACCTTGGCCGCGATGGGGTCCAGCAGGGCCAGTTCCTCATCGGTCAGGGTGATGTGCGTCGCCGCCGTGTTCTCCTCCACCCGGGTCGGCTTGCGGGTGCCCGGGATGGGGACGACCGGGAGATCGTGGACCTCCGACCGCTGGTGGACCCAGGCCAGGGCGATCTGGCCGGGGGTGACGCCGTGGGCCTCGGCCACGGAGCGAACCGGTTCCAGGAGGGCCGCGTTGGCCGCCGCGTTGTCGCCCGTGAAGCGGGGCTGCCGGCGGCGGAAGTCGTCGGCCGTGAGGTCCTGGTCGGCGTCGACGAAGGAACCCGTGAGGAAGCCTCGCCCCAGCGGGGAGTACGGGACGAGGGTCACGCCCAGTTCGCGCGCGGCCGGTACGACCCTCGCCTCGATGTCCCGGCTGAACAGCGACCACTCCGACTGCACGGCGGCGATCGGGTGCACCCCGTGCGCGGCGCGCAGTTCGTCGGCCGTGACCTCGCTCAGGCCCAGCTGCTTGACCTTGCCCTCGCGCACCAGCTCGGCCATGACGCCGACGGTCTCCTCGATCGGCACGTTCACATCGCGCCGGTGCATGTAGTAGAGGTCGATCACGTCGACGTCCAGGCGCTTCAGGCTCGCCTCGACGGCCTCGCGGATGTACGGCGCGTCGTTGCGGATGATCCGCCGGGTCGGGTCCTCCGGCGGGATCGACAGGGCGAACTTGGTGGCGATGACCACCTCGTCCCGGTGCGCCTTGAAGAAGGGGGCGAGGAACCGCTCGTTGTCGCCCGCGCCGTACGCGTCCGCCGTGTCGTAGAGCGTGACCCCGAGTTCCAGGGCCCGCTCCAGGGTCGCCCGGGAGGCGTCCGCGTCCGTGGGGCCGTAGGCGAAGCTCATGCCCATGCAGCCGAGGCCCTGCACGCCCACCTCGGGGCCGCCCTCGCCCAGTGCGGCCGTTCCGATCCTGCCGACGTCGGTCATCATGCCCTCTCCGACGCCAGGGCCCGCCCGGCGTCCGCGTAGAACCCGATCTTCCGGTCGAGCACGGCGAGCGTGCCCTGGAGTTCGGCGATCCGGGACAGTACGTCCTCGCGAGTCTGCTGGAGCAGCTCGAAACGCTCGGTGTACGTGTGATCGCCCGCGCGGACCAGTTCCGCGTACCGCACCATGTCCGCGACCGGCATCCCGGTCAGGCGGAGCTTGCCGACGAGGGCGAGCCAGTCGAGG
Source organism: Streptomyces sp. AC558_RSS880 (assembly GCF_019049255.1). Lineage (GTDB taxonomy): Bacteria > Actinomycetota > Actinomycetes > Streptomycetales > Streptomycetaceae > Streptomyces. The sequence continues at coordinate 54,066 of NZ_JAGMUJ010000027.1, read as the reverse complement.
TCGCGGTTGCTGTAGCGGCGCTGGCCGGTGTGGGACCGGTCGATGTGCGGCATCAGCCCGATGCGCTCGTACCAGCGCAGGGTGTGCGCCGTCAGCCCGGTGAGGGCGACGACCTCGCTGATCGTGTACTTGTCCGCGCCGTCCGGCCGTCGATTCCCCTGCGGGGGCCCGGCGCAGGTGTCGGCGCTGGCCTCCGTGGTCTCCGTCTCCGTCACCGTCATGACCCCCACGCTAGAACGCTGGAGTGCACTCCAAGCAAGCGGTGAAGGCAAGAAACGGGCGGGACTCGGAGGCGGGTGACTGATTAGCGTGCGGTCATGACCTCTGTACGCCGTGCGACACCGAAGGACGCGGAGGAAGTGCTGCGTCTGCGCCAGGTGATGATCGACTCGATGCCCCTGTCCGACCCGTCCACGGCCTGGCACGCCGAGTCGCTGCCCGTGCTGCGCGACAGGCTGTCCGAGCCGGACGGCACCTTCGTGGCGTTCGTCGTGGACCACCCGGAGCGGCCGGGCGCGCTGGCGGCACTGGTGGCCGGCTCGCTGGAGTACCGCATCGGCGGCGCGCGCGATCCGCACGGCACCGACGGTTACGTCTTCAGTGTCGCCACCGACCCGGACACCCGCCGCCGCGGCTACGCACGCGCGTGCATGGAGGCACTGCTGGAGTGGTTCCGCGAGCACGGCGCCCGGCGGGTCCGCCTCACCGCGTCCCCGCAGGCCGAGCCGCTGTACGTCGCGCTGGGCTTCAGGCCCAAGCCGGACCCGTTGCTGGAGCTGACTTTCTGAGCGCTTAGGCTCGACGGCATGTCGCTGAAGAGCCTCGCGCTGATCGAGAACTGGCCGGTCCCCACCGCCGCGGCGGGTGTCGTACGGGCGGACGGCACGGTGCTCGGCACCCACGGGCCGGTCACCCACCGCTTCCCGCTCGCCTCGGTCACCAAGCCGCTCGCCGCGTACGCGGTGCTCGTGGCGTACGAGGAGGGCGCGATCGAGCTGGACGAGCCGGCGGGCCCGGAGGGCTCGACGGTCCGGCACCTGCTCGCGCACACCTCGGGGCTCGCCTTCGACGAGCACCGGGTGACGTCGGCGCCGGGCGAGCGGCGGCTGTACTCCAACGCCGGGTTCGAGCAGCTCGGCGACCATGTCGCGAAGGCGACGGAGATCCCGTTCGCGGAGTACCTGCGGCAGGCGGTGCTGGAGCCGTTGGGGATGACGCGGACGTCCCTCGACGGCTCCCCCGCCAAGGACGCCGTCTCCACGGTGGACGACCTGCTGCGGTTCGCGGCCGAGGTGCAGGCCCCGCGCCTCCTCGACCCCCGTACGGTCGCCGCGGCGATGACGGTCCAGTACCCCGGCACCAAGGGCGTCCTGCCGGGCTACGGCCACCAGAACCCCAACGACTGGGGCCTCGGCTTCGAGATCCGGAACTCCAAGTCGCCGCACTGGACGGGCGCGTCGTCCTCCTCGCGCACCTTCGGCCACTTCGGCCAGTCGGGCACGTTCCTGTGGATCGACCCCGACGCGGGCGCGGCCTGCGTGGCCCTCGCCGACCGCGCCTTCGGCCCCTGGGCGATCGAGGCGTGGCCGCCGTTCACCGACGCGGTGCTGGCGGAGCTGCGCGGCTGAACACCGCGCGCCGGCCGGTGGCCCCCACGGCCACCGGCCGGCCCCGGCTTCCTGTGCCGGTCACCCGCCCGTCGGCGGCTGGTCCTTCGCGGGAAGGGCCCACAGGACCCAGTACGGGTCATCCCAGTCGCAGTAGAAGTTCACCCAACCCTGGGCGAGGAGCTCCTGCCCGTCCGCCACGCACGTGAGTTTGTCCCTCCACCCACCGACCTCCTGGTAGCCCCAGGGGTTGGTTCCGGCGGCGGACGCCGAGCCCGCGACCAGCGGAACGGCGAGCACCGCGGTGCCCACCGCGACGGCGACACGAGAACGCCACGACTTCATGCATCTCTCCCAACGAACGGAACCTGAGCGGGCCTTGTCCTGCCTTGCCGTGCCGACCGCCGGCCCCTGTGCGGTCCGCGGGGGGTAAGACGTAGATCCACGACGGGGCGTTCGAAACGCACGCGAAAAATTCGGTGAACGTGCGTCGGCACCGGAACGCGGATCGACGCGGGCGCGGCCGGGCCGGCTGGCAGGGCTCACGGAAGCGTGCCGTCCCTGCCCGTATGCCGTCACGATGGCGCACGGGCGGGAGCCCCGGCGACCTCCCTGCCGCATCCTCGATCCGACCGGTCGAGCATCCGCACCGGATGACCGCAGGGCAACCCCTTGGTCACGCACCGGAACGCCGACCCACGAGGCCACCGAGGGGACCGTGCTCCGGGCCGCCGGCGGCGGCTGCCCTCATGCCCCGGCCAGGCACTCGAACCACACCGTCTTGCCCCGCCCGCCGGGGCGGACGGCGACACCCCACCGGTCGGTGACAGCGTCCACGATCACCAGCCCGCGCCCGCTCTCGCCGAGCCCTCCGCCGACGGCCGGCGCGGGCAGCTTGGGGCAGTCGTCCGCGACCTCCACCCGCACTCCGCCGGGCTGGAGCAGGAAGCAGATACGACAGCGGCGATCGGGCACGTGCCGTACGACGTTGGCGACCAGCTCGGTGAGCGCCAGCTCGGCGGCGTCGGTCACGTCGGCCAGCCCCGAGCCGGCGAGGTACAGCCGCAGGATGCGGCGCAGATGCCGGGCCGAGTGCTCCCCCATGGCGAACTCGGCGTGGTACTCGCTGGGAATGTCCGCCGCCTGCGGACCGGTTAGGTGATTCACACCACGATATTGCGACGCTGCGCATGCGCTCGACTACGGAAAGAAACGAACGCTGCCAGGCGTTGAAGTGAGGTGCCGCCGTGGTCAACATCCAGTCGCTCGACCCCACCGCTTCCCCGCTCGACTACTACGGCTGGGAACTGCGCCGCCAGCGTGAGGCGCACGGCCTCAAGCAGGGCCAGCTCGGCGAGATCATCTTCTGCACGGGTTCGCTGATCGGCCAGATCGAGACCACGAAGAAGGTTCCCACCCGCGACTTCTCCGAACGCGTGGACGCCGCCCTCGGCACGGACGGCCTGTTCTCCCGCCTGATCGGCCTGGTACTGCGCAGCCAACTCCCGAACTGGTTTCAGCCGTACGCGGAGATGGAGGCGAAGGCCACATACATCTCCACGTTTCAAGCCCAGTTGGTGTACGGGTTGCTACAGACGGAGGAGTACGCGCGAGCTGTCCTCAGCGTGGAGCGCCACAGTAAGCCTGACGAGATGGTGGCAGCCCGGATGGAGCGGCAGCGCATCCTCCGTCGCGACCAACCGCCTGCTCTCTGGGCCATTCTGAGCGAGGCCGCGCTACTGCTTGAGATCGGCGGGCGCGACATCATGCGTCGGCAACTCGCTCATCTGTTGAGCTTCCAGGAGAACCCTTGGGTGAACGTTCAGGTCCTCCCGTTTGTCACCGGCCAACACACCGGCATGATGGGAACGTTCACCCTGCTGAGGTTCGATGACGATCCCGACCTGTTCTACATGGACGGCTACGACCAAGGGCACATGACGGCCAGTCCACACGTGATCAAGGAGCGCTCGGTCGGTTACGCTCGGCTGCAAGCCTCAGCCCTCTCCCCCGAGGACTCGGCGGCACTGATCGCCCGCGTGATGGAGGAACGCTATGGAGACCGGCTCCGACCTGAGGAACGCACGGTGGCGTAAGTCCAGCTACAGCGGAAGCAACGGCGGCGAATGTGTCGAGGTCGCCCCCATCCACCCCGCCGGAACCGTCCCCGTCCGCGACAGCAAGAACCCGTCCGGCCCGGTCGTCACCGTCGGCGCCGACGCCTGGCAGGCGTTCGTCGACGGCCTGCGGTAATCCACAGACCTGCACGACTGTCAGTGGCACCCCCTGCTCTCGACTGCGTGGCCGCTCGTGCGGCGGAGGTCGTCAGGTAGGGGGACACACGTTGGGAACGCCATCGACGTCTGCGGCTCGGGTACGCACACCCGAGCCCACGATCGCCCCCATCACCTCACTCGCTTCGCGGGTCCTGTCGGGCGACATCGTTTTACCCAAGTTCCAGCGGGCGTTCGTCTGGACCCCGCAGCAGATCCTGTACCTCCTCGACTCGGTGCGCCGGAACCACCCCATCGGCAGCCTTCTCATGTGGCGTACGACGGCCAAGCTGGCCAGCGGCCATGAGATCGCAGGCCTGGACACCGTGCCCCAGCACGAGGGAGCCCCGGTGCACTACGTCCTGGACGGGCAGCAGCGGCTGGCCAGCCTGGTCGGCGCGCTGCACGGTTCCGGGGCGATATGGGAGATCGCGTACGACTTGGACGCGTCCTGGTCTCGGTCGGCTCGGCTCCGTACTCCGTCACCCTCTTCTGCCGCTTCCGTGACCCCGGCGAGATCGACGTCACCGGTCTTCCGGCCAGAACGGTCTCCGTGCGTCCGCCGCTGGCGACCTTCACCCTCCTGGCCCTGAACCGGGCCGAACGCAACGCCTCCTGCTCCGAAGTCCACCAGGCGCTCCGTGCCTTCGCCCCGCCCGGCGTCTACCAGCCGCATCCCAAGGTCCTCAAGCGGAGCTCCCTGCAGACCTCCACCCGTTGAGGTCCCGGCGACCCACCGGACGGACCCCGCCTAAACGGCCCGCATCTCCCACAGCAGCAGCTCCGCCGTCGGACTCACGGCGACCGCCTCCACGTCCTTGGCGTCCGTGATGCGGGCCGCGTCGCCCGCGCCCAGCGGTTCACCGTCCAGTTCCACCTCGCCGCGCACCACATGGACGTACGCGTACGCGGCGTCCGGCACGGCGGTCCGCTCCCCCGCCGTCAGGCGGCGTACGTGGAGCATCGCGCCCGCCTCCGGGAGGGCGTACGGGGTGGAGTCCGCTATGCCGGGGACGACCTCGTAGGACGGGTCGCCGCCGGGCTCCAGCGGGGCCAGCCACATCTGGAGGAAGGTGAGAGGGCGGTCACCGGCGTTGCGTTCCACGTGGCGGACGCCCGACGCGGCGCTCAGACGCTGTACGTCGCCGGGGCGGATCACCGTCTCCCGGCCCGTGGAGTCCTGGTGGGTCAGCTCGCCCTCCACCACCCAGGTCACGATCTCGGTGTGGCTGTGCGGATGCTCGCCGAATCCCGCGCCGGGGGCCAGCCGCTCCTCGTTGCAGGCGATCACCGCGCCGAAGCGAAGGTTGTCCGGGTCGTAGTGGGGGCCGAAGGAGAAGGCGTGGCGGGTCTCGATCCCGGCCGCCGGATCGCCGCCCTGGTAGCGCTCGTGCGCGCGCCGTACGTCCATCACGCCGTCCACCGTAGACCCGGCGACACGCGCGGCCGTACCGATAAGGCAGTCTTGTCCCCGTGCCCGAACCCGAAACCAGCGCCAACGAAACCGCAGCGCGCCCCGCCCATCCGCACGCCGCGACGTTGAGGCGGCTGCAGAAGTCGTCCGGCAGCCTCGCCGCGCAGGCGATCGCGCGGATGGACGAGACGCTGTCCTGGTACCGGGCCATGCCTCCGGAGAACCGTTCCTGGATCGGCCTGGTCGCCCAGGCGGGCATCGCCGCCTTCACCGAGTGGTTCCGGCACCCCGACGCCCCGCAGGCCATCTCCACCGATGTCTTCGGTACCGCGCCGCGCGAGCTGACCCGGGCGATCACGCTGCGGCAGACCGTGGAGATGGTGCGCACCACCATCGAGGTCATGGAGTCCGCCATCGACGAGGTGGCGGCGCCCGGCGACGAGAACATGCTGCGTGAGGCACTGCTGGTGTACGCGCGGGAGATCGCCTTCGCCACGGCCCAGGTGTACGCCCAGGCCGCGGAGGCACGGGGTGCCTGGGACGCCCGCCTGGAGTCGCTGGTGGTGAACGCGGTGCTCAGCGGTGAGGCCGACGAGGGGGCCGTGTCGCGGGCCGCCGCCCTGGGATGGAACTCACCCGATCATGTGTGCGTGGTGCTGGGCACCGCGCCCGACGGGGACTCCGAACTGACCGTGGAGGCCATCCGACGGGCCGCCCGGCACGCCAAGCTCCAGGTGCTGACCGGGGTGCTCGGCGACCGGCTGGTGGTGATCGCGGGCGGCAGCGACAACCCGCTCGGGGTCGCCAAGTCGCTGATCGGGCCGTACGCGGCGGGACCGGTCGTCGCCGGCCCGGTGGTGCCCGATCTGCTGGCCGCGACCCGGTCCGCGCAGGCCGCCGCGGCGGGGCTGAAGGCGTGCTCCGCCTGGCAGGACGCCCCGCGCCCGGTGCTGGCGGACGATCTGCTGCCGGAGCGCGCGATCGCCGGAGACCCCTCCGCGCGTGAGCAGTTGGTGGAGGAGATCTACAGACCGCTGGAGGAGGCCGGGGCCGCGCTGCTGGAGACGCTCAGTGTCTATCTCGAGCAGGCGAGCAGTCTCGAAGGCGCGGCGCGGATGCTGTTCGTTCACCCCAACACCGTGCGTTACCGGCTCCGACGTGTGACTGACGTCACCGGATGGTCACCCTCCGATGTACGCTCTGCGTTCACGCTGCGGATCGCGCTGATCCTGGGGCGTCTGGCTGATGGCGCTCTTCATCCCTGACCTTTTGTCGGGGCCCCACAAAAGCGCCTGCTGTTCTTCGTCCTTGTCCCCACGGGCGGCTGCGGCCGTCCCCAAGAGAGAGTGTGAGAGTGCTCGTACTCGTCGCTCCCGGCCAGGGTGCCCAGACTCCCGGCTTTCTGACTGAATGGCTCGACCTCCCCGGTGCCGGGGACCGCGTCGCCGCGTGGTCCGACGCCATCGGACTCGACCTCGTCCACTACGGCACGAAGGCCGACGCGGACGAGATCCGCGACACGGCCGTCGCCCAGCCGCTGCTGGTCGCGGCCGGGCTGCTGTCCGCCTCCGCGCTCGGGGACGTGGCACCCGGTGCCGTCGCCGGTCACAGCGTCGGTGAGATCACCGCCGCCGCCTTCGCGGGCGTCCTCGACGACACCGCCGCGCTCTCGCTGGTCCGCAAGCGGGGTCTGGCCATGGCCGACGCCGCCGCGATCACCGAGACCGGCATGGCGGCGCTGCTCGGCGGCGACCCCGAGGTGACCGTGGCGCACCTGGAGAAGCTGGGCCTGACCCCGGCGAACATCAACGGTGCGGGCCAGGTCGTCGCGGCCGGCACCAAGGAGCAGCTCGCCGCGCTGGAGGCGGACAAGCCCGAGGGCGTGCGCAAGGTCGTCGCGCTCAAGGTGGCCGGTGCCTTCCACACCCACCACATGGGCCCCGCGGTCGACACGCTGGCGAAGGCCGCCGAGGCTCTGACGCCGGGCGATCCGCGGGTCACCTACGTGTCGAACAAGGACGGCGAGACGGTCGCGACCGGTGCCGAGGTGCTGGAGCGCCTGGTCGGCCAGGTCGCCAACCCGGTCCGCTGGGACCTGTGCATGGAGACGTTCAAGGAGCTCGGCGTCACCGCCCTCCTCGAGGTCTGCCCCGGCGGCACGCTGACCGGCCTCGCCAAGCGTGCGCTGCCCGGCGTCAAGACGCTGGCCCTGAAGACCCCCGCCGACCTCGACGCGGCCCGCGAGCTCGTCGCCGAGCACGCCTGACGCCCTGAAGGAGCCGACCCGCATGGCGAAGATCAAGCCCAGCAAGGGCGCCCCGTACGCGCGCATCCTCGGCGTGGGCGGCTACCGGCCCACCCGGGTCGTGCCGAACGAGGTGATCCTGGAGACGATCGACTCGTCCGACGAGTGGATCCGCTCGCGCTCCGGCATCGAGACCCGGCACTGGGCGTCCGACGAGGAGACCGTCGCCGCGATGTCGATCGAGGCGTCGGGCAAGGCGATCGCGGACGCCGGGATCGACGCCTCGCAGATCGGCGCCGTCGTCGTCTCGACCGTCTCGCACTTCAGCCAGACCCCGGCCGTCGCGACCGAGATCGCCGACAAGCTGGGCACGGACAAGGCCGCCGCCTTCGACATCTCCGCGGGCTGCGCGGGCTTCGGCTACGGGCTGACCCTCGCCAAGGGCATGGTGGTGGAAGGTTCCGCCGAATACGTCCTCGTCATCGGCGTGGAGCGGCTGAGCGACCTGACCGACCTGGAGGACCGGGCCACGGCCTTCCTGTTCGGTGACGGCGCGGGCGCGGTGGTCGTCGGCCCCTCCCGGGAGCCCGCGATCGGCCCGACCGTGTGGGGCTCGGAGGGCGACAAGTCCGAGACCATCAAGCAGACCGTGCCGTGGACGGACTACCGCGACGGGACCGTCGAGAAGTTCCCCGCGATCACGCAGGAAGGCCAGGCGGTGTTCCGCTGGGCCGTGTTCGAGATGGCGAAGGTCGCCCAGCAGGCGCTGGACGCGGCCGGGATCACCGCGGACGAACTGGACGTCTTCATCCCGCACCAGGCCAATGTGCGGATCATCGACTCGATGGTGAAGACCTTGAAACTGCCGGAGCACGTCACGGTCGCCCGTGACATCCGCACCACCGGCAACACCTCGGCCGCCTCGATCCCGCTCGCGATGGAGCGGCTCCTGGCGACCGGCGAGGCGAAGAGCGGCGACACCGCGCTCGTCATCGGCTTCGGGGCGGGTCTCGTCTACGCCGCTACGGTCGTTACCCTCCCCTAGGCACTCCGTGCCGGATCATGTGTCCGGTACGCGAGGAAGTACCGCCACACCCTCTGGAATCACAAAGAAGGAGCGCCACCATGGCCGCCACGGAGAAAGAGATCGTCGACGGTCTCGCGGAGATCGTGAACGAGATCGCCGGCATTCCGGTCGAGGACGTCGAGCTGGACAAGTCCTTCACCGACGACCTGGACGTCGACTCGCTGTCCATGGTCGAGGTCGTCGTCGCCGCCGAAGAGCGCTTCGACGTCAAGATCCCGGACGACGACGTCAAGAACCTCAAGACCGTCGGTGACGCGACCAAGTACATCCTCGAGCACCAGGCCTGAGCCCTGCCGGGCCTTCCGTCCGTACGGGAGGCCCGGGGGCCGGGACCCCGGCCCCGCCACCCGGCGGTGGCGCCGTACGCATCCTCGTAACACGTTGGAGAAAGAATTCCGATGAGCCCGACCAATCGCACCGTGGTCGTCACCGGTATCGGCGCAACCACACCGCTGGGTGGCGACGCAGCCTCGACCTGGGAGGGCCTGGTCGCCGGACGTTCCGGCGTCAAGCCCCTCACGGAGGAGTGGGCCGCCGAGCAGGCGGTCCGTATCGCGGCCCGGGTGGCCGTGGAGCCCACCGAGGTCATCCCCCGGCCGCAGGCCCGCCGTCTGGACCGCTCGGCGCAGTTCGCGCTGGTCGCGGCGAAGGAGGCATGGGCCGACGCCGGTTTCGAAGCCAAGGCTGGTGAGGACCCGAACGTCGACCCGGACCGGCTCGGCGCGGTCATCGCCTCCGGCATCGGCGGTGTGACGACCCTGCTGGACCAGTACGACGTGCTGAAGGAGAAGGGCGTACGCCGCGTCTCCCCGCACACCGTCCCCATGCTGATGCCGAACGGCCCGTCCGCGAACGTGGGTCTCGCGGTGGGCGCCCGCGCCGGTGTGCACACCCCGGTCTCCGCGTGCGCGTCGGGTGCCGAGGCCATCGGTTACGCCATCGAGATGATCCGCACCGGCCGTGCCGACGTCGTCGTCGCGGGCGGCACGGAGGCGGCGATCCACCCGCTGCCGATCGCCGCGTTCGGCAACATGATGGCGATGTCCAAGAACAACGACGACCCCGAGGGCGCCTCGCGTCCCTACGACCTCGCCCGGGACGGCTTCGTCATGGGTGAGGGCGCGGGTGTGATCGTCCTGGAGTCCGCCGAGCACGCCGCCGCGCGCGGCGCCCGCGTGTACGCGGAGGCGGTCGGTCAGGGTATCTCGGCCGACGCGCACGACATCGTGCAGCCGGAGCCGGAGGGGCGGGGCATCTCGCAGGCCCTGCAGAACCTGCTGGAGCGGACGGATCTCGATCCGGCGGAGATCGTGCACGTCAACGCGCACGCGACGTCCACGCCGGCCGGTGACATCGCGGAGCTGAAGGCGCTGCGGAAGGTGTTCGGGGACGACGCGGACCACTTCGCGGTCTCCGCGACGAAGTCGATGACGGGTCATCTGCTGGGCGGGGCGGGTGGGGTGGAGTCGGTGGCCACCGTGCTCGCGCTGTACCACCGGGTGGCTCCGCCGACCATCAACGTCGAGAACCTCGACCCCGAGGCCGAGGCGGCTGCGGACGTCGTCCGTGGTGAGGCGCGGAAGCTGCCCGTGGACGGGCGGATCGCCGCGTTGAACGACTCGTTCGGGTTCGGTGGGCACAACGTGGTGCTGGCGTTCCGGTCCGTGTGACGGGCGTCGGCGGCTGTTTGAAGGGCCTTCACCCTTGTCGGGGTGGGGGCCCTTTGCCGTGCGGCGCGGTGGGGGCGTGACGGGAGTTCTTCTCGCCCCCGCCGCCCCTACCCGTCCCGTCCCGTCCTCAAGGGGCTTCGCCCCTTTGACCCCAAGGGGACGCGCGGTCGGGTGCGGGTCCGTTGGGGCTGAGCGCGCCCGCGCGGCGGAGCCGCATGTCGATACGGCCCCGCGCCCCTTTCAGGGGCGCTTCTAGACCACCTGGTGGAGCCAGCGGACCGGGGCGCCTTCTCCCGCGTATCTGAAGGGTTCCAGTTCGTCGTCCCAGGGCTTGCCGAGGAGTTTGGCGATGTCCGACTCCAGGTCGGTCTCGCCGGTCCGGGAGCGGACCAGGGCGGCGCGGAGGCGGTCCTCGGGGATGAGGATGTCGCCGTGGATGCCGGTGACGGCGTGGAAGATACCCAGGTCGGGGGTGCAGCTGTAGCGCTCGCCCTCGGCGGTGGGGCAGGGCTCGGAGGTGACCTCGAAGCGCAGCATCTGCCAGCCGCGCAGCGCGGAGGCGAGTTTGGAGGCGGTGCCGGCCTGGCCCTGCCAGGAGAACTCCGAGCGCCAGGTGCCGGGGGCGGCGGGCTGGCGGATCCAGTCCAGGCTGACGCGCGTGCCGAGCACCCCGGCGACGGCCCACTCGACGTGCGGGCACAGCGCGCGCGGCGCGGAGTGCACGTACAGAACTCCACGAGTCGTCACCGGAACCTCCGGGCTGAGCGGGTCGTCTTGGAACGGACGGAACGGGCGCGGCCCGGGCGGACCACGTTGATGGCGAGGCTACCGTGCGACGGCGCAAGGAGTGTGACGTACCGTCGGTCCCGGTGCCGGGAAACGTGCGTCATTCACCCGGCAGGACGCCTGTACGGGTGGGGGCGGGAACCCCCGTGCGTTGTCATGGGTGGGGGACGGACGGACCACGACCCGCGGGGAGGCGACGGATGGAGCAGTCGACACGGAGGCGCGGGCGCCCTTCACGGGCCGTGCTCGCCGTGGTGACGGCCGCCGCGCTGGGCGTGGCCGGCTGCGATGCCGTCGGCGGTGACTCCCCCGCCCCGTCGGGCACGGGGGCGCAGAAGGGGCGGCCGTCCCCGAAGCCCACGCCCGTGTGGGACACCAGCCCGGAGTCGGTCGCCGCCGTGGGGGACTCCATCACGCGCGGCTTCGACGCGTGCGGGGTGCTGGCGGACTGCCCCGAGGTGTCGTGGGCGACGGGCGACAGCGAGGAGGTCGACAGCCTCGCCGTACGGCTGCTGGGGCGGGCGGGGGCGGCCGGGCGGAGCTGGAACTACTCGGTGACCGGGGCCCGGATGGCGGATCTGCCGGGGCAGATGGCGCGGGCGGTGCGGCGGAGCCCGGAGCTGGTGGCGGTGATGGCCGGGGCGAACGACGCCTGCCGGGAGACGACGTCGGCGATGACGCCGGTGGCGGACTTCCGCGCCGACTTCCGGGAAGCCATGCGCACGCTGCGCGAGGCGCTGCCCAAGGCGCAGGTGTATGTGGCGAGTGTGCCGAACCTGAAGCGGCTCTGGTCGCAGGGGCGGACCAATCCGCTGGGCAAGCAGGTGTGGAAACTGGGCATCTGCCCGTCGATGCTGGGCGACGCGGACGCCCTGGACGCGGCGGCGACACTGCGGCGCGAGACGGTGCAGAACCGGGTGGAGGACTACAACGAGGTGCTGGAGGAGGTCTGTGCGGAGGACCGCCGCTGCCGCTTCGACGGCGGCGCGGTGTACGAGTACCGTTTCGGCACCGACCAGTTGAGCCACTGGGACTGGTTCCACCCCAGTGTCGACGGGCAGGCCGAGCTGGCCGAGATCGCGTACCGGACGGTCACGGCGAAGCAGCCGTGACTTATTGTTTCGCACATGAACGAACTCTTCGGCACACTTTCCGACGGCACGCCGGTGCACCGTTGGACCCTGGAGCGGGCGGGCGTACGGGTACGGATCCTGTCCTACGGCGGGATCGTGCAGGACGTCGAGGTGCCGGACCGGGACGGGCGGACCGGGAACGTGGTGCTGGGGTTCTCCGACCTGGACGGCTACCTCCGGCACCCGGAACCGTTCCTGGGCGCCCTGATCGGCCGGTACGCCAACCGGATCGCCGGCGCCCGCTTCTCCCTGGAGGGGCGGGAGCACACCCTCGCCGCGAACAACGGGCCGAACTCGCTGCACGGCGGTGAGCGGGGCTTCGACAAGCGGGTGTGGGACGTCAGCCCGGTCGAGCACGGGCTGCGTCTCTCCCTGGTCAGTGCGGACGGCGAGGAGGGCTTCCCGGGCCGTCTGGAGGTCTCGGTGACGTACACGCTGGACGAGCGGGGCGCGCTGGGGATCGCGTACGAGGCGGTGACGGACGCGCCGACGCATGTGAACCTGACGAACCACTCGTACTGGAACCTGGCCGGCTCGGGCAGCGCGGCCGGGCACGAGCTGCGGCTCGCGGCCTCCCGCTACACCCCGTCGGACGCGGACCTGATCCCGAGCGGTGAGCTCGCCGACGTCTCCGGCACCCGCTTCGACTTCCGTGAGGCGCGGAAGGCGGGCACCGGGTACGACGACAACTTCGCGCTCGACAAGGGGGTGACGGCGACTGCCGAGGAGGTCGCCGAGCTGTACGACCCGGCGTCGGGACGGGTGCTGACGGTGGCGACCACCGAGCCCGGGATGCAGCTGTACACCGCGGACCACATCGGGGAGCCCTTCACCCCCGGTGACGGCATCGCGCTGGAGACCCAGCACTTCCCCGACTCCCCGAACCGTCCGGAGTTCCCGAGCACGGTGCTGAAGCCGGGCGAGGTGTTCCGGTCCGAGACGGTGTACGGCTTCGGCGTGCGGTAGCCGGAGCGGCGCGGGCCGCTGCGCACATGAGCCCCGGTCCGGGGTCAGGGTCCCGGGCCGGGGCTGCTCATGTGGGTGCTTCCCGGATCAGACGTTAATCGCTGCGGTGACATAACGGTCCTCGATCAGCATGCCCGCTTGAATTCCGTACGAAGCCTTCACATATGACCGCGATGCGGTGGGCCGGGGCGCCGCTGGTGCGGGCCGGGGGGCGTACGGCCCGGCCGCGTACGGGGTGCCCCGCGTTGATGTGGACCGGGGGTGGGGTTGCGCAGCCCGGCGCTTGCAGGGTGCCGTCGCGCCCACCCGTGCCGCCCCAGCGGCACGACTGCCCGCGGGAGCGGGGGCGGGAGCGGGAGCGGGGGCGGCAGGCGACTGCCCGTGGCGTGGAGCGCGTCGGGCGCGCGATACTGCGGCCTCCGGCATCCCCGTACCCCACGACGACGGAAGGCCCAACCCTCTTGAGATCCGTACGTGTTCGCATCGGTGTCCTCGGTCTGGCCCTGCTGACCGGTCTCGCCGCCCCCATGACCACCGCGACCGCCGCCGACACGACCGCGGCCCCCACCGTCGAGGAACGCCGCCTCGACGGGGCCGTCCCGCAGGAGATACTCCGCCGCTCCGGATTCGCCGACGCGGCGCCGGACTTCGCCCGCGCGCTCGACCGCGCGCACTCCTACGCCCAGGCCCGCCGCGCCGTCGTACGCGAGGGGACGGAGCTGTGGCGCAGGGCCGTCGACCGGGCGCAGGGGCGCGGACCGGCGGGCGGTGACCTCAGCCGGGACGACGACCGGCCGCTGTACTGGGCACGGCTCGGGATGACCCGGGAACTGCGCGCCTGGGAACCCGGGTTCCGGCTGGGCGAGGGGCAACGGGCGCGGCTGCTCGACGAGCTGGAGCGGACCTCGCGCGGACAGACCGCGATCGGCTATCCGCGCGGCAAGGGCATGAAGCGCATCCTGGTGACCGGTTTCGACCCGTTCACCCTGGACCGGGACATCCGCATCTCCAACCCGTCCGGTGCCGTCGCGCTCGCCCTCGACGGCACGGTGATCGAGACCGCGGACGGTCCGGCGCGCGTCGAGACGGCCGTGTTCCCGGTCCGCTGGCGGGACTTCGCGGAGGGGACGGTGGAGCGGGCGCTGCGGCCGCAGCTGCCGAGGGTCGACCTGTTCACGACCGTCAGCCAGGGCCGGGTGGGCCGCTTCGACGTCGAGCGGACCAACGGGGCGTGGCGGGGCGGCTTCGGGGACAACGAGAACATCGGCCGCACGGAGACGATCCCGGTCACCGACCCGGCCTCGCAGCCGCAGTGGACGTCCACGACACTGCCGTACGCGGAGATCGTCGCCGCGGACACGGGGCGGTTCCCGGTGTACGACAACACGAGCGTGACGGAGATCCCGGCGGGAGGCACCGAGCCCGTCGTACGGCCGCAGGGGCCGACGCCCGGCTCGACGGCGCGGGCCGGGGGCGGCGGCGACTACCTCTCCAACGAGATCGCCTACCGGGCGACGCTGCTGCGGGACCGGCTCGGGCTGCACGAGGAGCTGCCGGGCGGGCATGTGCACACGCCCGTGCTGCAGTTCGGCGCCGGGAACACCACCGAGGTCACCGATCCCGAGTTCGTACGGAACCGGCTGGACATCATCGAGCAGGTGCGGTCGATCGTGACCGTGGCGGTCAGTGCGACGGAGCGAACGCGAGGCTGACGCCGAGACCGGCCAGGACGGACCCGATCACCTTGTTGAGGACCTTCTGGCCGCGCAGCATCAGGGTGCGCATCCGGTCGTGGGAGAAGAACACCGCGACGACGCCGAACCACAGCAGGTGGGCCAGCGACATGAACAGGCCGTAGCCCACCTGCTGGAGGACCGGCGTGCCGGGGCTGACGACCTGCGCGAAGGTCGAGACGACGAAGAGGGTCGTCTTCGGGTTGAGGACGTTGGTCAGGAAACCGGTGCGCAGCGCCGCGAACGGGGTCAGCTCCGTCTTGTTCTCCAGGTCGACGGTGACCTCGCCGCGGGTGCGGAAGGTGCGGACGCCGATGTACACGAGGTAGGCCGCGCCGACCAGCTTGATGACCGTGAACAGGAAGGTCGAGGAGGCGATCAGCAGTCCGACGCCGAGCATCGTGTAGGTGACGTGCACCAGGACGCCGGCGGCGACCCCGAGCGCGCCGAGCAGTCCGGTGCGGCGGCCGTGGAGGTAGCTGTTGCGCACCACCATGGCGAAGTCGGCGCCCGGGGCGATCACGGCCAGGACGGTGATGACGGCGACGGCGAGCACCTCGGTCATGACCGGGCGCCCTCCTCCTCGGACTCCTCGGCTCCGTCCCCGGCGGTCTCCTCACCGAGCAGGTCGCGCGCCATGAGGGTGGCGCCGGCGACCGCGCCGGGCATCAGGAACACGGCGACGAACGGGACGAGGAAGGCCACCGCCAGGGGTGTGCCGAAGCCCCACACCAGGGTCTTGCGGGACCGCAGCAGGCCGAGCCGCTCGCGCACTTCGACCCCGCGCCGCTGGAGCGCGACGGCGGTGAGTTCCTCGGTGAGGAAGAAGCCGGTGACGAAGAACCCGATCACCGGTACGACGGTCTGTCCGAGCACCGGGACGAACCCGAGCGCGAACAGCAGTACGGCCCAGACCAGGGCGCGTACGACGATGCGGAGGCTGTCGCATGCGGAGATCCACAGCTCCCGCAGCAGGGACAGTCCGGACTCGGGTGCGGTGCCGTCGGGTGAGACGTCGCGGTCGACCTGCTCGGAGAGGTTCTCGTAGAACGGCTGCCCGATGAGCAGGGTCACCGCGGTGAAGGTGAGCACGGACAGCAGCAGGCCGAGCGCGAACAGCACGACGGTGAGGAAGCCGCGGAACAGCCCGGCCCAGGGGCTGGACCAGTCGTCGGCGAACGGCGTCGCCCAGGTGACGAAGTCCTCCCCCCACAGCGCCAGGGCGACGAGCGCCGCCACGTACAGCACGAGGGTGATCAGCCCCGGCAGCAGCCCGAACCCGAACTGCTTGCCGTGCCGGGCCACCCACCGCTGGCCCTTCAGGAGATACCGGAAACCCGCCCCAAGATCGCGCATGGGGGAGACTGTATCGGGGGCGGGCGGACCGTCTTGCCCCGCATCGGTCGAGGGGGCGGTACATGACCACCATGGAGTTCCGGCTCGTACGCACGGGCCCCGAGTACAGAGCGCCGCACCTGCGGAAGACGCACGTCTGGACCGGGACACTGCCCGGTTGCGGAGGGGTCGAGTTGGCGTACCCCCAGGACGCGAATTCCTTGGTGCACAAGCTGACCGCCCGGGTAGCGGGCGAATCGACACCGGCGTTGGCCTTCCACGGCATGGGCTTCCGTGGCGCCCCACGTATGGCATTGATGAAGCTCGAAGCAGACGGCCACAAGGCCAGGCTGCGCCGACGCCATCTGGCCGTCACCGAGCAGGGCCGCGCCCTGCACATCGAGCTCTCCGGACGCTCCTACTGTTACCGGGTGCTGGGCGGCAGGCTCCGGCACGAGCTGCGGCGCGAGGGGGCCGTCGTCACGATGACGCGCTCGGAGTGGCGGCATCCGCAGAGCCTCTCCGGTGTCACACAGGGGGAGGCCGACGCGCTGGACCTCGGGCTCGCGATCCTGCTGGAGGGCGTCTACACGCGCAACCTCTCCTTCAGCGGCGCGCTCCTCTCGTGGCCCGGGCGTTTTCTGCGCCGGATGAGTTTCCTCGGGTACTTCATGGGCGACTGACTCCCGCCCGGTACGGGCAAGGGCCGCACCCCACGTCCAAGGGTGCGGCCCTCGTCGTGCGCAACGACCGTGGGCGGCACGGCGTCACGGTCGGATCAGAGCTTGACGATCATCTTTCCGGTGTTGTCGCCGCGCAGGACGCCGAGGAACGCCTCCAGGTTGTTCTCGATGCCCTCGACGACCGTCTCGCGGTACTTCAGCTCGCCCGAGCGGACCCAGGGGCCGACCTCCTGGACGAACTGCGGCTGGAGGTCGTAGTGGTCGCCGACGAGGAATCCCTCGATGCGGCCGCGGGTCTGGATCAGCCGGGCGAGGTTGCGGGGACCGGGGGCGGGCTCGGTGTTGTTGTAGACGGAGATCATCCCGCAGACGGCGATCCGGCCGTCCCGGTTGAGCCTGCCGATGGCCGCCTCCAGGTGGTCGCCGCCGACGTTGTCGAAGTAGACGTCGATCCCGTCCGGGGCGGCGTCGCGCAGCTGCTCGCCCACGGGGCCGCTCTTGTAGTTGAAGGCGGCGTCGAAGCCGTACTCCTCGACGAGCAGCTTCACCTTCTCGTCGGAACCGGCCGAGCCGATCACCCGTGAGGCGCCCTTGAGCTTCGCGAGCTGCCCGACCTGGCTGCCGACGGCGCCCGCCGCGCCGGACACGAAGACGGAGTCGCCTTCCTTGAAGGCGGCGGTGCGCAGCAGGCCGGCGTAGGCGGTGAGGCCGGTCATGCCCAGCACGCCCAGGTACGCCGAGAGGGGTGCCGCCTCCGGGTCCACCTTGACGGCGTTCTTCGCGTCCACGACGGCGTACTCGCGCCAGCCGAAGAAGTGCAGGACGTGGTCGCCGACGGCGATCCCCTCGGCGTCCGACGCGACGACCTCGCCGACGGCGCCGCCCTGCATGGCCTTGCCCAGCTCGTACGGGGCGACGTAGGACTTGGCCGCCGACATCCTGCCGCGCATGTACGGGTCGACGGAGAGGTACTTGTTCCGTACGAGCACCTGTCCCTCGGCGGGGGCGGGGACCTCCGTCTCGACGAGGGCGAAGTCCTCGGGCTTCGGCCAGCCGACGGGCCGGCTCAGCAGATGCCACTCGCGGCCGGTGGTGGGGGGTGTGGAGGCGGTCATGGCCTGGCACCTTTCCTCGGAATAGTTCACTACCTGAAACAACCATGCGACTGAATATTTCAGGTTGTCAAGCAACCGGGTACCCTGGAGGGCATGGCCACACCCCACGCCGCCTCGCGCCGCCCCGACGCCCTCACCCTGGAGGTCGTCGAGCTCATCGGTTCGGTGGTGGCCCGCTACCACGAGGAGTACGAGGAAGCCGCCGCCGGTCACGCCCTCACGGGTGCCCAGGCGAAGCTGTTGAGTCTGCTGTCCCTGGAGCCGCTGCCGATGCGGAAGCTGGCGCAGCGGCTGAAGTGCGAGCCGTCGAACGTCACGGGCATCGTCGACCGGCTGGAGTCCCGGGGTCTGGTGGAGCGCCGGCCGGATCCGGCGGACCGGCGCGTGAAGCTGGCGGCGGCGACGGCCGAGGGGCGGCGGGTGGCGCGGAGCCTGCGGGAGTCGCTGCGGTTCGCGCGCGAGCCGCTGGCGGGGCTCTCGGAGACGGAGCGGGTGGCGCTGCGGGACGCCCTACGAAGGATGCTGGACGCGGACTGAGGGGGCGCGGACGCCCGGCACAGAGGGGGCGCGGAAGCCCGGCACCGGGAGCGTGCGGACACCCGGCGCAGAGGGGGCGCGGACGCCCGGTCGGCTCAGGTGCACCACCACAGGAACCGGTCGCACGTCTCCGTGGGCTCCGGTTCCGGTTCGGGCTCCTTCGTGGGCGGGTCCGACTCGGGGGTCTCCGGTTCCGCCGGGGCCTCCGGGGCCTCCGGCTGCGGCGTCGCCACCGCGGAGTCGTCGGTCGTGGGCGTCTCCACGGGGGCCGACGAGGCGTCCTGCCCGGTCTCGTCGTCCGCCTTCTCCGACTCCTCGTCCTTCGGGGACTCGGAGGCCGACGGAGAGCCGGACGCCCCCGGACCGGGGGACTCCGCGGACGTGCCCGCGGCCGGGGCACCGCTCGGGGACTTCGTCGGCCCGAGCTCCGTCCCACCGCCGTCGGTGGTCTCCTCCCCGGCCGCCGCAGGCTTCGGCGACGACCCGGGCGCGTCCAGTCCGAGTTCCGCGAGGCTCAGCCCGCCCGCCGCGAGGACGAAGCCCGCCGCGATCAGCAGCGTGCGGTTGCGCCGGCGCCGGTGCGCCGCGGCCTTGCGGTCCCGGCGGCTTTGCCCCGCCGCAGGACCCTCGTCCGGTTCCGGCTCCGGTTCCGGTTCCGGCCCTCGGCGCCGGGTCGCCCGGCGCCCGCGCGGCTCGTCGTCCCGCGCGTCCTCGTCGTCGTACTCCCCGGAGGTCTCCCCGGCTCGGGCCGCCCCGTACGCCTCGCCCTCGTGCCCCGCGGGCGCGGCGGGCTCCTGCCGCTGGGCGCGGAGCGTCTCGGCGGGCATGCCGCAGCCGGGGCAGGCCAGGGCGCCGTTGAGGTGCCGTCGGCACGGGTGACAAAAGTCCATGACGCGGGAAGGTTAGGTTCCGTTCGGGTCCGCTTCATAGGCCCTGCTGTGAAGGTTTGGTGCGGACCTTTGCTCAATGGTTTCGAAACTGCCGAAACCGTTATGCGCGCGACCCATTGACACCCCCGCCGCCTCGTCCTTACTGTCACGCCAGCATTTCGAACGTGTGCCGAAATATCGAACACGTCGAACTGCGGACACCGACGACAAGGTCCACCACCACAGCGAGGGGCTAACTGCCGTGCGCATCACCGGAATCAGCACACACGTGGTCGGGACGCCGTGGCGCAACCTGACGTACGTCCAGGTGCACACCGACGAGGGAATCACCGGAGTCGGCGAGACCCGGATGCTGGGCCACACCGACGCCCTCCTGGGTTACCTGAAGGAAGCCGAGGTCAACCACATTCTCGGCTCCGATCCGTTCGCTGTCGAGGACCTGGTCCGCCGGATGAAGTACGGCGACTACGGCCGCGCCGGCGAGATCGTGATGTCCGGTATCGCCGTCGTCGAGATGGCCTGCTGGGACATCAAGGGCAAGGCCCTCGGCGTGCCCGTCTGGCAGCTGCTGGGCGGCAAGGTCACCGACAAGGTCAAGGCGTACGCCAACGGCTGGTACACCACCGAGCGCACCCCCGAGGCGTACCACAAGGCCGCGCAGGCCGTGATGGAGCGCGGCTACCGGGCGCTGAAGATCGACCCGTTCGGCACCGGGCACTTCGAACTCGACCACGAGCAGAGCCTGTACGCGGTCTCCCTGATCGAGGCGGTCCGTGACGCCATCGGCCCCGACGCCGAGCTGATGCTGGAGATGCACGGCCGCTTCTCCCCCGCCACCGCCGTCCGCCTCGCCAAGGAGCTCGCGCCGTTCAAGCCGGCCTGGCTGGAGGAGCCGGTTCCGCCGGAGAACCTCAAGGCGCTGGAGAAGGTCGCCGCGAAGGTCGACATGCC
Source organism: Streptomyces sp. AC558_RSS880 (assembly GCF_019049255.1). GTDB lineage: Bacteria > Actinomycetota > Actinomycetes > Streptomycetales > Streptomycetaceae > Streptomyces. Next base: position 33,641 of record NZ_JAGMUJ010000027.1, on the reverse strand, counting down.
CCTCGCCACCGGTGAGCGCATCCACGACCGCATCGAGTTCCGCGAGCTGTTCGAGAGCCAGGCCGTGGACATCCTGCAGCCGGACGTCGGTCACATCGGCGGCATCTGGGAGACGCGCAAGCTCGCCGCGACCGCCGAGACCCACTACATGCTGGTCGCCCCGCACAACGTCGGCGGCCCCGTGCTGACCGCCGCGTCCCTCCAGGTCGGCTTCACCTCCCCGAACTTCAAGATCCTGGAGCACTTCAACGACTTCGCGGACTCGGAGATCAAGAAGGTCGTCAAGGGCGCGCCCCAGGTGAACCCGGAGGACGGCTGCTTCCACCTCTCCGACGCCCCCGGCCTCGGTGTGGAGCTGGACGTCGACGCGGCGGCCGAGTTCCCGCAGCAGCAGGCCCGGTTCGACCTGTGGGCCGAGGGCTGGGAGCAGCGCAAGCCCAAGGGCACCAAGTGACCGCCGGCCACTCGGGAGGGGCGCGATGAGCACCCAGGTCGTCATCGAGGGCCCCGGCGAGCACCGTCTGGTCCCGCACGAGCCGCGCGAGCCCGGGGCCGGCGAGGCCCTGGTCCGGGTCCACGCCTCGGGCATCTGCGGCAGTGACCGCGAGGTGTACCAGGGCAACCGGCCCGAGGGGTACGTGCGTTACCCGCTCACGCCGGGCCACGAGTGGTCCGGGACGGTGGAGCGGGTGGGCGCGGGGGTGCCGGAAGCGCTGGTCGGCCGCAAGGTGGTCGGCGAGGGCTTCCGCAACTGCCAGGTCTGCGACCGCTGCCACGCCGGTGAGACGACGCTGTGCTCGGCGGGCTACGAGGAGACCGGCTTCACCCGGCCGGGCGCCATGGCCGCCACGCTGACCCTCCCGGCCCGGCTGCTGCACGTCCTCCCCGACGACGCCGACCTGAGCGCCGCCGCGCTGCTCGAGCCGGCCGCCTGCATCGCCGCCGCCGCGCTGAAGGCGAACGCCGTGCCCGGTGAGCGGGTGGCGGTGGTCGGCACCGGCACGCTCGGGATGTTCGCCGTGCAGTTCCTGCGCGCGGGCTCCCCTTCCGAGCTGCTGGTGGTGGGCTCCCGGGGCGACCGTGAGGCGCTGTCCCGGCAGTACGGGGCCACCGACTTCCGCACCAAGGACCGGACGCTCCCGGACGACTTCGACGTGGTGATCGAGACCGCCGGGTCCGCGGACGCGGCCCGTACGGCGGCCTCGCTGCTGCGGCGCGGCGGGCGGCTGGTCCTCACCGGCATCCCGGCGCCGGGCGCCGACGGGCTCGACCCCACGGACCTGGTCGTACGGCAGCTGGAGGTGCACACCGTCTTCGGCGCGCCGCCGGACGCCTGGGCGCACACCGTGCGGGTGTTCGCCGCCGGGCTGCTCGATCCGCTGCCGCTGGTGAGCCATGAGCTGCCGCTCGCCGAGTTCCCGCAGGCCATCGAGCTGGTGGGGTCCGGCGATCCGAAGGTGGGCAAGGTCCTGCTGCGTCCCTAGTCCGTACGCCGGTACGAGGGCGACCTGACGGCCCCCGTACCGGCGTACACCCAGCCCTTTCCCGCCCGACTCGTACCCCGAGCCGCGAACTTCGTCCGATATACCGAACCAAAGGACACCCTGTGACCGACGCTTCCGCCACGGCTCCCCGCAGGCCCGGTGAGGAGACCCTCACCGCGCTCGGCCTGAGCGCGCCCGCCCTCGACCCCGCCGACGCCTCGCCGCACACCTTCCCCGGCGGCGGCCGCTGGCGCACCGAGATCCCCTCGTGCGAGGGCCCCGAGGCGCTGGCCGTGGTCCTGAAGGAGGCCTCGCGCCTCGATGTGCCGATCCACCGGATCAGCCAGGGCAGCGGCGTCTGGATGCTGACCGACGCCGAGATCACCGAGATGGTCGAGGCCACCGCGGAGCGCGACATCGAGCTCTGCCTGTTCACCGGCCCGCGCGGCACCTGGGACATCGGCGGCTCCACCCGTACCGACTCGGGCGGCGCCGGACTGCGCGCCCGGGGCCACGACGCGGTCGCCGGCTGTGTCGAGGACGCCGTGCGCGCCACGGAGCTGGGCGTCAAGTGCCTGCTCGTCGCCGACGAGGGCGTGCTGTGGACGCTGCACCGGGCGCGGGCGGCCGGGCTGCTGCCCGCCGACACCACGCTGAAGCTCTCGGCGCTCGTCGGGCCGGTCAACCCGGCCTCGTTCGCGGTCTACGAGCGGCTCGGCGCCGACTCGATCAACGTCCCCAGCGATCTGACGCTCGATCATCTCACCGAGATACGGCGGGTTTCGGCCACGCCGATGGACATGTACATCGAGGCCCCCGACGACCTCGGCGGCTATGTGCGGATGTACGAGGTCGCCGAACTCATCCGGCGCGGCGCCCCGCTGTACCTGAAGTTCGGTCTGTCCAAGGCGCCCGGGATCTACCCGTACGGGCACCACCTGCGGGAGCTGACCCTGGCGACCGCGAAGGAGCGCGTACGGCGCGGCCGGCTGGCCCTGGACCTGCTGGCCCGGCACGGCGCGGACGGTGACATGGCGCCGCTCGGTTCGCGGCTTCCGGGCGACCTGAGCCGGTTCGAAATTTCGTCATAACGTTCCGGAAACTCAGCTTCACACAAGCGGACACAGCCGCGCACAATCGCACACACCTCTTTCTCGGTCTCCTGGTTCCACCCCTGGAAGCGCCTCGCTCGTCCGGACCGACCCCGCACCCACATCAAGGATGATGATCATGCGTAATCGCAGAGCCGCACTCGCCGCCGTCGCCTCGGCCGCCTCCCTCGCCCTCACCCTGACCGCCTGCGGCCAGAACAGCGAGGGCGGCAGCGAGGAGGACAAGGGCGGCTCCGAGGGAGCCACCGTCGGCATCGCGATGCCGACGAAGTCCTCCGAGCGCTGGATCGCCGATGGCGCCAACGTCGAGAAGGAGCTGAAGGCCAAGGGGTTCAAGACCAAGCTGGTCTTCGGCGAGGACGACCCGGACCAGCAGGTCTCCCAGATCGAGAACATGATCACGCAGGGTGTGGACGCCCTGATCGTGGCGGCGATCGACAACAAGTCCCTCGGCAACGTCCTGCAGCAGGCCAAGGACGCCGACATCCCGGTCGTCTCCTACGACCGGCTGATCCTCGGCACCGAGAACGTCGACTACTACGCCTCCTTCGACAACGAGAAGGTCGGCGAGCTGCAGGGCGGCTACATCGTCGACAAGCTGGGGCTGAAGGCCGGCAAGAAGGGCCCCTTCAACATCGAGCTGTTCGCCGGCTCCAACGACGACAACAACACCAGGTACTTCTTCCAGGGCGCGATGAACGTCCTGAAGCCGTACATGGACAAGGGCCAGCTGGTCGTCCGCTCCAAGCAGACCGACCTCAACCAGGTCACCACCCTGCGCTGGGACGGCGGCACCGCGCAGAAGCGCATGGACGACCTGCTCACCTCCAGCTACCGCAGCGCCCGGGTCGACGCGGTGCTCTCGCCCTACGACGGCATCTCCATCGGCATCCTGTCCGCCCTGAAGTCGGACGGCTACGGCTCCGGCAGCAAGGCCATGCCCGTCGTCACCGGCCAGGACGCCGAGGTCGCCTCGCTGAAGTCGATCATCTCGGGCCAGCAGACCCAGACCGTCTTCAAGGACCTGCGCGAGCTCGCCAAGGTCGCCGCGAACATGGTCGACGCGGTCCTCAACGACAAGAAGCCCGAGGTCAACGACACCAAGTCGTACGACAACGGTTCCAAGGTCGTCCCCGCCTACCTGCTGCAGCCGGTCAGCGTCGACAAGTCCAACTACAAGCAGGTCCTGGTCGACGGCGGCTACTACACCGAGGACCAGCTCAAGTAACCGGGCCCCTTCAAGGATTGGAAGGCACGACCATGGCGGGACCCGTCCTGGAAATGCGCTCGATTGTCAAGACCTTTCCCGGCGTCAAGGCGCTGTCGGACGTCACCCTGACCGTCCGGAAGGGCGAGGTCCACGCCATCTGCGGCGAGAACGGCGCCGGCAAGTCGACTCTCATGAAGGTCCTCTCCGGCGTCCACCCGCACGGCAGTTACGAGGGGGACATCCTCTTCGAGGGGCAGCCCTGCGAGTTCAAGGACATCAGGGCCAGCGAGCAGCGCGGCATCGTCATCATCCACCAGGAACTGGCGCTGTCGCCGTTCCTCTCCCTCGCGGAGAACATCTTCCTCGGCAATGAGCACGCCACGCGCGGGTTCATCAACTGGAACGCCACCCTCAAGCACGCCACCGAACTGCTGCGCCGGGTCGGCCTGTCCGACCACCCGGACACCCGCGTCGCCGACATCGGCGTGGGCAAGCAGCAGCTGGTGGAGATCGCGAAGGCGCTTTCCAAGAAGGTGAAGCTGCTCATCCTGGATGAGCCGACCGCGGCCCTCAACGACGAGGACAGCGACAAACTCCTCGACCTGATCCTGGAGTTGAAGGAACAGGGCATCACCTCGATCATCATCTCCCACAAGCTCAACGAGATCCGCAAGGTCGCCGACTCGGTGACGATCCTGCGGGACGGGCGGACCATCGAGACGCTCGACGTGAAGGCCGAGGAGACCAGCGAGGACCGGATCATCTCCGGCATGGTCGGCCGCGACCTGGAGCACCGCTTCCCGGAGCGCACCCCGCACCAGCCGGAGGAGGGCGCCGCCCCGGCCCTGGAGGTCCGCAACTGGACCGTGCACCACCCGATCGACCAGCAGCGCAAGGTCGTCGACGACGTGTCCCTCGAGGTCCGGCGCGGCGAGATCGTCGGGATCGCCGGGCTGATGGGCGCCGGCCGCACCGAGCTCGCGATGAGCATCTTCGGCCGCACGTACGGCCGGCACGCCGGCGGCACGGTCCTCAAGGACGGCAAGGAGATCCACACGAAGACCGTCCCCGAGGCGGTCGGACACGGCATCGCGTACGTCACCGAGGACCGCAAGCACTACGGCCTGAACCTCATCGACACCATCAACCGCAACATCTCGCTCAGCGCCCTGAAGAAGGTCGCCCGGCGCGGTGTGGTGGACGAGCACGAGGAGCGGCAGGTCGCCGAGGGCTTCCGCACGTCCATGAACATCAAGGCCCCGACGGTGTTCGAGCCGGTGGGCAAGCTGTCCGGCGGCAACCAGCAGAAGGTCGTGCTCAGCAAGTGGATCTTCGCCGGTCCCGATGTGCTGATCCTCGACGAGCCGACGCGCGGCATCGACGTCGGCGCCAAGTACGAGATCTACACGGTCATCGACCAGTTGGCCGCCCAGGGCAAGGCGGTCGTCTTCATCTCCTCCGAGCTGCCCGAACTGCTCGGCATGTGCGACCGCATCTACACGATGGCCGCGGGGCGGCTGACCGGTGAGTTCTCGCGGGCCGAGGCCTCCCAGGAATCGCTGATGCGTCAGATGACGAAGGACAAAGAGGTATCCCGATGAGCAGCACGGAAGTCACCGACAAGACGCCGGCGGCCGCGCCGCCGGGCAAGGACGGGGCGGGCAGCGGTGACGGCCTGCTCCAGCTGATGCTGGACGGTATGCGCCGCAACATGCGGCAGTACGGCATGCTGATCGCGCTCGGCCTGATCGTGGCGCTGTTCGCGGTGTGGACCGACGGCGACCTGCTGCTGCCGCGCAACGTCTCCAACCTGGTGCTGCAGAACAGCTACATCCTGATCCTCGCGATCGGCATGATGCTGGTCATCATCGCGGGCCACATCGACCTGTCGGTCGGCTCACTGACGGCGTTCGTCGGCTCGATGGCCGCCGTGTTCATGGTCAAGAACGACATGCCCTGGCCCGTCGCGGTGATCCTCTGTCTGGCCGTGGGCGCCCTCGCGGGCGCGATACAGGGCTGGTTCATCGCCTACGGCGGCATACCGTCCTTCATCGTGACCCTCGCGGGCATGCTGACCTTCCGCGGTCTCACCGAGATCTTCCTGGAGGGCCAGACCCTCGGCCCGTTCCCCAAGGGTCTGCAGACGGTCGCCAACGGCTTCATGCCCGAGGTCGGCCCGGAGACCAACTACCACAATCTCACCCTGCTCCTCGGCATCGGACTGATCGCCCTCGTGGTCCTCCAGGAGGTCCGCGACCGCCGCCGCCAGAAGGAGTTCGACCTCGAGGTCCTCCCCGCCAAGCTGTTCCTGCTGAAGCTCGTCGCGCTCGGTGCCGCCATCCTCGTCGTGACGATGCTGCTGGCCAGCTACAAGGGCGCCCCGATCGTGCTGCTGATCCTCGGCGCGCTGCTCGTCGGCTTCGGCTATGTGATGCGCAACGCCGTCATCGGCCGCCACATCTACGCCATCGGCGGCAACCTGCCCGCGGCCAAGCTGTCGGGTGTGCGGGACAAGAAGGTCACCTTCCTGGTCTTCCTGAACATGGGCATGCTCGCGGCCCTGGCGGGTCTGGTCTTCGCCGCCCGCTTCAACGCGGCCTCTCCCAAGGCCGGCCTCAACTTCGAGCTGGAGGCCATCGCCGCCTCGTTCATCGGCGGCGCGTCGATGAGCGGCGGTGTCGGAACGGTCCTCGGCGCGATCATCGGCGGCCTGGTCCTGGGCGTGCTGAACAACGGTATGAACCTCGTCGGCATCGGCACCGACTGGCAGCAGGTCATCAAGGGCCTGGTGCTGCTGGCCGCGGTCGGCTTCGACGTGTGGAACAAGCGCAAGTCCGGTTCGTAAGTCAGCTCGGGCCCCGCCGGAAGGCGGGGCCCCTTCCCTCTCGGGAGCCGCACGGATGGAACTGAACAGACGCACGGTCATCGCAGGAGCCGCGGCGGCCGGTGTCGCCGCCACCACCGCCCTCGGCGGGACGGCGCACGCCTCGTCGGGCAGGGGCAAACCGGTGAAGTCGCTCTTCGGCAGGCTCGCCGACGGCACCAAGGTGCACAGCTGGTCGCTGGAGAACGGCGGCACCCGGATGAAGGTCCTCTCCTACGGCGGCATCGTCCAGTCCCTGGAGATCCCCGACCGCCGCGGTCGCTACACCAACGTCTCCCTCGGCTTCGACACCCTCGAGGAGTACGTCGCCTCCAGCCCCTACTTCGGCGCCCTGATCGGCCGCTACGGCAACCGCATCGACAAGGGCCGCTTCACCCTCGACGGCACCGCGTACCAGCTCTCCGTCAACGACGGCGAGAACAGCCTGCACGGCGGCTCCCAGGGCTTCGACAAGCGGGTCTGGGACGTCGAGCCGTTCACCCGGGGCTCCGACGTCGGCCTGTACCTGTACCACACGAGCGTCGACGGCGAGATGGGCTACCCGGGCACGCTGCGTACGAAGGTCACGTACACCCTCACCCGGAACGGCGACTGGCGCGTCGACTACGAGGCCACCACCGACAAGGCCACCGTCGTCAACCTCACCAGCCACGTCTACTGGAACCTCGCCGGCGAGGGCAGCGGCTCCATCTACGACCACGAGCTGTCCATCGCCGCCTCCCGCTACACGCCGGTCGACTCGGGGCTGATCCCCACGGGCGAACTGGCGCGGGTCGCGGCCACCCCCTTCGACTTCCGCCGGGCCAAGCCGATCGGCCGGGACATCCGCACCGCCCACCAGCAGGTGCTGTACGGGCAGGGCTTCGACCACAACTGGGTGCTCGACAAGGGCATCACCAGCCGTCCCGAGCAGGTCGCGCTGCTGCGTGATCCGTCCTCCGGCCGCACGCTGAGGATCGCGACGAACGAGCCGGGCCTGCAGTTCTACTCCGGCAACTTCCTCGACGGCACCCTCGTGGGCACCGGCGGCCGGGTCTACCGGCAGGGCGACGGACTGTGCCTGGAGACCCAGCACTTCCCGGACTCGCCGAACCAGCCGTCGTTCCCGTCGACCGTGCTGCGGCCGGGGCAGACGTACCGGACGACGACGGTCCACTCGTTCGGGGCATGAGCCCCGGGGAATCGCCGCCGTCACATTTTCCTCACATGAGCTGAACGGCGGCGCGCCCCGCTCCGTACTCCTGGGTGGCCCGTGCTCCCCCGCGCGGGCCACCCAGGCATGACGGGCCCGGCCCCCTCCCCGACGGGCCCGCCGCACACGGAGGTTCCATGGCCGACAACGTCACCTCGTTGTTCCGCAGCACCGCGGCGCACAGCCCGTCGATGGCGGCGCTGACACGGGAGAGCGACGGGGCCGGCCCGGTGGACTTCTGCATCCCCTGCAACCCGTACTTCCCCACCCCCGCCATGTTCGAGGACATGGCGGGCCGGTTGCGCGACATCATCACGTACTACCCGAGCAGCGCCGACACCATCACGGCCGAGCTGTGCAGCCTGCTCCGACTGCCGCCGCAGTGCGTGGCGATGGGCAACGGCTCCACGGAGCTGATCACCTGGATCGACCACCTCCTGGTCCGTGAGTCCCTCGCCGTCCCCGTCCCCACCTTCGGCCGCTGGACCGACCAGCCCATGGAGACCGGCAAACGGGTCGACATGTTCCCGCTCCAGGAGGCCGGCGGCTTCGCCCTCGACCTCGCGCAGTACGCGGAGTTCATACGGGCCAGGGGCACCCGGGTGGCGGTGATCTGCAACCCGAACAACCCCGACGGCGGCTTCCTGCACAAACACGCGATCGTGCAGTTCATGGACGCCATGGCCGACCTGGACCTGGTGGTGATCGACGAGTCCTTCCTGGAGTTCGCCGACGCGGAGAACGAACCGAGCGTGGTGCAGGAGGCGATGCTGCGCCCCAACGTCATCGTGCTGCGCAGCCTCGGCAAGAACTTCGGCCTGCACGGCATCCGCTTCGGTTACCTGGTCGCCAACCCGGCGCTCGCGGGGCGGGTCCGTTCCATGCTCCCCAAGTGGAACCTCAACTCCTTCGCCGAGCACGTGGTGTTCATGCTGAAGGAGCACGGCGCCGAGTACGCCCAGAGCCTGCACCAGGTCCGCCGCGACCGGATGGACATGTCCGGCCAGCTCTCCTCGCTGCCCGGACTGACGGTCTACCCGTCCCAGGGCAACTTCCTCTTCGTGCGCCTCCCCGTGGGCGCCGAAGGCACCGTGGTCCGGGACCGGATGCTCACCGAGCACCGGATCCTGGTCCGCGAGTGCGGCAACAAGATCGGCTCGTCCAGCCGCTTCCTGCGTCTCGTGGTACGCCCCCAGGTGGATGTGCGCCGCCTGGTGTCCGGCCTGGAACAGGTGCTCTACGGGACGTCCAGGAAGGGAGCCGCCGCGCCCGGGCAGGCCACGGGGACCGGCTACAGCTCGGGCACGGCGGCCGTGGACCGCCTGGTGAGCCAGACCAACGGGTCGGGCACGCGGGGGCTCGCCGCCCAGGCCGTCGGTGCCGGCGCTCCGGGGCTCGCCGCCGCTCCGACCACCGGCACCGGCATGCCGCTCCCCGCCGCCGCGCCCGCCCCCGCGGCGGGCGCGGGCGGCGGGATGCCGGTGCCGGCCGCGGCTTCGGTGGTGGTGGGGGTGCCTCAGCCGGTTGCTCAGCCGGTTGCTCAGCCGGTTGCTCAGCCCGTGCCGCAGTTCGTGCCCCAGCCCATGCCCCAGCCCGTGCCCCAGCAGGTTCCGGAGCCGGTCCCGCAGCCCGCGCAGCCGCTCGCGCCCGTGGCGCAGACGGCTCAGGCGCCGATGCCCGCCGCGGCGGCGTACCCGGCACCGGCGCAGGTGCCGCCGCCCGCCGGTCTCACCCCGCCCGGTGTCCCCGCCCGCGGTGGCCTGACGGCCGCCCAGGTCAGGGGCACCGACGGCCTCTCCGCGGCCCCGGCGACGGGCTGGCCGGGACCGCAGACCGCCTGGCCCGACGCGGCGGGGATGGGCCAGGCGGGCTGAGCCTCCGCGGTCCTACGCGGGATCGAGCCGCCACTGCTGGCAAGTGTTGTTCAGCCAGGTCCACTGCCGTACGTCGGCGCCGTCGGCGGTGGAGCAGTCGGCGACGTCGGCGACCTTGCCGGTGGCCTGGTTGACGATACGGACGTGACCGCTGTCCGTCGCCACGAAGCGGAAGCGCTGGCAGGTGTTGTTCAGCCACGACCACTGGCGCAGGTTCGCGCCGTCGGCGGCGGAGCAGTTCTCCGTGTCCAGCACCTTGCCGGTGGCGACGTTGACGAGCCGGTGGGTGTCGTCGCCGAGGTCCTCGAGCCGCCACCGCTGGTTGGCGCCGCCGTTGCAGGCGTACTGGCGCACATCGGCGCCGTCGGCGGACGAACTCCCGGCCAGGTCGAGGCACTTGCCGCTGTTGCGGTTGGTGAGGGCGTAGGTGGTGGAGACGGTGGACGGTTCACCGGAGGGCCCGGTCTGGCTCGCCCCGAGGCGGACGGGCGTACCGAGGTTCGGTGACCCGTCCGCGTTCCAGGTGAACTTCTGCGCCCGTGCCGTACGCCCGTTGTCGCACCCCTCGGACGCGGAGTCGTTGGCGTGGTAGACGATCCAGCTCTCCGTTCCGTCCGGCGAGGTGAAGAACCCGTTGTGGCCGGGCCCGTAGACGCCGTTGCCGTCGCTGCGCTGGAAGACGGGCGTGGACTTCTTGGTCCACGAGGAGGCGGAGGCCGGGTTCGACCCGGTGAGGGTGAGCTGGCCGAGCTTGTAGTCGGGGGTCCAGCAGCCGCTCGCGGAGTAGATCAGGAAGGTGCGGCCGCCCCGCTGGAGGATCTCCGGTCCCTCGTTGACGGTGCCGCCCTGCCGCTCCCAGTCGTACGTGGGCGTGGAGATCGTCGAGAAGGACGAACTCACCGTGTAGGGATTCGACATGCGCGCGGCGACGATGTTCTGCGTCCCGTCGTGCGTGCTGCCGAAGAGGTACAGCTGCCCGTTGACGGTGGCGACCGTCGGGTCCAGCATCCAGGAGGAGTTGAGCTGCCCCTTGTAGCTGTACGGCCCCATGGGGTCGGATCCGGCGCTCTCCAGGACGTGGCTGCGCTGGGTGGGGTTGTAGTCGGCGACGTTCTGCCCGGCGACGTAGTACAGGTACCAGCGGCCGTTGAGGTAGTGCAGCTCCGGCGCCCAGATGTTGCAGCACCGGGAGGCCGCGTCGCCCTGCCACACCTGCACGCTGGGGGCGGTGGCGAGGCCGCCGAGGGTGGGCGACTTGCGGATGGTGATGACGTCGGTCCAGGACGTGCTGATCAGGTAGTAGTTGCCGTCGTGGCGGACGATCCAGGGGTCGGCGCCCTTCTGCGCCTTGACGGGGTTGGCGAAGGAGGCCGCCTGCGCGGACGACTGCCCGAGCGAGAGGGCGAGCAGCAGCGCGGCCAGCAGGGTCAGTAGGCGACGGGCCATCCGCTGCTCCAGTTCAGGAGGTTGATGCCGAGCTTGGGGGTGCCGTTGTCGTTGCCGTCGTAGTAGTGGTAGACGATCAGGTCCCCGTCGACGTCGTTCATGATCGACTGGCCGCCGGGGCCGATGACGCTGCCGTGCGACTCGAGGACGGGCGTGCCGCCGTTGTTCATCATCGAGACGCCGTTCTTGTCGCGGTACGGCCCGGTGATGCTGGTGGCGCGGCCCACCTTGACCTTGTAGGTGGAGCTGGTGCCGGCGCAGCAGGTGTCGTACGAGGCGAAGAGGTAGTAGTAGCCGTTCCGCTTGACGATGAACGGCGCCTCGACGGCCTTCGTCCCGGAGGGGCGGGAGGCGAGGGAGTAGCGGGTGGTGTGGGAGGAGAGCTGCTTCCCGGTGGACGGGTTGATCTGGATCATCTTGATCCCGGTCCACCAACTGCCGAAGGACAGCCACCACTTGCCGTCGTCGTCGACGAAGAGGTTGGGGTCGATGGCGTTGAAGTCGCTGGAGGAGTTCGAGGTGTAGACGGTGCCGTAGTCGGTCCAGCTGCCCGGCTGTCCGGTGGTGGAGCCGGCCAGCCCGATGGCGGAGGTGTTCGACCCGAACTTCGAGACGGAGTAGTACATCAGGTACTTGCCGCCGTGGTACGAGATGTCCGGCGCCCAGGCCTCCGGCACGGAGGAGTAGTTCCGCCACCAGCTCGGCCGGGACGAGAACGCGTCGGCGCCGGCGGAGAAGGCGGTGCGGTCGGTGGAGGTCTTGTTGGAGATGCCTCCGCCGGTCGCGTAGAGGAGGTACTGCCCGGAGGAGGTCCGGATCATCGACGGGTCGTGCGTGATGACGGACCCGGTGACGTGGCCGGGGTTGGGGTACGCCGAGGCGGTGGTCGGCATCAGGGCGAGCAGCGCGGCGGTGGGGAGCGCGAGCAGGGCGGTGCGCTTGCGGAGGATGCGGCTCATACGGGGTTCTCCTTGCGGTGGGGGTCAGCGTGCGTTCGGAATCCCGAACAGCGATCGCAAGTTCGAACGGACCGTAGAATCGAACCACTTGCGCGTCAATGGTCCGCGCAGCCCCTCTTGCGGGCACCGCGGAGTGAAGCCGGAACGCCGGGTGGACGTACGCACGGCGAACGGACCGTGCCGGACCCGCCGCGGACGGAGGCGTACGCGGTGACCGCGGCGGCCGGAGGGGTCAGCCGGTGACCGGTGAGACGGCGACACAGCCGGCCGCGGAGACGGCGCCCGCACCGGACTTCTCGGCCAGCACCTCGCCCTCATGGACGATCCGGCAGGACAGCTCACCGGAACCGCCCCCGGTGTCCAGGGTCACCGGTATGACGGCGGGAGCCTCGATGCCGCGCAGCGTCACCGTCTTCTTCCACGGCAGGGTGGGGTTGTCCACCGTCTCGAACTTCGGGTCGGCCGCGCTCCCGCCGCCCGCGTTGAAGTCGATGGAGTCGACCTTCTCCCCGGTCACCTCGTAGGTGACCTGGTACTCCTCGTCGACGCGCTCGTCGACTTCCTCGACCACTTCGTCCTCGGCCCGGTCGGCGGCCTCCTCGGAGCAGGCGCCGAGGCCGAGGGCCAGGCAGCCCGCGACGAGCGCGGGCGTGAGGGAGCGGTGGATGCGGTTCACGCAGCTCACGCGGTTCATGCGGAAGGACCCCCGTTCGAATGAACTGCCTTTGAAAAGAAGGTAGTTGAAGGGTGAGCGAAGGAGAACCGGGCTCCCTCACCCGGACGAGGTGGCCGACGGAGTCGGGCAGGACGGGACGGTCGGGGAGGCGGTGGGGTCGGGGGACGGGGACCCTGACCCGGCGGAGCAGTCGTCCGGGTCGGTGGGCGAAGGGCTCGGGCCGGTCGGGTCCGGCGACGGCGACGGGCTCTGCGTGGGGGATCCGCCGGGTGACTCCGAGGGCTCCTGGCTCGTCGGGGAGGTGCTGGGGCCGGGAGACGGGGAGGAGGACGGCCCCGGAGTGGGTGAGGAGGGGCCCGGGGACGGCTCGGGGCTGCCGGGGGTGCTCGGGTCCGGGCCGATGACGATGCCGCCGCCGTCGTTCCCCTTTCCGCCGCTGCCCTTGTCCACGGGCTCGGTCGCCGGGGTGTCGCCTCCCGCGCCGGGACTCCTCGGGACGACGCCCTCGCCGTCGGGGACGGTGTGGACCCCCCGGCTGTAGAAGTCCAGCCAGTACCTGACCAGTCTCAGGTAGGGGCGCGAGTGGTTGTAGCTGAGGATCGCCCGGTCCAGGTCGGCGGCCCGGCCCAGGTCCCGGTCGCCCGCGCACAGGTAGTGGCCGGCCGCCAGGGCCGCGTCGAAGATGTTGTTCGGGTCGGCGCGGCCGTCGCCGTTGCCGTCCGTGCCCCAGCGGGCCCAGGTGGACGGCAGGAACTGCATCGGTCCCACCGCGCGGTCGTAGACCGTGTCGCCGTCGTGGGCACCCCCGTCCGTGTCCCGGATCAGGGCGAACCCCCGGCCGTCGAGCGGTGGCCCGGTGATCCGGCCCCGTGTGGTGCCGTTCCGGTCGACCGCGCCGCCGCGCGCCTGGCCGGACTCGACCTTGCCGATCGCCGCGAGCAGCTCCCAGGGCAGCCGGCAGCCGGGGTCCGTCCTGCCGACGGAGGTCTCGGCGGCGCGGTAGGCGCGCAGCACGGTGGCCGGGATACCGGACTGGGAGCGGAGGTCCCGTGCGAGCGCCGGGGAGGCCGGCGCGGCGTCCGGGGTCCTCAGGGGCGGGAGTTCGGTGTGGTAGGAACCGTCGCCCGGCGGAACGAGTTCGGCGTACGGGCCGCCTGCCGCCGTCCCGCGGGCGTCGTCGTCGGCGGGCGGGGCGGCGTGGGCGTCCCGCGCGTCCCCGAGGACCCCGGGGGCCTGGGAGGCCGTGAGGGCCGCCATCGCCGCCACGGTGACGGCGGTCGTCCGCAGTCCCCTGCGGGTCCGGCCGGTGCGCGGACGTCGTGTGCGGCGTACGGGCATGGCTGTCACTCCTGTCGGATGCGGGGCGGTCGCGCCCGTGGGTTCCGTCGGTCGTGCGGCCCTCAGCGGCCGAAGGTGTCGATGCCGGAGACGAGCCACCGTCCGTCGCGGTGCACGACGTCGACGGCGAGCATGGCGCCCGCGTACACGCCCTCGTCCTGCGTGTCCTTCGCGTCCTTCGCGTCCTTGGCGTCCTTCGCGCTTCCGGCGGTGGCGACGCTGCTCTGGTCGGCGTAGACGAGGACCCGGGCCCGGTGGCCGTCGATCCGTTCGACCGCGCTCTCGGTGACCGTCGTGGTGATCACCGCCTTCTGCCCGTCGGCCCGCTTCCGGACGTCGGCGAGCAGGGTGCGGTGCTGGTCGACGGCCTTCCCGGTGAGGAGGTCCCGCGCGGCCTCCTCGAGGGCGCCGGGGTCGGTGTGGTCGTAGGAGAAGAGCCGGTCGACGGCCTTGGACGTCTGTCCCTTGATCTCGCCGGTGCGGGCGAGATCGGTCAGGGCGGTGTTGCGCCGCGCGGGGTCGTCCCGGAGCGCTTCGGCCTTCGCGTGCGCCCAGCCGGCGAAGCCGCCGAGGAGCACGGTCAGCGCGCAGAGCACCACGAGGCCCACCGGGCGGCGCGACCGGGTCCGGTCCGCCTTCCCCTCCTCGGTCGTCCCGGCCGTCCCGGTCGTCCCTGTCGTCCCTGTCGTCCGCGCGGAGGACGAGGGCGAGGGGCCGGGAGGGGACAGGACGGCCGTACCGCCCGTGCGGGTCCGGCTTCCGGTGCTCTCCGGGGCCCCGGTGGAAGCGGCGGGCCGGGTCTCGCGGGCCTGGCGGCGCCGCTGGCGGTTGATGTGGTGGCGGGTCGTCGACATCGTGCTGTCCTCTCGGTGCGGCGGCTTGCGCGGTGCGGAACCGGGTCAGCCGGTCGGTGCGCCGCCCACGGGGGCCTGGCCCAGGGCGCTCAGCTTCCACCGGCCCCCGGTGCGGGTGAGTTCGCCGAGCATGCGGCTGTCCTTGTCCGTCTTCGCGCCGTCGGACGCCCTGACGGTGACGCGCAGGGCGACCAGCACCCGGGCGCGGCCCGCGCGGTCGTCGAGCTCGGTGACGGCGCCCGACAGCACCCGGGCCGTGGTGACCGTCTTCGCCGCCTTCACCTGCTCGGCGAACTCGTCGCGCCCCGACGCCAGTTGTTCGTGCAGTTCACCGGTGGTCGACGACTCCCACAGGTCGAGGCCCTGGTTCAGGTCCCGGTGGTCGAGCGTGTTGAGGTTCTGCACGGCCTGCTCCCCGGCGGCGAGCGCCTCGTCCCGTTGCGCGGCGTACGCGGCCCGGTCGTCGTGGGCCGCGCGGTACCAGTCCTGCCCCGTCCAGGCCGCGAAGCCGCCCGCGAGGAGGGTGAGGGCGAGGAGCAGGGACGGCAGGGGCCGGGGGCGGTGTGCGGTGAGGACGCGGACCGCTCGTTTCATGGGGTGCTCCAGTCTCCCGCGCACGGGTCAGCGGGCCTTGAGGTCGACGATCCGCCACCGGTCGTTCTCGAGCCGGGCCGTGACGGTGAGCTGGGCCGCCGCGGTGGTGGCCTCGTCCTTGCCGCGGCGGGAGGTCTGGTCGAGGAAGACCAGCAGGCGCGCCCTGTCGCCGTCGAGTTCGATCACCCCGGTGCGGACGGCCCGGGTGCTCAGGGTGACGCGCTGCTCGGTGAGGTCGTCGCGGACCTGGTCGAAGAGGTCCTGGTACTGGCGGGCGGCGCGGCCGTCGAGGACGGAGCGTGCGGAGCGCTCGGCGGCCGCGGTGCCGTCCGGTGTGTAGGAGAAGACACGGGCGAGGGCGTTGGCGACCTCGCCGGCGACACGGTGGGTGGCCTCGGTGTCGGTGAGCGCGCGGTTCCGGGCGGACTCGGCCGACGTGAGCCGGTGGGCGCCGTAGAGGAAGCCGCAGCCGCCGAGGGCGAGCACCGCGGTGAGGGCGGCGAGGGCGGCCCGTCGTGTCCGACGGGCGCGGACACCGTCCGCCGGGTCCGCGGAGGACTCGTCCGCGAGGCCCTCCGCACCGGAGTGCCCGTCCCCGGAACGCCCGTCCCCGGGTCCCGTCCCGGAAGCCTGGTCCGGTTCGAGGCCCGCTCCCGGGTCCGCGTCCCCCGGGGAATCCTGTGCCCTGCCCCCGCGCAGCAGCCGTACCAGTGTCATCGGTCCCCGTCCTCCTGCTCCCCCGAGAGCGGTACCGCGCTCAGCGCCCTCACCTTCCACTCCCCCTCGCCCGTGCGGGCCAGGACCGCCTCCAGGCGTTTGCGGTCGGTGGCCGGCTTCTTCGTCCCGGCGGGGGTGACCTCGACGCGGACGGTGGTGATCAGCTTGGCCGTGCCGGTCCGCGTGTCGAGTGCGGTGACGGCCGCCTCGGTGACCGTGCCGCGCGCCGAGGCGCCCGCCTTCGCCTCGGTGCGGCCCAGTTCCTCGCGCAGCGGCCCGGTGGAGGCGTCGCGCCAGGCCCGGATGCCCTGCTCGGCCCGCTGCCGGGTGGTGGCGTCGAGCGTGGTGAGCACGGCGATGCCCGCCCGTCCGTCGGAGAGCGCCCGGTCGCGCTCCCGGCCGTACGCGAGCGCGTCGTCGGTGCGTGCCTGCGCGTACGTCCACGCGCCGATGCCGAAGAGACCGAGCGCCAGGACGAGGCCCACGCCGGTGAGGATCCGGGCCCTGTTCATCGCGTGCTCCCGCCGGCCGGGGCGAGGAGGCCCGCCAGGTCCCCCGGTGCCTCGCCGTCCTGGCCGGGCAGGGCGAGGGCGCCGGGGAGTGCGGCCGGTCCGCCCGTCCGTGCCCCGCCGCTGCCGGAGGGCAGGGATCCGGGCCTGGCCGGGTCGGGCACCGGGCCGCCCTTCGGAGCGTTCGCCGAGCCGCGCACGTTGACCCCGTCCGCGGCGGGGGCGGTGCAGGCCGCGCCGGTGTTGAGGGCGGGCGTGGTGCCGAGGTCGAGCCCGTTGCGGTAGCGCGTGGCGCCGTATCCGGCGGTGCAGGGCAGGGGCTTGAAGAAGGTGACGGCCATGCCGAGGTTCAGCTTCCCTCCGTCGACGGCGGTGGCGCCGGCGGCGACGGCCGCCGGGAACTTCACGAGGAGTTCCTCCGTGCCGCGCTGCCGGGTGACGGCGATCTCGGAGGTGGTGAGCAGATTGGCGAGGACGACGCCCAGGCTCGGGTCCAGGTCCCGCAGGACGCCGCTGACCTGGGTGGCGGCCTCGGGGGCGACGGTGAGGAGGCGGCGCAGGTCGGCGTCGGAGCCCTTGAGGGTGCGGGCCAGTTCCTCCGCCCCGACGGCGAAGTCACGGATGGCCTGCTCCTCCTCGGCCTGGGTGCGCAGGACGGTCTCGCCGTCGGTGATGAGCCTGGTGGTGGACGGCAGGGCGCGGTCGGCGGCCTCCACGAAGTCGCTGCCGCTGTCGAGCAGGGCCTGGAGGTCGTCGCCGTGGCCTTCGAAGGCCTTGCCGAACTCGTCCACGACCGTGCGCAGGTCGTCGAGCGGGACGGAGCGGGTGAGGTCGTCGATGCTGCTGAGCACGTCGGTGACGGGTCTGGGCACCTGGGTGTCGGCCTGTTCGATGCGGGCGCCCTCGGCGAGGTAGGGGCCGCCGTCGCTCTCGGGCCGCAGGTCGATGTACTGCTCGCCCACCGCGGAGAGCCCGGCGACCACGGCGCGGGTGTCGGCGGGGATGCGCGGGGCGGACTTCTTGATGCGGAGTTCGGCGACGACACCGTCCGCGGTCAGGCCGATCGGTCCGACGCGGCCCACGGAGACGCCCCGGTAGGTGACGTCGGAGTGGGTGAACAGACCGCCGGTGCGCGGGAGTCGCACGTCGACGGTGTAGTAGTCGGCGACGCCGACGTACCGCCCGAGGTCGGCGTAGCGGATGCCGAGGAAGGAGAGGGCGAGGACGGCGACGACGAGGAAGGCGAGGTTCTTCAGCCGTACGGCGAGGGTGATCAACCCGGCTCACCTCCCCGGGCGGCCGTCGGATCCGCCGGCGTTCCGGTGACAGGGGCGGGGGCGGTGACGGGGACGGAGGGCAGGGGCAGCGGGGAGGAGGGCGTCGGTGAGGGCCGCCGGGACGGGGCCGCCGACGGCGCGGCGGACTTCCGTTCCCCGTCCGTCCTCCCCTCGGACCGCTCCTCCCCGGCCGCTCCCGGCCCGCCGTCCGCCGGGGCGGAGGGCGAGGCCGTGCCCCGCGGCACCAGCGGCGGGATCACCTGGGTCCCGGGCACGGCGGCCATGTCCAGGTACACGTTGAGGTAGTCGCCCTTCACGCCCCGCAGCACCTCGTCGGTGAACGGGTACGTCAGCAGCACCTCCAGGGAGTCGGGCAGGTCCGTGCCCGCGTCCGCGAGCGCCTTCAGGGTCGGCGCGATGGCCTTGAGGTCGGCGATCATGTCGTCCTTGCTCGCGTCGATGGTGGTGACGGCGACGCCGGAGAGCGTGTCGAGGGAGCGCAGCATGGTCAGCAGTGAGCCGCGCTGCTTCTCGAGCGTCTTCAGGCCGGGCGAGAGGCCGGTGAGGACGGTGCCGACGTCGTCCTTGCGGGTGGCGAGGGTCGTGGAGAGCCGGTTGACGGCGTCGAGGGCATCGGTGATGTCGCCCCGGTGGTCGTCGAGGTCGGTCACCAGGGTGTCGACCCGTTTCAGCACGGAGCGGACCTCGGGCTCGCGGCCGCCGAGCGCCGCGTTGAGTTCCCGGGTGATGGTCTTGAGCTGGTTGACCCCGCCGCCGTTGAGGAGCAGGGACAGTGCGCCGAACACCTCCTCCACCTCGGTGTTGCGGCTGGTGCGGGAGACCGGGATGACGGCCCCGTCCGCCAGCCTCGCGGCTCCGGTCTCCCGGTCGGGCGCGACGAGCTGGACGTACTTCTCGCCCAGCAGGCTGGACTGTTCGAGGCGGGCGGTGGCGTCGGCGGGCAGCCGTACATCGCCGTTGATCTTCATGGTGACGCGGGCCGACCAGTCGTCGCGGCCGAGTTCGACGGCGGTGACCCGGCCGACGGCGACGTCGTTGACCTTCACCGCGGACTGCGGGACCAGGCTGAGCACGTCCCGGAGTTCCGCGGTGACGGTGTAGGGGTGGTCGCCGAGGTCGGCGCCGCCGGGCAGCGGCAGGTCCTCGATGCCGTCGAAGCGCGGCGGTTCGACGGTGACCACGCCGAGGGCCAGGGCGAAGCCGAGGCCGAGGGCGAGGAGTCCGCCCAGGGTGAGGCCGGCGGCGCCGCCCGTGGTGAGCACGCCGCGCCGCACCGCCGCGGCCCGCGGGCCGGAGTTCCGGGTGCCGCGTCTCATCGCTCCCCCTCCCCGATGGAGGAGCCGCCGGTCGCGGGCAGCGGCAGCAACGGTCCGCCCATGCTGATCTCGTTGAGGTTGGCGCGGCCGTCGAGGGTGCGGGTGTCGGGGTTGTAGGCGTTCACGACGTTGCCCGCGGCCAGCGGCGCCACGTCCAGCGCCTCGGCGAGCGAGGTCCGCTGCTCGACGAGGGTCCGGGTGAGGGGGACGAGCCGGTCGACGTTCTCCTTCAGCTCGCCCCGGTTGTCCTCGATGAAGGTCTTGATCTGACCGAGGGCGGTGCCGAGTTCCTCGAGCGCGCCGGCCAGGTCGTCCTTGTTGTCGGCGAAGAAGCCGACGACCTCGTCCAGGCGTTCCTGCGCGGTGCGCACGTCGGTGTCCTTCTCCTTCAGCATCGTGGTGAAGGTCTGGAGGCTGCGCAGTGTGCCGAACAGGTCGCCGCTGCTGCCGTCGAGGGTCTTGGCCGCCTTGCCGAACTCCTCGACGCTCTCGCCGATGGCCTCGCCGTTGCCGTCGAGGTTGGCGGCGCCGGTGCTCAGCAGTTCGGACAGGGCGCCGCTGGAGTTGGCGCCGTCCGGGCCGAGTGCCTCGCCGAGTTCGGTGACCGAGTCGTAGAGCTGGTCGATCTCGACGGGGGTGCGGTTGCGCGCGGCGGGCAGGACGGCGCCCTCGGCGAGGGCGGGGCCCGCGCTGTAGGCGGGGGTGAGCTGCACATAGCGGTCGGCGACGACGCTCGGCGCGACGACGACGGCCCGCGCGCCCTCGGGGACCTTCACGCCCTCGTCCAGGAGGAGGCCGACGCGCACCGTGGTGCCCTGGGGCCGCACCGACTCCACCTCGCCGACCCGCACACCGAGGACGCGCAGGTCGGACCCGGCGTAGATGCCGACGGCGCGGTCGAAGTAGGCGGTGACGCGGGTGCCGTCGGGGTCGAGGACCCGGACGGCGGTGAGGCCTCCGGCGACCAGCACCGCGAGGGCGAGCAGGCCGGTGAGGACTTTTCTGCGTCTGCTCATCGCTCACCGTTCCCCTGTGCCGCCGTCTGTTTCGGCGGCAGGCAGCCGGTATCGGGCAGGGACGTCTCGGGCAGGTAGTCGCGGGGGACGACGCCGCACAGGTAGCTGTCGAACCAGCGGCCGTTGCCCAGGGTGTTGCCGACGAGGCGGTAGTACGGGCCGACCAGCGCGAGGGTCTTGCCGAGCTGGGCGTTGTTCTTCTCCAGGACGCCGGTGACCCGGCCGAGGGCCTTGAGGGTGGGGCCGAGCTGCTTCTCGTTGTCGTCGACGAGGCCGCTGATCTCGGTACCGAGTTCCCTGCTGCCCTTGAGCAGAGCCCGGATGGCGCCGCGGCGGTCCCTCAGTTCGCCGAGCAGGGAGCCGCCGTCCTCGATGAGGGTCTCGAAGCTGGACTTCTTGTTCTCCAGCGTCTTGGTGAACCGGGCGCTGCCCTTGAGGAGTTCGGAGAGCTTCGCGTCGCGTTTCGAGACGGACTTCGACAGCGCGGACAGGCCGTCGGCGGCGGTGCGTACATGGGGCGGGGAGTTCTCGAAGGTGTCGGAGAGGGTCTCGAAGCTCTCCGCGAGCCGCCGGGTGTCGATGTCCTCGACGGTGGAGCCGAGGTCCTGGAACGCCTGGGTCACGTCGTAGGGGGAGGTGGTGCGGGACAGCGGGATGCGGCTGCCGGGGTCCTGCCGGGCGGAACCGAGCGGGTCGAGCGCCAGGTACTTGTCGCCGAGGAGGGTCTTGATGGCGATGGCGGCGGTCGTCCGGTCGCCGATCCAGGCGTCCTCGACCTCGAAGGTGACCTTCACCTTGGCGCCGTCGAGGGCGACGCCGGTGACCTCGCCCGCCTTGACGCCGGCGATGCGCACCTCGTCGCCCTCGTCGAGGCCGGCGGCCTCGGAGAAGTCGGCGCTGTAGCGCGTACCGCCGCCGAACGGCAGCCGGTCCACGTGGTAGACGAGGACGGCGAGCAGGGTGAGGGCGAGCAGTCCGACGACGGCGACGGCGACGGGGTCGCGTTCCTTGACCGGCTTGAACCACGGGCGCCGGGCCCCGGTGGTCCGCTCGCGCCGTGCGAAGGGCCTCATCCGCGGCACCTCGATTCGGTGATCGCGATGCCGGTCGGCGGCTTCGAACCGTCGGAGGTGGTCACTCCGCTCACACGTGCCTCGCAGAGGTAGAGGTTGAACCACGATCCGTAGGAGGACAGGCGGGCCAGGGCGGTCATCTTGGCGGGGGTGCGCTCGAGGAAGTCCTCGATCTGCGGCGTGTGTGCGCCCAGGTTCGCCGAGAGCCGGCCCAGTTCGCGGATGTCCTGCTTGAGGGGGGCGCGTCCGTCCTCGAGGAGATCGGCGGTGACGGTGGTCAGGTCGCCCATGGCCTCGACGGCCTCGCCGAGGGGTTCACGGTCGTCGTTGAAGCCGGTGACGATGTCCCGCAGGGTGACGACGAGGTCGTCGAAGCTGTCCTCGCGGTCGTTGAGCGTCTCCAGGACGGTGGTGAGGTTGTCGACGACCTGGCCGATCACCTTGTCCTTGGCGGCGACGGTCGTGCTGAGCGAGCCGATGTGGCGGATCAGGCTGTCGACGGTGGCGCCCTCGCCCTGGAGCACCTGCACGATCGATCCGGCGAGTTCGTTGACGTCCTTCGGGGACAGCCCTTCGAACAGCGGCTTGAACCCGTTGAAGAGCAGGGTCAGGTCGAGGGCGGGTGTGGTGCGGTCGAGCGGGATGGTGTCGCCCGCTTCGAGCGTGCCGGTGAGGTCGCCGCTGCCGCGGTCGAGGGCGACGTAGCGCTGGCCGACCATGTTGAGGTACTTCACGGCGGCGGTGGCCGACCGGGGCAGCCGGCGGTCGTCGCGGACGGTGAAGGTGACCTGGGCGGTGCGCCGTTGCACGACGCGGACGTCGGTCACCTCGCCGACCTCCACCCCGGAGATCCGTACGCTGTCGCCGTCGACGAGTCCGGTGACGTCGGTGAACAGGGCCCGGTAGGTGCTGGTGCCGGTGCTGACACCGGTGTTGGCGACGCTGAGGCCGAGGACGGTCGTGGCGAGGCCGGTGACGACCACGAAGACCAGGGACTTGAGCAGCGGCCCGGTCAGCGGGCGGCGCCGGGTGTGCGCGTTGTCGGGGGCGGTCATCCGAGGGTCACCTCCGTGCCGCGGTAGGCCGGGCCGACGAGCAGGCTGCTCCAGTCGGGCAGATCACCGGGGTGCCGGCCGGCGGCGGGTGCGAGCAGTTCGTTGACCAGGTCGTTCTCCTGCGGGGAGTTGGCGGGCCCGAGGTCCTGGCCGGCCGCCGCGGACGCCTGCGCGGCGGGCCGGGCGAGCGTGCCGAGGTAGGGCACGGTGGGACAGCGGGGGCCGCCGCCGGAGTCGTACACCGGGGTGTCGCGGCCGGGGCGGTAGGCGCCGCGCGAGGGGACGGTGGTGACGTCGACGTGGATGCCGGGCCGGTCGGTGCCCTTGCCGAGCGCCCGGTCCATGGCGGGCACGAACTCGGCGAGGGTGCGCAGGGTGCAGGGGAAGGAGGGGGAGTACTCGGCGAGCAGTTCCAGGGTGGGCCTGCCGGTGGCGCTGAGCCGGATGATGTTGTCCTCGTTCTTCCGCAGGAAGGCCGTCATGTCCTCGGCCGTCCGGGTGGTGGCGCCGAGGGTGCGGGCGTAGGCGGCCTCCTGCTCGGCGAGGGTGCCGCTGGTGGTGGTGAAGTCGGTGAGCGCCGTGACGATGTCGGGCGCGGCGTCCGCGTAGATGTGGCCGACCTTCACGAGGTGCTTGAGGTCCCGGTTGAGGGTGGGCAGGTGGGGGTTGAACTCCTCGAGGTGGGCGTCCAGTCGGACGAGCGTGTCGCCGAGCCGGTCGCCGCGTCCCTCCAGGGCCCGCGAGACGGCCGACAGGGTCGCGGACAGCTTCTGCGGCTGGACCGCGGTGAGCATCGGCAGGACGTCGTCGAGGACCTGCTGGAGTTCGACGGCGTTCTCGGAGCGGTCCTGGGGGATGACGGCTCCGGCGGCCAGCGGTTCGGCCGACGGCCGCTCCGGCGGTACGAGGGCCACGAACCGCTCGCCGAACAGGGTGGTCGGCAGCATCTGCGCGCGGACGTCGGAGGGTACGTCGTCGAGGGCGCCGGGCTTCATGGCGAGGGTGAGCCGGGCCCCGTCGTCGGTGGCGTCGACGGCGCGTACCTCGCCGACGACGACGCCGCGCAGTTTGACCTCGGCGCCCAGGTGCATCTCGTTGCCGACGCTGTCGGTCTCGACGACCACCGGGTCGGAGTCGGTGAACCTCTTGTCGTAGACGGCGACGGCCAGCCAGACCAGCAGGGCGGGCACCAGCAGGAACACCACCCCGGCGGACCGGCGGCGCAGCGTCTCGCCTCGGGTCGCGCTCATCTCACCCCGCCACCTTCACGGTCGTGGTCGCGCCCCACAGGGCGAGCGACAGGAAGAAGTCGGTGACGCTGATCAGCACGATGGCGTTGCGCACCGACCGGCCGACGGCGACGCCGACGCCGGCGGGGCCGCCCGTGGCGCGGTAGCCGTAGTAGCAGTGGGCGAGGATCACCATCACGCTGAAGACCAGCACCTTCAGCACCGAGAGCAGAACGTCCGTCGGGGAGAGGAAGAGGTTGAAGTAGTGGTCGTACGTGCCCCGGGACTGGCCGTTGAACAGGACGGTCACGTAGCGGGACGCCAGGTAGGAGGAGAGCAGCCCGATCGCGTAGAGCGGGACGATGGCGACGACCCCGGCGATGATGCGCGTGGTGACCAGGTAGGGCATGGAGCGGATGCCCATCCCCTCGAGGGCGTCGACCTCCTCGTTGATGCGCATGGCGCCGAGCTGGGCGGTGAAGCCGGCGCCGACGGTCGCCGAGAGGGCGAGTCCGGCGACGAGGGGGGCGATCTCGCGGGTGTTGAAGTAGGCGGAGACGAATCCGGTGAACGCGGCCGTGCCGATCTGGTCGAGGGCCGCGTAGCCCTGGAGTCCGACGACGGTTCCGGTGAAGAGCGTCATCGCGATCATCACGCCGATGGTGCCGCCGATGACGCCGAGGCCGCCGGAGCCGAAGGCGACCTCGGCGAGGAGGCGCTGCACCTCCTTGAGGTAGCGGCGCAGGGTCCGCGGGATCCACAGCAGCGCCCGGGCGTAGAAGAGCAGGTGGTCGCCGGAGCGGTCGAGCAGGGCGAGCGGGGAGGCCATCGGGCCTCAGCCTCCCTTCGGCGGGACGATCTGGAGGTAGACGCCCGTCATCACCATGTTCACGAAGAAGAGCAGGAGGAAGGTGATGACGACGGACTGGTTGACGGCGTCGCCGACGCCCTTGGGGCCGCCGCGCGGGTTGAGTCCCCGGTGGGCGGCGACGATGCCCGCGATGAACCCGAAGACCAGCGCCTTGAGTTCGCTGATGTACAGGTCGGCCGGCTGGGCGAGGGCGGAGAAGCTGGACAGGTAGGCGCCGGGGGTGCCGTCCTGCAGGATGACGTTGAAGAAGTAGCCGCCGAGGGTGCCGACGACGGAGACCAGTCCGTTGAGCAGGACCGCCACGCCCATGGTGGCCAGGACCCGGGGCACGACGAGGCGTTGCACGGGTGAGACGCCCATGACCTCCATGGCGTCGAGTTCCTCGCGGATCTTGCGGGAGCCGAGGTCGGCGCAGATGGCGGAGCCGCCGGCGCCGGCGATCAGCAGGGCCACGATGAGCGGGCTCGCCTGCTGGACGACGGCGAGGACGCTGGCGCCTCCGGTGAACGACTGGGCGCCCAGCTGCTGGGTCAGGGAGCCGACCTGGAGCGCGATGACGGCGCCGAAGGGGATCGAGACGAGGGCGGCGGGCAGGATGGTGACGCTCGCGATGAACCAGAACTGCTCGACGAACTCGCGGAACTGGAAGGGTCTTCGGAAGACGGCGCGGCCCACTTCGGCGGCGAGCGCGAAGAGCCGGCCGGTCTGCCGCAGGGCGCCGGTGATCATGTGCCGCTCCCGGCGGCGGGTATCGGCAGGGTGGGCGCCCCGGCGCTCTCCGCGTAGGTCCTGCGGATGGCGGAGCGCGCGGCGGGCGGCAACTGGTCGATCATGCCCATGACACGGTCGCGCCGCCGGGCGACGGCCCGGCGCGGCGGGAGGCCGGGGGACGGCTCGAGCTGCGGGACGATGGTCCGGGGCCGGGCCGCGGCGGCGTCCGCGGCGTCCGCCTCGGCGGCGAGGGTGGCCGCGTCCTTCTCCTCGGACATCCCGATGGGGCCCTCGCGCCGGCCGTCGAGGAACTGGGCCACGACCGGCTCCTCGCTGGTGAGCAGCACCTCGCGCGGGCCGAAGGTGACGAGCTCGCGCCGGAAGAGCATTCCCATGTTGTCGGGTACGGTCGCGGCGATGTCGAGGTTGTGGGTGACGATCAGCATCGTCGCGTCGATCTGCGCGTTCAGGTCGATCAGCAGCTGGGAGAGGTAGGCGGTGCGGACCGGGTCGAGCCCGGAGTCCGGTTCGTCGCAGAGGATGATCTGCGGGTCCAGCACGAGCGCGCGGGCCAGGCCGGCCCGCTTGCGCATACCGCCGCTGATCTCCCCCGGGAGCTTGCCCTCCGCGCCCAGCAGCCCGACGACCTCGATCCGCTCCATGACGATGCGGCGGATCTCGGACTCCTTCTTGCGGGTGTGCTCGCGCAGCGGGAAGGCGATGTTGTCGAAGAGGGACATGGACCCGAAGAGGGCTCCGTCCTGGAACATGAGCCCGAACAATTTCCGGGTTTCGTATATATCCCTTTCGGGACTGTTCACCATGTCCACCCCGTTGATGAGAACACGGCCCTTCTCGGGTTTGAGCAACCCTATGAGCGACTTCAGGAAAACGGTCTTCCCGGTGCCGGACGGACCCAGCATCACGCTCACCTCTCCGGCAGGAAGGGTGAGTGTCACGTCCCGCCAGATGCTCTGCTTGCCGAAGGACTTGGTCAGGCCCTCGACCACGACTTCGATTCCCATATCACCTCCAGCGGACGTGTGTCCTCACGCGCGTCGCCGGCGCACGTTAAGTCGACGCGGAACGTACTGACAACGGGTGCGACACCGGTTTCCCGCCGCCTTTCCGGACTTTGTCACCGTGCAGACAACCTGCCGGCCCGCACTTGTCTCCGGGGAGACAGGCAGGGTCCCGCGGCTCCGGGGGGTGTGGATCCGCGAGACCCTGCCGACGGACGTCCGACCCGGTGGAAGGGCGCGGCCGGAAAGCATCCGTCATGGTTCCGGCCGACGGGGGCCACCGACCTGGAACCGAGCACCACACCGGCACGTTACGGCCGAGTAACCTCGACGGGCAAGAGTGGAATCCGAGTTTTCCAGGGCATCCTGTTCGGCCATCCGGAACCTGTCAGGGCGGAGACAAAAAACGGCCGCGAAATTGTCACCGGACGCGCATCACGGAACGGCGCCGAGCAGCCGGCAGGCAACCCGCGCGCCACTGGCCGAAAATTCCACATTGACAGTCGGTGACTAATCCGGTCCGTGATCAACTCACCCCGGGAACAGATGATTGGCATTTTCAAAGAATCATGAGCAGCGCCATTGTTCGGCTAAGTTTCCCGCAAGTAACGTCATGGTTCGCGGACAGGGAACACCGAGCCGCGGGCCGCCCGGCCGCCCCTCGATCGCTTCGGCCACGGCCCATCTCTGCCGGTCAATCCACAAGGAGACTCCCCGAGCCATGAAGAAAACCCTCAGAAGGACCGCTGTCGTGGCGGGTGCGGCCGCGGCCGCCTTCGGTCTCACCGTCGGTCCCGCCTCGGCGGTGCCCTCCACCACGTGGACCGTCACCCCCACGGGCAGCTACACGGCGACGAACAGCGGCAACATCGTGCTGACCGCCACCATCCCGATGACGTGCACGACCTCGGGCGCCTCGGGCACCATGTCGAGCGCCACGGGCAACCCGGCCACGGTCGCCACCATCAACGCCATCAACTTCGGCACCTCCGCCTCGCCGTGCACCAGCGTCCTGGGCAACGTCACCACCGTGGCGGTCACCCCCTGGACCGTCGTCGCGCAGGACTACACCGCCTCGACCGGCGTCACCAAGGGCTACGTCGGCAACGTCAAGGCCAACGTGACCGCCGGCGCCTGCAAGTTCACGGTGACGGGCAAGGCCTCGGCCACCTACACCAACTCCACCGGCATCCTGGACGTCAACAGCGTCTCCGGTGACCTGGCCGTCAGCTCCAACCCCGCCCCCGTCAACTGCGGTTCGGTGGTCACGACCGCCACCAAGCCCATCTTCAAGGGCAAGTACGCCATCAAGGCGTCGAACGGCGCCATCCCGCAGATCGTCGGCTCCAACCCGTAAGGCGCCACCCCCCGCGTCCGCCCGCCGGCGTTCCCGGCCGGGCGGACGCGGACTGCCCTGCCGAACCCCCCGGAACCCGCTTTCGAACGAACCCTGGTGGAGCTGTATGAGAGGCCATCGTGCCGCCACGTCGCGGCCGCCCCGTGTCCGTGCCAGGAGCGCGGCGATCGGCGCGTTCGTCGTGCTCGCCGCCACGGTCCCGGCCGCGGCGTCCGCCGCGGGCACCCAGGAGGTGGACACCGCACTCCCCTACGTCTGCGCGCTGCCGTCCGGACGACAGCCCGTGACGGTCCGGGTCTCGGCGGTGTTCCCGGACCGGGCGGAGCCGGGCGAGGCGTTCTCGCCCACCGACGTCACCACCACGGTGGAACTCCCGGCGGAGGCGGTCGCGGACCTCACCGCGCTCGAGGCCGCCACCGCGCGGGCCGCCACCCGCCTCACCGTCGGCGTCACCCAGGACGAGGCCGCCGCCGAGGCGACCTGGCGCGGCACCGCGGAGCCGGTCCCCGTTCCCGGTTCCGGACCGCTGACGCTGACCACGACGGGCGACGTCCCCTCGGTGACCGGGCAGGGCGACGGCGACCTGACGTTCACCGCCGGGAACCTCGCCGTCGACCTGGAGCTCGGCACGGCGGACGGGTCCGCCGCCGACCCCGGCGCGCTGACCCTCGACTGCTCCCCTGCCGGGGACGCGCCGGGGAACGGACCGCTGGTCACCGTGCCGGTCGGCACGGACACGCCCGGGCCGAGCGGTTCGCCGTCCGCGCCCGGTTCCTCCCCCGGAACGCCTGACCCGTCCCCCGGGACGCCGGAGGACGAGCAGGGGAACCGCGCGCCGAAGGTGGCGGAGGACCCGTCCGCCAAAACCGCGGACCGCGACGCGCCGCCCTGCCGCTACGACGACGCGAACCCGTCCACCTCGGCGTCGCTGAACGCCTACATCACCGGCTACTCGAACGTGAGCAAGCTGCGGGGGGCCTCGCTCATCCCCCTGTCCTGCGTCCTCGTCGAACAGGGCCCCACGGACATCGTCGAGTTCTTCCCGGACTTCTCCGGCGCCTACCTGGCACAGCACTCGGTGGGCAGGCTCTGGTACGAGGGGCGCGAGCAGACCCCGCCGTTCCAGGCCACCTTCCTGACCTTCGGATTCGTTCCCACGAAGGCCACGATGGTGCTGGAGCAGACCGGCCCCCTCACCCTGGACGGCGCCGGCGAGACCGTGTTCGCGACCGGACAGACCTCCTTCGAAACCCGCGTACGGATCCCCCTGGTGCTCCGGGTGACCGCCCTCGAGGTCAACGGAACCCCGCTGGACGTCGGGGCCGGCTGCAGGACGGAAGGTCCCCTGCGCTCCCCCGAACCGGAGCCCTCGAAGTACCCGGGCGACCACCTGGTGCTGTCCGGGAGCAGTACGCACCAGCCCCCCGCCATGCCCGTCGGCTACCTGCTCAGTTCCGGCGGTGCCCTGACCGGAGAGGCGACCGTCCCCGCCTTCACCGGCTGCGGGACCGGCGGCGAGGACCTCGACCGCCTCCTCACCGCCTCCGTCTCCGGCCCGGGCAACCACATCAAGCAGATCCAGGGCCAGACGTGCGCGGTGCAGGTCTTCAACCCCGCCGAGTGCACCGAGGACCTCCAGCCCCTCAAGATCCCCGTTCCCGAGCGCTGAGCCGCGCCTCCCCTCCCTCCTCCACGGAAGGCCACCACCCATGCCTCTGCTCACCACCCGTGCCAGGATCGCCACCGTCTCCGCCCTGACCGCGCTCGGCGCCTTCGCGTCCCTGGGCACCGCGACCGCCGCCGAGCCCACGCTGAACGGCGCGTGGGCGCCCTTCACCCGCTGCCCCGTGGACGCCCCGGCGATGCTGGCCGCCGACGGCTTCGACAAGACCCCGCAGTGCGTGGTCTCCACCTCCGCCAGCGGCTCCATCAAGCTGGGCAAGACCACCGTGGTCACGGGGAAGACCAACCTCCAGATCGGCGTCGTCCAGAACGCGGACGGCACCAGCAGCGTCGTCGCCCCGCCCTCCGGCGCGCTCGTCGCCGACTCCGCCACCGTGCCCGGCGGCCTGCTCGGCCTGATGTGTCCGAGCAACATCCCGGTGATCACGGGCATCTGCGAGACGCTCGAGAACTCCAGCCTCAACAAGATCACCGCCACCATGGAGTCCGTCGGCGCCCCCTACGCCTTCGACCAGACCGCGGGCGTCCTCACGGACATGCCCATCGTCGCCCTGCCGGTCCGCATCCACCTGGAGAACCCGCTGCTGGGCAGCAAGTGCTACATCGGAACGGCCGCCAACCCCATCCTCCTGCGCCCGGAGAACCGCAATTACCCGGAGTTCGGGATGAGCTTCTTCCAGGGCGACGGCACCCCCGACGAGGCCGGCGAGATGAGCCGGATCGACCTCACCGGCGCCACCCAGAACGACAGCACCTTCGCGGTCCCCGGAGCCACCGGCTGCGGCCTGAACGTCGGCCTGATCAACGCCGCGGTCAACGCGAAGACCGGGCTGCCCTCCGCCTCCGGGAACAACAGCCTCACCCTCAACGACACGCAGACCCACCTCACCGGCCTCAACGCGCCCGGCACCGCCGCCCCCGAGGCCGGCCGGGTGCTCGCGGAGAACTGGCACTCCGCCGTCAGGTGACGGTCACGCGGCGACGGTTCCCGGCCGTCACGGCGGCCGGCCCGCGCAACAGTGAAGCAGTTCTGCCCAAATGGTGTACATGAAAAGGAAGTTGATTTACTTTCAGCTTCTCGGACCGGCATGACCTGGTGGACCGGTCCGGGCGCCGTCCGCCACCCGGCCGGACGCCGCCCGCCCGGCCACCCCGCCGGACACGTCGGAGAGCAAGGGGTGGCTGATGCCCGCGACCACACGGTCCCCGGAGGTCGGTGAACCGCTCGAACCCTTACCCCGGCAGTTCGCGGCCTTCATACGGCCGGAACTGCCGGGACTGCTGAACGAGATACGGGCCGAGGTCACCCGCGCCTACCCGGTGTACGGGCGGCTGCTCAACGGCCCGGACGGAGACGCGATCCGCCAGGGCGTGGAACAGGCGCTGGTCGCCTTCGTGGACCGGGTGGCCGACCCGGACAGGAGCCCGGACCTGCGGGACGAACTGCTGCGCAGGTTCGGCCGGGTGGAGGCCTACGAGGGCCGCGACCTGGAGACCCTGCAGGGTGCCTACCGGCTCGGCGCCCGCATCGCGCTGCGCCGGGCCAAGTCGGTGGGACGGCAGTACAACCTCTCCCCCGCCCTCATCCTCGCCTTCGCCGACGCCCTCTTCGCGTACGTCGAGGAGCTGGAGGCGGTCACCCGCGAGGGGTACGCGGAGGTGCGGGAGCGGGCCGCGTCCGAGGTGTCCGCGCTACGAAGACAGTTACTGCACCTGATCCTGGCCTCGTCGCCGCTGCCCCAGACGACCGTCTCCGAACTGTGCGAGGCCGCCGCCTGGGAACTCCCCCGCACCTGCACCCTCATCGCCCTCCGCCCTCCGGTGCCGGACCACATCCAGGCGGTTCTCGACGGTGACGTCCTCGCCGACCTCGACATCCCGCAGCCGCACCTGCTCGTCCCCGGGGACCTCACCCCGCAGCGCCTCGCGATGCTCGGCACGGCCCTGTCCGGCACCCGCGCCGCGGCGGGCCTGACCGTGCCGCTCGCGCAGGCCGCCGACTCCGTCCGCTGGGCGCGCCGGGTGCTCCAGTTCGTCGACGACGGCGTGGTGCCCGACGCCCCGCTGGTCCGCTGCGAGGACCACCTGGTCACGCTGTGGCTGCTGTCCGACCCGGCCCTGGTCGACCAGCTCGCGGCCCGCGAACTGGCCCCGCTCGACGGGCTGCCCGCCGGCCGGCGCCATCGGCTCGTCGAGACGCTCCGGGTCCACGTCTCCACCCGGGCGCCCGCCGAGCAGGTCGGCGAGATGCTGGGCGTGCACGCCCAGACCGTCCGCTACCGCCTGCGGAACCTGGACGCCCACCTGGGCGACCGGCTCACCGACCCCGACCACCGCTTCGCCCTCGAGGTGGCCCTGCGCTCGCTCCACCTGCGCGGTCATGACGGCGGGGAATGACTGCTCCCCTCCCTGGTGGCACGGAGCCGGGGGCCGGCCGAGAGGTCCCTGTCAGCGGGGTCTGAACCCCGCGCCCCCACGGGGCAGGTCGACCTCGGCGCGGACGGTCTTGACGGGCGGCCTTCCGTCCAGCACCTCCCATCGGTCGGCGAGCGCCTCGACGAGGACCAGGCCCCTGCCGTGTTCGTCGAGGGACCGCGCGGACCGCACCCCGGGGTACGGCGGCCCGCTGTGGGTGTCGGTCACCTCGACGCGGACGCCGGCGCCGAGATGCGTGAGCCGCAACTCGAAGTCCCGGCCGGGCACACGGCCGTGCGTGACGGCGTTGGCGGCGAGCTCGGCGACGATCACCGCGAGGGCGTCGGAGAGGTCGGAGCCGTACGGGACGCCCCAGGCGTGCAGTCGGTCCACGGCGAGGTGCCGGGCGAGGCGGGCGCCTCGCGGTGTGGAGCCGAAGCGCCGGGTGAACACACGTACGGTAACCGGTTCTTGCTGGGCGGGTTGTGCGGTCATGCGCCCAATGTGGCGTCCCGAGGGAGCAGTTCTCCAGGTCGCGGCCGCGTACGCTGCGGCGGCGTACGCGGTGACGGAATGGACAATACCGGTGACCAAACGTGACCATGGCGGCGGGAGGTGACCGACAGTGGTCGATGGCGCGGTGGGGGCGGGCACGGGTGCGGGCGGCGAGCCCGAGTCGTCGGACAGCCTGCGGACGTTCGGGGCGGTGGTCCAAGGGCTCCGGGAGCACGCGGGGCTGAGCAGGGAGCAGTTCGGCGAACTGGTGCGGTACTCCAAGCACACGGTGGCGTCCGTGGAGTTGGGAAGGCGCATGCCGGACGCCGCGTTCGTGGAGCGCGCGGAGGAGGCGCTCGGCAACACGGGCGCGCTGCGGAGGGCGGCGGGGTGCCTGGCGCGGCAGCCGGGACTGGCGGCCTGGTTCCGGCGGTGGGCGCGGCTGGAGCAGGTGGCGATCACGCTGTACACGTACGAGTGCCGGATGGTGCCGGGGCTGTTGCAGACGGAGGCGTACGCGCGGGCCCTGTTCAACGAGCAGTTACCGCCACTCGACGACACTCAGATCGAGGAGCGGTGGACCGCGCGAGCGGAGCGGCAGAGGCTGCTTCGAGAACGACCGAACACCTCATTCAGCTTCATCGTGGAAGAGCACGTGCTGATGCGACGAACGGTCGGGCGGGAGGCGACGGGGGAACTTGTCGACCACCTGCTGGAAATCGCCGGGTTGAGGAACGTCGAGCTCCAGGTCATGCCCCTGACGTGTGGGGCGCATGCCGGATTGGCCGGCCCCATGCAACTGCTGGAGACGCCCGAGAACCGTTGGTTCGCCTACAACGAGGGACAGCGCGGCGGGCTGCTCGTCAGCGACCCGAAAGAAACCAGCGTGCTGCAGAGACGGTATGCCAGTATGCGAGCGCAGGCTCTGACCCTCCCGGACTCCGTGAGCCTGTTGCAGCGGATGCGAGGAGACCTATGAGCACCGTCGAACTCACCTGGTTCAAATCGACCTACAGCAGCAGCGGCGACGGCGACTGCGTCGAGGTCGCCAACCGCCCCGGCGCCGTCCACGTACGCGACTCCAAGGACAAGGCCGGCCCCCGGCTCGCCCTCTCCCCCACCGCCTGGGCCGACTTCCTCGCGCACGTCGCGAAGTGACCGGGGGCCACTCGCTTCTTTGTCAGTGTCGTGCTTCCGCGAGCCGCGTCAAGGGCGCTGCGTTGCGCTGCGCTCCACTCCGCGTCGCCTTCG
>NZ_JAGMUJ010000206.1 GCF_019049255.1 Streptomyces sp. AC558_RSS880 | reverse complement strand
AAGTGGAACGCCATGTGGCACTCGTCGCCGCCGGCGGCGTAGTCGCCGAAGTAGTCGACGACGTCCTCCGGCCACTGGTTCGCCTCGGCCAGCAGCACGGTGTCCGGATACTGGGAGTCGATCTCCTTGCGCACCCGCTTCAGGAAGGCGTGGGAGGCGGGCAGGTTCTCGCAGTTGGTGCCCTCGGCCGCGTAGAGGTACGGCACCGCGTCCAGCCGGAACCCGTCGATGCCCAGGTCCAGCCAGAAGCGCAGGGCCGCCAGGATCTCCTCCTGCACCCGCGGGTTCTCGTAGTTGAGGTCCGGCTGGTGGGAGAAGAAGCGGTGGAAGTAGTACTGCCCCCGCACCGGGTCGTACGTCCAGTTGGACGCCTCGGTGTCGACGAAGATGATCCGCGCGTCCGGATAGCCCTTGTCGTCGTCGGCCCACACGTAGAAGTCGCCGTAGGGGCCGTCGGGGTCCTTGCGCGACTCCTGGAACCACGGGTGTTCGTCGCTGGTGTGGTTCATGACGAAGTCGATGATCACGCGCATGCCGCGCTGGTGGGCGGCGTCGACGAACTCGACGAAGTCGGCGAGGTCGCCGAAGTCGGGGAGCACGGCGGTGTAGTCGGCCACGTCGTAGCCGCCGTCGCGCAGGGGGGACTTGAAGAAGGGCGGCAGCCAGAGGCAGTCGACGCCCAGCCACTGCAGGTAGTCCAGTTTGGCGGTCAGGCCCTTCAGGTCGCCGATGCCGTCACCGTCGCTGTCCTGGAAGGAGCGGACCAGGACCTCGTAGAAGACGGCACGCTTGAACCACTCCGGGTCCCGGTCCTTGGCGGGAGTGTCCTCGAAGGTGTCCGGCACTGGCTCGTTCACGGTCATGACGTTCCTCGCCCTCCGTTTCGCTGTACGGCGGGCGGTCTCGGTACGTGCAGGACATGCGCGGGAGCCCGCCCCGGCTCCAGGCGCACGTAGTTGGCCCTGCCCCAGTGGTAGGTCTCGCCGGTGAGCTCGTCGCGCACCGGTACCGACTCGTGCCGGTCCAGGCCGAGTTGCGGCATGTCCAGCGAGACCGTGGCCTCCTGGGTGTGGTGGGGGTCGAGGTTGGCGACCACGAGCACGACGTCGGAGCCGCTGCGCTTGCTGTACGCGATGACGGAGTCGTTGTCCGTCTGGTGGAAGCGCAGGTTCCTGAGCCGGTGGAGCGCGGGGTGTGCGCGGCGGATGGTGTTGAGTTTGGTGATGAGGGGGCCGATGGTGCGGCCCTCGCGTTCGGCGGTCTCCCAGTCGCGGTGCCTGAGCTGGTACTTCTCGCTGTC
>NZ_JAGMUJ010000205.1:6202-15142 GCF_019049255.1 Streptomyces sp. AC558_RSS880 | reverse complement strand
TTCCGCACGGTGCTGGAGGGGGTGTCGTACGCGGCCCCGCAGATCCCCGTCGTCTCCGATCTCACGGGTGAGGTCGCCGCGCCGGGTCAGCTGGAGGATCCGGAGTACTGGGTGCGCCAGGTCCGTGAACCGGTCCGCTTCGCCGACGGCGTCACCGCGCTCGCCGCCCAGGGCACCACCGCCTACGCCGAACTCGGCCCCGACGGCGTGGCCTGCGCGATGGCCCGCGAGACACTCGCCCCGCTGTCCGACCAGCCGGACCGGACGGGCGCCACGGTCGTGCCGTTGCTGCGCCGGGACCACCCCGAGACACGGACCGCGACCACCGCCCTGGCCGTCCTGCACACCGCCGGGATCCGCGTCGACTGGCCCGGCATCCTCGCCGCGCGCGGCGGCGGACGCGTGGACCTGCCGACGTTCGCCTTCCAGCGGCAGCACTACTGGCTCACCACCGGGCAGCCCGACCGCCGGCCCCGCACCGACCGGTCGGGCGACCCCGGCCCGGGGCGTTACACGATCCGCTGGCAGCCGGTCACCGAACCGCCCACCGTCAGACTGTCCGGCACCTGGCTGCTGGTGTCGTCCCGCGCGGACGACACCGGGCTCGCCGCGGCGTGCGGGCAGGCACTGGAGGAGCGCGGCGCGCACGTGACGCACCTCGCCGTGGACCCCGGCGCGCTGAACCGCGAGGCGCTGACCGCACGACTCGGCGAGCACACCGACGTCACGGGCGTCGTCTCCCTGCTGAGCCATGCGACGGGAGGCGCCGAGGAGCCGGGCGTCAGCGCCGGGCTGTCCGGGACGCTCGCCCTCGTCCAGGCCCTGTGCGACCTCGGCGTGAACACCCGCCTGTGGGCCCTGACGCGGGGCGCGGTGGCCACCGGCCCGTCCGACCCGCCGCGCCACGTCGAACAGGCCCAGATCTGGGGCCTCGGCCGCACGGTCGCCCTGGAGCACCCCGCCCTGTGGGGCGGTCTGGTCGACCTGCCCGACGCGCCCGACGCACAGGCCTGGACCCGGACCGCGGCGATGATCGCCGACGGCACCGAGGACCAGACAGCCGTGCGTCCCGCGGGCGTGTGGGCGCGGCGCCTGACCACCGCGCCCGCCGCCGGCCCGTCCGCCGACTGGCGGCCCGCCGGCCGGATCCTCGTCACCGGGGGCACGAGCGGCCTCGGCGCCCGGGTGGCCCGCTGGGCGGCCGAGCGCGGCGCCGACGACCTGGTGCTGGTCAGCCGGCGCGGGGCCGAGGCACCGGAGGCCGACCGGCTCGCGACCGACCTCGCCGCGCTCGGCGCGCGAGTGACCCTCGCCGCCTGCGACCTGGCCGACCGGGACGCGCTCGCCCGGCTCGTCGCCGGGGTGGAGGCCGACGGCCGACCGATCCGGGCCGTCGTCCACACCGCCGGGCTGGCCCAGGACCGCTCCGTCCTCGACACCGACCCGCGCGACTGCGCGGACGTCCTCGCCGGCAAGGCCGTGGGCGCCGCGAACCTCGACGCCGTGCTGGGCGACCGCCCGTTGGACGCCTTCGTGCTGTTCTCGTCGGTCGCCGGAGTATGGGGCGGCGGCGTGCAGGGCGCCTACGCCGCGGCCAACGCCGCCCTCGACGCGCTCGCCGAGCGACGCCGGGCGCGCGGACTGGCCGCCACCTCCATCGCCTGGGGACCGTGGGCCGAACACGGCATGGTCGGCGCGGAACGGGACGTACGACGACTCGCCCGCCGCGGCCTGCGCCCGCTCGGCACGGACGACGGCCTCGCCGCGCTCGCCCACGCCGTCGGGCGCCCCGAGGCGACGGTGGCCGTGGCGGACGTCGACTGGGAACGGTTCACCGCCGCCTTCACCGCGTTGCGGCCCAGCCCGCTGCTGAGCGCGTTCCAGCCGGCCGCCGCGCGACCCGCTCCCGACGCCGCGCCCGGCACACCGGCCGACTCCGCGCTCGGCCGCCGCCTCGCCGAGGCCCCGCCCGCCGACCGGCCCGCGCTCGCCCTGGACGCGGTGCGCACCCAGGTCGCGCAGGTCCTCGGGCACGGCTCGCCGCAGGCGATCGACGCCGACCGTGCCTTCCGCGACCTCGGTTTCGACTCGCTCACCGCGGTCGAACTGCGCGACCGGCTCAGCGCGCTGACCGGTTTCCCGCTCGCCGTCACCACCGTGTTCGACCATCCGACATGCGCCGCGCTGGCCGCGCACCTGTGCGAGGAGCTGGCGGGCGGGCAGCCGGCCACCGGCCTTCCGGCGCCGGTCGGCGCCCGGACCGCGTCCGACGAGCCGATCGCGATCGTGGGCATGGCCTGCCGGTTCCCCGGCGGTGTCGCCTCCCCCGAGGACCTGTGGCGGCTGGTCGCCGACGGCGGCGACGCCATCGGCCCGTTCCCGGCCGACCGCGGCTGGGACCTCACCGGCCTCTACCACCCCGACCCGGACCACCCCGGCACCTCGTACACCCGCCACGGCGGCTTCCTGTCCGGCGCCACCGAGTTCGACGCCGGCTTCTTCGGGATCTCGCCGCGTGAGGCGCTCGCCATGGACCCGCAGCAGCGGCTGCTCCTTGAGACGTCGTGGGAGGCGTTCGAGCGGGCCGGACTGGACCCGGCGGCACTCCGGGGCAGCGCCACCGGCGTCTTCGTGGGCGGCTCGCCCTCCGGCTACGCGACCGGCGCGGGTGCCGCCGACGGCGCCGAGGGCTACGCGCTGACCGGCAGCGCGGGCAGCGTCCTCTCCGGCCGGCTCGCCTACACCTACGGGCTGGAGGGCCCGGCGGTGACCGTGGACACCGCGTGCTCCTCCTCGCTGGTGGCGCTGCACCTGGCCGCGCAGGCGCTGCGCCGCGGCGAGTGCGGGACGGCCCTGGCCGCGGGCGTCGCCGTCATGGCCGTCCCGACGGGCTTCGTCGAGTTCAGCCGCCAGCGCGGACTGGCCGGGGACGGCCGCTGCAAGTCCTTCGCCGCGGCGGCCGACGGAACCGGCTGGTCCGAGGGCGCCGCCGTACTGCTCCTCGAACGGCTCTCCGACGCCCGCCGCAACGGGCACCGGGTGTGGGCGCTCGTCCGCGGCAGCGCCATCAACCAGGACGGCGCCAGCAACGGCCTCAGCGCCCCCAACGGCCTGGCCCAGCAGCGTGTCATCCGGCTCGCCCTGGCCGACGCCGGCCTGACGCCGGACCAGGTCGACGCGGTCGAGGCGCACGGCACCGGCACCTCGCTCGGCGACCCCATCGAGGCCCACGCGCTGATCGCCGCCTACGGCCGGGACCGGCCCGCCGACCGCCCGCTGCGGCTCGGCTCGGTGAAGTCCAACATCGGCCACGCGGCCGCCGCCGCCGGCCTGGCGGGCATGGTGAAGACGGTCATGGCGCTGCGGCACGCCACCCTGCCCAGAACCCTGCACGTCGACGAGCCCTCACCGCACATCGACTGGTCCGGCGGGGCGGTGGAACTGCTGACGGAGGCGACGCCCTGGCCGGACACGGGCCGGCCGCGCCGCGCCGGGGTCTCCTCGTTCGGGATCAGCGGCACCAACGCCCACGTGATCGTGGAACAGGCGCCCACGCAGGACACGGGGACGTCCGCCGAGGACCCGCCCGCCGGTCGGGAACACCGCCCCGAGCCGCTGCCGTACCTCCTGTCCGCCGGCACCGAACGCGACCTGCGCGCCGTCGCCGGACGGCTGCGCGACCACCTCGCCCGGCATCCCGCACTCGACCCGGCCGACATCGCGTTCTCCCTGGCCACCACCCGCGGCGTGCTCGCGCACCGCGCGGTGACCGTCGCCCGGGACCGGGACGGCCTGCTGCACGCCCTCGACGGCCTCGCCACGGGCGTGGCACGCCCCGGCGTCGCCGAGGGAACCGGCCCCGCCCGGCGACGCGTCGTGTTCGTCTTCCCCGGCCAGGGCTCCCAGTGGCCCGGGATGGCCGCCGGACTCCTCGCGGACTCCCCGCTGTTCGCCGAGCACATCGGCCGCTGCGAGACGGCACTCGCCCCGTACGTCGACTGGTCGCTGACCGACGTGCTGCGCGACCCCGCCGGCGACGCCCTGGAACGGGTGGACGTGGTGCAGCCCGCCCTGTGGGCCGTGATGGTCTCCCTGGCGGAACTCTGGCGCGCCCACGGTGTCCGGCCCGCAGCGGTCGTGGGTCACTCCCAGGGCGAGATCGCCGCCGCCTGCGTCGCCGGCGCGCTCACCCTCCAGGACGGCGCCAGGATCGTCGCCCTGCGCAGCAAGGCACTGCTCGACCTCGCCGACCGCGGCCTGATGGCGTCCCTCGCCCTGTCCCGGGCCGACGCCACCGAACGCATCGCCGCGTTCGACGGCCGCCTGTCCCTCGCGGCGGCCAACAGCCCCGGCCAGGTCGTCGTCTCCGGAGAACCCGAGGCCGTCCGGGCCCTGGCCGCCGAGGCCGACCGCGCCCGGATCCTCCCGGTGGACTACGCCTCCCACTCCGCCCACGTCGAGGAGATCCGCGACCGGCTCCTCACCGACCTCGCCACCGTCCGACCCGTCACCAGCCAGGTGCCGTTCCACTCCACGGTGACCGCGGGACCGCTGGACACCGCCGAACTGGACGCCGCGTACTGGTACACCAACCTCCGCAGCACCGTCCGCTTCGAGGAGACCGTCCGCGGCCTGCTGGAGCAGGGCCACGACGCGTTCCTCGACATGGGCCCGCACCCCACCCTGGTCAACCCGATCCAGGAGACGGCGGCGTCCCTCGGCGCGGACCACGCGGTCACCGGCAGCCTCCGCCGCGACCACGGCGGCCTCGAACGGTTCCTGCTCTCCCTCGGCGAGGCCGCCGTCCTCGGCGTCGCACCCGACTGGAACACCGTCTTCACCGGCCGGCCCCCCACCGTCGTCGACCTCCCGACCTACCCCTTCCACCGCAAGCGCTACTGGCTCGACCCGGCGGCCGGCACCGCCCCCGCGCACGGCACACCGGCCGGCGACCCGGCCGAGAACCGGTTCTGGGACCTGGTCGACGCCGAGGACCCGACGGCACTCGCCGACCTGCTCGGCGCCCCCGCCGGACCACCGTGGCACACCGTCCTGCCCGCCCTGCGCTCCTGGCGCCGCCGCGCCCACGAGCGGCGCACCGCCGACGACCGGCGCTACCGGGCCGTCTGGCAGCCCGCCCCCGACCTGCCCGCCGACCCCGCGGCACCCACCGCCTGGCTGGCCGTCGTCCCCGCCGCCCTCGCCACGGACGAGGAGACCACCGCCCTGACCACAGCCCTGGGCGACCACGGCCTGACCCTCACCACCCTCGTCGTCGACCCCGCCCGCACCGACCGGACACTGCTCGCCCACGCCCTCGAGGCCGCCCTGCCCGACGGCGCGGGACAGGCCGGCATCCTGTCGCTC
Source organism: Streptomyces sp. AC558_RSS880 (assembly GCF_019049255.1). GTDB lineage: Bacteria > Actinomycetota > Actinomycetes > Streptomycetales > Streptomycetaceae > Streptomyces. The sequence continues at coordinate 9,775 of NZ_JAGMUJ010000205.1, read as the reverse complement.
CTCGCCCTCGACCCCACCGCCCACCCCGACCTGCCGGAGGTCTCGGCCGGACTCACGGCCACCCTGCTCCTCGTCCAGGCCGTCGCCGACCTCACCGCCGGCACCCGGGTGTGGTGCCTCACGCGCGGCGCCGTCGCCGTCGACGACGAACCGGCGCCCCGGGACGCCGAACAGGCCCGCCTGTGGGGCCTCGGCCGGGTCGCGGCACTCGAACTGCCCGACCGCTGGGGCGGCCTGGTCGACCTGCCGCACCAGCTCGGCGCCGACGGCGCCGGCCGGCTGCGCCAGGCCCTCACCAACGCGGCGCACGAGGACCAACTCGCCCTCCGCGCGACCGGGACCCTCGTACGCCGCATGGTCCGCGCCCCCCTGCCCGCCACCGCCCCCGTACGGGACTGGCGGCCGACCGGCACCGTCCTGATCACCGGCGGCACCGGGCCGCTGGAGACCCGGATCGCCCGCTGGCTGTCCGAACGCGGAGCCGAACACCTCGTCCTGGCCGGACGCGTCGACCCCGACGCGTCCGCCCGGATCGAGGCGGAGATCGGCACGCCCGCCACCCGGCTGACGTTCGCCGCGTGCGACCTGACCGACCGGCGGCAGGTGACCGACCTGCTGGACCGCCTCACCGCCGACGGCCACCGGATCACCGACCTGATGCACACGGCCGGCGACCCCGGCCTGGCCCCCCTGCACGACACCGCCCCCACGGCCCTCGCCCGCGTCCTGGCCGACAAGGCGCACAGCGCCCGACTCCTCGACGACCTCCTCGACCCGGCCCACCTGCGGACCGTCGTGCACTTCTCGTCCGTGGCCGCCTTCTGGGGCAGCGGTGAACACGGCGCCTACGCCGCCGCCAACGCCCACCTCGACGCCCTCGCCCAGCGGCACCGCGCCCAGGGCCGCCACGCCCTCTCCGTGGCCTGGCCGGTCTGGGACCTGCTGGCCGAGGCACACGCCACCGACGACCCCGAAGCCGCCCGCGCCGTCCGACGGATCGGCCTCGGCGGCCTGCGCCTGCTCGACCCGGCGCACGCCCTGACCGCGCTCCAGACCGCGCTCGACCACGACGACACCTGCGTGACCGTCGCCGACGTCGACTGGCCGGTCTTCACCTCCGCCTTCACCGCACAGCGCCCCAGCAGGCTGATCGACACGCTCCCCGAGGCCCGCGCCGCCCTGGCCGCCCTCGAGGAGGAGTCACGGCTGGCCGCCGACGCCGCCGACGACCTGCGCCGCGAACTGACCGGGCTGAGCGCCCCCGACCGCACCCACCGCCTGCTGGAACTGGTCCGCGCCCACACGGCCGCCGCCCTCGGCCACGACTCCGTCGACGAGATCCGCCCCGACCGCGCCTTCAGCGAACTCGGCTTCGAGTCCATCACCGCGGTCGACCTGCGCAACCGGCTCAACCGGCTCACCGGCCTCAGCCTGCCGGCCACGCTCCTCTTCGACCACCCGACCCCCCTCGCCCTCGTCGACCTGCTGCTCACCGAACTGCTGGAGGACGGCATGGCGGGCGCCGCCCACGTCCACGCGGAGATCGACCGTCTCGCCTCCGGCCTGGCCTCCGCCGTCGTCGGCGAGACCGACCGGACCAGCATCACCAAACGGCTCCAGACCCTGCTCACCACCTGGACCGCCACCACCGACACCGATACCGGCAACGGCTCCGACACCGGCGACGGCCCCCGGCCGCCCGCCGAACGGAGCGTCGCCGAGGAACTCGAAGCGGCCACCGACGACGAGATGCTGGCGTTCATCGACACCCGGCTGCGCCGCAACACCCCCGCCGGATGAACGCCATGAGCCACCCCGGCCCCACGAACACCGCGACCCCAGTACCGGAGGACTGCCGTGGCGAATGAAGAGACCCTTCGCGAGTACCTGAAGTGGGCCACGGCCGAACTGCACGACGCGCAACAGCGGATCGAGGAGCTCGAAGCCGCGGCCGGGACCGCCGAACCCGTCGCGATCGTCGGCATGGCCTGCCGCTTCCCCGGCGGCGTCGCCTCCCCGCAGGACCTGTGGGACCTCGTGGAGCGCGGCCACGACGCGATCGGACCCCTGCCGCAGGACCGCGGCTGGGACCTCGACCGCCTCTACCACCCCGACCCGGACCACCCCGGCACCATCTACACCGCGTCCGGCGGCTTCCTCTCCGACGCGGCCGGCTTCGACGCCGGCTTCTTCGGGATCTCCCCGCGCGAGGCGCTCGCCATGGACCCGCAGCAGCGGCTGCTCCTCGAGACCTCCTGGGAGGCGTTCGAGAACGCCGGGATCGTCCCCGCCGACCTGCGCGGCAGCCAGACCGGCGTGTTCATGGGCACCAACAACCTGGAGTACGGCTGGACGTCCGGCAGGGTGCCCGACGAGTACGCCGGACACCTCACCACCGGCACGGCCGCGGCCGTCGTCTCCGGCCGCCTGTCCTACCTGTACGGGCTCGAGGGCCCCGCCGTGACCGTGGACACGGCCTGCTCGTCCTCCCTGGTCGCCCTCCACCTCGCCGTCCAGGCGCTGCGCGGCGAGGAGTGCACGCTGGCCCTCGTCGGCGGCGTCACGGTGCTGTCGTCACCCGGCCAGTTCCTCGGCTTCAGCGCCCAGCACGGACTGGCGGAGGACGGCCGCTGCAAGGCGTTCGCCGAGACGGCCGACGGCATGGGACTCGCCGACGGCGTGGGCGTCCTGCTCGTCGAGCGGCTGTCGGACGCCGAACGCAACGGTCACCGCGTGCTGGCGGTGGTCCGGGGCAGCGCGGTCAACCAGGACGGCGCCAGCAACGGCCTCACCGCGCCGAACGGCCCCTCCCAGCAGCGCGTCATCCGACTCGCCCTGGCCAACGCCGGTCTGTCGGCCGCCGACGTCGACGCGGTGGAGGCACACGGCACCGGCACCCGGCTCGGCGACCCCATCGAGGCACAGGCCCTCCTCACCACCTACGGTCAGAGCCGCCCCGCCGACCGGCCGCTGTGGCTCGGCTCGGTCAAGAGCAACATCGGGCACACCGGCGCCGCCGCCGGCGTCGCGGGCCTCATCAAGACGGTCCAGGCGATCCGCGCCGGCACATTGCCGAAAACCCTCCACGCCGAGCAGCGCTCGACCCGGATCGACTGGTCGGCGGGTGCGGTGGAGTTGCTGACCGAGGCGCGGGAGTGGCCGGAGGTGGGGGGTCGTCCGCGTCGGGCGGCGGTGTCGTCCTTCGGTATCAGTGGGACGAATGCGCATGTGATCGTGGAGCAGGCTCCGGAGGTTGTCGGGGCGGGGTCTGGGGTGCCGGGCCGGCATGGGGTGTTGCCGTTTGTGGTGTCGGGTCGGTCGGATGCGGCGTTGCGGGGGCAGGCGGGTCGGCTGGCCGGGTTCGTGGGCGGGCGGGACGGTCTGGATCTTGCGGTGGTGGCGTCGGCGTTGGTGGGGTCGCGGTCGGTGCTGGAGCAGCGGGGGGTGGTGCTGGCGGCCGGGCGTGAGGAGCTGACGGCGGGGTTGGCGGCGCTGGGCGCGGGGGAGCAGGCGCCGGGTGTGGTGACGGGCGGGGCACGGTCCTCGGGCCGGGCGGTGTTCGTTTTCCCGGGT
>NZ_JAGMUJ010000205.1:2901-6192 GCF_019049255.1 Streptomyces sp. AC558_RSS880 | reverse complement strand
GTGGGGATGGCGGCCGGGTTGCTGGAGTCCTCGCCGGTGTTCGCCGAGTGGGTCGAGCGGTGCGAGGCGGCGTTGGCGGCTCATGTCGACTGGTCGCTGACTGCGGTTTTGCGGTCGTCGGACGATGTGTGGCTGGGCCGGGTGGATGTGGTGCAGCCGGTGTTGTGGGCGGTGATGGTGTCGTTGGCGCAGTTGTGGCGGTCGTTCGGTGTGGAGCCGGGAGCTGTCGTCGGCCACTCGCAGGGGGAGATCGCGGCGGCGTGTGTGTCGGGTGCGTTGTCGTTGGACGATGCGGCGATGGTGGTCGCGTTGCGGAGCCGGGCGATCCTGGCGCTGGCCGGCTCGGGCGGTATGGCGTCGCTGGGTGTGCCGGTGGAGCGTGCTTCTGAGCTGATCGCGGGCTTCGGCGGTCGGGTGTCGGTGGCGGCGGTGAACGGCCCGGCGTCGGTGACGGTGGCCGGTGAACCGGACGCTTTGGACGCACTCCTCACCGACTGCGAGACACAGGGCGTGTGGGCGCGGCGGGTGCCGGTGGACTACGCCTCCCACTCGGTGCAGGTGGAGGCGATCCGTGAGCGGCTGCTCACCGAGCTGGCGGGCATCGAACCGCAGACTCCCACAGTCCCGTTCTATTCGGCGGTGACGGCCGAGCGGGTGGAGACGGCCGCTCTTGATGCGGAGTACTGGTACAGCAACCTGCGTCAGACGGTTCGTTTCGAGGAAACGGTCCGGCTGCTGCTCGCTCAGGGCTTCGACGCGTTCGTCGAGACGAGTGCGCACCCTGTGCTGACGACTCCGGTGGAGGGCACGATCGATGCCGCGGACGCCTCTGCGGTGGTGCTGGGCACGCTGCGCCGGGGCGAGGGCGGACAGGAGCGCTTCACCGCCGCGCTGGCGGAGGCGTTCGTCCACGGCCTGACCGTCGACTGGACGCCGATCCTCGGCGAGGGCGATGTCCACGTCGACCTGCCCACCTACGCCTTCCAGCACCAGCGCTACTGGCTGCGCGACGTCTCCGTCGCCGGAGCCGACGACGCGACCGGGCTGGGGCTCACCAGCGAGGGCCACCCGTTGCTGGGCGCCTCGGTGTCCCTGGCCGACGGGCAGGGGCTTCTGCTCACCGGGCGGCTGTCACTGTCCTCGCACCCCTGGCTGCGGGACCACGCGGTCGCCGGGAGCGTCCTGCTGCCCGGTACGGCGTTCGTGGAGCTGGCGATCCGCGCCGGAGACTCCGTGGGCTGCGGCGTCCTCGACGAACTCGCCCTCGAAACGCCACTGGTGCTGCCCGAGCACGGCGGGGTGCAGGTCCAGGTGATGGTCGCGGCACCGGATGCCGACGGCAGCCGGGCGGTCTCCGTGTACTCCCGCCCGGACGACGACACCGACCGGGAATGGGCCAGGAACGCCGACGGCCGGCTCATACCCGAGCACACAGCGCCCGAGCACGCCGACGCCGAGGAGCAGGTGTGGCCGCCGGCCGACGCTCAGCCGATCGCGCTGGACGCCTTCTACGCGGACCTGGCCGAGGCGGGCTACGCCTACGGCCCGTCCTTCCGAGGGCTGCGCGCCGCCTGGCGCGTCGCCGACGACGTCTGCGCCGAGGTGGCCCTGCCCGCCGAGCAGAGGGAGAACGCCAACCGCTTCGGACTGCACCCCGCCCTCCTGGACGCCGCCCTCCAGGCGGCCGCGCTCACGGGCATCGGCGCCGACGGCGCCGCGGTCCGTCTGCCGTTCGTCTGGAATGGCGTACGGCTACGGGCCTCCGGCGCGTCGTCGCTGCGCGTCCGGCTCTCCGTGAACGGCGGCGACACCGTCACCGTCGACGCGGCCGACACCACCGGCCGTCCCGTGTTCTCGGCGCGGGGCCTCACCCTGCGGCCGGTCACGGCCGATCAGCTGTCCCGCGCGGCCGACGACACGGCCGACAGCCTCTTCCTGCTGGACTGGGTCCCCGCTCCCGTGTCGACGACCGAGCAGCCGCAAGCCGCCGCCGGTCGTACGACCGTGATCGACTGCACGCCATTGTCCCCGGCCGACACCGGACTCGCGGACTCCGCGGCGAGGGCGACGGCCGACGTACTGGACCGGATCCAGGCGTGGCTTGCCGACACGGGCGCGGCGGACCCCGGCGAGGCACCGTCGCGGCTCGTAGTGGTGACGCACGGGGCGGTGGCCGCCGGCCCGGGCGACGTGGTCCCGGACCTCGTCCACGCCCCGGTGTGGGGCCTGGTCCGGACGGCCCAGAGCGAGTACCCCGGCAGGTTCGTCCTCGTGGACACCGACGACAGCCCGGCGTCCGCAGCGCTGCTGGACGCCGCAGCCCACAGCGGCGAGCCGCAACTCGCCCTCCGAGCAGGACAGTTGCTCGTGCCTCGGCTGGCGCGGAGCGGCGGATCCGCCGAAGCGTTGGTTGCGCCTGGTGGTGAGTGGCGTTTGGGGTTGTCGGGGTCGGTGTCGGGGTCGTTGGAGGGTTTGGGGTTGGTGGTGGCTCCGGAGGTGGGGGAGCCGTTGGGTGGGGGGCAGGTGCGGGTGGCGGTGCGGGCCGCCGGGCTCAACTTCCGTGACGTGCTTATCGCGCTGGGCATGTACCCGGGTGCCGCGTCGATGGGTGGTGAGGGTGCGGGTGTGGTCACCGGGGTGGGGCCCGGGGTGTCGGGGTTGGCGGTGGGGGACCGGGTGTTGGGGATGTTCCCGTCGTTCGGTCCGGTCGCCGTCGCCGATCACCGGATGATTACGAAGGTTCCCGGGGGTTGGTCGTTCGAGCAGGCGGCGTCGGTGCCGGTGGTGTTCCTGACGGCGTACTACGGGCTGGTGGAGCTGGGCGGTCTGCGTGCGGGTGAGTCGGTGCTGGTGCATGCGGGTGCGGGGGGTGTGGGGATGGCGGCGGTGCAGATCGCCCGTCATCTCGGGGCGGAGGTGTTCGCCACCGCGAGTGAGGGCAAGTGGGAGACCTTGCGTTCGCTGGGCCTGGAGGACGACCACATCGCGGATTCCCGTTCGCTGGGGTTCGAGGAGCGCATCCGTACCGTCACCGGTGGTCGGGGTGTGGATGTGGTGCTGAACTCCCTGGCGGGGGAGTTCGTGGACGCGTCGTTGCGGTTGCTGGCCGAGGGTGGCCGGTTCGTGGAGATGGGCAAGACGGATGTGCGGGATGCGGGGGAGGTGGCTGCCGGGTTCGGGGGTGTGTCGTATCGGGCGTTCGATCTGATCGAGGCGGCGGGTGCGGACGGGGTCGCGGAGTTGTTCGCGGTGCTGATGCCGTTGTTCGCGGCGGGTGCCTTGAATCCGGTT
>NZ_JAGMUJ010000205.1:0-2891 GCF_019049255.1 Streptomyces sp. AC558_RSS880 | reverse complement strand
GCGTTCCGGTTCATGTCGCAGGCCAGGCATGTGGGCAAGTTGGTGCTGCGGATGCCCCGGGCGCTGGAGGCGGACGGCACGGTGTTGATCACGGGTGGCACGGGCACGCTGGGTGCTCTGGTGGCCCGGCATCTGGTCACCGAGCACGGCGTGCGCAGTCTGGTGCTGACCAGCCGGCGTGGCCCGGACGCCCCGGGGACGGACGCCCTCGTGACGGAGCTGACCGGGCTCGGGGCCGACGTCACCGTCGAGGCGTGTGACGCCGCCGACCGGGATGCGCTGGCGGGGGTGCTGGCGCGGGTACCGGCGCTCACGGGCGTGGTCCACGCGGCCGGAGTGCTCGATGACGGCCTCATCGAGACCATGGACACCGACCGGCTGGAGCGGGTGCTGCGGGCCAAGGTCGACGGTGCGGTCCACCTGCACGAACTGACCGCCGACCACGACCTCGCCGCCTTCGTCCTCTTCTCCTCCGTCGCCGGAGTCATCGGCGGTCCGGCGCAGGCCAACTACGCCGCCGCGAACGCGTTCCTCGACGCGCTCGCCGCCCACCGGCAGGCCGCCGGACTGCCCGGCACCTCGCTGGCCTGGGGCCTGTGGGGAGAGGCGACCGGCATGACCGGGCACCTCGACCGCGACGACCTGAACCGGATGGCGCGCGGTGGTGTCCTGCCGTTCTCCTCGCGGCTCGGCCTGAGGCTCTTCGACGTCGGCCGGTCGCTGCCGCAGGCACTGGTCGTGCCGCTGCGCCTGGACGTGGCCGCACTGCGCACCTTGGCCGCGGCGGGCTCGCTGCCGGGCGTGTTCAGCGGCCTGGTGCGCACTCCCGTGCGGCGCGTCGCGGCGGCCGACGGGAAGACCGGCGGGTCGGCCTGGCAGCGGAGGATCGCCGCGCTCGCTCCGGCCGAGCGCTCACGCGCGGTGCTGGACATGGTCCGCACGCACGTCGCCGCCGTACTGGGACACGGCGACCCGACGGCCGTGGCCGCCGACCGCGGTTTCAAGGACCTCGGGTTCGACTCGCTGACCGCGGTCGAACTGCGCAACCGCCTCACCGCCGACACGGGACTGCGGCTGCCCGCCACCCTCGTCTTCGACTACCCGACCCCGGCCGTGCTGGCACGGCACCTCGGCGCCGAACTGTCCGGCACGCACCCGACCCCGGCCGTCCCGGAGACCCCCGCGGCCCGGACCGGTGCCGACGAGCCGATCGCGATCATCGGCATGTCCTGCCGGTTCCCCGGAGACGTACGCTCGGCCGACGACCTGTGGCGGCTGGTCGCGGAGGGCAGGGACGCCATCTCCGAGTTCCCCGCCAACCGTGGCTGGGACCTCGCGCGGCTCTTCCATCCGCACCCCGACCACCCGGGCACCAGTTACACGCGATCCGGTGGCTTCCTGCACGACGCGGACCTGTTCGACGCCGACCTGTTCGGCATCAACCCCCGTGAGGCGCTGGCGATGGACCCGCAGCAACGGCTGCTGCTGGAAGCCTCCTGGGAAGCCCTCGAACACGCCGGCGTCGCGCCGGACTCCCTCACCGGCACCCGGACCGGCGTGTACACCGGGCTGGTCGCCCAGGGGTACGCCAGTCGCCTGGACCGGGCTCCGGAGGAACTCGAGGGCTACCTGGGCACCGGCAACACGCCGAGCGTGGGCTCCGGGCGGGTCGCCTACGCCTTCGGCTTCGAGGGCCCCGCCGTCACCGTCGACACCGCCTGCTCCTCCTCACTCGTCGCCCTGCACCTGGCGGTGCGGGCGCTGCGCGGCGGCGAGTGCACGCTGGCGCTGGCCGGCGGGGCGACCGTGATGGCGGAACCGGGGCTGTTCGTCGAGTTCAGCCGGCAGCGCGGTCTCGCGGCGGACGGCCGCTGCAAGGCGTTCTCGGCGGACGGCGACGGCTTCGGACCGGCCGAGGGCGTCGGCGTCCTCATCGTGGAGCGACTGTCGGACGCCGTACGCAACGGACACCGCGTCCTCGCCGTCGTCCGCGGCTCGGCGGTGAACCAGGACGGCGCCAGCAACGGCCTCACCGCGCCGAACGGCCCCTCCCAGCAGCGCGTCATCCGGCAGGCGCTGGCCGACGCGGGCCTGTCGCCCCAGCACGTCGACGCCGTCGAGGCGCACGGGACGGGCACGGCGCTCGGCGACCCCATCGAGGCCCAGGCCCTCATCGCGACGTACGGCCAGGACCGGCCCGAGGAACGCCCCGTCCATCTCGGCTCCGTGAAGTCGAACATCGGGCACACCCAGGCCGCCGCGGGCGTGGCCGGTGTGATCAAGATGGTGATGGCTCTGCGCGAGGGGGTGCTGCCGCAGACACTGCACGTCGACGAGCCGACCCCGCACGTCGACTGGACCGCGGGCTCCGTACGCCTGCTGACCGACGCCACACCGTGGCCGGAGACCGGCCGGCCGCGACGGGCGGCGGTGTCCTCCTTCGGCATCAGCGGCACCAACGCGCACGTCGTCCTGGAACAGGCCCCCGACACCGCGCCCGCCGCCCTGCCGCAGACCCGGCCGCCGTCGGGCGGCACCCTTCCCTGGGTGCTCTCCGGCCACACCGCCGAGGCACTGTACGCGCAGGCCCGCGCCCTCGCGGCGTTCCTGCGGACGGCGCCTCAGCAGGCGCTGCCGGACGTCGCGCACACCCTGGCGACCGCCCGTGCCACGCTGCCCGAACGGGCGGTGCTGACCGCCGAGGACCCGGCCGGACTCCTGAGAGCCCTGGACGCACTCGGTAGCGGGGAGACCCTCCACGGCGTGGTGGCCGGCCCGGCCCGCGCCGAGGGACGGCTGGCGCTGCTGTTCAGTGGTCAGGGGAGTCAGCGGGTGGGGATGGGGCGGGAGTTGTGTGCTTCGTTCCCGGTGTTCGCGGAGGCTTTCGAGGC
>NZ_JAGMUJ010000204.1 GCF_019049255.1 Streptomyces sp. AC558_RSS880 | reverse complement strand
GGTCCGACGGCTGGCCGCCAGCCGTCCGGGCACCGATCTGGCTGCCCCGGCCACGGCCGTCAGACTGGCCCTCAAGCGCCTGGCCAGGCGCTACCGGCGCTTGAGCGAGGAGATAGCGGACGCGGACCGCGACCTGCGCGTCCTGATCGCCCGCACCGCACCGGGCCTGCTCGCGCTGACGGGCGTCGGGCCCGAGACCG
>NZ_JAGMUJ010000203.1 GCF_019049255.1 Streptomyces sp. AC558_RSS880 | reverse complement strand
ATGCCCTCGATGGCGGCGGCCGGCCGCTCGGCCAGGTCGACCGTCACCTTCACCGGCACCGTGCAGCGCGAGGCGACCGAGGACAGCGCGGCGTCCAGACCCCGGTCGGTCAGCACCGCCGGATGGATGCCCCGTGCGAGATCCCGCAGCTCCTGCAGCGCCAGCTTCACCTCGCCGTGCGCCTCCTCGACCATCGACGCCGCGGCGTCGGGGTCCTCCAGCAGCTTCTCCTTGGCCAGGCCCAGCCCCATGGCCAGGGCCACCAGCCGGGCCTGCGCCCCGTCGTGCAGATCGCGCTCGATGCGCCGCAGGTCCGCCGCCGCCGTGTCCACCACGACCCCGCGG
>NZ_JAGMUJ010000026.1 GCF_019049255.1 Streptomyces sp. AC558_RSS880 | reverse complement strand
CGCCTCACCGGCGAGAGCACCATCTCCTGGCGCGACCCCGCAAAGCACCATCAACCACAGATTCCGGGATGAAACAACGGGAGAAAACGACCTCTGAGCTTGTTCTTTATCTACCAGGACCTGCCAGGCTTCCCGATGGCCTTGAGGGTCTCGGGGCGTTTGACGGTCTTGCCGACGTCGTAGCGGGGTGCCCGGCGCTTGTTCTTGGCGCCGAGTGGCCGTCCGGGGCCGACGCCTCACGGTTTGGGAACACGGGTCGGGCAGGCGAGGTGAGCGCGGATGTTCCTGAACCCCCGGCGGACCCGGGCCGGAGTGAGCCGGTTGGGTGCGGCGGGTTTCTCCCAGGGTCGGCGGAGGTCTGCGGTGAGCGGCCGGGCGAGCCGGAGCTGGGTGTGAGCGACGATCAGGATCCAGGTCCAGCGGTCCGCGGCCTCGGGGGTACGGAGCTTCGGTGTGGTCCAGCCGAGAGTCTGCTTCGCGAAGCGGAAGGTGTGCTCCAGATCGAAGCGGCGGAGAAACGCTTGCCAGAAACGGTCCACGTCGTTCGGGGTGGCACCGGTCTTCGACGACCACAGCCACACTGGCGGAGCATCCCGTTCCTTCGACAGGTGCTCGACCTTCAGCCGGATCAACGTGCCCTCGCCCAAGGGTAGTTCACCGTCGTGGTCGAGCCAGGAGGAGCGGTGAGTCAGCCTTGGGTGGACCCGGTCCCATGCCTGGGTTTCGGCCTTGCCGTAGTTGGTGGTGTCGGTGACGGTGGTGATCGCGGGCTCGGGCCAGGTCTCCGGCTTGGTGAAGCGGAACTCCGGGCCGTGCTTGGGCGGCCGGCCGTTGGCACCGGGCGCCCTCGGTGGTTTCGGTAGACGCATGACACGGTCGGACCGGACCCTGCCGACCAGCTCGACGGGCAGGTCGCGCAGGACCCAGGCCAGGCGGGTGACGTCATATCCGGCGTCGCTGACGATCACGATGTGCGGGTCCCCTGCCTGCCACTGGCCCGCCGCAATGAGCCGCTCGACTACACCCCGGAGCTGGGCGGCGGTGATCGCGGTGGCGTCGTCCGCCGGGCCCAGCCGGACCGCGTCCAGGATCGCGGTCCATGATGTGGCGCCCGGCTCCAGCACGGCGACGAACGAGTAGGGCCAGCCCGGGATGAACTGCGAGGCTGTCTTCGCGCGGCCGTAGACGTGGCAGAACAGGCGCTCTGCCGAGCACGGCGCGTCCGACCGAAGCCACGGCGACACATCGACCGCCAGGACGAGGCGGCCGCCGTCGAAACGCGGCAGCGACACCCCGGCCAGCACCGTCCGCAGCCGATTGACGTCGATCCGGCCGTGGTTCAAGCCGCCGTACATCGCTCCGTGCCCACGACGATGCTCAGGCAACAACGTCAGGTCCACCGGAGATTTCACCGCACCGTCCGCGCACAGCACCGCGTCCATCAGCTCGAACAACTCATCGCGCCGGGCGGTCAGACACTCGTAGAACTCGCCCCGGAAGCGTGACGCTTCAGCGAACGCTTCCCTCCGGACAGCATCTGGCAGCAGACTCACCCTCACGGCCTTCGCCTTGGTCACGTGCACCTTGGTCGGAGCACATGATCAGACGAATGCCGTTCCTGCGTCCGGTGATTGTCGGGCTTACGATCAAGTTCGACGGCCGTTCGAGGCCCACATGGGGGCGCAATGTCAGAGATCGCTCAGTGGCTCAAGGACTGGCATGCCGCACATGAACACGAGCTTCACTCTCGTGGGATCAGCTCTGCGGTGAAGCAGCCCGTCCCAGGAACCCCGTCCCGAGGGCGGCCGAAGGCCACAGCAGTGAGCCTCACACTAAAATCAGACGAGCGCACGGGGATGGTGTTCCTCTGGGAATCGGGTGCCACTTCACTGCTCTTCATCGACTCCGGAACCGAGCACACCTGGCAGGACCATTCGGTGCTCACCTCCGAGAACGACCTGCCACAGATCCTGGCGCCCCTCGTAAAACTAGTCGAAGCAGCTACCGACAGTAGTTAAAGAACAAGCTGAGCTTGTCATTTAACGGTCGGCGTCGAACCGCCCCTCCTGCCGGTATGTCAGTCCCAGGCGTTGAAGAGGACTCCGCCCAACGTGGTGATGCCATAGAAGCGGACCTCACGCCATTCACCCTGCGTGAGCACTGAGGTGTCCACGCCGGAGAGGGGTGTGGCGAGTCGTTCGCTGCTCAGGACCGTGAAGCCCACGTTGGCGAAGGCGTGAGCCCACGGCGGCTGCGCGAGGAAGTCCTCTCCGTACCAGTCCCGCCGTTCGTTGGCGAAGGCTATCCAGGGGTAGTGAGCGTGGCATAGGACAACGGTCTCGCCTTCGCGTCCAACGACCGTTGCGGTGTGGAAGGTCCGGGGGTACACCCGTTCCTCCACCTCACCTACTTCGCCTCCAGCGACGCGAGCAGCGGCATACAGAGCGGCGCGGAACGCCTTCAGTTCAGTCTCGGGAAGCGGGCCGTCCTCCGGCCGGTAGAAACCTGTCGCCCCCCGCGGCAGCGTGAAGCCGTCGTTCCCCTCGTTGACCATGCCGCTCATTCTGCCTGGTGCGAGGCATATCAGTGTTCAGAGGTCTTGAGCTGGCAGTTCATGCTGCGCGTCGCGGTTTACTGATCGTTTCAAAATGAGGCTCGGAGGCGACGGAGGCATATGAGGCTGCAGGCCAGTTCGAGCAGGCCCTGATGGAGGTCAGCGCGCCTCTCGTAGCGGGTGCGGAGTTGTTTGAACTGGTGCAGCCAGGCGAATGCGCGCTCGACCACCCACCGCACCTTCCCCAGCCCGGATCCGTGAGCGATGCCGCGTCGGGCGATCAACGGTTTGATGCCGCGCTTCGACAGCAGGCGGCGGTACTTGTCGAAGTCGTAGCCCCGGTCCGCGTACAGGCGCCGGGGCTTGCGTCGGGGACGTCCACGCAGGCCCCGGATCGGCGGGAGGGCGTCCAACAGCGGCAGGAGCTGAGTGACGTCATGACGGTTGCCGCCGGTAAGGGTTACGGCGAGCGGGGTTTCGTGTCGGTCGACGATCAGGTGGTGCTTGGAGCCGGGGCGAGCGCGGTCGACAGGCGAGGCGCCGACATGATCCCCCCTTTGAGGGCCCGGACATGCGAGCCGTCCACGGCACAGTCATCCAGATCCAGCAGGCCGACTCGGCGCAGTTCGCTCAGCAGGAAGGCATGCAGGCGGGGACATCACGCCACGCGACACCGGTCCGCATGACCAGCGTGTTTATGAGCTTGCAAGGTTTCGTCAAGCGCTGAACTGCATCGTGATGTCCGCGATCCGCACCGGCACGCCGTCCCTCGCGAGCTGCTGCGAACAGGCGCCGGTCCGGACAGCAGACCGTCCAGAAACAGATAGAGGGGTACGTATATGGGTCTTCGTGCATCAGCCGCCCGTGGCAGCACTGCAGCGATCGGCGTTCTGGCAGCCGCCGCGCTCGGACTGAGCGCGTCACCGGCCTCGGCGAAAGTCTCAGACGGATACGTGCGCGGATACGACACCTATGTTGGCGACTGGGGCGATGAAGGGGTCATCTCAGCTGGGGAATTCCCAGTTTCCAATGCCACCTGCTTGTGGCAGCACATCTTGGTGGCCGAAAGCGTCGCTAAGGGGAACGGGAGCATTTTCACCGTCCATGACATCGATGGCCACTTCGGACCGAACACGACCTACGCGACCAGGCGCCTGCAGGTGAAATGGGGACTGGCCGACTCCTTCAGCGAGGCCGACGGCCGGGTCGGCCCCAACACCTTTGGCAGGGCCGACGACGAGCTGGTGAAGACAGGCGGCTCCACTGCCCGCGGCGAGGTGCTGGAACTCCGCTACCCCAGCGGTGGCAGCTACAACGTCCTCATCCGTCGCAGTGCCCTCGGCATCTACACCTTCAAGGGCCGGGACGGGAACTGGCATTCTGCCAGCTACCCCAAGGCGGGAGCCAGTACCTCCTGCGACTGAGGCCCTGCACATCAGAGCCTGTTAGAGGGCGGTTCGTCAGTTGATGTCTGTTCTCACTGCCGTTGATGTGACCTGATATCGAGGTTGCCGTGCTTCGTTGTTGTACAGCAGGATCGGGCCATGTCCCAGTCAGTAGGACCGCACACTGCTGACCCGTGTCCTCGGTGCTTCGTCGAAGCATTCCGTCCGGGCGTTCCAATGACTGTTGAGGGTTGCGATGTGGTCGGCTACCTCTGCGAGCAGTGCACGAATGTGTGGAACCGGCCGGTCGAGGGCGATTTGGAGGTCTACGACAGCGTCAGGGTGGATCTCCCCAGCGCCACGCTCTACGGCACCGTTTGGCAGGTGGAAGAAGACCGTGTCCAGGTACGCGTCTCGGGTGGTCAGCGGCTGCTTTGGGCCGAGCGTTGGCGATTCATCCTCTACTGACCGACAGTCGACGCCATGAGCCGGGTATGCCGGGACAGGGCTGCCGGTCGCAGGGTGACTACGGCTTCGTGGTGAAGCTGCCGGCTTCCGCTTCGGTGAGAATGTTGAGCTTGACGAGGCGCTTGAGCTTGGCGCGGATGCCTTCGATGTTCCTCGGCAGTTGTTCGTGGCCGAGGGCTACGCAGACTTCACGGGCCCGGAGAGGGCGGCCGACCGGTAGCCGGACGCCGCCGCAATGCCTCAGCCCCGCCCTGCTCCCACAGGCGTTTCCACCGGCGCACACTCTCGGGATGCATCCCCACTGCCCGGGCGACCTCGGACGAAGGACGTCTCTGCTCGAACAACTCGGCCGCGCGCATGCGACGAGCCTCGGCCAACTGCGGCCGTGTCAACGGCAGAACGGAGACATCAGCAACAGCATCCTGCGGCTTGGAAGACACACCATCATGCTCACACTGCCGAAGCCCCCACCGCCACAGAACTAACGAAAAACTCAGTACTGAGTTTTTCGTTAGTTCTGTGGTGGTGAGGGGTGAATGATCAGGCCGGTGTGGGTGAGGAAGGACCACGGGAGTTGCTCGCTGGAGCAGACGCG
>NZ_JAGMUJ010000202.1 GCF_019049255.1 Streptomyces sp. AC558_RSS880 | reverse complement strand
CACTGAGCCCCCACGGGGGCTCCCCCCGACGGCCCCGGTCCGCGTGCACCCGCAGCGACGCGCGGACCGGGCGCCACACATCCCCCACCGTCGACGGGGCACCCCGGGCACGCTGCCCGGGGTGCCCCGTCGACGTTTCCCGCGCGGTCAGCGCGTGACGCGCACCGTCGCCGACGCCGTGGACCCCTCGTGCAGGTCGTCGCCGGGCCAGCTGACCGTGTAGGTCGTCTCGCGCCGGGTGCGCGGCAGATCGTCGATGGTGAAGGTGCCGTCGGCGGCGACCGTCACCGACGACAACGTG
>NZ_JAGMUJ010000201.1 GCF_019049255.1 Streptomyces sp. AC558_RSS880 | reverse complement strand
GGTCCGGAGCTCCCCGAGCGGTGGTTGCTGGCCGAATGGCCCGCCGGTGAGAGCGAGCCGGTGCAGTTCTGGCTGTCGAGCCTGCCCTCGGGCATGCCGCTGGCCACGCTGGTGCGGCTGGCCAAGCTCCGCTGGCGCATCGAGCACGACTACCGGGAGATGAAACAAGCCCTGGGCCTGGCCCACTTCGAAGGCCGCACCTGGGCCGGCTGGCATCACCACGTCACCCTCGTCTCCGCCGCCCATGCCTTTTGCACCCTCCAACGACTGACGCGAGACCCAAAAGATCCGGCGCCGGCCTGAGCCTCTACCAAGTCGTCCGGAACCTGCAGACACTCCTCGCCACCTGGACCGGCGCCTGCCCCACCTGCCACCGCGACATACCCACA
>NZ_JAGMUJ010000200.1 GCF_019049255.1 Streptomyces sp. AC558_RSS880 | reverse complement strand
CCCTGGGAGTGGCCGACGACAGCTCCCGGCTCCACACCGAACGACCGCCACAGCTGCGCCAGCGACACCATCACCGCCCACAACACCGGCTGCACCACATCCACCCGGCCCAGCCACTCCTCGGAGTCCGACCGCAGAACCCCGGTGAGCGACCAGTCGACATGAGCCGCCAACGCCGCCTCGCACCGCTCGACCCACTCGGCGAACACCGGCGAGGACTCCAGCAACCCGGCCGCCATCCCCACCCACTGCGACCCCTG
>NZ_JAGMUJ010000199.1 GCF_019049255.1 Streptomyces sp. AC558_RSS880 | reverse complement strand
AGGATCTACGGGCCCGATACCTTGCCGAGGTGGAGGCGTACGACTTCGGCTGACCCTGACCGCGTAGCTGCGGGCAGTCGTGCCGCTGGGGCGGCACGGGTGGGCGCAGCGGCACCCGGCGAGCGGAACTGACCCCCGTCCAGCCAAAGCTGGCGCTTGCGGTGTTTCAGTGTGCGCCGGGGTTCGGCCGAGCGGGGGGTGTCGCGCAGCCCGGCGCTCGCGGGGTGCCTCCCCCACTCTCGGCTGCGCTCGAGCGGGAGGTACCCCCACCGCCCACCCGTGCCGCCCTGCGGCACGATTGCCCGCGGGAACGCGGGAACGCGTGAGTGGGGGAGCGCGGAAGCGCGAGAGCGGAGCTTCAGTGGGCGGCGCCCGGTGCCCGGGTCG
>NZ_JAGMUJ010000025.1 GCF_019049255.1 Streptomyces sp. AC558_RSS880 | reverse complement strand
AAACCGTAGAATCCCCACGCCCCCACCACTACGACTCGGCCAAACTCCACCCCCCGCCCTCCGCCCTACCGTGGACCCAGCAACCCACCCACACACACCCCAACGCGGAAGGGCCGGAACCCGCACATGACTTCCACCACCGCCTTCTGGCTCGCCGGCCGCCAGGCCACCGGCGAGACCACCTTCGACGTCACCTCCCCCTGGGACGGCCACACCGTCGGCACGGTGAGCGTCCCGACCGACGCCCAGGTCGAAGAGGCCGTCTCCGCCGCGTACGCCGTCCGCGAGGACTTCGCCGCCACCCCCGCCCACGTCCGCGCCGCCGCCCTCGACCACGTCAGCCGCCGCCTCGCCGAGCGCACCGAGGAGATCGCCCGCCTGATCTCCGCCGAGAACGGCAAGCCGGTCAAGTGGGCCCGCGGCGAGGTCGGCCGCGCGGTCTCCGTGTTCCGTTTCGCCGCCGAGGAGGCCCGCCGCTTCAACGGCGGCGAGGCCCAGCGCCTGGACACCGACGCCGGCGGCCAGGGCCGGCTCGCCTTCACCCGCCGCTTCCCCAAGGGCGTCGTCCTCGGCATCGCGCCGTTCAACTTCCCGCTGAACCTGTGCGCCCACAAGATCGCCCCCGCGATCGCCGCGGGCGCGCCCATCATCCTCAAGCCCGCGCCCGCCACGCCCCTCTCCGGTCTGATCCTCGGTGAGCTGCTCGCGGAGACCGAGCTGCCCGCCGGTTCCTGGAGCATCCTCCCGGTCCCCAACGACCGCATGCCCGCCCTGGTCCAGGACGAGCGGCTGCCGGTGATCTCCTTCACCGGCTCGGAGACGGTCGGTTACGCGATCATGGACTCGGTGCCGCGCAAGCACTGCACCCTGGAGCTGGGCGGCAACGGCGCGGCCGTCGTCCTCGCCGACTTCGCGAGCGACGAGGACCTGGACCGGGCCGCGCAGCGCATCGCGACCTTCTCCAACTACCAGGGCGGCCAGTCCTGCATCTCCGTGCAGCGCGTGATCGCCGACGCCTCCGTGTACGACCGTCTGCTGCCGCGCATCGTCGCCGCCGTCGAGGCGCAGGTCACCGGTGACCCGAACGACGACGCGACGGACGTCGGCCCGCTGGTCAGCGAGGCCGCGGCGCAGCGCGTGGAGTCCTGGGTCGACGAGGCCACCGCCGCGGGTGCGAAGCTCCTCACCGGCGGCAAGCGCGACGGCGCCTCCTACGCGCCGACCGTGCTCACCGACGTACCGGCCGACGTGACGATCTCCCGCGAGGAGGTCTTCGGACCGGTGCTGACCGTGCAGAAGGTGGACGGCGAGGCCGCGGCCTTCGCCGCCGTCAACGACTCCAAGTACGGCCTCCAGGCGGGCGTGTTCACGCACGACCTGCAGACCGCCTTCCGGGCCCACCGGGCGCTGGAGGTCGGCGGTGTGGTCATCGGCGACGTGCCCTCCTACCGCGCCGACCAGATGCCGTACGGCGGCGCCAAGCAGTCCGGTGTGGGCCGCGAGGGCGTGCGGTTCGCGATGGACGACTACACCTACGAGCGCGTGATGGTCCTGACGGGCCTCGCGCTCTGACCCATCCGGAGAAGGCCGACGGCCCCGAGCCCCGTACAGCGGGCTCGGGGCCGTCGGTCCCTGACGACGGACGCGGTCAGCGGAAGGCGGGGGCGGTGGCGGTGGCGGCCGGGCGGTGGGCGCCGTAGTAATCCTCGTCCTCCCAGCCGTCCTCCTCGCTGTTGATGGCGGCCACGACGCCGATCGCTATCAGGACGATCACGGCGATGCCGAGGACGAGGCCGATGATGCCCGTGATCAGGCCGGCCTGGGCCTGCCCGTGGTTGTCCGCCAGGCCCTGCTCGGCCTTCTGCCGGCCCTTGATGCCGAAGACGACGGCGAGGATGCCGAGGACGACGGAGACCACGCCGTACAGGCAGAACAGGCAGCAGGCCAGGATGCCGAGCACCATGGCCGCGACGCCCATGCCGTTCTGCCGCTGCATCGGCATGCCGGGCCAGCCGTAGCCCGGCGGGTAGCCGGGGTATCCGTAGCCGCCGGGTGCGCCGGGGCCGGTGGGCGCGACGGGCGGCGGAGGCAGCGCGGAGCCCTGGGGGGCGAACGGCGTGGTGCCGCCCGGGGGCATGCCCCCGGCGGGCGGGACGAAGCCCGCGCCCGGCATCCCGGCGACGGTGGGCTGGTCGTGCACGGAGGGCGGCTGCGGCGCGGACAGTCCGTCGGCGACGGTCGGCGTGCCCGGTGCCTGCGGCGGCCGGCCGGCGCCGGACGTGCGGTCCTTGTCCGGTGAGGTCCTGTTCTCCGGGGCCGCCCAGGGGTCGCCTGCTCCCGTGTCCCCGCCCGGCTGCGTCGCGTCCGTCATCTGGAGTTCCCCCCTGGCCCTCGATCGTCCGGCCATGCTACGGCTCCGCCGCCCCGCACCGCCCCGCACCCCCTCCGGCGACCACCTACGATGATCCCGAGTCACCGATCAGCCGATCATCCGCGTCCCGCCGCCCGTGCGGCCCGGGGCGCCGTTCCGGGGAGGAACCTTGACCGACCGTCTCGTCGAGCCGCGCGTCCCACGCGACCTGCACGCCTTCATCGCCGGGCTGCCCAAGGCCGAACTGCACGTGCACCACGTCGGGTCCGCCTCCCCCCGCATCGTCTCGGAGCTGGCCGCCCGCCACCCCGACTCCAAGGTCCCCACCGACCCCGAGGCCCTGGCCGACTACTTCACCTTCACGGACTTCGCCCACTTCATCGAGGTGTACCTGTCCGTCGTCGACCTCATCCGCACCCCCGAGGACGTACGGCTGCTGACCTACGAGGTGGCGCGCGAACTGGCCCGGCAACAGGTGCGGTACGCCGAGCTGACCATCACCCCGTTCTCCTCCACCCGGCGCGGCATCGACGAACGTGCCTTCATGGACGCCATCGAGGACGCCCGCAAGGCGGCCGAGACCGAGCTCGGGACCGTGCTGCGCTGGTGCTTCGACATCCCCGGCGAGGCCGGACTGGAGTCCGCCGAGGAGACCACGCGGCTCGCCACCGACGACCGGCTGCGCCCGGAGGGCCTGGTCTCCTTCGGTCTCGGCGGACCCGAGATCGGCGTGCCCCGCCCGCAGTTCAAGCCGTACTTCGACCGCGCGATCGCCGCCGGGCTGCACTCCGTGCCGCACGCCGGCGAGACCACCGGACCGGAGACGGTGTGGGACGCGCTGAACGAACTGGGCGCCGAGCGCATCGGGCACGGCACCAGCTCGGCCCGCGACCCCAAACTGCTCCAGCACCTGGCCGAGCGGCGCATCCCGCTGGAGGTGTGCCCCACCTCCAACATCGCCACCCGCGCGGTGGCCACGCTCGACGAGCACCCCATAAAGGAGTTCACCCGGGCCGGTGTCCTGGTGACGATCAACTCCGACGACCCGCCGATGTTCGGCACCGACCTGAACAACGAGTACGCGGTCGCCGCGCGGCTGCTGGAGCTCGACGAGCGGGGACTGGCCGGCCTGGCGAAGAACGCGGTCGAGGCGTCGTTCATGGACCCGGCCGGCAAGGCGCGGCTGGCCGCCGAGATCGACGCCTACACCTCGTCCTGGCTCGCCTCCTGACCACCCGCGAAGGGCCGCCATGCAGAACGTGACCGCCGTGGCCCACCGCGGCGACCCCTACCGTGTCCGCGAGAACACCCTCGCCTCGCTGCGGTCCGCGCTCCACCGGGGCGCGGACGCGGTCGA
Source organism: Streptomyces sp. AC558_RSS880 (assembly GCF_019049255.1). GTDB lineage: Bacteria > Actinomycetota > Actinomycetes > Streptomycetales > Streptomycetaceae > Streptomyces. Next base: position 47,890 of record NZ_JAGMUJ010000025.1, on the reverse strand, counting down.
GATCGACGTACGCCTCACCCGGGACGGCGTCCCGGTGCTGCTGCACGACGACACGCTGAAGCGGCTCTGGGAGCACGACCGTCCGTTGCTGTCGCTGTCGTGGGAGGAGGTGCGCGGGGTCACGGACGACGGGGTGCCCACGCTCTCCGACGCGCTGGCGGCGACGGACGGCGGCCGGGTGATGATCGACCTGCCCAGCACGCCGGACGTCCGCGCGGTGCGCCGGGTCGTGGACGCCGTGCGCGAGCGGGACGCCCAGGACCGCGTCTACTACTGCGCCGGCGCCCCCGCCATGCTCGCCGTACGGGCGGCGGACCCGTCCGCCGAGATCGCGCTCACGCGCACGACCCTGGCACCGGCCCGCGCCGGTCTGCTGGAGGCGATCCGGCCGCGTTGGCTGAACTACCGCTTCAGCCTGGTCGACCGCGCCCTGGCGGACCGTGTCCACCACGCGGGCTACCTGCTCTCCGTCTGGACCCCGGACACCCGTCGCTCCATGCGCCGCCTGCTGGCCCTGGGCGTCGACTCGATCACCACCAACCGCATCGACGTCCTGTGCGCGCTGCGTGACACCGGGGGCCGGCCGGGGCGGCGGGCACCTTAGGGGCAACCCCTGACAACTTCCCTGTCCGTCCAGGGAAGTTGATCGGGGGCGCACCAGGGCGGGCGCCCTCCCCGACGACGATCCGGAGGTGACCCGCACGGCCGGAGGATGATCACGTCCTTCCGCCGAACTCCCCCGAGGAGCAGCCGATGCGCCCCCGCCGTCGCACCACCCTTCTCGCCGCCTCCCTCGTCCTCGCCCTGGGCGCGGGCCCGCTCGCCGCGCCCGCGTTCGCCTCACCCGCCCCGTCGGCGCCCGTGTGCGGTACCGCACCGTCCCACCAGGCGTTGTGCGAGGCGATCGAAGGGCTGCCCGACAAGAGCACCACGGCCGCGCTCGTCCGGCTGGGCGGCACCGAGGGCGCCTGGCACGGCAGTTCGGGGGTGCGGGACCTGGTGAGCGGCCGGGCGGCCGACCCGGACGCGCGGTTCAGGGCCGGCTCGACGACCAAGGTGGTGACGGCCGCCGCCGTCCTCCGGCTGGCGGCACAGGGCGAGGTCGACCTCGACGCGTCGGTCGAGCGCTACCTCCCCGGGTTGCTCGGCCCCGAGTTCACCACGCCCGTCACCGTACGGAACCTGCTGAACCACACCAGCGGCATCCAGCCGGGCGTCAGTTGGGGGAACACCTTCGAGGAGCAGTACGCACACCGCTACGACACGCTCACCCCGCGGCGGGTCGTGAAGTCCGCGGTCGCCAAGGGACCGGCGTTCGACGCCGGTGAGCAGCAGCAGTACCTCAACATCAACTACACGATCCTCGGCATGCTGATCGAGAAGGTGACCGGGCGGCCGTACGCCTCCGGGGTGGCGCGGCTCGTGCTGCGCCCCGCCAAGATGTGGCACACGTACTTCCCCGGCACCGACCCCCGCATCCGCGGACCGCACAACCACGGCTACCAGGCGGTTTCCCAGCCGGACGGGACGACCCGGCTCGTCGACGTCACCGAGTGGAACGTGGCCGACCGCTGGGCGGCCGGGGACATGATCTCGACCACCGCCGACCTGGAACGGCTCGTCACGGCCCTCTTCAGCGGACGGATCGTGCCCGAGCCGCAGCTGCAGGAGATGTTCACGGTCCCGACGGGTATCACGGGCGCCTCCTACAGCGCGGGCCTGCAGCGTTACGAGCACCAGGGAACGACCTACTGGCTCAAGAGCGGTGCCCGCCCCGGCTACAGCACGGCGATCGCCGCGACCGAGGACCTGAGTTTCACCCTCGTGTACTCGCTCTCCGACACCGACGCGAAGGACACGACACCGAACCCGGTCGCCAAGCGCATCGAGGCGGCCGCCCTCAAGCAACGGGTGCCGGCGCCGCGTTCGGCGTGAGCGCCTCCAGCCGCTTGATCTTCTCGCGTACGACGTACAGCGGGATCACGCCGAACACGCCGAACGCCATGTCGATGACGCTCCACCAGAAGGGGATGCCGCGGACCGGGCCGCAGATCAGCGCGAGCGGGATGATGCCGGCACAGGCGATCATGCCGAACTCGATGACCCAGATGTTGCGGACGGGGTCGCGGTAGGGGCCGTAGAAGGCGACGGCGATCACGAGGTGCGCGAAGGCGAGCCAGTCGGTGCCGTAGAGGAGGAAGGGGTACTCGGCGTCGGCGGTGTCGAGCCCCTGGCGTACGCGCTCGATCCAGTCCATGAGGGCGGGGAGGTGCTCCGGCGCGGACAGGGACCGGAGCAGGTCCTCGGTCCAGCGCAGTTCGTGCACCAGCGGGAAGGCCGTGGCGCCGCTGAGCACCAGGCAGACGACGAAGAAGACCAGCCAGGCGCGAATGCCCTTGAGCAGGGCGGCTCTGTCGCTCATGGCAGCAGCGTACGCCGAGAGTTGAACATGTTCAAAAACGGGGTCCGCCCCTGGAGACACGTCGGCCCCGGACGGTGCCGCACCGTCCGGGGCCGACGCTTCGGCGCCTATCCGTCGAGGGACGTCATCACGTGCTTGACGCGCGTGTAGTCGTCGAAGCCGTACGCCGAGAGGTCCTTGCCGTAGCCCGACTTCTTGAAGCCGCCGTGCGGCATCTCCGCGACCAGCGGGATGTGCGTGTTGATCCACACACAGCCGAAGTCCAGCTTCTTGGACATGCGCATCGCGCGGGAGTGGTCCTTGGTCCACACCGAGGAGGCCAGCGCGTACTCGACGCCGTTGGCGTACTCGACGGCCTGGTCCTCGTCGGTGAAGCGCTGGACGGTGATGACCGGGCCGAAGACCTCCTTCTGGATGATCTCGTCGTCCTGGTTCAGGCCGGAGACGACGGTCGGGGCGTAGAAGAAGCCCTGCTCGCCGACGCGCTTGCCGCCGGCCTCCACGCGCGCGTGCGCGGGCAGCCGCTCGATGAAGCCCTCGACCTGCTTGAGCTGGTTGGGGTTGTTGAGCGGACCGAACAGGACGTCCTCGTCGTCGGGCATGCCGGTCTTGGTGTCGGCGGCGGCCTTGGCGAGCGCGGAGACGAACTCGTCGTGGATCGACTCGTGGACGAGGACGCGCGTGGCGGCCGTGCAGTCCTGGCCGGCGTTGAAGAAGCCCGCGACCGAGATGTCCTCGACCGCCTTGGCGATGTCGGTGTCCTCGAAGACCACGACCGGGGCCTTGCCGCCCAGCTCCAGGTGGACCCGCTTGACGTCCTTGGCCGCGGACTCGGCGACCGACATGCCGGCGCGCACCGACCCGGTGATGGACGCCATCGCCGGGGTGGGGTGCTCGACCATCAGGCGGCCGGTGTCGCGGTCGCCGCAGATGACGTTGAAGACGCCCTTGGGAAGGATCGAGCCGAGGATCTCGGCGATCAGGACCGTGGAGGCCGGGGTGGTGTCCGAGGGCTTGAGGACGACCGTGTTGCCCGCGGCGATCGCCGGGGCGAACTTCCACACGGCCATCATCATCGGGTAGTTCCAGGGCGCGACCTGCGCGCAGACGCCGACCGGCTCACGGCGCACGATGGAGGTCAGGCCCTCCATGTACTCACCGGCCGACCGGCCCTCGAGCATCCGCGCCGCGCCCGCGAAGAAACGGATCTGGTCCACCATCGGCGGGATCTCCTCGGTGCGGGTCAGCCCGACGGGCTTGCCCGTGTTCTCCACCTCGGCCGCGATGAGTTCCTCGGCGCGCTCCTCGAAGGCGTCCGCGATCTTCAGCAGGGCCTTCTGGCGCTCGGCCGGGGTGGTGTCGCGCCAGCCGGGGAACGCCTCGGCGGCGGCCGCCATCGCGGCGTCCACATCCGCCTGCCCGGACAGCGGAGCGGTCGCGTACGCCTCGCCCGTCGCGGGGTTGACCACCTCGGTGGTCCGGCCGTCGGCGGCGTCCCGGAACTCACCGCCGATGTAGTTGCGCAGACGACGCAGCTCGGTGCTCACTGCAGGCCCTCCTGGTGTTCCTCGTGGGTGTCCGAGGTGTCTGGAGTATCGAGAAATGTCGAGTGTCCAACCTCTGAGACACCCACCCTAAACCGATGGCTGACGTTTTCAACACCCCCACCCGCCCTACTCCTGCGAAATCCGCAAGCTCGGACACCGCAGACAACGAATTTCATCGATCGAGCCTTGCAAAACTGTCGATACGTCGTGCACAGTGGCCCCGTGGCCAGTCGAAGCGCAGACCCGAGGGACTCCCGCGAGTCCAAGAACGGCGGCGGTCCCCAGTTGGACGCCGTCTCCCTCGCCATCATCGAGCAGCTCCAGGAGGACGGCCGCCGGCCGTACGCCGCCATCGGCAAGGCCGTGGGCCTGTCGGAGGCGGCCGTGCGCCAGCGCGTCCAGAAGCTCCTCGACCAGGGCGTGATGCAGATCGTCGCCGTCACGGACCCGCTCACCGTGGGCTTCCGCCGCCAGGCGATGGTCGGCGTCAACGTCGAGGGCGACGTGGAGGCCGTGGCCGACGCGCTGACCGCCATGGACGAGTGCGAGTACGTGGTGATGACCGCGGGCTCCTTCGACCTGATGGTCGAGATCGTCTGCGAGGACGACGACCACCTGCTGGAGGTCATCAACCGACGCATCCGGGCCGTGCCCGGAGTGCGCTCCACCGAGAGTTTCGTCTACCTCAAGCTCAAGAAGCAGACCTACATGTGGGGAACCCGATAACCGTGAGCACCGACCGCACCGAGGACCTCAGCAAGTCCGCGTACGACCACCTGTGGATGCACTTCACCCGCATGTCCTCGTACGAGAACTCCCCCGTCCCCACCATCGTCCGGGGCAAGGGCACCCACATCTACGACGACAAGGGCAAGCGCTACCTCGACGGCCTCGCCGGCCTGTTCGTGGTGCAGGCGGGCCACGGCCGTCAGGAGCTCGCGGAGACCGCCTCCAAGCAGGCCCAGGAGCTGGCCTTCTTCCCGGTGTGGTCCTACGCCCACCCCAAGGCCGTGGAGCTGGCGGAGCGGCTCGCGCACGAGGCGCCGGGCGACCTCAACAAGGTCTTCTTCACCACCGGCGGCGGCGAGGCGGTGGAGACCGCCTGGAAGCTCGCCAAGCAGTACTTCAAGCTGACCGGCAAGCCGACGAAGTACAAGGTGATATCCCGCGCGGTGGCCTACCACGGCACCCCGCAGGGCGCCCTGTCCATCACCGGTCTGCCGGCGCTGAAGGCCCCGTTCGAGCCGCTCGTCCCGGGTGCGCACAAGGTGCCGAACACCAACATCTACCGGGCGCCGATCCACAGCGGTGACCCGGAGGCGTTCGGCCGCTGGGCCGCCGACCAGATCGAGCAGCAGATCCTCTTCGAGGGCCCCGACACGGTCGCGGCCGTCTTCCTGGAGCCCGTGCAGAACGCCGGCGGCTGCTTCCCGCCCCCGCCCGGCTACTTCCAGCGGGTGCGCGAGATCTGCGACCAGTACGACGTGCTGCTCGTCTCCGACGAGGTCATCTGCGCCTTCGGTCGGCTCGGCACGACGTTCGCCTGCGACAAGTTCGGCTACGTCCCGGACATGATCACCTGCGCCAAGGGCATGACCTCGGGCTACTCCCCCATCGGCGCGTGCATCGTCTCCGACCGCCTGGCCGAGCCCTTCTACAAGGGCGACAACACCTTCCTGCACGGCTACACCTTCGGCGGCCACCCGGTCTCCGCCGCGGTCGGCATCGCCAACCTCGACCTGTTCGAGCGCGAGGGCCTGAACCAGCACGTACTCGACAACGAGGGCGCCTTCCGCGCCACCCTGGAGAAGCTGCACGACCTGCCGATCGTCGGCGACGTCCGCGGCAACGGCTTCTTCTACGGCATCGAGCTGGTCAAGGACAAGAACACCAAGGAGTCCTTCGACGCCGACGAGACCGAGCGCGTCCTGTACGGCTTCCTGTCGAAGAAGCTCTTCGAGAACGGCCTGTACTGCCGGGCCGACGACCGCGGCGACCCGGTCGTCCAGCTCGCCCCGCCGCTGATCTCCGACCAGGAGACCTTCGACGAGATCGAGCAGATCCTGCGCGCGACCCTCTCGGAGGCGTGGACCAAGCTGTAGGCCGTTGGAGGTTCCGATCTTCCTTCTGGATGATCAACACCAGCCCCGGTGTCGCCCGTTCGAGTGAGAAACGGGCGTCCGGGGCCGCGTGCTGTCCGGCCTCCCGCCGTGGCCTGCCTAGCGTGCCAGTGACCGATCGGCCCTGCCTTCGTTCCCCCGGACGGGGGACTTACCCGAAGAGCGCACGGCATTTCCGATCCGAACCGAGGTGTACGCCATGGTGGCCCCACCGGACAACGACGTGCTCTGGGCGCGAGCCCTGCACCACCGGTACGACGACGGCTCACCCGGACTGAGCGGGGTCTCGCTCGGCGTCCGGGAGGGCGAGATCCTCGCCGTCGGCGGCCCGCGCGGCAGCGGCAAGACGACACTGCTGCGCTGTCTGTCGGGGCTGCTGCCCGCACGCAGCGGCGAGATCTGGTTCAACGACGTGCCCGTGCACACCATGCGCCCCGCCGCCCGCGAGCGGCTGCGCCGGGACCACTTCGGCTGGATCGACCCGGACCCGGTGCTGGTGCCCGAGCTGAACGTCTGGGAGAACGCCGCCCTGCCGCTGATGCTGCGCGGCACCGGCCGGCGCCGCGCCAGGACGGCGGCCCTGGAGTGGCTGGAGCGCCTCGACATCGGTGACAGGGCCCGCAAGCACCCCGGGGAGCTGACGCAGGCCGAGCGGCAGCGGGTGTGCGTCGCCCGCGCCCTCGCCCCGGCACCCTCGGTGCTGTTCGCCGACGAGCCGACCGCCCCGCTGCACCGCGTCGACCGCGTCCACGCGCTGCGCACGCTCACCACGGCGGCCCGCTCGCACGGCATCGCCGTGGTCCTCGCGACCCACGACGCGCAGACCGCGGCCCTCGCCGACCGCACGGTGTCGCTGCTCGACGGGCGGCGCGTGCGCACCGTCCATCTGCCGCCGATCCCCGGGACGGCCGAGACGGAAGGCCGGGCGGCGTGCTCGCTCTCCGTCTGACCCGAGGCGCCCGTCCCGCCGTCCAGCTGCGCCGTCTCCTGGTCGTGGCCGCGTCCGCGGGCACGGGCTTCCTGCTGCTCAGCGCCCTCGGCCACGCGCTGAGCCACCCCGACCCGTCCGCCTCGGTGCTCCGGCTGGCCTGGTGCGCGGTCCCGATGGCGGCCACGGTGCACTTCGCGGTCGCGGTCGCCCGCACCGATCCGGGCACCCGGCCCCGGCCCGGTCTGTCGGCGATCGGTCTCGGTCCCGTCCGGCTGATGGCGATCTCCGCGGCCACCACGGCGCTGTCCTGCCTGCTGGGCTCGGCGCTGGCCCTGCTGGTCTTCCTCCACCTGCGCGGCGACCTCACCGGCACGCCCTTCGACGGCGCCGCGACGGACTTCCTCGCCGTCGGCCGGCCGCTTCCGCTGCCCGCCGCCCTGACGCTGCTGTCGCTCGTACCGCTGAGCGCGTCGGCGGCCGCGGCGGTGGTGCTGCGGCCGCGTGAGCCGGCGGCGGGGACGGACCGCGCGGGACGGGCGTACAGACGGTTCGGCGCGTACCGGCGTACGGCGGTGCGCGAGTCGTTCGGGGCGTACGGCCGGTTCGGCAAGCAGCTGGGGGCGGCGGCGCGAGGCCGGCGTACGGCCGAGGCGGCACCGGAGCCGGACGGCGCCGCGAACGGTCCCGACAGCGCCACGGACGGTTCCGACAGCTCCGCCGGCACCCCCGCCGACGCCCGGCCCGCCGCGCCGCTCACGCCGCCGTCCGGACTGCCGTGGGGGGTCACGGTGCTGGCGGTGGGTCTGGCCGCCGAGGCCTTCGCGAGCCGTACGGGCGGCGGGGGCGCGCCGGGGGAACAGCCCTCCGCGCTGCTCGGTCTGGTCCTGACCGCCGTCGGTCTGGCCCTGGCCGGTCCCGGCCTCGCCCATCTGTGCGGCAGGCTGCTCCAGACGGCACGGCCCGGCGCGCTGCGCCTGCTGGCCGGGCGGGTCCTCATGACCGAGGCCACGCGCATCGGACGCCCGCTGGGCGTGGTCTGCGCGGTGCTGTCGGCCGCGTACGTCATGACCTCGCTGCACGACCGCGAGGACGCCTTCGACGGCCCGCTCGCCGTGCTCGGGGTGCTGCTGGTGGCGGGCTGCACGACGGCGACGCTGCTGACGGCCGCCGTCGAGGCCAAGCAGGCCCGCGCCGAGACCACCGCCGCGCTGCGGCGCCTCGGGGCGGCCACGGGGACGCTGCGCCGGGCCGCCGTGCTCCGCGCGGGCGCGCTGCTCGCCCTGTTCGGGCCGCTGACCCTGGTCGTGGCCGAGCTGTCGGCGTGGCCGCTGTCCCGCTGAGGCACCGTCAGGGAAACGGTCCGAAAAAAATCTCCACGGACCGATGAGTTCCGCGCGGGCCCCCGGTCTACCCCCACGAACACCACGGAACCGAATGGGAGAGACCCCGCCATGTACCAGCAGATGATCTTCGTGAACCTGGCCGTCAACGACCTCGACGCCTCGAAGAAGTTCTTCACGGAGCTCGGCTACTCGATCAACGCGCAGTTCAGCGACGAGACCGCCGCGTCGGTCGTGATCAGCGACACGATCGTCGCGATGCTGCTGACCAAGCAGAAGTACGCGGAGTTCACCAAGAAGGAGATCGTGGACGCCACGAAGAGCAGCGAGGTGCTGCTCGCGCTGAGCGCCGAGAGCCGCGAGAAGGTCGACGAGCTGGTGGAGAAGGCCGTCGCGGCGGGCGGCTCGGTCACCGGCGAGACCCAGGACCACGGCTTCATGTACGGCCGCGCCTTCGACGACCTCGACGGCCACACCTGGGAGGTCATCTGGATGGACCCGGCCGCGGTGCAGGGCTGACGCGCACACGGGCCTAGCATGGGCGGGTGCAGACGAGTCCCGCCCATGCCGTCCATCACGGGGACCGCGAGATAGAGACGCTCGAGGAGTTCGACGCGATCGTCTCGTCCCGCGGCACGCTCTCCGGATTCCGTGTCCAGTCCGTCGACCTGACCGACCGGACAAGGGAGTTGCTCACCACCGACACCACCGGGGCCGTCTTCCTCGGCTGCCGGATGCGTCCGGACGCGACGGAGAAGCTCCGCGCCGACGGCGCCCTGGTCCTCCCGCCCGTCCCGGGCCTGCCCTTCGACCCCTACCGGGGGCATCTCTACACGCCCGGCGACCTGTTCGCCTCGCTCGACAAGGGCTACGAGGCGACCCCGGACGCGCTGGCCTACGCCTGGTTCCAGCGGACCAAGGCGGACGGCGACATCTTCGCCTCCATGCTGCGCGCGGTCCACGACGACTCCATGTCCGACGCCCTGGACGAACTCCTGCGCGGGGCGCGGGTCGTGGGCGTGATGGGCGGTCACGCGATGGCCCGCGGCACCGAGGAGTTCCGGGGCGCGGCCCGTCTCGGACGGGCGCTGACCCACGCCGGTTTCACGGTGGCGACGGGCGGCGGTCCGGGCGCGATGGAGGCGGCGAACCTCGGCGCCTACGCGGCCCCGTACGACGACGCCGTGCTGGACGAGGCCTGCGGACTCCTCGCGTCCGCGCCCTCGTTCACGCCGTCGATCACCGACTGGGCGCGCGCCGCCTTCGAGGTGCGCGCCCGCTGGCCGAAGGGCAACCACTCGATCGGCATCCCCACCTGGTTCTACGGCCACGAACCGCCGAACGCCTTCGCCTCGCACATCGCGAAGTACTTCGCCAACGCCACCCGCGAGGACGGGCTGCTGGCCCGCTGCAACGCGGGCGTGGTCTTCCTGCCGGGCGCCGCCGGCACCGTGCAGGAGATCTTCGACAACGCGACGCCGAACTACTACGAGTCGCGCGGCGAGCCCACGCCCATGGTGCTGGTGAACCGGGCCCACTGGACGGAGCGGCTGCCGGCCTGGCCGCTGCTGCGGTCGCTCGCGCGGGAGCGTTCCATGGAGGCCCGGATCGCCCTGGTCGACCGGATCGAGGAGGCCCCGGAGGCCTTGAAACGTCTGGGCGGTTAATAAGAAGGCAAAGTCCGGGTCCACTGTAGGCATATGCGTTGACACTACTTATGCGGCGCTTATAGACCTGGGAGCCGCATGGGAATGCTGATGACCCATCAGCATTCCGTCAACCCCCCGCAATTGCATATTCCCGTAAAGGACAAACGTGGCAGTTCTGTCCGTATCCCGCCGCACCGTCGCGCGCTCCGTGCGCGCCCTCGGTGTCGTCTCCGCGTCCGCCGCCCTCGCGATCGGCGTCGCCGGCAACGCGGCGGCCTGCGACATCAGCGAGTTCTCGGCCGACGCCAAGTGCGTCGGTGACAAGGGCGTCATCACCGTCACCGACGTGGACCCGGCCGGCGTCCCCGCCACCATCACCGTGTTCCTGCAGAACAACGGCGCCGACATCAAGAAGATCGGCGAGCAGGTGGTCAAGGGCTCCCGTGAGGGCACCACCATCACCTTCGAGGAGGACTGGAAGCCGAACGCCGAGTACCGCGTCCACGTCGACGCGAAGCCCTACGTCGACGAGGACATCAAGCCGAACCTGGTCACTCCGGCGACGGCCTGCAAGACGGAGGAGAAGCCCCCGGCCGAGGAGGAGCCCAAGCCGACTCCGTCGGAGTCCTCCTCCACCCCGGCCGAGGAGACCGGCACGCCGACCCCGTCGGCGTCGGAGAGCGAGAGCACCGCTCCGGCGGACACCTCGAGCAACGCGCCCTCCCCGGCCGGTGAGTCGAACCTCGCCGAGACCGGTGCCGACTCCAACACCGGTCTGATCGCCGGCGTCGCGGCCGCCCTGGTCGTGGTCGGCGGTGGCGCGGTCTTCTTCGGCATGCGCCGCCGCGGGGCGAACAGCCAGCGCTGACGCCTCACGCACACCGTGGTGGCCCGCCCCCTTTCCCGGGGGCGGGCCACTTCCGTCGCCGGCCGCTCAGCCGAACGTCGCCCGCTCCAGCCAGGACTCCAGCAGCTTCCGGTCACCGAGCACGTCGAGTCCGGGGGCGTCCAGCGGCAGCCGGCGGTAGAAGGCGAGGAGCACGGAGGTGAGCGGGCCGCGCAGGGCGACGGTGGCCTTCTCGTGGCCGCGCCGCCAGGAGACACCCTCCTCGTCGAGCTCGATCACCCACTCCGAGTGGACCTCCGGCCGGGTCTCGGTGGCGTGCAGATGGATGGTGCGCCGGGGCCCACGCAGGTCGTGCACCGTGTCGTCCGGCAGCGTCCGCTGCGCCCACTCCACGATCTCCAGCCACTCGTCGACCGCGTCCGCGGCGATCTCGGGCGCGACCTCGTACGGCAGCCCGGCGGCCAGGGTGGCGTCCGCGCGGTGGACGGTCACCTCGTGCGTCATGCGGCGGGCCCAGAACCCGGCGTTGTGGATCCCGGCCCAGCTCCACACCTTCGCGTCCGGCCCGGCCTCGCGCAGCGCGCCGACGACCAGTTCGCCGGACTCCGCCAGCCAGGCGTCCAGCGCACCGGGATCGCCCCACGCCCCGGGCCCGTCGAACCCCGGCACCCGGTCCTCGGGGACGTCGTCCTCGGCCCCGGTCCGCACCATGACGTCCACCCAGCGCAGGGCTCCGCCGAGATGCCGTACGAGCTGTTCCAGGGACCAGTCGGGCGTGGTGGGCACGGTGCCGGACAGATCGGCGCCGGACGTCACGACCGTCCGCAACCGCCCTACCTGGTGTGCGATTTCCTCGCAGTAGCGGTCATGTGTGAGTGGTGTCATGCCGCTCACCCTAGGCAGCCACGCTCATCCCAGCACGACGATTTCCGCCGCGTCGAACTCCACGCCGACCTCGTCCCCGGCCTCCGGCGCGTCCCTGAGCGCGCAGGCCGCCTCCAGGCGGGGGGCGTCCTCGGGCTGGAGGTGGACGGCGACATGGGTGCCGCGGAAGGTGCGCGCGGCCACCGTGCAGCGCAGGCCCTCACCGGCCGGAACCAGGCGGACACCGGCGGGGCGGACGAGAAGGGGGCGCGTGCCCTGCGGGGCGCCTTCCGGGACGGGGAGCTTGCCCCAGGGGGTCACCGCGGCATCGTCGCCCACCGTCGCCTCGACGACGTTCTCGAAACCGAGGAAGCGGGCCACGAACGCGTCGGCCGGACGCTGCCACACCTCGAGCGGCGTACCGGACTGGGCGATCCGGCCGTCCCGCATCACCACCACCCGGTCGGCCAGCGCGAACGCCTCACCCTGGTCGTGCGTCACGGCGAGCACCGTGGTGCCCAACCGGCCGAACAACTCGCGCAGTTCGACGACAAGACGCTCCCTGAGCGACCGGTCGAGCTGCCCGAGCGGCTCGTCGAGCATCAGCAGCCGGGGGCTGGGCGCGAGGGCGCGGGCGAGCGCCACGCGCTGCTGCTCGCCGCCGGACAGCGCGGCGACGGCGCGTCCGGCCGCGTCCGGCAGTCCCACGAGGTCCAGCAACTCCCGTACCCGATCGGCCTGTTCGGTGCGCGACACGCCGTGCATCCGCAGCCCGAAGGCCACGTTGCCGCCCACGTCCCGCTGCGGGAAGAGCTGGTGGTCCTGGAACATCAGCCCGACGCCGCGCTTGTGCGCCGGCACACCCGACTGGTCCCGTCCGTCGAGCGACACCCTCCCGGAGTCGAGCGGCTGCAACCCCGCCACCGCCCGCAGCAGCGTCGACTTGCCGCTGCCGCTGGGGCCGAGCACGCACACGATCTCGTGCTCGGCGACCCCCAGGTCGACGGCGTCCAGCACCGCCCGCCCACCGAAACGGACGGTCGCGGCCTGAAGGCTCAGCAGCATCTAGAACTCCCCGGTCCGGTCGGTCCGCAGCCGCTCCAGCACGAGCAGCGCCACCGCGCACACGATCATCAGAATCGTCGACAGGGCCATCGCCTGGCCGTAGTTGAGGTCTCCGGGCCGCCCCAGCAGCCGCGCCACGGCGACGGGCAGCGTCGGATTCTCCGGCCGCGCGATGAACACCGTCGCCCCGAACTCGCCCAGCGACACCGCGAACGCGAATCCGGCGGCGATCAGCAGCGCCCGCCGCACCAGCGGCAGGTCCACCTCCCGCCACGCCCGCCACGGCGACGCCCCGAGCACCGCCGCCGCCTCGCGCAGCCGTACGTCCACGGCCCGCAGCACCGGCAGCATCGTCCGTACGACGAAGGGGACGCCGACCAGCGCCTGTGCGAGCGGGACCAGGATCCAGGAGGCACGGAGGTCCAGCGGCGGCTCGTCGAGGGCGATGAGGAAGCCGAAGCCGACGGTCACCGCGGACACGCCGAGCGGCAGCATCAGCAGCGCGTCGAAGCCGCGCACCAGCCGTCCCGCGTCCCGCCGGGTCAGCGCCACGGCCGCGAGCCCGCCGATCACCACGGCGATGGCGGTGGCGGCGACGGCGTACTCCAGTGAGTTGCCGACCGCCTCGATCGGCGCGACGAGGAACACTCCCCCGTCGTCCTCGGTGAGCGTCCGGTAGGAGGCGAGACCCGCGTCGCCGAAGGACCGTTCCACCAGCACCGCGAGCGGCAGCAGAAGCAGTACGGCGACGGTGGCGACGACCGAGCCCAGCAGCGCCCACTGTCCGGCGCCGCGCGGCCGGCGTGCGGTCACCGAGGCGTCCACCAGCCGCAGCGCGGTCTCCCGGCGCCGTACGGTCCAGGCGTGCAGGGCGAGGATCGCGCCCACGGCGACGAACTGGATCATCGTCAGGACGGCGGCCGTGGACAGGTCGAAGATCTCCGAGGTCTGCCGGTAGATCTCCACTTCGAGGGTGGAGAAGGTGGGACCGCCGAGGATCTGCACCACACCGAAGGAGGTGAAGGTGAACAGGAAGACCATCAGCGCGGCCGCCGCCACGGCGGGCGCGAGCGCGGGCAGGGTGACCGACCGCCAGGCCGCGAACCGCGAGGCGCCGAGCATCCGCGCGGCCTCCTCCTGCCGCGGGTCGAGCTGGGACCAGAGCCCGCCCACCGTGCGTACGACGACGGCGTAGTTGAAGAAGACGTGCGCGAGCAGGATCGCCCACACCGTGGTGTCCAGCCGCAGTCCCCACAGTTCGTCGAGGAGCCCGCCGCGTCCGACGAGCGCCATGAACGCCGTACCGACGACGACCGTCGGCAGCACGAACGGCACGGTGACCACGGCCCGCAGCACCTGCTTGCCGGGGAAGTCGAAGCGGGCGAAGACGTACGCGCCGGGCAGGGCGATCAGCAGGGTGAGGGCGGTGGAGACGAGGGCCTGCCAGGTGGTGAACCACAGCACCTGCCGGACGCCGGACTGCGCCAGTATGTCCCCGATCCGCCCGAGCTGCCAGGTCCCGTCGGTCCTCAGTCCGCGCGCGACGATCGCGGTGACGGGATAGGCGAAGAAGACGGCGAAGAACGCGACGGGCACGGCCATCAGGCCGAGCCGCGCCGCGCTCCCACGCCGCCTCGCCGCGGTCCGCGTCACTTCAGTACGAGCGAGGTCCACGACTTGACCCACTGGTCACGGTTGTCGGCGATCTTCGCCGGGTCCATGGTCTCCGGGTCCTTCGCCTGCGGCCCGAACTTCACGAACTCCTCGGGCACCTGGGCGGCCTCCCGCACCGGGTAGACGAACATGTTGAGCGGCATGTCGTCCTGGAACGGCTTGCTGATCAGGAAGTCGAGCAACGCCTTGCCGCCCTCGGGGTTCCGCGCGTTGCTCAGCAGCCCGGCGTACTCGACCTGACGGAAGCAGGTGTCCTCGGCGACACCGGTGGGCGCCGTGGTCGGCTTCGGGTCAGCGTAGATGACCTCGGCGGGCGGCGAGGAGGCGTACGACACGACGAGCGGCCGGTCGGCCTTGGCCTGCTTGCCGCCGGCCGAGCCGGAGAACTCCTCGTTGTAGGCCTGCTCCCATCCGTCGACCACCTTGACGCCGTTGGCCTTGAGCTTCTTCCAGTAGTCCTGCCAGCCTTCGTCCCCGTACTCGGCGGCCGTCCCGAGCAGGAAGCCGAGGCCGGGCGAGGAGGTGGAGGCGTTCTCGACGACGAGGAGGTCCTTGTACGCGGGCTTGACCAGGTCGTCGAAGCTCTTCGGCGGGGTCAGGTCGTGCTCGTCGAACCACGCCTTGTCGTAGTTGACGCAGACGTCGCCGCTGTCGACGGGGGTGACCCGGTGCTTGTCCTGGTCCACCCGGTACTCGTCGAGGATCAGATCGGAGCCCTTCGCCTCGTACGGCTGGAACAGCCCGTTGTCGAGGGCGCGGGAGAGCAGGGTGTTGTCGACGCCGAAGAAGACGTCGCCCTGAGGGTTGTCCTTGGTCAGGATCGCCTTGTTCACGGCCTGCCCGGCGTCGCCGTCCTCGAGGACCTTGAGCTTGTAGCCGGACTGCTTCTCGAAGGCGGCGACGACGTCCTTCGACACGGCCCACGAGTTGTGGCTGACGAGGGTCACGGTCTTGGACCCGCCACCGCTCGCGTCGTCGTCGCCGGACGACCCGCACGCGGACAGCGTGACCAGCCCCAGCCCGACGGCCAGGACCGTGACCTTCTTGGTGATGCCCACTTGATTCCTCCTGGAGTGACCAGGAAGAGACGCGGCCCCGCCCGGGACCCCTCTGCGGAGTCCCGGGCGGGGCGCAACAGCTCGAGTGATGACCGATCTCCCTACCCAGAATGACCTGGGCCAGGTTCGGAGGGTCTGCGGCCGGTGCCGCACTCTCAGCGCTGTGGCGCTCCCCTGTCGGAATATGAAGATGTGCTTACCTCTGGCTTACGCGAGTCACATTACCTCTCGCTCGCGGCGAGCTGACCACACGCCCCGTCGATCTCCTGTCCACGGGTGTCCCGGACCGTCACCGGCACACCGTGCGCGGCGATCGCCTCCACGAACGCCTTCTCGTCCTCGGGACGGGAGGCGGTCCACTTGGAGCCGGGGGTGGGGTTGAGCGGGATGAGGTTGACGTGCACGGGTCGGCCCTTGAGCATCCGTCCGAGCCGGTCACCGCGCCAGGCCTGGTCGTTGATGTCCCGGATGAGGGCGTACTCGATGGACAGCCGCCGCCCCGACTTGGCCGCGTACTCGAACCCGGCGTCGAGCACCTCGCGCACCTTCCACCGCGTGTTCACGGGGACGAGGGTGTCGCGCAGTTCGTCGTCGGGGGCGTGCAGCGAGATGGCGAGACGGCACTTGAAGCCCTCGTCGGAGAACCGGTGGATCGCCGGGACGAGACCGACGGTGGACACGGTGATCCCGCGCTGCGACAGCCCGAGCCCGTCCGGCTCGGGGTCGGTGAGGCGGCGGATGGCGCCCACGACCCGGTTGTAGTTGGCGAGCGGCTCGCCCATGCCCATGAACACGATGTTGCTGAGCCGCGCCGGACCACCCGGGACCTCGCCGTCCCTGAGCGCCCGCATCCCGTCCACGATCTGGTGCACGATCTCGGCGGTGGACAGGTTGCGGTCCAGCCCGGCCTGCCCGGTCGCGCAGAACGGACAGTTCATGCCGCAGCCCGCCTGGGAGCTGATGCACATGGTCACCCGGTCCGGATAACGCATCAGCACGGACTCGACGAGCGTCCCGTCGAACAGCTTCCACAGCGTCTTGCGGGTGGTGCCCTGGTCGGTCGACAGATGCCGTACGACCGTCATCAGCTCCGGAAGCAGCGCTTCCTGGAGCTTGCCGCGCGAGCCGGCGGGGATGTCGGTCCACTGCTCCGGGTCGTGCGCGTACCGCGCGAAGTAGTGCTGCGAGAGCTGCTTGGCGCGGAACGGCTTCTCACCGGCCGCGGCGACCGCCTCCTTGCGCTCGGCGGGCGTGAGATCGGCGAGGTGACGCGGCGGCTTCTTCGCTCCGCGGGGGGCGACGAAGGTGAGCTCACCGGGAACGGGACGGGCCACGGTCGGGCAACTCCTCAGGACGACGGGGCCTGGCAACTCCGCACGGGCGGGGACGACGGCACCTCTGTGCCTGGGCCAGGAGACGACCCGCGCGGGGGGCGGGGACGTACGAAAGGGCCCGCAGTACACCGCGAGCCCTTCCAGAGTACCTGTTCGCCGTCAACCCGATCCGACGAAGATCACCAGCAGCAGCCACACCACCGGAGCCGTCGGCAGCAAGGAGTCCAGCCGGTCCATGCCGCATCGACGTGCGGCTACCGCCGCATGGCGCCGTGGCCTTCCCTCAGCCGGAGCCGACGAACACGACGAGCAGCAGCCAGACCACCGGAGCCGTCGGCAGCAGGGAGTCCAGCCGGTCCATGATGCCGCCGTGCCCCGGCAGCAGCGTGCCCATGTCCTTGATGCCCAGGTCCCGCTTGATCATGGACTCGCCCAGGTCGCCCAGTGTGGCGCTGGCCGCGACCGCGAGGCCCAGCAGCAGGCCCTGCCACCAGCTGCCGCCGTCGATCAGGAACTCCATGCACAGCGCGCCGACGACCATCGCGAAGGCCACCGCGCCCAGCAGGCCCTCGCGGGTCTTGCCGGGGCTGATGCGCGGGGCGAGCTTGGTCCTGCCGAAGCGCCAGCCGACCGCGTACGCGCCGGTGTCGCTGACGACCGTCAGCAGCAGGAAGGTCAGGACGCGCCAAGCGCCGTCGTCGGCGGTGAGCATCATCGCGACGAAGGTCGCCAGGAACGGTACGTAGAACACCGCGAAGACGCCCGCCGTGACGTCCTTGAGGTAGCCCTCGGGCGGCGCCGTCATGCGCCAGACCAGCACCGCCAGCGCGGTGAGCGCCACGGCGACCCACGCGCCCTCGGCCCCCCGGACGTACCCGGCGACGACCATGGCCGCACCGCCCAGCGCGAGCGGTACCAGGGGCGCCTTGATGCCCTTGCGCTCCTGCAGCCGCGACGTCAGCTCCCACAGGCCCACCACCACGGCGACCGCGACCACGCCGACGAAGACCGCCTTGACGACGAACAGCGACGCGACGATCACCACGCCGAGTCCGACGCCGACGCCTATCGCGGCACCGAGATCCCGCCCCGCGCTCTTCTTCTGCGGTGCGGGCGCCGGCTGCGGGGCGTCGGGCATGGGCTCCGGATTCTGCGGCACCTCCCCCGGAAGGGGGCGGGCCCGCGTCGGCTCGTCTCGGAACAGGGGGCCGCTCAGCCGAGCGGTCCCCCGGTCCACATCCTGGTCTCCGCCGTGTTCGGGTACGTCGGGCACGATGGGCATGGGACGCGTGTGCTGCGCGTTGTGCGCATCGTACGCGGGACCCGCCGGAGCGGCCCCCCAGCCTTGCCCGTGGTCGGACGGCCCCCAGTACCCGGTCTGCGGCGTCCCCCAGGAAGAGTCGTTCATCAGACCTCGAGCAGCTCCGCTTCCTTGTGCTTCAGGAGCTCGTCCACCTGGGCGACGTACTTCGCGGTGGTGTCGTCGAGCTCCTTCTCCGCACGGCGGCCCTCGTCCTCGCCGACCTCGCCGTCCTTGATCATCTTGTCGATGGCGTCCTTGGCCTTGCGGCGCACGGAGCGGATGGAGACCTTGGCGTCCTCACCCTTGCCCTTGGCGACCTTGATGTAGTCGCGGCGGCGCTCCTCGGTGAGCTCGGGGAACACCACCCTGATGATGTTGCCGTCGTTGCTCGGGTTGACGCCCAGGTCGGAGTCGCGGATCGCCTGCTCGATGTTGCGCAGCGCGCTCTTGTCGAACGGCGTCACCACGGCCATGCGCGGCTCGGGCACGGAGAACGAGGCCAGCTGGTTGATCGGCGTCGGCGCGCCGTAGTAGTCGGCCACGATCTTGTTGAACATCGCCGGGTGCGCACGGCCGGTGCGGATCGCGGCGAAGTCCTCCTTGGCGACCACGACGGCCTTCTCCATCTTCTCCTCGGCCTCGAGGAGGGTCTCTTCGATCACCACTTGCTCCTGCGTGTCTTGAGTAGGCCCGGCCGCGGCTCCTTTTCAGGGACGGCGGCCGGCTGCGTCGCGTCTTCTTCCTGCACGGTTCCCGACCGGCAGGACATTGTCCATCCCCCGGTCAGTTGCGGCCGGCTTGGTCGCCCACCAGCGTGCCGATCTTCTCACCCTTGACGGCGCGGGCGATATTGCCCTCCTTCAGAAGCTCGAAGACGACGATCGGGAGGCTGTTGTCACGGCAGAGCGTGACGGCCGTGGCGTCGGCGACCTTCAGGTCCCGGGTGATGACCTCGCCGTAGCCGAGCGCGTCGAACTTCACGGCGTCGGGGTTGGTCTTCGGGTCGGAGTCGTAGACGCCGTCCACACCGTTCTTGCCCATGAGCAGCGCCTCGGCGTCGATCTCCAGGGCGCGCTGGGCGGCGGTGGTGTCGGTGGAGAAGTACGGCATGCCCATTCCGGCACCGAAGATGACCACACGGCCCTTCTCCAGGTGCCGTACGGCGCGCAGCGGGATGTAGGGCTCGGCGACCTGACCCATGGTGATGGCGGTCTGCACGCGGCAGTCGACGCCCTCCTTCTCCAGGAAGTCCTGGAGGGCGAGGCAGTTCATCACGGTGCCGAGCATGCCCATGTAGTCGGAGCGTGCGCGGTCCATGCCGCGCACCTGGAGCTCGGCGCCGCGGAAGAAGTTCCCGCCGCCGATGACGATCGCGATCTGCGCGCCGTCCCGTACGACGGCCGCGATCTCACGCGCGATGGCGTGCACCACGTCGGGATCGACGCCCAGGCCTCCGCCACCGGAGAAGGCCTCTCCGGACAGCTTCAGCAGAAACCGGCCGCTTACTTTGCCGTCGTCGCTCTTCTCAGCCTTGGTGGTCATCGTCGGATCCCGCCTCTTTCACGTGTTGCACATACGAAGAAGGCCATTGCCGGTGGGGCGTGGTTCGCATCCCATGCGGCAATGGCCTCCTCGTCAGATCTGCTGTCGTCCGGCACGCGCGCGTGCGTGGACGCGTGTCCGAACGACTGCTGTCGACCCTATCGGGGTCGCGCGCCCGTCGCGGTACGGACTCAGATGCCGACCTTGATGCGCGTGAAGCGCTTCAGGGTGACACCGGCCTCGTCCAGGACCTTCTGGACGGACTTCTTGTTGTCCAGCGCGTAGGGCTGGCCGAGCAGCGTGGCGTCCTTGAAGAAGCCGTTGAGGCGACCCTCGACGATCTTCGGCAGGGCGGCCTCGGGCTTGCCCTCGGCGCGGGTGGTCTCCTCGGCGACGCGGCGCTCGGACTCGACGACCTCGGCCGGCACGTCCTCCTTGGAGAGGTACTTCGGCGCGAAGGCGGCGATGTGCTGGGCGACGCCCTTGGCGATCTCGGCGTTCGGCTTGTCGAACTCGACCAGGACACCGATCTGCGGCGGCAGGTCGGGCATGGTGCGGTGCATGTACGCCGTCACGTAGCCGTCGGCGAACTGGGCGAAGCGGTCCAGGACGATCTTCTCGCCCAGGTTGGCGTTGGCCTCGTCCACGAACGCCTGGACGGTCTTGCCGGCCTCGATCTCGGAGGCGAGCAGGGCCTCGATGTCGGCCGGGGAGGTCTTGACGACGTGCTCGGCGATGGCGGTGGCCACGGCCTGGAACTTGTCGCCCTTGGCGACGAAGTCCGTCTCGCACTTCAGCTCGACGAGGACGCCGGAGGAGTTGTCGTCGGCGATGATCGAGACCACGGCGCCGTTCTCGGCGGAGCGGCCCTCGCGCTTGGCGACGCCCTTCTGGCCCTTGATGCGGAGCGCCTCGACGGCCTTCTCGACGTTGCCCTCGGCCTCGTCCAGCGCCTTCTTGCAGTCCATCATGCCGGCGCCGGTGAGCTCCCGGAGCTTCTTGACGTCGGCGGCGGTGTAGTTCGCCATGAGTCTGTGAGTCTTTCTCGAAGTCTGGAGGTTCGGAGATCTGCGGGATCAGGACCTACTCGAGAGCAGGTGTGCGACGCGCCGCCGATCTACGGGTGAACGGCGGGAGCGGATCCGATGTCACCGCTCCCGCCGTCATCGCCTGTGACGGGGCGGTCAGGCCTGCTCGGCCTCGGCGGCCGGGGCGGCCTCGGCGGCCTCGGCGGGAGCCTCAGCCGGCTTCTCGACCTCGGCCTCAGCCGGCTTCTCGGCCTCGGTCTCGGCCGGAGCAGCCTCCTCGGCCTTCTTCTCGCCCGCGAGCAGGTCGCGCTCCCACTCGGCCAGCGGCTCGCCGGCGGCCTTCTCGCCCTTGCCGGCCTCGGCGACACCGGAGCGGGACATCAGGCCCTCGGCGACGGCGTCGGCGATCACGCGGGTGAGCAGGGTGACGGAGCGGATCGCGTCGTCGTTGCCCGGGATCTTGTAGTCGACCTCGTCGGGGTCGCAGTTGGTGTCGAGGATGGCGACGACCGGGATGTTGAGCTTCCGGGCCTCGCCGACCGCGATGTGCTCCTTCTTGGTGTCCACGATCCAGACGGCGCTGGGCACCTTCTGCATCTCGCGGATACCGCCGAGGGTCTTCTCCAGCTTGGCCTTCTCGCGGGAGAGGACCAGCAGCTCCTTCTTGGTGAGGCCGGAGGCGGCCACGTCCTCGAAGTCGATCTGCTCGAGCTCCTTGAGGCGCTGCAGACGCTTGTAGACGGTCGAGAAGTTGGTGAGCATGCCGCCCAGCCAGCGCTGGTTGACGTAGGGCATGCCGACGCGGGTGGCCTGCTCGGCGATGGCCTCCTGCGCCTGCTTCTTCGTGCCGACGAACATGACCGTGCCGCCGTGGGCGACGGTCTCCTTGACGAACTCGTAGGCGCGGTCGATGTACGACAGCGACTGGAGCAGGTCGATGATGTAGATGCCGTTGCGCTCCGTGAAGATGAAGCGCTTCATCTTCGGGTTCCAGCGACGGGTCTGGTGACCGAAGTGGACGCCGCTCTCCAGCAGCTCCCGCATCGTGACGACGGCCATGGCCGTATCTCCTTGAATTTCTCGGTTGTGCCGCGGATGCCGGACGGCTCCCGCGCCTGACGCCCACGACGCGCCGTTGCCACGAAGGACCGAGGGGCGCTGACATCCGGAGCCCGGCCGTGGCCGGTCCTGATGTCGGGGCGTGCGAAGTCGACCCGGTGGCCCGGGTCGCCACCAGAAGTGTACGGGACCCGCGAGGCGCCGGGTGACGCCGTTGTCCACAAAAGGCCGGTGGTCCACAGGTCCGGGCGGTGATCACGGATGTCCGGAAGGCTCCGCGGCATGCGAAAGAGTGCATTCACGAGGGCGTGTACGCGACTGGTCCTTCTGGTGGTCCTGACCCTGGCGGCGCTGCTGGCCCCGCCGCCGCCGGGTCTGTCCGCGGCGGGGGCGGGGGCGGTGACCCCGACGGGCGAGGACGCCGGGACGCCGGCCGTCGGACGGGCGTGGCCGGTGGGGGTACGGCCGCGGGTGCTGCGCGGCTGGGAACCGCCGGCGACGGTGTACGGGCGCGGGCACCGGGGCGTGGACCTGGCGGCTCCACCGGGGACGCCGGTACGGGCGGTGGCCGCGGGCCGGGTCTCCTTCGCGGGCCGGGTGGCCGGAAAGGGTGTCGTCTCGGTGGAGCTCACCGGCACGGGCGACCCCCCGTTGCGCACCACCTACGAACCGGTCCGCGCGTCGGTGACCGAGGACGACGAGGTGACGGCGGGCGAGGTGATCGGCACGGTGGCCCCCACGGGCTCCCACTGCACGGCCCCGTGCGTCCACTGGGGCCTGCTGAGGGGTGACACCTACCTGAATCCGCTCACCCTGCTGCCCCCGTGGCTCCTGCACAGGGGTCCGTCGAGACTGCTGCCGGTACTGGGGGTGCCGGTGCCGGAGTGAGGGCCCGGGGCCCGGGAACGCGCCCGTCAGCCCCGTACGCCGCGGAGTGCCATCGAGACCGCCGCCTCCGTGATCGCGTCCGGGTGCTCCGCCGCGCCCAGCTCGATGCGGCGCACGGCGGCGTCGACCACGCCCTGGAGGAGCATCGCCGCGAGGCGGGGCTCCGCGTGGCCCAGGCCGGCCAGGGCCTCGACGATCATCGCGACGAGACCGCCGTGGGCCGCGCGGATCTTCTCGCGCGCACCCGCGTCGAGCTCGCTCGCGGAGATCGCGACCACGGCGCGGTGCCGCCGGTCCCCGACCAGTTCCAGCTGCTTGCGGACGTACGCCTCGATCTTGGCCTCGGCACCGGCGGCGGTCGCCATGGCCGCCTCGACCTCCGCCGCCCAGACCGGGAAGTCGACCTCGCACAGCTCCTCGACCACGGCGGCCCGCGAGCGGAAGTACTCGTACACGGACGAACGCGCGAGACCGGTGCGCTCGGCGAGGGCCGGGAAGGTCAGCGCCTCCGTACCGCCCTCGGACAGCAGGGAGCGTGCCGCGTCCAGCAGGGCGGCTCGCTGCATCGACCGGTGCTCGGCCACGGAGGCCGCTCGAATCCTTGGCACGTCATCCACTTTACGGACGCCCCGCCCGCGGCGGCCAGAGGATCGGCCGGCTCTCCGCCGGAACGGCTCAGCGGCCGAAACCCGCCAGCTTCGCGCGCAGCTGCAGCACGGACTTGGTGTGGATCTGACTGACCCGGCTCTCGGTCACGCCCAGCACGTTGCCGATCTCGGCGAGGGTGAGCCCTTCGTAGTAGTACAGGGTGACCACCGTCTTCTCCCGCTCGGGCAGTGTGTTGATGGCCCGCGCCAGGAACCTCCGCAGCTCCCGGTCCTCGGCCACCTCCACCGGATTGTCGGCGGCGGTGTCCTCCAGGGTGTCCATGAAGCTCAGCTGGTCGCCGCTGTCGCCCCCGGCGTGCAGCAGCTCCTCCAGGGCGACGACGTTCGCCAGCGACAACTGGCTGAAAACCGCGTGCAGCTCGGCCACCGTGATGCCCATCTCGTCGGCGACCTCGCTCTCGGAGGGGGTGCGCCGCAACCGCGCCTCCAGCGTGGCGTAGGCGCGCTCCACGTTGCGCGCCTTCTGCCGTACCGAGCGCGGGATCCAGTCCAGTGCCCGCAGCTCGTCGATCATCGCGCCCCGGATACGGGTGATCGCGTAGGTCTCGAACTTGATCTCGCGGTCGACGTCGAACTTCTCGATCGCGTCGATCAGCCCGAAGACCCCGGAGGAGACGAAGTCCGCCTGGTCGACGTTGGGCGGCAGCCCCACACTGACCCGGCCGGCGACGTACTTCACCAGCGGCGAGTAGTGCAGGATCAGCTGCTCCCGCAGCCGTTCGTCCCCCGTCGCCTTGTACGACCGCCACAGCTCGTCGAGCGTCGAGGGAGCGGGCGGTCGCACGCTGCCACCGTCGCGGGCGGCTGGGGGGATCGCCGCCCGGTCGGACCCGGAGGTGTGCTGGGGCATTCGTCGCCTTGTGCCGTTCTGCCGTGGACTGGTGCTGCCTGGGTGCGCCGTCTGTCCGATGTCTGGGTGCCTGTCCTTGCCTGTCCGTGTCGGGATCCTCGTGAGCGTAGCGTGACTGCGGCGTCGCGGTGTGCGAAGAAGCGAGGTAGGACCGTGCGCAGATTCGTTCCGGGTGCCGTCCCGCCGGGGCACACCCGTCGCTCTGAGTGATCGACGGGGTAGCCCAACTGGCGTGAATTTCAAGGGGTGTGGGGGTTCCCCCGGACGGCCGAACACGCTGTGTCAGCGAGGCTCGGGACCGTCCCGGACCGGCGTCATCGCCTGGCGCGTCAACTTCCAGCCGTCGTCGTGTCGTTCGACGTAACCAAGTGCTCGTAGTTCGTACAGTCTCGCGATCGCGTCGTCCGGGGTGGTCTGCGCGGTGAGCGCGATCTCCTCCGGCCGGGCCGTTCCGCGCCCCGGCAGCGCGGCGAGGACCTGCCGTCCGGCCGGGTCGAGCAGGTCCCGGGGCAGCACCGGTCCCCGGCGTTCCGGCGCGAGTTCGCCCATGTCGCCGACCAGCTCGACGACCTCGGCGGCATCGGTGACCAGCACCGCGTCCTGTCGCAGCAGTTCGTGCACCCCGGCGGAGAGCCCGCTGGTGGCCGGCCCCGGCACCCCCATCGTGTGGCGTCCCAGCCGCTGGGCCGCCCGGGCGGTCACCAGTGAGCCGCTGCGGTGGGCGGCCTCGACGACGACGGTGCCCCGGGTGAGCGCGGCGATCACTCTGTTGCGGAGGATGAATCTGCTCGGTGTCGGGTGATCGCCGGGCGGCAACTCGCCGACGACGAGGCCCTGTTCGGCGATCCTTCCGATCAGTCCGGTGTGGCCGCGCGGATAGGGCCGGTCGACTCCGCAGGCAAGTACGGCGATGGTGGCGCCGCCCGCGCCGAGGGCGCCGCGGTGGGCGGCGCCGTCGACCCCGTAGGCGCCGCCGGAGACCACGATCCAGCCGCGTTCGGCGAGGCCGGCGGAGAGGGTGGCGGCCATGTGCGCGCCGTACTCGGTGCAGGCACGGGCGCCGACGACGGCGACCGAGCGCAGCGCCCACATCCGCAGGTCCGCTCCCCCGCGCACCCACAGCCCGAGCGGCCGGGCGTCGCCCAGGTCGTCGAGCTGTCCGGGCCATTGCGGGGTGCCGGGACCCACGAAGCGCACCCCGGCGTCCCGCGCGACGGCGAGGTCCCTGTCCGGTTCGGCCCGCTCGGCCCGGGCCAGTAACCCGGCCCACCGCTTGCCGCTCGCTCCCGGCAGCGGATCCCCCCGTTCCCGCAGCCGTCGCACCACGGCGTCCACGCCGAGCTCCCGCACCCAGCGCCCGCCGGTCTCGTCACCGGGTTCGAGGACCCGGGTGAGGAAGACCCGGCCGAGCAGTTCGCCGTCGGGTCCGTCCACGGCGCTCACACCCCCGCCCCGACGGTCATGGGCACCCCGCGCGGGACGCCGGTGCGCAACTGCAGGGCGAGGGCGACGTCCGCGGCGTCGGGCCGCTCGTGGCCGGCCAGGTCGGCGACGGTCCAGGCGACCCGCAGGACCCGGTCGAGTCCCCGGGCGGTGAGCACGCCCCGTTCCAGGCTCCGTTCGGCGTCGTCCATGGCGCCGGGGGCGGCGTGCCAGCGGCTGCGCAGTTCCCGTCCGGGCACTTCGCTGTTGGTGCGCCACGGGGTGCCGGTGAGCCGCGCCGCGGCGCGGTCCCGGGCCGTCCGCACCCGGTCGGCGACCGTGGCGGTGCTGTCGCCCCGGGCGCCGCTCGCCGTCAGTTCGTCACGCGTGACGCGGTCGACCTCGACCCGCAGGTCGACCCGGTCGAGCAGCGGCCCGGACAGCCTGGCCTGGTAACGGCGGATCGCCGAGGGCGGGCACTCGCACTGCTCGTTCGTCCGCGAGAAGCGCCCGCAGGGGCACGGGTTGGCGGCGAGCACCATCAGGAAGCGCGCCGGGAAGCGCACGACACCGGCGCTGCGCGCGATGATCACGTGCCCGGCCTCCAGCGGCTGCCGCAGGGCGTCCAGGGCCTTGCTGCTGAACTCCGGGGTTTCGTCCAGAAAGAGCACGCCTCGATGCGAGAGGGACACCGCTCCCGGCCGGGCCGTACCGGGGCCGCCGCCGACGAGTGCCTGCATGGTGGCCGAGTGGTGCGGGGCGCAGTAGGGGGCCGTGTCGATCAGGGGTTTGTCCAGGGGGAGCAGTCCCGCCACCGAGTGCACGGCCGTCACCTCGAGCGAGGCCTGCCGGTCCAGCGGCGGCAGGATCGACGGCAACCGCTCCGCGAGCATGGTCTTGCCGGCGCCCGGCGGTCCTTCCAGGAAGAGATGGTGTCCGCCCGCCGCGGCCACCTCCACGGCCGTCCGCGCCGCGAGCTGGCCCACGACGTCCGCGAGGTCATGGCCCTGGTCGTGCGGTGCCGCGCCGACGCCGTGCATCCCGGTGTCCGCTCCGGTGCCCGGGGCGCGCAGCCCCGCCAGCAGCGGGTCGGGCCACGCCTGCTCCCCGGTGTCCTCCTCCGGTACGGGTTCGTCGGTGAGCACCGCGATCAGCTGGCGCAGGCTGCGGATGCCCAGGACGGAGATGCCCGGCACCAGCGAGGCCTCGGCGGCGGCGCACTCGGGCACCACCACCTGCTCGTATCCCGCGTCGGCCGCGGCCAGTACGGCGGGCAGGATGCCGCGCACCGGCCGCACCCGGCCGTCGAGGCCCAGTTCGCCGATCATGACGATGTCGCCGAGCACCCGCGGATCGATCCGTTCGGCGGCGCCGAGCACGGCGCAGGCGACCGCCAGGTCGAAACCGCTGCCGGCCTTCGGGACCGACGCCGGGCTGAGCCCCACGGTGAGTTTCTTCTGCGGCCACTCGCCGCCGGAGTTCACCACGGCCGCCCTGACCCGGTCCCTGCTCTCCGTCAGGCTCTTGTCCGGCAGCCCCACCAGGGTGAAGGCCGCGATCCCGGGCTCCAGGTCGGCCTGGACCTCCACGACCACGCCCTCGACGCCCACCAGCGTCACCGAGCACGTGCGCGCGAACCCCATGTCAGGCCACCCCCCGGACGTGCTCGACCACGGGTGCGCCGCGGGCCGGCAGCAGCACGCCGACCAGGTCGATGCGGACCCCGCCGGGCGGCGCTCCCCCGTGTTCCCGGAGCCAGCGTTCGGCGAGGTCCCGCAGGCGGTCGGCCTTGGCCGGCGTGACCGCCTCCATGGGGTGCTGGAAGGGTCCTGCCCTGCGGGTCTTCACCTCGCAGACGACCAGGGCGTCCCCGTCCCGGGCCACGATGTCGATCTCGCCGGTCCTGCCGCAGCGCCAGTTGCGCTGCAGGACCGTCATCCCGCACTGGGTCAGCCGCCGTGCGGCCAGTGTCTCGCCGTACCTGCCGAGTGCGCTGCGCGCCTGATGTGCGTTCTGTGCGTTCTGTGCGTTCATGTCGGCACCACCTCCGGCGCCAACGGTCACGCATCCCGCCCGACGGAGTGGATCTTGGTGCAGAACTCGGCGACTGTGGACAACTCCGTCACCCGCACGAGTGCGCCGGTCACCCGCCCGGCAGCTCCAGATCGCTCTTGTTGAGCTCCTCGATGTTCACGTCCTTGAACGTCAGGACGCGTACCTGCTTCACGAACCGGGCCGGCCGGTACATGTCCCAGACCCAGGCGTCCGCCATCGACACCTCGAAGAACACCTCGCCCTGGACCGAGTGCACCTGCATCTCGTAGTCATTGGTGAGATAGAAACGCCGCTCGGTCTCGATCACGTATTTGAACAGACCGACGACATCGCGGTACTCCCGGTAGAGCTTGAGCTCCATCTCGGTCTCGTACTTCTCGAGGTCCTCGGCGCTCATGGCATGTTCCCCTTCAGCCGTGCGATCCCACCATTGTGCGCCAGTCCCGGGAGTCACTGGACGATTTCGGTGTCCAGGGTCACGGGTCCGGCCGGGGGACCTTCGTCGAGCAGCGTGCGCAGCAGCTCGGCGAGTCTGGTCGGATACACCGTCTCATGTGCCCGAGCGAGTTCCGGGCACGTCCACCAGCGTGCTCCGGCGACACTGCGCCGCTCCAGCTCGGTCAGCGCCGTGGCCGCGGTCGCGGTCCGGGTGGTGCGGGCGAGGTAGTACCACTCGTCCTGGTCCCAGCGGCGGCCGGCGAACGGGAAGGAGCACCTCCGCCGCCACAGCACGGGTCCGAGCTCGACCTCGGTGATGCCGGTCTCCTCGGCGAGTTCCCGCAGGGCGGCCTGTTCACGGGTCTCGTCGCCCTCCACGCCACCGCCGGGCGTGAACCACCAGTCGTCGGCCGGATCGTCCGGTTCATGGCCGTGCAGCAGCAGGATGCGGTCCCGCGGGTCGAGCAGGACGACCCGGGCGACCCTGCGCAGTCCGCCCCTGTAGGAGTCCTCGGCCGCCGGGACGGGCTCAGCGGGCACCGGCGGTCCCCACGTCGGCCCGGGTCCGGGACGCGCCCGCCCGCTTGGCGAAGGGACCGTACGCGGCCCCGCCGAGAATGAGCACGGCACCGGCGATCACCAGCGCGACGACGGTCCTGAGCGGCCCCGGCGAGGAGAGCGCACCGAGCTGTTCGAAGCCGGTGGGCGCCTCGAGCATGCCGTTCATCGGCCAGACCACGGCGTCGACCCTGGCCTGGACCGCGCCACGGGAGACGGTGCCGCCGGCGGCGTCGGTCAGATGGGCCGTGGAGTCCAGCGACCCGGAGCGCTCGTCACCGAGCAGGAACAGACGCCCCTCCGGCACGGTCACCTCGGGGATGGCGCCGAACTCGGCCGCCGTGCCCCCGGCGAGGTACGGCTCGTCGATCTCCTTGCCGTTGACCTCCAGCTTGCCGTCCCGGCAGCAGGAGACCGTGTCACCGCCGACGGCGACCACCCGCTTCACCATGGGGGTGTTCGACCAGGTCGCGTCCGTGAAGACGATGACGTCACCGCGGCGGACGTCGCCACCGTCGATGCGCTCGGCCAGTACCCGGTCACCGGCACCGATCGTCGGCGCCATCGACGGGGTGGGCACGGTGTACGGCCGGTACAGCACCGCTCCCCAGACGAATCCGCCGAGGAACAGCACCATGCCCAGGGCCACGGCCAGCCCGGACAGCCGCTGCCCGGTTCGGCCACCCGCCCGGGCGGTGCCCGGGCCGCCGTTGCCGGGGACCGTGCGCGTCGTGCTCTGACCACTCATGGGCGGCACCCTACCCGGCGGTACCGGACCGGGTCAGCCCTCCCGGCGGCCCTCTCCGGCGCCGTACCGCCGGCGCCGCCAGAGCACCAGCGGCACCGCGCCCGCGAGCGCGAGTCCCTGGGGCGCGGCCGTCAGGACCGCGGCGGACGACGGTCCGGCGGCCAGGCCGGGCTGGTCGAAGGTGTCCGGGACGGGCAGGTTGGTCCAGCGGTTGACCGGCCAGGCGATGACGACGGCGCGGCCGACGACCTTGTCCACGGGCACCATGCCGTGATTCTTGTCGGCCTGGTTGTAGCGGGAGTCCCGGGAGTTCTGCCGGTGGTCGCCCATGACCCAGATGTGGCCCTCGGGGACCTTCACCTTGAACTGGCCGCCCTGGTCGTCCTGGCTGCACGGGGTGTTGCCCGGATACACATAGGGCTCGTTCAGCGCCATGCCGTTGACCTTCAGCGGGCCGGTGCCCTTGCACTCGATCGTGTCACCGCCGACTCCGACGACCCGCTTGATCAGGTCCTTCTCCTCCGCGGACGGCATCAGACCGATCCAGCTGAGGGCCTGCTGCAGGAGGTTCGGGTCGGGCGTCGGCTCGCCGGCCAGCCAGTTGTCGGGGTCGTGGAAGACGACGACCTCACCGCGCTCGGGCTCGGAGCCGAACCAGGGGGTGAGCTTGTCGACGAGCACCCGGTCGCCCTGCTGGAGGGTGTTCTGCATCGAGTCGGAGGGAATGGAGAACGCCTGCACCAGGAACGTCTTGATCAGCAGCGCCAGCACCAGCGCGATGCCGATCAGGATCGGCAGTTCCTTCCAGAAGGAGCGGGGCTGATTCGCCTGGGGGGTGCCGTCGCCCGAGCCGCCTCGCGCCGTGGGGGGCTGATCGTCCCCGGTGCCGTCCCTGGATCCGTCGCCGCCACCCGCCGGGGAGTCGTTCCCGGAGGTCACGAAGTCGTCAGCCGCCGGACCCGCCGCTCCCACGGGACGCCCGCGGTGCTCCTCGCCCTCGCGCCCGGACCGTGCGCCAACCGCCGCATCCCCCACGCCAACTCCTCACTCTCTGCCGCCGCCCGCACCATGCCCGGCGCAGGCCCACCACTCCCATAACGAGCGGGAGTTCCGCAGGGCTCGGGAGCTGGACCATTCCATCGGGATCGTCCGGGGCAACCCTATGCGACAGCGGGGCGGCAGCGGTCGACCCGGACGCCGAGTCCGACACGGACGCGTAGGTCGTCGGCTCCTCCAGCGTGCTCCAGTGGCCGAGCGGCCAGGCGATGACCACGGCCCGGCCCACCACCTCGTCCTCGGAGACGGTGCCGCCGTAGTCGGTGTCCTGGTGGGTGCGGGAGTCGGCGGAGTTCGCGCGGTGGTCGCCCATCACCCACAGCCGTCCCTCGGGGACGGTGACGTCGAACGGAGTCGTGGACGGGGCGTTGCCGGGATACAGGTAGTCCTCGTTCAGGGGAACGCCGTTGACGGTGACCCGGCCCTGCTTGTCGCAGCACTGGACGCGGTCGCCGCCGACGCCGACGACCCGCTTGATCAGGTCCTTCTCGTTCTCGGACGGCAGCAGTCCGATGAAGGTGAGCCCGTCCTTGATCTGCTTGATCCCGACGGGGTCGTCCTTCTGCGGCGTGGTCTGCTCGTCCTGGAGCCAGCCGCCGGGGTCCTTGAACACGACGACGTCCCCGCGCTGCGGCTTGGAGCCGAACCACGGGGTGAGCTTGTCGACCAGCACCCGGTCGCCGATCCGGATCGTCTGCTCCATGGAGCCGGACGGGATGACGAAGGCCTGGACGAGGAACGTCTTCAGCACCAGCGCTATCACGACGGCGACACCCACGAGGAGGGGGATCTCCTTGACGGCGCTGCGCCTGCGGCGCCGCTTGACCTTGCGCTGGAGCTTGCGCCGTTCGGCCCGGCTTCGTCCGGGGGCCGGCCCGGACGCGCGGCGGGAACCGGTGGGCAGCAGATTCTCCGCGGCGCTGTCCGGGGCGCCGCGCGGTTTGCCGCGGTTACCCATGGGTGCCCTCCGCCGCGTTCGTCGCCGGGTCGGGCACGCGCGCGTAGGCGTCGGGCCGGTGCAGCCGGGTGGCGCGGCCGAAGGGCCAGACGATCCCGTCGACGCGGCCGATCACGCTGTCGACGGGGATCATGCCGCCGCCGGGTGAGCCGAGGTGGTCACGGGAGTCGCTCGAATCGCTGCGGTGGTCCCCGAGGACGAACAGGCGCCCGTCGGGCACGACGACGTCGAAGGAGACCGTGGAGGGACTGTCACCGGGGAACAGGAAGCCCGACTCGTCGACCGACCGGCCGTTCACCCGGAGCCTCCCCTCCCCGTCGCAGCAGACCACGTGGTCCCCGCCCACCCCGACGACCCGTTTGACGTAGTCGGCGTCACCGAAATACCCGGTGCCGTCGAACACGATCACGTCACCGCGCTGCGGCCCGGTGCCGAAGCGGTATGCCACCTTGTTTACGAGCACGCGGTCCCCGACCCTCAATCCGTGTTCCATCGATCCGCTGGGGATCTGGAACGGCCGCGCCACGAACGCGTTCAACGCCAGCGGGAACAGCAGACAGAGCAACAGGGTCAGGGTAATCCGCCCGCCGGGCAGCCATCGCGTGAGGCGCGACACCAAAGCGGAACGCGACCGCCCCTCCGGCCCCGCCGTCCCCGAAGTGTTCTCGGGTCCGGCCGGGGGGAGGGAGCGGTCGCGCTCCGTCGGCTGTGCTTCGGTGTCCATCGGGGCCAGATGCTATCCGGCCGCGATATGACGCCGGTAAAGCGCTCAGTTCTCGCGCTTCTCCTTGATCTTCGCCGCCTTGCCGCGCAGCTCGCGCAGGTAGTACAGCTTGGCGCGACGGACGTCACCGCGGGTGACGAGCTCGATCTTCTCCACGATCGGGGTGTGCACCGGGAAGGTGCGCTCGACGCCGACGGAGAAGGAGACCTTGCGGACCGTGAAGGTCTCGCGCACGCCGGCGCCCTGGCGGCGGATGACCACGCCCTTGAACTGCTGCACACGGGAGCGGTTGCCCTCGATGACGCGCACGTGGACGTTGACGGTGTCGCCGGGACGGAAGGCGGGGACGTCGCTGCGCAGCGACGCGGAGTCGACGGAGTCGAGCAGGTGAGACATTTCGTCTGCTTTCTTCGCTGATGCCGCAGGTCATCAACGGCAACTAGAGGCTGGAGTCAGAGCCGTGCGTTTCGGGACGGGCGTCGTGTCCCCCTGCGGCAGGGGCGCACTCCGGACGACGCACAGCAGCGGCCTATTCTTCCACGCCGTCGGTCCTGCGCCAAAATCGGCCGTACGGCTCGCCGGCGGGATCCGGTTCCCAGCCCAGGATGGACAGCATCTCGCGGTCCTTCTTGTCGAACGCCTTGGGATCGCAGCGCTCGATGAGGTCGGGCCGGTGGGCGGTGGTCCGGCGCAGCGCCTCGTCGCGCCGCCAGCGGGCGATCTTCCCGTGGTGGCCGCTGAGCAGCACGTCCGGGATGCCGCGCCCGCGCCACTGCGGCGGCTTGGTGTGGACGGGCCCCTCCAGAAGGCTCGCCATGGCCCCGGGGGCGAAGGAGTCGTCGCGGTGCGACTCGGCGTTGCCGAGGACGCCGGGGAGCAGCCGTGCGACGGCCTCCGTGACGACGAGGACCGCCGCCTCGCCGCCGGCCAGCACATAGTCGCCGATGGACACCTCGTACACGGGCATCCGGGTGGCGTACTCGTCGATGACGCGGCGGTCGATGCCCTCGTAGCGGGCCGGGGTGAAGACCAGCCAGGGGCGCTCGGAGAGCTGGACCGCGAGTTCCTGGGTGAAGGGGCGGCCGCTGGGGGTGGGGACGATCAGGGCCGGCTCGCGGGAGCCGGTCTCGTAGCCGTCCGCCAGGACCGAGTCGAGCGCGTCGCCCCACGGCTCGGTCTTCATGACCATGCCGGGGCCACCGCCGTACGGGGTGTCGTCGACGGTGTTGTGCCGGTCGTAGGTCCAGTCGCGCAGGTCGTGCACGTGCACGTTCAGCTGTCCACGCGCGCGTGCCTTGCCCACGAGGGAGACGTTCAGCGGCTCCAGGTACTCCGGGAAGATCGTGACGACGTCGAGCCGCATCACGCCTCGTCTCCGGAGTCCCGGGAGGAGGCGACCTCAGCCCGGTCGTCGATCAGACCCGGCGGCGGGTCGATGACGGCCCGCTGCTCCTCCAGGTCGATCTCGGTGACGATCTCCTCGACGAACGGCACGTACACCTCGGTGCCGTCGGGGCGCTCGACCACGAAGAGGTCCTGGGTGGGCAGGTGCGAGATCTCGGTGATCCGGCCGACCTGCTCACCGTCCCGCGTGACGACGTCGAGGTCGATCAGCTGGTGGTCGTAGTACTCGTCCTCGTCCTCGGGCCGCTCGTCCGGGTCGACGTCGGCGATGAGGAGGGTGTTGCGCAGGGCCTCGGCGCCGTTGCGGTCGTGGACGCCCTCGAAGCGCAGCAGGAGGCGGCCGCTGTGGACGCGGCCGGTCTCGATGGTGAGCGGCCCGACGGAGGCGGGGTCGGTGGTCAGGACGGCGCCGGGCCCGAGCCTCAGCTCCGGTTCGTCGGTGCGGACCTCCACGGTGACCTCGCCCTTGATGCCATGGGCGCGGCCGATGCGCGCGACTACCAGCTGCACTGTGCTTGATCTCCTGTCGAACTGCGACGAGCCGCTCACGGCTCGTACGACTGCGGGCCGGGGACGGCCCAGTGGCCTTCCCCGGCCCGAGCCGGTGCTGCGTTCGGCGTCAGCGGACGTGGTCCACGTCGACGAGGTCGACGCGGACACCGCGGCCGCCGATGGCGCCCACGACGGTACGCAGAGCGCGTGCGGTGCGGCCGTTGCGACCGATCACCTTGCCGAGGTCGTCCGGGTGGACCCGGACCTCGAGCACCCGCCCGCGGCGCAGGTTGCGCGAGGCGACCTGCACATCGTCAGGGTTGTCGACGATGCCCTTCACGAGGTGCTCGAGAGCCTCCTCGAGCATGCTCAGGCCTCGGTCGACGCGGACTCGGCGGCGGCCTCGTCCTTCTTCTCAGCCTTCTTCTTCTGGGTGATCGCCTCACCCTTGCCCTCGTCCTCGCCGCCGAGCGCCTCGAAGGACGGGCGGGCGGGCTTCTCGGCCTGCTGCAGCAGCGGAGCCGGGGCGGGCTCGCCCTTGAACTTCTGCCAGTCGCCGGTCTTCTTCAGGATGGCGAGCACGGGCTCGGTCGGCTGGGCGCCGACACCGAGCCAGTACGCCACGCGCTCGCCGTCGACCTCGATCACCGACGGGTTGTACGTCGGGTGGTACTTGCCGATCTCCTCGATGGCCCGGCCGTCACGGCGGGTACGGGAGTCGGCGACGACGATGCGGTAGTGAGGCGAACGGATCTTGCCCAGACGCTTCAGCTTGATCTTGACTGCCACGGGAGTGGGTTCTCCTGAAATTGACGTGGTTGGGCACGGCGGGATGTGCCGCGTGGGGTTGCGGTACCCGAGTGCCCGATGGACGCGTCAGCCGGAGGAGAGAGGGGTCCTGTGCGACTGTCGAGTACAGCTAGCCATTGTGCCACACCCTGCGGGGCTTGTTCGGCGGGGGTGAGCGTGCTTCAGGGACACCCGGCGGTGGTGCGGACCGGGAGTGAGCCGCACAGCCCGGCGCCTGCGGGGTGCCTCCTCCGAAGGGGGCACCCCCAGTGAAGGGGGCACCCCCAGCTCCCTGGGGGTGCCCCCAGGCCCTGGAGGGGGCGGCACGACTGCCCGCAGGGGCGGCGCGTGCGACGGCACCCCGTGTCTCCGGCACCCACGAGATGCCGGGGACGATCAGCTCGCCGCTGCCACCACTTCCGGGATGCGGAAGGGCTTCCCGCAGCCGCCGCAGACGATGGGGGCCTGGGCGAGGACCGAGGGAACGACGCGGACGTTGCGGCCGCAGTCGCAGACGGCCTTGACGCGGACGCCGCCCCCGGAGGAGCCGTGCCGGGCGGCCGGGCCGCGGAAGCTGCGGGCCGTGTCGCCCGCGGTCGCCGCGGAGTGGGCCTTCAGGGCGCGCTGGAGGCGTTCCGTCGTCGGACGGTAGCGGCGCTTCGCCTCGGGAGTGAGCGTGACCAGTGAGAAGCCGCTGCTGGGGTGCGGCTCCTCGGGGTGGTCCAGGCCCAGTTCCTCGGCGATCGCGAGGAATCTGCGGTTGTGGTAGCGGCCGGCGCGGGATGTGTCGCGTACGCCGCGCGCGGCGGCGACGCCGTGGACTGCCTCGTGCAGCAGTCGTTCGAAGGAGAGTTCGTGACCGCACGCGGACGACGACTCCCCGATCAGGGACTCGGGCGCGGCAAGATCGGGCAGCTCGGGGTGGTACCGCTGAATGTCGGCCCACGCCTGCGCCAGCTCTGCGGCGAGAACAGGTGGTGTCTGTGTCGTGCTCACGTAACGACAACGAGCCTGGGTGTCCCTGTGTTCCGATTCCGGGGCATCCCAAATAATTTGCACGTACCCGTCAGTTGCCGCTGATGCGTCCTGACGAGTACGGGTGCGCTGATCTGCGGAGAAGCCTCGCAGCTCACCTCAAGGTGGTGCGTAGGCTGACGTACGCCCCCGCGCGTAAGCGGTCTCGGCACGCCGGTGCGCGTGAGGCTCGCGGATGCGCAAGAGGCGTTTCGGTCGCTCTCGCGGAGACACGGCGTCCGGCTCGGCGGGCACGCCACGGGCGCGACGTTACCGGGTCCGCCCTCGCGGCCGCGCATCGCCCCGCCACAAGCCGCTCCCGGCTTCGTCGACCTTGGCCGGAATCGGCGTACGGGTGCCTTCGTCATGGCGGACCGGGCGGCCCGGGATTACCGGAATGTGAATTCTTGCCACTGGCACAAGCCGACTGCCAACCGCCGCCGCATTCCACTGGACGACACGACGAGGGCGGAGTTTCCTGGCATACGGGGGGTGTGCGGGGCGCACTGCACGGGGGCCAGGGAATCGGGCACTGCGGCAACTCTCGGCTGATTGGGGCGCTTACCTATGACACCTACGCTCGTGCGGCAGCACCCGCCTCGCACGGGGGCCGTCCCCCGTGTGGACCTGCGTGCACGCGCGCGTGACTGGTCCGAGATCCAGGAGCGGATGCTCGTACCGCTCTACGAGGCCGTCTACGAGCGACTGGACGTGGGACCCGCGACACGACTGCTCGGCCTCGGCTGCGGTTCCGGGCTGGCCCTGCTGATGGCGGCCTCGCGCGGCGCCGCGGTCACCGGTGTCGACACCTGTGCCGACCGGCTGGCCCTCGCACGGGAGCGGTTGCTGCCCGACGAGCGGGACGCACGCGCGCGTGACGACACCCGGATCGTGCACGGCGCGCCCGCACAGGCCGCTCGCACGGACGCGTACACCGTGGTGACCGCCTTCGAGCCGATCGGCTGCCTCGCGGGCGACGCGGAGAGGCTGGCCGATCTGCTCGCCGAGGCGGTGCCGCTCGCCGGGCGCGGAGCGGCCGTGGTGCTGGCCGGCTGGGGTCCGCCGGAGCGATGCGCCACGGCGTCCGTGCTCCGGGTGGCCGCCAAGCTGGCGGAGCCGCTGCGCGGCGCGGGCACCTGGCGCCCCACGGACCGCGACGACCTGGAGCGGGTCGCCGCGCGGGCGGGGCTGCGGCCGGACGGCTCCGGGCGGGTGGCCTGCCCCTTCGGCTACGCCGACGCGGACAGCGCGGTACGGGGGCTGAAGTCGACCGGGCTGTTCGACCCGGCGGTCACGGCCACGGACCAGGCGCAGGTCGACAAGGAGCTGGCGGAGGCCCTGCACCCGTACCAGCGGCAGGACGGGACCGTGTGGATGCCGAACGTGTTCCGGTACCTCGTCGCGCGCGTTCCCTGACACACGCCACCGGGGCGCCCCCTGGGATGAGGGGACGCCCCGGTGCCGTACGACAGGTTCTCAGCCCATGAACTTCTTGAACTCGTCGGGCAGCTCGAAGTCCTTGCCGCCCTGCTGCGGCAGCCCGAAGGCGTTGCCACCCTCCGCGGCGGCGGCGCGGCGCGCGGCCTCCTCCTGCTCCTGCTGCTTGCGCTTCATCGGGTTGCCGGAGCGCTGCTTGCCCTTGGCCTGCTTCTGCTTCTTCTTCTGCCGGCCCGGACCGCCACCCATGCCCGGCATCCCGGGCATCCCGGGCATGCCGCCGCCCTGAGCCATGCGGGACATCATCTTGCGGGCCTCGAAGAACCGCTCGACCAGGTTCTTCACCGCGCTGACCTCGACACCGGAACCCTTGGCGATACGGGCACGGCGCGAGCCGTTGATGATCGTCGGCTCCTGACGCTCCGCCGGGGTCATCGACTTGATGATCGCGGCGGTGCGGTCGACGTCCCGCTCGTCCAGGTTGTTGATCTGGTCCTTGATCTGGCCCATGCCGGGCAGCATGCCGAGCAGCTTCGAGATGCTGCCCATCTTCCTGACCTGCTCCATCTGGGCCAGGAAGTCGTCCAGGGTGAAGTCCTGGCCCTTCTTCGACGCCAGCTTGGAGGCCATCTTCTCGGCCTCTTCCTGGCTGAACGTCTTCTCCGCCTGCTCGATCAGGGTGAGCAGGTCACCCATGTCGAGGATGCGGGAGGCCATCCGGTCCGGGTGGAAGGCGTCGAAGTCGTCGAGCTTCTCACCGTTGGACGCGAACATGATCGGCTTGCCGGTGACCTGCCGGATCGACAGCGCCGCACCACCGCGCGCGTCACCGTCGAGCTTGGAGAGCACCACGCCGTCGAAGCCGACGCCGTCGCGGAAGGCCTCGGCGGTGTTGACCGCGTCCTGACCGATCATCGCGTCGACGACGAAGAGGATCTCATCGGGGTGAACGGCGTCCCTGATGTCCGCGGCCTGCTGCATCATCTCCTGGTCGATGCCCAGGCGGCCGGCGGTGTCCACGATCACGATGTCGTGGACCTTGGTCCGCGCGAAGTCGATGGAGTCCTTGGCGACCTTCACCGGGTCGCCCACGCCGTTGCCCGGCTCGGGCGCGTAGACGGCGACGCCCGCACGCTCGGCGACGACGCTCAGCTGGTTGACGGCGTTGGGGCGCTGGAGGTCGGCGGCGACCAGCACCGGCGAGTGGCCCTGCTCCTTCAGCCAGTGGCCGAGCTTGCCCGCGAGGGTGGTCTTACCGGCACCCTGCAGACCGGCCAGCATGATCACGGTCGGCGGCTGCTTGGCGAAGCGCAGGCGGCGGGTCTCGCCGCCGAGGATGGTGATCAGTTCGTCGTTGACGATTTTGATGATCTGCTGCGCCGGATTGAGCGCCTTGGAGACCTCGGCACCGAGGGCGCGTTCCTTGACGTTCTTGATGAACGCGCGGACGACGGGCAGGGCCACGTCCGCTTCCAGCAGCGCGATACGGATCTCACGCGCCGTGGCGTCGATGTCCGCTTCGCTCAGCCGGCCTTTTCCGCGGAGGTTTTTGAAAGTCGCGCTGAGGCGGTCGGAGAGAGTATCGAACACGGCGGCGTCGGTCCTCGGGGTCGGGGGCGAATCTGGGCTGCCCTCCAGGGTATCCGGCCCGGCAAGTAAATCGCCCCCGCCCGCTGAGGTCAGCAGGCGGGGACGGAAACCCCGCGTCGGCGGGGAGCGCATCCCGTAAACGCATGACGTGACCAGAAGGTCACGCCCGCAGCGCCTCCTCCAGCTTCCGCGCCACAGCCACCGCCTCCTCTTCCGGCAGAGGCACACCCTGCTCCTGCGTCACGTAAAAGGCATCGACCGCGTTCGCCCCCAGCGTGCTCACATGCGCACTCCGCACGCGCACCGCCGCGTCCTCCAGCGCCCGCCCGATCCGGAACAGCAGCCCCGGCGCGTCCTGCGCGCGGACCTCTATCACGGTGGCGTGCCGGGAGGCGGCCGGGGCGACCGTCACGCGCGGCGGCGGCGCCACCACGCCCCGGCGGCGCGGGTAGGCGGCGTCCCGTTCGGCGAGCCGGCCGGCGATGTCCAGGGTGCCGTCGAGGGCGCGTACGAGGTCCGCGCGGAGCCGGGCGGCCTGGGGCAGGGAGCCGTACTCGGCGGCGACCCGCCAGTCCAGCAGCAGCACGGAGCCGTCCACGCCGTCCGGGAGGTCCAGGGCGCGCAGTTCCGCGGTCCGTACGGTCAGCCGGTGCATGGCGAGCACCCCGGCCACGGCGGGCAGCACGCCCGCCTGGTCGGGTACGGCGATGCGCAGTTCCACGCCCAGCGGCTCGGGACCGCCGGAGGGCTCGGCGGGCGGCTCGGTCCGGGCCCGCAGGGACAGCACCGGCGCGCCCGTGGCGACGGCCTCGATCGCGAGGCGCTCCTGTTCCGCGGTGGGAAGGGCTTCCCCGGGCCCGTCCGGGGCGTCTCCGGACAGCACGGCGGAGACCCGTTCGACCAGGTCGGCGACGAGCGAGGCGCGCCAGGACGACCAGGCGGCCGGCCCGGTGGCGAGGGCGTCCGCCTCGGTGAGGGCGTGCAGCAGTTCGAGGGTGCCCTGGGCGCCGACGGCGTCGGCGACCGCGCGTACGGTGGCGGGGTCCTCCAGGTCGCGCCGGGTGGCGGTCTCGACGAGCAGCAGATGGTGGCGTACGAGGGTGGCGATCACCGTGACGTCGTGCTGGTCGAAGCCGATGCGGGCGGCCACGTCCCTGGCGATGACCTCGCCGGCCACCGCGTGGTCGCCGGGCCATCCCTTGCCGATGTCGTGCAGCAGCGCGGCGACCAGCAGCAGGTCGGGGCGGCTGACGCGGCGGGTGAACGCGGAGGCGCGCACGGCGGTCTCGATGAGGTGCCGGTCGACGGTCCACAGGTGCACGGCGTTGCGCTGCGGGCGGCAGCGCACCCGGTCCCAGTCCGGCAGCAGCAGGCTGACCAGGCCCTCCGCCTCCAGCGCCTCCCAGACCTCGACGGTGGGGCGGCCGGAGCCCAGCAGGGTCACGAGTTGTTCCCGGGCCTCGGCGGGCCACGGCGTGGGCAGGGGGCGCGCACCGGTCGCCATGCGCCGTGCGGCGTGCAGGGAGAGCGGGAGCCCGGCCTGCGCGGCGGCGGCCGCGGCGCGCAGGGGAAGCACGGGGTCGCGTTCGGGGCGCGCGGCACGGGCGAGCACCACCTCGCCGTCGTGTTCCACGACCCCTTCGGCCAGCGGGGAACGCTCAGGCGTCGGCTTCCCGCCGCTCCACATGGCACGCAGTCGGGGCCGCACCGCGCGGGAGCGCAACACGCGTCCCACCTCGCGCCAGGTGACGTCACCGGCGTAGGCGATGACCCGCGCGGCCTCGTAGACCTGCCGCAGCAGCGCGTCCGCGTCGAGCACGCCCAGTTCGGCCGCGACCTGGTCCTGTTCCTGGAGCGCGAGCCGGTCGGTGGCGCGCCCGGTCGTCAGGTGCAGGGCGTCCCGTACGTCGAGGAGCCGGCGGCGGGCGTCGGCGAGGCCCTCGCGCGGGGCGTCGGCGAGCCAGGAGGCGGCGACGGCGCGCAGCGCGGTGGCGTCGCGCAGTCCGCCGCGGGCCTCCTTGAGGTCGGGTTCCAGGAGGTACTGCAGTTCACCCTGGCGTTCGGCGCGTTCCTCGCACAGTTCCCGCAGGGCGGGGAGGCGTTTCGGCGCCTGGTTGCGCCAGTCGGCGAGGACCGCCGTGCGCAGGGCGGTGGTGAGGCCGAGGTCACCGGCGATGTGCCGGGCGTCCAGCAGCCCGAGCTGGACCTTGAGGTCCTCGCCGGCCGTCTTCCGGGCCTCGGCGGGGGTGCGGACGGAGTGGTCGAGGGCGAGGCCCAGGTCCCAGACGGGGTACCAGAGGCGGTCCGCGAGGGCGGCGACCGCCTCGGGGTCGCCGCCGTCGTGCAGCAGGAGGAGGTCGAGGTCGCTGCGCGGGGACAGCTCCGCGCGCCCGTAGCCGCCCACGGCGACCAGGGACACCCCGCGCGCCCCCTCCGTGCCCGCCGCGAACAGTCCGCCGAGCCAGTCGTCGGTGAGGTCCGCGAGGGCGGCACGGCGCGGCGGCCCGGACCGCGCCTCCTCGGTGAGAAGGTGCAGCCGGGCCGCCGCGTAGCCGCTGGGTCCCGAGTCCTCTGTCTCGTCTCGCATGTCCGTCCCCGTCACCCCGCGGCTCCTGTTCCGTTCGCCTGCCTCAGAGCGCGTCCGGACCGCGCTCGCCGGTCCGCACCCGTACGGCCGTCTCGACCGGGACCGACCAGACCTTGCCGTCGCCGATCTTGCCGGTGCGGGCCGCCTTGACCACGACGTCGATCAACTGCTCGGCGTCGTCGTCCTCGACGAGCACCTCGATGCGGATCTTGGGCACCAGGTCGACGGTGTACTCGGCGCCGCGGTAGACCTCGGTGTGGCCTCGCTGGCGGCCGTAGCCGCTGGCCTCGGTGACGGTCAGGCCGTGTACTCCGAAGGCCTGCAGGGCCTCCTTGATCTCGTCGAGCCGGTGCGGCTTGACGACGGCGGTGATGAGTTTCATGCGTCCACCTTCTTGCTCTCGGCCGGGGCGACGGGGGCGGTGACCG
The DNA here is from genome assembly GCF_019049255.1 of Streptomyces sp. AC558_RSS880. GTDB lineage: Bacteria > Actinomycetota > Actinomycetes > Streptomycetales > Streptomycetaceae > Streptomyces. The sequence goes on along the minus strand of NZ_JAGMUJ010000025.1, from coordinate 6,001 downwards.
CGGTGCGGGCCGCGCCGCCTCCGGCGCCGCTGAAGTCGTATGCGGTCTCGGCGTGCTCGGCCTGGTCGATACCGGCCACCTCGTCGTCCTCGGAGACTCGCATACCGATGGTCTTGTCCAGGAGGAAGGCCAGGATCGCGGAGACGACCAGGGAGTAGGCGAGGACGCCGAAGACACCGGCGCACTGCTTCCAGAACTGGTCCAGGCCGCCGCCGTAGAAGAGGCCCGCGACGTCGGACTGGCCCTTGCCGGTGGCGAAGAGGCCGACGAGCAGGGAGCCGAGGATGCCGCCGACGAGGTGCACGCCGACGACGTCGAGGGAGTCGTCGTAGCCGAGCTTGTACTTGAGGCCGACGGCCATGGCGCACAGCACACCGGCGATGACGCCGACGGCGATCGCGCCGAGCGGGGAGACCGCGCCGCCGGCCGGGGTGATGGCGACCAGACCGGAGACCGCGCCGGAGGCGGCGCCCAGCGTGGTGAAGGCGCCGTGGCGGATCTTCTCGTAGGCGAGCCAGCCGAGGACGGCGGCGCCGGTGGCGACCTGGGTGTTGACGAACATCAGCGCGCCGACGCCGTCGTCGTTGCCGAGCCAGGAGCCGGCGTTGAAGCCGAACCAGCCGAACCACAGGAGACCGGCGCCGAGCATGACCAGCGGGAGGCTGTGCGGGCGCATCGGGTCCTTCTTGAAGCCGATGCGCTTGCCGATCACCAGGATCACGCCGAGCGCGGCGGCGCCGGCGTTGATGTGGACCGCCGTACCGCCGGCGAAGTCGATGACGCCGAGCTCGAAGGCCCAGCCGCCGGCGCCCCAGACCCAGTGCGCGACCGGGAAGTAGACGATCGTGGCCCACAGGGCGACGAACAGCGCCCACGCGGTGAACTTCACGCGGTCCGCGAGGGCGCCGCTGATCAGCGCGGGGGTGAGGACGGCGAACATCAGCTGGAAGACCAGGAAGACGAAGACGGGGATGGTGTAGCCGTCCCAGAGTTCGGTGAGGCCGATGTCGCTGAGGCCGACCCAGTCGGAGTTCCAGCCGATGACGCCCCCGGAGTCGGTGCCGAACGCCATGGAGAAGCCGTACAGCACCCACAGGACGGTGACGATGCCGAGGCTGATGAAGCTCATCATCAGCATGTTCAGGGTGCTCTTGACGCGGACCATGCCTCCGTAGAAGAAGGCCAGACCCGGGGTCATGAGCATCACCAGGGCGGAACAGATGAGCATGAACCCTGTGTTGGCGGCGGACAGCGTGGGCGCGTCTGCGGCCAGGGTGATGGCTGGTGCCATCGGCGTCTCCTCGTCGTTGGTACGGCCCCGTGCGGGCGAAGCCTCGAGCGGATTGAGGGGTGGGCCGGTTATGCGCCATGAGATTGGCGCAGCGCCGTTTCGGTGGAAGCCCCTCGTTGTTTCGCCGCCGTGACGAAGGCACCCGGCGTGTTACGGGTCGGTGAACCGCCGGATCCGGGGCGCGCCGATCGTTATCGTGGCGCAACCTTCGGTGCCCGGCGGTGAGCCGCGGCCGGGCAGACGCACGACCGGCCGCGGCCGGCCTCCGAGTGACCTGGCATGGGGGGAGCCGAGTCGGGCAGTTCGGGAGGGCTGGCCGCGGCCGGGGCCTAGCGGTACCTCGGGGGTGTCAGACCGCGTCCGCGGTCTCGGGCAGCTCGATCGCGAGCCGCTCGCTGAGTTCGACGACTTCGGCGAGGTCCCCGAAGTCGCGTACGGCGGTGTCGACCGTCTTTCGGATACGAGTGTTGACGCGTTCGGAACGGACCTTCTTGGCCGCCTTGATGGCGTCGGTGGCGAGAACCGCGCTCTGCTCGGGCTCGCTCTGCAGCAGGTGGACGGTGGCCATGCCGATCAGGTTGAGGGCGTAGGAGCGCTGGTGCTCGCCGCCCTCCCGGCCGAACAGCTCCACGGCCCGCCGCATCAGCGGCTCGGCGAGCGAGGCGTACGTGGGGCTGCGGCCGGCGACGTAGGCGAGGTCACGGAAGGAGTGGGCGTTCTCCGCGTACAGCTCGGCCTCGGAGAAGAAGCCGATCCAGTCGGCGTCGGGCTCGTCCCACTCGTCGGCCTCGGCGAAGGTGTCCTCGGCCATCCGCACCGCCCGCTTGCACCGGCCGGGCTGGCCCATGTTGGCGTAGGCGCGGGCCTCCATCGCATACAGCATCGACTGGGTGCGCGGGCTCGCGCAGTCCCGGCTGCCGTACTGCGCGAGGTGGATCAGCTCCAGGGCGTCCTCGGGCCGGCCGAGGTGGATCATCTGCCTGCTCATGCTGGACAGCACGTACGAGCCGAGCGGCCGGTCCCCGGCCTCCTTGGCGGCGTGCAGGGCGAGCACGAAGTACTTCTGCGCGGTGGGCTGGAGCCCGACGTCGTACGACATCCAGCCGGCCAGCTCGGCGAGTTCGGCGGCGACCTTGAACAGGCGTCGGGTGGTGGCCTCGGGCTGGGGTTCCTGGAGCAGGTCGGTCACCTCGTGCAGCTGTCCGACGACCGCCTTGCGGCGCAGGCCGCCGCCGCACTGGGCGTCCCACTGCCGGAACATCACGGTGGTGGTCTCCAGCAGGTCCAGCTCCGGCTTGGACAGCCGGCCGCGGGCGCGCGCGGAGGAGGACACCGGGTCGGCCTCGGGCCGTGGCAGCGGGACGGACGGGGAGGGGACGAGCCAGCGCTGCATGGGCTCGATGAGGGACGGGCCCGCGGAGAGGGCCAGCGAGCTCCCGAGGAAGCCGCGCCGCGCCAGCATCAGGTCGCTGCGCGAGAACTCGCTGAGCAGGGCCACGGTCTGCGGGCCCGTCCAGGGCAGGTCGACGCCGGTCGTGGAGGGTGCCGGGCGGGTGGTGCGCAGGCCCAGGTCCTCGACGGGGACGACGACGCCGAAGCGTTCGGAGAACAGTTCGGACAGGATTCTGGGGATCGGCTCGCGCGGGTTCTCGCCGTCCAGCCAGCGGCGCACGCGCGAGGTGTCGGTGGAGATGTGGTTGGCGCCCAGCTGGCGTGCCCTGCGGTTGACCTGGCGGGCGAGCTCGCCCTTGGACCAGCCGCTGCGGACGAACCACGACGCGAGCAGCTCGTTCGGGCGTTTCTCCGCACTCGCAGCGCTCGTCCCGCCACCGCCGTTGCCGCTCACTGGAACGCCCCCATCCCTGAAGACCACTTGTCGCCGAGTGCGCCAAGCCCTATCAGAATGCCGGTTGTCGGGGCCGCCCGTCCGACGGTTGTCACCCTTCGAACGGAAAGCCGAGTTGCCTCCGGCATACCCACGAGTGCATGTGCCCCAAGAAGCCGTGCACACACAGTAACCCTATGATCACTCGCCTCACCATGGCGGAACCGCAATCGCCACCATTCGCCACCCCTTCGAATGAACTCACCGTTGCCATCCCGCGATTCACTTGACACGGGACAGCCACAAGCGGGTGCAGCGATGCATCGAAGGGCGCGCATCGCCGGACGCACCACCCCAGGCGCTTCGGGGCGCCGGTTGAGTGGAGCGGCACCGGGAAGCTGGAAACAGAGAGTCACCTACCGCGTTCGATGCGTGACCGTCGGTACGTCGGACCCGTTGGAGGGGGCATGGGCTTCACGATCGGCATCAGTCGGGGCATCCGCGACATCCGGTCCGGCTCGCGTCGCCGGAGCCGCTCCTCGGACGGCACCGTCGTGGCGGAGTACACCGGACTGTGGGGCTGGGAGGTGGTGCCGGGCGTCCGGGCCGCCGCGGGCGCCTGCTCCTGCGGCCGCGCCGACTGCCGGGCACCGGGCGCACATCCGCTGGACCGCGCGCCGGTGATCCGCGCCGGGGCCCCGCTGGACGAGGTGACCGCGATCTGGTCGGAGTTCCCGGGGGCCTCGCTGATGCTGCCGGTCGGGCGGGCGTTCGACGTGATCGAGGTCGCGGAGGCCGCCGGACGTCACGCCCTGGCCCGGCTGGAGCGCATGGGTCTGCCGGTCGGCCCGGTCGCCGCCACCCCGGACGGCCGCGCCCACTTCTTCGTCGCCCCCGGCGCCGCCGCCGCACTGCCCGAGCTGCTCTACCGCATGGGCTGGGACGACCCGGCCGCCCTGGACCTGCACGGCCTCGGACCCGGTACGCACATCACGGCACCGCCGTCCGACCGGGGCGACCTGGGCCCGGTGCGCTGGCTCCGCTCCCCCGCCCTGGACTCGGCGTCCCGCCCACCGGAGGCCCGCCTGCTGCTCGGCACGCTGGCGTACGTGGCACACCGCTCGGGAACCTAGCCGCCGTCCCCGCGGGCAAGTCGTGCCTCCCCCAGTGCCTTAAAGGCCTGGGAGGTACCCCCAGGGGCGGCACGGGTGGGCTGGGGGTACCCCCTCTGGGGGAGGTACCCCGCAAGCGCCGGGCCGCACGACCACCCCCGGCCCGCACCGACGCCGCGCGCCCCCGGACACGGCGAAGCGCCCGTCCCCCGGTCTGCTCGGGGGCGGGCGCTTCTTCGCGTCTGCCGCATCCGTCCGACGGAGTCGGAGTCAGAGCCTCACTCCCCGATGAGGGCGTCCACGAACGCGTCCGGCTCGAACGGCGCCAGATCGTCCGCGCCCTCGCCGAGCCCGACCAGCTTGACCGGCACGCCCAGCTCGCGCTGCACGGCGATCACGATGCCGCCCTTGGCCGTACCGTCCAGCTTGGTGAGCACGATGCCGGTGATGTCGACGACCTCGGCGAAGACCCGGGCCTGCACCAGACCGTTCTGACCGGTGGTGGCGTCGAGCACGAGCAGCACCTCGTCCAGCGGGGCCTGCTTCTCCACGACCCGCTTGACCTTGCCGAGCTCGTCCATGAGGCCGGTCTTGGTGTGCAGCCGCCCTGCGGTGTCGATGAGCACGGCGTCGGCGGCCATCTCCTTGCCCTCCTTGACCGCGTCGAACGCGACGGAGGCGGGGTCACCGCCCTCCGGGCCGCGCACGGTGTGGGCGCCGACCCGCTCGCCCCAGGTCTGCAGCTGGTCGGCGGCGGCGGCACGGAAGGTGTCGGCGGCACCGAGCACGACGGTGTTGCCGTCGGCGACCAGGACGCGGGCGAGCTTGCCGGTGGTGGTGGTCTTGCCGGTGCCGTTGACGCCGACGACCATCACGATGCCGGGGCCCCCGGCCGCGTTCTCGGTGTGCACGGTGCGGTCCATCTCGGGGCCGACCAGCGTGATCAGCTCCTCGCGGAGCAGTCCGCGCAGCTCCTCGGGGGTGCGGGTGCCGAGCACCTTCACGCGCTCGCGCAGCCGCTCGACCAGCTCCTGGGTGGGCTGCACACCGACGTCGGCGGTGAGCAGGGTGTCCTCGATCTCCTCCCAGGTGTCCTCGTCGAGGTGCTCGCGGGACAGCAGGATGAGCAGGCCCTTGCCCAGGGCGTTCTGCGAACGGGAGAGACGGGCCCGCAGCCGGACCAGACGGCCGGCGGTGGGCTCCGGGATCTCGATCTCGGGAGCCTCTGCGGCGGGCGGTTCCTCGATGACGACGGGACCCGCGCCCGCCGGAAGATCAACCTCCTCTATGGTGCGCCGCGGTTCCTCCCGCGGCGTCTCGGCCTCTTCGCCGACGTGCGGTTCGGCCGGAGGGGCGGTGATGTCGGGCGCGGCGGGCGGCGGCGGGGGCAGCGGCTTCCTGCGCCGACTGCCGACGATGAGCCCGCCGAGCGCGCCGAGCACGACCACGGCGATGACTACAGCAAGGATGACGATGTCCATAACAGCCCCAGTATGGCGTGACCTCCCGCAAGGCCGTTCGTTCTACGCGCGGGGTCCGCGAAGGCGCGCCTGATACCCGGTCCCCGGGGAGAACACGCCGCCGCCCTTGCCCGGGTGACCCGGGCAAGGGCGGCGGTGAGGGTACGGGGAGAGGGACGGCGGGGACTTGAGTCCTTCTCCCCGGACTTGGGGGAGGCTGGTGCTCAGCCCATCTCCTCCAGCGACTTGCCCTTCGTCTCCTTGACGAACTTCAGGACGAACGGGATGGAGAGCGCGGCGAAGAGCGTGTAGA
>NZ_JAGMUJ010000198.1 GCF_019049255.1 Streptomyces sp. AC558_RSS880 | reverse complement strand
TCCTCTGCGCAGGCGCCGTCCACCGGCGCAGTCACCGCCGGCACGCTTCCCGCCGACGTGTCTTCGTCCGACGCGCCCACCGTCCAGGCGCCCTCGTCCGACGGGCCGTCCGTCGGTGCTTCCCCGGCGCCCACCCCGTCGTCCAACGCGCCTGCCGCGCCTGCCGTGCCCGTCGTGTCGTCGCTGGTGCCACCGCCCGCCCAGGTGCCGTC
>NZ_JAGMUJ010000197.1:36092-36964 GCF_019049255.1 Streptomyces sp. AC558_RSS880 | reverse complement strand
GAAGATCGCCCTGTCCGGCAACACCGGCAACTCCAGCGGTCCGCACCTGCACTTCGAGATCCGCACCACCCCGAACTACGGCTCCGCCGTGGACCCGGTGAAGTTCCTGCGCGCCAAGGGCGTGACGGTCTGACCCGCCGCGCACACGGCGCCTAGCCGCCCCCGGACCCCCGGTGGGCCTGGGTGATCAGATCGATGGCGACCTCGAGGACGGCCTTGCGCTTCTCCTCGGGGTCGCTTTCGACGTCCTGCAGGACGTGCATCCCCGCGTGCATGGTGAACAGGGCGCTGACGCAGCGCACCTGGTCCACCAGATCGGCGTCCGGGTCCATGAGGATGTCCCGCAGTCCGAGCATGCGGGTCTTGAACATCTCACCGATGCTCAGCTCGCGGATCGTCGCCTGGTTCTCCTGCATGAAGCGGAAGAGCGGGGCCGCGCCCGCCAGTGCCTCGCTGTACCGGCGGATGATCTCCTGCTTGGTCTCCAGCGAGTGCGGCTGCCGCCGCCCCCACTCGATCAGGTCCTCGATCGGCCGCGAGAGGTCCTCGAAGATGCCGACGAGGATCTCTTCCTTCGACTTGAAGTGGTAGTACAGCGCCGCCTTGGTGACGTCCAGGCGCTCGGCGATCTCGCGCAGCGATGTCTTCTCGTAGCCCTGCTCGGCGAAGAGTTCGAGCGCCACGTCCTGGATGCGCTGGCGGGTGTTCCCGCGGCGCCGTTGTCTGGTGCCGTCCATGGTGCCGCCCATCCTCCTACTCGACCCCTCTTGACGAAAACTTACTTGACGCCCGGCTAGTTACGCGACTAACTTCCCAGTGTAGTGAACTAGCCGGGCGGCAAGTAAGTAGCACTGGTCACTCGACCGTGGCCG
>NZ_JAGMUJ010000197.1:0-36082 GCF_019049255.1 Streptomyces sp. AC558_RSS880 | reverse complement strand
TTGACGCCCGGCTAGTTACGCGACTAACTTCCCAGTGTAGTGAACTAGCCGGGCGGCAAGTAAGTAGCACTGGTCACTCGACCGTGGCCGGGGGGGGGAAGGAATCATGGCGGACACACCAGCGGCGGGGGCCGTGGAGACGGACACCGGCAAACAGCCGAAGAGCGTGCGGGTGGTCCTGCTCGCACTCATGATCGCGATGATGCTCGCGATGCTCGACAACATGATCATCGGTACGGCGATGCCGACGATCGTGGGCGAGCTGGGCGGACTGGAGCACCTGTCCTGGGTGGTCACCGCCTACACCCTGGCCACCGCGGCCGCCACCCCGGTCTGGGGCAAGCTCGGTGACATGTACGGGCGCAAGACCACGTTCATGACGTCCATCGTGATCTTCCTGATCGGCTCCGCGCTCAGCGGCATGGCCCAGGACATGGGCCAGCTGATCGGCTTCCGCGCGGTGCAGGGTCTGGGCGCCGGCGGTCTGATGGTCGGCGTCATGGCGATCATCGGCGATCTGATCCCGCCCCGGGAGCGCGGCAAGTACCAGGGCATGATGGCCGCCGTGATGGCGCTGGCCATGATCGGCGGACCCCTGGTCGGCGGCACCATCACCGACCACTGGGGCTGGCGCTGGGCCTTCTACATCAACCTGCCGCTCGGCGTGATCGCGCTGGCCGCCGTGGGCGCCGTACTGCACCTGCCGAAGAAGAGGGCCAAGGCCGGTATCGACTACCTCGGCATCGTGCTGCTGACCGTCGGCATCACCGCCGTCGTGCTGGTCACCACCTGGGGCGGCACGGAGTACGCCTGGACCTCCGCGCGGATCATGGAGCTGATCGGCCTCGGCGTCGCCTCCCTCGTGGGCTTCGTGTTCTGGCAGACCAGGGCGGCCGAGCCGGTCCTCCCGCTGCACATCTTCCGCAGCCGCAACTTCACGCTGATGTCCGTCATCGGCTTCATCACCGGTTTCGTGATGTTCGGCGCGACCCTCTTCCTGCCGCTGTACCAGCAGGCCGTGCAGGGCGCCTCCGCCACCAACTCCGGTCTGCTGCTCCTACCGATGCTCGGCGCGATGCTGGTGACCTCGATGGTCTCGGGCCGGGTGACCACCAACACCGGCCGGTACAAGATCTTCCCGCTGCTCGGCGGCGCGCTGATGGCCGTCGGGCTGTACCTGCTGTCCACGATGGACACCGGGACCTCCCGGTTCACCTCCGGTGTCTTCATGGCCGTGGTCGGTCTCGGCATGGGCTGCCTGATGCAGATCACCATGCTGGTCGCGCAGAACAGCGTCGAGATGAAGGACATGGGCGTGGCGTCCTCGTCCGCAACCCTCTTCCGCACCCTCGGCGCGTCCTTCGGCGTCGCGATCATGGGCGCGCTGTTCAACAACCGCGTCCAGGACGTCATGGCCGAGAGGGCCGGCGCGCTGGGCTCCAAGGTGACCGAGCAGTCCGCCCAGCTGGACGCGGACGGCCTGAAGGCACTGCCGGAAGCGATCCGCGAGGCGTACCAGCAGGCGGTGTCCTCGGGCACCCACTCGGCGTTCCTCCTGGGTGCCGTGATCGCGGTGCTCTCGCTGGTGGCGGCGGTGTTCGTGAAGGAGGTCCCGCTGAAGGGCGCGGGCCCCGCGAAGGGGGACACCGACGACGGCGCACCGGCAGCGGCGGCGGTGACCGAGCCCGTCTGACCCTCCCGGCCGGCACCAAGGCCCCCGGCGGCACGCCCTGTGACCACCGGGGGCCTTCCCCCTGCGCAGGTCCGGCCCCGTCGTCAGTCGGTGCCCGGGCCACGACCACCGGACCCCGGGTACCAGCGTCGATGTCAGTGCCCCGTGCCACCATCGGTCGCATGAACAAGGCGCGGCAGCTGAGGCTGGCCAAGGACGCGATGGACCGGGACTGGGCCGACCCGGACCTCGACCTGGCCGCGATCGCCGCGCACGCCGGATATTCGCGCTACCACTTCATACGCGCCTTCAGGGAGACCTACGGCGAGACGCCGGGCCAGTACCTCACGCACCGCCGCATCGAGCGCGCCGAGGACCTGCTGCGCACCGCGAACCTGTCGGTGACGGAGATCTGCCACCTGGTCGGTTTCAGTAGCCTGGGCACCTTCTCGGCGCGGTTCAAGACCTGGACCGGCCTCACCCCCAGCGAGTACCGCACCCGGCACGTGGGCCGCGGTGCCGCCCTGATCCCGGGCTGCTACGCCATGCACTGGCTCGGCGGACACCGCCCCGGTCCGGGCAGGGCCGCGGGACAGCGCAATTCCGGAGAAGCGGACTGACGGCGGCGCTGCCTACGGTGACAGGGCACTGGAGGAACGGCAGCGAAACGGGAGTACGCCATGATCAAGGGTCTCGCCATCACCACCGTCTGGGTCCTCGACCAGGACCGGGCGAAGGAGTTCTACACCGAGAAGCTGGGCCTGGAGGTCCGCACCGACATGACCCTGGGCGAGGGCGGCATGCGCTGGCTCACCGTCGGCTCGCCGAAGCAGCCCGACGTCGAACTGACCCTGATGGTCCCCGGCGCGGGCATGGACCCCGAGTCCGCCGAGATGATCAAGAAGTTGGTGGCCAAGGGAGCGCTCGGCCCGGGCGTGCTGACCACCGACGACATCCACGGTGACTACGCCGAGCTCAAGGACCGCGGGGTCGAGTTCATCCAGGAGCCGCAGGAGCGCCCGTACGGCACCGAGGCGCTGTTCCGCGACGACTCGGGCAACTGGTTCTCCTTCACCCAGCCCCGCGAGGGCGGTCTCGACATGGACAAGGACTGGTCCTGCTGAACCGCTCCCGCTACTGGCCCAGCATGGGATAGCTCCCGGTGTTCGTCGGCGCGTGTTCGGGCAGCCACAGCACGGCGACCGCGCCTTCGGCCGGCGCGTCGTCCGGCGCCCCCGCCGGCCGTACGTTGCGGAAGGTCAGCCGCGCGCCCAGCACCCGGGCCTGACCCGCCGCGATGGTCAGGCCCAGCCCGTGGCCGCAGCCGGCCCGGTCGGCGCTGCCGGTGCGGAAGCGGCTCGGCCCCTCGGCGAGCAGGTCCTCGGGGAAGCCGGGCCCGTGGTCGCGGACCCGGACGACCCGGCCCTCGACACTCACCTCGATGGGCGGCCTGCCGTGCCGGGCGGCGTTGGCGAGCAGGTTGAACAGCACCCGCTCCAGGCGCCGCGGGTCGGTGGTGACCTCCGACTCGTGCACCACCCGCACCGTGACGTCCGGGTCCTTCGCCCTGACCCGCCGGGCGACGAACTCGCCCAGCAGGATGTCCTGCAGTTCGGCCCGCTCGGAGGCGCTGTCCAGCCGGGCCACCTCCAGGACGTCCTCGACGAGGGTGCGCATCGCCTTGGCCCGGTCCAGCACCAGCTCGGTCGGCCGGCCCGGCGGCAGCAGCTCGGCGGCGGTGAGCAGACCGGTCACGGGGGTGCGCAGCTCGTGCGCGATGTCGGCGGTGACCCGGCGCTCGGCCTCCAGCCGCTGCCGCAGCGCGTCCGCCATGGCGTCCACCGCGCTGGCCAGGTCGTCGGTCTCGTCGCGCACCACCCCGCCGATGGCCTCGCGCACCCGGACGTCCGTCTCGCCCTTGGCGACCCGGTTGGCGGCCGTGGCCGCCTTCCGCAGCCGCCGCGACAGATGCCCGCCGATGAACACCCCGAGCGCGCTGCCGCCCAGCACGACCGCGCTGGAGCCGATCACCAGGGCCTGGTCGAGGTCCTTGAGGATGTTCGAGCTGCGGTCCGTGAAACCGGAGTGCAGGGACATCACGTGCCCGTTCTTCAGCGGCACCGCCGCCCAGATGTCCGGCGCCCCGCCCGGCCGCTCGGCCACGTAGGTCGCCCGCCGGCCGGCCTCGGCCTTCTCCCGCAGCTCCTCCGGCAGCTCCGAGTCGTCGATCTTGGTGTTGGGGAAGTTCAGCCGCCCCGACAGCTCGTAGTTGCGCTGGGCGATCATGATGCGCTCGTCCGCCAGGTCGCGCGCGTTGTCCAGCATCGACACCCGGGCCGCGTTGTGCACGACCAGGCTCAGCGCGATCGCCACCAGCGCCCCGACCAGCGCGATGGCGGCGCTGAGCTTCCACCGCAGACCCGTACCTATGCCCGCCCGGTCGACGCACGCCGCCACCAGGCGCCGGAAGTACCCCCGCATCGTCTTCTCTCAGGCCTTCAGTTTGTAGCCGAAGCCGCGGACCGTCTCGATGCGGTCCTGGCCGATCTTCGTGCGCAGCCGCTGCACATGGACGTCGACGACCCGGGTGTCACCGCCCCAGCCGTACTCCCACACCCGTTCGAGCAGCTTGTCGCGGGAGAGCACGGTGCCCGGCGCCGCGGAGAACTCCAGCAGCAGCCGCATCTCGGTCGGCGTCAGCGCCACCGGCTTCCCCGCCCGGCGCACCTCCATGCCCCCGGTGTCGACCTCCAGTTCGCCGAAGGCCAGCACACCTCCGTCACCCGGTCCCGCCGCGTCCTCCCGGCCGCCGTTCGCGCGCCCGAAGCGGCGCAGCACCGCGCGGATCCGTGCCACGAGCACGGCACTGTCGAACGGCTTGGTCACGTAGTCGTCGGCGCCCGCCTCCAGGCCCAGCACCACGTCGATGGAGTCGGCCCGCGCCGACAGCATGATCACCGGCACGGTCGACTCGTCCCGGATGCGCCGGCACAGGCTGACCCCGTCGAGCCCGGGAACCATCACGTCGAGCAGCGCGATGTCGGGACGGTCCGTGCGGAACGCCTCCAGGCCCGACAGCCCGTCGGGCATCGCGGTGACCGCGAAGCCGTCCCGCTCCAGGGCGAGCTGGGTGGCCTCGCGGATGACGTCGTCGTCCTCGACGAACAGGACGTGGGTCTGGTCTGCCATCCCGGTGCTCTCAGTCCTCGTGTGATCTCGGATCGGTGCGCGCGTGCTTTTCTCGCCCACCACACGGACGCGGGGGCCGCGCCGCGGGTTCACCCGTTCATCGGTCCGGGCGGCCCCGCCGGTTCACGCCGTGGGCCATGTCTCAGCCGGCGGGCATCGGTGTCGGCTCCGTGCCGGCCACCTGTCCGTAGTCGTTGTGCGTCCGGTACTCCTCGGCGAACCGGCCCGGGCCCCAGCGGTATGTGATCACGTTCTCCCCGGACGGGCTCGACACCGGGTCGCCCCGGTCGTACACCTGCTTGGTCACCACCAGGTCCCCGCGGTCGATCTCCGCGTACACCGGGGGCTCCTCGGCCGAGAACACGTTCACATACGCGCCGCCCTGCTCGCGGTACACGTACGAGCCGACGCCCACCGCGTCCCCGCAGGTCAACACGTTGACGACGACGTCGTCGACGGCTCCTCGGGTGAGGTTTCCGTAGCTCACGTCGACGGGGTACTCGTCGGCGACGCACGGCTTCAGCTCCCGCTTGACCTCCGCCGAGACCGCCGGGTCGGCCTTGATCAGCCGGACCGCGTCCACCCGGTCGGGGGTCCGTGAGGGCTGCACCGACGCCGCGGCGGGGGCGCTCGCCACGGAGTCCGCGTGCGCCGGGCCCTCGTCCCGCGCGCCGGTGCCGCCCGTGCCGCAGCCGGCGGCGAACAGGACGGCGGCGGCGAGCACGGCCGTCGCCGTGCTCGCCGCCCGGGCGGTGCTCCGGGCCCGTGTGGGCCCCGCGCCGGTCAGGCCGCGCAACGCTCCCGCTCCTCACGCTCCAGCGCGCGTGCGTCCAGATCGCGTGCCTCCAGCTCCTCGCGGAGCCGGGCGAGCGCCCGGTGCAACGTGCTCTTGACCGTTCCGGCCGACATGCCGAGGGCGGCGGCCGTCTCGTCCGTGGACATCTGCTCCCAGTGTCGCAGCACCACGACACTGCGCTGCTTCGGGGCGAGGACCTTCATGATGTCCATCAGCAGGGCGCGGTCGGCGTGCTGCTCGGTGGAGTCGTCCACACAGGCGTCCGGGAGCTGCTCGGTGGGCACCTCCTCCAGCTTGCGGGCCCGCCACCACTCCGTCCGCGTATTGATCATGACCCGGCGCAGATAGGCGTCGGCCAGCCGCTTGTCCTCGATGGTCTCCCAGCGGCCGTACGTCCGGGCCAGCGCGGTCTGCAGCAGGTCCTGCGCGTCGACGGGGTCCGGGACCAGGCGGCGGGCGCTGCGCAGCAGTGCGTCCTGCCGGGTGCGGACGTACTCCTCGAATGCGAGCACCTCGCCCCGCACCGTGTCCTGCGCCATGGTGAACCGCCTCCCGCTCCCCGTGCCGGCCCGCCCGCGCGGGCCGGTTGTCCTGCCTGTGTTCCGTGGTCGTCGTGCTCTTGTCGAGCACGTGATCGAAGGTACGGAGGCGTTGTCACGGCGCTGTGCGAAGCAGCCTGCGGGAAGCCCTCGGCTGTCCGTCGGTTGTGTAACGGAAGGAGGAACGGGGTAAAGCGGGCGACCGGTTGAGGGTGTTATGGGCCGATATGGCCAGCCGCACCGGTGTGGTGTGTGTGAGCCGGCCGTACCGGTGTGGTGTGTGTGGGCCGGCCGTATCCGACGTCGGATGTGTGGGGACCGGCTGTATCCGACATCGGATGCGCGTGTGGGCCGGCTGTACGGAACGTCAGGTCATCGGCAGCCGGTACAGACCGCCCGGCAGCGGCTCCACCAGACCGTCGGCGACCAGGCCGTCCAGCGCGCGGGCACGCTGCACCGGCTCGTGCCACACCCGGTCCAGCGCGGCCTGCGGCACCGGACCGTGCGCCTCCCGCAACACGGCCAGCAGCCGCCCGCGGACCTGACGGTCCGTGCCCGCGTACGTCTGGCCCCGGCGCGGCGGGCCGTCGTGGGCGGGCTTGCCCGCCAGCCGCCAGGCGCACTGCGCGGCGATCGGGCAGCGCTGGCACGACTCGTTCTTCGCCGTGCACACCAGCGCGCCCAGCTCCATGGAGGCGGCGGCCCACCGCGCGGCGGTCGCGGCGTCCTCCGGCAGCAGGGCCCGGGCCAGCCGGCGCTCGGCGGCGGTGGTGGCGTTCGGCGGGTACTGCGCGCCGGTGACCGCGCGGGCGAACACCCGGCGCACGTTGGTGTCCAGCACCGCGTGCCGCTGCCCGTACGCGAACGACGCCACCGCCGCGGCCGTGTACTCCCCGATGCCGGGCAGCGCCAGCAGCTGGGCGTGGTCGGCCGGTACGTCGCCGCCGTGCCGTTCGGTTATGGCGACGGCGGCGCCGTGCAGCCGGAGCGCGCGGCGCGGGTAGCCGAGCCGGCCCCAGGCGCGGACCGCCTCGCCGGGCGCCTCCGCGGCGAGGTCGGCGGGGCGCGGCCAACGGGCCAGCCACTGCTCGTAGACGGGCAGGACCCGGTTGACCGGGGTCTGCTGGAGCATGAACTCGCTGACCATCACCCCCCACGCACCGGCCTCCGGGCGCCGCCACGGCAGATCCCGGGCGTGCTCGTCGAACCAGTCGATGACGGGGGAGTGCAGCGGCTCACCGGGAGCACGCTCGGACGCGGAATCGGCGGTGCCACCGTGCGGGGGCTTCGTGGGAGCAGTCATGACCCGTCGATCCTGCCACGCCGGGGCCCGCCTGCGGGGGGACCGCCACGGTGGAGGTGGGGGGAACAAGAAGCATCCCGGGGAGTGACGGGCACCTGACGATCGGCAGCAGTGCCGCGGGGACGTCCGCTTGTAGCGTCGGGGGCATGGAACGTGCTCGCCCGGCCGCGCTCGGCAGGGGCTGCCTGCTCTGGGCGGCCCTCGCCGCGCCGGCGCTCACCGCGCACCGCCTCGGGATGAACGAGCCGCGCGCGCTCTGGCAGCAGCTGGCCGGACTCGGAGTGCTCGCCGCCGCCACCGCCGTGTCCCGGCGCCTGCCCCTGGCTGCCTTCGGGCTGGCTGCCGCGCTGAGCCTGGCCCTCGCCCCGGCGCTGTTCAGCGTCTCCTACGGCCCCGCGCTCGGCCTGTTCGCGCTGCTGCTCGGACTGCGGGCGCACCGCACCGCCCCGGCGGCGCTGTGCTTCGCCGCCGTCGGCTGCGCCGGCACTGTGAAGATCGCGCTCACCGGGCCCGATCCGGTCCCCGAGTGGCTGGTCCTGACCGGCACCCTCCTCTTCGGCTGCGTCTTCCCCTGGCTCGGCGGGCGCTACTGGCGGCAGAGCCGCGAGCTCACCGCGGCGGGCTGGCTGCGGGCGGCCCGCCTGGAGGAGGAGCAGCGGCTCACCGAGGAACGCGCCCGGCTGCGCGAGCGGTCCAGGATCGCCCAGGACATGCACGACTCGCTGGGCCACGAGCTGAGCCTGATCGCCCTGCGCGCGGGCGCCCTCCAGGTCGCCGCCGACCTCCCCGGCCATCACCGGGCCGCCGCGTCCGACCTGCGCGCGGCGGCCGCCGACGCCACGGACCGGCTGCACCGCATCATCGGCGTGCTGCGCGAGGACGACGAACCCGTGCCGCTCGCCCCGGCCGGCGAGAACGTCGAGCAACTCGTCGCCCGCGCCGCGGAGTCCGGGCTGCCGGTGCGCTGGGAGTCCGGCGGGCAGGACACGGCCGTCGCACCCGGCGGGGTCGCCGAGCGGCTGCTGCACCGGGTGGCCAGGGAGGCGCTGACCAACGCGGCCCGGCACGCGCCGGGCGCACCCGTCGTCGTCGCGGTGACGGGGGACGACGTCCGAGGAGCGACCGTCACCATCACCAACGGACGGCCGGCCGAGCGGAGTTCCCCGCCTCCCGGAGGAGGTTCGGGCCTGCTCGGGCTGCGGGCCGCCGTCACCGCGGTCGGCGGCACCTTCGAGGCGGGCCCGCACGCCGACGGATACCGGGTCCGGGCGTACGTCCCGGCCCGGGCGGACACGGCCGCCCGGCCACCGCGCCCGCCGTCCGCGCCCTTCACCCGCGCCCGCCGCCGGGTCGCCGCCGGTCTCGGCGCCTCCGCCGGTGCGGGCGTCGTCCTGGTCGGTTCGGCGATCGGCTGGTACGCGTACACCGAGACGCGTGCGGTGCTGGAGCCCGCCGCGTACGCGGGACTGCGCCTGGGCGCGCCGGCCGGCGAGGTCGCGCAGGTGCTGCCGGACCGGGACGTCCGGGACCCGCCGACGGAGCGCGCGCCCGCGCCACCCGAGGGCACCGACTGCCGCTACTACCGTGCGAGCGGCGAGCTCTTCGTCTCCGTCGACCACTTCCGGCTCTGCTTCGACGACGAGGGGCGCCTGGCCGCCAAGGATGTGATCCCGCGCGTCGGACTGTCCGGCGAAGGGCGGGAGGAGTACGAGGAGTTCGCACCGTGATCAGGGTCCTGTTGGCCGACGACGAGGCGATGGTGCGCGCCGGGGTGTGCGCCATCCTGGGGAGCAGCGGCGAGACGGAGGTCGTCGCCGAGGCGGGCGACGGGCGGGAGGCCGTCGAGCTGGCGCAGGCACACCGCCCGGATGTGGCGCTGCTCGACATCCGCATGCCCCGTCTGGACGGGCTCGCGGCGGCCGAGGAGATCGGCCGCACCGTCCCCGGCACGGCCGTGGCCATGCTCACCACCTTCTCCGAACGCGCCTACGTGGCCCGCGCCCTCGGCGGCGGCGCCACCGGCTTCCTGCTCAAGTCCGGTGACCCGTACGAACTCATCGCGGGTGTACGGGCGGTGGCGGGCGGCGCGGCCTTCCTGTCGCCCAAGGTGGCCCGGTACGTCATCGAGGGCCTGGGCGGAGCCGACGGCGGCGGGCGGCTCGCCCGGGAGGCCGAGGCGCACGAGCGCGTGGCGGTGCTGAGCCCGCGCGAACGCGAGGTGCTCGGCCTGGTCGGAGCCGGACTGTCCAACCCGGAGATCGCCGCCCGGCTGCATCTCGTCGAGGGCACCGTGAAGGCGTACGTCAGCGCGGTCCTCGACCGGCTCGGCGTGCGCAATCGCGTACAGGCGGCGATCGTCGCCTACGAGGCGGGCCTGGTGGCGAGCTGAACCCGCTCAGCGGCGCCGGTGCGTGGCGTACGGCGGCGCCGCGCGGACGACGGTTTCCGGTCCCGGCCCGGTGAGCCACCGCGCGGTGGACGCCGACGAGGCGCGCATCGCCTCCGCGAGCCGGACCGCCGGACGCGTGCCCAGTCGTACGACGGTGAAGGCGACGACCGTGCCGAGCAGCAGGCCCGCGGCCACGTCGTGCGGGTAGTGCACGCCGACGAACACCCGGGAGAACGCCATCAGCAGGGCCAGCGGTGCGGTCAGCCAGACGAGCGCGCGCCGGACCAGGACCAGGGTCAGGGCCGAGGCGCCCGCGATCGTCGCGTGATTGCTGGGGAACGACCAGTCGCCGCGCGGCGGACACTCCGCGAGGGAAGCGGCGGCGCCGGCGACCGCACGGCACGGACGTTCCTCCGTCACACCGGATTTGAGCACCTCACTGCACACGTACGCCACAGCCGTGGCCAGAGGTGCAAGGGCCGCGATCGCGAACGCGTGGGTGTCGGCGTGCCGCGCCCGCCACCAGCCGGCGACGAACAGCGCGACGAACACCAGCAGTCCGGCCTCCGTCCCGATCTCGGCCGTGTGCTGCGCCCATGCCGGGGTCTCCTGCGCGTAGTCGGTGATGTCGCGGTAGAGCCCGCTGTCCACGAAGTCCATGGTCACGGACCGTAGGCGAGACGCCGATACGGTCACACCCCGCGATCGTCGCGTGTCACCCCTGACGAAAGACAGGGGGTGACGGGCCCTTACCGGAATGATGATCCGGAAAAGTTGGGCTCGGAGCGGCGGGTGCGGCAAGCGAACGCGCCGATCTCTCGTACAGTTTGCGCCGTGGGATCTCTGCGCAATCCGGTCGGGCCGCTTCCCTCCACCATCTACTGGCGGCGGAGGGCCGTACTGCTGTCCGTGCTGGCCCTGTTGGCGTTGTTGATCACCTGGGTGGTGGTCTCCGGCGGCGGGGACGGCGGCGACCGTGACAACGGGGCCAACGGCAAGAATCCCGCGCCCTCCATCACTCCGGGACCGTCGGGTTCGGGGCCGGCGATCAGTCAGGCGCCGGGCGGACGCGACGAGTCGGGGGACGGAGGTTCCGACGGTTCGGGCGGTTCCGGTGGTACCGGTGGCTCGTCGTCCGGGTCCGGTGACGACGGGGACAACGGTGATCCCGCGGACTCCGGTGGTGCCGGGGGATCGGACGGCGGTACCGGGGGCAGCGCGGGCGGTGGTTCCGAGGGCGGTACGTCGGCGGGGGTCGGCGCGGGTGACGCGCTGCCGGCCGGATCGGGGTCCTCACTGCCCAACTGCACGGCGAACGCGGTGAAGTTCAGTCTGCGCAGTTCCCACAACGCCTATGAGCCGGGGCAGACGCCCACGTTCCTGCTCACCGCGCGGAACATCTCCGGGGGCGACTGCAAGGTCGATCTCGGGCCGGACAACGCGGTGTTGACGATCACTCCGGCGAGTGGCGACGACGCGTACTGGGCGTCGGACGACTGCCCGAAGGGGGCGCGGAGCCTGGTGTTCCGGGTGCCCGCGGAGGACAGCATCACCTACACCGTGAAGTGGGACCGCAAGGCGAGTGCGCCGGAGTGCGCGACGCCGAAGGCCGGCGCGGCCGGAGCGGGGACCTACCTGGTGGAGGCGAAGGCGCCGGGCTTCGAGAAGGTGCGCACGTCCTTCGTGCTGAAGGCCGACTAGCCCGCTGGGGGTGGGTTTCGCTTTCCCCCGCTTGCGGGGTGCCTCCCCCACTCTCGGCTGCTCCCCCACTCTCGGCTTCGCTCGAGCGGGGGGACCCCCATCGCCCTGGGGGCACCTCCCAGGCCCTTGAGGCACTGGGGGAGGCACGATTGCCCGCGGTGACGGCAGTCCTAGACGTACCGCTCGAGGATCGAGCTCTCCGCCAGCCGCGACAGTCCCTCGCGCACGCTCCGCGCCCGCGCCTCGCCGACCCCGTCCACCGTCTGCAGATCGTCCACGCTCGCGGCGAGCAGCTTCTGCAGCCCGCCGAAGTGCTCCACCAGCCGGTCGATGATCGCGCCCGGCAGCCGCGGCACCTTCGCCAGCAGCCGGAAGCCGCGCGGGGACACCGCGGAGTCCAGGGTCTCGGGCGAGCCGGTGTACCCCAGTGCGCGGGCCACCGTCGGCAGCTCCAGCAACTCCGCGTGCGTGAGCACGTTCAGCTCGTGCAGCGCCTCGTCGACCGTGCGGGAGCGCTTGGCGGTGGGCTCGGGCACGTAGTCCCGTACGACCAGCTCGCGCTCCGGTTCCACGCCCGCGATCAACTCGTCCAGCTGAAGGGCGAGGAGACGGCCGTCGGTGCCCAGTTCGACCACGTATTCGGCGATTTCGGTGGCGATGCGGCGCACCATCTCCAGCCGCTGCGCGACCGCCGAGACGTCCCGGACGGTCACCAGGTCCTCGATCTCCAGCGCCGACAGCGTGCCCGCGACCTCGTCGAGACGGAGCTTGTAGCGCTCCAGGGTGGCCAGCGCCTGGTTGGCGCGGGACAGGATCGCCGCCGAGTCCTCCAGGACCCGGCGGTGGCCGTCGACGTACAGCGCGATCAGGCGCATCGACTGGGAGACGGAGACGACCGGGAAGCCGACCTGCTTGGAGACGCGGTCGGCGGTGCGGTGCCGGGTGCCGGTCTCCTCGGTGGGGATGGTCGGGTCCGGCACCAGCTGGACGCCCGCCCGCAGGATCTTGGACAGGTCGGACGACAGCACGATGCCGCCGTCCAGCTTGCACAGCTCGCGCAGCCGGGTCGCGGTGAACTCGACGTCCAGCACGAAGCCGCCGCTGCACAGTGCCTCGACGGTCTTGTCGGAACCGAGCACGATGAGACCGCCGGTGTTGCCGCGGAGCACGCGCTCCAGGCCGTCACGCAGGGCGGTGCCGGGTGCCACGGCGCTCAGCGAGGCGCGCATCAGGCCATCGGAACCGGCACTCCCACCGGACTTTCCGGGAGCCGCCGCCCGGTCGTTGGCTGCCACTGCACTCCTCCGGTCGCAGGTTCTGGGGCGCCGTCGCTCCGCACACTCGGTTCGTACGGACGGGCGAGACCTGGGCAAAGTCTACCGGCGGTCCTCCTCGTCCCGTGGGGCCTCTCGGCGACGGGAGCGCGGAAGGACCCGCAGCGCGTCCCCTATGTCCGCCACTTCCAGCACCTTCATGCCCGGCGGGGCCTTGCCCGGATCGCCCGGTACCAGGGCGTGCGTGAAGCCCAGACGGTGTGCCTCGGCGAGTCTGCGCTGGACGCCCGTGACCCGTCTCACCTCGCCGGCGAGGCCGACCTCGCCGATCGCGACCAGGTTCTTCGGCAGCGGGGTGTCGCTCGCCGCCGACGCCAGCGCGAGCGCGACGGCCAGGTCCGCGGCCGGTTCCGAGAGCTTCACCCCGCCCACCGTCGCGGAGTAGATGTCCCGTTTGCCCAAAGCGCTGATCCGGCCGCGCTGTTCCAGCACCGCCAGCATCATCGACACGCGTGAGGTCTCCAGGCCGGACGTGGTGCGCCGGGGCGAGGGGATCTGCGAGTCGACCGTGAGCGCCTGCACTTCGGCGACCAGGGGGCGGCGGCCCTCCAGGGTGACGGTCAGGCAGGTGCCCGGGACCGGTTCGGCACGACGGGTCAGGAAAAGTCCGCTGGGGTCCGCCAGGCCCGTGATGCCCTCGTCGTGCAGCTCGAAGCAGCCCACCTCGTCCGTCGTGCCGTAGCGGTTCTTGACGCCGCGCACCAGACGCAGGCGCGCGTGCCGGTCGCCCTCGAAGTGCAGGACGACGTCCACCAGGTGCTCCAGCAGGCGCGGCCCGGCGATCGCGCCGTCCTTGGTGACGTGGCCCACGAGGAGCGTGGACATCCCGCGCTCCTTGGAGGCCCGGATCAGCGCGCCGGCCACCTCGCGGACCTGGGCCATGCCGCCCGGGGCGCCGTCGATCTCGGGGGACGCCACCGTCTGCACCGAGTCCATGATCAGCAGGGACGGCTTCACCGCGTCCAAGTGGCCGAGCACGGCGGACAGATCCGTCTCGGCGGCGAGGTACAGGTGGTCGTCGATGGCGTGGATGCGGTCGGCGCGCAGCCGGACCTGGCTCGCCGACTCCTCCCCGGTGACGTACAGCGTGCGGTGCTCGTCGCTCGCCGACTTGGCCGCCACGTCCAGCAGCAGTGTGGACTTGCCCACGCCCGGCTCACCCGCGACCAGCACCACCGCGCCGGGCACGAGGCCGCCGCCGAGCACCCGGTCCAGCTCGGGCACGCCGGTGGAGCGGGCGGTGGCCTGACGGCCGTCGACCTGGCCGATGGGCAGGGCGGAGGTGGTGACCCGCCCGGGCGCCGTCGTACGGACCGCGGGCGCGCCGTACTCCTCGATCGTCCCCCATGCCTGGCACTCGGGGCAGCGACCGAGCCACTTGGCCGTCTGCCAGCCGCACTCGGTGCAGCGGTAGGACGGTCGGTCCTTGGTGGTCTTGGTACGGGCAGCCATGCGAAAACGGTAACGGCACCCACTGACAACGGGACGTCCGCACCCTTGCCCGTCGCACGGGACCGGGCGTTTCCGGCCCGTCCGGGGGCCCTGGGGGAGCCCGAGGACGAGGCCGTTCAGGCCGCAACGGGGTCCGGGGCGGCGGCCCCGGAGAGCCGGCGAACGGGAAGCGAAAGGTTCCTGTCCCCGATAGAGGGATCGTTTCACCCGTACGGATTAAAAGTGCGCAGGGCTCCGGAAGGCGCCGCCCCGCGCCGCCTACGGTCGCCGGATGACGAGCAGCGGCCCGGAGACCTCGACCCGCACGACCGGAACACACCGGACGCACCGGGAAGTGCGCGACCGCGGAGCCGCGCGCACGCTGGCCCAGCGGCCGGCCACCCGCTACGAGTCCGATCTGGACGGCCTGTTCACCTACTGCCTGTCCGTGCTGTGCGACCACGACGCGGCGACCGCCGCCCTGGCCGACGTCCTCGTGCTCGCGGAACGCCGCGGGCGGCACGTCCCCGAGGAGCCCGGGAGCCGCAGGGCCTGGCTGTACGCCCTGGCCCGCTGGGCGTGTCTGCGCGAGCTGGCCGAGGCCAGGCAGAAACGCCGGGCCACCCACGCCGTGGGCCGCGCCGGCCGGCGGGCGGCCGGGACCGCCACCGTCCCGGCCGTCTCCGAGGACGTCCGGGAGCAGCGCCGCCGCGAACTGGCCGAGCTGGCCTGGCCGGAGGCCGCCGGCACCACGCCCGAGCAGCGCGAGGCGCTCGAACTCGCCGTGCGTCACCACCTCGCCGCCCACGAGGTCGCCGCCGTGCTCGGCATGCAGCCGGCCGCCGCGCGCGAACTGCTCGCCGCCGCGGCCTGCGAGGTGGAACGCACCCGCGCGGCGCTCGCCGTCGTCGAGACCGGCGCCTGTCCGGGCGTGGCGCATCTCACCGGCGACCGGCAGTTCGTGCTCAGCGCGACCCTGCGCCGCGAGCTCGTCCGGCACGTCGACGACTGCCCGCGCTGCCGCCGTACCGCCGGGCGGGCCGTTCCCGGCCGCTGGCCCGGCACCAGCGTCACACCGGACGCGCTCCCCGTCCTCCCGGCGCCCGGAGCGGCCCTGCACGCCGCCATGGCGCACCACCCGCGCGGGCGCGGCGCCGCGCCCCGCTTCGACCGGCGCGGTTTCCCGATGGACCCCAAGGACCGCGTCGCCCGGCGGGACCGGCTGCGCGCGCGTGCCGTCACGACGACGGTCGTCGCCACCGTCGTCGCCGCGCCGGTGCTCGCCCTGTGGGCCGCCTACCGGGGCACCCCGGTGGGCGAGGCCCAGGACGGTCGCACGGCCTTCGCGCGGGAGGACGGCGGCCCCCTCGACCTCGAGGGGGAGGGAGCGGGCGGCTACGAGAGCACCGGCAACGCGAGCACACGGCCCGGCACCGGATTCGGTGAGGACGGCGAGCCGGACGTGTCCGTGGAGGTCGTGAGCGTCGCCGGAGCCGGGCGCGAGGGCGCCGCCGCGCTGGGCGTCACGGCCGGCCACAGCGGCGACACCACGCTGATCACCCTGACCGCGACGGGTGCCGAACCGGTCCGCTGGTCCGTGTCGACGGGAGCGTCCTGGCTCTATCCGAGCCGGTCGTCGGGCACGCTCGCGCCCGGCGAGTCGGTGACGGTCAGGGTGTACGTCGACCAGCTGCGCGAGCCCTCCGGCCGCTGGAGCGCGACCGTGGCGATCTCACCCGCCGGTTCCGTCGTGACCATCGACGGCCACGGTCCCGCACCCTCCGCCCCGGGCGGCGGTTCGCCCTCCGGCCACCCCGGCGGCCCGGGCACCGCGCACCCCGGCACACCGAGCGGCCCGCCTCCGTCGTCGCCAGGACCGGAGCCGACGCCCACGACACCGGCGCCCTCGCAGCCCGCTCCGGGCGACCCGCCGTCCTCGCCCGGCCCGGACCCCACGACGGGCGGCCCCGCCCCCTCCGACCCGGTGACGACCGGCCCGGAGGACCCGGCGCCGCCCACCGGGTGAGACGCCCCGAGCCCGGTCACGTCCTTCCGGGAACGTCAGGCGGGGTCCGCCGGATGCGGGGCCAGCAGGGGCAGCTGCGAGGCCAGCCGTTCCTCGCACAGCTCGACCAGACGGTCGTAGCCCGCCTTGCCCATCAGCTCGGTCAGCTCCGCGCGGTAGGAGACGTACACCGGGTCCCCGGCGCCGTGCGCCGAGGTGGCCGAGGTGCACCACCAGTGCAGGTCGTGGCCGCCCGGGCCCCAGCCCCGACGGTCGTACTCACCGATCGACACCTGCAGCACGCGCGTGTCGTCGGGCCGGTCGATCCAGTCGTAGGTCCGCCGGACGGGCAGCTGCCAGCACACGTCCGGCTTGGTCTCCAGCGGCTCCCGGCCCTCCTTCAGGGCGAGGATGTGCAGCGAGCAGCCCATGCCGCCCGCGAAGCCCGGCCGGTTCTGGAAGATGCACGAGCCCTGGAACGGACGGGTCTGACGGTCGCCGTCCTCGTCCTCGGAGACCCAGCCGTTCTTCGTGCCCTCCGCGTGGTGCTGCCAGATGTCCGGTGTGAGCCTCGCCACGTGTCCGGCGACCCGCTTCTCGTCGTCCTCGTCCGAGAAGTGCGCGCCCAGGGTGCAGCAGCCGTCGTCCGCGCGGCCCGCCTGGATGCCCTGGCAGCCGCTGCCGAAGATGCAGTTCCAGCGAGAGGTCAGCCAGGTCAGATCACAGCGGAAGACCTGCTCGTCGTCCGCCGGATCGGGAAACTCCACCCACGCGCGGGCGAAGTCGAGCCCCTTCTCGTCGTCCACCGGCGCCGTTCCCGGCGCCCGTGGTGCTGTCACCCGCGAAGAACCCTCGGCCAGTCCGGCCTTCTTGTCCTTCTTGGCCTTCTTGTCCGTCTTGTCGTCCTTCGCCTTTTTCGTCTTTGGCACCCGTCCAGGGTAAGTCGCCCGCGCCCTCCGCCGGGACCGGCTCGACCACCGCAGGCAGGGCATCACACCGTGCGGCGGGCAGTAGCGTTCGGTGCATGAGACTCGGTGTCCTCGACGTGGGTTCGAACACGGTGCACCTGCTGGTGGTGGACGCGCATCCCGGCGCGCGCCCGCTGCCCGCGCACTCGCACAAGGCGGAACTGCGCCTCGCCCAGCTCCTCGACGCCAACGGGGCCATCGGCCCCGACGGGGTCGACCGGCTGGTCGCGGTCGTCCACGACGCGCTCCGGGCGGCCGAGGACAAGGGCGTCGAGGAACTGCTGCCGTTCGCGACCTCCGCGGTGCGCGACGCGTACAACGCCGACGACGTGCTCACGCGCGTGCGCGAGGAGACCGGGGTCGAGCTGCAGGTGCTCAGCGGCGAGGAGGAGGCCCGGCTCACCTTCCTCGCCGCCCGCCGCTGGTTCGGCTGGTCGGCCGGGAAACTGCTCGTCATCGACATCGGCGGCGGCTCCCTGGAGATCGCCTACGGCATGGACGAGGAGCCCGACGCCACGGCGTCCCTGCCGCTCGGCGCCGGCCGCCTCACCGCCGCCCGGCTGCCCGGCGACCCGCCCGAGCCGGACGACGTGCGCGCGCTGCGCCGCCACGTCCGCACCGAGATAGCCCGCACGGTCGGGGAGTTCAGCCGCTTCGGCGCACCCGACCACGTGGTGGCCACCTCCAAGACCTTCAGGCAGCTCGCCCGCATCGCCGGCGCCCCCGGCTCCGCCGAGGGCCTGTACGTCCAGCGCGAGCTGAAACGGGAGTCCCTGGAGGCCTGGGTGCCCAGGCTCGCCGCCATGGCCGCCGCCGAGCGCGCCGAACTGCCCGGCGTCTCCGAGGCCCGCGCGGGCCAGCTGGTCGCCGGGGCCCTGGTCGCGGAGGGCGCCATGGACCTGTTCGGCGTGGAACGCCTGGAGATCTGCCCCTGGGCCCTGCGGGAGGGCGTGATACTCCGCAGACTGGATCACATGGGCCAGGGATAGCGGCCTTCCGCTCATGACAAACGCCACAACGGCGAACGGGCACCCCGCACCCACCCGGCCCCACCCCGTAATCTGAGGCTCGTGGCAGAACCAAGGGACGTAGTCCGCATCCCGGATGCGAAGGTCGCCCTGTCGACGGCCTCCGTCTACCCGGAGTCGACGGCGACGGCCTTCGAGATGGCCGCACGCCTCGGGTACGACGGCGTCGAGGTCATGGTGTGGACCGATCCGGTCAGCCAGGACATCGAGGCGCTGCGCAGACTCAGCGACTACCACCGCATCCCCATCCTGGCCGTCCACGCGCCCTGCCTGCTCATCACGCAGCGCGTGTGGTCCACCGACCCCTGGACCAAGCTCCAGCGGGCCCAGGCCGCCGCCGAGAAGCTCGGCGCCGGCACGGTCGTCGTCCATCCCCCCTTCCGCTGGCAGCGGCAGTACGCCCGCGACTTCGTGGAGGGCGTCTGGCGGATGGCCGGCGAGACGGACGTGCGGTTCGCGGTGGAGAACATGTACCCCTGGCGCTACCGCGACCGCGAGATGCTCGCGTACGCCCCCGACTGGGACGTCACCAAGGAGGACTACCGCCACTTCACGATCGACCTCAGCCACGCCTCGACCGCCCGCACCGACGCCCTGCAGATGATCGACCGCATGGGCGACCGCCTCGGCCACGTCCACCTCGCCGACGGCAAGGGTTCCGCCAAGGACGAGCACCTGGTGCCCGGCCGCGGCGACCAGCCCTGCGCCGAGGTGCTGGAGCGCCTCGCGTCGAGCGGCTTCGACGGTCATGTCGTCATCGAGGTCAACACCCGCCGGGCCATGTCGAGCGCGGAGCGCGAGGCCGACCTGGCCGAGGCGCTGGCGTTCACCCGCCGGCACCTGTCCTCCGCCGCCTCCGCGATCGAGGTGCCGCGGCGATGACCGGCCGCACCGCGAGCGACGGCCCGGACGTGTCCGCGAGCGACGGCCCGGACGCCTCCGCGAGCGACGGCACCCCCACGCGGAGCGACGGCACCGCCCGGCGCCGCGGCCGTCCGCCCCGTACGGAATCGGCCGGCACCCGGGACCGCATCCTCGACGCGGCCCGCGAGGAGTTCTCCGCGCGGGGGTACGAGAAGACGTCCGTCCGGGGCATCGCCAAGTCGGCCGGGGTCGACTCCGCGCTGGTGCACCACTACTTCGGCACCAAGGAGCAGGTGTTCGAGGCCGCCGTGGAGGTCGCCTTCGCGCCGGTGCTCACCGCGCGGGACACGGTTCTCGACGGACCGCTCGACGAGGTGGGCGAACGGATGACACGGATGATCATCGGGCTCTGGGAGAGCCCGGTCACTCGGGCCCCGCTGCTCGCGATCGTCCGCTCCGCCGTGAACAACGAGATCGCGGCCGGTGTCTTCCGCCGCCTGATCGCCAGCCAGCTGCTGCGCCGGATCGCCGGACAGCTCGGCGTCCCGGACGCGGAGCTGCGCGCCGAGCTCGCCGCCGCGCAACTGGTCGGCATCGCGATGATCCGGTACGTGATCAAGGTGGAGCCGCTGGCCTCGGCGGACGCCGAGCAGATCGTCGAGCGGGTGGCACCGGTGGTGCAGGGGCACCTCACCGGAGGCTGACGCTCCTTCGGACCGGGACACCCGACCCGCGTGCGCTGAGACATTCGTCCCGCATTCCGGACACCTCGTCCCGCCCTCTGGATGACCGGCGTACGCTCGACGACAGTCATAACTCTCCGAAGGAGCGAGCGACGATGCCCGAACTGAGGTCCCGCACAGTCACCCACGGCCGCAACATGGCGGGCGCCCGCGCCCTTATGCGTGCCTCCGGTGTACCCGGCGCGGACATCGGGCGGAAGCCGATCATCGCCGTCGCCAACAGCTTCACGGAGTTCGTCCCCGGCCACACCCACCTCGCCCCGGTCGGCCGGATCGTCAGCGAGGCGGTGACCGCGGCCGGCGGCATCCCGCGCGAGTTCAACACCATCGCCGTCGACGACGGCATCGCGATGGGCCACGGCGGCATGCTGTACTCCCTGCCCTCCCGCGACCTGATCGCGGACAGCGTGGAGTACATGGTCGAGGCGCACCGCGCGGACGCCCTGATCTGCATCTCCAACTGCGACAAGATCACCCCGGGCATGCTCAACGCGGCCCTGCGCCTGAACATCCCCACGGTGTTCGTCTCCGGCGGCCCGATGGAGTCCGGCCGCGCCACCCTGGTCGACGGCACGGTCCGCACGCTGGACCTGGTCGACGCCATGGTCGAGGCGGCCAACGACAAGGTCTCCGACGCGGACGTCCTGCGCATCGAGGAGAACGCCTGCCCGACCTGCGGCTCCTGTTCCGGCATGTTCACCGCCAACTCGATGAACTGCCTCACCGAGGCCATCGGCCTCTCCCTGCCCGGCAACGGCTCGGTCCTGGCCACCCACACCGCCCGCAAGGCGCTCTACGAGAACGCCGCGCGCACGGTCATGGACCTCACCCGCCGCTACTACGAGCAGGACGACGACTCGGTCCTGCCCCGCAACATCGCCACCCCCGCGGCCTTCGAGAACGCCATGGCGCTCGACATCGCGATGGGCGGCTCCACCAACACGATCCTGCACCTGCTGGCCGCCGCCCAGGAGGCGGAGGTCCCCTTCGGCCTCACCGAGATGGACGCCCTCTCGCGCCGCGTCCCCTGCCTGGCCAAAGTCGCCCCGAACGTCGCCAAGGACCGCACGTACTACATGGAGGACGTGCACCGCGCGGGCGGCATCCCCGCCCTCCTCGGCGAGCTGCACCGCGCGGGCCTGCTCAACGAGGACGTCCACGCCGTCCACAGCCCGTCCCTGGCCGACTGGCTGAAGACCTGGGACGTCCGCGGCGGCTCCCCCTCCCAGGAGGCGGTGGAACTGTGGCACGCGGCCCCCGGCTGCGTCCGCTCCGCCGAGGCCTTCTCCCAGTCCGAGCGCTGGGACTCCCTGGACGAGGACGCCGAGGGCGGCTGCATCCGCTCCGCCGAGCACGCCTACTCCAAGGACGGCGGCCTGGCGGTGCTGCGCGGCAACCTCGCCGTCGACGGCTGCGTCGTGAAGACGGCCGGCGTCGACGAGTCCATCTGGACCTTCGAGGGCCCGGCGGTCGTCTGCGAGTCGCAGGACGAAGCCGTCGAGAAGATCCTCACCAAGCAGGTCAAGGAGGGCGACGTCGTCGTCATCCGCTACGAGGGCCCCAAGGGCGGCCCCGGCATGCAGGAGATGCTCTACCCGACGTCGTACCTGAAGAGCCGCGGCCTCGGAAAGGCCTGCGCCCTGATCACCGACGGCCGCTTCTCCGGCGGCACGTCCGGCCTGTCCATCGGCCACGCCTCCCCGGAGGCGGCCTCGGGCGGCACCATCGCCCTGGTCGAGGACGGCGACCGCATCCGCATCGACATCCCGAGCCGCTCGATCGAGCTGCTGGTCGACGAGGCGGAACTGACCCGCCGCGAGCAGGCCCTGAACGGCCGGTACGCCCCGAAGAACCGCGACCGCAAGGTCTCCGCCGCCCTGAAGGCGTACGCGGCGATGGCGACCAGCGCGGACAAGGGAGCGGTGCGGGACGTCAGCAAGCTGGGCTGAGCCCCACCGGGCCGTGAGCAGGGCCGTTTCCGCACCGCGGGGGCGGCCCTCGCCGTCGGCAGGCCCTCGCATCCCGCCCGTCCACGGCGACACGGCCTCGTCGGGCGCGGACGCGCGGACGCCTGGACGGGCCCGTCCGCGATCACCGGCTCGGCGGCCCCTGGGCCGGCCTTCCCGTTCCGGGGCGCCGTCCGTCCGGACAGCGGCCCGTCCGGTTCACCAGTCGGCCGGGTCGCGCCCCGACACGGCGAACACGGTCCCGTCGGGCGCACCGGCGTAGACGTGACCGCCCGCGAGCACCGGCGTGGGCAGCGAGGCGGGGACCCGGTCGGATTCGGGGCCGAGCCGCGGCCGGGTCTGCCCGAGGAGCTTCCCCTCACGGGCGTCGACGCCCAGCAGCCGCCCGTCGGGCGCGGTGACGTACACGTGCCGCCCGTCGGAGACGGGCACCGAGCCCCGGCTCACGCCCGTCTCCAGCCGCCACAGCTGCTTCCCCGCCGCCATGTCGACGGCCACCAGCGAGCCGCCCGCGCCCATGAGGTACAAGGTGTCCCCGCGCATCCCGGCCTGCGCCTCCTCGACCGGCACGGGCAGCGTCACCCGGCGGGTCTCCCCGGTGCCGGGCGTGTAGCGGAGCAGGACCTTCACGTCCCCGTGGGTGGCGCCCTCGACGCGGAGGTACACGGCACCGTCCGCCGCTCCCACGGGCGTCAGCGTCCCCTCCAGCTCCGCGTCCCACCGCACGTCACCCGTCGCCGGATCCACCGCGGTGACCCGGGTCCCGCTCCCGTCCCCGGACGGACTCGCCGCGTACGCCGACGGCCCGCCCGCCTCCTCCGACTCCCCGGCGAACGAGGAGAAGTACGGCACGGCCTGCCCCGGGATCCGGCGGGACCACCTGGTCTCGCCCGAGGCGCTGTTCACGCCCGTGACCATCCCGTCGGAGCGGGTCAGCAGGAGCATGTCGCCGACCGTCCGTATTCCGTCGTACTCGGGCGGGGCCTCCTGCCACACCGGCTCGCCCGTGGCCGGATCGAGCGCCTCCAGGTCGCCGATCAGATCGAGGGAGGGCTGGACGAGGCCGCCCGACATGATCGGCGGTTCGCTCCGCGTCGTCCCCACGACGTCGTGCCGCCACAGGGTGCGGCCGTCGGCCGGGTCGAGGGCGAAGACCAGGCCGGGAAGCGCACACAGCAGCTTCTCCGCCCCGTACGAGCACTGGGGCATGCCGCCGTCCTCCGCGCCGGGTGCCGCCTCCCACACCCCGAAGCCGCCCGGCGCGCTCCGCGCGGCCGTGGTGTTCCGTGCCGGTTCCGCGCCGCCGAACATCTGCACCGAGGCGAGCCCGCCGAGCACGGCGAGGCAGAGCACCCCCGCCACCAGAACCGTCCGCCTGCCGAGCCGCCGCGCGGGCCGCTCCGCGGGCGCGTCCGCCAAGGACTCCGGCGCGGCCTCCTCCCGTGCCTCCCGAGCTTCGGGTGTCCGCGGCGCCGGTACGAACACCTGCGTGTCGTACGCCGCCGCCACTGACCGCAGTTGCCGCATCAGCTCGTCCGGCGTGGGCCGGTCGCCGGGCTCCTTGGCGAGACACCGCAGCACCAGCGGCGCGAGCGACTCCGGTACGCCGGTCAGGTCGGGCTCGTCGTGCACGACCTGGTAGGCGACGACGTACGGGCTGTCGGAGTCGAACGGACCGCGCCCCGTCGTCGCGTGCACCATGAGCGACCCGAGGGCGAACACGTCGGCCGCGGGGCCCACTTCCCGGGGCCGCCGGAACTGCTCGGGCGCCATGAACGGCGGCGTACCGATCAACTTCCCCGTCTCGGTGCGCAGTTCGCTGTCCTTCGGCCGGGAGATGCCGAAGTCGATGACCTTCGGCCCGTCCTCGGCGAGCAGCACGTTGCTCGGCTTCAGGTCCCGGTGCACGACCCCGACCCGGTGGATGTCGCGCAGCGCCTCCGCGAGCCCGGCCATCAGCCGACGCGACTGGTCCGGGTCCATGGGCCCGTTCCGCTTGACCTGTTCGGAGAGCGTCGGACCGGGGATGTACAAGGTGGCCATCCAGGGCCGCCCGCCCTCCGGATCGGCGTCGACGACCGGCGCGGTGAAAGCCCCGCTCACCCGCCGCGCCGCGGCCACCTCCTGCCGGAACCGCCCTCTGAACTCGGGGTCCATCGCATACCGGGCGTGCACGACCTTCACCGCGACCCGCATCCCCGAGGTGCTCCGGGCCAGATGCACGACGCCCATGCCGCCCGAGCCCAGACAGGACTCCAGACGGTAGTGACCGGCGTACTCCGGAAGTTCCGCTTCCGCGCCCGCTCCGGCGTTCCGCTGCGACGCCATGGAACCACCCCCGTGCTGTTCGTCCGCGCGCGCGACGCTCGGAGCCTAGTCGATGGTGCGCGTGGGACCGAGGCGGCGTGCCAGCCTCCGCGTGCGAGTTGCGAACTGGTGTTTCATGGCTTGATCCAGGGGTATCAACGTGGCCCCACGACAGTCGTGGGGTGCAACGGGGGAGGTTTTCTCATGTCTGTCGACCAGACGCGGGACATCGCGGGCGGGGACGAGAGGGCGACGGCGGAGACGATGGCGGCCACGGCCACACGCTCCTACGCGGTCGCTCCGGGCTACCGGCTGAACGTCCGCAGCGGCCCCGGCACCGCCTACTCCGTCGTCCGGGTCCTGCCCGAGGGCGCCGAGGTCCGGATCAACTGCCAGACACCGGGCACCTGGGTGTCGGGCCCGTACGGCACCTCGAACATCTGGGACAACATCGGCAGCGGCCAGTACGTCTCCGACGCGTACGTCCGCACCGGCAGCGACGGGTACGTCGCTCCCCGCTGCTAGCGACGTCCCTCCTCCGGGCCGACACCGGCGGAGGGACCCCGGTACGGGTTCACCGGTCGACGACCTCGGCCGCGGCCCTGGGGAGCGCGAGCATCACCAGGGCCGCCACGGCGTAGAGCACCGCGGAGACGACGAGGACGAGGCCGAACGCGCGACCGTGGTCGGCCGGTCCCGGTGCACCGGTCGTCGATCCGGTGACGGCGCCGAAGAAGACCGTGCCGAGAGCGGCGATGCCGATGGCGCCGCCGATCTGGTTGACCGTGGAGAGCACCCCGCCCGCGGCGCCCGCGTTGCGGGCGGGGACGCCGGCGAGGACGACGTTGACGAGGACGGGCGCGGCAAGGCCGAGCCCGAGGCCGCCGATGAAGAGGGCGAGGGCGAGCTGCCAGTACCCGGGATCGTCGCTCCCCCCGACCACCACCCGGAGGACGGACTGGGACGCGGCGACGGTGAGTGAGCCGGTGATCAGCAAGGCCCTCCCGGCCCTGGTGGCGAGAGCGACTCCGAGCCCCGAGGTGATGATCGAGCCGAACGCGTACGGCAGGATCACCAGGCCGGTCTCCCACGCGCTGCGGCCGGTGCCGGCCTGGAGGTAGACCGACAGCGTGAGGAAGAACGCCCCGAGGCCGCCGAAGAAGAGCGCGGACGCGCCCAGGCCGGCCGCGAAGGCGCGGACGCGGAGCAGAGCCGGATCGAAGACGGGTTCGCCCCCGCGTCCGGCCAGCCGGCGCTCGTGGGTGAGGAAGAGCGCCAGCACGACGACGCCGGCGGCGAGAAGGGCGTAACTGCCCGTGGTCCATCCCCAGGTCTCGGTCTGGATGACCGGCAGCAGCAGGAGCAGGATGCCCGAGGCCGCGAGCAGCGCGCCCCGGAGGTCGAGCCGCGCGGTCGAGGCCGAGCGGGACTCCGGCAGGACCTTCGCGCCGATGACGAGCGCCAGGACCGAGACGGGCACGTTGATCCAGAAGATCGTGCGCCATCCCAGTCCGAACAGGTCGGCATCGATGAGCAGCCCGCCCAGCAGCGGCCCCGCGACCGAGGCGAGCCCCTGGACGGCCCCGTAGGCGCCGAACGCCTTGGCGCGCTCGCCGGGGGCGAATGAGGCCCGGATGATCCCGAACACCTGCGGGACCATGACGCCCGCGGTCAGTCCCTGCACGGCGCGCATGCCGATGAGCATTCCCGGACCGGCGGCCAGCGCGCAGAGTGCGGAGGTGATCATGAACCCGCCCAGCCCGGTCATGAACAGGCGCTTGCGGCCGTACTGGTCACCGAGCCGTCCGCCGGTGATCAGGCCCGCGCCCAGCGCCAGGACGTAGGCGGCGATCGTCCACTGGATCTGGGCGTCGCCGGCCCCCAGGTCCCGGGCGATCGCCGGGGCCGCGACGGTGACGATCGTCGCGTCGAGGAGGTCCAGGAAGGAACCGAAGAGCACCACCAGGAGCGCGGCGCCCGCACTCGTGCCGGAGACGAGCGGTGCGGAGGCCGCGGATGAGCGCGTCCCCTCTTGACGGATGTGTGAAGCGGTCATGGCGGACACGTTGACAGCTATAGTTGCCATCGAGTGACCGCAATGGCGGAGGGGAACGAGCGATGGCTGCCACATCCGCGCGGGCGCTGAAGCTGCTGTCGGTCTTCGGGACCGGCGCGACCCTGACCGCCGAGCAGCTCGCCACCCGGCTCGGGGCGTCCGTGCGGACCGTACGACGCGACATCGACACGCTCAGGGAGCTCGGGTACGAGATCGAGGCCGTGCGCGGGGTGGGCGGAGGCTACCGGCTCGGCCGCGCCACCCGGTTGCCGCCGGTCGTCTTCGACGAGGACCAGGCCGTCGCGGTGGCCGTCGCCCTCCAGACCGTCCCCACCCTCCTGTCCGGCATCCGCGAGAACTCGGCCCGCGCCCTCACCACGCTGCGGCAGGCGATGCCCGCCCGCAGCCGTAACCACGCCGAGGCGTTCACCGTCTCCGCGGCGCGCAACTACTGGGAGTTCCCCGCAGCACCCATCGACGCCGAGGCCATCGGCGTCATCGGCGGCGCGATCCACCGGCGGCACGTCCTGCGCGTGGACCACACCGGCGAGGACGGACCGACGACGCTCACGCTCGAACCGCACCACCTCGTCGTATGGGCGGCACGGTGGTACCTCGTCGCGTACGAACCGGACACGGACCGCTGGCGCGCGATGCGCGTCGACAGCCTCGCACCGCGCATGCCCACGGGAAGGACCTTCGACCGCCGCGACGTCCCGCACGGCGACCCGGCCGCCTTCGTCATGAGCACCCACGACCGCGGCGACACCCCGGCGGAATGGCCCTGCCGCGGCTCCGCGCTCCTCGCACTGCCCGCACCCGTCGTCGCCCGGTTCGCCCCCGGCGGATCGACGGTCGAGCACGTCACCGACTCCAGTTGCCGCCTCACACTCGGCGCGTGGTCCTGGGCCGGCCTGGCGGGACTGCTCCTCACGTTCGACGCCGGCATCACGGACATCGAGCCGGCCGAACTCAGGCAGGCGCTGCGCACGTTGCGCACCCGCATCGACGAAGGACTGGGACTCGCCAGGTGAGTTCCCGTTCAGGTGAACTCCCGGGGTCTCGCCGATGACGCGAGCCGGTGCTTCCTGGCGTGGCTCTCGCCGGGCGTGACCCGACGTGGCACGACCGGCTGGTGTCGGTGCGCGGCGGAGGTGAGCGGTCGGATGGGCGAACGGGTACAGGACCCTGTCGGAACCATGGTGGCGGACGAGGAGGCGGAAGTCCCCGGACCGCCGGATCCGGGCTCGGGCGTCCTGCGGGTGTTCGGGCGGCAGTCGAAGCGGTTCCGGACGCGGGCGGGACTGGAGCGTGCCGAGGTCGGGTCGCGGACGGGCTACTCGCCGTCCACGATCGCCTCGTACGAGCAGGGCAGACGCGTACCGCCGCCCCGGTTCATCGACGTGGCGGACGAACTGCTCGACGCAGGCGGCGTCCTGCTGGAGATGAAGGACGAGGTCGCGCGGGCCCAGTTCCCGGCGTTCTTCCGGGACGCGGCGCGACTGGAGGCGGAGGCGGTCGAGCTGCATGTGTACGACACGCATGTGGTCAACGGGCTCTTGCAGACAGAGGAGTACGCGCGGGCGGTCTTCACGATGCGCCGCCCGCTGCTCGACGAGGAGACGATCGAGCAGCGGGTGACCGCGCGGATGCGCAGGCAGGAGATCTTCGCGCGCTGGCCCGCGCCGCTGATGAGCTTCGTCATCGAGGAGGCCGTGCTGCGGCGCCCCATCGGCGGGGCGGAGGTGCACCGCGGGCAACTGGAACAGATCCTGCTCACCGGGCAGCACCGCAACGTCGAGATCCAGGTGATGCCGACGCGGCGGGAGGACCACGCGGGGCTCGCCGGCCCGTTCACCCTGATCGAGACCAGGTCGGGACAGCGCATCGCGTACGCGGAGGTCCAGAAGAGCAGTTCGCTCTACACCGACCGGGCTCCCGTACGGGAGTTGGAGGCGCAGTATGGAATCATCCGGGCCCAGGCTCTCACTCCGGGGGAGTCCATGGCCTTCGTCGAGGAGCTGTTGGGAGAACTGTGAAGGGCGCAACGGAACTGACGTGGGTCAAGAGCACCTACAGCAGCGGTGAGGGTGGCCAGTGCGTCGAGGTGGCCGCCTCCTCCCACACGGTCCGCGTGAGGGACTCCAAGGACGTCGCCCGCCCCGGGCTGGCCGTCGGCCGGAACGCCTGGGGGATGTTCGTCGGGTACGCCGTCGAAGAGGCCCGCTGAGCCGACGCCGTACGACCGTGCCCTGGGGCTTCGTCCGGAGCCGCAGGGCACGGCCGTGCACGACCGGCCCGCGGCGGGGGCCCGGCAGGGGAGGGGGACCCGCGTGCGCACGCGGGGGAGGAGTCACAATCGACTGGTGAGCGCAGCAGAGAACGACCCGAACGGCACCCCGGACACCCCCGCCGGCCCCCGGCCCGAGCCCATCCGCTTCTTCGGCACGACCTGGGTCGACCACTCCGGCGGCTACACCGCCCGCCGCCTCGGCGTCGCCGTCGGCTCCCTCGCCGCCGCGGCCGCCGCCTGCCTCGTGCTCCGCATCGCCTACGACGGGCTCCGGATCGCCGACGTCGGCAGCTTCGTCTCGCTGCTCATGGTCGTGATGTTCGCGATCTGCAGCTCGCTCGCCTTCCGCCACACCTGGTCCGGCTTCACCACCCGCCCCGACCCCGACCGCCAGGCCTCCCTCCGCGGCCTGCTGGCCATCGGCTTCGTCGGCTCGCTCCTCGCCTACTTCTTCCGCACCTTCACCGAGGCCCCGGGCGAGAAGCTCCACCGCGCCGAGTACGACAAGGCCCGCGAGGACTACGAGAAGCGCACCACCCGCCGCTCGGGCAACCCGTCGAAGAAGCGCCGCCGCTAGGGGCCGCCCGACGGATCGGGCGTACGGCGAACCCCGGTGACTTCCGGGCGGACGCCGCGGCCCCCGGGAACCACAGGGATGCTGTTGGTCAATCCCGTCCCAGGACACTGATGGGAGCGATTCTCCAAGCGACGCGCCGTCCATGCGCCGCTCTGCCTGGAGAATCGCTCCCATCGCCGTCTGCGCGGCATGCCCCGGCAGCCGCCCGTACTCCCCGAAAACCACCTGCGTGCCGAAGCCGTCCGGTCACCATGGCCGTATGACGACGCCCAGGGCCGACCGCCTCACCCGAGCCCACTCCTTCAACGCGGCCGCCGCCCAGTACGCCGCCCACCGCCCCTCCTACCCGCCCGCCCTCTTCGACGCGATCGAGGAGCTGACCGGCCGCCCCCTCACCGGCTCCCGGGTCGTGGACGTCGGCGCCGGTACGGGGATCGCGACCGCCCGTCTGCGCGAGCGCGGCGCCGACGTGATCGCCGTCGAGCCCGGTGAGGGCATGGCGGCCGAGTTCCGTCGCACGCTCCCCGACGTGCCGGTCGTCCGGGGCGACGGCAACGCCCTCCCCCTCACCGACCACCGCGCCGACCTCCTCACCTACGCCCAGGCCTGGCACTGGACCGACCCCGCCCGCGCCGTCCCGGAGGCGGTACGGGTCCTGCGGCCGGGCGGGGCACTCGCCCTGTGGTGGAACACCGACGCGCTCGACGTGCCCTGGATCGCCGAGGAAGCCGAACGCACCGCGCGCCACTTCGGCGTGAACCTCGCCGCCGAGCGGCGCAACACCAACGCCCGCGCCGCCGACCCCGCCGGCCTCCTGCACTTCACCCGCCGGGAGATCCGCTGGAGCCGCCACGTCCCGATCGAGACCCACCTGGCCAACCTCGCCAGCCACTCGGTCCTGCTCGTGCACGGCGAAGAACGCACCGCCGCCTTCCTCACCGAGCAGCGCGAGCACCTCACCGCCGCCTTCCCGGACGGCACCGTCGAGGAGACCTACGACGTCGTCCTCCTCCTCGCCACCACACCCCCCACCCCGACTGCTTGACGCCGCGCGCGGACCGGGAGGAGTATTCATCACATGATGAATTATTCCTCCCGGCCGCAGGAGGAACCGGCCGTCCACGCCCAGGGCCTCACCGTCGTCCGAGGCCCCCGCACCGTCCTGCGCGGCCTCGACTTCACCGTCCCGCGCGGCCAGATCACCGGCCTCCTCGGCCCCTCCGGCTGCGGCAAGTCGACCCTGATGCGGGCCGTCGTCGGCACCCAGGCCAAGGTCACCGGCACCCTGGACGTCCTCGGCGGCCCCGCCGGCCACCCCACCCTGCGCACCCGCATCGGCTACGTCACCCAGGCGCCCTCGGTCTACGACGACCTGACCGTCCGCCAGAACCTCGACTACTTCGCCGCGATCCTCGACCCCGGCCGCGCGTCCGCCGACCGCCGCCACGAGAACGTCACCCGGGCCATCGCCGACGTCGACCTCACCACTCACGCCGACGCCCTCGCCGGCAACCTCTCCGGCGGCCAGCGCAGCCGCGTCTCCCTCGCCGTGGCCCTCCTGGGCGCCCCCGAGCTCCTGGTCCTCGACGAACCGACCGTCGGCCTCGACCCGGTCCTGCGCCGCGACCTGTGGCAGCTCTTCCACACCCTCGCCGCCGAACGCGGCACCACCCTCCTGATCTCCTCCCACGTCATGGACGAGGCCGAGCGCTGCCACCGCCTCCTGCTCATGCGCGCCGGCGAGATCCTCGCCGACGACACCCCCGACGCCCTGCGCACCCGCACCGGCTCCGACACCGTCGAGGACGCCTTCCTCCGCCTGGTCGACGAGGCGACCGCGGCAGGCCGTACGAAGGAGACGACCCGATGAGCACGACCACCCCCGCCCCGGCGCGCGCCCTCAACGCCTCCCGCACCACCGCCACCGCCGCCCGGGTCCTGCGCCAGCTCCGCCACGACCCGCGCACCATCGCGCTGATGGTCCTCATCCCCTGCGTGATGCTGTTCCTGCTCCGCTACGTCTTCGACGGCAGCGCGCGCACCTTCGACAGCATCGGCGCGTCACTCCTCGGGATCTTCCCGCTGATCACGATGTTCCTGGTTACTTCCATCGCCACCCTGCGGGAACGCACCTCCGGCACCCTCGAACGCCTCCTCGCCATGCCCCTCGGCAAGGGCGACCTGATCGCCGGCTACGCCCTCGCCTTCGGCACCCTCGCGATCATCCAGTCCGCCCTCGCCACGGGCCTCGCCGTCTGGTTCCTCGGCCTCGACGTCACCGGCAGCCCCTGGCTGCTCCTCCTGGTCGCGCTGCTCGACGCGCTCCTCGGCACGGCCCTCGGCCTCTTCGTCTCGGCCTTCGCGGCCTCCGAATTCCAGGCGGTCCAGTTCATGCCGGCGGTGATCTTCCCCCAGCTCCTCCTCTGCGGCCTCTTCACGCCCCGCGACAACATGCACCCGGTCCTGGAGGCCATCTCCGACGTCCTTCCCATGTCCTACGCCGTCGACGGCATGAACGAGGTCCTGAAGCACACCGACATGACGGCAGCCTTCGTCCGCGACACCGCGATCGTCGCGGGCTGTGCCCTGCTGGTCCTGACCCTGGGCGCGGCGACGCTGAAACGCCGGACGGCGTAACCAGCCCGTCCGGCGCTTGAGGACGAGGCCCGTTCAGGGCCGAAGGGGGTCCGGGGGCGCAGCCCCCGGGGACGGGACGGGAAGGGGCGGCGGGGGCGAAAAATCCTCGACAGCCACCCACCGCCAACGTCCCGCCCACTGGACGCCCCACCCCCACCCGCCCCGGGGATGCGAGGATGCCCACAGGACGACGCACCCCCGGAGGGCACTCCCAGCCATGACCCAGAAAGTCGCAGTCCTCGGCACCGGCAAAATCGGCGAAGCCCTGCTCAGCGGAGTGATCCGCGCCGGCTGGGCCCCCACCGACCTCCTCGTCACCGCCCGCCGCCAGGAACGAGCCGAGGAACTCCGCACCCGCTACGGAGTCACCCCGGTCTCCAACCAGGAAGCCGCCAAGACCGCCGACACCCTGATCCTCACGGTCAAACCGCAGGACATGGGCGCCCTCCTCGACGAACTCGCCCCGCACGTCCCCGCCGACCGCCTGGTCATCAGCGGCGCGGCAGGCATCCCCACCTCCTTCTTCGAGGAACGCCTCGCCACCGGCACCCCGGTCGTCCGCGTCATGACCAACACCCCCGCCCTCGTCGACGAGGCCATGTCGGTCATCTCCGCCGGTACCCACGCCACCGCCGACCACCTCGCCCACGCCGAGGAGATCTTCGGCGCCGTCGGCAAGACCCTCCGCGTCCCCGAGTCCCAGCAGGACGCCTGCACCGCCCTCTCCGGCTCCGGCCCGGCGTACTTCTTCTACCTGGTCGAGGCCATGACCGACGCCGGCATCCTGCTCGGCCTGCCCCGCGACAAGGCCCA
The DNA here is from genome assembly GCF_019049255.1 of Streptomyces sp. AC558_RSS880. Taxonomy (GTDB): domain Bacteria; phylum Actinomycetota; class Actinomycetes; order Streptomycetales; family Streptomycetaceae; genus Streptomyces. Next base: position 3,470 of record NZ_JAGMUJ010000197.1, on the reverse strand, counting down.
CGACCTGATCGTCCAGTCCGCGATCGGCGCCGCGACGATGCTCCGTGACAGCGGCGAGCACCCGGTGAAGCTGCGCGAGAACGTGACCTCCCCCGCCGGCACCACCATCAACGCCATCCGCGAACTCGAGAACCACGGCGTACGAGCCGCCCTCATCGCCGCCCTCGAAGCCGCCCGCGACCGCAGCCGCGAACTCGCGAGCGGCACCAAGGACTGACCCTCCGCCCGGTCGCGGGTGCCCCCACACGCCTTGACGAGGCCGCCGGCCAGGTTTGGCTCCGCCCGCCCCACGCCAGGGGCGGGGCTCACTTCGCCGCGGTCAGGACGTCCTCCGTCGTCACCACGTCCGCGAACCCGCCCCCGTGCAGCGACACCGCCGACGCACGCGCCAACTCGTCCGCGCTCTGCCGCCAGCCGAAGGGCCCCTCCAGGTCGAAGGTGTACGTCGCGTCGAACGCGACCACGACCTCGTACCCGAGGTTCCCGCCCATCCGCGCCGTCGTCTCGACGCACATGTTCGTCTGGATCCCGGCCAGCACGACCTGAGAGATGCCCGCCTCCCGGAGCCAGGCACCCAGGTCCGGCGTCCCGAGGAACGCCGAGTTCACACTCTTGGTGACCAGCAGCTCGGCCCCGTCTCCCTTCCCGCGCCGCCGCTCCACGTATTCCTTGAACCCGTTGCCCTCGTACCCGGTCCGCAACGGCGACCCGGGCTTGACCGAGTCGTGCCGCACGAAGACGACCGGCCGACCGGTCGACTGCCATACGTCGATGAGGGCGGCGATGTTGTCGTCCGCCGCCGGGTTGTTGCGCGTCCCCCAGAAGTCGACCTCCTCGAAGCCCTTCTGTACGTCCACGACTACCAGTGCTGCGTTCTGCGCGATGTCCATGCCCACGAGCGTGCCGCCCGGCAGTGCCTGCTCCCAGAGGTCCGAAAGTCAGCGATCGATGGTTTACTGCCACTCATGGCAGACCCCTACCGCGTGGCCCTGGTCGCCTTCCCCGGTATCCGTGCCTTCGACGTCTCCGTCATCACCGAGGTCTGGGGTCCCGACCGCACCGACCGCGGCGCCCCCGCCTTCGACCTGCACCGCGCCGCCACCGATACCACCCCCGTCCCCATGCGCGGCGGCCTCACCCTCCTCCCCGACCGCCCCCTCACCTGGCTGACCGACGCCGACCTGATCGTCGTCCCCGGCCTCGACGACCACCTCACCCCCGCACCACCTCCGGTCCTCGACGCCCTCCGCCACGCCCACGCCCGCGGCACCACCATCGCCGCCCTCTGCGGCGGCGCCTTCACCCTCGCCCAGGCCGGACTCCTCGACGGCCGCCGCGCCATCACCCACTGGAACCTGATCGACCTCTTCCGCGCACACCACCCCCACGTCACCGTCGTCCCCGACGCCCTGTTCATCGAGGACGACAACATCTGGACCGCGGCCGGCACCGCCGCCGGCATCGACCTCTGCCTCCACCTCATCCGCCTCGCCCACGGAGCCGAGGCCGCCGCCACCATCGCCCGCTCCATGGTCACGGCCCCCTTCCGCACCGGCACCCAGGCACAGTTCATCGAGCACCCCACCCCGCGCGCCGACCGCGACGCCGACGCCCTCGCCGCTGTACGCGAGCACGCCCTGCGCCACCTCCACGAACCGCTCACGGTCGCCGACCTGGCCGCCCACGCCGGCATGTCCCCGCGCACCTTCGCCCGCCACTTCACCGCGGCCACCGGCACCACACCACTGCGCTGGCTCCTCGACCAGCGCATCGCCGCGGCCCAGCGCCTCCTCGAACGCACCGACCTCCCCATGCCCGAGGTCGCCCGCCGCGCAGGCTTCGGCAGCGAGGTCACGATGAGACAGCACTTCGCATCGCGCCTCGCCACCAGCCCTCGCGCCTACCGAGCCGCGTTCAGCACGGGCGCCCCGGTATCCGAGCCCGCCGGCAACAAGCCGATCGCCCGGTAAGCGGCATCAACGGTCGGCCGAGCCATGGCCCGCGCCCGCTCCGCACCATCCCGCAGCACCCCCTCCACATAGCCGGGATCCGCGCACAACTCCTTGTGCCTCTCCCGCACCGGCCTCAAGACCTCGACCACAGCCTCCGCGGCATCCCTCTTCAGATCCCCGTACGACTCATATACACCGGCCAACGCCTCCGGGTTCCCACCCGAACACGCGGCGAGGATCTCCAGCAGATTCGCCACCCCCGGCCGGGCCTCCCTGTCGTACACGACCTCCCGCCCGCTGTCGGTCACAGCGCGCATGACCTTCTTCCGCGCCACATCCGGCTCGTCCAGCAGATAGACGATCCCCGGCCCCGTGTCGTCGCTCTTGCCCATCTTCGACAGCGGGTCCTGCAGATTCATCACCCGCGCCGCCACCGGCGGATTCGTCGCCCGCGGCACCACGAACGTGTGCCCGTACCGCTGGTTGAACCGCACCGCGAGATCCCGCGCCAGCTCCACGTGCTGCGTCTGGTCCTGCCCGACCGGCACCTCGTCCGTCCCGTACGCCAGGATGTCGGCCGCCATCAGCACCGGGTACGTCAGCAGCGACAGCCGCACGCTCCCACCCCGCCGCTGCTCCCGCGCGGCCTTCTCCTTGTACTGGATCATCCGCCGCATCTCGCCGTCCGTGGCCACGCACTCCAGCAGATACGACAGCCGCGCGTGCTCGTCCACATGGCTCTGCACGAACACCGTGCACAGCGCCGGGTCCAGCCCGGACGCCAACAGCAACGTCGCCGCCTGCCGGCTCAGCCTGCGCACCCGCGCGGGATCGTGGTGCACGGTCAGCGCGTGCAGATCGACGACGCAGAACAACGCGTCCGCCTGGTGCTGGTCGACGGCGACCCACTGCCGCATGGCTCCCAGGTAGTTCCCCAGCGTCAGGTGCCCGGTCGGCTTGATCCCACTGAAGACCCTTGTCATCTCTTCTCTTCTCCGTCTCCGGTCCGAGGCCGCCGTCCCCGGCCGGCCGCCCCTCGGAGTCCTGGAGGGAGAAACAGAAACGGCCGCCGAGGCGGCGGCCGTTGAGTGCGCACGTAGGGGCGGCCGCCGTCAGGCGGCCCACCAGAACTGGCTGTACGTACGCGTCGTCATACGGACCACAGTACGCCCGGGGGGTGGGACGAGGCAGCGAGTTGACACACCCCGGCCGGATCCGTACTGTTCTCCGAGTTGTCCGACGTGAGCGCCGACTCCGGTCGGTCCCCGGACAGCCATTCCGCAAGTACCACCACTGTTCGAGACAGCAGTCTGTCTGCTGTCGCGTCCTTGCGTGCGTATTCGCGAAATGAGGAATCCGCGCCCGAAAGGGAGCAGGTCCCCGATTAGGTCGGGGGTCAGGAATCCGCTAAAGTCTCACTCGTCGGAACGGCCCAACGGCCGCGAAGACAACCCGATCTGACCGGGAATCAGGACCGAAAGGATCTGATAGAGTCGGAACCGCCGGAAAGGGAAACGC
>NZ_JAGMUJ010000196.1 GCF_019049255.1 Streptomyces sp. AC558_RSS880 | reverse complement strand
GCGGATCCTCGAAGAGGTCGAGGGCAGGACCGTCGACCTGGACGCCCGCGTCACCGAGATCGAGTCGGCGATGCACCGCGAGGAGAAGTCCAGCTTCAGGGACCTCCTCGGCGGCGGCTTCTTCTTCAAGCCGATCGTCTGGATCGGCATCGGCCTGTCGGTGTTCCAGCAGTTCGTCGGCATCAACGTCGCCTTCTACTACTCCTCCACGCTGTGGCAGTCGGTCGGCGTCGACCCGACGGACTCGTTCTTCTACTCGTTCACCACGTCGATCATCAACATCGTCGGCACCGTCATCGCGATGAT
>NZ_JAGMUJ010000195.1 GCF_019049255.1 Streptomyces sp. AC558_RSS880 | reverse complement strand
CCCCGCACCCCCCGCGAAGAGACCCTGTGCACCCTCTTCGCCGACGTCCTGGGCCTGGACACCGTCGGCATCGACGACAGCTTCTTCCACCTGGGCGGTCACTCCCTGCTCGCCACCCGCCTCATCAGCCGCATCCGCACCGTCCTGGACACCGAACTCGACGTGCGCGCCGTGTTCGAGGAACCCACCGTCGCCGGACTCGCCCGCCGGCTCGACACCGCCCGCACCACCCGCCCCGCCCTGACCACCAGGACACGCCCTCCCAAGATCCCCCTCTCCGCCGCCCAACGCCGCCTCTGGTTCATCAACCGCCTCGAGGGCCCCAGTGCCACGTACAACATCCCGCTCGCGGTCCGCCTGCGGGGATCGCTGGACGTGCCGGCTCTGCGTGCGGCCCTGAACGATGTGGTGACCCGGCACGAGAGCCTGCGCACCACGTTCCCGGACACCGACGGCCGCCCCCGCCAGGAGATCCTCGCCCCCGAGCGGGCGACCGTGGACCTGACGGTCGACGACGTCACCCCCGAAGACCTCGACGAGCGCGTCGGAGCCGCGGCGCAGCAGGGCTTCGACCTGGCGCACGAGCTGCCGGTGCGCGCGCGGCTGTTCCGGGTCACGCCCGAGGAGCAGGTGCTGTTGCTGGTCGTGCACCACATCGCGGGTGACGGCTGGTCGATGGCGCCGCTGTCGCGCGATCTTTCCACCGCCTATGCCGCGCGCAGCACCGGATCCGCGCCCGAGTGGCAGCCGCTGCCGGTCCAGTACGCCGACTACACCCTCTGGCAGGAGGACGTCCTCGGCCACGAGGACGACCAGGACAGCGCCATGGCGCGGCAGCTCGACTACTGGCGCCAGGCCCTGAACGACATTCCGGAGGAGCTGCGGCTGCCGGCCGACCGGCAGCGGCCCGACGTCTCCGGCCATCGGGGCGGGACGGTGCCGCTGCACCTGCCGCCGCACATCCACCGGCAGGTCGTGGGAATCGCCCGGGCGCGCGGCGCGAGCGTGTTCATGGTGATGCAGGCCGCGGTGGCCACGCTGCTGAGCAAGCTCGGCGCCGGTGAGGACATCCCCGTCGGCAGCACGATCGCGGGCCGCACGGACGAGGCGCTCGACGACCTCGTCGGCTTCTTCGTCAACACCCTGGTCCTGCGCACCGATCTGTCCGGGAACCCGACCTTCCATGAGCTCGTCGACCGGGTGAAGGAGACCGACCTGGCGGCCTACGCCCACCAGGACGTGCCCTTCGAACGCCTCGTGGACGAGCTCAACCCGGAGCGTTCGCTGACCAGGCACCCGCTCTTCCAGGTCATGCTGTCGTTCCAGAACAACGCCGCGGAGCAGACCGTCATACCCGGCGTACGGGTCGAGCCGTACACGGTGGGCCTGGACATCGCGAAGTTCGACCTCGCCTTCCAGCTCAGCGAGCGGTTCGCCGATGACGGGACACCCGCGGGCATCGAGGGCGGCATCGAGTTCGCCACCGACCTGTTCGACGCGGCCACCGTCACGACCTTCGCGGAACGCCTGGCCAGGCTGCTGGAAGGTGCCCTCGAGTCCCCGGACGCCCCGGTGAGCTCGGTGGACGTGCTGTCGGCCGAGGAGCGTGAGCACATCCTCACCGGGCTGAACCCCGTGGCGCACACCGTGCCGCAGACGACGCTGGTGACGCTGTTCGAGGCCCAGGTGGCGCGGACACCGGAAGCCGTCGCCGTGACCAGCGGGCGGACCGCGGTCTCGTACGCGGAACTCGACACGCGGGCGAACCGCCTCGCGCGGTACCTGATCGCGCAGGGGGTGGGGCCGGAGCAGCTGGTGGCCCTGGCCCTGCCGCGTACCGAAGAGATGATCGTCGCGCTGCTGGCGGTGCTGAAGGCCGGTGCCGGATACCTGCCCGTCGACCCGGACTATCCGACGGACCGCATCGCCTACCTGCTCCAGGATGCGCGGCCGGCGCTCGTGCTGTCATCGACCGGGACCGCCGCGGTGCTCGACGCCGTACAGGTGGACGCCGACGCACGGCTGGTGCTGGACGATCCTGCGGTGGTGGACCTTCTGGGCACCCAGCCCGACGCGCCCGTCACCGACGCGGACAGGACGTGCGCGCTCTCGCCCCTGCACCCCGCCTACGTCATCTACACGTCGGGCTCCACCGGCCGCCCCAAGGGCGTGACGATCCCGCACCAGAACGTCGTGCGTCTCTTCCGTACGACCGAGAGCTGGTTCGGCTTCGGCGCGGACGACGTGTGGACCATGTTCCACTCGTACGCCTTCGACTTCTCCGTGTGGGAGATCTGGGGTCCCCTGCTGTACGGCGGGCGGCTGGTGATGGTCCCGTACGAGACCAGCCGGTCGACCCGGGAGTTCCGGTCCCTGCTGTCGGAGGCCGGAGTGACCGTGCTCAACCAGACGCCGTCCGCGTTCTACCGGCTCATCCAGGAGGAGCAGGAGAATCCGGCGGCGGGTGGGCTCGCCCTGCGGACCGTCGTCTTCGGTGGCGAGGCGCTGGACCTGGGGCGGCTGGAGGACTGGTACGGAATCCACTCGGACACCGCTCCCACGCTCGTCAACATGTACGGCATCACCGAGACCACCGTGCACGTCACCTACCGCGCGCTGAACCGGCGGAGCGCCGCCGCCCTCGACGGAAGCGTCATCGGCGAGGCCATTCCCGACCTCAGGGTGTACGTGCTGGACACGGGCCTGCGTCCGGTGCCTGCCGGCGTACCCGGTGAGCTCTACGTCGCGGGTGCCGGTCTCGCACGGGGCTATCTGAACCGCCCCGGCCTGTCCTCCGAGCGTTTCGTGGCCTGCCCCTTCGGCGGTCCGGGCGAGCGGATGTACCGCACCGGTGACGTCGTGCGCTGGACGGCCGACGGCGAACTGGAGTACTACGGCCGCGCGGACGACCAGGTCAAGATCCGCGGCTTCCGCATCGAACTCGGCGAGGTCCAGGCCGCGCTGTCCTCGTTCGAGCCGGTCGCGCAGGCCACCGTCCTGGTCCGCGAGGACCAGCCGGGCAACAAGCGTCTGGTCGCCTACGCCGTCCCGGCCACCGGGCGGACCGTCGACACCGACGCGCTGCGCACGCATGTCGCCTCGCTGCTGCCCGATTACATGGTCCCCGCCGCGTTCGTCACCCTCGACGAACTCCCGCTGACCGCCAACGGCAAACTCGACCGCAAGGCCCTGCCCGCACCCGACTTCCACACCCACATCACCGGTCGCGGACCGCGCGACCCGCGCGAAGAGACACTCTGCGCCCTGTTCGCCGAGGTCCTGGGCCTTGAGACCGTCGGCATCGACGACAGCTTCTTCGAGCTCGGCGGCGACAGCATCGTCTCCATCCAGCTCGTCAGTCGCGCCCGCTCCGCCGGACTGCTCCTCACTCCGCGCGACATTTTCCAGCACCGCACCGTGGAGGCGCTCGCCGCGATCGCCGCGGACGCCGACGACAGCGCCGACGGTGCCGGCTCCGGCGCGCAGGACCCGGACGCGGGCATCGGCGACCTGCCGGCCACCCCGATCATCCACTGGCTCGCCGAGGCCGGTGGCGCCACCGACGGTTTCAACCAGGCCATGGTCGTCCAGACGCCTGCCGACGCCGATCTCCAGGCGCTCACCGCCGCCCTCCAGGCTCTCCTCGACCACCACGACGTGCTGCGCCTTCGGACGGCGCGGCCCGAGGGAGCCGACTGGACCCTCTCCGTCCAGGCCAGGGGCGCCGTCGACGCCCACGACGTGCTGCGGCGCGTCGACGCCCGCGGTGTCCACGGCGACGACCTGCTGGCGCTCATCACGGAGGAATCACGTACCGCCCAGCGCGCTCTCGCCCCGGACCGGGGCGCGATGCTCCGGGCGGTGTGGTTCGACGGTGGCCCGGGCACCGCGGGCCGACTGCTCCTGATGGCGCACCACCTGGTGGTGGACGGCGTGTCCTGGCGCATCCTGCTTCCCGACCTGGCGGCCGCCTACCGGGCCGCCGACGCCGGTGACGTGGTGGAGCTCCCCGCTGTGGGGACCTCCTTCCGCGCCTGGGCGCGGGGCCTGGTCGAGGCCGCCTCCACCGAGGCCCGCACCGCGGAGCTGGACGTCTGGACCGCCATGCTCGGGACCGAGGACCCGCAGCTCGGCAACCGCCCCCTCGACCCCCACCGGGACACCGCCGCCACCGCCCGCACCCTGTCCGTCACTCTCCCTCCCCACCTCACCGAGCCGCTGCTCACCACCGTCCCCGCCGCCTTCCACGCGGGCGTCAACGACGTGCTGCTCACCGGCTTCGCGCTGGCGGTGGCGCACTGGCGGCACAACCGGGGCCTGACGGGTCACGGGGTCCTGGTGGACCTCGAGGGGCACGGACGCGAAGACCTCGTTCCCGGCGCCGACGTCTCCCGTACGGTCGGCTGGTTCACCAGCCTCTACCCGGTCAGCCTCAACCCCGGTGCGGCAGAGGCTCAGGGGCCGGAGGCGTGGACCGGTGGAGCCGCCGTGGGAGACGCCGTCAAGGCGGTCAAGGAACAACTGCGCACGCTGCCGGACAACGGCGCCGGATACGGCCTGCTGCGCCACCTCAACCCGGAGACCGCGAGGGCTTTCGAAGGTCTGCCCGTACCGCAGATCGCCTTCAACTACCTCGGCCGCTTCGAACTCGGCGACGGGACCACGGCGGCGTCCGACTGGGAGCTGGTACCCGGCGCGGACACCGGCAACGGACGTGACCCCGAGGGCCTGCTGTCCCATGCCCTCGAGCTGAACGCCCTGACCGTGGACAACGCCGACGGCGGCTCACTGGTCGCCAACTGGACCTGGGCCGCAGGCGTACTCGACGAGGGCGACGTCCACGACTTGGCGGACACCTGGTTCCGCGCCCTGGAGGCCATCGTCACGCACACCTCGGACCCGGACGCCGGCGGCCACACCCCGTCCGACTTCCCGCTCGTGGAGCTGACCCAGACCGAGGTCGACGAACTCCAGCGGATCGAGGGTGAGTTGGCCGACGTGCTACCGCTCGCCCCGCTGCAGCAGGGACTGCTCTTCCACGCCCTCTACGACGAGGACGGCTCGGACGTCTACAACGTCCAGATGGCCTTCGACTTCGAGGGCGAACCGAACAGCACCGCATTGCGGGCAGCCGCGGCCGAACTGCTGCACCGGCACGCCAACCTGCGCGCCGGCTTCCACTCCCGGGAAAGCGGCGACCCGATTCAGGTGATCCCCCGGCAGGTGGATCTGCCGTGGACAGAGGTGGACCTGAGCGGACTGCCGGAGGCGGTGCGCGAGGAAGAGCTGGCCCGACTGGTCGCCGAGGACCGCATCCGACGCTTCGACCTGACCGCTCCCCCTCTGATGCGCTTCACGCTCGTCACCATGGGGCCCGGCCGCCACCGGTTCCTGATCACCAACCACCACATCCTGCTGGACGGCTGGTCGACACCGGTCCTACTGGACGAGTTGTTCACGCTGTACGCCACGGAGGGCGACGCTTCGGAACTGCCGCGCGTGACCCCGTACCGCGAGTACCTCGCCTGGCTCACGGAGCAGGACCGCGCGCAGGCGGAGGCGGCCTGGGAAAGCGTGATCAGCGGCCTGGAGGAGCCGACCCTGCTGGCCGGCCCCACCCATGGCGAGGGATCCTCCCTCCCGGACCGTCTGGTGGTCGAACTCTCCACGGACGAAACGGCGCTCCTGCTCGCGCAGAGCCGTCGCCTCGGAGCCACCACGAACACCCTCGTGCAGACCGCCTGGGCCATGCTGCTCGGTCACCTGACGGGCCGTGACGACGTGGTGTTCGGCGCGACGGTCTCGGGCCGGCCGGCGGACCTTCCCGGCGTCGAGTCCATGGTGGGGCTGTTCATCAACACCCTCCCGGTACGGGTCGTGCTCGATTCGTCCGAGACCCTGGGCAGCCTCGTCAGCCGCGTCCAGGAGCAACAGACCGACCTGCTGCCGTACCACCACGTCGGCCTGAACGACGTACAGCGGCTGACCGGGCACAGTGAGCTCTTCGACACCCTCGTCGTGTTCGAGAACTACCCGATCGACGACGAGACGCTGGAGCAGGACGACCACGGCCTGCACATCGTCTCCGGTACGAGCCGCGACGCCACCCACTACCCGCTCAGCCTCATAGCGGCCCAGACCGAATCCTCCTTCGAACTCCGTCTCGACTTCCGCCCCGACCTCTTCGACCGTGAGCGCGTCGCGGCCATCGGAGAACAACTCCGCGGCCTGCTGATCACGCTGGCCGAACACACCGAACTGCCCGTGGGCCGCACGAGGCTGATTTCGGCAGCCGAGTACCACCGGGTCGTCGAGGGGTGGAACGCGACGGGGCGTGAGGTCGCCGCGGGGACGCTGGCGGAGGTGTTCGAGGCGCAGGTCGCCTCCACTCCGGACGCGGTCGCGGTCGTCTTCGAAGACGAGGTCCTGTCGTATGCCGAGTTGGAGGTGCGGGCGAACCGGCTGGCGCACGAGCTGATCGCGCAGGGTGTGCGGCCGGGAGCGTTCGTGGCGGTCGCGGCCCCGCGGTCGCTGGAGCTGGTCACCGCCCTGTACGCGGTGCTGAAGGCGGGCGCGGCGTATGTGCCGGTGGACCCGGACTACCCGGCCGAGCGGATCGGCTGGATCCTCGAGGACGCCGCCCCGGCCCTGCTGCTGACCACGAACCAGGTCGCCGGCCGGCTGCCGCAGACCGAAGTGCCCCGGCTGCTGCTGGACACCGACCAGGGCCGGGCCGGTGAGCGTCCGGGCACCCGTCCCGAGGTGGTGGTGGCGTCCAACGCGCCGGCGTATGTGATCTTCACGTCCGGGTCGACCGGACGGCCCAAGGGCGTGGTGGTCGGCCACGACGCGATCCACAACCGGCTGGCCTGGATGCAGGACACCTACCCCCTGGACGCCGGTGACCGGGTGCTGCAGAAGACCCCGTCCGGGTTCGACGTGTCGGTGTGGGAGTTCTTCTGGCCGCTGCGCACCGGCGCCGCCCTGGTCCTGGCCCGGCCCGAAGGGCACAGGGACCCCGCCTATCTGGCCGGTCTGATCCAGCAGCAGCAGATCACCACGGTGCATTTCGTGCCGTCGATGCTGCAGGCGTTCCTGGCCGAGCCCGCCGCCGCCGGATGCACGAACCTGGCCCGGGTGATCTGCTCGGGCGAGGCCCTGCCCGCCGACGCCGTCCACCGCTTCCACCAGCTGCTGCCCGGCGTGGACCTGCACAACCTCTACGGCCCCACCGAAGCCGCCGTCGACGTCACCGCCCACCACGTCCACCCCGACACCACCGGTGCCTCCGTCCCCATCGGCCGGCCGGTGTGGAACACCCGCACCTACGTCCTGGACGCGGCCCTGCGCCCGGTACCGCCCGGCGTGCCCGGCGAGCTCTACCTCGCCGGCATCCAGCTCGCCCACGGCTACACCGGCCGCCCCGCCCTGACCGCCGAACGCTTCACCGCCGACCCCCACAGCACCCCCGGCACTCGTATGTACCGCACCGGCGACATCGCCCGCTGGAACACCCACGGCACACTCGAATACCTCGGCCGCGCCGACGACCAGGTCAAACTCCGCGGCCTGCGCATCGAACTCGGCGAAATCGAGTCGGCACTCCTCACCCACCCCGCGGTCGGCCAGGCCACCGTCACCCTCCGCGAGGACCGGCCCGGCCACCAGCACCTCGTCGCCTACCTCGTCCCCACCCCCGGCCAGGAACCCGACCCCGACCACCTGCGCACCCACCTGACCGCGGTCCTGCCCGACTACATGATCCCCGCCGCCTTCGTCACCCTGACCGAACTCCCGCTGACCGCCAACGGCAAACTCGA
>NZ_JAGMUJ010000194.1 GCF_019049255.1 Streptomyces sp. AC558_RSS880 | reverse complement strand
CGGTTTAGGGTACGGGCCGCCATGAAACTCGCTAGAGGCTTTTCTCGACAGCATAGGATCATCCACTTCACCACAATCGGCTCGGCATCAGGTCTCAGCCTTGATGAACGGCGGATTTGCCTACCGTCCGGCCTACACCCTTACCCCGGGACAACCACCGCCCGGGATGGACTACCTTCCTGCGTCACCCCATCACTCACCTACTAACCGCTTGGGCCGGCGGCTCCAC
>NZ_JAGMUJ010000193.1 GCF_019049255.1 Streptomyces sp. AC558_RSS880 | reverse complement strand
GGGAGCTGGTCATTGCCGTCGGCCGGCAGGCGGCCCGGCCGGTGTCCTGGCGGGAGGGTTCCCGGCCGGGCACCGGCCGCAGCGGGTTGAAGCGCATGTACTCGCGTTTCGTCGCCCTGCGCATCCGGCCTGCCGGGCGCGAGATCCGCCAGGCCACGGATGGTCCGGAGCTCCCCGAGCGGTGGTTGCTGGCCGAATGGCCCGCCGGTGAGAGCGAGCCGGTGCAGTTCTGGCTGTCGAGCCTGCCCTCGGGCATGCCGCTGGCCACGCTGGTGCGGCTGGCCAAGCTCCGCTGGCGCATCGAGCACGACTACCGGGAGATGAAACAAGCCCTGGGCCTGGCCCACTTCGAAGGCCGCACCTGGGCCGGCTGGCATCACCACGTCACCCTCGTCTCCGCCGCCCATGCCTTTTGCACCCTCCAACGACTGACGCGAGACCCAAAAGATCCGGCGCCGGCCTGAGCCTCTACCAAGTCGTCCGGAACCTGCAGACACTCCTCGCCACCTGGACCGGCGCCTGCCCCACCTGCCACCGCGACATACCCACACCCATACGAACCTGACCAAGCCCTACTAGCTACTCATCACGTACCACTGTCTGGGGGATGCGCCACGCAGGTACAGATGTCGGCCTCGTCCGATGGGGCGTGCGTACCGCTTGAGGGGTGCGCCGTTGGGGAGGGTGAGGCAGGCTTCTTCGATCAGCAGGGCCGCGTGCTCTGTCAGGCGGCAGCGGTGCAGGCGGTCGGGTTGCCGGTCGCCACCCAGCATCGTGATGTGTTCTCCGTGCACGGCCATACCGGCGGGAGCAACCACAGGGGTCCTCCGTAACCGAGTCTCACCGTTGGTCCGGACCTCGAGCAGCGGGAAGGTGGGGTAGTAGTTGGCCCACGCGACACCGTCGTCAACGTTGAAGGCATAGACCGTATCGATGTATTCGACGCCCTCCGCAGGCGTGTATCCCCATTGGTGGTTGCCGCCGCTGTCCCAGCGCACCAGGCCGGCGGCGCTGACCGGGTCGATGTAGACGCCTTCGTCGAAGTAGGCACTCCATACGTGGTGCCGACGGTCTGTCATCAGGTACTCGACCGCACGCCCCATCGTGAAGCTGCGGCGGCGTCGCCCGTCCCTCCCGTAGATCTGCGCGTTCTGATCCCCTGCGGCACTGTGTCCCTGCACAACGAACCGGCCATTGGGCAGCGCGTCGAGATGGGTGACCCGCAAGCTCATGCCGCGCAAGGACTGTTCACGGACTGCACCGCCGCTGTCGATGACCAAAAGCGCGTCGTACGGACAGTTACGGGGCTGAGGGGAGGGCCTGCCGTACGAACTTGGGCGGAGTTCCGCATCGGGGCAGATCAACCAGAGAGCCCGGCCCCAGGCGTCCACGGTGGTCGCCAGAACCTTCTGGTGATCGTACTGCCGAGGCAACAGTGCGTGAGGACGCAGTGCCACCTTCCTCAAGAAATCACCTCACGGGCGAATGAACATGACTCACCCATGATCGCATCCCTCCCAACCCATCGACCAGCCACGCCAATACCTGCAGATCAGGAGCCGAACTGCCAGACGATCTCCCCACAGCCTGCCGCTCACGAACAGCATGAGCACCCCCAGCACCGGTCATACCAGCCCTTTGACCTGCAACTTCAAGTTGGCGGAGGCATCAGTGATGCCGCCGACGCCGACCTCACGCTGACACAGTCCGTGATCGCCGAACTTCGCCTATGCTGCAGGCCGTCTGCGGGCTGATGGAGGGAGCGGACACGGTGAGCGAATCGTTCTTGCTGGTCTGCGACGACCTGCCGCACACAGTAGTTCTGACCGACTCTGGTCCCTGGCCCATTGAGATCGTGAAGCTACTTCACAGGCGAACCGGGCTGAGTTTGTGGCACTGCAAGTCCCTCATCAACGAACTGCCGACGAGCATCCTCGAGAACGTGCCGGAAGAGGCCGCCAGCGCTCATGTCGAAGCGAATCAGTAAGGGCTTCGGCGCCATGATCGTCACAAGATCCCTGACAGAGCCGTTGAACGGTGAGGATCCGTCGCCGCTTCAGGAGATCGCCGTGTGGCTGGAGGCCCGTGCGCCCAAGGGCATGAGGGAGCTACGGGCGGGCCGGGAGATACGGGCGGGGCGGGCGGGGCGGAGCGGCTGAACAGTGTGCGGACCGGCCGCGGTGAGACCACCGTGCAGCGCATGGTCTCCGGCCGGCGGGTGCCGACTCGGCCGTTTCCTGCGGATCATGGCGTGAGTCAGTGGAGGAGTCGCGCTGCCCGCTTCCGGCTCGTTCTCGACCGAGGCGCTGTGGGGTGATCGGCAGATGTTGGGGACCGGGAGTGAGGATGGGCAAGCGTTTCGGCGTGAAGCCGAGCGAGTCGTCAACGAGGTCGCCCAAGGGCTTCGCACGTTGGACGACGGGACATCCTGGTTCTCCGCCCTTTCCCCGACAGGAAGGCAGGATGTACTGCAAGAAGTCGCCGGCTACGCGATGCAGGCCCACATCACGGCGGCAGACGGGCGTGAAGGAGTTGCCCGGTCCGGCGTGAAGCCCACGGCCAACCCTTCAGTGATGATTTGCATGGACCCACCTCGCTACGGGTTCGCAGCCCTCCCGGCCGACGAACACGTCAAAGCGTTCCGTGTCCTCGTCTCAGTGTTCTCCGTCGCCGACACCCGCCGCAGGCAGACGTACTGCAAAGGCACTTGCGGACACACATGGCACAACTTGCCTCCCCGGTGAGGTGCCGTGGCGGCGCACGCTGACCCGATTGAGGTTCCCCTGGCCGTTGCCGCCGGGTCATCTGATCGTTTGTTGATGTGTGTCGTTGACTGACGCCCAGTGGGCGAGGACCGAGCCGTTGCTACCGGACCGGTCGCCGAGACGGGATGGGCGGTGGTGGGACCACCGACAGGTACTTGATGCGATCGCCTTCAAGTACCACACCTGTTCACCGCCCTGCTGGCCTAGGGTCTGTCGTCAAATGATCTTCGATCGGGGATCATGGTCGGGTGATACGTCGCCATGAACTGTCCGATGCCGAGTGGGCCTTCGTGCAGCCGC
>NZ_JAGMUJ010000192.1 GCF_019049255.1 Streptomyces sp. AC558_RSS880 | reverse complement strand
CGCTGACGCAGGTTCAGCGACTCCAGGATCTGGATGCCGACCTTGATCTCCTCGACCGGCGGGGCCGACAGCGACACGCGGATGGTGTCGCCGATGCCCTGGGAGAGCAGCGCGCCGAAGGCGACGGCCGACTTGATGGTGCCCTGGAAGGCGGGCCCGGCCTCGGTGACGCCGAGGTGGAGCGGGTAGTCGCACTGGGCGGCCAGCTGGCGGTAGGCCTCGACCATGACGACCGGGTCGTTGTGCTTCACGGAGATCTTGATGTCCCGGAAGTCGTGCTCCTCGAAGAGGGACGCCTCCCACAGGGCGGACTCGGCCAGCGCCTCGGGGGTCGCCCTGCCGTACTTCTGGAGCAGGCGCCGGTCCAGCGACCCGGCGTTCACGCCGATGCGGATCGGGGTGCCGTGGTCCTTGGCGGCCCTGGCGATCTCCTTGACCTTGTCGTCGAACTGCTTGATGTTGCCCGGGTTCACCCGGACCGCCGCGCAGCCGGCCTCGATCGCGGCGAAGACGTACTTGGGCTGGAAGTGGATGTCGGCGATCACCGGGATCTGCGACTTCCTCGCGATCACCGGGAGGGCGTCGGCGTCGTCCTGCGTGGGACAGGCCACCCGGACGATCTGGCAGCCGGAGGCGGTGAGCTCGGCGATCTGCTGCAGCGTGGCACCGATGTCGGACGTACGCGTGGTCGTCATCGACTGCACGGACACCGGGGCG
>NZ_JAGMUJ010000024.1 GCF_019049255.1 Streptomyces sp. AC558_RSS880 | reverse complement strand
TTACGACACCGTCCGTGAGACCGTCCGTAAACCTGCCCCGTACAGCCTCAGTATGCGCACGCACGGCAAAACGGGCCGCACGCGCGCGTGCGGCCCGTCTCTGCGTCCGGCAGCGGGAGGGCTCAGTGGCCGCCCGTCTCCTTGAAACGCTTGTAGGACCGCTCGATCTCCGCCTCGGCGTCCACCCGGCCGACCCAGTTGGCGCCCTCGACCGACTTGCCCGGCTCCAGGTCCTTGTAGACCTCGAAGAAGTGCTGGATCTCCAGGCGGTCGAACTCGGACACGTGGTGGATGTCCCGCAGGTGCTCCACGCGCGGGTCCGTCGACGGGACGCACAGCAGCTTGTCGTCGCCGCCGGCCTCGTCCGTCATCCGGAACATGCCGATCGCGCGGCAGCGGATCAGGCAGCCCGGGAACGTCGGCTCGTCCAGGATGACCAGCGCGTCCAGCGGGTCGCCGTCCTCGCCGAGGGTGTTCTCGACGAAGCCGTAGTCGGTCGGGTAGGCGGTCGAGGTGAAGAGCCGACGGTCCAGGCGGATCCGACCCGTCTCGTGGTCCACCTCGTACTTGTTCCGCGAACCCTTCGGGATCTCGATCGTGACGTCGAACTCCACCGGACGCTCCTCCATGATCAGCACATAGTTCTGGTGATTAAGTGTCCCTCACGCAGGTGTGTGATCGCGAAAGGGGCTGGTGGTCGTGCCAGAGCTGAGGCCTTGGCGGGCCGCGGGACCGCATGTCGCGCGGATCGCGGACGCCGTACGGCCGCGTCTCGCCCGGGCCGCGGAGACCGTACGGCCGCGTCTGGCGCGCGTCACCGCGGCCGTCGGGCCACGGTTCGCGCGGCCGGACCGGCCGGGATCACCGCAGGTCCCGCGGGTCGCGCGGCCGAAGACCTGGCAGTTCACCGCGACCGCCGCCACCGCCGGTCTGGCGCTGGCCGCGGGTGTGGTGACCGCCGCCGGTCCCTGGGACTCCTCGGGTCAGCGTACGGCCGAGCGGGACCGGGCCGTGGCCGTGGAAGCCGCGCGTGGCGCAGATCACGGCGGCACCCGCGCCCACGCCGGTACGCCGCCCCGCGGATCCCAGGCCGTCCCGCCGGCCGCCTCCGTGCTCACCGGCCTCGGTGGCACCGCCACCACCGTGAAGTCGGCGCCCGGCGGCGAGGCCCTCGGCGCCGTCCTCGACCCGCTGCTGAGGAATCCCGCGCTCGGCAGCCGTTCCGTCGCCGTGGTCGACGTGGCCACCGGCGAACGGCTCTACGGCACCGGCTCCGGGGAGGCGCTCACACCCGCCTCGACCACCAAGATCGCCACCGCCGTCGCCGCGCTCTCCGCGATGGGCGCCGACCACCGCCTCACCACCCGCGCGGTGTACGAACCCGACACCGAGGAGGTCGTCCTGGTCGGCGGCGGCGACCCCACGCTCACCGCGCGGAAGGACGCCGGGGAACTCGCGAGCCTGCGCGACCTCGCCGAACGCACCGCCGCCGCCCTGGCCAAGCGCGGGGTGCGCGAGGTGACGCTGTCGTACGACACGACCCTCTACAAGGGCACCACGATCCACCCGATCGGGGTCAACCCGAACATCGCCGCCGTCACCCCCCTCATGGTCGACGAGGCCCGCACCGACGGCTCCACCAGCGGCCCGGCGCCGCGGGTCGCGGATCCGGCGGCCGACGCCGCGCGGACGTTCGGCGACCTGCTGAAGGAACACGGGGTCAAGGCCACGCCGCCCGGCCCGTCGAAGGCCACCACCCGCGCCTCCACCCTCGCCACGGTCTCCTCGCCCCCGCTGGCCGCCCTCGTCGAGCGGATGCTGACCAACAGCGACAACGACCTCGCCGAGGCCCTCGCCCGCCACACCGCCCTGGCCACCGGCGAGAGCGCCGACTTCGCCGGCGCCGGCGCGGCGATCACCGCCCGCCTGAAGCAGCTCGGCCTCCCCCTCAAGGGCGCCGGCATCGACATCAAGGACGGCAGCGGCCTCGACCGGCGCGACAAACTCACCGCCGACCTCCTCACCGCCCTGCTCGTCAAGGCCGGCGACCCGGCCCACCCCGAGCTGCGCCCCGCCCTCACCGGCCTGCCCGTCGCCGGCTTCACCGGCACCCTCGCCGGCCGCTACACCGACGGCGCGGCCGGCGTCGTACGCGCCAAGACCGGCACGCTCACCGGCGTGAACACACTGGCGGGCACGGTCGTCGACAAGGACGGCCGCCTGCTGGCCTTCGCCTTCCTGGCGAACGGCACCACCGCCCCCACGGCAGCCCAGTCGGCCCTCGACAAGGCGGCCACGGCCCTGGCGGCGTGCGGCTGCCGTTAACCACCCCAAGGGGCGCGGGGCTGTGTCGACATGCGGCTCCGCCGCGTGGGCGCAACGGGGGGCTGGGGGCAAGGCCCCCAGGGACGGGACGGGAAGGGGCGGCGGGGGCGAAAGCCCAAGGCGTCCCCCGGCCGCCCCCCGGGGGGCGTCACCTCGCCACCCTGCCCCGAGCCGGGCCACTCACGTACCGTTGACGCATGACGAGCATCGGTGGTGCTGCCTCTTCCGGGATGGTCGACTGGAATCTCGCGGTCGCGACCGCGACCCGGCTCATGCGGCCGGGCCCCGACGTGAGCCGCGACGAGGCCCGGGCCGTCGTCGCGGAACTGCGCCGGCACGCGAAGGCCTCGGAGGAACACGTCCGGGGCTTCACTCGTCTGGGCACCGAGGAGACCCACGACACCCCCGTCCTCGTCGTCGACCGCCCCGGCTGGGTCCGGGCCAACGTCGCCGGCTTCCGCGAACTGCTCAAACCGCTCCTCGACAAGATGCAGGAACGGCGCGGCACCGGCCCCGGCAACGTGGTCCTCGGCGCCGTCGGCGGCAAGGTCACCGGCGTGGAGCTGGGCATGCTGCTGTCCTTCCTCGCCTCCCGCGTCCTCGGCCAGTACGAGACCTTCGCCCCCGCCACCCGCGACCTCCCGGCCGGTGCGAACGGCGCCGGCCGGTTGCTGCTCGTCGCCCCCAACATCGTCCACGTCGAACGCGAACTCGACGTCGAACCGCACGACTTCCGCCTGTGGGTGACCCTCCACGAGGAGACCCACCGCACCCAGTTCACCGCCGTGCCCTGGCTGCGGGACCATCTGGAGGGGGAGATCCAGTCGTTCCTGGGGGAGACCGACGTCGATCCCATGACCCTCCTGGAACGCGTCCGCGAGGCCGCCCAGTCCCTTGTCGGCGGCCGCCCCGAGGGCGAGGAGGGCGACGACGGACGCTCCCTCGTCGAACTCGTGCAGACCCCCGCCCAGCGCGAGATCCTCGGTCGCCTCACGGCCGTGATGTCCCTCCTGGAGGGCCACGCCGACTTCGTGATGGACGGCGTCGGCCCCGAGGTCGTGCCGAGCGTCGCCGAGATCCGGGAGAAGTTCCAGCAGCGCCGCGCCAAGGGCGCCTCCCGCCTGGACATGGCCCTGCGCAAGCTGCTCGGCCTGGACGCCAAACTCCGTCAGTACCGCGACGGCGAACGCTTCGTGCGGGCCGTCGTCGAGGAGGTCGGCATGGACGGCTTCAACCGGGTGTGGACCTCGCCCAACACGCTCCCCACCAAGGCGGAGATCGCCAAACCGGCGGACTGGATCACACGGGTGCACCGCAAACCGGAAGCCTGAGCCCCGCGCACCGTCATGCGCCGCACACGGCCGACGGCAGACAAACGCCCCTCCAATCACCCGTCCGAGGGACCGTGAGCCCTGAGTAGGCGTGCAATGCTCGGGGAACGGCCCGGTTCTGTCACCATCTACACACTCTGCGTGACCGAACCTCGGGCTCAACCCCCCGACAATTTCATGAAGGGAACCGGACATGGGTCCCCATCCTGCGGTCGCGGCGATACGCCTGGCGGTCCGCCGCGTCCTGAACGACATCCTCGACGACCACGGCCGAGCCCCCGGCCGCACACCGCACGAGCTGCCCCCCTCACCGCTCGTGCTCGTGGCCTGCTCCGGCGGCGCGGACTCCATGGCGCTCGCCTCCGCCCTCGCTTTCGAAGCTCCCCGCCTCGGCGTCCGCGCCGGCGGCGTCACCGTCGACCACGGCCTCCAGACGGGTTCCGACCTGCGCGCCGCCGAAGTCGCCTCGCGCCTGCGCGAACTCGGCCTCGACCCCGTCGAGTCCGTCGCGGTCACCGTCGGCCGCGACGGCGGACCCGAGGCCGCCGCCCGGGACGCCCGCTACGCCGCCCTGGACGCCGCCGCCGAACGGCACGGCGCCGCCGCCGTCCTGCTCGGCCACACCCGCGACGACCAGGCCGAGACCGTCCTGCTCGGCCTCGCCCGCGGCTCCGGCATCCGCTCCCTGTCCGGAATGGCCGCGGTCTCGGGGGCCGGCGGCCGTTACCGGCGCCCCTTCCTCCAGCTCGACCGGCAGACCGCCCGCAAGGCCTGCATGGTCCAGTCCCTGCCCGTCTGGGACGACCCGCACAACGCCGACCCCGCCTACACCCGCTCCCGGCTCCGCCACGAGGGCCTGCCCGCCCTGGAGAAGGCCCTCGGCAAGGGCGTCGTCGAGGCCCTCGCCCGTACGGCCCAGCTCTCCCGCGACGACGCCGACGCCCTCGACGCCTGGGCCGGCCGGGCCGAGGCGGGCGTCCGCGACGCCGACGGCCGACTGGAGTGCGCCGCGCTGCACGACCTGCCGCCCGCCGTACGCCGCCGTGTGCTGCGGCGCGCCGCCATCGAGGCCGGCGCGCCGGCCGGTTCGCTGTTCGCCCGCCACATCGAGGAGGTCGACCGGCTGATCACCGGCTGGCGCGGCCAGGGGGCCATCAATCTCCCCGGCCGGGTCGTCGCCCGCCGGCAGGGTGGCAGACTGGTGATTCGGCAGGGCTGAATCCGGACCCCACCGACCCGTACGAGCCGCGGGACGGACCGGACCGGCCGGTGGGACGACCGAAAGTGATGCGGGTGGACGCGAAAGACATGGGTGCCGACCTCGAGAAGGTGCTCATCACCAAGGAAGAGATCGACGCCAAGCTGGTGGAGCTGGCCGCGAAGATCGACGCGGAGTACGCGGGCAAGGACCTGCTGATCGTCGGCGTGCTCAAGGGCGCGGTGATGGTGATGGCGGACCTCGCGCGGGCGCTGTCCACCCCCGTCACGATGGACTGGATGGCCGTGTCCTCGTACGGGGCGGGCACCCAGTCCTCCGGTGTGGTGCGGATCCTCAAGGACCTCGACACCGACATCAAGGGCCGGCACGTCCTGATCGTCGAGGACATCATCGACTCCGGGCTGACCCTGTCCTGGCTGATCTCCAACCTCGGCTCGCGCGAGCCCGCCTCCCTCAAGGTGTGCACGCTGCTGCGCAAGCCCGATGCCGCCAAGGTCGCCATCGACGTGGAATGGGCCGGCTTCGACATCCCCAACGAGTTCGTCGTCGGCTACGGCCTCGACTACGCCGAGAAGTACCGCAACCTCCCGTTCGTCGGTACGCTCGCGCCCCACGTCTACGGCGGCTGAACCCGGGGACCCGGTCCGCCGTACGGTGATCGGGAACCCCGGGGGGCTCCGCGGCGTTGGAGCATGCGTGGACGCGATTGCCGGCTGTCCCCCGAAGCTTCGGGGGACAATGCTGGGGTACCGTCCGAAGAACAGTCTTTATCAAACTCACTATGGCAGGAGGGACGGGGCGGCACCGCTCCGTATGGATGGACGTGAAGCGATACTTCCGTGGGCCGGTCATGTGGATCGTGCTGGCCGTCCTCGCCGTGGTCGTGTTGATGCAGGTCGTCGGCTCGTCCGGCGGCTACAAGACGGTGGACACCGGCGAGGTCGTCCAGGCGATCAACGAGAACAAGGTCGAGTCGGCCAAGCTGACCACCGGTGACGAGCAGACCATCAAGGTCCAGCTCAAGGACGGCGTCGAGGTCAAGGACAGCTCGAAGATCCAGGCGAGCTACATCGGCGACCAGGGCGTCACCATCGCCAGCACCCTGCAGGACAAGTTCCAGAACAAGCAGATCCCGGACGGCTACACGGTCTCGCCGTCCAAGCAGAACCCGTTCGTGAGCATTCTGCTGTCCCTGCTGCCCTTCGTCCTCATCGTGGTCGTCTTCCTGTTCCTGATGAACCAGATGCAGGGCGGCGGCTCCCGCGTCATGAACTTCGGCAAGTCCAAGGCGAAGCTCATCACCAAGGACACCCCGAAGACGACGTTCGCCGACGTCGCGGGATCGGACGAGGCGGTGGAGGAGCTCCACGAGATCAAGGAGTTCCTGCAGGAGCCGGCGAAGTTCCAGGCCGTCGGGGCGAAGATCCCCAAGGGCGTCCTGCTCTACGGCCCGCCCGGCACGGGCAAGACCCTGCTCGCGCGTGCCGTCGCGGGCGAGGCCGGTGTGCCGTTCTACTCGATCTCCGGTTCCGACTTCGTCGAGATGTTCGTCGGTGTCGGTGCCTCCCGGGTCCGCGACCTGTTCGAGCAGGCCAAGGCCAACGCTCCCGCGATCGTCTTCGTCGACGAGATCGACGCGGTCGGCCGCCACCGCGGCGCCGGCCTCGGCGGTGGTCACGACGAGCGCGAGCAGACCCTGAACCAGCTCCTCGTCGAGATGGACGGCTTCGACGTCAAGGGCGGCGTGATCCTCATCGCCGCGACGAACCGGCCCGACATCCTCGACCCGGCGCTGCTGCGTCCCGGCCGCTTCGACCGCCAGATCGCGGTCGACCGCCCCGACATGCAGGGCCGTCTCGAGATCCTCAAGGTGCACCAGAAGGGCAAGCCGGTCGCCCCGGACGTCGACCTCTCGGCCGTCGCCCGCCGCACCCCCGGCATGACCGGTGCCGACCTGGCCAACGTGCTCAACGAGGCCGCGCTGCTGACCGCGCGCAGCGATCAGAAGCTGATCGACAACAAGATGCTGGACGAGGCGATCGACCGTGTGGTCGCGGGCCCGCAGAAGCGGACCCGGATCATGTCGGACAAGGAGAAGAAGATCACCGCGTACCACGAGGGCGGACACGCCCTGGTCGCGGCGGCCTCCCCGAACTCCGACCCCGTCCACAAGATCACGATCCTCTCCAGAGGCCGTGCCCTCGGCTACACGATGGTGCTCCCGGACGAGGACAAGTACTCGACCACGCGCAACGAGATGCTGGACCAGCTCGCCTACATGCTGGGTGGCCGCGCGGCCGAGGAACTCGTCTTCCACGACCCGACCACCGGTGCCGCCAACGACATCGAGAAGGCCACCGGTGTGGCCCGCGCGATGGTCACGCAGTACGGCATGACCGAGCGCCTCGGTGCGATCAAGTTCGGCGGCGACAACACCGAGCCGTTCCTCGGGCGTGAGATGGCCCACCAGCGCGACTACTCGGAAGAGGTCGCCGCGCTGGTCGACGAAGAGGTCAAGAAGCTCATCGAGACCGCGCACAACGAGGCGTGGGAGATCCTCGTCGAGAACCGTGACGTCCTCGACAACCTGGTCCTGGCCCTCCTGGAGCGGGAGACGCTGGGCAAGGAGGAGATCGCCGAGATCTTCGCGCCGATCGTCAAGCGCCCGCCCAGGCCCGCCTGGACCGGCTCCTCCCGCCGTACGCCGTCCACCCGCCCGCCGGTCCTCTCCCCCAAGGAGCTGGCCCTGACGAACGGGGCGAACGGCGCGACGCCGGCCATCACCACCGCCAAGAGCACCGTGGCGGACCCCGCCCCGGCGCCGGAGCGGACCCCGGAGGAACGCCCCGAGAGCTGATCCCGAGGCTCCCGGTGGCCCCATCGGGCCCGGAATGGAGGCCGCGCCCCCCTGGTTCTAGCCTGGGGGGCGCGGCATTTTGCGTACCCGCAGTTGAGACGCGTGCCCCTCACGCGTGAGGACACAGGAACGAGGCACCCACATGACCGACCCCGTGACGCTGGACGGCATAGCCCCCATCGGAGAGTTCGACGAGAAGCGGGCCGAGAACGCCGTACGCGAACTCCTGATCGCGGTCGGCGAGGACCCGGACCGGGAGGGCCTGCTGGAGACTCCGGCGCGGGTGGCGCGGGCGTACCGGGAGATATTCGCGGGGCTGTGGCAGAAGCCCGAGGACGTGCTGACGACGACGTTCGACCTCGGTCACGACGAGATGGTGCTGGTCAAGGACATCGAGGTGTATTCGACCTGTGAGCACCATCTGGTGCCGTTCCGGGGCGTGGCGCACGTCGGGTACATCCCGGCCACCAGCGGCAAGATCACAGGACTGTCCAAGCTGGCCCGGCTGGTGGACGTCTACGCCCGCCGCCCGCAGGTGCAGGAACGACTCACCACGCAGATCGCGGACTCCCTGATGGACATCCTGGAGCCGCGCGGGGTGATCGTGGTCGTGGAGTGCGAGCACATGTGCATGTCGATGCGCGGGATCCGCAAGCCCGGTGCGAAGACCCTCACCTCGGCCGTGCGCGGTCAGCTGCGGGACGCGGCGACGCGCAACGAGGCGATGAGCCTGATCATGGCGCGCTGACACGACGCACGTCACGCACCGACGGGGTCGCGCCTCACGCCCCGGGCCGGTGCGGTCGCGTCTGACGCCCCGGGCCGACGTGAGCAGGCCTCACGCCGCCGGAGCCGTGCCCGGGCCACCCGTGTCGTCGTCCTCCGGGAGCTTGCAGACGCGCTCCAGGAAGATGGCCGCCGCTATGACGCCGATGCCCGCCAGGACCGAGAGGCCGGCGTAGACGGCCTGGTCACGGCGGGCGGGGATGTCCAGGGACTCCAGCAGGAAGACGCCCGTGCCGCCGTACATGCCGGCGACGAGCGCGGCCACCAGGGCGCTGGCCTGCCCGAAGACGACCGCGCGGGCCGCCATCAGGGGGTCGACGCCCTTGGCGTCCTGCTGCCGCTCGCGCTGGGCCTTGAGGCGGGCGCGCAGGGAGAGCGCGGTGGCCGCGAGGACCACCGCGATCAGGGCGAGGACGATGGGCGCGGCCACGGGCACGCTCGGCAGCGTGCCCAGGGAGTTCCAGAGGCGGGCGCCGGCCCAGGACAGGATTCCGGCCACGACGAAGACGCCTGCCAGCACCCTGATGCGCAGCTCTTTCACGGTGTCCCTTCGCGTTCCCCCGGACGGTGCCCCGGAATGTGGTCGTGTCGACCTTAACGGCTACTCGGGCAGCCGGAGTTCCAGGTCCTCGCGGGGTGTGACGCCCTCACGGGTGACCGCGCCGAGGAGATCGGCGACCGGGCCGCGGCCGGGGAGCTCCGCCTCGGGGTCGACGTCGTGCCAGGGGGCGAGCACGAAGGCGCGCTCGTGGGCGCGGGGGTGCGGGAGCGTGAGGTGCGGGTCGTCGGAGTGGAGATCCGCGTAGGAGACGATGTCCACGTCCAGGGTGCGCGGGCCCCAGCGCTCGTCCCGGACCCGGTGGAAGGCCTCCTCGACCGCGTGCGCCCGCTCCAGCAGGGAGGACGGGGGCAGGGTGGTCTTCAGGACCGCGACCGCGTTGAAGTACGAGGGCTGGCTGCCGGGCTCGACGCCCCACGGCTCCGTCTCGTAGACGGGGGAGACGGCCTTCACCCGGATGCCCGGGGTGTCCTCCAGGGCGTCGACGGCCCCCTGGAGGGTCTCCAGGCGGTTGCCGAGGTTGGCGCCGAGGGAGACCACGGCACGCTTCGGGTTCTGCAGGGTGGTGTCGGCGGCGTCGACCTGCTCGACCACGGAGGTGGGGACGGGCTGGACGGTCGGGTCGGTCTGGCCCTGGGCGGACGGCCTGGTCATACGCGGCTCCGGATGATGGTGACGGTCACGTCGTCGAAGGGCACGGTGATCGGCGCGTCCGGCTTGTGGACGCACACCTCGACCTCCTGCACCACGTCGTGCTTCAGACAGACCTGGGCGATGTGCTCGGCGAGCGTCTCGATGAGGTTGACGGGCTCGCCCTGGACGACCGCCACGACCTCTTCCGCCACGATGCCGTAGTGCACGGTCTTCGTCAGGTCGTCGTCGGCCGCGGCCGGCCGGGTGTCCAGGCCGAGGACGAGGTCCACGATGAAGGTCTGGCCCTCCTCGCGTTCCTTGGGGAACACACCGTGGTGCCCGCGGGCCTTCAGGCCGCGCAGCGCGACACGATCCACGCGAATCACTCCTGCAGTCGTCGGTCCGGCCGGTCGGTGCCTGTGCGGGCGGCACACCGGTCCGCACTTGAATCTACCCGCGGGCACCGACAGCGCCGGTGGCCCGGGGGTGCGGGTACGGGCCGGTGGCCGGGGAGGTCACCGCCCGTTTCCTCCGGGGAGGCCGGGGGTTCACGGCGGGGCGGCCCCTGTCCGTCCCGCCGTGATGCCGGCCACTTCTGGTGAGGGGCGACGGGCCCTGAGGTCCGTCTACCCGTTCAGGCCGGAGTGTCGTCGTCCTCGTCGTCCTCTTCCTCGGCGAGGACCGGGGAGGCGTGGTGGGACCAGAGCTTCCAGCCGGACGGGGTGCGCCGGAACACGTTGGTGGCGACGACGAGCTGGCCGACCAGGGGGCCGAGCTCCTCGCCGGCCTCGGGGGCGGGGCCACCGCTGAGGATGTTCTCGGTGCAGGTCACCAGGGCGGTGTCGCCGGTGACGGAGACGTGCGTGTCGGTGAGGAAGAACTGGATGTAGTCGGTGTTCGCCATGATCAGGGCGTACGACCTGAGCACCTCGCCGCGTCCGGTGAGCACGGGCCAGCCGGGGTGCACGCAGGAGACCACGCCGGTGTCCGCGGGGTCGTGGTACGACTCGTCGACGCCGAGGTCGCCGGGGGTCAGCCAGAGCGACGCGACCTCTTCGAAGTCGCCCCTCTCGAGCGCCTCGTAGAAGGCGGTGTTGGCGGCCTCGACGTGCTCGACATCGGTGTGGGGCGCGCTCACCGGGCTCCTTCTGCGCCGTGCGCGCCGGGTTCGGGGGGTGTGGTGTCCGCCGTGCGCGCCTGCGCGATGGCGCGGGTGACCCGTACGGCGTCCGCGGTGGCGCGTACCTCGTGCACGCGGACCGCCCAGGCGCCGGCCTGTGCGGCGAGGGCGGAGACGGCGGCGGTGGCCGCGTCGCGTTCCCGCGCGGGCGGGGGCGCGCCGTCCGGGCCGGCCAGGACGTGGCCGAGGAACCGCTTGCGGGAGGCGGCGACGAGGACGGGGTGGCCGAGGGCCAGGACGCGGTCGAGGTGGGCGAGGAGGGCCAGGTCGTGGCCGGCGCCCTTGGAGAAGCCGAGGCCGGGGTCGACGATCACACGGTCGGCGGCGATTCCGCCCTCCAGGACGGCTTCCACGCGCGCGTGGAGTTCTTCGGCGACCTCCGCGACCACGTCGGCGTACACGCCCTTGATGTTGCCGCCCTCCAGGAAGCCGCGCCAGTGCATGACGACGAAGGGGGCGCCGGCGGCGGCGACGACGGGGATCATGGCGGGGTCGGCGAGTCCGCCGCTGACGTCGTTGACCAGGGCGGCGCCGGCCGCGAGGGACTGTTCGGCGACGGAGGCGCGCATGGTGTCGACGGAGATCGTGACGCCCTCGGCGGCGAGGCCGCGGACCACGGGGATGACGCGCTTGAGCTCCTCGGCCTCGTCGACGCGGGTGGCGCCGGGCCGGGTGGACTCGCCGCCGACGTCGATCAGGTCGGCGCCCTGGGCGACCAGGTCGAGGCCGTGCTTGACGGCGGTCGTCGTGTCGAACCAGCGGCCGCCGTCGGAGAAGGAGTCGGGGGTGACGTTCACGACTCCCATGACCGCGCAGCGGTCCCGGTGAGGAAGGCCCGCGACCTGGCGGGGTCCGCTGTGGTTGCTCATATGTTCAGCGTAGGCCCAGCAAGGGGCGAGGGTGTGCCCCGGGCCGGACGGGGCGTCCAGGGGCCTTCCGGGGCACGGACACGTTGTGCCCGGGTCCCGCGGCCGTGGCGAGGGAGGAGTTCCGGCCGTCCACCGCCGCCTCGTCACCGGGTTCCCGGACGTCCGGTCCGGTCTCCCGGGTCCGCGCCTCGCCGCCGTCTCCGAGCGGCCCATGGCGGCGGAGGACGGGGAGTGCGCCGGGCCGGCGGCGCGCCCTGTGGTTCCGCGCGGGGCCTTCGCGCCGGTGCCGATTCGGGCATCCGGTGACATTGCACCCTCCGGGGCGGTGTTTCGGGGGAGGGGTTCACCGCGCGGGCAAAGCGGCCGGGGAAACGGGAGTTCACTGGGTGAAGTTCGGTGGGCGGTTCACGGGGCAATAAATGATCTTGATAATTGGGCAATACGTCTATTCACGTGTGGTGTGCGTTCCCTGATGCCCTGTGAAAGCCTCGGTGTGGCTTTGTTTTTACGGGGCGGGGCACCAACATTCGCCTACGCGCGGTAAGTTTCTGGCCATGCCACGTGGACGTCACCGTCATTCCCCGCCCCTGCACAGGATGCTGCCCCCGTCGGCGATCGCAGGCGTGTCCGTCGTCTGCGCCCTGGGGCCCTGGGTGTTCACGCAACCGATGGTGCTCCGTGTCCTGGCCGCGGCCGCCGCGGCCACGGCGATCGGCGGCGCCGTCGTCATGCGGCACTGGGACACCCAGGCGGGCAAACGCGTCGCCGAGCTCACGCGCGCGCGTGCGAGTGACGAATGGCGTTTCGAGGAGCGGATCGCCGAACTGGAGTCCGACCTCGAGGAGTCGCGCGAGCTGCGGGCGAAACTGGAGCAGCGGTTGCGCGCCAAGCGCGCGGAACTCGCCGGGCTGCGCAACGAGCACGCGGCTCTGCTGCGGCGGTACGCCGCGTCGGAGGTCGACCGGGCGAGCGTCCTGGAGGAGCGCCGGGTGCTCGAGATAGGGGCCGCGGTTCCGGCCCGCGCCCTGCCGGCGGGACCGTCGGTGGCGCCCGACGACGCGGAGGCGTCCGCGACGGTGGAGCAGGACGAGGCCGTCGCCGGGGAGGTGCCGGCGGCTCCCTCCGTCTTCTCGCCGGAGGGGTCGAAGCTGTTCCTGCGCGCCGACGCGGCGCTGGCACGGCTCGCCGACGCCGCGGAGGACGGCGCCGACACGGACGTACGGACCGACGAGGCGTCCGGTCCGGCCGACGGCGCCCGGACCGGTGACACGCCGAAGGACGACGGCTCCCCGAAGGACGACGGCTCCCCGAAGGGCGACGACGCTCCCACGAGCCCTGAGGACGGTGGCTCCCCGAAGGGCGACGACGCCCCCGAGGGTCCCGAGGACGACGGCCCCGAGTCCACGAGGCGGTCCGAGCAGGAGAGGGCGCAGGAGGGCGAGGCCGAGGGGCAGGCCGAGGCGGTCGACGAGCACGAGCGCACGACCGCCTCCCCCGCGCCGGCGGCTTCCCCGGCCCAGCCCGCGCGGCAGCCCTCCGGGCACTTCACCGTGCCGACGGCGGTGGCGGTCGTACCGCCGACCGTACCGGTACGGCGGCAGGTGTCCGAGGGCGGTTTCGACTTCTTCGGGACGAAGAAGGACACGGACGGCGCCGCCCTGGACGCCGTGCAGAACGAGGACCTCGCCGACGTCGTCGGCCAGGAGGCGCTCGCGCTGCACAAGGCGGACGCCGAGGCGCGGTTCAAGCCCGCCGACGAGGAGGCGCGCGGTGTCGGCCAGGTCATCGACCTGACGGCACACGACGAGACGGAACACATCGACGTCGAGGGCCTGCGCAGCGCGAGCGCCTGAACCACCGGCCACCCCGACGGGCCCCGCGCACACCGCGCGGGGCCCGTCGGCGTTCCGCCGCGCCCGCACGCGCACACCGCGCGGAACGCCGACCGGGACGGGCTCCCACGGCCGCTGTGCGGCCTTTTCCCACCTCCGTGCACCATCCGTGCGGGTCAGGCCATCCAGCGGTCCGGGCGGGCGTCCCTGCGGCCGGTGCGGGAGCGCTCCGCCTGGGACCGCAGGAGGGCGGCCGCCTCCGCCGCGTCCCTCAGGCGGGCCGTCACCGACTTGTTCGCGCCGGTGTCCACGTGGACGTCCGCGACGCCCCGGGCCCGCTGCCAGGGGCCCTGGACCAGCCGTACGCTCTGCACCTTGGCGTGCGGCACCAGGGACAGGCTGCGTCGCAGCAGTCCGTGGCGGGCGGCGAACACCGCGTCGGTGACGGCGAGTCCGTAGCCCCGCCACCACAACGGAACGCACCACCGCGCGCGGCGCGGAGGCCGGGAGAGCGCCTCGCGCGGGGGCACGCTCACCCCGGGCAGCACCCGCGCGACGACCGACTCGGCGAGCTCGCGCGGAGCGACCGGCAGCAGCAGGGAGTTGGGCGAACCCGCCACGTCCAGCTCCACCCGCACCCAGTCGCGCCGCCGCCACAGCAGCGGCTCGACCAGTCGTACGGTCTGCACGCGCCCCGGCGGCACCGTCTCGTGCGCCCGGTCCAGCAGCCCGTGGTCGATGCGCAGCCCGTCGGGCGACTCGCCCAGCGTCCAGTCGTACTCGGCGACGAACCGGCCCACACTGCTCGCACCCGCGGCGCCGAGCAGCGGCACGGCCGCGGCGAGCACCGTCCACAGGCTGTGGGTGGCCGTCCACAGCAGCGGCACCACGACGGCGGCGACGAGGAGCCAGCCCCAGGTCGCCCCGGTCAGCAGCAGGGAGACGGCGAGGACGCCCGGTGGCACCCGCAGCATCTGCCGGGACGGCGCCTCGCCCACCTCGTGCGCGGTCTCCGGCGCGAAACCCGCCGCCCGCGCGAGGAGTTCCGCGCGCAGCGCACGCGCCTCGTCGGCGCCCAGGAAGGCGAGTTCGTCCTTCTTGTCGGTGCCTATGACGTCGAGTCTGAGCTTCGCCACGCCCGCCACCCGCGCGAGCAGCGGCTGGGTGACGTCGATGGCCTGGATCCGCTCAAGGCGGATGTGCGCGGTGCGCCGGAACAGCAGCCCGGTCCGGATGCGCAGCTCGCTCTCGGTCACCGCGAAGTGGGTGAACCACCAGGTCAGAAAGCCGTAGAGGGCGGCCGCCGGGATGAGTACGGCGAGACCGATCAGCAGGGTGGTGGTCGTCAGCCGGGTCAGCTGGCGCTGCGCCTGGTCGGGGTCGTGCAGCGCCCACCCGATCAGCACCGCGACGGGCGCCCACGCCCGCCTGAGCGGTGTGACGGGGTGCAGCCGCCTCTCGGTCACGGGCGGCTGGTCGTGTACGTCCTCGTGGACGTCGGGGGCCGTCACAGCCCCGCCGATCGGGCCTCGCCGAGCTCGGTGAGCCGGTCGCGCAGCCGTTCCGCCTCGGCCGGGTCGAGGCCGGGGATGGTGGCGTCGGTCGCCGCCGCCGCCGTGTGCAGCTGCACGCTGGCCAGCCCGAAGTGCCGTTCCACGGGCCCGGAGGTGACCTCGACCAGCTGCATCCGCCCGTACGGCACGATGGTCTCCCGGCGCCACAGGACGCCCCGGCTGATCAGCAGGTCGTCGGCGCGCTCCGCGTACCGCCAGGAACGCCAGTTCCGCTCCAGCAGCACCCAGCCCCAGATCAGCAGGGTCAGCGGCAGCAACGCGAAGGCGGCCCAGCCGGGCCCGGCCAGCAGCCCCGGCACCAGTGCGGTGGCCAGGGGCAGCAGCCCCAGCCACACCACCAGCAGCAACCGCCGCATCCTCAGCAGCCCCGGGGGCAGCGCGAGCCACACCGGCTCCCCGCCGCCCCAGGCCGCCGGCCCGCCCGTTCCCGCCGTCCCCGTGCCGTGCGGGCTCCCCGTCTCCATAGGGCCAGCGTACGTAGGGGAGACTGTGTTCATGACTCCTACGACGGAGACCATGGTCGGTATCGGCGGCGCGGCGGAGAGCACCGACATGGTGCTCAACATCGGACCCCAGCACCCGTCCACGCACGGCGTGCTGCGGCTGAAGCTCGTCCTGGACGGCGAGCGCATCGTCCACGCGGAGCCCGTGATCGGCTACATGCACCGGGGCGCGGAGAAACTGTTCGAGGCCCGCGACTACCGCCAGATCATCATGCTGGCCAACCGCCACGACTGGCTGTCGGCGTTCTCCAACGAGCTGGGCGTGGTCCTCGCCGTGGAGCGGATGCTCGGCATGGAGGTCCCCGAGCGCGCGGTGTGGCTGCGCACGCTGCTCGCGGAGCTGAACCGGGTGCTCAACCACCTGATGTTCCTCGGCTCCTATCCGCTGGAACTGGGCGGCATCACCCCGATCTTCTACGCCTTCCGGGAGCGCGAGGAGCTCCAGCACGTCATGGAGGAGGTCTCCGGCGGGCGCATGCACTACATGTTCAACCGCGTGGGCGGCCTCAAGGAGGACCTCCCCGCCGGATGGACCGCACGCGCGCGCGGCGCCGTCGCCGACGTCCGCTCCCGCATGGACCGCTTCGACGACCTGGTGCTCGGCAACGAGATCTTCCGCGGCCGCACGCGCGGCGTCGGCGTGCTGTCGCCGGAGGCGGTGCACGCGTACGGCGTGAGCGGGCCGATCGCGCGGGGCTCCGGCGTCGACTTCGACCTGCGCCGCGACGAGCCGTACCTCGCCTACGGCGAACTGGGCGGCGTCCTGAAGGTGGTGACCCGCGCGGAGGGCGACTGCCTCGCCCGCTTCGAGTGCCTCCTGGAGCAGACCCACAACGCCCTCGACCTCGCCGACGCCTGCCTCGACCGGCTCGCCGAGCTGCCCCCGGGCCCGGTCAACCAGCGGCTCCCGAAGGTGCTCAAGGCGCCCGAGGGGCACACGTACGCGTGGACCGAGAACCCGCTCGGCATCAACGGCTACTACCTGGTCAGCAAGGGCGAGAAGACCCCGTACCGGCTGAAGCTGCGCTCGGCGTCGTACAACAACATCCAGGCGCTCACCGAACTGCTGCCGGGGACGCTGGTCGCGGACATGGTGGCGATCCTCGGGTCACTGTTCTTCGTCGTCGGCGACATCGACAAATAGGTCCCGTACGTCCGCGGTCCCCACCGGCTGCACCAGCCACCCGAAGTCGCCGAGTCCGCCCGGCGCGGTGAGTTCGGCGGCCTCGCCGGCGCCCGCGAGGGCGCGTACGTACCCGGCCGGGTCGGTGGACGCCAGCGCGAGCGGGGGGCGTGCGCCGCTGATGCCCAGGGCGCGCAGGGCGTCCCGCTGGGTCAGCAGGCGCGTGCCGGGGAGCGCGGGGGCCGCGGCGCACGCGTCCAGGGCGACGTGCGCGGTGAGGTCGCACGACCCGTCCGGCACGGGCGTCGTCTCCCGCCCCTCCCGGAACGCGGTGAGCGTCCCGAACGGCGGCCGCGCGGCGGCCGTGTGCGCGTAGTCCACGGCGACGGCGAGCCCCCGCGCGAGCGTGCCGACGGCCGACGCCCAGGCCCGGTCCCGGGGCAGCCCGATCTCCGCGCGGAGCCCTTCCCCGGCCCCCAGCGGCCACCACCGTGCCAGCCACTCGGCCTCCGCGCCCGCGACCGGTTCCCCGAGCCGCTCCGTCCCGTCCTCCCGCACCAGCACCAGCCGCGGTACGCCCGAGGGGTCCACCTCGGCGACCTCCACGGGCACGTTGTCCAGCCACTCGTTGGCGAAGAGCAGTCCCGTGATCCCCTCCGGGGGCTCGGCCCGCCACTCGATCCGGTGATCCAGCCCGGCGGGCCGGCCGGCGAGCTCGACGGCGTACGCGCGTACGCGCGGTGCCACGTCGGCGGGCAGCGCGGCGAGGACACCGGTGACCAGTTCGCCCCGCCCGGCCGCCATGTCCACGAAGTCGAGCACCGTTGGCCGCCCCAGCGCCTCGTCGACCCGGCACAACAGCCGCGCCACCGCGCGAGCGAACAGCGGCGAGGCGTGCACGGACGTACGGAAGTGCCCGGCCGGGCCCGCGCCGGGCCCGCGGTAGAAGCCGCCAGGGCCGTACAGGGCGTCCTGGGCCGCCGCCCGCCAGCCCCGCCCGCCGCCCTCCACAGCCCCTGCCGTCACCGGTTCCACACCCCCGTCGTCACCGTCGTCACCGGCCCAGGTTAAGCGCGCGGACGGGCCGGGCCTCCACCTTGCGGAGTACACGTGCCGACCGG
This sequence comes from Streptomyces sp. AC558_RSS880, assembly GCF_019049255.1. Lineage (GTDB taxonomy): Bacteria > Actinomycetota > Actinomycetes > Streptomycetales > Streptomycetaceae > Streptomyces. Next base: position 11,717 of record NZ_JAGMUJ010000024.1, on the reverse strand, counting down.
GGATCGGTCCTCCGGTTGACCCCTGCACGCATTTCGCTTCCCTACGCTGGGTTACGTGCAGCGCCTCTACGATTTCCTCCGCAGACACCCGACGTGGGTCGACGGCTTCTGGGCCGTGGTCCTGTTCGGGATTTCGGTCCTTGGCGGGGCGATCGTGGAGGAGTCCCGGGGGACGGAGCTGCCCGCGTTCACCGTGCCGGTCGTGCTGCTGCTGTCGCTGGTCGTCGCGCTGCGCCGCCGGATGCCCGAGCGGATGCTGGTCCTCGCCCTCGTCGTGGGCGTGGGGCAGCTGATCACGGACGTGGCGACACTGCCCGCCGACTTCGCCCTGCTGGTGATCGTCTACACGGTCGCGGCGGTCGGCGCCCGCTGGGCCTCCCGCCTCGCGCTGGCCGGCGGCCTGTGCGCGGCCCCGCTGGCGCAGCTGCGCTGGTTCAACGAAGACGTGAGCGTGGCGGCCAACATCGCCGTGATGATCCTCCAGGCCGTGCCCTTCGCCCTCGCCTGGGTGCTCGGCGACTCCATCCGCACCCGCCGCGCGTACTTCGCCCAGCTGGAGGAGCGGGCCGCCCGGCTGGAGAAGGAGCGCGAGGCGCAGGCCAAGGTCGCGGTCGCCGCCGAACGCGCCCGGATAGCCCGCGAGCTGCACGACGTCGTCGCCCACAACGTGTCGGTGATGGTGGTGCAGGCCGACGGCGCCGCCTACGTCCTCGACGCCGCCCCCGACCAGGCGAAGAAGGCCCTGGAGACGATCTCCTCCACCGGCCGCCAGGCCCTCGCCGAGATGCGCCGCCTGCTGGGCGTGCTGCGCACCGGCGAGCACCAGGAGGCCGGGGAGTACGTGCCGCAGCCCGACGTGCAGCAGATCGAGGACCTCGTCGAGCAGTGCCGGGGGTCGGGGCTGCCGGTGGACTTCAAGGTCGAGGGCACTCCGCGCCCGCTGCCCAGCGGTCTCGAGCTCACCGCGTACCGCATCGTGCAGGAGGCGCTCACCAACACCCGCAAGCACGGCGGGCCCAACGCGGGCGCCAGCGTGCGCCTGGTGTACTTCGACGACGGTCTTGGCCTCCTCGTGGAGGACGACGGCAAGGGCGCCCCGCACGAGCTGTACGAGGAGGGCGGCTTCGACGGCCAGGGCCACGGCCTGATCGGCATGCGCGAGCGGGTCGGCATGGTCGGCGGCACCCTGGACGCGGGCCCGCGTCCCGGCGGAGGATTCCGCATCAGTGTGCTGCTGCCGCTCAAACCCGCGCATTGACGCCCGCGCACGCCCCCTGTTGACACCTGTCACACCCCCTGCGACGACTTGACGACCGAATGGAAGAGGCCCCGATGACGATCCGCGTGATGCTCGTCGACGACCAGGTGCTGCTGCGCACCGGGTTCCGGATGGTGCTCGCCGCCCAGCCGGACATGGACGTCGTGGCGGAGGCGGGCAACGGCGTCGAGGCCCTGGAGGTGCTGCGGTCCACCGCCGTCGACGTGGTGCTGATGGACGTCCGCATGCCCAAGCTCGACGGCGTGGAGACGACCCGCCGGATCTGCGCGGACACCGACCCGCCGAAGGTGCTGATCCTCACCACCTTCGACCTCGACGAGTACGCCTTCTCCGGGCTCAAGGCGGGCGCGTCCGGCTTCATGCTCAAGGACGTGCCGCCGGGCGAGCTGCTCGCCGCGATCCGCGCGGTGCACAGCGGCGACGCCGTGGTCGCCCCGTCCACCACCCGCCGGCTCCTGGACCGGTTCGCGCCGATGCTGCCCAGCACGGGCAAGCAGCCCGAGCACAAGGAGCTGGAGCGCCTCACCGAGCGCGAGCGGGAGGTCATGGTGCTGGTCGCGCAGGGCCTGTCCAACGGCGAGATCGCGGCCCGGCTGGTGCTGTCCGAGGCGACCGTGAAGACCCACGTGGGCCGCATCCTGACCAAGCTGGGCCTGCGCGACCGGGTGCAGGTGGTGGTCCTCGCCTACGAGACGGGTCTGGTGCGGGCCGGCGGACACGGCTGAACGGACGGCCGCGCGCCGGTAGGGTGCGCGCGTGCTGCTGTGGATCAACGGCCCTTTCGGGGGCGGCGATCCGTCCGACGGGTGCCCGCACACGAGATACGGCGCCGCCTGCCGGGCAGCGTCCTCTGCGACCCGGAGCACCCCGGGTTCGGCCCGCACCGCATGCTGCCGCCCGGACTGCGCGGCGGCTTCCAGGACCTGCGGGCCTGGCGGCAGGGCGTCGTCGAGGTGCTCGGCCTCGCGCTGACCGGGCACGACGGCGTGGTGATCGCCCCCATGACCGTCACCGACTCCGGGCACGTCGCGGAGACCGTCGACCGGCTGCGCGAACTCGGGCACGACGTGCGCCACTTCACCCTCCTCGCCGAGCGCGCGACGGTGCTGCGGCGGCTGCGCGAGCGCGGCTTCGGCCACCTCCTCGGGGCCGCCCTGGGCAACGCCTCCCCGCGCCGGGAGAGCCGGGCGGTGCAGCGGCTCGACCACTGCCTGGAGCGGCTGAGCGAACCGGAGTTCGCCGAGCGCCTGTGGACCGACCACACCACGGTGCCGAAGACGGCGGACCGCATCGCCGTCCTGGCCGGGCTGAAGCCGCTCCCCCACCACGAGGGCCGGCTGCGGACCCGGCTGCGGCAGGCGGGCGTGGGCATCCGCCACATCCGCTTCGGCTGACCGACGCCGTACGCGCCCTCAGCGCAGGATCCCCTCCAGGAAGTCGCTGCCGAGCCGGGCCACGACCGCCACGTCCAGCTGGTGCAGCACGTACCGCCCACGGCGGCGCGTGGTGACCAGGCCGGCCTTCTTCAGCACGCCCAGGTGCCGGGATATCTCCGGCGCCGTCATGCCGTGCACCTGGACCAGCTCGCCGGTGGTGTACGCGCTGCGGGCGAGGTTGCGGCACATGCGCATGCGGACCGGGTGGGACAGCGCGGTCATCCGCAGGGCCAGCTGCTCGACCGTCGGCGGGGCGGCCGGCTCGGCGGAGCCGACCGGGTAGTGCAGCACCGGCTGCCAGCCGTACCGGTGCAGCACCATCAGGTGCGGCCAGCCGAGGCTGGTGGGGATCAGCAGCAGCCCGCCGTCACCCGTGGCCGTACGGCCGTCGCCCAGCTTGTCCACGCTGATCCGGCCGCCGGTCCCGTCGAGCGTCACCGCGGGGGACACCGAGGCCAGCGCCTCGGCCAGCCCCTTGTGCCGGAGCAGGTCGGTCTTGTGGCGGGTGTCCGCGGCGAGCTGATGCCGCAGCCGGGACCACGTCTCGGCGAAGAACGCCTCGTCGCAGTCCTGGAGGAACTGCCGCAGCCAGGCCCTGATCCGCGGCGGGTCGGCGAGCAGCCGCTCGGTGAACTCCGTCTGACGCGGCCCCCGCGCGGCGGCCAGCTCCAGCGAGCGGCGCCGCAGCCCCTCGTCGGTGAGCGGGCCCGCGCCCGGAGCACCGTAGGGGAGCGCGCAGGTGAACTCCAGGGCGGCGCCCACGAACTGCTCGTCGGACAGCTTGTCCAGCAGGTCCAGCTCCTCGACGAGCGTCTCGCCCGGGAGCGTCACGCGACCCGGTATGCCGGCGCTCGGCAGGAACAGGTCCGAGAACGTCGTCCGCCACAGGAAGTCCGCCTCGCACATCCGGTCCGCGAGGTGCGGGTCCAGCCGCGCGGTCACGCCCGTCACCCAGCCCTGGAGCCCCGGATGGTGCGACGGCTCGGACAGCGCGTGCAGCGCCATGCCGAGCTCGGCCAGGGGGGAGGGCACGACGGCGATCCTCTCCGGCCGCAGCCCCGTGATGTCGATGCTCACGCTCATGCCCACATGGTGCACCCCGACCGCGCCGGGCCTGAACGAAGGTTTCCTCGCCCCCGCCGCCCCTTCCCGTCCTGTCCCCGGGGGCGGGGAACCGTCAGTCCCGGACCAGTCGCCGCGCGAACTCCTCGGCCGCCGCCCGTACGTCGTCGGCCGTCCACTCCAGGCCCGCCGCGCGCACGTACACCTCCGTGAAGGACAGCCCCGGCCCCTTCGAGTCCCAGTGGTTGGCGAAGAGCACGGTTCCCGTCTCCTCGGCCGCCCGGATCACCGTCTCGACGACGACATCGGCGTCGTACGGCAGCCACACCTGGAAGTCGTGGGTGTGCGGCACCTCCGGGTGGACGCGGAACCAGGGCAACCCCCCTGCCTCCAGGCCCTCGCGCAGCGCGGCGGCCACCACGCGCGCGTGCCGGACGTACTCCGGCAGCCGGGGCAGCTCCCGGTCCAGGCCGATCAGCGCCGACAGCGCGGTCGGGAACTGCTGGAAGAGGTTCCCGCCGTACCGGTGCCGCCAGGCCTTCGCCTCCTCCACCAGCGTCGCGGGACCGGCGAGGGCCGCGCCGCCGAACGCGCCGAGGGACTTGTAGAACGACACGTAGACGCTGTCCGCGAGGCCCGCGATCTCCTCCAGCGGCCGGCCGAAGTGCTCGGTGCACTCCCACAGCCGGGCCCCGTCGAAGTGCACGACCGCGTCGCGTTCCCGCGCGGCGTCCACGACCTCCGTCAGCTCCTCCCACGTGGGCAGCGCGAAGCCGGCGTCCCTGAGCGGCAGCTCCAGCATCAGCGCCCCGAAGGGCTCCTCGAAGTCGCGGACCTCTTCGGCGGTGGGCAGCCGGGGCTCGCTCGACACGTGCACCGGCCGCAACCCGCTGACCTGGCTGAACGCGTTCCGTTCATGCACCTCGGGGTGGCTGAGCGGATGCAGGGCGACTGCCGGGCTGCCGGTACGTCCGGCCCAGCAGCGCAGGGCCACCTGCTGGGCCATCGTGCCGGTCGGGAAGAACGCGGCGGCCTCGGTGCCGAGCAGACCGGCGACCCGCTTCTCCAGGGCCTCGACGACACCGTTGCCGTAGATGTCGGACATCTCGTCGAGGTCGTACACACTCCCCGCGGCCTCCAGCAGCGCCAGCCGCTCCCGGAGCGGGGCGACGAAGCCGAGGCGCGCGAGCACGCGCGGGGCACCGCGCCAGGCGGCGATCCGCCGTTCGCGCAACGTCGGCCGCGACTCGCCGTCCGCCTCCGGGCCGGGCTCCCGCTCGTCCCGCACCGTCGTGGTGTCACTCGTGCCGTCCGTATCACTCATGCGCGCGATCATCCCGTGTCCCCGTCCGCGCGGGCACCCCCATTTCCGTCCGCGCATGTCCGTCCGCGCATGTCCGTACGCGCGGAGGTCCACGCCGCACGCGCGCGTGCCGCACCATTTCCGCACGCGCGTGTGCCACGACGGCGCACGGAAACCCACAGCCTGTGGACAACCGACCGCCCCCGGAACCGATCGCGTTAACATGACGAGAAATCGTCCGGTACCCCGAGCGGACTGGAACGGGAAGGCCGCCGTCGCGTGAACACAACCCCACAGCCAGATCCCCAAGGCCGCCCCGCGCGGCTCACCGTCGGCGTCGTCGGCGCCGGACGCGTGGGCCCCGTCCTGGCCGCGTCCCTCCAGCTCGCCGGGCACCGCCCGGTGGCCGTCTCCGCCGTCTCCGACGCCTCCCGCAGGCGTGCCGAGCGGATGCTCCCCGACGTGCCGGTGGTGCCGCCCGCCGAGGTGCTCCAGCGGGCCGAGCTGGTCCTGCTGACCGTCCCGGACGACGCCCTGCCCGAGCTGGTCTCCGGACTCGCCGACACCGGCGCGGTGCGGCCGGGCCAGCTGCTGGTGCACACCTCCGGGCGGTACGGCGCGAAGGTCCTCGACCCCGCCCTGCGGGCCGGCGCCCTGCCGCTCGCCCTGCACCCCGCGATGACGTTCGCCGGCACCCCCGTCGACGTGCAGCGCCTCGCCGGGTGCTCCTTCGGCGTCACCGCCCCCGAGGAGCTGCGACTGGCCGCCGAGGCCCTCGTCGTCGAGATGGGCGGCGAGCCGGAATGGATCGCCGAGGAGAACCGCCCGCTCTACCACGCGGCCCTCGCCCTGGGCGCCAACCACCTGGTCACCCTGGTCGCCCAGTCCCTGGAGCTGCTGCGCGCCGCCGGCGTCGGGGCGCCCGACCGGATGCTCGGCCCGCTGCTCGGCGCCGCCCTGGACAACGCCCTGCGCTCCGGTGACGCGGCCCTCACCGGCCCGGTCGCGCGCGGTGACGCGGGCACGGTCGCCGCGCACGTCACCGAGTTGCGCCGGCACGCTCCGGGGGCCGTCGCCGGCTACCTGGCGATGGCCCGCGCGACCGCCGACCGCGCCCTCGCCCACGGCCTGCTGAAGCCCGAACTTGCCGAAGATCTGCTGGGTGTGCTCGCCGACGGTGCGGAGCTGCCCGAGAACGGGGGAGACCGATGAAGCCCGACTTCGAACTCGTACCCACCTTCGACGACCTGGACTACGTCCTGGGGCACTTCGCCGTGCCGGGCCGCACCGCCGTCGTGATGACCATGGGCGCCCTGCACGAGGGCCACGCGACGCTGATCCGCGCCGCCCGCGAACACGTCGGCCGCGGCGGTTTCGTGATCGTCACCGTCTTCGTCAACCCGCTCCAGTTCGGCGCGGGCGAGGACCTCGACCGTTACCCGCGCACCCTCGACGCCGACCTCAAGACCGCCGAGGAGGCGGGCGCGGACATCGTGTTCGCGCCGTCGGCCGACGAGATGTACCCGGGTGGCAGGCCCGAGGTCACCCTCCGCGCGGGGGCCATGGGCGAACGCCTGGAGGGCGCCGCGCGCCCCGGCCACTTCGACGGCATGCTCACCGTCGTCGCCAAGCTGCTCCACCTCACCCGCCCCGACGTCGCCCTGTACGGCCAGAAGGACGCCCAGCAGCTCGCCCTGATCCGCCGCATGGTGCGGGACCTGAACTTCGGCGTCGAGATCGTCGGCGTGCCCACCGTCCGCGAGGAGGACGGGCTCGCCCTGTCCAGCCGCAACCGCTACCTCTCGGCCGCCGAGCGGCGCACCGCGCTCGCCCTGTCCCAGGCCCTGTTCGCGGGCCGCGACCGGCACGCGGCCCAGCAGGCGCTGCGCGCGCGGGCCAGCGAAGTGCCCTCCACGCGCGCGCGTGCCGAGGCACTCAGCGCCATAGGGGAGTCCCGCGCGGCGGCCGACGCGCACGCCGTCGCCACGGCCGCCGGCGGCCCGGCGGCCGTCCTCGCCGCCGCCCGCCTGGTCCTCGACGAGGCCGCCCGCCTCACGCCGCCCCTCGCCCTGGACTACCTGGCCCTGGTCGACCCCTCCGACTTCACCGAGATCGGCGACGACTTCACCGGCGAGGCCGTCCTCGCCGTGGCCGCCCGCGTGGGCACCACCCGCCTGATCGACAACATCCCCCTGACCTTCGGAACCTTCGGAGCCGCCTCGTGACCAGCACAGGCATACGACTGCACGCGCCCGCGCCCGGGTGGTCCATCGACGCGGACGTCGTGGTCGTCGGCTCCGGCGTCGCCGGCCTCACCGCCGCCCTGCGCTGCGAGGCCGCCGGCCTGACGACGGTGGTCGTCACCAAGGCCCGCCTCGACGACGGCTCCACCCGCTGGGCCCAGGGCGGCATCGCCGCGGCCCTCGGCGAGGGCGACACCCCCGAGCAGCACCTGGACGACACCCTGGTCGCCGGCGCGGGCCTGTGCGACCAGGAAGCGGTCCGGATCCTCGTCACCGAGGGCCCCGACGCCGTACGCCGCCTCATCGAGACCGGCGCGCACTTCGACGAGTCGGCCGACGGCGACCTGGAACTCACCCGCGAGGGCGGCCACCACCGCCGCCGCATCGCCCACGCGGGCGGCGACGCCACCGGCGCGGAGATCTCCCGCGCCCTCGTCGAGGCGGTCCGCGCACGCGGGATGCGCACCGTCGAGAACGCGCTCGTCCTCGACCTCCTCACCGACGCCGACGGCCGCACCGCCGGCGTCACCCTGCACGTCATGGGGGAGGGCCAGCACGACGGCGTGGGGGCGGTCCACGCCCCCGCCGTGGTCCTGGCGACCGGCGGCATGGGCCAGGTCTTCTCGGCGACCACGAACCCCGCCGTCTCCACGGGCGACGGCGTGGCCCTCGCCCTGCGCGCGGGCGCCGAGGTGAGCGACCTCGAATTCGTCCAGTTCCACCCCACGGTCCTCTTCCTCGGCCCGGACGCGGAGGGCCAGCAGCCGCTGGTCTCCGAGGCGGTACGCGGCGAGGGCGCCCACCTGGTGGACGCCGACGGCGTGCGCTTCATGCAGGGGCAGCACGAGCTCGCCGAACTCGCCCCGCGCGACATCGTCGCCAAGGGCATCATGCGCCGCATGCGGGAGCAGGACACCGAGCACATGTACCTCGACGCCCGCCACTTCGGCGCCGAGATGTGGGAACACCGCTTCCCCACGATCCTCGCGGCCTGCCGCGCGCACGGCATCGACCCGGTCACCGAGCCCGTGCCGGTCGCCCCGGCCGCCCACTACGCCTCCGGCGGCGTCCGCACCGACTCCCACGGCCGCACCACCGTGCCCGGCCTGTACGCGTGCGGCGAGGTCGCCTGCACCGGTGTGCACGGCGCCAACCGCCTCGCCTCCAACTCCCTCCTCGAGGGCCTGGTCTACGCCGAGCGCATCGCCGCCGACATCGCACGCGCCGGAACCCTCCACCCCCGCGTGCCGCAACCGCTGCCCACCACCGAGCGCCCCGCGTACCCCCTCCTCCCCCCGGAGGCACGCTTCACCATCCAGCGGATCATGACCCGGGGAGCGGGCGTCCTGCGCTCCGAGGCGTCGCTCTCCGAGGCCGCCGACCGTCTCCACCACCTGCACGCCGAAGCGCGCGACGCCCTCGACGAGAACGGCAAGACCGCCGAGCCCGGCGTCGACACCTGGGAGGCCACCAACCTCCTGTGCGTGGCCCGCGTCCTGGTCGCCGCCGCGCTGCGGCGCGAGGAGACCCGCGGCTGCCACTGGCGCGAGGACCGTCCCGAGCGCGACGACACGACCTGGCGCCGCCACATCGTCGTACGGCTGAATCCGGACCGATCGCTGGCGGCGCACACCACCGACACCACAGACTTCCCCCCGACCCTCCCCCAGGCCCAGGAGCAGTGACAGCAGTGACCACCCCCGACCTTCCCCTCGTTCCCTCCGGCGGCTGTGGCGACGGCTGCGCCTGCGGTGCCGACGAGGAGACCTACCTGGAGTGCGGCCTCGACCCCGCGCTCGCCCAGCTCCTGGCCGACGCGGGCCTCGACCCCGTCGAGGTCGAGGACATCGCCAACGTGGCCCTCCAGGAGGACCTGGCCCACGGCGTGGACGTGACCACGGTCGCGACCATCCCGGAGGACGCCGTCGCCACCGCCGACTTCACCGCGCGGGAGGCGGGCACCGTGGCCGGTCTCCGGATCGCCGAGGCGGTCATGTCGGTCGTCTGCACGGAGGAGTTCGAGGTCGAGCGCCACGCGGAGGACGGCGACCGCGTCGAGGCGGGCCAGACCCTGCTCTCCGTCACGACCCGCACCCGCGACCTCCTCACCGCGGAACGCAGTGCCCTGAACCTCCTGTGCCGCCTGTCGGGCATCGCGACGGCCACGCGCGCGTGGGCGGACGTTCTCGAAGGCACCAAGGCGAAGGTCCGCGACACCCGCAAGACCACTCCCGGCCTGCGCAGCCTGGAGAAGTTCGCCGTGCGCTGCGGCGGCGGCGTCAACCACCGCATGTCCCTCTCGGACGCGGCCCTGGTCAAGGACAACCACGTGGTGGCCGCCGGTGGTGTCGCCGAGGCCTTCAACGCGGTCCGCGAACGCTTCCCCGACGTCCCGATCGAGGTCGAGGTCGACACCCTGCACCAGCTCCGCGAGGTCCTGGACGCCGGCGCCGACCTGATCCTGCTGGACAACTTCACGCCCGGCGAGTGCGAGGAGGCGGTGGCCCTCGTCGACGGCCGCGCCGCCCTGGAGGCCTCCGGCCGCCTCACCCTCGCCAACGCGAAGGCGTACGCGGACACGGGCGTCGACTACCTGGCGGTAGGGGCCCTCACCCACTCCTCGCCGATCCTCGACATCGGCCTCGACCTGCGAGCGGCGGAGTAGGACCGGCCATGCTGCTGACGATCGACGTGGGCAACACGCACACCGTCCTGGGCCTCTTCGACGGCGACGACATCGTCGAACACTGGCGCATCTCCACGGACGCGCGCCGTACGGCCGACGAGCTGGCGGTCCTCCTCCAGGGCCTGATGGGCATGCACCCGCTGCTGGGCGACGAACTGGGCGACGGCATCGACGGCATCGCGATCTGCGCGACGGTCCCGTCGGTCCTGCACGAACTCCGCGAGGTGACCCGCCGCTACTACGGCGACGTCCCCGCGGTCCTCGTGGAACCGGGCGTGAAGACCGGGGTCCCCATCCTCACCGACAACCCCAAGGAGGTCGGCGCGGACCGCATCATCAACGCGGTCGCGGCGGTCGACCTCTACGGCGGTCCGGCGATCGTCGTCGACTTCGGCACGGCGACGACGTTCGACGCGGTCAGCGCGCGCGGGGAGTACGTCGGCGGCGTCATCGCCCCCGGCATCGAGATCTCCGTCGAGGCACTCGGCGTCCGCGGCGCCCAGCTGCGGAAGATCGAGGTGGCGCGTCCCCGCAGTGTGATCGGCAAGAACACGGTCGAGGCGATGCAGTCCGGCATCATCTACGGATTCGCCGGTCAGGTCGATGGCGTGGTCAACCGGATGGCCCGCGAGCTGGCGGACGATCCCGATGACGTGACGGTCATCGCGACGGGTGGGCTGGCGCCGATGGTGCTGGGCGAGAGCTCGGTCATCGACGAGCACGAGCCGTGGCTGACGCTGGTCGGGCTGCGCCTGGTGTACGAACGCAACGTGTCACGTCTGTGACGCGCGCGGCGTCTGCGCGGCCCGGCGCTTCGCGGGTGCCCCGCGGTGGTGTGGGCCGGGGGTGTTCGCGCGGCCCGGCGCTGGCGGGGTGCCTCCCCCACTCTCGGCTGCTCCCCCACTCTCGGCTTCGCTCGAGCGGGGGGACCCCCATGAGCGGGAGGTACCCCCACCGCCCACCCGTGCCGCCCTGGGAGCACCTCCCAGGCCCTTGAGGCACTGGGGGAGGCACGACTGCCCGCGGGAACGGGGGAGCGGGGAGCGGCGGACGGACACCTCCGAAGCGGGCCCCGACCCGCCCACCCACCGTGGGCGCTACGCACGCCCCCACCGGACCCGAACGATGCGCCGCAGGCATCCCGCCCACCCGGGTGGCACCCGACGCCACACCAGCGCCACACGTCGTGTTTGTCTGATTAGCCCGTATCGTCGGGGCATGCCCACGCCCTACGGACCCCGCGGCGGCATGGCGTTCGGCGCCGAGGAGCTGCGCGTGCTCCGCCGCGCTCTCGCCCTCGCCCTGTACCCCACCCCCGCCCCGGCCGACGACCTCCAGGACTGCCTCCGCCTCGCCGCGGACCTCGACGAGGCAACGCGGGAAAGTGCCCGGCTGCGCGCCTTCCTCCTGGCCGACCTCGGCCGCTACCGCGCCGCCCTCCCCGGCACCGCCGCCGGCTACCTCGCGCTCCTGGAGGAGGCGCTGGGCGCCGGATACCGCCCCCACGCCGACGACCTGGCCGCCCTCCGGGCCCTGCACGGCAACCCCACCGCCGCCGCCCTCCTGCGCCACTGCCGGCGCACCCTCCTCCTGGCCCTCCCCGGAGGCCGCGCGGCCACCGAGGACCCGCGGAAGAAGCCGGACCCGTCCCGAAAGCCACCCGCCACCCCGCCGAACCCCGCCACCCCGCCGAACCCCACCCCCGCGC
>NZ_JAGMUJ010000191.1 GCF_019049255.1 Streptomyces sp. AC558_RSS880 | reverse complement strand
TGGAGTTCGCCGGAATCCGTGCCGGCACCCCCGCCGACCTCGCCCAGGTCGTCGCCGCCACCCTCGGCATCCGCGACGACGCCCCCCGATCACTGCCCGGCACCGGCACCTCCGCACCCTCCCTCCCGCACCGCCTCGCCGCCGCCCTGCGCGACCGCCGCACCCTGCTCGTCCTCGACAACTGCGAGCATGTCGTGGACGCCGCCGCCGAACTCACCGAGCTCCTCCTGCGCACCGCCCCCGGCCTGCGGATCCTCGCCACCGGGCAGGAGCCGCTCGGCCTGGCGGGTGAGGCGATGTTCCTGGTGGAGCCGCTGGAGCCCACCGACGCGGTCCGGATGTTCATGGAGCGCGCGGCCGCGGCCGCCCCCGGTTTCCCGCGTGATCCGGAGGCGCCGGACGAGTCGGAGCGCCGGGCGGTCGCCGATATCTGCCGCCGCCTCGACGGCATCCCGCTCGCGCTGGAGCTCGCCGCCACCCGCGTACGGGCCCTGGGGGTGAAGGAGTTGGCGGAGCGGCTCAGCGACCGCTTCCGGGTGCTGACCTTCGGGCAGCGCGGTGCCCCGGCCCGCCAGCAGACGCTGCGCGCGGTGATCGACTGGAGTTGGGAGCTGCTCAGCGCGCCCGAACGCATCGTCCTGCGCCGCCTCGCCGCCCACAGCGACGGCTGCGACCTGGCCGCCGCCGAAGCGGTCTGCACGGGGGACGGCGTGGCCCGGGACGAGGTGCTGGACCTGGTCACCCGGCTGGTCGACCGGTCCCTGGTGGTCGTGGTGGCCGGACCCACCGGCCCCCGCTACCGGCTCCTGGAGTCCGTCGCCGCGTACGCGACCGAGCGGCTCCACGAGATGGAGGACCTCACCGCCGTACGCGACCGTCATCTGCGCCACTACCGGGCCCTGGCCGAACACGCCGAGCCGCAGTTGCGCGGCGCCGGGCAGTGGCCCTGGCTGGACCGGCTGGACGCGGAGGCCGGCAACCTCCGTACGGCACTCGACGAGGCGGTGCGCCGGGCGGGCGCGGGGGAGCCGGAGGAGGCGGTCCGGCTGGCCACCGCCCTCGCCTGGTGGTGGCTGCTGCGCGGCCGCCTCGCCGAGGCCCGCCGGAGCCTGGGCGCGGTGCTGGCGGTGACGGACGGGCCGCCTGAACTGACTTCGCTGCACGCCGCTTTCGCGCTCCTGACCGGAGATCCCGGAGCAGCCGCCATCGCGGTGGACGGTCACGGTCCCGCCCCCGCATTCGACGCCGTCCCCGACCCCGTACGCCGGGCCCGCGCGCTCTGGCTCTGTGCGTTCGGCCTGTTCAGCGCGGGTGACGCGGCGGGGAGCAGCGAGCTGAACGCCCGCGCCCTCACCCTGTTCACCGCCGCCGAGGACCGGTGGGGCACCGCCGCCGCACTCGGCCTGCGTGCGACGCTCGCGCTGGTCCGCGGCGACCTCACCGGGCTCGGCCGCGACGGCACGCGCAGCGCCCTGATCTTCCGCGAACTGGGAGACCGGTGGGGCGAGTTGCAGACCGTCTCCCCGCTCGCCGCGCTCGCCGAGATCAAGGGAGCGTACGAGGACGCCGAGCGCCGCCAGCGCGAAGGACTGCTCATGGCCCGGGAGTTGGGACTGGAGGCGGAGGTGTCCGCACGGCTCTCCGGCCTCGGCCGGCTCGCGCTGCTCGCCCGCGACTGGGACCGCGCCCGCGACCTGCACGAACAGGCGCGCCGGATCGCCGCTGAACAGGGCTACAAGTACGGCGAGATCCACTCCGAGATGGGCCTGGCCCTCGGCGCCCGCCGCTCGGGCGACCTCGACGGGGCCGAGGCGCACCTGCGCCACATCCGCGACGGCTACGCCGACGTCTCCTCCCAGGCGGGTGACCACCTGCTCCTGGCCGAGCTCGGCTTCGTCGCCGAGCTGCGCGGTGACGCGCACGGGTCGGCCGCCCGCCACCTGGAGGGTCTGGAGATCGCCCGCGCCCTCGCTGAGCCCCGCGCCCTGGCCCTCTCCCTGGAGGGCCTCGCCGGTGCGGCGGCCCTCTCCGGGCATCACCCCGCCGCCACTCGTGCGGCCGTCCTGCTCGGCGCCGCGGCGGCCGCCCGGCGCCGGGCCGGAGCTCCCCTGCCGCCCGCCGAACGCACCGACGTCGATCGCATCACGGCCTCGGCACGGGCCGTGCTGGGGCCGGACGTGTTCTCGGAGGCGTATGGCAGGGGCACCCGGCTCACCCCGGAGGAGGGGATCCGGTTCGCCCGTGAGGCCCTGGCGACGGAGCGTCGGCCGGCACAGGGCTGACCCGGACCCGCGCGGTGTCCGGAGCACAGTCCCGCGGCGTACCGGCAGTGCCTGTCGGGTGGGCTACCGCCACGCGTACGCGGTGCCGGGGGCTCCAGGCCTTTCGGCAGCCGTGGGGTGCGGGGGCCGTGGAGGGTGCCGCCGCGGAGCACCATGAACAGCAGCACGTTCGACGCGGTGGCTGAGGGCCGGGTGAGGGCTCGGGTGCGGGTCTTTCGCCGAGGCCCTCAAGGTGTCGCCGGCCAGGCCCGGCCGTCCGGGGCGAGCTGGGGGAACGTGGCGCGCCAGTGGGCACGGACACCCGGTGGGGCCGTGATCCGCGCCGCGTGCCGGTCGCGTTGTCGGACGGCGCCTGGCTCCGGCCGACGTCCTGCCGCGCGCCACGAACCCGGTCGTGCCCCTCGGGCCCGGCGATCCCGCCGCGCGTCAACCCCCGACACGCGCCTGAAGGCCGACAGCGCTGCCGTCGTGGCCCTTGGGCCTGCTGGGCGGAACGGAGCTCAGAGACCGCAGCAGGGTGCGGGCCACCTCGTCGTTCTGCCGAAAGGCGGGGGCGTTGGTGCGGGGCCGGGCGAACGCGGCCTGAGCGCGGCTGTCGGTCGGTGCGCCGAGCGCGACGAGGCGGGGGTGGGGGCCGCCCAGACCCGCGTCGATGACGTGGCCGCCTGCCGGGGTGACCCTGAGCCTGCCGGAGCGGTGGGTGTGTGTGGAGTCGGAGATGACCTCCTCCGTGAGGGTGCCGTGGCGGTGCAGGTGCCGTAGCAGGGGGTCCTGCGTGCGGTCGAGGTTCGGGTCCGGCAGGTACGCTTCGACCAGCGCCGTGGCGTGCACCGTGTGGCCGGGCACCGTGGGGCTGGTGGCGATGAAGGTGCCGGTGGTCTCGTCCGTGTCGATGCGGAGGTCCGCGCCGAGGAAGTGGACGAGCCCGGCTTCGGAGAGGGCCAGGAGCTGGCGCAGCCGGAATCCCGGCGGGCCGGAGGCGAGGAAGCTGAAGAAGCCGTGCCACCAGCCGTCGAGATCGTCGGCGACGGAGCGGGCCGTCAGCCGTCCGGCGGTGACCAGCGGGGGCAACTGCCCGTAGACCGAGAGCAGCGCGAGGAAGGCGCCCAGGTCCGCACTGTGGGTCGCGTCCTCGCGGCGGGCGACGTCCCGTGCGATGTGGTCGCGCAAGTGGCTCCGAAAGGCTTCCGGCGTTGCGAAAGTCAGCCCTTTCAGTGGATGGTCCAGGGCCTCGAAGTCCAGGCGGTCCGCCGGGCCTTGGACAGCCCTGGTGGTGAGAGCCGTCATCTCGTCGGAGTACCAGCCGAAGCGGTCGTAGGCGGTGAGGAACTCCGGCCAGGACAGCGCCGTGCGATCGGGGTGGGCGTGGAACAGTTCGTGGTAGTGGCCGAAGCCGATCTCCTTGGCCATCAGTGGCCACACGTCGCGGCGCAGGTCCAGCGGCCGACCCTTGGCGATCAGCGTGTCGACGGCCCCGGGACCGAAGTAGCGGGGCAGCGGGGGCCGGGGACCCAGGAGGGGGTAGCGGGTCTTGGAGTGGTAGGGCACCCCGCGTCGCGAGCCGACGTGGAGGACCGGCTCACGGCCGGAGGGGCGATAGGTCAGCGTGCCGTCGGATTCGGTGCGGTAGGTGCCGCCGCGTCCCTCGGTGAGCAACACCATCAGGTCGATGAAGGCGAGTCCGAACCCGCGCAGGACGACGTGCTCGCCCGGCCGCAGCGCGGACAGGTCGACGTCGTCGGAGAAGCTCGGTGGCAGGTGGAAGCGGCCGTGGCGGCGGGCGAAGGCGGCGCGGGTGCGGTGTTCGACGGTGGGAGCCGAGCCCAGGTGCCCCTGGGCGAGAACCACGCGGTCGGCACGGAGAGGGGCGGTGCGGCCGGACAGGCGCACGAGCTGACGTCCGTCCGGGGCGTCGGAGACGGCGGTCGCGGTGGTGCGGTGCCACTCCACCGTGACCGAAGCGGGCAGCTCGGTCAGCACTCGGCGGAACACCCAGTCCAGGTAGGCGCTCTGAGCACGGCGGGTGGGAAAGTCCGTGCCGGCGAGGGTGCGCAGTTCGGCGAGCACGTCCGGGTCGGCGGGATCGGTGTGCGGCGCGTGGCGCGGCGCCTCGGATCCTTCGGAGAACGAGGCGGCCC
The DNA here is from genome assembly GCF_019049255.1 of Streptomyces sp. AC558_RSS880. Lineage (GTDB taxonomy): Bacteria > Actinomycetota > Actinomycetes > Streptomycetales > Streptomycetaceae > Streptomyces. Next base: position 212,236 of record NZ_JAGMUJ010000191.1, on the reverse strand, counting down.
ACTCGGCCAAGGACGGGCCCGGCCGCACGGGCCCCTCGATGGTGGACGTCTCGTCGGTGAACATGGTGACGTCCTCGGCCATGGAGTTCATGCGCAGCAGCGGCGACTGCCCGTGCCGCCAGATCCGGCCCGGTCCCGGCGGGTGCGGATCCACGAGATGGATGATCAGCTTCCTGCCGTTGTCCCACAGCTCGGGAGCATTGGCGGCGATGCGCTCCAGCAGTCCGGTGGCGCGTGGTCCCGCGCCCACGATGACGAGGACGGCCGCGGAGGGTGTGGTGCTCACCGGTCACCGCCCAGGGTGGAGCGGGCGTCCGCGGCGGTCGCCCGGTTCAGCCGGGCACGCGAGACGGCCAGGCCGGCACGGAGCCGTTGCAGCGGAGTGGGAGGCAGGGCGCGGGCGGCACCGCGCGCGTAGTACCGCTCGACGTAGTACTGGCCGACGCTGAGCACGGTCGTCACCGCGATGTACCACAGCGTGGCGACCAGCAGAAGGGGTATGACCTGGTATGTGCGGTTGTATATCAGTTGTACCGAGAACAGCAGGTCGTGTACGGCCAGCACACTGACGATGCTCGTTCCCTTGAGTGTGCCGATCAGCATGTTCCCGGCCGTCGGCACGATCGAGCGCATCGCTTGCGGAACGACGATCCGGCGCAGCGTGCGCCGCCTGCCGAGGCCCAGTGCCTGGGCGGCCTCCGTCTGGCCCGAGTCCACCGACAGGATGCCGCCGCGTACCACTTCGGCGGCATAGGCCGCCTCGTGCAGGGTGAGGCCGATCACGGCGGTGAGGGTGGGACCCAGCAGGTTCACCGTCTTGACGGTCACGAACTCCGGACCGAACGGGAGGCCGAGCCCGAGAGTGGGGTAGAGGGCTCCGATGTTGAACCAGAACAGCAACTGCACCAGCAGCGGAGTGGACCTGAAGATCCAGACGAAGCCCCAGCTCAGCGTGCGCAGTACCGGGTTCGCGGACAGCCGCATCACCGCCAGCGGGATGCCGAGCAGGAAGCCGAGTGCCGTCACCGCCGCAGTGAGCCAGAGGGTCAGCAGCAGCCCGTCGAGCACGGCACTCGTGGTGAGGTACCGGCCCACCACGTTCCACTGGAAGGCGCTGTTGCGGACGACGGAGTTGACCGTCATGGCGAAGAGCAGCAGTGCCACGGCCGCCGCCAGCAGCCGGCCGACGTTCCGGCGCGGCACGATCCGCGGCGAGTCGGTTTCGTGCGGCTCGGTTCCTCTCCAGGGTTTCGGAGCGGGAACGGACGTGACATCGGAAGGCGTGACCATCGAGAAGAGCTCCGGAGGGAGGAATGAGTGCGGGCATGCGCGTCGTCACACATGTCGCGTCCCTCAACGCGGCCGGAGCGTCCACCGCGCTGCGGCGCGTGGCTGGTCCTCCGCCGAGATTAGCCCTCGAAGAGCGTGAACGGTCAATCGCTCCGGAGAAGTTGCAATGGCCCGTACACGCTGCCGTCACACGGTCCCAGGGTGCGGGACGGTATGCGGTCCGCGCTTGACGCGCGGCCGTCCGCACGGCTGAATAAAGGGCATGGCTGCCCAGGAACGCTTGGTCTCGCGCGACCACATCGACTTCGGTCGGGTGTGGTCCGCCGCGTGTTGCGTCTGACTCGGCAGCAGGCCGCAGGACCGGCCCTTTCCCTCCTTCGGTGACCCGTTGCGGGCCGGAATCCGTCCCTGCGTGAGCTGCCGCGGCACTGCCTCTCCCGACGTACCGGCGTCGTCACACCTGTAGTCACCCGTCGTCCCGACGGCCCTCGTTCCGCGTACCCGGCGGGCTGCTCCGCCGTGCCCGCACGCGACTTCGTTCCGAAAGGTCCTTGCCATGCCCGTGGAGTTCCTCGGCATCGCCGCCACCCACAACGGCTCCGAAACCACGCCCCGTTCCGGTGCCGCCTTCGACAAGGAGTACACACTCCGCCTCGCCCGGGCACACGAGGAACACGGCTGGGACCGGGTGCTGTTCGCCTACGGTTCCGGCTCGCCCGATCCGGCCCCGGCCGCCGCCTATCTCGCCGGCCGGCTGGAACGCCTCCAGATCCTGCTGGCCCACCGGCCCAACGTCTCCTACCCCACCTTCGCCGCCAAGACCTTCGCCACCCTCGACCGGATCAGCGAAGGACGGCTGACCGTGCACTTCATCACCGGCGGCGACGACCACGAACAGGGGCGTGAGGGCGACACCCTGACCAAGGACGAGCGATACGCCCGCACGCGCGAGTACATCCGGATCGTGAAGAAGATCTGGACCACTCACGAACCGTTCGATCACGAGGGCGAGTACTACCGCTTCCACGACTTCGTGAGCGATGTCTTCCCCGTCCAGCAGCCCCGTCCGAACGTCTCGTTCGGTGGATCGTCGCCCGCCGCCTACGCCGCCGGAGGAGCGGAAGCCGACATCTACTGCCTGTGGGGCGAGCCGCTGGCGAGGACCGCCGAGCAGATGGAGGCGGTGAGGAACGCGGCGAAGGCCGCGGGCCGTACCGACCTCCCGCGGATCCAGGTGGCGTTCCGCCCGATCATCGCCCCGACCGAGGAGCTGGCCTGGGAGAAGGCCCACCGTACGGTCGGTGCCATCCGGGAACGGCGCGAGAAGGGACTCGTGCGGCACCGTCGAAGCGGCGTCCCGCAGAACACGGGATCGCAGCGGCTGATCGCCATCGCCGAGGCGGGGGAGCGCTACGACCGAGCCCTGTGGACCCCGACCGCCGCCGCCACCGGCGGCGCGGGCAACTCCAACGCCCTGGTCGGCACTCCCGAGACCGTGGCCCAGGCGCTCCTCGACTACTACGATCTCGGCGTCGACATCCTGTCCGCCCGCGGCTACGACCTGCTGGGCGACGCGATCGACTTCGGCCGGTACGTGATCCCGATCGTCCGCGAGGAGGTCGCCAAGCGCGACGCGGTCCGGGCGGCGCGTGGTCCGCGGAGCCTGGCGGCGGTGGGCGAGTGAGTTCCGTCGTCCGAGCTTCGCTCCCCGATCTCACGGTCGTCCACGTGCCCGTCTCCGACCCGCGTGTGACACCGCTGCTGCGCGAACTCGGCCACGAGTACTCCACCCGGTACGGCAGCGACGCCCACACCGAACTCGCACGCTACCCGGACGAGGAGTTCACCGCCCCGCACGGCGGAGTGCTGCTTCTGCTCCTGGCGGGTGGTGAGCCGGTCGCGGGCGGGGCCTTCCGCCGGTACGACGTGAAGACGGCCGAGCTGAAGCGGATCTGGACCCACTCCGCCCACCGGCGTCGCGGCCTGGCTCGCCGAGTCGTCGCCGAACTGGAGCACGAAGCGGGCATGCGCGGCTACCGGCGGATCTACCTGACCACAGGCCCACGCCAGCCCGAGGCTCTCGGTTTGTACCTCGCCACCGGCTACACACCGCTGTTCGACCCGGAGGCGGACCCGGAAGCCATCGGCCCCCTGCCCTTCGAGAAGCACCTCACTGTCGCACCCCGCACCGGAAAGGCCACCGACCTGTGAAGCCACCCGCCCTCCGCGGCAGTCTGCGCCCCGCCTTGGCCACTGCCGCCCTTGTGCCCCTGCTGCTCCTGACCGCGTGCGGCTCCGGCGACCCCGACCACACCGCCGCGGCCGGCGCGCGGAACTCTCCCGCGCCGACCGACGACCCGGTCGCCGGCGTACGCAAGGTGGACTCCATCGCCGCCCTGCTCCCCGCAGACGTGCGGAAGTCGGGCACACTCCGGGTCGGCAGCTCCGTCGCCGCCCCGCCCGCGGCGTACTACCCGAACGGATCGGACAAGCGGCCCGAGGGCCAGGACATCGACATCGCCGACGCCGTCGCCAAGGTCCTCGGTATCGAACTGGAACGCCAGGACGCTTCTTTCGAGACGATCCTGCCCGCCCTGCGCAGCGGCAAGTACGACTTCGGGACCGGCAACTTCGGAGTCACCGCCGAGCGCCTGAAGACCATCGACTTCGTCACCTACATCGACGACGGCCAGGGCTTCGCGGTGAAGGAGGGGGACACGTCCTTCGGCAAGAAGGTCACGGACCTGGTCCAGCTGTGCGGGCGCACGGTGGGCATCGGCGCCGGGACCACCTTCGAGGCGACACTGGACGCGAACAAGGGGGTGTGCGAGAAGGCCGGCAAGAAGCCCTACGACGTGAAGGTCTACTCGGAGAACGGGGCGACCGTCACCGCGCTCCAGCAGGGCCGGATCGACGTGATCATGTCGACCATCAACGGCCTGCGGTACCAGGCGTCACAGCCCGCCGCGCACACCACGTTCCTCGGCGAGTTCCACCGCCTCGACGTCGGCTTCACCTTCAAGAAGGGCTCTCCGCTCACCAAGGCGTTCCAGGCCGCGGTCAACGAGCTGATCAAGGACGGTACGTACGCCCGGATCCTCAAGAAGTGGGGCACCTCCGCCTCCGCGATCGAGACGTCGCGGGTCAACCCGCCCGAACACACGTGAGCAGGCGGGAACCTCCACCATGAACCTCATCACCGGCACCACGCCGTCGGCCTCGGCCGTACCGTCCGGCGGCCCCCACGCCCCGCCCGCCCCGGACGATCCGACCTCGCTCACGGTCGTCCCCGCCCGCCACTACGCCCGATGGGCGGCGGCCGTCGCCGTGATCGTGCCGGCCGCCCAGTTCGTGCACGGTCTGGCCACCAATCCCGTCTGGGAATGGGGGGTCTTCCGCGACTACATCCTGTCCGAGACGATCGTCCAGGCGGTCTGGGTCACCCTCCAGCTCACCGCCTACGCCACCGTGCTGGGATTCGTCCTCGGCACCGTCCTGGCCTTCATGCGACTGTCCCGCAGCCCCGTGCTGCAGACCGTCGCCTGGACCTACGTCTGGATCTTCCGGTCCATCCCGATGATCGTCCAACTCGTGTTCTGGTTCAACCTGAGCGCGCTCTACGAGGAACTGGGCATCGGCATCCCCTTCGGTCCGGTGTTCTGGTCCGTCGACAGCAACAGCCTCATCGGCACCATCGGCGCCGCCGTCATCGGACTGACGCTGCACCAGGCCGCCTACGCCGCCGAGGTCGTGCGCGGTGGCGTCATCTCCGTCGACCACGGACAGGTGGAGGCCGCCGCGGCCCTGGGCATCCCCCGGCTGCGGCAGATCCGCCGGATCGTGCTGCCCCAGGCGATGCGCGCCATCCTGCCCACCGCCGGCAACGAGATCATCGGCCTGCTCAAGGGCACCTCGGTGGTCTATGTGATGGCCATCGGCGAACTCTTCTACCAGGTACAGGTCATCTACGGCCGCAACGGCCGGGTGATCCCGCTGCTGCTCGTCGCCACCGCCTGGTACGTCGTACTGACCTCGCTGCTGTCGGCCGCCCAGTACTACGTGGAACGGCACTTCGCCCGGGGAACCAACCGCACTCCGCCACCCACGCCACTCCAGCGCGCCCGGCGCTTCGTCCGCGACCTGCGCACGGCGGCAGCGCGGCCCAACCAGCCCGTCATACCCCTGAAGCACTCGGGAGACAGCCGATGAGCGAGGTGATGGTGGACGTCCACGACGTCCACAAGAGTTTCGGACCGCTGGAGGTGCTCCGCGGTGCCGACCTCCAGGTCCGCGCCGGCGAGGTCACCGTCGTCCTCGGCCCGTCCGGCTCCGGAAAGTCCACGCTGCTGCGCACCATCAACCACCTGGAGAAGGTCGACCGCGGCTGGATCAGCATCGACGGCGAGCTCATCGGCTACCGCCGCTCCGGCGGCAAGCTGTACGAGCTGAAGGAGAAAGAGATTCTGAAGCAGCGCACCCACATCGGATTCGTGTTCCAGAACTTCAACCTCTTCCCGCACCTGACCGTGCTGGACAACCTCGTCGAGGCCCCCGTCTCCGCCCTGCGCCGCCCGCGCAAGGAGGCGACGGAGACCGCCCGTCGCCTGCTGGAGCGAGTCGGCCTCGCCGACAAGGCCGACGCCTATCCGCAGCAGCTCTCCGGCGGCCAGCAGCAGCGCGTGGCCATCGCCCGCGCACTCGCCCTCGAACCGAAGGTGCTGCTCTTCGACGAGCCCACCTCGGCACTGGACCCGGAACTCGTCGGCGAAGTCCTCGACGTCATCAAGGACCTGGCCCGCACCGGAACCACCATGATCGTCGTCACCCACGAGATCGGCTTCGCCCGCGAGGTCGCCGACACCGTGGTGTTCATGGACGGCGGCGTCGTCGTGGAGCAGGGCCCGCCCGCAGCCGTACTCGACGCCCCACAGCACGAGCGCACCCGCGCCTTCCTCTCCAAAGTCCTCTGACCGCACTTCACCCCGTTTCCCTTCGCAAGGAGCCCGACCGTGTCCCTCTCGATTCCCCGCCGTACCGCCGCTGCCGCGCTCGGACTCGCCTCCGCCCTCGTCCTTGCCGCCTGCGGCAACCCCTCCGACGGCGGCACCACCGAGGTCGCGGCCACCAAGGGCGCCGGTACGAAGATCAACCTGAGTCCGCAGCAGCACCGCGTCACCACCGGCAAGGTCGACTCCATAGCCGCCGAGGTCCCGGAGAGGATCCGCGAGAGAGGAACGCTGGAGCTCGTCCAGTCCTCCGGCTCCGCGGCACCGCTGACCTTCTACGCCACCGACGACAAGACCGTCATCGGTGTCGAGTCCGACATCGCGTACTTGGTCGCCGACGTGCTCGGCCTCGAACCGCACATCAACACGGTCTCCTGGGAGAACGTCTTCGTCGGCCTGGACAGCGCCAAGTACGACGTCGGCTTCAGCAACATCACGGTCACCGAGGAGCGCAAGGAGAAGTACGACTTCGCCACCTACCGCGAGGACAACCTGGGCTTCGAGGCGAAGAAGGGCAGCGGCCTGAAGGTCACCGGGCCGGAGAACGTGGCGGGCAGGACGGTCGCCGTCCAGAGCGGCACCAACCAGGAGAAGCTGCTGATCGAGTGGAGCAAGGAGAACGAGAAGGCCGGCCGCGAGCCGGTGGACATCAAGTACTACCAGAACGACAGCGACACCTACCTCGCCCTCCGGTCCGGCCGCATCGACCTCTACCTCGGCCCCAACCCGACCGCCGCTCACCACGCGGCCACCACCGGGAAGACCGAGGTCGTCGGCACCTACTCCGGCGCCGGCGCCACCCTCCAGGGACTGATCGCGGCCACCACCAAGAAGGACAGCGGCCTGGTCGAGCCGCTCGCCGACGCGCTCAACCATGTCATCGACAACGGAACGTACGCGAAGGTGCTCGAGCGCTGGGGCCTGACCGACGAGGCCGTGACGAAGTCGGAGATCAACCCGCCCGGCCTGCCGAGGACCGACAAGTAGCCCCACCGGCGGTCGTCCGGCCGCCGCCCGTCCCCGCGCACCGGCCTCCTGCCAGGAAGGTACCCACTCGTGTCCTCAGCCCCTTCCACCCCGCTGCACCTCGCCGTCGCCCTGGACGGCACCGGCTGGCACCCGGCCTCCTGGCGAGAGCCCACCGCCCGCCCCCAGGAGCTCTTCACCGCCGGCTACTGGGCCGATCTGGTCACCGAGGCCGAGCGCGGGCTGCTCGACTTCGTGACCATCGAGGACGGTCTCGGCCCGCAGTCCTCCCACTTCCTCGAACCGGACGACCGCACCGACCAGGTCCGCGGCCGCCTGGACGCCGTCCAGACAGCGGCCCGGGTCGCGCCCCTCACCCGGCACATCGGCCTGGTCCCGACCGCGGTCGTCACCCACACGGAGCCCTTCCATCTCTCCAAGGCGATCGCCACGCTCGACCACGTCAGCAACGGCCGGGCCGGTCTGCGCGCGCAGATCACCGCGCGCCCGAACGAGGCCGCGCACTTCGGCCGCCGCACGATCCCCCGCATCGACGCCTACGACAGCCCGGCCGCGCGAGAGGTGATGACCGACCTCTTCGACGAGGCCGCCGACCACGTCGAGGTCGTACGTCGCCTCTGGGACAGCTGGGAGGACGACGCGGAGATCCGGGACGTGGCCACCGGTCGGTTCGTCGACCGGGACAAGCTGCACCACATCGACTTCAAGGGGAGGTACTTCAGCGTCAGAGGTCCGTCCATCACCCCCCGCCCGCCGCAGGGCCAGCCCGTCGTCACCGCCCTCGCCCACCGGACCGTGCCGTACCGGCTGGTCGCCCGGCAGGCCGACGTCGGCTACGTCACCCCGCACGACCGCGGGCAGGCCCGCGCGATCGTCGCGGAGATCCGTGCCGAGCAGGAAGCGGCCGGCCGCGCCGGACAGCCGCTGCACGTCTTCGCCGATCTCGTGGTCCTCCTCGACGACGACCCCGGTGCCGCGGCGGCCCGACGTGAGCGGCTCGATGCCCTCGCGGGTGAGCCGTACACGAGCGACGCCCGCGTCTTCACCGGCACACCCGCCGCACTCGCCGATCTGCTCCTGGAGTGGCGGTCGGCCGGCCTCACCGGCTACCGGCTGCGTCCCGCCGTCCTGGGGCACGACCTTCCGGCGATCACCCGGAGCCTGGTCCCCGAACTCCAGCGCAGGGGAGCCTTCCGCCTCGCCTACGAGGCCGACACCCTGCGCGGGCTGCTGGGACTGGCCCGGCCCGCCAACCGCTACGCCGCCTGAGCCGGAAGGACGCGACCGTCATGAGCAAGCCGCTGAAGCGGATCCACCTGGCCGCCCACTTCCCGGGCGTCAACAACACCACCGTGTGGAGCGACCCGGAGGCCGGCAGTCATATCGACTTCGGTTCGTTCGTGCACTTCGCGCAGACCGCCGAACGTGCCAAGTTCGACTTCCTGTTCCTGGCCGAGGGGCTCAGACTGCGCGAACAGGGCGGAAAGATCTACGACCTGGACGTCGTCGGCCGCCCCGACACCTTCACCGTCCTGGCCGCGCTCGCCGCCGTCACCGAGCGCCTCGGGCTGACCGGCACCATCAACTCCACCTTCAACGAGCCCTACGAGGTCGCCCGTCAGTTCGCCAGCCTCGACCACCTCTCCGGCGGCCGCGCAGCCTGGAACGTGGTCACCTCCTGGGACGCCTTCACCGGCGAGAACTTCCGTCGCGGCGGCTTCCTCCCGCAGGAGGAGCGCTACAGCCGTGCCAAGGAGTTCCTCGCCACGGCGAACGAACTCCTCGACTCCTGGCACGGCGACGAGATCGTCGCCGACCAGGCCACCGGCACCTTCCTGCGGGATGCGAAGGCCGGTTCCTTCGTCCACACGGGGCAGCACTTCGACATCCACGGCCGGTTCAACGTCCCGCGCTCCCCACAGGGGCGCCCGGTGATCTTCCAGGCGGGCGACTCCGACGAGGGCCGTGAGTTCGCCGCGGCGGGCGCCGACGCGATCTTCAGCCGGCACGCCACCCTGGAGGCGGGCCAGGCGTTCTACACCGACGTCAAGCACCGCCTCGCCACGTACGGCCGCCGCCCCGACGAGCTCCTCGTCCTGCCCGCCGCCACCTTCGTGCTCGGCGACACCGACGCGGAGGCGGAGGAACTGGCACAGGAGGTGCGCCGCCGGCAGGTCAGCGGTGCCACCGCCCTCAGGCACCTGGAGTTCGTCTGGAACCGGGACCTGTCGTCGTACGACCCGGAGGGGCCGCTTCCCGACATCGACCCGGACGTCGGCGACCACCACATCGCCGAGGGCCGTGCCCAGGTACGGATGTACCGCGACCCGCTGGCCACGGCCCGAGAATGGCGCGAGCTCGCCGCGGCCAACAACTGGTCCATCCGCGATCTCGTCATCAACACCGGCAACCGCCAGAACTTCGTGGGCTCCCCGGAGACCGTCGCCAGGAACATCAACCACTTCGTGCAGGCCGACGCTTCCGACGGCTTCATCCTCGTCCCCCACATCACACCGGGCGGCCTGGACGTCTTCGCGGACAAGGTGGTCCCCCTCCTCCAGGAACGGGGCGTCTTCCGCGCGGAGTACGAGGGCCCGACCCTGCGGCACCAGCTCGGCCTCGCCCACCCCGACGACGCACGCGGCGAGCAACGGGCGGCGTCGTGAAGTCCGCCTGCCCCGTGCAGTGGCACCGCCGGGGCCGCTCCTCCCCACCACGGAAGGCATGACCTCCTCGCCCGACGAGCTCGACGACCCCGACCCCGGCCGTCACCTCGTCACCGGGCGAACCGCCCACCCCGCCCGGTACTCCTGAAAGGTTCACCCACCATGGCCACCGTCCTCTCCGTCTCCGGAAGTCCCTCCGCCACCTCCCGCACCGCCCGGCTGCTGCGTCACCTGGACGAGCGGCTCATCGCGCAGGGGCACGAGGTGATCGCGCTCGACGTCCGCACCCTCCCCGCCGACGCGCTGCTCGGTGCCGATTTCCGGCACCCCGCGATCGTCGAGGCCACCGCCCTGTTCGACCGGGCGGACGGGGTCGTGATCGGCACCCCCGTCTACAAGGCCGCCTACTCCGGGCTGCTGAAGTCGCTGCTCGACCTGCTCCCGCAGTACGCGTTGGAGGGCAAGACCGTCCTCCCTCTGGCCACCGGCGGCAGCACCGCCCACGTCCTGGCCATCGACTACGCCCTGCGCCCCGTGCTGAGCTCCATGGGCGCCTCGCACATCGTCCCCGGCTGGTTCACGCTCGACAAGGACATCACCGGAGGCGACGACGGCGCACTGACCCTCGCGCCGAGCGCGGCCGAGCCCCTGGCGCAGGTGTCGGACCTCTTCTCCGCAGCGCTGGGTGGCCGTACGACCCTGCTGGCGGCCACCGGATGAGCGTTGCGTGCGTGACCCCCTTGCCCAGTCCTCCCGCACCGTTCCGAGTGCGTCCCTGATCGGAGACCCAGGTGCCCCTCACGTTCCACTGGTTCCTTCCCACCAACGGAGACAGCCGCCACGTCGTCGGCGGCGGTCATGGCACCCCCGCCACGTCGTCCGGCCGGGACCGGCCGCCCACCGTCGCCTATCTCACCCAGATCGCCCGCGCCGCCGAGGACCTGGGCTTCGTCGGCGCGCTCACCCCGACCGGCGCCTGGTGCGAGGACGCCTGGCTGACCACCGCCATGGTCAGCCAGCACACCGAGCGCCTGAAGTTCCTGGTCGCCTTCCGCCCGGGATTCGTCTCGCCGACCCTGGCCGCGCAGATGGCGTCCACCTTCCAGAGGCAGACCGGTGGGCGGCTCCTGCTGAACGTGGTCACGGGCGGTGAGAGCCGCGAGCAACGGGCGTACGGCGACTTCCTCGACAAGGACGCCCGGTATCGCCGTACCGGAGAGTTCCTGGAGGTCGTACGCGGGTTGTGGGAGGGCGGGACCGTCGACCTGCGAGGTGAACACCTCCAGGTCGAGGACGCCCGGCTCGCCCGGCTGCCCGACCCCGTACCCGAGGTGTACTTCGGCGGCTCCTCACCCATCGCCGGCGAGGTCGCGGCACGCCATGCGGACGTCTACCTCACCTGGGGCGAGCCACCCGCCGCCGTCGCCGAGAAGATCGCCTGGATCAGGGCGCTGGCCGACAGGGAAGGCCGCCGTATCCGCTTCGGCATCCGCCTCCACGTCATCACCCGCGACACCTCCGAGCAGGCGTGGGCCGAGGCGAACCGGCTCCTCGAAGGCTTCGACGCGGGGACCGTACGGGCCGTGCAGGCCGGCCTCGCCCGAAGCGAGTCCGAGGGACAGCGGCGCATGCTGGACCTGCACGGAGGGAGCCGGGACGACCTGGAGATCCATCCCAACCTGTGGGCCGGGATCGGGCTGGTGCGGGGTGGCGCGGGCACCGCGCTGGTCGGCAGTCACGACGAGGTCGCCGCACGGATCGCCGAATACCACCGACTCGGCATCGACGAGTTCGTCCTCTCCGGCTATCCGCATCTGGAGGAGGCGTACTGGTTCGGCGAGGGCGTCCTGCCGAGGCTTCGGGCACAGGGTCTGTGGACCCACCCGTTCCACCCCGGCGTGGTCGCGTCGTCGTCAGCGGCACAGGTGGCTCTCGCGGACGTCGCGAGGCCGCGATGACCCACGCGGTGGGCGACTCGACGAGACGCCCGGACGCCCTCTCCGAGGCGTTGGAACAGCACCGCAAGGTCTTCACACCGACCAGGTTCCGCACCGAGTACCCCGTCGTGCGGGTCCACCCCGAAACCGGTGAACGCAGCCTGATCCTCGGCGACTTCCTGCAGAAGCTCACCGGCTTCAGCGGCGCCGACCCCCGCGCGCTGATCGGCGTGTTCCAGTCGCACGTGGAGCGCCCGGAGAACACCGTGCGCCGGCAGTGGCGGGCCGGCGATGTCGCCCTCTGGGACGACCGCGCCACGCAGCACTACGGCGTGGACGATTCCGACGACCACGAGCGCACCCTGCGCCGTGCCACCATCGACGGCGGCGCCCCGGCCGGCGTGGACGGCCGCCGCTCGGTGCTGCTCTCCCCGAGACGGTGCTGGAGCCCGGGTACGGCGTCGCCTCCGGCGCCTCGACGGACGGAGCTGTCGCGCGCGCGTGATCCGTCGACCGGTCCGATGCGTCTCCCCCACGGACCGGTGGCCCGGGGGGCTGGTGGAACCGCCCGGTGCCGACGCGAACCCGGCGTCCGCACCGGGCGGTGGAGTGTCCGCAGTACGCGCTCTTGACGCGACGGTGGAGCAGCCGCACACTCCGGAGTGGAATCCCCAGTGAAAAGGTAGGGATGGTATGGGCCGTTCGGCGCGGGACCCCGACGAAGGTCTCCTCGCACCGGCATCCCTGCCTCTGCTGACCAGCCGCCGCCACATCGATCTGCTGCGCGTGTGCAGCGCGTCGGCCGCACACCGCCGAACCGCCCACGCCCCGGCAGCCCACGGCGCCTGATTCCCTCTTCCACCGGACCCGGACCCGGACCCGTGCCACGGGCCGGCGGCCGGCCCTCCGATGCTCCGCAGCTCCGGACACGCACCCGCCGACGCCGCCGGATGCTCCGGACCGGGCTACCGGACCAAGCGCTCCAGGGAGACGTAATGCCCGCCACCCACCCGACAGCCGTCCCCTCCCTCCGCGGCAGGATCGGTCGTGACGCCCGCAGCGGCTACCACGCCGCGCCCCGCCGCTACCGGCTCCACCTCGCACTCGCCTGCCCACACTGTCTCCGGATCGCGATCACACACAGCCTGCTCAGCCTGGACGACACCCTCCCCGTAGAGCCACTGCCGGCCGTGCCTGACGGGCCGGACGGCGGACACCTGGCTCTGCGCCCGCTGTACGAGGCGAGCGCGCATCGGTATCCCGGACCGGCAACGGCCCCGGTGCTCAGCGACGACTGGACGGGACGGATCGTCACTACGCACACCCCGGACATCCTCAGCGACCTGGTCCGGCACTTCGGCGGCAGCCTCGGCGTCGCCCTCCACCCGCCCGGTTCCCATGGCGCGATCCACGCCGTCGAGCGGCTCTGCGAGCGGGACATCACCGCAGCCGCCCAGTTGGCCGGAAAGGCCGCCACCGACTGCGGCACACGCGACAGGGCACTGGAAACGCTTTTCCAGGGACTGGACTCGGTCGAACGAGCCCTGGTCCGCCGGCCCTACGTGCTGGGTGACCAGCTGACAGCCGCCGACGTCCAGCTGTGGGTGACGCTGCTGCAACTGGACACCGTCCACCGCTGGCACCTGGACGCCGGCGCGGTGCACCGCATCACCGACCACCCGCACCTGTGGGCATACGCCCGCCGTCTCGCGGAACACCCCGCCTTCGCCGCGCATCTCGATCTGAACGGCATCGCGCTACGACACCACGCGCACTGCCGTGGCCGGGAAGCGGCGGGCGCGGCGGTGAGGATCCTGGACTGGGCACCGGAGCATACGGTGCAGGCCCCACGCGGGCCCCTGGATCCGGTCCGGCAGACAGGCTGCCCCCAGGGATGAGGGGGAACTCCCACGCCGGCCGCGTGAGCGGCAGCGTTGCGCCGTGTCAATGGGCGAGATGTGGCTCCGTGCGATCTCCTGAAGCAGGTGCCCCAGCTCCGCGTGATGGCCAGCGAGACAGAACCGGCGCACAGCCGGGTGCTCGGCCGGTCGGGCCTTGATCCAGGCGGCCCCGCGCCACGAAAGGGGACACGAGGACCGCTGCTGAAGGCCGCTGAACCACTTCTCCTCGGTCGGGCTGAGGTCGATCGGTACGAAGACGTGGAGCCCGTCGGGATCCGTGAGCTGTGCGTCTCTGCCGCCATCGCCGCCTGATCCATCGACGCGCAGGAGCCGCGGGTGCATGCAGCTGACCAGGGCGGCGACGGCCTGTCCGTAGGCCCGTGGATCTCTCGGCCACTCCACGTCACCCACGCCTGCCACCCTCCGAGGCCACGAACCGATCCGGCTGATCTCTCACGGTGACGTCGGCCACTGACAGAGCCCTGGGAGCTGGCTGTGGGACTGAAACCTGGCCTGCGTCATGGGGACCAGTTGGGGACCAAACGGCATGCGCGATGCCGAACTTGACACCGCGAAGCGCACGGTATCTGCCCTGGAAATGGGCGGTTCAGCCAGATAGTCCTTGTAGCCCGCGCTCCTGGGGGTCAAGGGGTCGCAGGTTCACATCCTGTCGTCCCGACGTGCGACGGGCAGCAGGCCCTGCTCGGGGCCCTGTCTCGCTTCGGCGAGGCAGGGCCCTCGGTCGTTCTGGGGCCGCCGATCGGAGGAGCCCCGCATGCGGGGTGCCGGCCCGGGCGTGAGCCTGGGGCCATGAGTATCCGTCCATGGGTGATAGTCGAGGCTCCGGACCACCGGGGGCTCCGCCGGGTCGTCGTAGGCGGTAAGACGGTGGGCGGTGCCTGGTCACTGACCCAGCTGCGGGAAATACTCGGTCGCCTCGGTTATCCGAAGGACATGGACCTGGAGGACCCGGCGTCCGTGTACTGGCGCGGGGGAGACAGCGGGGAATGGCCCGACCGCGCCGGGCGAAGGCGCACGATCCTCGTGCTGATGGTGGCGGGAATGCTCGCTTCCATGGTCCTGAACATGGTGATCGGATGGCCGGACGCCCTTGGCGCCCTCACTTTCGCGCAACGAATAACCGGGTCCCTGATTGTTCTGTCCGCTGTGGTGCAGGGCGCAGCGGTGATCGCGATGTTCGACTACTGGAGGAGGCGACAGCACAGAATTTCCGGGGCGGTCGCCCTGCTGGGGGTGCTTATCGCGTTCGCCACCGACGGTCTTCTGCTGTTGATATGGTTCGACGAAAAAGAATACACGCCTTATCTGCTGGTTTTCATGCCTCTCCTGGGATGGTCCCTGTGGGCGCTCTGGCTCCTCGTGCGGGAGAAGGCGTGGGAGGGGACCCCGCGACCGAAGACGTTTGCGGCCGGAGTGGTCGCCACAGCGGTCCTGACCGCCGTGAGCCTGGCGTACTCAACCATGTACCAGCCCGCGGCAGCACCTACGCACTTCGTCCTGAAGGCAGAATTCGGCGAGCCGCAGGCCGACCCCAGGCATCCGTTCGTACACGTCCCGCTGAAGTTTTACATGAAGAACGACGGAGGGATCCCGGTCTACATCATCAACAACAACTTCACCGTGTACGGCAGGGTCGCCGAACCCTCTGGGGGCGAGGACCGGCTCAAGGAGTGGAGAACGAGTCTGGACGAGAAGCGTGAGGAGGACGCCGAACGCTACGTCAACCGGTTGAGATTCACCAAAGTGAGCAGCGGGCGTCTCTATCACCCGGGTTACTCGCTCGACGTCGGGCAGGAGTACGCCATGGAGCGCGTGGTCCAGATCCCGGTGGATTCCGAGTTCGACACGGTAAACGTCGACCTGCAGATCACGTACATGAGGAAGGACCGGGGGAAAATCGACGTGACTCAGTTCCGGCGCGCACACCGCTCGTGGGACAAGAGGGAAGGCCGGTACTACTGCCCTCCGGAAAAATGTGGAGAAGAGCTCTATTACCACGGCAGGGTGCGGCACAACAACAATCTTGTCAATGTGACGCGCAAGCCGCGTTATGTGACGGCGGTCTGGTCCCCCGGAGGAACTCCCATGTATTCCATTTCGTCGTTCCACTTCGAGGGCGGGGTCGAGGGCTCGGAAGAGAGGAGGGACGTGGAACGGTATGACGTCTCGACGGCTTACGCCGACACGGCGGTTCCCGTCGCGGAACTGCTGAGAGCGGTCGGAGACTGACCGGGGCGAGTCCCTACGCCTCCTCCTCGGCCATCTGGAGCCATGTCTCGGCCTCCACCCCCTGCCGGTCGAGGTGCCGAGCCGACTGCAGGCAGTGAAGACCCGGAACGCCGACGGTGCCGAACAGCTGGTCCGCCGGTACGACGTGGTCGAGCCCCGTGATGAGCTGTGCGACTTCGATCGGGGCGTTGTCGTACGTGTTGTTCTGCAACTGGGCCTGGACATCGAGGGCGTCGGACCCGGATTCCCTGGCCTTCCAGTAGTCCTTCACCCCTTCGCTGTTCCAGCGTGCGGGAATCATTTCCTCGAGGGCCTGGGTGAGACTGCGCTCGGAGACGGATGCGAAGATGGCATTGGTGCAGACTTCGGCCGACTCACCGAGCGGCGCATCCGGCAGACCCTGGGCCAGGGCGACCTTCTTCAGTTGCTCGTTCAACCGGGCGAGCTGTTCGTCCGCCTCTCTCCGAGCTTCTTCCCGGTCCTCGTCCGACACCGTGGGATCGCTGCTGTCCTGCAGTGAGGAACTGGCTTCGTCCGCGGTCTGCGCGAGACCGATCCGATTCCCCTCGGACGTCTCGGACCGGCCGGTGGTCTCCAGCGCCACGCCTATCGTCGCCGCGTCCTGGCGGGGCTGCCGCGCGGCGCTGCTCCCCCTCTTCGCCGAGCTTTCACCCGGGTACGAGCCTTCGTCCGGCACCAGGACCTGGTACACCTGGTTGATGCTGTTGACCAGATGCTCCCTCGGCTCCTGCGGCGTCCCGGAGGCGCCGATCAGGTCCAGGACGGAGGTACACCTCTGCACGGTCAGGATGGTCACGGCCCGCTCCTCGGCCGGAACGCTCGGGTCGCTGACCGCGTCCAACGCGGAAATCATCCGTTTCACGACCCCGATCAGCTTTTCCCGCACCTCGGCGGGTGTTCCGGGGTCATTGATCACATCCAGTGCGGCAGCGATGTCCTGTGCGCTCTCGATGACTCCTTCCCTCTCCTGCGGTGGCACATCCGGGGCTCCCACCGTCTCCAGGAGGTCAGTCAGTCGCGTCACGCTCGACGTCAGTTCTTCAGGAGCTTCCGTCATTTTCTGATTCAGTTCTTCAGTTACTTTTTCAATTTCTTTCTCCTGGCCCGTGACGGGATCGGGCATCGGCGGAGGCGAATCCTCCCCGGGTTCGGGTGATTGGTCGGGGTCCGGTGTTCCGTCCGTCTTCTGCGTATCACTCGGCGAGGTGTCGCCCGGTTCCGTCGGCTCTGTCGGTTCCGTCGGCCCCGTTGGTTCTGTCGGTCCCGTCGGTTCCGTCGGTTCCGTCGGCGGAGGCTCCGTGGGCGTCGGCTCTGCCGTCGGGGTGGCCGGAGGAGGCGTTGTCTGGGCGGGTATTCCCGCCGTGATTCCGTCGCCGGCGTGAGATGCTGCCGCGGCAGCCGTCAGACCTGCGGGAAACGCGAGCGTCGCAGCCACGACGGATGCGCTGACAGCGCGTGATACATGTCGCCGGGTGGTTGTGGCCATGAGGATTCCAGATGCGGTTGGCCTCGTATTGAGTCCCTCTCACGCGATCTGCCCTTTTGCGGGCGGCGCTGCGGAGAGATTGACATGTGAATCGGGCGATATGGGACCGATGTAATTCCACTCTTCACCCGCACGGCACGCCCCGCAACGCGGGGCCTCGCTGCCGCCGACGCCCGCCGGAACCCTCCCGCACACCCCGTCGTCGATGCCGTGCGCCCCTCGCCGCAGGGCTCGGCCGCGGTCATCGCCGGCCGCACGGATACCGTGTGGACACCAGGCGTGGCGTGGGCCGGGGACGCCGCCCTCCCCCGAAGGCGACGTCCCCGGCCGCTCCCCCGGCGCCGGACTGTGGCTCGGATCCCCGCGGGCGGCCGTCGTGTGCCGTCACCAGCACATGACCGCCGTCTCGCCCGGACCCCACGCGGAGTACAGGCGGACACGGACGTAATAGCGGCGGCCCTTGACCAGCCGGGCCGCGATGGCCGCGTTGTGCGCGGTTCCCCCGTCGTCGTGGCCGGCGAGGAAGCGGGGCTCCCCGTCCCGCTCCTCGAAGAGCACGACGACCCGGTCGGCCTCGCCGAAGGTGCCCACCGTGTAGTCGCGGGTCTCCGGCGGATCGATACGGAAGTCCGCCTGCTCACCGGGGCCCAGACCCAGCGGCACCGAACGGAACGGCACCAGCGGGGGTGGCCGCGGCGGATCGGCCGGCGGGTACCGGCGGAGCACGAACTCCTTGTCGGCGGGGGAGAGGGTGCCGGGAGGGTACACACCCCCGTGGTACTGCTCCGGCTCCAGGATCAGCCCCGGCGGCAACGCGTACTGCATGATCGACTGCGGGTCCCAGACGGAGCCGTTGACCTCGTCCGGGCCGAGCCTGCGCAGGATGTTGTGGTAGGTCCTGTCCCGGCTCCAGTGGTTCGGCGGGCCCGCCAGCTCGGCGTACACGGCCTCGTCGTCCCAGTGGATACCGGCGTACGGGCTCTGGTGCTCGTGCAGCATGCCCAGCGCGTGCCCGATCTGGTGCAGGGCGGTGGCGCGTTCCCCCGGCGCGGTCAGGTCCCAGCCGAAGTTCATGGTGCGCTCGTGCACACCGACGCGGAGAGCGTCCCTGCCCACGGCCGACCAGGTGCCGTCACCGAGCTGGAACCCGATGCGCAGCTCCGCCTCGGTGCGGTCGCGGACCTCGGTGAACGTCAGGCCCAGCCCGAGCCCCCGCCACTCCTCGAAGCACTCGCGCACGACGTCCTGCTGCTCCTCGGCCCCGCCCCACGAAACCCACCGGGTCCGCCCGGTTCCGGGAACGGCGATCTCCGACCCCGCGGTGTCGCCGGAGAAGCAGTAGTGCAGCACGGTGCCGTTGACCCACAGCCGCCGCCCGCCGATCAGCGCGCCGAGCCGCTCGGCGGCCAGGCCCGGCGGATACGCGGGGGCCGGCTGCGGCGGCAGCGAGCAGTGGCGGGCGGTCATGGATCACAGACTGCCGTGCGGTGCGGCCGGGCGCCTGAGTCGGGGTCTGCTCAAGTGGCCCTGTATCAGGCTTGAGTAGCCGTGCTCCTGTTCTCGTGACGACTTCGCGACGGGATGCCACCGGGCCGTACGAGCCGAACGGGAAGGAGGCGACGACCCTTCGGCCGCCCTGGCCGTTCACCGGCCGGGAGGACGAACTCGACCTGGTACGGCGCTCGCTGACCGGCCCGGGGCGCGGGCTCGTGGTGACCGGACCGGCGGGACGGGGCAAGACCCGGCTCGTCACCGAGGCGGTGCGGGGCACCGACTGCGCCCGTGTCACCGGGACGCCGGGGACCCGGCACCTGCCCTTCGCCGCCTTCGCCCCGCTGCTGCCCGAACCCGTCACCCTGCACCACGCCCTGCGGCAGCTCTCCGGTGTGCGCACGCTGTTCGTCGACGACGCCCATCTGCTCGACGACGCCTCCGCCGCCCTGCTCCACCAGCTCGCCGTGCACGGACGCACCCGGCTGCTGGTCGTCGTCGCCGACGGCGAGCCGGTGCCCGCCGCCGTGTCCCGGCTGTGGACCGGGGAACTGCTGCCCCGGCTCGCCCTGCCGCCGCTGCCCCGGGAGGACACCGCGCGACTGCTCGCGGCGGGCACGGACCCCACCCCGGAGC
The DNA here is from genome assembly GCF_019049255.1 of Streptomyces sp. AC558_RSS880. Taxonomy (GTDB): domain Bacteria; phylum Actinomycetota; class Actinomycetes; order Streptomycetales; family Streptomycetaceae; genus Streptomyces. The sequence continues at coordinate 192,565 of NZ_JAGMUJ010000191.1, read as the reverse complement.
CGCTCACCGCGAACCGGCTGCACCGGCTGTGCGACGGGGATCTGCGGCTGCTGCGGGACCTCCTGGACGCGGTACGCGAACACGGCCGGCCCACCGGGGCACCGGGCACCTGGGAATGGCGCGGCCCGCTGCCCCTGACCCCGGCCGTACGCGAACGCACCGCCCACCTCCTGGACCGCGCCCGCCCCGAGGAGCGCGAGACGCTCGACCGCCTCGCCTTCGCCGAACCCCTGCCGCTCGACGGCGACGACCTCGACCTCACCGTCCTGGAACGCCTGGAGACCGCGGGCCTGGTCCACGTCGACGACCACGGCGGTGTCCGCCTCGCCCACCCCCTGCACGGCCCGCTCCTCCGAGCCGCCGCCGGCCGGCTGCGCGCCCGCCGGCTCGCCCGCACATCCGGGGACTGCGCCCCCGCCCTGGAGGCCGAGTCGGCGGAACTGACCCGGCGGATCGGACGGGCCGACGTGGCGGCGGTCCCGGCCCCCGTCGGAGACTGGCTGGTGGGCGAGGGGGCGCCGGTCCCGGCCGGGTACGCGGCCCTGCGCGCCCGGTACGCGCGGCTGCGCGGCGCACTGCGGGAGGCGGCCGCATGGGCGCGCGAGGGCCTGCGCACCGCCCCCGCCGACCCGGCCTGCCGCACCGAACTCACCCTCGCGGAGGGGACCCCGGAGGCGTACGGCGACCCGTACGACGCCGTACGCCTCGGCACCCCCGAACGGGCCGCCGGCCGGCTCACCGGCGTCTTCGCCGACCACGCCGACGCCCTCGCGCGGGCCGACGGGCCCGCACTGGACCGGGTGGGCGAGGAGTTCGAGCGGCGGGGCTTCCTGCTGTTCGCCGCGGAGGCGCACGCGCAGGCCGTCTCCGCCCACCGGGAACCGCACGCCGCCCGCACCGCGCGCACGCGTGCGGCCGCTCTCGCCCGCCGCTGCGAGGACGCCCGCACGCCGGCGCTCGCGGGCCTTGCCTTCGGTGAACTCACCGCACGCCAACGGCAGATCGTCACGCTGGCCGCGGAGGGGCTGAGCAACCGCCAGATCGCGGAACGCCTCACCCTTTCCGTTCGCACGGTCGGAAATCACCTGTACGGGGCGTACACCCGGCTGGGCGCCACCGTGCCCCGGCAGATCGCCTGACAGCGGCTGCGGGTGGGCGCGACCAGCCACCGGCCACCCGCAGCCGCCCACGGCGGGGTCACGCCGCCCCGAAGGCGGTGAAGGCCCAGCCCGTGGCCCGGTGCAGCGCGTCGGCCGGGAGGCCGGCACGGGCATCGCGCAAGGCCTCCGCCAAGGAGAGGCCGGTGTCGAGGGCCTTGTGGAGGGCCACCATGAGGGGGACGACCGCCGCGTCGTTGACGGGGGCGCTGCACGCCACCACCCCCGCCGTGCCCAGCGGCAGCAACGCCGTGACCAGACCGAGGAGTTCGTCGGCGCCCACCGTGGCGAACCGCGCGGTGTCGCAGCAGGACAGGATGATGCGGTACGGGCTGCGGTCCAGCCGCTCGAAGTCGTGCACGATCAGCGGTCCGTCGGCCATCCGCAGGGACGAGAACAGCGGGCCGTCCGCACGGAACGTGCCGTGCGCGGCGATGTGCGCCAGCCCCGCCCCGTCCAGCTCCCGCAGCACGCGCGGCACCGTCGCGTCGTCGTACTCCAGGACGGTCGCACCGCCGTAGCGGCCGGCCAGCTCGGGCACCTCCGCGCCACCCGTCGCGAGACCCGGACCGCGCACCAGCACCTGGCGTTCCCCGGGCGGCGGCGCCGTCTCCTTCGCGCGCAGCCAGCTGCTCGCCGACGGCGACACGCTCAGCACCCGCTCCCGCAGCGAGGGCAGCAGCGCCCACGGCACCCGGTGCAGCCGTCCCGGCGGCACGATCACCACCGGGCCGTCACCGAGATGTGCCGCGGCCGGACCGAGCAGCAGCTCCTCCAGCCGGCGGCCCGCGGCCTCCACCACCGGCAGCCGCGCCTGCGCCCCCGGATGGGCCAGCCGCCGCAGCCCCGCCTGCACGTGCTCGGCCTCGGTCTCCGCCGCCGCCAGCAGCCCGGCCTCGAACCGCCGCACCCTGCCCTGCCCGCACAGCAGCACCTGCACCCGTCCGTCGAGCACGGCCAGTTCCACCAGCTGTCCGTCGTCGCTGTCGCCCAGCCGCGCGAGCAGCCGGCCGACGTCGAAGCCGTCCTCGTCGCCGGGGGCCTCGCCGCGCATGTGCAGCGTCCGGGAACGGATCTCCCGCTCCAGCCGCCGCTGTTCCCGCTCCAGCGCCGGCACGGGCCTGCCCTCCATGCGGGCCTCCTCCGCGCGGGCGGCGATCTCCCGGTAGGCGGTCATGCCGCTGAGCAGCGCCGGGTCGGCGGGCGGCCGGGTGGGCGGTGCGGACAGCGCGGTGGCCCGCCAGCGTTCGCTCCACACCAGCAGCCGCCGTGGCCCGCCCGAGACCAGACTGGCCTTCTGCGCGAGCGCGGCCAGCTCCGCGCCCTGCGCGGTGGCGCGGGCCCGCAGCTCCGAGGCGCCCAGCGTCATCCGGTGGTCGTCGAGCACGTCGAGACCGCGCCGGCAGGCCTCCAGCACGCCCCGCGCGGAACCGGCGGCCCGGGCGCGCAGCGCCTGCGCCGCCCAGCCCGTCATCCGCGCGAGCGGCGGCCCGCCGTGTCTGCTCCGCGCGGCGACCGCGAGATGCCGCTCCGCGTCCGCCGTCCAGCCCAGCTCCAGCGCGATCCGGCCGGCGAGCAGGGACGCCTCCGGGGCGGCCGGGGCACCGAGCGCGGCCAGCTTCTCCGCCACCGCCGCCGCGTCCGCGACCAGCCGGCCCGAACCGCGCCCGGCCGCGTGCCGGGCCCCGATCAGCACCAGCCGCGCGTGCGTCTCCCACCAGGTGCGCCGCTGCCCCGCGAACAGCCGCACCGCGAGCGCCGCGCGGGCGATCGCGGTCCCCGGCTCGTCGGCCAGCCGGGCCGCCCGCGCGGCGGCCAGCAGCAGCTCCGCCCTGCGCGTGGACTGCCCGCCGATCCCGTCCAGCGCCCGCAGCGCCGCGTCCGCCTCGGCCAGTGCCTCCGCGGCGAGACCGGCCGCCATCAGCACCTCGCAGCGCCGGATGTTCAGCATGAACGTCGGCGTGCCGAGCTTGGCGTACCGCTCCTCCGCCTCGTCGAGCAGCCGCAGCGCCGCCGGGACGTCGCCCGCGCGGAACGCGGCCAGCCCCCGGCTCTCCACCGCGTCCGCCTTGTCGTGCTCCTGGCCGGTGGTGTCCCACAGCGCCTCGGCCGCCGTGAAGTCGGCGTTCGCCCGCTCCACCGAACCCAGCGCCAGGTGCACCGTCGCCCGCAGGGTCAGTGCCCGCGCCGTCCAGATCACGTCGTCGGCCTGCCGCAGTACGGGAATGGCCCGCCGTACGTCCTCCAGTGCCTCCTTGTGATGGCCCAGCACCCACCACGAGTACGCCCGGCGGAACAGCACCCGCGCGCGGGTGTGCCCGGTGCCGCGCTCGACGCCGCGCCCCAGCGCGTCCATGCCCTGCCGGGTGCGCCCCGCGTGCACCAGCGCGACCCCGAGCGTGGCGAGGACGTCGGCCTCGCGCTCGGCCGAGTCCGCGCGCGCCGCCCAGGCCCGGGCCCGGCGCAGATGCGCCAGGGCCAGCCGCATGTCGCCGAAGTCCCGCTGCCAGATGCCGATCACCTGATGGGCGACGGAGGCGTGCAGGGGCGGCGGACGGTCGCCCAGCACCTCTTCCGCCCTCGCCAGCGCCTCCCCCGGGGCGGCGAACACCATCGGCAGCAGTTCCAGCACCGTGTCGCTTCCGGCTGTCACCCCACGATGGTAGTGGTCCGCAACCACGCCTCACAGGTATGACGTTGTATCAAACGCCCGCTCCACGGCTCTGCATACACGACAGCTCCGCGGCACCGGCCGCCGTCGCACCAGTGGAGGACACGCCATGGCACCACAGCGATTCCGTGAGCAGTTCGCACAGATCCAGCGCTCGATGCCCGACGTCCCCCTGGCGATGGGGCCGGACGACGCGGGCGAGTTCCTCTACGAGAAGGGCGTCGTCCTCGCCCGCGACGGCGAAGAGGCCCGCGTCGTCGAGGACACCGTGCGACAGCACTTCACCACGTTCGCCGGCCTCACCCCGGACCAGGTGCGCCGGACGAGCCCGGAGACCAACCGCTCCGGCATCACCCGCATCCGGGTCGCCGACCCCGGCCAGGGCGACGGCAGCGGCGACCCGGCGGTCGCGGGAGCGCTGCGCGCGCTGTCGGCGGCCGAGGGCCGTGCCGGACGCCGGCTGATCAGCCGCAACCACGTGGTGTCGATCGCGGTCAACGCCTGCCCGGGCGACGAGCCCGTGCCCGTACCGCGCGGCGGGCAGCCCAACCCGGCCGCCGCCGACGCCGCGCACGACCCGGACACCGCCGTCGGCGTGCTCGTCATCGACACCGGCCTCATGCACGACCACCGCTCCTACCCGCCGCTCGCCCACACCCACGGCGACGCCCAGGCCGAGGAGTGCGGGGAGGACGGCGTCCTGAAGCAGTACTGCGGGCACGGCACGTTCATCGCCGGACTCGTCGCCGCCGTCGCCCCCAACACCGACATCACCGTCCGGGGCACGCTGAACGACGCGGGCGCGGTCCTGGAGTCCGAGTTCGGCGAGAAGCTCTTCGAGGCCGTCGACCAGGGCGGCTGGCCCGACGTCATCAGCCTCTCCGCCGGCACCTCCAACGGCCGCACCGACGGACTCCTCGGCGTCGACGCCTTCATGCGGGAGCTGCGCGAGCGGCCCACCCTGCTGGTCGCCGCCGCCGGCAACAACGGCAGCGCCACGCCCTTCTGGCCCGCCGCCTACGCCGATCTGCCCGGCTACGAGAACGTCGTGCTGTCCGTCGGCGCGCTGCGCGGGGACGGCGAGTTCGGCGCCTGCTTCAGCAACCACGGCGGCTGGGTGAAGGCCTACGCCCCCGGCGAGCGCCTCACCAGCGCCCTCACCGGCTTCGACACGCCCGTCCCGTACGTGTACCAGCACTCCACCTACGACGCCTGCCGCTACGGCTTCACGTACACCTGTACGTGTCACCACCCGCGCCACACCGGCGTGTTGAGCGAGGACGGCGGCTCCGGCAAGCCGGACCAGGTGATGTTCGAGGGGCTCGCCCAGTGGAGCGGAACCTCGTTCGCCACCCCCGTCGCCGTCGGCATGGTCGCCGCCCACATGACCGCGCAGGCGGAGACCGACCCGCGCAAGGCCCGCCGGCAACTGCTCGACGCCACCACCGAGTACGCGCAAGTGCGCGGGGCGCACGTCCCCGCGCTCCTTCCGCCCACTTGGCGCCCCGTGCAGGTCTCACCACCCTCGGCACGGGCATGAGGACCGGAGTCCTCCCCTCCACGGCGTACGATGACGTGCCGTACACGAGGGGTGGGACCGTGGAGCGTAGTGAAGTCGGCGCGTTGGTCCGGTCCGCTGTCGACGGCGACGCGGCGGCCTGGAAGGCGATCGTGGAAGGGCTGGGCCCACTGGTGTGGTCCGTGGTGCGCGCGCACCGGCTCTCCGACGCCGACGCGCACGAGGTCTACCAGACCGTGTGGTTCCGTTTCGCCCAGCACCTGGGGCGGATCCGGGAACCCGACAAGACGGGCTCCTGGCTGGCCAGTACCGCGCGGCACGAGTGCCTGAAGGTGCACAGGAACGCGCGACGGCTGATGCTGACGGACGATCCGCAGCTGCTGGACCGGGTCAGCGAGGACGGTGCGCCGGAGCAGTCGCTGCTGGAGGCGGAGGAGGCCGCGGCGCAGAGCGAACGCGTGCGACGGCTGTGGCAGGAGTTCGAGGAACTGGGCGAGCGGTGCAGGCAGTTGCTGCGGGTGCTGATCGCCTCGCCGCCGCCCAGTTATCAGGAGGTGTCCGCCGCGCTCGACATCGCGGTGGGCAGCATCGGGCCGCTGCGCCAGCGCTGTCTGCGCCGGCTGCGGGCCCGGCTCGAGGCACGGGGGACGATGTGAACGACATGACCGACGACGCGGGATTCGACGCGGACTTCGACGACGGGCTGCTGGAGGAGGAACTCCGGCAGGCGGCAGCCGTCCTGGACCCGCTGCCTCCCGCCCTGCTGCAGATCGCCGTCGACGCCTACGCGCTGCACGACCTCGACGCCCGCGTGGCCGAGCTGACCTTCGACTCGCTGGTCGACGCCATCCCGGTCAGGGGCGCCACGGACGTGCCGCGCATGCTCACCTTCACCGCCGGTGAGGTGACGCTGGACGTCGAGGTGACCGCGGAGGGCCTGATGGGCCAGGTGCTGCCGCCCCGGCCGGCCCGCGTCGAGGTGCTCGGCGGCCCGCAGACCACCGTCCCGCTCACCACCGACGACCTGGGCCGCTTCACCACCGCCACCCCGCCCTCCGGCCCCTTCGCCCTGCGCCTGCGCACCGACGACGACGTGGTCGTCACGGAGTGGCTCCGCGCATGACCCCGCCGGGCCTGGAACCGGGGGTCCGACCGGGCCCGCCCACGGACTCCCGGCCCTTCGAGGGCACTGCGCGGCGGGTGGGCAGCCGCTGTTGCGCGGGGGCCGGGTTCATCGCCCCCGCCGCCCCTTCCCGTTCCCGTCCCCGTCCCCCCGGGGGCGCTGCCCCCGGACCCCCGCTCCTCGAACGCCGGAGGGGCTGATATGCGCCGGTGTCAGCGGGAGGCCGCGTCGATCAGGGTGGCGAGGGCCGAGGCGAGGCGGGACAGGCCCTCTCCCGCGGGGCCGCCCGGCTCGGTCATGTAGGTGTCCCGGCGGATCTCCACCATCAGGGCGGACACCTCCGCCCGCTTGCCGTAGAACTCCAGCGGTACGTACGTCCCGGCGAACGGGCTGTCCAGCCCCGTCTCCCCGCACGGCGCGAACGCCTCGCGGGCGGCGGCGAGCAGCCCGGGCGGGGTGTGGAAGGAGTCGGTGCCCAGGCAGACCTCCGGCCGCGGACCGTCGCCGTGCAGCTCGTAGGGCAGCGGGGCGCTCGGGTACGAGTGCACGTCGATGATCACGGCCCGGCCGGTCGCCGCGAGCCGGTCGGTGACGGCCTCCGTCATCGCCCGCGCGTACGGGCGGAAGTACCGCTCGATCAGCGGCTCGGCGTCGAACCCGTCGGGCCGCAGCACGTCCTTGTGCGTGGTCCGCGTGTAGACCGCGCCCATGCCGACGGCCAGCATCTCCTCCCGCTCGTCCGGGAACCGCTCGGGGTCGACGACCAGCCGCGACAACCGGTTCACGAACCGCCACGGCGCGACACCGGCCGCCCGGGCCGCCGCCTCGGCGATCGACGCGGTGTGCGAGTCGGTGATGTGGTCCAGCTCCCGCTCGAGACCGGCGTCCTCCAGCACGATCCCGGCCCGTACGTCCCCCGGTATCTCCCGGGCGGAATGCGGCACATGCAGGATCACGGGGGAGTCCGGATCACCGGAGACGAACTCGAAGGAGGACGGCACATCGGTCATACGGCTGCTCCAGGGGCATTCTCGGTGGTGCACGACATGATCAAGATGCCACACGGCACTGACAACGCCCCCGGGAGACGGCTCCGCCCCGGCCGGGCGCATGGCCGGCCGGGGCGGAGCGCGTGGGCTGCCCGCGTCAGCTCAGGGAGGCCAGCGCCTCGTTCCACGTGGTGGACGGACGCATGACCGCGGCGGCCTTGGCCGGGTCGGGCTGGTAGTAGCCGCCGATCTCGGCCGGCTTGCCCTGGACGGCGTTCAGCTCCTCGACGATCGTCGCCTCGTTGGCGGTGAGCGTCTCGGCGAGCGGCGCGAACGCCTTCGCCAGGTCCGCGTCGTCGCTCTGCGCGGCCAGCTCCTGCGCCCAGTACAGGGACAGGTAGAAGTGGCTGCCGCGGTTGTCGATGCCGCCGACGCGACGGGTCGGGGACTTGTCCTCGTTGAGGAAGGTCGCCGTGGCGCGGTCGAGGGTGTCGGCGAGGACCTTGGCGCGGGTGTTGCCCGTGGCCTCGGCGTACTGCTCCAGGGACGGCACCAGCGCGAAGAACTCACCGAGCGAGTCCCAGCGCAGGTAGTTCTCCTTGACCAGCTGCTGCACGTGCTTCGGCGCGGAGCCGCCGGCGCCCGTCTCGAACAGGCCGCCGCCCGCCATCAGCGGGACGACCGACAGCATCTTGGCGCTGGTGCCCAGCTCCAGGATGGGGAAGAGGTCGGTCAGGTAGTCGCGCAGCACGTTGCCGGTGACGGAGATCGTGTTCTCGCCGCGGCGGATGCGCTCCACCGACAGCTTGGTCGCCTCGACCGGGGACAGGACGCGGATGTCCAGACCCTCGGTGTCGTGCTCCGGCAGGTACTGCTCGACCTTGGCGATCAGGTTGGCGTCGTGGGCGCGGGTGGCGTCCAGCCAGAACACCGCCGGGTCGCCGGTGGCGCGGGCGCGGGTGACGGCCAGCTTCACCCAGTCGCGGATCGGGGCGTCCTTGGTCTGGCAGGCGCGGAAGATGTCACCGGCGGACACGGCCTGCTCGATGAGGGCGTCGCCGTTGCCGTCGACCAGGCGGACCGTGCCCGTGGTGGGGATCTCGAAGGTCTTGTCGTGGCTGCCGTACTCCTCGGCCTTCTGCGCCATCAGACCGACGTTCGGGACCGAGCCCATGGTGGACGGGTCGTAGGCGCCGTTGGCGCGGCAGTCCTCGATCACGGCCTGGTAGACGCCGGCGTAGCTGGAGTCCGGCAGCACCGCGAGGGTGTCGGCCTCCTGGCCGTCCGGGCCCCACATGTGGCCGGAGGTGCGGATCATGGCCGGCATGGAGGCGTCGACGATGACGTCCGAGGGGACGTGCAGGTTGGTGATGCCCTTGTCGGAGTCGACCATCGCCAGCGCCGGGCCCTCGGCGAGCTCGGCGTCGAAGGACGCCTTGATCTCGGCGCCCTCGGGCAGGGCCTCCAGGCCCTTGTAGATGCCGCCCAGGCCGTCGTTCGGGGTCAGGCCGGCCGCGGCGAGCTTGTCGCCGTACTGCGCGAAGGTCTTCGGGAAGAAGGCGCGCACCACGTGGCCGAAGACGATCGGGTCGGAGACCTTCATCATCGTGGCCTTCAGGTGCACGGAGAACAGCACGCCCTCCTGCTTGGCGCGGGCGACCTGCGCGGTCAGGAACTCGCGCAGCGCGGCGACGCGCATCACGGAGGCGTCGACGACCTCGCCCTTCAGGACGGGGACGGACTCGCGCAGCACGGTGGTGGAGCCGTCATCGCCCTTGAGCTCGATGCGCAGCGCGCCGTCCTCGGCGATCACGACGGACTTCTCGGTGGAGCGGAAGTCGTCGACGCCCATGGTCGCGACGTTCGTCTTCGACTCGGAGCTCCAGGCGCCCATGCGGTGCGGGTGGGTCTTGGCGTAGTTCTTCACCGAGGCGGGGGCGCGGCGGTCGGAGTTGCCCTCGCGCAGCACCGGGTTGACGGCCGAGCCCTTGACCTTGTCGTAGCGGGCGCGGATGTCGCGCTCCTCGTCGGTCTTCGGGTCGTCCGGGTAGGCCGGAAGCGCGTAGCCCTGGCCCTGCAGCTCGGCGATCGCGGCCTTGAGCTGCGGGATCGACGCCGAGATGTTCGGCAGCTTGATGATGTTGGCCGCCGGCGTCTTGGCCAGCTCACCGAGCTCCGAGAGGGCGTCCGGGATGCGCTGGTCCTCGGCCAGGTACTCCGGGAACAGGGCGATGATGCGCCCGGCCAGCGAGATGTCACGCGTCTCCACGGTGACACCCGCCTGCGAGGCGTACGCCTGGACCACCGGCAGGAAGGAATACGTTGCCAGGGCCGGGGCCTCGTCAGTGTGCGTATAGATGATGGTCGAGTCAGTCACCGGGTGCTCCGCTCCACGTCTGCAACATTGCTCGACATCAAGATATCTCGTGATCGACCGGGGCTCGACAGGGGTCCGCGCCGACTTCCGGCCGACCTCCCGCCACGGTCCTTCCGGCGCGGCGGGAGATCACCCGGGACGGTGGGCTCAGATGGGCCGGGCGGTGGTCATGTCGTCCGGTGCGGAGTCCGTCGCGGAGTCCGTGCCGCGCTGCTGGGGGAAGACCACGGAGCCCTGCTGGAGCGCCACCGTCCGCGCCGGCGACGGGATGCGGATGCCCTCCTCGCGGTAGCGCCGGTGCAGGCGCTTGATGAACTCGTGCTTGATCCGGTACTGGTCGCTGAACTCGCCGACGCCCAGGATGACGGTGAAGCCGATGCGGGAGTCCCCGAAGGTGTGGAAACGCACCGCGGGCTCGTGCTCCGGCACGGCGCCGGTGATCTCCGTCATCACCTCGGCGACGACCTCCATGGTGACCCGCTCCACCTGCTCCAGGTCGCTGTCGTACGACACCCCGGCCTGCACCAGGATGGTCAGCTGCTGCTCGGGACGCATGAAGTTGGTCATGTTCGTCTTGGCGAGCTGCGCGTTCGGGATGACCACCAGGTTGTTGGACAGGTTGCGGACGGTCGTCTGGCGCCAGTTGATGTCCTCGACGTAGCCCTCCTCGCCGCTGCTCAGCTGGATGTAGTCCCCGGGCTGCACGGTCTTGGAGGCGAGGATGTGGATGCCCGCGAACAGGTTGGCGAGCGTGTCCTGCAGCGCCAGCGCGACCGCCAGACCGCCGACGCCGAGGGCGGTGAGCATCGGGGCGATCGAGATGCCCAGCGTCTGCAGCCCCACCAGGAAACCGATCGCCAGGACCAGGATCCGGGTGATGTTCATGAAGATGGTCGCCGACCCGGCGACACCGGAGCGGGACTGGGTGACCGAGCGCACCAGCCCCGCCACCACCCGGGCCGCCGAGATCGTCGCGGCGAAGATGACCATCAGCGTCAGCGTCTGGTTGACGTTGTGCTGCACGGTGCGGGTCAGCGGCAGCGCCGCCGCGGCGGAGGCCGCACCGCCCGCGATCGCCGCCCACGGCGCGATCATGCGCAGCGCGTCCACGAGGACGTCGTCCCCGTGCCAGCGGGTGCGGTCCGCGTGCCGGCCCAGCCAGCGCAGCAGCATCCGCAGCAGGAACGCCGCCAGCAGGCCGGCCGCGAGGGCGATGCCGGCGTACAGCAGGTCGTGGCCGGTGAGCGCGCGGGTCACCGCTCACCCCCGGCGAACGCCCTGGCCGACGGCCGTATGTGAAGTCGTGTCACGTGTCGTCACCTGCTCGATTTCTACGGGATGTACGTCGCGCCGGCCGTCCCTGACCCGCGGTCGGCGCGATCGCTCATCCTGCCGTATTCCGCAGAGCTGTTCGCACCACGCCCGGCCGCACGGTCCCGTGCACGGACCGAGGGCCGGAACCCGCCGGTCAGATCACCTTCAGCCGCACCAGCGCGCCCAGGGTCAACGCCCCCGGCAGCAGCGGCAGCCACACCGTGATGATCCGGAAGACCAGCACCACCGCCGTGGCCACCGCGGCGGCCCCGCCCACCGCCACCAGCGCCACGATCAACGCCGCCTCCACCGAGCCGATCCCGCCCGGAGTGGGCACCAGCGCCACCGCGACCGTCGCCGCCAGATACGCCACCGCCATGTGGGCCGGCGGCACCGACAGCCCGAACGCCAGCCCCACCAGCACCAGCGCGGCCGCCTGCAGCGCGGGGAAGGCCAGCGCCCCGCCCCACAGCGCCAGCGCCCGGGAGGGCAGGGCGTGCACCGACCGCGCCTCGCCCAGCGCCGTCCGCAGGAACGACCGCACCACCGACCGCAGTCGCCGTACGGCCGCGAGCACGACCGCCGCGACGACCACCACCGCACCGGCCGCGAGCAGCAGCGGGCCGAACCACCCCGCGGGCAGCAGGGAGCCGAACCGCAGCGCGCCGGGGAACGCCACGAGCAGGACGGCCAGCAGCCCCACCCGGCCGACGGACTCCGCCAGCAGATACAGCGCCAGGGCGGCCGAGGAGCGGGCCGCCGGCAGCCCGCACACCGTCATGAACCGCAGATTGACCGCGCTCGCGCCCAGCCCCGTCGGCAGCAGGTGGTTCGCGGCACCCGCCGCGAACTGCGTGGCCAGCAGCCGCCGCGCGGGCAGCCGTTCGGGGACCGCGCCCTGCCGGGTGCACGCGGCCGCCACCCAGGTCAGACAGGTGGCGCCGGCCGCGGCGAGCAGCCAGGGCCACCGGGCGGTCCCCAGCTGGCCGAACCCCTCGGCCAGCACCGACCGGTGCCGCACCGCGACCACGGTCACGAGCAGCAGCGGCAACACCATCAGGATCCGGCGGATCGTCCCCGTCACATCCACCGAGCCTGACCGCCGCGCACCAACGGCGGGTTGCACCGGCCCGGACGTCCGCTTACGGCTGGGCAGCGGCCGGGGGAGCGGGCCCGGGCCGCCCTTGACCTCAATCATGCTTGAGGTTCTACCTTCGCTTACATGAGCATGGAGACCACAGCGTGGACACAGCTGCGCGGCGTCATGACCGCGGAGGACGAGCACCGCCCCCTCACCAGGGCGACACTGCACCGGATCGGCGCCTTCGCCCGCCCCCACCGCCGCCGGCTGACCCTGGTCGTGCTCCTCGGCACGGCGACCGCGGCGCTCGCCGTCGCCACCCCCGTGCTCGCCGGGCGCGTCATGGACACCATCGTCTCGGGCGGCGACGGGGGCACGGTGGTCCGCCTGGCCCTGCTCATCGCGCTGATCGCGGTCGTGGAGGCGGCGCTCGGCGTACTCGGCCGCAGACTCTCGGCGGCCCTCGGGGAGGAACTCATCCTCGACCTGCGGACCGCGGTCTTCGACCACGTGCAGCGGATGCCGGTCGCGTTCTTCACCCGCACGCGTACGGGAGCGCTCGTCTCCCGTCTCAACAACGACGTCATCGGCGCCCAGCGGGCCTTCAGCACCATCCTGTCGACCGTGGTCGGCAACCTGGTCACCCTCGTGCTCGCCCTCGCCGTGATGCTCACCCTGTCCTGGCAGATCACCCTGCTCGCGCTGGTCCTGCTGCCGGTGTTCGTGGTCCCGGCCCGCCGCATGGGCTGCCGCATGGCCGGGATGCAGCGCGAGGCCGCCGCCCTGAACGCGGCCATGGGCACCCGTATGACCGAGCGGTTCTCCGCACCCGGCGCCACCCTGGTCAAGCTGTTCGGACGCCCCGAGGAGGAGTCCGCCCAGTTCGCGCTGCGCGCCCGCCGGGTGCGGGACATCGGCGTCCGCACGGCCACGGCGCAGACGGTGTTCATCACCGCGCTGACCCTCGTCTCCGCCCTCGCCCTCGCCCTGGTCTACGGCCTCGGCGGCCGGCTCGCCCTCGGCGGCACCCTGGAGCCGGGCGCCGTCGTGGCGCTGGCGCTGCTGCTGACCCGGCTGTACGCGCCGCTCACCTCGCTCGCCGGGGCACGGGTGGAGGTGATGAGCGCGCTGGTCAGCTTCGAGCGGGTCTTCGAGGTCCTGGACCTCGAGCCGCTCATCAGGGAGAAGCCGGACGCGCGGGAGGTGCCCGAGGGCCCGGTCTCCGTCGAGTTCGACGACGTCCGCTTCGGCTACCCGTCCGCCGACAAGGTCTCCCTGGCCTCCCTGGAGGAGGTCGCGTCCCTCGACCCGCGCGGGGGCGACGAAGTCCTGCACGGCATCTCCTTCCGCGCCGAACCCGGGCGGACCGTCGCCCTCGTCGGCTCCTCCGGCGCGGGCAAGTCGACCATCGCCCAGCTGCTGCCACGGCTGTACGACGTCGACGCCGGCGCCGTGCGCGTGGGCGGCGTCGACGTCCGCGACCTGACCGCCGCCTCCCTGCGCGCCACTCTCGGCATGGTCACCCAGGACGGTCATCTCTTCCACGACACGGTCCGCGCCAATCTGCTGCTGGCCCGGCCGGACGCGAGCGAGCCCGAGCTGTGGGACGCCCTGCGCCGCGCCCGCCTCGACGCCCTCGTACGGGCCCTGCCCGACGGCCTGGACACGGTGGTCGGCGAACGCGGCTACCGGCTCTCCGGCGGTGAACGCCAGCGCCTGACCATCGCGCGGCTGCTGCTGGCCCGCCAGCGCGTCGTCATCCTCGACGAGGCCACCGCCCACCTGGACAACACCTCCGAGGCGGCCGTGCAGGAGGCGCTCACGGAGGCGCTGGAGGGCAGGACGGCGGTGGTGATCGCCCACCGGCTGTCCACCGTCCGCGCCGCCGACCTCATCCTGGTCGTCGAGGCCGGCCGGATCGTGGAACGCGGCACGCACGAGCGGCTGCTGGCCGCCGACGGCCGCTACGCCGAGCTGTACCGCACCCAGTTCGAACGGCAGTCGGAGGAGACGGTGGCGGCGTAGAGGTGGTGCCGGGCGGAAGGGACGGACGGGACGGACCACCTCCGGGTGGCCCGCCCCGTCCGTCCCTTCCGCTCGCTCCTACCGTGCCCGCGTGGCGGCCCCGGCCCGGTCCTGGCGCTCCGTGGCGCCGGACTCCGTCCGCCCGGAACCGCCCCGGCCACGACCCCGGCCGTCCCTGCCGCCCCTGCCGCCACCGGTGTGCGCGCCGAGCTCGACGGCGAGCGGCGAGGCGGTCAGGACCGACGAGTACGTGCCCACGAGCATGCCGATGAGCAGCGCGAGCGCGAAGTCGGTGAGCGAGTCGCCGCCCAGCAGGGCCAGCGCGGCCAGGATGAAGATCACACCGATACCGGTGTTGACCGTACGGGGCACCGTCTGCAGGATCGCCCGGTTGGTGACCTGGGCCAGCGGCGCCTTGCCGTCCTTGCGCCACAGCTCGCGGATCCGGTCGAACACCACCACGGAGTCGTTCACCGAGTAACCGATCACGGTGAGCAGCGCGGCCAGGAACACACCGTCGACCGGTTTGCCCAGCCAGGCGAAGACGCCGGTGAGGATCACCACGTCGTGCGCCAGGGCGGCCACCGCGCCCGCACCGAACATCCAGCGGAACCGCACGGCCAGGTACAGCAGCTGGGCGCCGAGCGCCAGACCGAGCGCGATCAGCGCGTTGCGCCGCAGTTCGTCGCCGAGGCTCGGGCCGATCAGCTCGTCGCGGACCTTCTCCGCCCCGCCGCCGACCTCCGCGACGGCGTCGGCCACCTCGACCGCCTCCGCGTTGGTCAGCTCCTCGGTGCGCACCGTCAGCCTGTCGTCGCCGGAGGACTGCACGATCGCCTGCGGGAAACCGGCGTCGGCCAGCGCCTCCCGAGCCCGGTCGGGGTCGACGGCCTCACCGGTGGAGTACTCGATCAGCCGGCCGCCGGTGAACTCCACACCGAAGTTCAGCCCGCGCACCACGATGCCCGCGCCGGCGACGGCGAGCACCACGGCGGACACCGCCAGCCAGCGGCGCGGACGCCGCATCAGCTGCGGGTCGCGACGGGTGAGGTACGTACGGACCCGGCCGATCGAGGCCAGACCGGTGACCCCCGGTCGGCGGTGCACCCAGCGGCGGGCCACCGCGAACTCCGCGAACACCCGCGTGATCACCAGGGCACTGATCATGGACGCGAGCACACCGATGCCCAGCGTGACGCCGAAGCCCTTCACCGGACCGGACGCGAGCAGGAACAGCAGCGCCGCCGCGATCAGCGTGGTGACGTTGGAGTCGGCGATGGCGCTGAACGCGCCCTTGAAACCGGCGGTCAGGGCCGAGCGGCCGCTGGGCCGGTTGCGCTTGCCGTATTCCTCCCGGGCCCGTTCGAAGACCAGCACGTTGGCGTCCACCGCCATGCCGATGGCCAGCACGAAACCGGCGAGACCGGGCAGGGTCAGCGTCGCACCGAGGGCCGCCAGACCGGCGTAGGAGATCAGGCCGTAGCAGAGCAGGGCCAGCGTGGCCAGGACGCCCATCAGCCGGTAGACGACGATGATGAAGACCGCGGTCAGCGCGGTGCCGACGACGGCCGCCCAGGCGCTCGCCTCGATGGCCTCGGCGCCCAGCGTCGGGCCCACGGTCCGCTGCTCCACCGTCTCGACCGGCACCGGCAGGGCGCCGCCCTTGACCAGCAGGGCGAGTTCCTTGGCCTCGTCACTGGTGAAGGAACCGGTGATCTGGGTGGACCCGCCGGTGATGCCCGCGCCGCAGGCGACGGACGGGTCGACCTGCGGCGAGGAGATGATCTTGTCATCGAGCACGATCGCGACCCGGCGCTTCGGGTCCCCCGCCGGGTTGCAGGCGGCCTCACCGGTCAGCTTCGCCCAGCCCTTGCCGTCCTCGAAGTCCACGGTGACGTGCCAGCCGGCACCGCTCTGCGGGTCGAAGAGGGCCTCGGCGTCCTTCACGTCCTGGCCGGTCAGCGACGCGGCGGCCAGCCGGAGCCGTTCACCGGACTGCTCGTCGGGCAGGACGCGTTCGCCCTTCGCCCGAGCCTTGTCGGACTCGGTGGCGGCACCGAGCACCGCGTGCACGGAGAGCTGCGCGGTACGGCCGAGGACGTCGGCCGCCTTGCGCGGATCCTGTACGCCGGGCAGTTCGACGATGATCCGGTTGTCCCCGGAGCGGACGATGCTCGGTTCGGCGACGCCGAGCGCGTCGACGCGGCCGCGCAGCACCTCCAGGGTGCGGTCGGTGGCCGCCCCGTCGGCCTTCACGGTTTCGGTGGAACGGGTCTCCAGCACGATCTGGGTGCCGCCCCGCAGATCCAGGCCCAGACGGACCGGAACGGTGACGGCGACGAACACGGACACGGCGATCACGGCGAGCGCGAACAACGCCCTGACGCGGGCGGGACGTTTCACAGATGCCTCCAGCAGGCACGCGGAAAAGAGAGAAGAGGGGAAGCTCAGGTGCTGGAGGTCGGGGGCGGGGCGCGCCCCAGGTCCGACGGCATGTGCGCGGCGGCGGGCGGCGCGTGCCCGGCCGTCGGCGCGGGCCGGGCCGGCCGGGGCGGGACCGGCGGCGTGTGCGCCGCGGTGAAGAGCGGATGACCGGCGGGCACTGTCCGCTCACCGGCGTCCCGCTCCGGCCTGGTGAGCAGGGCGCGGGCACCGACGTAGGCGTCGTCGCCGTACGGACGGGTGTCGGACTCGTACGCCGACGGGGCGGGTGGGGCGGCGGGGACGGGTTCCGTGCCGCCGGTGCACCCGAGGGTCAGCAGCACGGCCGCGAACGCGGCGAGGGCCGCCGCGGCGGCCCGGTACGGAAGGCGGGCGGGGCGTCCCCGCCGGTCGGCGGTCAAGGCTCGACGAGCCCGGCGCGGATGGCGTAACGGGTCAGCTCGAGGCGGTCCCGCAGCCCCAGCTTGTGCAGCAGGTTCTCGCGGTGCCGCTGCACCGTCTTGACGCTGATGAACAGCAGCTCGGCGATCTCCTTCGACGAGTGGCCCTCGGCGACGAGCTTGAGCACCTCCTCCTCGCGCGGGGTCAGCAACTGCTCCGGCGCCTCCTCCCCGTGCCGCACCCGGTCGAGGTAGTTGCGGATCAGGGCGGTCACCGCCCCCGGGTACAGGAACGGCTCGTCCCGCATCGCGGCCCGGCAGGCGGCGACCAGGTCCCGGTCCGCGACGGACTTCAGCACGTACCCGCCGGCCCCGGCCTTGAGCGCCTGGAACAGGTACTGCTCGTTGTCGTGCATCGTCAGCATCAGGATGCGCAGCCCCGGCTTCAGCGCGGTCAGCTCGCGGGCCGCCTGCAGGCCGGTCAGCCGCGGCATGGCGATGTCCAGGACGGCCAGGTCGACGTCGTGGGTGCGGGCCATGGCGATCGCCTCCGCACCGTCCCCCGCCTCGGCGACCACTTCCAGGTCCGGCTCCCGGTCGAGGATGAGCCGGACGCCGCGCCGCACCAGCGCGTGGTCGTCGGCGAGCAGGATCCGGATCGTGGCGTCCGTCCGGTGGCCGTCGTGGATGTCCTGGTGGTTCATGACTGCTTCCTGGCGGTGGGAACGGTCAGCCGGATCCGGGTACCGGCCGACGGCGCGGAGGTCCCGTCGGGGCTCGAGATGTCCAGCACGGCCCCGATCAGCAGGGCCCGTTCCCGCATCCCGCGGAGCCCGGCGCCCTCGCGTGCGGCCCCGATGCCGCGGCCGTCGTCGGCCACCTCGAGGACGACGCACCCGTCGGCACCGCGCAGGCTCACCTCCACGCACCGCGCCTCGGCGTGCCGCGCGGCGTTGGTCAGGCCCTCCTGCGCCACACGGTAGATCACCAGCTCCGTCTCGTGGTCGAGAACGGGCAGATCCGAGTCGAAGCGGCGCAGCACGCGCAACCCGGTGTGCGTGGCGAACTCGGTGGCCAGCGAGGTGACCGCGCTGACCAGGCCCAGATCGTCCAGGACGCCCGGACGCAGCCGGCGCACCAGCCGGCGCACCTCGTCGAGGCTCTCCCGGGTGATCTCCTGCGCCTGCTGGAGCTCACCGCGCAGCGGCTGAGACGCCTCGTCGGCCGCCCGCTTCAGGGCCAGCAGCACGGCGGTCATGCTCTGCCCGACCTCGTCGTGCAGCTCCTGGGCGATACGGCGCCGCTCACCCTCCTGGGCGAGAATGGCGCGGGCGCTGCTCGCGACGCGTTCCCCCTCCAGCCGCTCCAGCATCGAGTTGAACGTGCTGACCAGTTCGGCGACCTCACCGCCACCGTGCACGGGCAGCCGCTGACCGGGACGCAGCAGGTCGACGGTGGTCATCAACCGCGTCACCCGGTCCAGCGGGGCGAGGCCGATGCGCAGCAGGGCCGCGTTGGCGACGAGCATGACGCCGAGGCCGCCCACCAGGATCACCGCCTCGGTCAGCAGCACCGGAACGGACACGGTCACCGGAGCCCACAGCAGCAGCGCGGTGGCGCTGCCCAGCACCACCGCGTTGAGCCCGAAGATCCGCCAGTACAGGGACACGGAGGTCACGCCTTCCTCTTTCTCGTCTGCCTCTACTGTCGGTCACCGCGCCCGCTGGTGCGGCAGCGGCCCCTCGTCCCGGCGGACACCGGCCAGCGTGCACCAGGGCCGGGCTCCGGTCGATGGGCCCCGCGCCCCATTTCCCGCGGCCCGCCCGACCCATGCCGCACGCGGTGGGTCCTCGGACCCCGCGCAGATGGGTACCGCGCCCGATGGGCGCCCAGGCGGAAACGGACGAGGGTGAAGACGTCATCCGTACGTCACCGAGGAGAACCGTCCGTGTCGCTCGACCTGCCCCGCACCGAACCCCGTACCGCCCACCCGGCCGCCGACGAGGTCCGCCGGCGCCTCGAACACGCCCGCACGACCCGGCTGGCGCAGCTCAAGGCCCTCGACGAAACCGGGCAGAGTCCCGGCGACCACCTGATGTCCAACCAGAGGGACGCCATCAAGCGCGTCCTCACGGAGATCGACGAGGCCTTCGCACGCGTCGACGACGGCACCTACGGCACCTGTCTGGGCTGCTCCAAGGCCGTACCGCCGGAGCGGCTGGAGATCCTCCCGCACACCCGGTACTGCGTCGGCTGCCAGGGCCGCGCCTGACCCCGTCCGTCCTCCTCTCCCGCTCTGCCCAAGGGGTGCAGTGGTGACCCACCAGACCATCGGCGAGCGCGACACGGTCCTCACCCCCGAGGACCTCGCCGCGCTGCGCGAGAACCTGTACGAGCAGCGGCTGTTCCGGCAGGAGCAGCTGCGGCAGTTCGCCGTCCACTCCTCGAACCGTGCCGACGACCGGCGCCGGACGGACGCCGCACAGATCGAGGTGGGCGTCAAGCTCGCGGCGTCCGCCCGCATGGTGCTCGCCGACGTCGAGGCGGCGCTCGCCCGGATGGACTCCGGGCAGTACGGCACCTGCCACCTGTGCCGCCGCGCCGTCGAACGCCACCGCCTGCTGATCGTCCCCCAGGCCCGCTACTGCGGGCGCTGCCAGCAGGTGAGGGAGGCCGGCCGGTGACCGTGATCCGGCGTTCCCTCCCGGCGCCGGTACGGCACCGGCACCGGCCGCTGTGCCGGCGCTGCTCGGGGATCGCTCTCGACCTGGGCAGCGCCCGCACACGCGCGTGGATCGCCGGGCGGGGCATGGTCCTCGACGTGCCCACCGTGACCTTCCCGGGCACCGGTGCGGTCCACCCCATCCAGCGCGGCACCATCGTCGACACCCCGGGCACGGCCCGGATGCTGGAGCGGCTGCTCGGGCACCGGCTGCCCCGGCTCGGCCGCCCGCTGGTCGTCGTCACGGCGCCGGTCCTGGACGGGCTCGCCTTCCGGACCGCCGCCCGCACGGCCGTCGAGGTCCTCCGCCCGCGCGCCGTACTGACCGTCCCGGGCGCCCGCGCGGTGGCCCTGGCGGCGGGCGCCGACCACATCCGGCCGCTGCTCGTCGTGGACATCGGCGCCCACCTCACCGAGGTGGTGCTGCTCGTGGACGGCGCGGTCACCGACGCCCGCCGCACCGCCCTGGGCACCGCCGACCTGGCCGACGGCACGCCGCCCGGCGACATCACCGCGGCGGTGGTCGGCATGGTGACCGCGATGCTGCGCCAGGACCGCACCGCGCTCACCCGCACCGCCCTGCGCCGGGGCGTCCTCCTGGCCGGCGGCGGCGCGCTGCGCCCCGACATCACCCGCGACCTCCCCGCCGGCCTCGGCTGCGCGGTGCGGCAGGTCCCGTCGCCGCACACCGCCGCCGTCCGGGGCGCCGCCGGCCTCCTCGCCTCGGCGCACCACCACCCCTCGGTCACCGGAAGGGTCTGACCGACCCGGCCGCCCGTGCCCCGCCACCGGAAGGAGCCCCGACGTGGCCGGCGAGACACCCCCGGCACAGCCGCCCCCCGGCCCGCCCCCGCGCCCCCCGCTGTGGCGCTGGCGGCACAACCCCCTGCGCCGCCGCACCGACACGCTCCAGGCCTGGTTCGGCCTCGGGGCGCTGATCGCCGTACTGGCCGTGGCCCCCGTGGCCGCCGTCCTCGTCGGCGACACCGCCCGCCGGCATTACGAGGACACCGCCCGCCACCAGAACCTGACCCGGTACGAGACGGACGCGACCCTCGTCCGGGATGCCCCGCGCCACCCCGAACCGGGCTCGGACGAGGAGAAGAAGACCCGTTACCCGGTCGAGGTCCGCGTGGTCACCCGCGAGGGGCGGACCCGCACCGCACGGGCGGAGGTCCAGCCGGGGCTGACCGCCGGCAACACCGTACGCGTCTGGGTCACCGCCGACGGCGAGGTGACGGACCCGCCGCTGACCCGAAAGGAGGTCCGCAGCCGCACCCTGGGCTGGGCCCTCCTCGCCGCCATCGGCGTCGCCCTCACCGGTGCCGCCGCCCACGCCCTGACCGGTCTGGCCCTGCGCCGCCGCAACCTCGCCGACTGGGACACGGCCTGGGCGGAGACGGCCCCGCGCTGGACGACACCGACCTGAACCGGTGAACTGCCGGAGCCTGGCAACAGGTTCGTCTCGTGCGGCCGCCCGCGCCGGCGCCGCCGGACCGCTCGCCGAGGCCGCCCGGCGGCAGGAGGTCCTGCAGGACCAGGAGAAGGTCGCCACCCGGCAGGCCGCGCTGACCGACCGCGAGCTGGACACCGAGGTCCGCAAGCCCGCCGACGCCGCCCGCTACCGGGCCGAGCAGGAGGCGGAGGCCCGCCGCATCGCCCTGGTCAAGGAGGCCGGGGCGGCCGCCGAGCGGGCCAGGCTCACCGGTGAGGGCGAGAAGGCCCAGCGTGCGGCCCTCGCCGACGCCGTACGCATCGAGGGGGACGCCGAGGCGGCCGCGATCGCCGCGAGGGGCGCGGCGGAGGCCGACGCCTTCGAGCGGTACGGGGACGCGGCCGTCCTCCAGATGCTGGTCGAGGTGCTGCCGCAGGTCGTCGGCAAGGCCGCCGAGCCGCTGGCCGCCGTGGACAAACTGACCGTCATCTCCACCGACTGACGGGCCCCTCCCGCCCGCGGAGCCCGGACGCCGAACAGGCGTCCGGGCTCCGCGGTGTTCGGATGCGTTTGCCTTCGAAACTTTCGTTCACTTGCTGATCATGTTCGATGGGTACTCGTCTTCTGTCGCGTCGCCATCTCACTCGACTGGTTCATTATCGGTGCTGAACTGGGGAAACACGGATACCTCCGTCTTCGCGATCAAGCGAAGATTTCGAAATTTCAACCGAAACTGTTGACGGTTGACGCGTGCAGACCAACACTGTCCGGCATCGACCCCCGAGCCGCACAGGAGGCGCACCACATGCACGTGTCCGCCCGACCGAGAGGCCGCAGACGCGGCCGCCTGCTGCTGAGCGTCAGAAGCGTCTGGACCATCGCGCTGGCCGCCGTCACCGCACTGCTCCTGACCGCCACCACCGCCACCGCCGCCGTCACCACGAACCAGACCGGCACCAACAACGGCTGGTGGTACTCGTTCTGGACCGACTCCCAGGGAACCGTCTCCATGGACCTGGGCTCCGGCGGCAACTACAGCACCCGGTGGAGCAACACCGGCAACTTCGTCGCCGGCAAGGGCTGGAGCACCGGCGGCCGCAAGACCGTCACCTACTCGGGCAGCTTCAACCCGTCCGGCAACGCGTACCTGACGCTCTACGGATGGACCACCGGCCCGCTCATCGAGTACTACATCGTCGACAACTGGGGCACCTACCGGCCCACCGGCGAGTACAAGGGCACCGTCACCAGCGACGGCGGCACGTACGACATCTACAAGACCACCCGGTACAACGCCCCCTCCATCGAGGGCACCAGGACCTTCGACCAGTACTGGAGCGTCCGCCAGTCGAAGCGCACCGGCGGCACCATCACCAGCGGCAACCACTTCGACGCGTGGGCCCGCCACGGAATGAACCTGGGCAACCACAACTACATGATCATGGCCACCGAGGGCTACCAGAGCAGCGGCAGCTCCAACATCACGGTCAGTGAAGGAAGTTCCGGTGGCGGTGGCGGTGGTGGCGGTGGCGGTGGCGGTGGCGGTGGTGGCAACACCGGCGGCTGCAACGCGACTCTGTCGGCCGGCGAGAAGTTCGGAGACCGCTACAACCTCAACGTCTCGGTGAGCGGCTCCAGCAACTGGACCGTGACGATGAAGGTGCCGTCCCCGGCGAAGGTCTCCTCGACCTGGAACGTCAGCGCGTCCTACCCCGACAGCCAGACCCTCGTCGCCAAGCCCAACGGCAGTGGCAACAACTGGGGCACGACGATCATGGCCAACGGCAACTGGACCTGGCCGACGGTCTCCTGCAGCGCAGGCTGACCCCCCCCACGAGGAGGACCACCGCAGATGACCACCGGAAAAGCCCCCCGGTCCCTGGTGTCGGCACTGGCCGTCGCCGCGCTGACCCTGGCGGGCACCGCCACCGCGACGCTCGACGCCGCACCGGCGCAGGCCGCCGCCTGCAACGGCTACGTCGGACTCACCTTCGACGACGGCCCGTCCACCAGCACCACCATGAGCCTGCTCAACGCGCTCAGGCAGAACGGGCTGCGGGCCACGATGTTCAACCAGGGCCAGTACGCCGCCGCCAACCCCTCCCTGGTCAAGGCCCAGGTCGACGCCGGCATGTGGGTCGCCAACCACAGCTACACCCACCCGCACATGACCCAGCTGAGCCAGGCGCAGATGGACTCGGAGATCTCCCGCACCCAGCAGGCGATCGCAAACGCCGGCGGCGGCACGCCCAAGCTGTTCCGTCCGCCGTACGGCGAGACCAACTCGACGCTGCGCGCGGTCGAGGCCAAGTACGGCCTGACCGAGATCATCTGGGACGTCGACTCGCAGGACTGGAACAACGCGAGCACCGACGCCATCGTGCAGGCCGCCTCCCGGCTCACCAACGGGCAGGTCATCCTGATGCACGACTGGCCGGCCAACACCATCGCCGCGATCCCGCGCATCGCGCAGAACCTGGCCTCCCGGGGCCTGTGCGCCGGCATGATCTCCCCGCAGACCGGCCGCGCCGTCGCCCCCGACGGTTCCGGCGGCGGGGGAGGAGGCGGCGGTGGCGGCGGCACCGCGTGCACCGCGACCCTGTCCGCGGGCAGCCGCTGGGGGGACCGCTACAACCTCAACGTCTCGGTGAGCGGCTCCAGCGACTGGACCGTGACGATGAAGGTGCCGTCCCCGGCGAAGGTCTCCGCGACCTGGAACGTCAGCACCTCCTACCCCGACGGCCAGACCCTTGTCGCCAAGCCCAACGGCAGCGGGAACAACTGGGGGGTGACGATCCAGACCAACGGCAACTGGACCTGGCCGACCGTCTCCTGCAGCACGGGATGAGCCAAGGGCGAGCCGCGGCGCACACCCCGCCGCGGCTCGCCCCGTGTCCGGTCAGAGGTGGTCGCGGAACCAGTCGGCGGCGAGCCCGGCGACCTGTTCCAGCGCGCCGGGCTCGGGAAAGAGGTGGGTCGCGCCGGGCACCACGTGGACGTGGTGCGCCGCGGACAGCCGGCCGGCGGCCTCACGGTTGAGGCCGAGGACCGTCTCGTCGTCACCGCCCACGACGAGCAGCACCGGGCACGCGACCAGGCCGAGCGCGTCGCCCGCCAGGTCCGGGCGCCCGCCCCGCGACACGACCGCCGAGACCCGCTCGGGGCGCTCGGTGGCGGCCACCAGTGCCGCCGCCGCTCCCGTACTGGCCCCGAACAGGCCCACGGGAAGGTCCATGCTGTCCGGGCGCCGCTCCAGCCAGTCGACGGCATGCGCCAGCCGCCGGGCCAGCAGGCCGATGTCGAAGCGGTGCCGGCCCGTCGCGTCGTCCTCGAGCTCCTCCTCCCGGGTCAGCAGATCCAGCAGCAGCGTGCCGAACCCCGCCCCCTGCAACGCGTCGGCGACCGCCCGGTTGCGGGGGCTGAGCCGTGAGCTGCCGCTGCCGTGCGCGAACAGCACCACTCCGCGCGCCCCGGTGGGGATGACCAGGTCCCCGGACAGGGCTGCCGCACCCGAGGGGACCGTCACGGACTCGGAGACCATGCCCGGTCACCTCCTCAGTCGGTGTCGTCGGCGGCACGTCCGGCGGGCAGCAGGTTGCCGATGTCCCTGGGCAGCGCGGCGACCAGCTTCTCCGTCAGCTCCGGAGTGAGGGCCGCGTCGAGCACTTCCAGTACGGCGGCGGCCTCGCGCACGGCCGCGTCCTCGTCCGTCTCCGCGCGGCCGGCGATCCGGCCGGCGAACGTCGTCAGGTCGAAGCGCTCGCCCGAAGTGGTCTGCCGCATGGGCGCGGCCAGGGTCGGCGGCAGCTGGGCTGCCACATGGCCCGCCAGCCCGGACGGCAGCCGCTCGGCCAGCGTGCTCAGCACCGCCCGGGTCGCCTGCTCGGACGTTCCCCGGTCCGGCAGCCGAGTGAGAGCCTGCACTTTCCCGATGAACTCGTCGTGCTGCATGAGGCGCTGTCCTTCCCCATGGTGCGGTCACCCGCATGGTGCGGTCACCCGCGGTGGTCGATGGTCGGGCGACGGGCGAGTACCCGGAACGGGCGCGCACCAACGAACGCCGGTTTGTCACCGGCGCCGGCGGCTACCCGGCCGACACGACCATGGCGGAGGAGGCGTCCGGCGTGCGTGACCCACGTGCCGACCCCACCCGCGAACCGGTCTCCCGGGCCCGCTCCGGAACGATCGGCCGCCGCTTCCCGCGGACCGGCACCGAGCCGGTCACCGCGCGGAGCCCGCTGCGGCTGCGCCTGCTGCTCGCCGCGGTCTTCCTGCCCCTCTTCCTCGCCGGCACCGCGCTGTTCGGCACCTGGGCCGCGCGCTCCGACGCCGGCGACAGCCCCGGTCGGGGCCCGCTGGTCCTGCTCGCCGTCGTCTGCGGCGTGCTCGCGCTGACGGCCCTCCTGGACCTGATGGCCGTACTGCGCCGTCTGCGACGGGAACGGGGCACCGCCGGCCGAGCCCGCTGACCGGTTCCCGGTGACGCCCCGCGGTGTCGCGGACACCGGCTGTGGACGGTCGTGGACGCACCGGGCCGGGTCCCCTCCGTCCCGGATCCGGGACGGAGGGGACCCGGCCGTCCGCGACAGGGCCGTCACCGGCCGGCGGCGCACCGGCCGCGAGTGACCGAGCCGCAGGCAGGCCGCGCGGCTCACCCGCGTCGCCCGCCGGGATCAGCGGTCCAGCTCGTCCTCCACCGGCGGTTTCGGTACGTCACGCAGGTGCTGGGACTGTCCCTGCCTGCCGCCCGCACGGGCCTGCTCCGCCCGCTGCGCGGGACTCAGGCCGAGGTCGGAATCGGGGTCCACGCGCACCGACCGGGCCACCTCCTCACGATTGGCGTACTGCTCGGCGGGAATGCCGCGCAGCGCCTTGACCACATCCGGTGAGGCGCCCGACCGGCTGGCCGCCTGGACCAGGTCGTCCTTGCCGGCCGGGAAATCGACGTCCTTGATGGCGCTCACCACGTCCCGGGCGCTCGTCCTGTGGGCCATGGCTCCTTCTCCCTCATCGCGGTACTGGGACCTCCCGGGTAACCGCCATCACCCCTCCCTCACCTCCGCGCAGGCCCCGCTACGACGACTCCCGCACCACCAGCTCCGTGGGCAGCGTCCGCTGCTGCCGGGGTTCGCCCCGCTGGGTGATGCCGGTGAGGATCAGGGCCATGGTGCGGCCGATCTCCTCCACCGGCTGGCGCACCGTCGTCAGGGGCGGGGCGGTGTGGCGGGCGAGGACGGAGTCCTCGTAGCCGACGACGGCGACATCGCCGGGCACCTGCCGTCCCCGCCGGCGCAATTCGGCCAGGGCGCCGACCGCCATGAGGTCGGAGGCGGCGAAGACGGCGTCCAGGTCCGGGGCGCGTTCAAGTAGCGAACACATGGCCCGGCAGGCGCCCTCCTCCGTGAAGTCGCCCTCCTCGACCAGGAGTTCGTCCGCGGGTACCCCCGCCTCGCGGTGCGCGGTGCGCCAGCCGGCGAGCCGGCTGCGGCCGACGTCCATGTCCAGCGGGCCGGTGATCGTGGCGATCCGGGTCCGGCCGCGGTGCAGCAGGTGCCGTACCGCCGCGGTCGCGCCCCCGGCGTTGTCGGAGTCGACGTAGCTCAGCCGTTCGCCCGCGTCGCGACGGCCGGCCAGCACGGTGGGCAGGCCCATCTCCTCCAGCATGCCCGGCAGCCGGTCGTCGGCGTGCACGGAGACCAGCAGCACGCCGTCCACACGGTGCGTGGCCACCGTCTCGGTGAGCCGGTCGCGCTCGGCCTGGTCGCGGACGAGCATCAGCTGCAGCTGGGTCCGGCTCTCCGCGAGGGCGCCGCTGACGCCCCGGATCAGCGCGGCGAAGAACGGTTCCGAACCGAGCCGGCTCTCCGACTCCGGGATCACCAGGGCCACCGCGTTGGTGCGGTTGGTCACCAGGCCGCGGGCGACCGAGTTGGGGACGTAGTTCAGCTCCTTGATCGCGGCCAGGACCCTCGCGCGGGCGTCGGCACTGACCAGGTCCGAGCCGTTGACGACGCGGGAGACCGTGGTACGGCCCACGCCGGCGCGGGCCGCGACCGTTTTGATGGTCGGACGGCGGTTGCCGCTCATGTGCTCCCCCCTGGGCGGCCGCGGCGGCGATGCCCGCCGCGGAGGTGACCTGCGGCAATTCTTGCAGACGCCGCCGTCGGCACAGCACCCCCCGGGGGCGGGACGGCGGACGCGGGGCCCGGTGCGGGACGACGAGTTGGTTTCAAGTTATTGACAGACCTATCCGCTAGCCGTGAGTCTTCGTTGCGCGGTGGGAACGTGCCCACCCCGGAATGGGCACGTTCCCATCCTTATCAGAGCCGCTGTAGTCATCGCAGAACTCGTCACTCCGGTGTGTCAGCGCCGTCGCTAGGAGGAGATCCATGGGCACTTACGGTTCGTTGCGCAGGAAGGCGGTGGCGACAGCCGCGGCCGCCGGCGCGCTGGCACTGGTCGTCGGCTGCAGCAGCAGCGACGACTCGGTCACCGGCGGTGGCAAGAAGGACGGCAAGGTCACCATCACCATGGGCCTGTACGGCGTGATGGGCCTCAAGGAGACCGGCCTTC
Organism: Streptomyces sp. AC558_RSS880; assembly: GCF_019049255.1. Lineage (GTDB taxonomy): Bacteria > Actinomycetota > Actinomycetes > Streptomycetales > Streptomycetaceae > Streptomyces. The sequence continues at coordinate 164,757 of NZ_JAGMUJ010000191.1, read as the reverse complement.
TCGAGCAGTACGAGAAGGAGAACCCCGAGGTCGACATCAAGGCCGAGATCGCCGGTGACGAGCAGACGTACTACACCGCGCTGCAGACCAGGCTCGCCGCCGGCAACGGCCTGAAGGACATCCAGGGCATCGAGATCGGCCGGGCCAAGGAGATCACCGAGACCCAGGCGGACAAGTTCGCGGACTTCGCCGGCATGGCGGGCACCGACCACTTCCTGCCCTGGAAGGAGTCCCAGATCAGCACCGCGGACGGCAAGGTGCTGGGCCTGGGCACCGACATCGGCCCGATGGCCGTCTGCTACCGCAAGGACTACTTCGAGCAGGCCGGCCTGCCCACCGACCGCGAAGAGGTCGGCAAGCTGTGGGAGGGCGACTGGAAGAAGTACGTCGAGGTCGGCCGCACCTTCAAGAAGGACTTCAAGGGCGACAAGGTGGCGTTCACGGACTCGGCCAGCGGCCTGTTCAACGCCATGGTCTACGGCTACCCCGAGCAGTACTACGACGAAAAGGGTGAGCTGATCTACGACAAGAACCCGGCCGTCAAGGAGGCATGGGGCCTTGCCTCCGACGCCGCGGAGGAGGGGCTGACCGCCAAGCTCCGCCAGTTCCAGCCGGGTTGGGACCCCGGCCTGGCCAACGGCACGTTCGCGACCGCCGTCTGCCCGGCCTGGATGCTCAGCCACATCAGCGAGAAGGCCGGTGCGGCCAACAAGGGCAAGTGGGACGTCGCCAGGGCGCCCAAGGGCGCCAACTGGGGCGGGTCCTTCCTCGGTGTGGTCGAGAAGAGCCCGGTGAAGGAGGAGGCCAAGAAGCTCGTCGCCTGGCTGACCGCGCCGGAGCAGCAGGCCCACATCTTCAAGGAGATCGGCAACATCCCGTCCTCCGAGAAGGCCCTGGAGAACGCCGATGTGAAGGACGCCAAGTCGGAGTACTTCGACAACGCCCCGATCGGCCAGATCTTCGGTGCCGCCGCGCAGGAGATCCCGGACAAGCAGGTCCTCGGCCGCAAGGACGGCACGATCAAGGACACCTTCTCCCAGGGCCTGGCCCTGGTCGAGCAGGGCACCTCGCGCGACGAGGCGTGGAAGACCACCACGGAGCGCATCGAGAAGGCGGTCGGCTGACCCGACGCCCGCCGCGGCCGCCCGGGCCCGTTCGGCATCCCGCCGACGGGCCCGGGCCCCGGCTCACCCATCCGCTCTCAGGAAGGAAGTCCGGTGGCCACCTCCACCACCAAAGCCCTGACCGGCGAGGAGCCGCCGGCCCCGCCCGGCACGTCGGGCGGCGAGAAGACCGCCCGGCGGCGCAGCGCGCTGCTGCACCGTCTGGACGTCAAGGGCGCGCCGTTCGCGTTCGTCGCCCCCTTCTTCATCGTCTTCGCCGCGTTCAGCTTCTACCCCCTCGTCTACACCTCGTGGATCTCGCTGCACGACGTGGAACTGGCCACCCTCGACGTCATGGAGTGGGTGGCGTTCGACAACTACGTCGAACTCTGGGGCGACTCGCGGTTCTGGAACGCGCTGCAGAACACCATCACCATCGGCATCATCTCCACGGTGCCGCAGCTGATGATGGCGCTCGGCCTGGCGCACCTGCTCAACTACCGGATGCGCGCCTCGCTGTTCTTCCGCGTGGCCTCGCTGGTCCCGTACGCCACCTCGGTCGCCGCCGCCGCGCTCGTCTTCACCATGATCTTCGAGCGTGACTTCGGCATGATCAACTGGGCGCTCGGCTCGGTCGGCATCGACCCGGTGGACTGGGAGGCCGACAAGTGGCCCGCCCAGGTGGCGATCTCCACCATCGTCATCTGGCGCTGGACCGGCTACAACGCGCTGCTCTACCTGGCCGCCATGCAGGCCATCCCGGCCGAGCGGTACGAGGCGGCGTCCATCGACGGAGCGTCCCGGTGGAAGCAGTTCACCCACGTGACCATCCCCGGCATCCGCTCCACGATCGTCTTCACCATCGTGCTCTCCACCATCGGTGCCACCCAGCTGTTCGGTGAGCCGCTGATCTTCGGCCAGGGACCCAACGGCATCACCGGCGGCGCCGACAACCAGTACCAGACGCTGGGCCTGCTGCTGTACGAGGAGGGCTGGAAGAACTACCAGATGGGCCGCTCGGCGACCGTCGCCTGGGCGATGTTCATGCTGCTCGTCCTCGCCTTCGCGGCGCAGCGCCTGATCAAGCGCCTGCGTTCCCGCACGTCCTGACCTGGAGTCACGATGACCACCAACAGCCTCCCGGTCCGGACGGAGACCCCGGTCCGGACCCCCGTCGAGAAGCCGGCCGGCCGCGCCGGCCGCCGGCTGCTGCGCCAGGGCGCCGGCCGCCAGCACCACGCCGGCCCGCTCGCCTACGTCCTGCTCGTCGTCATGGCGGTGCTGTCGATCTTCCCGCTGTACTGGACGATGGTGGCGGCCTCCACCGACAACACCCGGGTCAGCCAGACACCACCGCCGTTCCTGCCCGGCCCGAACCTGTTCAGCAACCTCGCCCGGGCCTGGGACGAGGCGGCGATGGGCAAGGCCATGATCAACAGCCTGATCGTGGCCGGCGTGATCGCCCTGTCCACGGTGATGTTCGCGACGCTGGCCGGATTCGCCTTCGCCAAACTGCGGTTCAAGGGACGCAACATCCTGCTCATGCTGGTGATCGGCACCATGATGGTGCCGCCGCAGCTCAGCGTCGTACCGCTGTTCATGATGATGTCCGAGCTGGGCTGGTCGCAGCAGCTGCCCGCCGTCATCTTCCCCACGCTGGTGAGCGCGGTCGGCGTGTTCTTCATGCGGCAGTACCTGTCCGAGGCCCTGCCCGACGAACTCGTCGAGGCCGGACGCGTCGACGGGGCGCACTCGCTGCGGATCTTCTGGAGCATCGTGCTGCCCGTGGCGCGGCCCGCGATGGCCGTCCTGTTCATGATCACGTTCGTGCACGCGTGGAACGACTTCTTCTGGCCGTTCGTGGTGCTCGACATGACCAACCCGACGGTCCCCGTCGCCCTCACCCAGCTCAGCGCGGGCTACGTCCGCGACCAGTCGCTGATCATGGCGGGCGCGCTGCTCGGCACGCTGCCGCTGCTGGCGATGTTCATCGTCTTCGGCCGCCAGATCGTCAGCGGCATCATGGCCGGCGCCGTCAAGGGCTGACCCGCCGCACCCGGGCCCGCACCCCGCCCCCACCCTGCCCCCCACCAGGCACCCGCCTGCGAACCCCCTTACCCCGAAAGGACTTACGTGGTCACCGCACAGCAGACCGCGTCCGCCCCGGACGCCGCCCGCACCTTCCCCAAGGGCTTCCTCTGGGGCTCCGCGACCGCCTCCTACCAGATCGAGGGGGCCGCCGCCGAGGACGGACGCACGCCGTCCATCTGGGACACCTACGCCCGCACCCCGGGCCGGGTCCGCAACGGAGACACCGGTGACATCGCCACCGACCACTACCACCGCTGGCGCGAGGACGTCGCCCTCATGGCCGAACTCGGCCTGGGCGCCTACCGGTTCTCCCTGGCCTGGCCCCGGATCCAGCCCACAGGGCGCGGCCCCGCCGTGCAGAAGGGACTGGACTTCTACCGGCGCCTCGTCGACGAGCTGCTGGACAAGGGCATCCAGCCCGTCGCCACCCTCTACCACTGGGACCTGCCGCAGGAACTGGAGGACGCCGGCGGCTGGCCCGAGCGCGCCACGGCCGAACGGTTCGCCGAGTACGCGGCCCTCGCCGCGGACGCCCTCGGTGACCGGGTGAAGACCTGGACCACCCTCAACGAGCCCTGGTGCAGCTCCTTCCTCGGCTACGGCTCCGGCGTGCACGCCCCCGGCCGCACCGACCCGGTCGCCGCGCTGCGCGCCGCCCACCACCTCAACCTGGGCCACGGCCTGGCCGTCCAGGCGCTGCGCGACCGCCTTCCCGCCGCCGCCCAGTGCTCGGTCACCCTCAACATCCACCACGTCCGCCCGCTCACCGGCAGCGACGCCGACGCCGACGCGGTCCGCCGGATCGACGCGCTCGCCAACCGGGTCTTCACCGGCCCGATGCTGCAGGGCGCCTACCCGGAGGACCTGCTCAAGGACACCGCCGCGCTCACCGACTGGTCCTTCGTGCGCGACGGCGACCTCGAGCGGATCCACCAGCCGCTGGACTTCCTCGGTGTCAACTACTACTCGCCCACCGTCGTCTCCGAGGCCGACGGCACCGGCACCCACACCTCCGACGGACACGGCAACAGCGTCCACAGCCCCTGGCCGGGCGCCGACAAGGTCGCCTTCCACCAGCCGCCCGGCGACACCACCGCCATGGGCTGGGCCGTCGACCCCACCGGCCTGTACGACCTGCTGCGCCGGCTGTCGTCCGACTTCCCGAAGCTGCCGCTGGTCATCACCGAGAACGGCGCCGCCTTCGACGACTACGCCGACCCCTCCGGGAACGTCAACGACCCCGCGCGGATCGCCTATGTGCGCGGCCACCTGGCCGCCGTCCACCGGGCCATCGTCGACGGCGTGGACGTGCGCGGCTACTTCCTATGGTCGCTGCTGGACAACTTCGAGTGGGCCCACGGCTACGGCAAGCGCTTCGGCGCCGTCTACGTGGACTATCCGACCGGCACCCGCATCCCCAAGGCCAGCGCCCGCTGGTACTCCGAGGTGGCCCGCACCGGCGTCCTGCCCGGCGTCTGACCGGACGGGCGCGGTGGCGCGCGCTGCGCCCATGCCCCCCGCGCCGTGTGCCGAGGACCAAGTGATCCCCGGTACGGCACAGGAGGCGGGCGGCGCCCCGGCGACGAGGAGAAGGTTCCGGTGGCGCCGCCGGAACGGGGGACCGGTCCACGCACCGGTCCCCCGGGGGTGAGCCGATTCCTCAGGCGGTCGTGCCGAGCAGGAGGCGGGAGCGGGCGATCGGCGAGACCGCCTCCGCCGGGGCTTCCGTCACCCCGCCGACTTCAGCCGCGCCTTCCGGCGCTCCTGCGGAATCTCCCCCGGCGACCACCGGCACGCGGCCCGAACGGAAATCGCGCAACGTTTCGGCTCGATCGACCGGGGGCGGGACTCGCATGCCTTCACTGCCGGGGGCTGACGGCGCATGAGACGGCTCATACGCCGAGGCGGCGTGATTCCGGGAGGCCTCGAAACATTCGAACCTCCCTTGCGTTCCTCGGCCTCGCCCCACCGCCCTCCAGGCCGCACCCACCGGCCGCGCGAGACGGTGGGCGGCACGCACGGGAGCCGCGTCCCCGGCCCGGCCTCGTGCCGACACGGCGTCGCACGCCGGGCCGGCCGCCCTTCAGCGGCCCGCCCCGCGTCCCTCACGCCTTCTTGGGCGGAGCCGTGCTCTGCCGCACCACCAGGTGTGTCGCCAGTTCTATGCGCTGGGCGGCCGTGCCGGGATCGTCCGGGCGGAGCAGCATCCGGGCGGCCTCCTCGGCCATGTGCCGCAGCGGCTGGTGGACCGTGGTGAGCGGCGGGCTCGACCACTGCGCCAGTGGCACGTCGTCGTAGCCGACCACCGACAGGTCCTCCGGCACGCGCAGGCCCTTGACCCGGGCCGCCTCCAGCACGCCGAGCGCCTGGAGGTCGCTGCCCGCGAAGACCGCCGTGGGCCGGTCCGGCCCCTCCAGCAGGTCCATGGCGTGCTCGAAGCCGCCCTGCACGTGGAAGTCGCCGAAGCGCATCAGCCGCGGATCGGCCTCCAGACCCGCCATCGCCATGGCCGAGCGGTAGCCGTCGAGGCGCGCCAGTGAGCACAGTACGTCCTCGGGCCCGGTGATGATCGCGACCCGTTCGTGCCCCTGCTCGGTGAGATGACGGGTGGCGGCGAGACCACCGGCCCAGTTCGCCGAGCCGACCGAGGGCACGTCCGGGTCGGGGTCGCCCGCCGGGTCGATGACGACGAAGGGGATGGCCGCCGCCCTGAGCCGCCGCTTGACGTCCTCCGGGAGCGTGGAGAAGACCAGCACGACGCCCAGCGGCCTGCGCTGCAGCACGCCCGGGAGCCATTCCGGCGCGGGCGTGTGCCGGGTGCCGCTCTCGGTGAGCACCACCGTCGCGCGGTTCTCCCTGGCGACGTTCTCCACGCCCCTGATCAGCTCCATCGCCCAGATGCTGTCCAGTTCGTGGAAGACGAGCTCGATGAGCGGGGAGCGGGACGCCGCCTGGGCGCGCCTGCGGTAGCCGTGGACCTCCAGCAGCCGCTCCACCTTGGCCCGGGTCGCGCGGGAGACGTCCGAACGGCCGTTGAGGACCTTCGAAACTGTCGGCATCGAAACGCCGGCCTCTTTCGCGACCGCGGCCAGGGTTACTCTGCCACTTGCCTCGTCGTCATCGTGCATACCCGCAGGATAGGGCACCGCGCGACGATAACGGTTTGGGTGAGTACGGTTCCGACCGTTGACCGAAACACGGGTCTGACCTACTGTCCCACGGCATGGACTTTCGGTGATGATGCCGAAACTTTCGAAAGGCGAACGATGAAGACACGTGCGCGCTTGCCCAGACTGGTCGCCTGCGGTGCGACGCTCACCCTCGCACTGAGCCTCTCGGCCTGTGGCGACGGGAACGGCGGGGCGTCGGCGAACGACGGCAAGATCCATGTCCTGGTCTACGGGGACGCCACCAACAAGGTCGAGAAGCAGATCGTCGACACGTTCAACAAGACGTCCGACGTCAAGGTCGTCCTCGACACCATCCCCGGTGCGGACTACCAGAAGAAGCTGCAGACGATCATCAACACCCCGCAGGCCCCGGACGTCTTCTACAACTGGGGCGGCGGCAGCATCAAGCCGTTCGTCAAGGCCGACCTGCTGATGCCGCTCGACGACTTCATCAAGAAGAACCCGGACCTGGAGAACAAGTTCCTGCCGTCCGTCTTCAACAACGCCGTCGTCGACGGCAAGCCGTACGGCATCCCGATGCGCGGCACCCAGCCGGTCCTGCTCTTCCACAACAAGGAAGTCCTCGACGAGGCGGGCATCAAGCCGCCGAAGACCTGGGACGAGCTGCTCGACGCGGTCGAGAAGCTCAAGGACGCGGGCGTCACGCCGATCGCACTCGGCGGCGGCGACGTCTGGCCGACGCAGATGTGGTTCCAGTACCTCTTCGACCGCATCGCCGGTCCGGAGCTGTTCGCGAAGGCCGTCGGGGGCGACAAGAGCGCCTGGGAGAGCCCGGACGCGAAGAAGGCCCTGGACAGGATCAGGGAGCTCGTCGACGCCGGCGCCTTCGGCAAGAACTACGACTCCGTCAAGTACACCAACGGCGGCTCGGTCCAGCTGCTGGCCTCGGGCAAGGCCGGCTTCGAGCTGATGGGTTCCTGGTACTACTCCCAGCAGCTGACGGACCACCCGGAGTTCGCCGAGAAGAGCCTCGGCTACACCGCCTTCCCGACCGTCGAGGGCGGCAAGGGCGACCCGACCAACGTCGCCGGCAACACCAACAACTACTACTCGGTGATGAAGAAGACCAAGCACCCCGAGGCCGTTGCCGAGTTCCTGAAGCTCATGTACTCCGACGAGTTCGTCAAGGCGCAGCTGGAGATCGGCAACCTGCCGACCACGACCAACACCGACAAGTTCATCGAGACCGCGGGCAACGCCGAGTACTCGCGCTTCCAGTACGACCTGGTCGCCGACGCCCCGTCGTTCCAGCTCTCCTGGGACCAGGCGTACCCGCAGAAGGCCAGCTCGGACATGCACAAGGCCATCCAGCAGTTCTTCAACGGACAGCTCGACACGGACGGCTTCATCAAGGCCATGCAGGCCCTCCCCACCGAGTGACGAACGGCTCATGACCACAAAGATCACGAGCGCCCGGCCCGCCTCGTCCGCAACGAAGGTGGGACGCCCCGGCTTCGCCTGGGCGCTGCCCGCCGCAGTGTTCTTCGCCCTCTTCGCGATCACCCCGCTGATCATGGTGGCGGTGCTGTCCTTCATGACCTGGGACGGGCTCAGCTCGCCCGAGTTCGTCGGCATGGACAACTGGTCGCGCCTGATGGACGACCCGGTGATGCTCAAGAGCATCTGGCTGACCCTGCTCCTGACCGTGCTCGGCGTGGTCATCCAGACGCCGCTGAGCATCGTGCTCGGCGTCTGGGCCGCCGGTCACCAGCGCAACCGGGCCGTACTGTCCGTCATCTACTTCATCCCGCTGCTGCTGTCCGCGACGGCCGTCTCCGTGCTCTGGCGGGCGCTGCTCGACCCGAACTTCGGCATCCCGGCCGAGGCCACCTGGCTCTTCGGCGACGGCAACCTGTTCGGTGAACAGGCCACCGCCATCGGCGTGCTGGCGTTCGTCAGCACCTGGCAGTTCACCCCGTTCCACACCCTGATCTACCAGGGCGCCGCCCGCGCGATCCCCCAAGTGCTCTACCAGGCCGCGGAGATCGACGGAGCGGGCCGCTACCGGCAGTTCTTCCACATCACGCTGCCGCAGCTGCGCAACTCGATGATCACCTCGATGATCCTGATGATCGTCGGCGGCCTGACCACCTTCGAGACGGTCCTCATCCTGACCCAGGGCGGCCCCGGCACCGACACCACCATCAGCGCCTACTACATGTACGACAAGGCGTTCAAGAGCTTCGACTACGGCACCGGCTCCGCGATCGCCCTGGCCCTGGTCGTCGCGTCCACGATCATCTCGCTGATCGTCGTCCGGGTCTCCGGCTACGACAAGATGCGCAGCTCCATGGAAGGTGTGTCATGAGGCGCCGACCGAACTACGTGGCCGGCGTCGGCTCGCTCTTCTGGCTCTTCGTCGTCGGCCTGCCGCTGTACGTGATGCTCGCCGCGACCCTGCGCACCCGCCAGGACTACGCCGAGAACGGCCCGGTCTCCATCCCGGACAGCTTCACCCTGGACAACTACACCGGCGCCTTCGACTCCGGCTTCGGCCAGTACTTCTTCAACACGCTCGTCGTCACCGCCTGTGTGATCGGCATCGTGCTGCTGCTGGTCCCGCCGCTCGCCTACGCGATCGTCCGCAGCCGCGGCCGGGCCACGTCGGCGATCTTCCGGCTGTTCCTGCTCGGCCTCGCCATCCCGGCCCAGGCCGTCATCGTGCCGATGTTCTACCTGATCAGCGAGGCCGGGCTGTACGACAACCTGCTGGGTGTCATCCTGCCCACGGCCGCGTTCTGCCTGCCCATGTCGGCACTGATCCTCAGCGGCGCGATGCGCGACATCTCCCCGGAGCTGTACGAGGCCATGGCCATGGACGGCGCCACCCCGCGGCGCATGTTCTTCCAGCTCGTCCTGCCGCTGTCGAGGGGCGGACTGTCCACGATCGTGGTCTTCTCCGCGCTCCAGGCCTGGAACGGCTTCCTGTTCCCGCTCGTCCTGACCCAGTCCGAGTCCACCAAGGTCGTCACCCTCGGCCTGTACAACTTCCAGACCGAACACGGCATCGACATCCCCGGTCTGCTGGGAGCCGTGGTGCTGTCCATGGTGCCCATCCTGCTCGTCTACCTGTTCGCCCGTCGCGCCCTGGTCCAGGGTCTGATGGGCGTCGGAGGAAAGTGACTGCCGACGTGGCCGTAGAGACCACCCCCGAAATCCCCCTCTGGAACGACCCCTCCCACCCCGTCGCCGCCAGAGTCGACGCGCTGATCGGCGCGATGACCCTTCAGGAGAAGATCGCCCAGCTGTACGGCGTGTGGGTCGGCGCGTCCGCCAACGGCGGCGAGGTCGCCCCGCACCAGCACGACATGGAGGAGGCCGTCGACCTCGACGCGCTCCTTCCCAGCGGACTGGGCCAGCTGACCCGCCCCTTCGGCACCGCACCCGTCGACCCGGCGCTCGGCGCGCTCTCCCTGCTGCGCACCCAGTCCCGCATCACCGCGGCGGGCCGCTTCGGCATTCCCGCCGTCGCGCACGAGGAGTGCCTGGCCGGCTTCGCCGCCTGGGGCGCCACCGCCTACCCCGTCCCGCTGTCCTGGGGCGCCACCTTCGACCCGGACGCGGTGCGCCGGATGGCCGCCGCCATCGGCCGCGACATGCGGTCCGTCGGCATCCACCAGGGCCTCGCCCCCGTCCTCGACGTGGTCCGCGACGCCCGCTGGGGCCGGGTGGAGGAGACCATCGGCGAGGACCCCTACCTCGTCGGCACCATCGGCACCGCGTACGTCCAGGGCCTGGAGTCCGCCGGGATCGTCGCCACCCTCAAGCACTTCGTCGGCTACTCGGCCTCCCGCGCCGGACGCAACCTCGCCCCCGCGCCCATGGGCGCCCGCGAACGGGCCGACGTCCTGCTGCCGCCGTTCGAGATGGCGATCCGCGAGGGCGGCGCCCGCTCCGTGATGCACTCCTACACGGACACCGACGGCGTCCCCGCCGCGGCCGACGAGAGCCTGCTGACCGGACTGCTCCGCGACACCTGGGGCTTCGACGGCACCGTCGTCGCCGACTACTTCGGCATCGCCTTCCTCAAGACCCTGCACGGCATCGCCGGAGACTGGGCCGAGGCCGCGGGCGCCGCGCTGAAGGCCGGTGTCGACATCGAGCTGCCCACCGTCAAGACGTTCGGCGCGCCGCTCGCCGAGGCCGTCACCGCCGGCCGCGTCCCCGAGGAGCTCATCGACCGCGCCCTGCGCCGCGTCCTCGGCCAGAAGGCGGCGCTCGGCCTGCTCGACCCGGACTGGAGCCCGGTGCCGCCCGCGCTCGACGGCGTGGACCTGGACGACCCGGACGCCCTGCGCGGCAAGATCGACCTGGACCGGCCCGAGAACCGGGAACTGGCCCGTGAGATCGCCGAGAAGGCGGTCGTCCTGCTCACCAACGACGGCACCCTGCCGCTGGCCCGGCCCCGCCGCATCGCCCTGGTCGGCCCCAACGCGGCCGAGGCCACCGCCGTACTGGGCTGCTACTCCTTCCCCCAGCACGTGGGCGTGCAGCACCCGGACGTCCCGGTCGGCATCGACCTGCCCACCCTGCGGGACACCCTGGCCGCCGAGTTCCCCGACGCGGAGATCACCGCCGTCCGCGGCACCGGCGTCGACGACGGGGACCTCTCCGGCATCGGCGAGGCGGTGGACGCGGCCAGGGACGCGGACATCGTTATCGCGGTCCTCGGCGACCGCGCGGGCCTGTTCGGCCGCGGCACCAGCGGCGAGGGCTGCGACGCGGAGTCCCTCGCCCTGCCCGGCGCCCAGCAGCACCTGCTCGACGCGCTGCTCGACTCCGGCACGCCGGTGGTGACCGTCCTGCTCGCCGGGCGGCCGTACGCGCTCGGCCGCGCCGTCACCGAGTCCTCGGCGATCGTGCAGTCCTTCTTCCCCGGAGTCGCGGGCACCCACGCGATCGCCGGTGTGCTCAGCGGCCGCACCAACCCCTCCGGACGGCTTCCGGTCAGCGTGCCGCGCGGCCCGGGGTCCCAGCCGACCACCTACCTCGGCGCACGCCTCGCCCAGCTCAGCGAGGTGTCCAACATCGACCCGACGCCGGCGTTCGGCTTCGGCCACGGCCTGACGTACACGACGTTCGCCTGGAGCGACCTCGCCGTGGACGCGCGTGAGGCGGGCACGGACGGCGAGTTCACCCTCGCCCTCACGGTTCGCAACACCGGCGAACGGCCCGGCACCGAGGTCGTCCAGCTGTACCTGCACGACCCGGTCGCCTCCGTCGTCCAGCCGGTGCAGCGGCTCGTCGGTTACGCCAGGGTGGAGCTGGAGCCGGGGGAGTCCCGCCGCGTCAGCGTCACGGTCCCGGCCGACGTGGCGTCCTTCACCGGACGTGACGGCCGCCGGATCGTCGAACCCGGTGACCTGGAACTCCGCCTGGCCGCCTCGAGCACCGACGCACGCCTGACGGCGACGGTCACCCTGACCGGCCCGGAACGCCGGGTGGACCACACCCGCCGCTTCCACGCGTCCTTCACCCAGGAGCCGGTGGAACAGGGCTGAGCCGGATCCGACACAGCCCCCGGCCGGTCCGTACCGGTCGGGGGCTGTTTTGCGTCGCCTCGGCCTCCGTCACTGCTGTCCGTGTCGTGTGACGGCCGTCGCGGACGCGGTCCAACAGCGCGGATCCGTGCCCACAGCCGAGGGAGGAGTGGTCCCGAGATGCGCTTCACCCCCACCCCGAAGAGCGGGGCACCGCGCAAGATCAAAGGTGGAGGGCGGTCGCCATGTTGTCCGCCGTGACGGTGGCGGGGGCGACCCTGGGGGAGGGGCCACGGGGAGGAGGATCGGGCACCCAGAAGGTGAAAGTCCGAACGGAAAGTTGCAGAAATCTCTTACGACAGCGGCAAGTTACCGGCGCGGAACAGTGCCGTAAAGGGGTCTCGCTTCAACTTTCTGTCGCGCCGCCGCTGAACGCGCTCGCCTCGCAGGTCGGCTGACGTCACGTCAAGGGCCTTGCAGGGAGGGGATGTCGGAGGGGTTGACGGTGGTTGAACGCTGCCCTTACGGTCACGACCGCAACATCTTGCAGTCATCTTTCTGCAACGTATTGCAAGGGTGGGTCGACTCCCCAGTCCTCCGTCGGCCGGCACCCGGGACACCCGCATCCTCACACGGGAGACTCCATGCACCGGAGTACCAGCAGCGCACGCAGAACCACCGCCGCGGCGCTCGCCCTCGCCGTCGGCGTGGCCGGCGGCCTCCTCGTCACCGCGGCACCGGCTCAGGCCGCCCCGCCCGGCGACAAGGACGTCACCGCGGTGATGTTCGAGTGGAAGTTCGACTCGGTGGCCGAGGCGTGCACCGACACCCTCGGCCCGGCCGGCTACGGCTTCGTCCAGGTCTCCCCGCCGCAGGAGCACATCCAGGGCGGACAGTGGTGGACCTCCTATCAGCCGGTCAGCTACGAGATCGCGGGCCGTCTCGGCGACCGCGGACAGTTCAAGAGCATGGTCGACACGTGTCACGCGGCGGGTGTGAAGGTCATCGCCGACTCGGTCGTCAACCACATGTCGGCAGGCAACGGCACCGGGACCGGCGGCTCGTCGTACACCAAGTACACCTACCCGGGCGTCTACTCGGCGCCCGACTTCGACAACTGCACCTCGCAGATCAACAACTACGGCGACCGCTTCAACGTCCAGGAGTGCGAGCTGGTCGGCCTCGCCGACCTGGACACCGGTGAGGACCACGTACGGGGCAAGATCGCCGGTTACCTCAACGACCTGCTGTCCCTGGGCGTCGACGGCTTCCGGATCGACGCGGCCAAGCACATGGCCGCCGGTGACCTGGCCGACATCAAGTCCCGGCTCGGCAACCCGAACGTGTACTGGAAGCACGAGGCCATCCACGGCGCCGGCGAGGCGGTCTCCCCGAGCGAGTACCTCGGCAGCGGCGACGTCCAGGAGTTCCGCTACGGACGCGACCTCAAGCGTGTCCTCAACGGCGAGAACCTCGCGTACCTGAAGAACTTCGGTGAAGCCTGGGGCTACATGTCCTCGGACAAGTCCAACGTCTTCGTCGCCAACCACGACACCGAGCGCAACGGCGAGACCCTCAGCTACAAGGACGGCGCCGGCTACACCCTGGCCCACGTCTTCATGCTGGCCTGGCCCTACGGCAACCCCGACGTCCACTCCGGCTACGAGTTCACCGACCGCGACGCAGGACCGCCGAGCGGCGGTCAGGTGAACGCCTGTTACAGCGACGGCTGGAAGTGCCAGCACGCCTGGCGCGAGATCTCCTCCATGGTCGGCTTCCGCAACGCCGCCCGCGGCCAGTCCGTGACCGACTGGTGGGACAACGGCGGCGACCAGATCGCCTTCGGACGCGGCTCCAAGGCGTACGTCGCCATCAACCACGAGGGTTCCTCGCTGACCCGCACGTTCCAGACCTCCCTGCCCGCCGGCGACTACTGCGACGTGCAGTCCGGCAGGGGCGTCACCGTCGACGGATCCGGCCGGTTCACCGCCGCCCTCGGCGCCGACACGGCCCTGGCCCTGCACGTCGACGCCCGGAACTGCGACGGGGGTACTGACCCCGATCCGGTGACCTCAGGCGTGTCCTTCGCCGTCAACGCCACCACCACCTGGGGCCAGAACATCTACGTGACCGGCAACCGGCCGGAACTCGGCAACTGGAACCCCGGCAGCGCCCTCAAGCTCGACCCCGCCGCCTACCCGGTGTGGAAGCTGGACGTGGAACTCCCCGAAGGCACCTCCTTCGAGTACAAGTACATCCGCAAGGACGCGTCGGGGAACGCGACCTGGGAAAGCGGCGCCAACCGCACCGCGACCGTCACCTCCACGAAGATCACCCTGAACGACACCTGGCGCGGCTGACGTTCCCCGTCCCCTCGCTGTCCGGCTGCCCCCTCCCCCCGGGGGGCAGCCCTCGCCGAGTAGTGCCTGCGGTACCTGAGAGTGGGCAGCCCGTGGGTTGGCGCACGCCTTCGTGCGCACGGAAACCTACTGGCATGACACCACGCAAGGCAGCAGTGCTCTCCTCGGCCCTCCTCCTCTCCCTGAGCGCCGTAGCGGTGGCCACCCCGGCCACCGCCGGCACGCCGGAACACTCCTCCGGCCCGACCGCGGCGAGCGTGGTCGACGCGATCGAGCGCAGCGCCCACACACTGAGGAGCACCGACCCCGAAGGCGGCCTGCGGGACTTGAGCGCGCTGGGCCGCATGGTGAAGGACGCCGAGGTGGTGGGCCTGGGCGAGGCCACCCACGGCTCCCGGGACTTCTTCCGGATGAAGCACCGGGTCCTGCGCTATCTGGTCGAGCGGAAGGGCTTCCGGACCTTCTCCCTGGAACTGCCCTGGAGCAGCGGCGTCCGCGTCGACGAGTACGTGCTGTACGGCAAGGGCGACCTCGACCGCATAGCGCGCGAGGAGTTCCAGGGCTCCTACCGCATCTGGAACAACGCGGACTACCTGGACCTCATCGAGTGGATGCGCGCCCACAACCGCCACCACCCCACCGACCCGGTGCGCTTCGCGGGCAACGACATGGGCTACGCCGGACCGGAGCTGTACCGGCGGGTGACCGACCACGTGGCCCGTGCCCACCCGCACCTGAAGGCCCGCGTCGCCGCCCTCTACGACGGCCTGGCACCGGCCACCGACGCCGCCACGTACATGGAGCAGTACCTCGAACTCCCCCTGCCGGAACGCAAGAAGCGCGCCGAGCGCACCCTGGAGGCGTACGAACTGCTCCGCGGCCAGCGCGCGGTCCCCGGTTCGAGCCGGCGGGAACACGTCCGGACGGTCCAGCACGCGAGGGCCATCCACCAGATGGCCAAGGGGTATTCCTACGACATCACCGACGAGGCCCAGGTCACGGAGATGATGAAGTACCGCGACCGGGTGATGGCCGAGAACGTGGCCTGGTGGCACCGGCACACCGGCGACCGGATCCTGCTGTCGGCCCACAACACCCACGTCTCCTACGAGGCCTTCGACCCGCGCTACCC
The DNA here is from genome assembly GCF_019049255.1 of Streptomyces sp. AC558_RSS880. Lineage (GTDB taxonomy): Bacteria > Actinomycetota > Actinomycetes > Streptomycetales > Streptomycetaceae > Streptomyces. The sequence goes on along the minus strand of NZ_JAGMUJ010000191.1, from coordinate 149,400 downwards.
GAAGACGCAGGGCGCGTTCCTGCGCGACGCGCTGGGCGGGGACTACGTCAGCATCGGCTTCAGTTTCCACAGCGGCGCCTTCAAGGCGTTCGGCACCGACGACGTGATCCGCACCTACCGCGTGGACGCCGCGAAGCCGGGCTCCAACGAACACACCCTGGACCGGGCCCGCCCACGCGACTACGTCCTGGACATGCGCACGGCTCCCCGCTCCGTGCGCACCTGGCTGGCCGAGCCCCGCCCCACCTGGAACATAGGCGCCGGCTGGCCCGACCCCGTGGAATACAGGATCGCCCTCGGCGAGGCCCATGACATCCTCATTCACCTGAACGAGGTCGAGGCGACCACGTACCTGGGCGACCGGTGATTCCCGACCGGACGCCATGCGAAAACAGCCGATCATGTGCGTATGTGACCGAATGAGACGCCTGATCGGCTGGTCATCCCCCACCCCGCTGTGCGCTGTCAGTGGCGGTCCGTAGTCTCGACGGTGTGGAGGGGAAAGAGAGAAACGCACCGCAGGGGCAGGAAGCGGACGCGGAGGTCTGGCAGCGGCTGAGCGCGTACGCCTACCTCAGCGCGCCCGAGCGCCTGGAGTACGTCGCGGTGATGCGCGTGTTCTGCGGCACGCTGCTGACGGACCTGTCCGTGCCCGACCTGCTCACCAAGCTGGCCGAGCGCGGCGGCCCGGGGGCGGGACTGGACGCGGAGACGCTCCCCCGCAGGCTCGAGGAGCTCGTGCGCTGGGGCAATCTGCTGCGCAGCACCCACACCGTCAGGGCGACGAGCATCGCCGAGTACCAGCGCTCCCGCTCCCGCTACCAGCTCTCCAAGCTGGGGGAGCGGGTGCAGCGCGACGCGGACGAGGTGCTGGCCGGGGCGGACGCGGCCCGCGAGGTGAGCAGCGAGCTGCTGGCGCTGGTCGACCGCGGTCTGCGCGAGATCGCCGCCATGGCCGCGGCACCGGGCGGCGCGGATCCGCAGCAGGCGCTGGAGCGGATCAGCACGCTCTTCGTGCAGTTCACCGGCTTCGCCGAGTCCGTCCGCGACTTCTACGCCTACCTGGGCCAGGTGCTGGCGCGCTACGACCTCGACTCGGCCGAGTACCAGGGCTTCAAGGAACTGCTGCTCGACTACGTGCAGGCCATCACCGAGGACGTCTCCTTCCGGGCCCCGCGCATCGCGGCCCACCTGGACGCCGTCCGGCCGCACCTGCCGGCGCTGCTCGCCCGCATCGACGCGCACGCGGCGGGCATCGGAGCACCCGCCGACGGCCTGCCCGAGACCCGGGTGCAGCGCAGCCGCGGCCGGGACCTGGCGGACTGGGAGGGCATGCGGGAGTGGTTCACCGCCACCGGAGCGCACTCCAGCCAGGTGGACCAGCTGCGGGACGCCACCCTGCGCGCCCTGCAGGCGCTGCTCGCCAACGCCAAGCGGATGCTGCGCTCGGCCTCCGGCGAGATGTCCCGCCGCAGGGACCTGCTGCGGCTCGCGGCCTGGTTCGACGCCGCGGAACCGGAGGAGGCCCACGACCTGGCGGTCGCCGCCTTCGGGCTCTACGGCGCACGGCACCTGGGAGTCGCGCCCGACCCCGACCGGTCCGTACCGGCCTATGTGAGCTGGTGGACCGGCCCCGTGGTGGACGTGCCGGTGGCGCTGCGCGAACGGGGCAGCAGATCACCGCGCGGACGCGCGGCGGCGGCCGAGGACCACGGCGAGCAGAAGCGCCGCCTCGTGGAGCAGGCCCGGCAGCAGGCCGAGGCCCGGCAGGCGGCGGCCGAAGAACTGCGCAGCGCGTCCGGCCGGTTCGACCAGGTACGCCTCGGCGCCCCCGCCATGCGACTGCTGCTGGAGCTGCTCACCACCGCACTCGGCAATGCCCGGCTGCACCGGGAAAGCGACGGCTTCCTGCTCGACGGCGCACAGGCGGAGGACGCGGACCTCGGCATCCGGCTGACCGCGTGGCGCACGCCCGGCCGGTCCACGGTCCTGCGGTCCGTGGACGGCGACCTGACCGCGGACGACCTCACCGTGGCCGTCGAGCACATCTCCGTACCGACGCCGGCGGCAACGATGCCCGAGGCCAGGGAGGCGAGCGCCTGATGCCCCTGCCCTCCGCCCACGACGTCGCCCTCGCCGCCGAACGCCGCACCGCCGCCCGGCTCCTGCTGGCCCACCCGCTGGTCACCAGCACCGGACCGCACAGCGACACGTTCCCCCTGATCCGCCGCCACGCCGACTGGCTCGCCCAGCGCTTCCAGCAGGTGTTCGGCTACCGCCTGCTGGTCGAGGCCTCCTACGCCCGGCTGTTCAAGGCGGGCCTCGGCCCGAACTCGGGCCACCGCCTGGAACGGCCGTCGACCGGAACGCCGTTCACCCCACGGACGTACGCCTACCTGACCCTCGCCCTGTCCGTCCTCGTCACCGCCCCGGAACAACTCCTGCTCTCCCAGCTCGTCGCCGACCTGCGCGCCGCGGCCGTCGACGCCGGCATCGAGATCACCGACACCGGACGGCAGGCCGAGCGCCGCACCCTCGCCGCCGCCCTGCGCCAACTCGTCGACTGGGGCGTCCTGGTGGAGACCGAGGGCCAGGTGACGGCCGTCGCCGAGGAGCGGGACGGGGAAGCACTGCTCACCGTGGACCGCGACCTCGCGCGAGCCGTCGTCGCCGGCCCGCTCGCCCAGAGCCGCGACGGCGCCGACCTCGTCCGCCGGGCCGCCGACCCCGGCTTCGGAGGACCCCGTACGTACGTCCGGCGGCGCCTCGTCGAAACCCCCGTCGTCCACCTCGACGACCTCACCGACGCCGAGCGCGAGTGGCTGCGCACCCGGCAGCGGCGCGAGGCGCAGGCCTTCTCCGAACTGCTCGGCCTGGAGGCCGAGATCCGCGCCGAGGGCATCGCCCTGATCGACACGGACGACGACCTCACCGACCTCCACCTCCCGGGCACCGGCACGGTCGCCCAGGCCGCGCTGCTCCTCGTGGAGCGGCTGGTCGAGCGGCTGCGACCCGAGGACCCGGGCCATCCGGCGGTCGGCGGCCGGCTCGTCATCGGGGTACCCGTCCCGGACGGACTGCTGCCCGGCCTGCTCGACGAACTGATCGAGGAGTACGGCAGGCGCGGCACCTGGCAGCGCGGCCACCTGGAGGACCGGGACGGATTCCTCGCCGCCGTACTCGACCTCCTCGTCCGGATGCGTCTGATCGCCCCCGCCGGCCCCGTCCGCGCGGACGGCCACGGCCTGCCCGAGGGATACGAGGAGACGACGGCCGACGGCCGCTCCGTCACCGACGTCTCGGGCGCACGCGGCCAGGACCGCGCCGACGGCGGCTGGATCCTGCTCGCCGCGGCCGCCCGCTACGCCACCACGGTGGCCGTCACACCACGTACCACCCCGTCGTCGACGGACGACCCTGCCAAGGAGCCACCCCGATGAACCGCCCGCCGTCCCCGCACCGCTACCGACTGCACCGCGCGGGCATCCGGAACGTCTGGCAGTACGACCACCAGGAGTTCACCTTCGGCGAGGGCCGCATGCTGCTGCGCGGCAAGAACGGCGCCGGCAAGTCCAAGGCCCTGGAGATGCTGCTGCCCTACCTCCTCGACGGCGACGCCCGCGCGCTGGACGCCACGGGAACCGGCCGCACCACCCTGGCCTGGCTGATGCTCGACGGCTTCACCCGGACCAACCGGCTGGGCTACCTCTGGCTGGAGTTCACGCGGACGGACGAGGAGGGCGACGAACAGCGGCTGACCGTCGGCGCCGCCGTCCGGGCGTCGCAGTCGACCAAGACGGCGAAGCCCTTCTTCTTCACCACACGCCTGCGCGTCGGAGAGGACCTCGACCTCGCCCCCGCCGGCCACCCCCTCCCCGTCGACCGGCTGAAGTCCCTGGTCGGCCCGGAGAACGTCACCGACCGCGCCGTCGAGCACCGGGCCAGGGTCGCCCGCGACCTGTTCGGCCTCACCGACCCGGCGCGCTACCGCAACCTGCTCCACCTGCTGCACCGGCTGCGCCGTCCCACCATCGGCGACCGCATCGACTCCGGCGGACTGGTCCAGGTCCTCGCCGAGACCCTGCCCGCCCTCGACGACGAGGTCGTGGAGAAGGTGGCCCGGGGCCTGGACGACCTCGACTCCGTCCGGGCCTACCTCGGACGCCTCGAACGCACCGACCGGGCACTGCGCACCTTCCTCACCTCCTACCGCGGCTACCTGCACGGCGCCCTGCGCCGCCGCGCCGACCAGGCGAGCGGTGACCTGGAGCGGCTGGCGGAGCACCGCAGGTCCGCCGCCGACGCGGTGCGCAAGGCGGAGGAACTCCGTGAGCGCGAGCGGGAACTCGACGCCCGCATCGAGACCCTCGAAGGCGAGTCGGCCGCGGCCGGGACGGACCTGGCCGCGCTGCACGCCGGCGCCGGATACCGCAGCCTGCGGGAACTCGGAGAGAAGCGCGACACCGTCACCGCCCTGCACAGCGCGGCCGGCGCCGCCTTCAAGGCCGTCCGCCAGGCGCACCTGAGCGAGGAGGAGGCAGGCCTGCGCCTCACCGCCGAGGCCGGACGGCTCGGCGAAGAACTGGTGGAACTGAGCACCGCACACGCCGAGTCGGTACGAGAGGCCGAGCGGTCCGGAGTGGACCCCGCGCACCTCGGGGAGCCCATGGCGACCCCCGTCGCCCCGGTCGCACCCGCCACCACGGCGGAACTGACCGCCCCGGGAGGCGACTTCCACCTGGTCCGGCACAGCGAGGTGCTGGCGGTCGACACCGAACTCTGCACCACCGCGCTGCACGCCTGGGACACCCGGCTCGACGCCGCACAGCCGCTGATCAGGAACCGCGTCCGCTTCGTCACCGAACTGGGCGCCCTCATCGAGCGGTCGGACGCGGCCCACCGGGAGGCGGACGAGGCCGACGCCACCCGGGAGCGCCTGGAAGAACAGGTGGAGCACGCGCGCACCCGGGTGGACCAGCGCCGGCAGGAAACCGTGCGCGAGGGAGAGGCGTACGCGGACGCGGCCGGGACGTGGACCGGCCACCTGCGGAAACTCACCGGCCTGCCCCTGGACGACGTACTCGCCCTCGTCACGCACGATCCGGCCGACGGCCCGCTGCCCGCCCACGCCCCCGACGAGGTGGCCGACACCGCCAGGTCCGCCGTCGACCCCTGGCTGACGGACCTGGCCGAGGAACGCGACGCCCTCGCCCTGACCGTCCGCGCGCTGGACACGGAACGGAACGACCTGAGGCGCCGGCGCGAGCAATGGGAGCACCGCACCGACCCCGAGCCCCCGCCCCCACCCCACCGCGCGGCGCCCCGCACACCCGGCACCGGGGCACCCCTGTACCGTCTGGTGGACTTCGCCCCCGACCTGGAACCGGACGCGCGGACCGGGCTGGAGGCCGCGCTGGAGGCGAGCGGCCTGCTCGACGCCTGGGTGCGCGCCGACGGCACGGTCCTCGACCCGGCCACACGGGACACCCTCCTGGTCCCCGGAACACCCGTGGCCGGGCCGGCGCTCACCCGGGTGCTGCGGCCCGTCGCCGCGCCGGACAGCGGGGTGACGACGGAGCAGGTGCGACGCCTGCTGGAGACGGTGGCCCTCGCCGAGGACGGAGTCCCCGTCACCGCTGTCGACACGGCCGCCGACGCGGAGACCGGACCGCCCACCGTGATCGGCACCGACGGCTCCTGGCGGCTCGGCATCGCCCGCGGCCGCCACGCCAAGCAGACCGCCGAGTACGTGGGCGCGGAGGTGCGTGCGGAGACCCGCCGCCGCGCACTGGCGGACATCGACCGCAGGCTGAGCGACCTGGAAGGCGAGCTGGAGGAGCGCCGGCACGCCCTGCGCATCCTCACCGACCACCGCGACCAGGTCGACCACACCCTGCGCCGACCGCCCTCGGCCCGTGGACTGACGGACGCGTGGGCCCGTACCGCCGAGGCCGACCGCGCCGTCGAGTCCCTCGCCTCGCAGGCGTCCGCGGCCGCCCGCGAGGCGCACCAGGCGCGTGCCCGCGCGGTCGCCGCCCGGCGCGAGACCGAGGCGACGGCGAACGCCCAGGGCCTCCCGGCGGACCCGGCCGCACTCGAAACGGTTCGCCTGGCCCTCGACCGCCTCGGACAGGGCACGCGGCAACTGCGGCGGCGGATCCGCGCGGTCCTGTCCACGGCCGAGAACCACCGCGGCAGCCGCACCGACTACGAGCGCGCCGCCTCGGCCCGCCGGGAGGCCGAGGCGGACTACGCCGAGCCGCTCGGCCGCCTGGAGGCCGCCCGTCGCACCGTCCGGGCCCTGGAGGAGGCCCTCGGCGCCACGGAGCAGGAGATCCTCGCCAGGGAGGCCGACGCGAAGCGCCGCCTGGACGCGGTGGGACGTCAACTGCCGCCCGCCCGGAGGGACCGCAGCGACGTGCACGACCTGCGCGTACGGGCGGAGGAGGACGAGCGGAAGCGGCACGAGGCACTCGCCGCACAGGAGACCGAGGCGCTGGCCTGCGGCAGGAGACTGCGCGCGGCCCTCGCGCTGCCGGGCGTACTGAAGGGAGCGGGCCTCGACACCGACGCGGACGGGGGAGCGGTCCTGAAGTCCCCGGACCCCGTCCACCGGGACGTCCGGGAGCGCATCACGGCACTGGGCCTGTTGACCGACGCCGTGCGCCGCGGCCTGGACGCCGAGCGCCGCGACATCTCCGACACCACCCTCCTCAACCGCCACACCGAACTGCGCGACCAGCTCTCCGGCGGCTACGACGCGACCATCGAGGAGAACGACGGCATCAAGCTGTGCCGGCTCGTCGACGACCAGGGCCCGCGGGACATCGCCGAGGTCGGCGAACGCATCGCGACCGAGGCCGCCGAGGCACGCGACCGTCTGACGGAACGCGAACGCGAGGTCTTCCAGCGCTTCCTGACCGGAGAGCTGGGCGACCACCTCTCCGCACAGGTACTGGCCGCGGGAGCCCTGGTCACCGCCCTCAACACCACCCTCGCCACGGTCCGCACGTCACACGGCCTGGGCGTCGCCCTCGACTGGAAACTGGCCGACGGCGTGGAGGCGGACGTCAAGGCGGCCGTCGACCTCCTGCGCAGCCCCTCGGGCCTGCGCACCCGCGAGCAGTCCGAGCGGCTCCGCGAAGTCCTCCAGCGCCGTATCGAGGACGCCCGCCGCGCCGACCCGGCCGCCGGATACGCGGCCCACCTGCGCACCGCCCTGGACTACCGGGACTGGTTCACCTTCACCCCCTGGGTGGTGAACGACGCGGCACCGGGCAGCCGCCGCAAACTCTCCGGCCGCACCGGCCTGAGCCAGGGCGAACAGCGGGTCCTGTCCTACCTGGTCCTCTTCGCCGCGGCGGCGGCGCACTTCACCGGCCTCGCCGACGCCGCCCCGCACACCCCCCGCCTCATCCTCCTCGACGACGCGTTCGCCAAGGTCGACGAGCCCACGCACGCCCGCCTCGGCCGCATCCTGGTCGACCTGGACCTCGACTTCGTCCTCACCAGCGAACGCCTGATCGGCAACTGGCCCGACGTGCCCTCCCTGCACATCTACGAATGCCTGCGCGACCCGCACGTACGGGGCGTGGCGACGCTCCACTACACGTGGAACGGGCGGCAGCGCAGACTGATGCCGGTATGAGCCGCCCCGGACGCGCCGGCGAGGGTTCCCTGGACGCCGAGACCCTCGCCTTCCTCACCCGGCCGGGCCTCACCCGCCTCTGGACGGCGGCACGCGCCCGCCTCGAACGCCAGGGCCTCCAGCCGACCGGAACCATGAGACTCCAGCGCCTGGACGCGACTGAACGCGAGGCCCTGTCCCTCCTCCTGGCCAGACCCGTCACCGGCCCCACCGCCACGGTCAGCCTCCCCGACCTGGACGCCCGCCTGCGCGCCAGCGCGGCCGGCCGGGGCCTGGCCGCGACCCTGGAGGAACTGGGCCCGCCCCTGACGGACCGCAGGGCGATCCGCGACGCGGCGGCGACCGAACGGGCCCGCGTCTGGTCGACGGCCCGGACGGAGCTGGAGTCCACCTCCCTGTCGTCCCACCCCTGGACGGAGCAGTGGCTGGAGGACCTACGACGCGGCGGCACCCTCACCCGCCAGGACCCGCACACCGCGACCACGGTCGTCACCCAGGCCATCCGCACCCTGGCGACCCTCTTCCCGGACGGCGAAGCGCACCCCGCCCCCGCCTCCTGGGGCCGCGGCGAACTGGCCACCCGCGCCACCGGCTCCGCCCACGGCCTGGACGACGGCACCCTGCTGTCCCGGCTGGTCCTGCGCGGCATAGCCCTGGCGCACGACACGGAGTTCCCCACCGACGCCCCCACCCGCCGGGCCCTGTGGCGCACGGCCTCGGTCACCCCGGACGAGGTCTCCAGCACGGTCCTCACCCACGGCCTGCGCCCCACCGGCGGCACCTGGCAGGAGGCGGCCCTGCGCGAGCGCGCCGACCACCACAGGGAAACCCACCTGACCCTGCGCGAACTGCGCACACTGCCCCTGCGGCTGCCGCCCGGCACCCGGGTCCACGTCTGCGAGAACCCCCGCGTGGTCGAGGCCGCCGCCGACACCGCCCGCACCGCACCCCTGGTCTGCACCTCGGGCAGCGCGACGACGGTCGTCCTCACCCTCCTCGACACCCTGGCGGCGTCCGGCTGCACCTTCGCCTACCACGGCGACTTCGACTGGCCCGGCATCACCCTCGCCAACCGCATCACCCAGCGCTACGCCGCCGAACCGTGGCGCATGCGCGCCCCCGACTACGAGTACCTGGCGACCCGCACCCAACTGCACGGCACCCCGCACCTCCCCCTCACCGGCCCACCGGTGGAGGCCACGTGGGACCCGGAACTGGCGCCCGCCATGGAGGCGTTGGGCATCGCCCTGCACGAGGAGGCGGCGCTCGATCTTCTCCTGGAGGACCTCAGGTGAAGAGTGCAGTCGGTCGGCGAACAAAGCGGCGGACTCGCTGACGACGTCAGTCGGTCCCTACCACGACGCAGGTCAGCAGAGGGCTGATGACGTCGTCTTGCGACCGAGGTACTGTGAAAACTCAGTCAATAAGTCACTTGCAAGGATGTGTGCGAAACGCAGTGCTGTGGCGTACCGTTGCCCGGCGATATTGAGACATCCATGAGACCGGAAGGACACCATGGCCCAGCGCGACGAGCCGGTGACCGTGACGCTGGCCGGCATTGCCCGGCTCGCCGGTGTGGGACGCGCCGCCGTCAGCAACTGGCGTCGGCGACATGGCGACTTCCCGTCCCCGGTGGCCGGTACGGACGCCAGCCCGCAGTTCTCCCTTGACTCGGTCGAGGAATGGCTGATCCGGCATGAGAAGGGTGACGCCGTTGCCAGGAGCTGGGAGCGTTTGTGGTCTCGCATCGAGGACTTGGGTGATCGGGACCGGATGGGGTTCCTCATCGCGCATGTGGGTGCGCAATTGAGCAAGGAGGGTGCGGTACCGGTGGAGCATGCGGCACCCGATGCGACAGACCTCGAGCGGGCGTTGGCAGGGGAAGCCCTCCACCTGGCGCGAAAGGACGGCGAGAGCGGTAGCAGCGGATTTCTTTTCCTCTTGGGACGCTGGCTCGGTACTCACGTGAGACAGATCGCCACAACTCCGCCTCCTCTCGCCGATCTCATGACGGAAATCGCGCAGGCGGTGCGGGTCGGGGAACGTGTAAGCTCTGTCGTTGATCCGGCCTGCGGCACCGGAGGGCTACTCGTCGCGGCAGCGCGTAGGTGGGCGGATGAGGGTGGCCTCGAGTTGGTTGGTCACGACCGTGACCCTGTTCTCGTGAGCCTGGCCGAAGCCTGGTTGGCCTTGGAGGCCCCAGAACTCGGGCGCAGGGTACTGGCGGCCGACACGCTGAGAGATGATCCCCTGCCCCAGGTCGATGCAGACCTGGTTCTGTGCAACCCTCCCTCCAACGAGCGGGACTGGGGGCACAACGAACTTGCCACCGACCGGCGCTGGCAATTCGGGCAGCCGCCCCGTACCGAGCCTGAATTGGCTTGGATTCAGCATATTCTCTCCTTGCTGGGCCCGGAGGGCCTGGCCGTCGTACTGCTGCCACCGGCCATCGCCTCGCGTCGCGCCGGGCGCCGTATCCGGGCCGGACTCGTCCGCGCGGGTGTGGTGCGCATGGTGGTGGCGTTGCCCGTCGGCGCGGCTCAGCCCTATGGGGTGGGGCTGCATCTGTGGCTGCTGCGCTCGCCGGCGGGAGAGCACACCGCCTCCTCTGTCTCGTTCGTGGACACGGCCGATTGCCGCCACACTTCAGCGACGGGACGCGGTCAAGCTGTGGACTGGGACGCCGTGCGCGATCGGATACTGGCTGGGCTCAGAGGCGACGCGGTGGAAGGGGCGGTCGCGGTTCCTGTGCTGGACTTGCTCGGCGACGAGACCGATCTCACGCCCGCCCGGCACGTACCCGCCACGGCGGTGGCCACCGCCGTGGATCTGCGTCGGTCATGGGCGGATTTCGACGCCGCTCTGCTGGCGTTGCGTGACGGCAGCAGAGCGCTCCGCACGCTCACTGCAGTACGTGAGCCGGGTGACCGCTTCGATGTGAGCGTGGCCGAACTCGAGCAGACGGGTGCGGTTACGCTGGCCGCCGGAACCCCCTTGCCTGCGGACTTCGTCCAGCGCGGCCCCCGGCCTGATGAAGCGGTACCGGTTCTCACTCCGTTACTCATGGGCGAAGGGCACGCCGGGCAGCAGTGGATGACTCCCGAGGACGTGGAGCGCCTGCACGGGGAAGGGAAGGCCACGATCACTGCATTCGGTGATGTGGTGGTCGTGGGCACCACACAGGGATACGACGCCTGGGTGGAGACCAGGGCGCCGACGGCACTCGGGCCCCACATGCACCGACTGCGTGTCGATCCCGAACGCCTCGACCCGTTCTTCCTGGCGGCATGCCTTCGGGTACGTGCGAACGCGCGGCGCGCGGGTACGCACGCGTCGGTGTCATCCCGTATCGACGTACGACGTCTGCGGGTGCTGCGATCGCCCCTGGAGGAGCAGCGGCGCCACGGTGAAATCCATCGGCAGTTGGTCGAGTTCCAGCGCGCTGCGGCGGAAATGAGCTCGGTGAGTGATGCTCTGGGGGATGTTCTCGCTGGACTGTTGGCGGAGGGCGGGCTGGCCGGTGGGTGAATGTTTGAGGCATGACTCGGGACATCGGCTTGTGAGGCAGGACGAACGCGCCCCCGGTCAGGCGTCGGGCAACTTTTCGAGCAACGTCTTGACGACCGCCGTGTGCCCCCACTCGGCCAGTTCCTGAGCCACCTCGCGGCATCGACGCACGAGTCGGTCGGGCACCTCCGGCCGGAGCGCGCACGCCTCCAGAACGACGCGTTCCCAGCAGAGCAGGGCGCCACGTGCGTCGGCCTCTTCCGGAACAGCACACTCGGCCGCTCCGACCCGGGCCTCCAGAGCCAGGATGTGTTCCGCCGTTCCCACGCTGACGCCCGCCGTCTCACGTGCCACCGCCCGGTACCGGGCACCGGCACCGGGCCAGTCCCCCGAGAGGCGGGCGGCGTCGGCACAGAGGAGCAGCGCCCGCAGCACATCCGGGTCGCGTCCGCCCCAGCGGTTCCGGACGTCCGGCAGGCATCGCACGAGCTGCTGCGCATACGGCCCTGGCCCGTGTTCGGTCAGTTCGGCCTCTGTCCGGGCGATCAGGGAGCGCAGACCAGATCGGGTCGGCCCGTTCGATGACGGACGGTGCACTGTGGGCCGACGCCGACCGGTGGCAGTGGCTTGACGGGCTCGGGTGTCGATTGCTCCGGTCACCGTGGTGAGTCCGGTCCTGAACGGTGCGGTGGGATCCGGCACCAGGACCGGATGCGGGGCCGGGTCGCCGGGCCGTGGAAGGAACGGCTGGAGAGCCGATTCGGCCTCCGTGGCGGTGGGGCGCGCGGCGGGATCCTTGTCGAGCATTCGGGCGACAAGGTCGACCAGGCCGGTCGAGAGCCCGTCGACGAAGGAGTCCAGGCGTGGGGCGGGGGTCTCGCAGTGATGCCGCTCGATCATGTGGTCGGGACTGCTCATCACGAACACGTGCTCCCCGGTGATCATCCGGAACAGGGTGCAGCCGACGCCGTAGATGTCGGCTGCCGGACCGGGGTTGCGCTCACCGAGGATGATCTCCGGAGCCTTGTAACCGATACTGCCGGGGGTCCGGCCCTCCGTGTGCCGGGTCGCGTCGGGGTCGGTCGGCAGAGCGATGCCGAAGTCGACCAGATACACGGTGCCGTCGTCGGCCAGAACGAGGTTGTGCGGCTTGACGTCGCGATGGATGACGCCGGCGGCGTGCACACGCGTCAGGATGCGAAGCACCTGGACGACGACGGCGACGGTGGCGGTCAGCGTCGGGCGGTGGGTGACGAGAAAGTCGCGGAGATCCTTTCCCTCGATGAACTCCGTGACCAGATAGGGCCTTCCGCACGCGAAGTCATAGTCCACGAGGCGGGGCACGCCCTGCCCACCCAGGCTTTCATGCATCGCGCGCTCGCGTTCGAATCGCTTGAAGGCGTTCGCGCCCGGTCGCACGCCACCATGGCCGACCGGTCCGTCCCAGAGGTTGCGAGCCAGGAACTTCACCGCGACGATCCGTCCTGTCGTCGGGTCCAGCGCCCGGTACACGCTTCCCATCCCGCCGCTTCGCGGCCCACCCGTGATCTCGAATCTTCCGGCGAACACCTGCCCGGACTCCATCGTCCTGTCCTCCTTCGTGGTCAACCACGGCCCGGCATAACGATAGTGGTGACACGTCAGTTCGCATCAAGTCGCTTGACTCAGTTCACAGAGTAAGTCACTCTGGCGGACGTTCTGCTCGCCGAGGCGCAAGGAGGCGCTCTCGTGACTGTTCTGGGGAATCCGCCGGGAGTGGACGGCGACGGCGCCCTGATCCGAATCGGTCCGCCGCTGTTGCGCGAAGAGGCCGACGCCTGTCCCGAGGGGCGCGCGTTGCGGGCCCGTCCCCTGCTCGTCCAGCAGCCTGGGCGTTCCCTTCGCAAGCCGGTCGAGGACTTCGTGTTTCAGCCGATGGACCGTCTGCTGGACGCCGTAGAACACGAGGGCAGGACCATCGCCGAGGCGACCGCGAACCGTTGGCACGTCCGCAACTGCTCAAGTGCGCACGCGGAATGGGCGTGGGAAGCGGCCCGGACATTCCTTGCCGCGCGTGACCGGGAGCAGTCGGCACGCGTGGCCTCCGGACATCCGGCCACCTCTCCCGTACAACTGCGCTGGGTGGGCGGAAAAAAGTTGAACGTCCTTGACGCGCGGGGGGCCGACCAGTATGAACGTACGGCCTGGGGGCGGCAGTACGCGTCCGGGGACGGAACGGTCCGAGAGCTCTGGATTCCATCCCTCAACCAGGTGAAAGAGGACCGCTCGTTTCCTGAGGTGGTTGCCGCCGCGCACGTGCTCGCCTCGGGGGTTCTGGCGCGCATGCCGTACGGGAAGCGCTCCGAACCTCTCGTGCTTCCTCAGCCGCAGCCGCGCAGGGTCCGCGTCCTCGGCGTCGGGCTGGGAGACGGTTCCACCGCCGTGCTCGGTGACTGGGGCGTGGAGGAGATCCAGCGTCTGTTCGACCTTCAAGTGCGTGGCCTGATGGCCAAGGTGACCGACGGCCGAGGCCGGCGTCCCGGCTCGGACTGTGTCCGCTGTGAGGCACTCGCCGGCTGCCGAACCGTCCCTCGCGCCTCCGGTCTGCTCGGTGTGCCGGGACCGGCCCGCCCCCGCAAGCGGCGCAGTGTCTCCGTCTCCGACCTGCGGGCGTACCGGGACTGCCCGGCCAGGTACCACCTGACCAGGGTGCTCAAGCTGCGTGACGGCCGGACGGAGAACGAGGCGATCCGACGTGGCCGTGCGGTCGACGCCTGGCTCAACGAATGCCATGGCGCACGCCCGACGGTGCCCTGCCGGGACATCCCGTTGCCCGACACCTTGCCGGGGCTCGACGAGGCCGAGTTGCCCGCAGCCCGCGCCATGATCCGTGCGCACAGGGGACTGTGCCCGCTGGACGGCCTGCCCGTCACGGAGCGGGTCGAGCCGCAGCGCCGCGTCGCCGTGTACGACGAGCAGGCGGATGTCGTCGTCATCGCCGCCTGCGATGTGGTCTACACGGATGACGGTGGCGTGGTGATCCGCGAAACGAAGACCGCCGCACACCGCTTCGGGGAGCGGCGGAGCCTCGTGGAGACGTTCCCCCAACTTGCGCTGGCGGTACTTGTGTTGGCATCCGGCGTGCTGGGTGGCGATCCTCGTCGTTCCCGTGTTGAGCTGGAAGTACTGCGCCCGGACGGAGCGCGCCTCGAGGAGCTCGACCCCTGCGACGGCCTCACCCTCGACCGGTCCCGGCAGGTCATCGCCGGACTCGCCACCGGCTGGGCTGCCGACGAGACCTACGCGGCCGAACCCGCACCGGACTTCGATTGCTCCGACTGTGAGGCGGCGCGCTGGTGTTCCGTGGGACGTTCCCGGCGTGCCGCCGACACCACGGGGGAGACCCGGTGACCATCGACGACCATGGTGACGTGCCGGCCGCGAACTGGGTGGCGCACGACGGCGTACCGCTGCTGCGGACGCTCGCCACGGCACTTCTCGCCCTGGAGGCGCAGACCGGCCTGGACTCCTTCACCCTCCCCTACCCCGCCGAGGCACAGCGGGCGCTTGACCGTACGGTGCTGACCTGCCTGCTGCGCGGCGCCCGCCCGCCCGCCGGGCTGACGGAACTCGTCGACCGCTGCCGTACGGTGCCGCTCGAGGACTGGCCCCTGAACCTTCCCGCCGACCTGGTGGAATCCGGGGACCGGCTGCTCGACGAGATCTCGGGCAGGCCCACCGAGCTGTGCCACGAGTGGGCCGGTCGGAGCCCCGACTCGGCCGCGGTCTTCCGGGATCGCGAAGTCGTCCTCGTCGCCCTCCGCCTGTGCCGCGAGTACGGTGAGGAGGACGCGTACACCGCCTTCCGCGGGCTGCTCGTGCACCGTCCGGTTCTCACGGCCGCCGAGATGTACGAGGTGACCGGTGACATGGTGCTGGAACCCGTGCACGAACTCATCCGGCGTGTCTACAAACCCGTACCGGAGTCCTACCTGCGGGACGGCGCCTACACGGCCTGTGGGCGGTGCCTCACCCTGCTGACTCCGGTCGGAGCGGGTGAGTGGTGGTGCGAACGGGACCGCTGTCGGCGTCAGGGTCCGCCACCACCGGGCCGACGGATCACCGGCGACGGTACTCTCACGGTCAGCCAACTCGAGCGGCCTCTACGGCAGTTCGTTACCGGTCCGGGGAGGGCCGAGGCCGATCTGGAACGTGAACTGCTGGCCTTGGGGCTTCAGGTGCGGATGTGGCCCGGCTACGACGCCTACGACCTCCAGGTGGTGTTCCCCGATGGCTGGCGCTGGGCAGTCGACGTCAAGGACTGGGCACACCCGGCGTTCCTCGGCCGCTCGGCCCGCCCCGTTCCCCAGGATCCGCCGTACGACGAGGCGTTCTGGTCAGTGCCGGTGCACCGGGTGGCGGCCCGCCCCAACTACGTCGCGGCCTTCGAACGGGCCCGGCCCGCGAGCGCCGGTGACCTGCCGCTGCTGACCGATGCCGAACTCGTGACCCGTGCGAAGCGACGGCTGCGCACATGCAAGGGAGACCGCCGTGCGTGACCGTGAGAGCTGGCACCGGCCGGTGAGCCGCGATCTGGCCCTGGTGTGGAACGGGCTGCCCGACGGGCTCGACGGAGTGAAGCCCGTCCATGTGTGCCAGGTCGAACTGGCGCTGCGCCTGCTGCAGCGTCTCGCGCCGCAGGAGCCGGCCGAGGGCGCCTACACACTGCTGGGCGGCTACCCCTTCGCCCGTGCCGCCGGCCTGGCGCACACCCGCGAGCACGAGACGATGCTCACCGCCGCCCGCCATATGCTGTGGACGCTCCGGCGGGGACGCGCCTGGCACCAGGCGCTCGACGTGTACCGCCTGGTTCCCGAACGGCTGCGCGCCTACGATCTGCCGGGCCCTCGCGAGCGGACCGCGCCCCGACCGCTGCTGCCGACCGTCGCGGCCGGCCGTGTCGCCGTGTATGACCAGGCCCTGGCCCGGGTCCCCGACTTCGTCCGCAGGCCGCTTCCTCTGGCACCGGCGGGCCGCAGCAGTTTTCGGGAACTGCGCCGGACCACATCGGTCACGATTCCTGAGCTCCTCGTCCTGGAGAGCCCTTCCGGACACGATCTGTCCGTGGGACGTGCCGGGAGGGCCGCGCCGCTCACCGTCACGCAGGACGAACTCGTCGGCACTGCCCGGTGGATGGACCGTACCGAACGGGAAGCGGGGGTCGAGCGGCCGGGGAACTGGGAGGCGCGCATGGCGGACGTGCGCATCGCGCCACGGGACGCGGACGGGCGCGGCTTCACCGACGGCGACGCGCTGCGGCTGGACGGCCTGCTGCACCTGGCGGGCATGGTGGGCGCCGGCAAGAGCACGCTGATGACACTGGTCGCGGTGTGGGCCGCCCGCCGGGAGATCCCGCTGCGCACCACCATCGTCGTGGGGGACGCCGCCGAACAGCTTCGCCTGTGCGAGCTGTTCACCGCTCTCGGCCTGTCCGCCGTTCCGCTGCTCGGGGCGAGCACACGCGAGACACATGTGCAGCGACTCCACCGCCGGCTCGCTTCCCGCGGCCTGGACAACCTCCTTGACCACGATGCGCAGGGTTTCGACGAGCTGAGTACGGCGTGCGTCGTGGACGCGCTCCGGGGAACCGAGGCGGCCAGACCGTTGCGCTATGCCGACGCGCCGTGCACGACCCTGTATCCGGAGCGGAACGCCCTCGAGCGAGGCGTCGGGCGGGCAGCCCAGGGTCCTGATGCCCTCCCCGCCGTCTGGGAACCGGGCACGTCCCGCACCGGCGAGGTCGCGCCCGCCGACCAGGAACCGAAGGGCTCCCCCCACGGCTGCCCCATCTGGGCCGAGTGCCCGCGCCACCGGTCGGTCCGTGCGCAGGTCGACGCGCTGATCTGGGTGGCGAACCCGGCCAGCCTGGTGCAGAGCGCGGTGCCCTCGCATCTCAACGACGAGCGGCTGCGGCAACTGGAGCTGGCCTGCATCCGCAGCGACATCATTTTCGTCGACGAGGCCGATTCCGTGCAGATGAAATTCGACGAGCTGTTCGCCCCGTCGGCCACCCTCGTCCAACCCGGTCTCGAGTCCTGGCTCGACCGGCTGCACACGCACAAGATCGAGGAACTCTCCCGGCAGGGACGGCTCCCACTGACGGACCGCCAGGTCGAACAGTGGAACGCGGCCCTGGCAGTCGTCACGGTTGCCGCCGACCGGCTGTACCGCCTGCTGATCTCCGACGAACCGCTGAGGGACTGGGTCGACACCGAGTACTTCAGCCCTTGGGCGCTCCAGGAGAAGCTCCTCGCCGACTGGTTCGACGGAGTACCGGGCCCCGACGCCTTCCACGCCGCGGACGACCTTGAAGCGGTAGCCGACGAACAGGAACTGTACGAGGGATACGAGGATGACACCGACGGCAAGGAACCCGACACGGCACCCACCGCACCCCGGGACCCGCGTCGGGACGAACTGGCCGCGCTGCTCGACGCCTTCCGCGACGACCCGCTCGGCGGCCGCGGGCGGCGCGGCACGCTCACCGACACCATGATCGAGACCGCCCAGGACCTCCTGCACGGCTTGTCCGCTCCCCGCACCCGGGACCGGGTCCGCGGGCTTCTCGGCGAGATGCTGCGGCAGACCCCGGTCGCGGATGGCGGCCGGGCGTCGACCGGGGAGGCGTACGAGAAGTGGCTGGACCTGACCTGCCGTCGCCTGGAGTTCACCCTGCTCCTGTCCGCCCTGCACCAGCGCCTGGACCGCCTCACCCACCTGTGGCCGCACGTGGAGGCCGCGCTGCGTCTCGGTACCCAGGGCAAGGAACTGGCCCGCCGCGCCCCCCTGGACTACGCGCCGCTGATCCCGGAGGCGCCCATGGGTAACGTCCTCGGTTTCCAGTACCTCCCCGATGACCGGGAGCGTGACGAGATCGGCCGCACCAGCGGAACCCTGCGCTTCTTCCGCTGTGCCGGCGTCGGACGTGAGCTCCTCCTTTCCCTCCCGGAGCTGGGCGCGGACCGTGCGGCCGGCCGCCCGGGCCCCCATGTGGTGCTGATGTCGGGAACCAGCTGGGCCGGCGAGTCCACCCGGGCCCACGTGCTCGCCCCGGTGGGAGCGGTCCTGAAACCGTCCGCCCGATCGCTCGAAGCGGTGGCGCGCACCCGCTTCGACACCCACTTCCTCTACGACGAGGAGGGCAGGCCGATGAGCTTGTCCGGGACGGCCCCCAAGGCCCGGACCACCCAGGCGCGCGCGATCGCCGCGAAGCTGGGCCGCCCCGGCCCCGGCGGCTGCGACAGCCCTCTCGACCTGGAACTGGCCAAG
This sequence comes from Streptomyces sp. AC558_RSS880, assembly GCF_019049255.1. Classification (GTDB taxonomy): domain Bacteria; phylum Actinomycetota; class Actinomycetes; order Streptomycetales; family Streptomycetaceae; genus Streptomyces. Next base: position 130,937 of record NZ_JAGMUJ010000191.1, on the reverse strand, counting down.
GTCGCCGACGACCACCGCAAGCGGGCACTGCTGCTGGTGGGAAGCTACCGGGAGGCCTACGCCGTCGCCGACACCCTGGACGCCGAGGAGCGGTGGCAGGGCCGGGTCCGGGTGCTCGTACCGGATGACGCCGACCTCGACCAGGCCCTGCACGGCATGGGTTTCGCGGAGGGCGGGACCACCTCGTCCACCCTGCGCCGCGGCGATCTCGCGCTGTTCGCCGAGGACCCGGCCGCGGAAGTCCTGGTCGCCCCGCTGCTGGCGGTCGAACGCGGCCACAACATCCTCAACGTCCAGCGCAACGCCGCCTTCGGCACCGCGCTCTTCCTCGCCCGCCCGCATCCCCGGCCCGACGAGCTGTCCCTGTCGGTCTTCGCCGTCAACGACTGGATCAGTCGCTTCGTCCGCGACCGGCCGCGAGCCGACGACCTTCCGGGGCCCGCCACCTTCACCGAGCTGGTGGCCCAGGCCACCACGCTGGACCAGGCGGGCCGTGATCTGAGGTTCGCGGGCCGCCAGGAGTGGCGTCGGCTGCTGTCTCGGCGTTACATCTACTCCCGGCTGTCCCCCTGGGAGAAGCGCGCGTTCGCATGGGACCAACTGGTCACCATGTGGCAGGTCATCGGCCGCCTGGTACGCGGTGGAGTACCCGCCAGGGTCGTGTTCGTCGACGCGGCCTTCGCTCCCCGGCTGGCGCGGTCCCTCGCTCCTACGGCCTCGGGCGCCGCCGTCCCGGCCGCCGACGGTCTGCTGCGGGCCCTGCGGTCGGTTCTGTCACCGTACTTCGCCCCCGATGCCGATCCGGACGCCTTTCCCGACCCGGCCGACCCGGCACTGGCCCGGCTGCTCTACCGGCCCTTCCACGACGCCCTGCAGGCCCTCGGCCATCACCGGCCCGTCCGCTGAGACGGCCGGCGCCGGCCCGCACGCCACCGCCGCATCCTCCGAAGGAGGTTTCGCCATGCCCGTGAACTACCGCACCGTCCGCACCGCCGCCTGGCTCCCGGCCGACCCCGGGACGACCCTGACCGCGCGCTACCGCGCCCTGCCCTTCCCCGAACAGTGGCGGGACGCGATTCTCGCCCTGTGCAGCGCCGGCCGTGACCCGCAGGCGGAGCCGTACCGGACCGTACCCACCCGCCGCCTCGAACAGGTCCTGCAGGCCTTCGTCCCGGACGTCCTCGTGCTGCCCCGGCCGCCCTTCCACGAGCGGGGAGAGGAACCGGAGCGCTGGCTGTACGTTGCCGAGGACGCCCCCGACCCGCTGCCCCCGCACGTCCTCACTCCGCTGCTGGGCCGCTGGCTGCGCGAGCTGCGGCCCGAACCGGAGCATCGGCCCCTGCTCAAGGACGTCCGCGCCCAGCTCGCCGAGCACCCGCCCGAGTGGGAGCCCGTCGAACGCGAACTGCTGGTCTGCGACCGCACCCGGGGCGGCACCGCCGCGCCTGCCCCCCACCAGTTCACCCTCACCACGGACTGGCTGGCCCGCCGAGTCCTGGCCCTGGGACCGTACCCGTACGAGGGCGGGCGGCTGCACTTCCGCGCCATGCCGCGCGGCCCCAGGGACCAGGGCGCGGAGCTGGTCTCGCAGCCCTTGCCGTACGAGCCGTCGCCCGGCAAGGGCACCTGGTGGTTCTCCGTCGTCCTCAACATCACCCTGCACACCGTGCCGTTCGACCCTCTGCCCCGTTTCCACCTCCACTGGTCCATCCGCCGCTGGGCGACGCGCACGTCACCCGCGACGGGACGGGTACGGCTGCCGTACGGAAGCCGGACCACGGTGCTGCTGCGCCCCCGGGTGCCGGTGCTGCCCGGAGTGCCGCTCAGCGAGCGGTACGCCGTCGCCCAGCTGGAGCGACGCTGGGACAAGGAGCGGGGCGAGTTCGCCGAAGGCTGGGCCTTCGGTGGCCCGGCCCGGCTGCTCCAGGACGTCTCCCTCGGCGAACCGTTCCCTGACGCCGACGCGATCCTGACGGACCCGGAGGAGTGGCTGCGGCGCGACGCACGGGCCGGGATCGTGTACCGCACCGCGATGGGCGGCCACGAGGTCAAGGCCGGCCTGATGTCGAACCAGTGTTCGGAGCTGACGGCCTGGGCGCAAGCGGCCCTTCCCGCCGAACTGCGTACGGCACCGGACCTCACGCACACCGCGCTCGCTGCGGCCAAACCGCTCAACGCCCCGCCCTCCAGTGTCCCCAAGGCGGCACGGGAAGAGGAGGAGACCCGTCGCTGCGCCGAGCGTCGGGCGGCGGTGGCTTTCGCTGTCGGAGAACTCGGCGCCAGGCGGACCGAGGACGGCCGACCGGTACTGGAAACGCGGCTGCTGTGGCAGTCGGCCGAGATGCGAGACGCGGCCCTCGGGGCACTCGCCACGCGGCTCGGCCTCAAGGGCGACGGTGGTTCCTTCACCGAGCAGGAGTACGACGCTGCCAACCCGGGCCGTCCGGTGGTGCACGAGTGGCAGGCGCCGGAACTCACCGTCCGCGTGCGGTGCCTGCGGCCCGTCGTGCGCCTTGATGATGGCACCGGCCGGGCCCTGACCGCGGGCCTCGACCTTCCGGAGGGCGTACGGCGTAGCCGAGAAGCGGTCACCGCGGCCGTGGGGGAGCGGCGGGCCGAGACGGCGGCGTGGCTGACCGGCGACCGGACCGGGGAGGCGCCCGCACTGGCCCTGGTCGAGATCGACCGCCCCGCCGATTTCGCGTCCCGGGACCACGACTCCAAGTTCGCCCTGCGGCTCGGCTGCGCCGACGCCGGCTTCGTCACACAGTTCGTGGCGCTCCCCAAGAAGACCAAGGGATACAACTCCCTGGGCAGCATGGACCACCGGGCCCTGATGGCCTGGGACGACGGACTGCGGCAGTTGGGCGCTCGGGTCCATCCCGAGCACGGTATCGAACAGGGCGTCCCGCAGGGGATGCGGTACGCAGCGGTCTGGATGGTCCGCAAGAACCACACCGCGCGCAACCGCTGGGCCGCCGATGTCCCGGTCGCCGTCCTGGTCACCCCCCAGGCCCCCGGGAGCGGTCTGGCCCGGGTCCAGGGCTGGGACCCGGACGCCGACGACGGCGCCGGGGCGTGGGTGCCGTACCCCGTCATGCTGCTCAGGCTCACCCATCTCGCCGAGGTACGGCCCTCCGTGCCGGCGCCACGGGCGGAGGGTGAGGCGGTGCCCGCCAGCCGCCGGCGCAGCTGGCGCGCCGACCGTGAGGAGCAGCGGCGGACCGCGGAGGAGTGGCTACAGAAGGTACGTGCGTCGCTGCGCCGCCGGCCCACGATGCTCCTGGTCGATGCGCAGAACGCCCGGTCGCACTGGACCTGGCTCCAGGACGGCCGTACGGAGCAGGACCGCATCCGTGATGGGCACGCTGAACCGCGGCGGCTCGCTCCGGACCTGCGACTGGTGCGGGTGCGCACGGGGAAGGGCCGCGAGACCGCCCAGTGGTGGGGGGTGAACCCCAAGGACGGACCCAACGGCATCGCACCGCACCTGTGGATCCCGGAAGGTGAGGGAGCGGGCCGGGTCTTCTACAGCACGACTCCCAAGCCCGTGCAGTTCAGCTCCTCGGCGGTGGAGGCAGACAAACTGGCGCCGCGTCCGCTCAGGATGGGCAAGCGCAAGGGAGAGCCGACCATCGACACGGGAGTGGTGGGCTGGATGCCCGCCCTCGTCGAACTGGCCGTCCTCGGCTGCCACACCGACGACGGAGACGACCCGCAGGCCCTGGCCCTCGCCGCCCACCTGCTGCGCCAGCCCCCCGACTACCCCCAGGCGCTCGCCCTGCCGCTGCCGCTGCACCTGGCGGGCCTGGGCCAGCAGTACGTGCTGCCGACGCGGCCCGAGGGGGAAGAGGATCCGGTGGACGGCGTGGAAGCCCCGGCGGAAGGCGCACAGGTTCCGGTGAGCCCGCCGGAGGAGCAGAGTGCGACGGACGCTGCGGCGGATCCCGACCCGGCCACGACGGCGGCAGCGGGTCTCGCCCTGGAACCGGATCAGCCCGAACCTGCTGATGAGCAGGAGCAGTTGGCGTTGTTCGGATTCTGATTCCGAAGGGAACAGGGCCGGCGGGAGTGTGCGATCCGGGTGGTTGCCGCGTGCGGTCAGAGGCCCGGACCGTGCCCCCGCCGGCCGACCGCCCGGGCCCAGGCCCGCACCGGTCGTGCGTCGGGACCCATCGGATGGGTGAAGGGCCGCAGCGGGTCCACCTCCGCCCACGGCACCAGGGCCTCTTCAGGCGTACGACGTGCGGGTAACCACGCGGAGAGGCGCTGCCACACCTCACCCGCGTGAACGGGCCGCTCGTCGGGCTCCTTGGCCAGCAGCTGGAGCACGAGTTCCTCCAGCGCGGTGGGGATTCCGCGGCGCAATTCCCGGGGCGGCGCGGGCGGCTTCTCCAGGATCATCCCGGGCAGCATGAGTTCGGAGTCGTGGGCGAAGACGGGTTCACCCGTCAGCATCGCGTAGAGCAGACAGCCAAGCGCGTACAGGTCCGTGCGCGCGTCGACCGGCTTGCCCCGGATCTGTTCCGGCGCCATGCATTCCAGGCTTCCGGGACGTTCTCCGGTCGTGGTGAGCGATGTCGCCTCGGGATCGAGGAAGGCGGCGACACCGAAGTCCAGGACCTTCACCACCCCGTCCGTACGGATGACGACGTTGCTGCCCTTGAGATCGCGGTGCACGACATCACGTGCGTGAACCGAACCCAGGACGGAGGCGATCTGCACACCGATCGAGGCGGTCTCCTCGACGGAGAGCGGGCCTTCCTCGATGATCCGGTCACCGAGCGAGAGCCCGATCACATACTGCATCACAAGGAAACGCGTACCGTTTTCCTCGCCGAGGTCGTAGACGGTCGCCAGCCCGGGGTGGTCGAGCCGGGCGACGGCCTGCGCCTCACGGCGGAACCGTTCGGCGTCGCGGGCGCGTTGCTCCTCGGTGAGGCCGAGGTCGGTGCTCATGGTCTTCAGTGCCACGTCGCGGCCGAGGTTCTCGTCGTGCGCGAGCCAGACGACGCCCATACCGCCCCGACCGATGAGGTTCTTGATCCGGTACCTACCGGCGATCAGCGATCCCGTGTTCATCCGTGCTGTGGCCCCGTCCCCTCCGTGCCCGTGGCGCCGCGCCCCGGGCGGTCGTCAGGGGAGAGTGTGGCACGACGGCGCGTGCAGTGCATCGGCCGAGGACGGTATGCGTGTTGACTCTGTTCACAGATTGCTGATCTAATAGAGATGAGGGAGGGGCAGTACCACTCGTACCTCCACCCACTACGGTGACGTGTGGATCGCGTCGGGAACAAGTGAGGATCACGTGGACGTCTTCGGGGTGCACCGCCGACTCATCCAGGACTACAAGGAGTACACGTCCGGATCGGTGGTGATCGACGATCCGCGCATCGGTGAGAAGGTCTCCAAATCCCTCGCTGATGGAGACCAGTGGCCCGATCCCTGGCTCTCACTGAACCCGAGCTTCGAGCGCGGCGGTACCGTCGACCATCTCGCCGACGACCTGGGCCTCCTGCATCCCGAGTGCAAGCGCATCTTCCGTGTCGGCAAGGACAAGCCGGACGCGACCGTCCGCCCCATCACCTTCCACCGTCACCAGAGCGACGCCATCGAGGCCGCCGCCTCCCGGCAGTCCTACGTGCTCACCACCGGCACCGGCTCCGGCAAGAGCCTCGGTTACATCGTGCCCATCGTCGACCGGGTGCTGCGGGAGAAGGACGCCGGAGCGCCCCCCGGCATCAAGGCGATCATCGTCTATCCAATGAACGCCCTGGCCAACAGTCAGATGGGCGAGCTGAAGAAGTTCCTCACCGCCGGCTACGGCGAAGGCGAGGAGCCGGTCACGTACGCCCGTTACACCGGCCAGGAGAAGCAGGCCGACAAGGACGCGGTGCTCGACAGCCCGCCGGACATCCTGCTCACCAACTACGTGATGCTGGAACTGATGCTCACCCGGCCCGAGGAGCGCAAGCGCCTCATCGGTCGGGCCAAGGGCCTGCGCTTCCTCGTCCTCGACGAGTTGCACACCTACCGCGGCCGACAGGGCGCCGACGTCGCCGTGCTGGTGCGGCGCGTGCGTGAGGCGTGCGAGTCGCCCGACCTGCAGTGCGTCGGCACCTCCGCCACCATGGCTACCGACGGCACCCCGGCCGCCCGCCGCCGTGCCGTCGCAGATGTCGCCTCCACGTTGTTCGACACGGAGATCCTCCCGGAACAGGTGGTGGGCGAGACCCTGGTCCGGGCGACCGGGGACGCCGCTCCCACCTCCGCCGAACTCGCCGCCCGGGTAAGGGAGAACAACCCGCCGCAGGAGTACGCGGCGCTCGCCGCCGACCCGCTGGCCCGCTGGATCGAGACCACGTTCGGGCTCACCAAGGTCGCCGACGAGGACGGTACGGAACTGCTGGTCCGCGCCGATCCCGTCACCGTGGAAATCGCCGCGCGTGCCCTGCGCGAGAAGGCCTTCGACATCCCGAAGGAGGCGCCCGACGACGAGCCGTACACCGCCTGCATGAACGCCATCCGCGCCACCCTGCAGGCCGGTTCGCAGGCCCGTGACCCGGAGACCGACCGGCCCCTGTTCGCCTTCCGGCTGCACCAGTTCCTGTCCAAGGGCGGCTCGGCGTACGTCTCCCTGGAGCCGGCCGAAAGCCGATACATCACCCGCACCTACCAGCAGCGGGTGCCCGGGCAGCCGGAGAAGCTGCTGCTGCCGTTGTCCTTCTGCCGCGAGTGCGGTCAGGAGTACCTGACGGTGGCCCGTGACCAGAGCGAGGACGGCACGGTCACGTTCCGCACCCGCGAGGACCAGGACGATGAACAGGGCTACCTGTACGTCTCCGCAGCCAATCCCTGGCCCGAGCACCTCGGCGACGCCGTCGAACAGCGCCGGTTCCCCGACAGCTGGCTCACCCCCGACCCGAAGAAGGGAACGACCGTCCTCACCGCCAGCCGCAAGAAGCGCGCGCCCCAGCCCGTGTGGGTGCGCCCCGACGGCGCCACGGTGGACAAGGGTCAGGGCGGCCTGTACGCGGCTTACCTGCCCGCCCCGTTCCTGTTCTGCCTGGAGTGCGGGGTCAGCTACGAACAGGTCAAGGAGCGGGACTTCGCCAAGCTGATGACGCTCGACCAGGAAGGCCGTTCCACGGCCACCTCGGTCATCAGCGCCTCCATCGTCCGTCACCTCAAGAACCTGCCCGAGAGCGAACTCGACGAGGACGCGCGCAAGCTCCTCACCTTCGTCGACAACCGGCAGGACGCCAGCCTTCAGTCGGGGCACTTCAACGACTTCGTGATGGTGACCCAGCTGCGCGGCGCCCTCTACCGCGCGATGCTCAAGGCGGGAGAAAAAGGGCTGCGCTGGAGGCGGCTGGGTGAAGAGGTTGTGGCAGCCATGGGGCTGGCCCGGCACGAGTACGCCAACAACCCCACCGAGGTGGAGGCGCTCGCCGAGGAGACGCTGGAGGCGCTGGCCCAGGTGGCCGAGTACCGGCTGTTCCTGGACCTGGAGCGCGGCTGGCGGGTCACCATGCCCAACCTGGAGCAGACCGGTCTGCTCGGCCTGGAGTACGCCGGGCTCGACGAGATCGCCCAGGACGAGGAACGGTGGCTCCGGGCCGCGGGACCGCTGCGCACCGCCACTCCCGCTACTCGCCTTGAGCTGTCCCGTGTCCTCATGGACGAACTGCGCCGTCAGCGGGCCGTGGACACCCCGTATTTCACCGAGGCGAAGTTCAACGAGCTGCGCAAGGAGTCGGCCAAACTCAATGACGCCTGGGCGGTGGCCGAGACCGAATCCGCGCCGCCGGCGCCCGGCGTCGCGGTGCCGCGCCCCGGCCGCCCCGGCCGCTCCGGGCGTACCCGCAGCGAGCTCAACCTCACCGGCCGCGGCGCCTTCGGTCGTTACGTCCGCAAGTCGGGGACCTTCCCCGACTGGCAGCACGGCCTCTCGCTCGACGACGCGCAGGATGTCATCCGCGACCTGCTCGACGTCCTCGCCGACGGGGGCGTCCTCGCGCGCGTCACCCAGCAGCGCGGGGAGGACCCCGGCTACCAGATCCACCACCCGGTCATCCGCTGGCACGCCCGCGACGACGACCACGGCGCGGTGGACCGGTTGCGCCGCACCTACCGCGACGGGCGGGGGCCCCGCGTCAACGCCTTCTTCAAGGGCCTCTACAAGGACGTCGCCGGCACCTTCGCCGGCCTGCACGCGGCCGAGCACACCGCCCAGGTCCACCCCGACATCCGCGAGGAGCGGGAGCAGCTGTTCAGCAAGGGCGTTCCGCTGCCCTTGCTGTACTGCTCGCCCACCATGGAGCTGGGCGTCGACATCGCCAGCCTCAATTCGGTCAACCTGCGCAACGTGCCGCCCACCCCCGCCAACTACGCCCAGCGTTCCGGCCGTGCGGGCCGCTCCGGTCAGCCCGCGCTGGTCACCACGTACTGCGCCACCGGCAACAGCCACGACCAGTACTACTTCACCCGTTCCGCCCAGATGGTCGCCGGTACCGTCGCCCCGCCGCGCCTGGACCTGGCCAACGAGGACCTGCTCGCCTCGCACGTGCACGCCATCTGGCTCGCCGAGACCGGCCTGGAACTGGGCCGCTCCATGACGAAGATCATCGACGCGGACGGCAAGGCCCCCTCCCTGGCCCTGCTGCCCGAGGTGCGCGAGCAGATCGCCAACAAGAGGGCGCAAGCCCGGGCCCTGGCCCGTGCCCGTACCGTCCTCGCCGGCTGCGCCGACACACTGCGGGACACCTCGTGGTGGCACGAGCAGTGGCTGGAGGACACCGTCAGCGGCGCTCCGGGCGCCTTCGACCTGGCCTGCGGCCGCTGGCGCACCCTCTACCAGAAGGCGCTGGAGGAGCGGGAGCTCCAGCACGACAACATCCGTAACCGCACGGCGACCGGCCGCTCCCAGCAGCAGGCCGTACGCCGCCGCGCCCAGGCGGAGAACCAGATAGCGCTCCTGGAGAACCGCCAAGGCGGTGAGCGCACGGTGCTGTCCGACTTCTATCCGTACCGCTACTTCGCCTCCGAGGGCTTCCTGCCCGGCTATTCCTTCCCCCGGCTGCCGCTGGCCGCGTACATCCCCGGCACCAGCCGCACCAGCCGCGGCTACGACGGCGACTACCTCCAGCGGTCCCGGTTCATCGCGATCCGCGAGTTCGGCCCCGGCGCGCTGATCTACCACGAGGGCAGCCGCTTCAAGGTGAACCGGGTCCAGCTGCCGCCGGACACCTCCGGCGAGCTGACCACCGACAGCGCCAAGGTGTGCCAGAGCTGCGGCTACCTGTCACCGGAGGACCAGCGCGAGGACACCTGCCCCGGCTGCCAGGGCACGCTCGGCGACGCCCGCACCGGCCTGCTGCACCTGCACACGGTCTTCACCCAGCGCCGCGACCGGATCTCCTCCGACGAGGAGGAGCGCCAGCGCACCGGCTACGCCGTGGAGATCTCCTACCGTTTCAAGAAGCACGAGGACGGCCGCGACGGCTCCCTGCGGGCCGAGGCCAAGTCCGCGGCCGGCACGCTCCTCGCGCACCTCGCCTACGGCGACAGCGCCACGGTCCGGCTCACCAACCTCGGCTACCGCCGCTCGGTCGCCAAGGGCGAAATCGGCTTCTGGATCGACCCGGTCACGGGGGAGTGGCTGGCCGGCTCCACCGGAGCCAAGGGCACCGGCACGGCCGGCCGGGAGGCCCCGGAGGAACAGGAGGGCCTGGCCGACGCGGACAAGGCGCTGCGCAAGGTCCCCGTCATCCCCTACGTCCAGGACACCCGCAACATCCTTGTGCTCCAGCTCGCGGCCCCCGTCGACCGGGACACGGCGATCACCCTCCAGTACGCGCTGGAGCGGGGCATCGAGGCCGAGTTCCAGCTGGAGGACTCCGAACTGGACACCGAGGAGCTGCCTCCGTACGACGGTCCCCGCGAGCGGCTGCTGTTCATCGAGAGCGCCGAGGGCGGTGCGGGTGTGCTGCGCCGGTTGCAGGCCGAGCCCAAGGCGCTCGCCGCTGCTGCACGGCGAGCCCTGGAGATCGCACACTTTGACCAGCACGGCCGCGACCGGGGAGCGGAGAAGGAGAACGGCGACCCCTGCGAGAAGGGCTGTTACGACTGCCTGCTCTCCTTCGGCAACCAGCGCCACCACCGGGCGATCGACCGCCGTCTGGTCCGCGACCTGCTGATGGAGCTCAAGGACGGTGCGGTCGGCGGCGGCCACGTCGGCCGCACCCGCGACGAGCACGCCGACGCGCTCATCGAGGGCGCCGACTCCTCCCTGGAGGAGCGGTTCATCGCCTACCTCCGGGCCCACGGCCACCATCTGCCGCAACGCCAGCAGATGAAGGTGAGCGAGGCCCTGTCCAAGCCGGACTTCGTCTACGACACCGGCTACGGCCCGGTCGCCGTGTTCGTCGACGGCCCGCACCATGACCACGCCGAGACCGCCCTGCGTGACGAGGAGGCCGCCGAGCGGCTGAAGGAGATCGGCTGGGAGGTCATCCGCATCCGGTACGACGACGACTGGGCCAAGGCCGTCGCCGAGTACCCTTCGGTGTTCGGTGAGGCACGCCGCTGACCTGCGGCGGATCTCACCACCCTCCGTGCACGGGGACGGCGCGTCACGCGCTGTCCCCGTGCGACCTGCACCCGCCCGCCGGCCCGACCGTAGTTCCGCCCGCCCCGACCCCGGAAGGCACCCATGACCACCGCCGCCCAGCCGACCCAGCAGCAGTACGCGGTCGGCTCCCTCGTCCATGCCCGGGGCCGTGAGTGGGTCGTGCTGCCGGACTCCACGCCGGAGCTCCTCGTCCTGCGCCCGCTCGGCGGCGCCGACGACGACGTCGCGGGCATCCTGCCCGCACTGGAGCAGGTGGTACCCGCCACCTTCGCCCCGCCCACCCCTTCCGACCTGGGCGACCAGCAGGCCGCCGGGCTGCTGCGCACGGCCCTGCGCATCGGCTTCCGCTCCGGCGCCGGCCCCTTCCGCTCGCTCGCTTCGGTCTCCGTGGACCCCCGCCCGTACCAGCTGGTGCCGCTGTTGATGGCGCTCCGCCAGGACACCGTCCGCCTCCTGATCGCCGACGACGTCGGCATCGGCAAGACGGTGGAGGCGGGACTGATCGCCGCCGAGCTGCTGGCCCAGGGCGACGCCCGGGGCCTGGTCGTGCTGTGCTCGCCGGCCCTGGCCGAGCAGTGGCGGGCCGAGCTGTACGGCAAGTTCGGCGTGGACGCCCGTCTCGTGTTGCCGTCCACGATCGGCCGGCTGCTGCGCGAGACGCCGTACGGCCAGTCGGTGTTCCGCCCCGACGGCGCCTACGTCGTCTCCACCGACTTCATCAAGTCCCCCCGCCACCGCGAGGACTTCCTGAAGAACTGCCCCGACCTGGTGATCGTCGACGAGGCGCACTCCTGCGTCGCCGACACCGCGATCGGCGCCTCCGCGCGCACCTCCCAGCAGCGGTACTCCCTGCTGCGTGCCCTGGCCGACCAGGCGGACCGCCACCTCCTGCTGGTCACGGCCACCCCGCACAGCGGCAAGGAGGAACCCTTCCGCCGCCTGCTCGGCCTGCTCGACGACCGCCTCGCCACGGTGAGCTTCGACACGGAGGCGGGCCGCCGGCTCCTCGCGGAGTACTTCGTGCAGCGCCGCCGCGCCGACATCCGCGACGACTTCGGCGACGGCGCGCACTTCCCCTCCTCCCGCGACACCGCCGAGTCCCCCTACACTCTGCACCGCGACTACAAGAAGCTGCTCGACGAGGTGCTGGCGTATGCCCGCGAGACCGTCCGAGCGGCCGACGGCGCCCTCCAGCAGCGCCAGCGCTGGTGGTCCACCCTCGCCCTGTTGCGCACCCTGTCCTCCTCCCCGGCCGCCGCCGTGCAGTCCCTGAACACCCGGGCCGGCGTCGAGGAGGCCGACTCCCCGGAGGAGGCCGACCGCACCGGCGAGCGCACCGTCTCCGACCCGGCCGACAGCGAGGGCGCCGAGTCCGCCGACGCGGTCCCCGGCACCCGGCTGCCCGCCGCCGCGGAGGCGGCCGACGGCCCCGACGGCACCTCCGAGCACGAGGACACCGCGGAGGACGACGAGGAGAAGGCCCGTCTGATCGCCATGGCCGAGGCGGCCAGGAAACTCGAAGGCCCCACCCGCGACACCAAGCTCAAGAAGCTGATCGCCACCGTCACCGACCTCCTCGACGAGGGCTACCGCCCCATCGTCTTCTGCCGCTACATCGCGACCGCCGACTACGTGGCCAGGCACCTCGCCAAGGTCCTCAACAAGAAGGGCACCGAGCACCCGGTCGCCGTCGCCTCCGTCACCGGTGAACTCTCGCCCGACCAGCGCGTCACCCGCATCGCCGAACTGACCGGCGCCGACGAGGACGGCAACCCGCCGGCCGAGCGCCGCGTCCTGGTCGCCACCGACTGCCTGTCCGAGGGCGTCAACCTCCAGGAGTCCTTCGACGCCGTCGTCCACTACGACCTCGCCTGGAACCCCACCCGGCACGAGCAGCGCGAGGGCCGCGTCGACCGCTTCGGCCAGCGCACCGACGTCGTCAAGGCGCTCACCCTGTACGGCGCCGACAACCCCGTCGACGGCATCGTCCTGAACGTCCTGCTGCGCAAGCACGAGCGGATCCGCCGGGTCACCGGCATCTCCGTACCCGTGCCGCAGGAGTCCGAGAGCGCCATGCAGGCCGTCTTCGAGGGCCTGATCCTGCGCGGTGAGAAGACGGCCTACGAACAGGAGGGCCTGTTCCCTCAGGAGGAGGCGGCCGCAGCCGAGCAACTGGAGATCGCCTGGCAGTCCTCCGCCGAACGCGAGAAGCGCAACCGCTCCCGCTACGCCCAGCACCGCATCAAGAAGGACGAGGTGGCCGCCGAGGTCGCCGAGGTTCGTGCCGCGCTCGGTACCGGCGAGGAGGTGCGCGACTTCACCCGCCGCGCCCTGACGGCGCTGCGCGGCATGCCCGCCCCGACGAAGCAGGGCGGTTTCACCGTCCATACCGACGCCCTTCCGCTCGGCCTGCGCGACGCCGTCTCCGCCGCGCTCGGCCCCCGCCACCCCCGCCCGGTCGTCTTCCACGACGCCCCGAGCGCGCCGCGCGGCGAGGCCGCCCTCACCCGCACCGACCCGGTGGTCGCCGCCACCGCCCGCTTCGTCCTGGACGCGGCCCTCGACGACGCCGACAAGATCCCGCAGTGGCAGCGCCCCGCCCGCCGCTGCGGCGTCGTCCGCACCAAGGCGGTCGCCCGCCCCACCACCCTCCTGCTGGTCCGCCACCGCTTCCAGCTGAACCTGCCGACCCGCAAGGGAGGAACGGTCGAGCGGCTCGCCGAGGACGCCCGGGTCGTAGCCTTCCACGGCAGTGCCACTGCCCCCGCATGGCTGCCCGAGGACGAGGCACTGGCCCTCCTGGACGCCCGCGCCGCCGGGAACACCGACCCGAAGTTCGCCGCCGGGCACATCGAGGAGATCCTCGCCGCCCTCCCCGCCGTCCTGATGCCCGCGCTACGGGTGCGCTCGGCCGAACTCGGCAAACAGCTGGAGGACTCCCACCACCGGGTACGCACCGCCTCCCAGGCCCGTCTCCAGGGCCTGAAGGTGCTTCCGCAGGGCGATCCCGACGTCCTCGGTGTCTACCACTACCGTCCGGTCGCGACGATCACCCAGGGAGCGGACGCATGAGCCTCGCCAGAACCCTCGTCACCGACACCGTCGCCACCGTCGGCGGCCTGCTCCCGTACGATCTACTGGTACGGATCAAGGAGGGCAAGGAGCAGACCGGCTCCAAGCCCGCCGACTACCGCCTGTACGCCAAGGGCGACTCCGTACGGGACGCCGCCGAACGCTCCTGGGGCTACCTGCGCGGCGTGTGGACCGCCTACCAGGACGCGCTGGTCCGCGACGGAGCCGACGCCGACCCCGGCGTGCACGCGGTCGGCCTGACCACCGAACGCTGGCTGCTGCCCCTCTTCGAGCAGCTCGGCTTCGGCGCCCTCACCCCCGTGCCCGCCCCCGGCCTGCGCTCCCGCGACGAGGAGAAGGACTTCGACGTCAGCCACCAGTGGGCGCACGTCCCCGTGCACCTCACCGGCTGGAACGTCCCCCTGGACCACCGCACCCCGGAACTGGCCAAGCAGATCCCGCAGTCGATGGTCCAGGAGTACCTCAACCGCTCCGTGGACTCCACCCTGTGGGGCGTGCTCTCCAACGGCCGCCAGCTACGCCTGCTGCGCGAGTCGGCGTCCCTCACCGGTGCCGCCTTCATCGAGTTCGACCTCCAGGCGATCTTCGAAGGCAACCGCTCCGACGACTTCGTGCTGCTGTGGCGACTGCTGCACCGCACCCGCTTCGAGCCCCGTGCCAAGGGCGAGCCGGCCGCGACCTGCCCGCTGGAGAAGTGGCGCACCGAAGCCATCGACAGCGGCACCCGCGCCCTGAAGGAACTCCGCAAGGGAGTGGAGAAGGCCCTCGTCGCCATCGGCAACGGCCTCATCACCCACCCCGACAACGCGGCGCTGCGCGACGCCCTGCGCACCCGTGACAAGAACGTCCGCGACCACCTCCACCCGGCGCTGCTCCGCCTCGCCTACCGCCTGCTGTTCCTCTTCGTCACCGAGGACCGGGACCTGCTGCTGCACCCCGAGGCGACCACGGCGGCCCGGGAGACCTACGAGAAGTACTTCTCCACGGCCCGCCTGCGCCGCCTCGCCCGCCGCGTCGGCACCCTCCACGGCGACCAGTGGCACGCCCTGGACCTCGTCATCAAGGGCCTCGGCACCCCCGGCGGCCGTCCCGAGCTGGGCCTGCCCGCCCTCGGCGGCCTCTTCGAGCCCACGAAGACGGACGAGATCCTGGACGGGCTCAGCCTGTCCAACCAGGCCCTGTACGAGGCCGTACGCGCCCTGTCCGTCGTCCACGACGCCAAGCTGGGCCGCCCCCGCAAGGTTGACTACCGCCACCTGGGCGCGGACGAACTCGGCTCCGTCTACGAGTCCCTGCTGGAGCTGGAGCCGCGCCTGGACGAGGGCGACACGTACGTCCTGGCCAAGCTCGACGGCAACGACCGCAAGACCTCCGGCTCCTACTACACCCCGTCCCCGCTCATCGACTGCCTCCTCGACTCCACGCTCGACCCGGTCATCGACCAGGCGGTCCGCTCCGGTACGACGCCGAAGGAGCGCGAGGACGCCCTGCTCGCCCTGACGGTCTGCGACCCCGCCTGCGGCTCCGGCCACTTCCTGGTCGCCGCCGCCCGCCGTATCGCCCGCCGCCTCGCCGAGATCCGCAAGGACGACCCCGAGCCCAGCGCCGAGGACGTACGGCACGCCCTGCGCGACGTCGTCTCGCGCTGCGTCTACGGCGTCGACCTCAACCGCATGGCCGTCGAACTGGCCAAGGTCTCCCTGTGGATCGAGGCGATGGAGCCGGGCCGGCCCCTCACCTTCCTCGACGCCCACATCAAGCACGGCAACGGCCTGCTCGGCACGACCCCGAAACTGCTGGCCGGCGGCCTGCCGGACGACGCGTTCAAGCCGCTGGAGGGCGACGACCGGAAGCACGTCACCGACCTGAAGAAGCGGAACGCGTCGGAGCGCGCGGCGTGGCGGGCCGCGCTGCGGCGCGGGGTGAGCCAGGTGGAGCTCTTCGCCGAGGAGCCGTTCGTCCTGGGCTCCAACGCCGAGTTCGGTGAGAAGGTTTCCCTGATCACCGGTGTGGACTCGGAGGAGCTGGAGGACGTCCAGGGCCAGGCCCGTGAATACCACGCACTGACCACGTCCCGCGACTACGTCCGCGCCCTGGAGCTCGCGGACGCGTGGTGCGCGGCGTTCGTCTGGAAGAAGACGGTGTCGGCGGCGACACCGCCCGCGCTCACCACCAAGTCCCTGCTCACCCTGCACTCCGAGAAGGGTGAGGCGAGCCTGCCGCCCGGCACGGTCGACATGGTGAAGCGGCTGAAGGAGGAGTACCACTTCTTCCACTGGCACCTGGAGTTCCCCGAGGTGTTCCGGGTCCCGGCGGACCTGGACGCGCCGGGTGTCGACGAACGCACCGGGTGGCAGGGTGGGTTCAGCTGTGTGCTGGGGAATCCGCCGTGGGAGCGGGTCAAGCTCCAGGAGCAGGAGTTCTTCGCGACCCGGAACGAAGAGATCGCGAACGCCGCGAACAAGGCGGCCCGCGAGCGCATGATCGACGCGCTGGCCGAGAGCGAGGAGGAGACGGACCGGGCGCTGCACGCCGAGTTCATCGCCGCCCGCCGCCTCTCTGAGGGCGTCAGCCATCTGCTGCGCGACTCCGGCCGCTTTCCGCTGGCCGGCCGGGGCGACGTCAACACGTACGCGGTGTTCACCGAGGCGGCCTCCCTGGGTATCGCCCCGGCCGGGCGCCTGGGTCTGGTCCTGCCCACCGGCATCGCCACGGACGCGACGACGGCCCCGTTCTTCTCCGACCTGGTGCGCACGGCGCGGCTCGCGTCGTTCCTGGACTTCGAGAACGAGTCGTTCATCCTGAGCCGGGACGTGCACCACTCGGTGCGCTTCTCCCTGCTCACCGCTACCGGCGTGGGTACGCGGGTCGACGAGGCGTCCTTCGCCTTCGGTACCCGGTACATGGAGGACCTGGACGGTCGGCGGTTCGCCATGCCCCCGGAGGAGATCCTGCTGGTCAACCCCAACACGGGCACGCTCCCGGTGTTCCGCACCCGCCGGGACGCCGAGATCACCCTGGGCGTCTACCGCCGCGTTCCGGTCCTGATGAAGGAGCCGGACGAGAACGGCTGGGGCGGCACCAACCCGTGGGGCCTGACGTTCATGACCATGTTCCACATGTCCAACGACTCCTATCTCTTCCGGACCAAGGAGGAACTGGAGGAAGAGGGCTGGCGCCTCACCGACAACGTGTTCGTCCGCCCCGAGGCCGGGGACAAGCGGCGGTACCTCCCGCTGTACGAGGCGAAGATGCTCCACCACTTTGACCACCGTCTGGGCACGTACGAGGGCCAGACTCAGGCCCAGGCCAACATGGGTACGTTGCCGCGTGTGACGCCGCAACAGCACGACGACCCGGACTTCGCTCCACTGCCCCGGTACTGGGTGCCGGAGGACGACGTGGACTCCGGTAAGCGGGACAAGAAGGGCAATCGGATCATGTGGCCGGGGGTTGCTACGCGGCTGGCGGACCGGGAGTGGTGGAACGGGTGGCTGCTGGGATGGCGAGACATCGCCCGTTCCACCGATACCCGAACCACCATGGCTACGGTGCTCCCGCCGTACGGTGTCGGGCACACCAACCCGCTCGTGTTCCCGGAGAGTGCAGAATCGGCTGCCCTGCTCCAGGCCTGCATGTCGTCGTATGTCTTTGACTACGTGATCCGTCAGAAGATCGCGGGTACGCACCTGACGTACGGATACCTGTATCAACTGCCGGTGCCGGGGCTCACCGACTTCCATGAGGCGCCCGGTGGAGTGCGCTGGTTCATCGACCGTGTGCTGGAACTGACATACACCAGCTGGGACATGGCCGGCTTTGCCGCAGACCTCGACTGCGCAGGTGCCCCGTTCCGTTGGAACGACGAACGCCGCGAACTGTTGCGCGTAGAGCTGGACGCGGCGCTCTTCCACCTCTACGGGGTCAGTCGCGCGGACGTCGAGTACGTCATGGAGACGTTCCCGGTGGTCCAGCGCGAGGATGAGGCCGCCCACGGCGGTGCCTACCGCACCAAGGACCTCATCCTCGACGTCTACGACCGCATGGCGGAGGCCCGGGCGACCGGCGGCGAGTACCGGACCGTGCTGGACCCGCCGCCGGGGGAGGGGCCGCGCCACGAGGCCTGAGTGGCGTGACCTCGGGCGGGCCGGTCAGGTCCGACCCCGCCCGAGGTCCGCGACGAACCCGGCCCACGCGCCCCGCGCGAACGCGAGCTGAGGACCACCGCGTTCCTTGGAGTCGCGTACGTGTATGGCGGTCGTGTCGGCGGCGACCTCGACGCACGCGCCGCCTTCGCCGCTGCTGTAGCTGCTCTTGAACCAGTCCAGCCGTGCGGGCTGTTCGGTGTTCATCGGTCTCCCAGCATCTTCTTGATCAGGGTCAGTGACTCTTCTGGCGTGAGTGCCTGCGCCCTGATGCTGCCGTAGCGTGCGGCAAGGATACGTACCTCGTCCGGATCTGTGATCAGTCGGCTGATGTGCTGGACCTCCAGGTATGCCACCTGCGGCTTTCCCTTTGGGGTGAGCATGATGAACGGTCCGCCCAGACTGGGATGTTCCTTGCGCTCCATCGGCAGCACCTGAAGCTCCACACTGCGTAGCCTGCCGAACCTCAGCAGGGTTTCCAGCTGTTCACGATGAACGTCCCACCCGCCGAGTGGGCGACGCAACACGGATTCCTCGATGGTGAAGGTCGTGAACGGTGGAGGCCAGCGGTTGAAAATCTGCTGGCGATCCAGCCGTGCGGCCACGCGCTGTTCGACGGTCGCCTCGTCCAGAAAGGGCTGACGCGTCCGAAACACCACGTTCGCGTGAGCCTCCGTCTGCAGGAGTCCAGGAAGGACAAGCGAGCTGTAGTCGTGCAGCTCAACCGCCTCCTGCTCCAACCGCGCGTAATCCTTGAACCACTCCGGATGCCGCACCCTCCGCCGAGTCTTCGCCCGCTCCACATCCTCCGCCGCAGAAGCCAGCAGGCCCCCGCACTCCAGCAGCCGATCCACCGCGACCAGCAACTCCGGTTGAGGCGTCCGCCGTGCCCGCTCGACCGACGAGATCGTCTCCTCCCCGTACCCGAGCCGGTCACCCAGCTCCTTCTGGCTCAGTCCGGCCCGCTCCCGGGCGACCTTGATCTGCCGGCCGAGCGCCCGGAACAGGTCCGCGACCTCGTCCGTGCCGTCCGCCTCGCCGCCCGTGGGAACCCCCGCACCCGGCTGTGCCGCCATGCCGTACCACCACCCTGTTTCCTTGTACCGAGGACGAACCGGCGACGGCACGGCCACGTCACGCCCGTACACCCGTACACCACACCGTCCGCACCGGGACAGTCACCCTGCGTACCGTCGCGGTGCTCCTCACGGTAGGACGACTCCGCCACCCTCGGTGGGATGAACCGGGGAACCGTCACCGCACCTGGTGAACCGACCGTTCTCACGGGTTGCCTCCGCACGCCATGCCGCCGGGTGTCGGCTCGCGGCGCAACAGGGCCGGTCAGAAGCGAGGTAAAACCAATCGCCGGGCAGGTGAAGAGAGTTGATAAGTTTGTGCGAGCGGCGGCTGATGGCCGCAGTGGAACCCGCCGCGGTAGGGCGAAGAACGGGGGGATCGAAGTGGTCTGGGAAGAGTGGGAGAGGTCCAAGGCCGCGACGTCGGAGGGCCAGGCCGCCCGGATGCAGCTGAACCAGGCCGGACCGAGAGGCGCCGGCGACCTGGATCTCGTGGTGTACCAGGACGATCTCGGGGCCGTCGGCCACGAGGCGTTCGTCCTCCACGGTGAGCTGAAGAAGAGAGCGGACATCGCCGGCGCGGGCGCGGACAAGAACGGATCCGGGTCCACCATGCGGGCGGCCGCCGAGCTCAAGAGTCACGATCTCGGGCTGGGGCCGGAACTGGAGTCGACCGTCGAGGTCTGGACCTCGCAGGTGAAGCACGTCCTGCAGGCCTGCGCGCACATCTCCAACCACCTCGACTACAGCAAGAAGCTGTATGCGCGGGAGGACGCCAAGATAGCCGCCGAAATCCGTGGCCGTACGGGGACGTTGCCCGTCTCGGTGCTGAACGACTACTTCAAGTAGGAAGTGCCATGGGTGGTTTCTCGTACTCGGACCTCATGGCCCTGAACCTTGCCAAGCTGGGAACGGCCGCGTCCGACTGGGTGACGATGGCCGGCGAACTGGCCGACCTCGCGACCGATGTGCGGGACGGCCTGACGAAGAAGTCCGACGGAGCCCGCTGGAAGGGCGTCAACGCCGGAGTGACCAAGGAGTTCGTGCGCAAGACGGCCAAGGAGTTCACGGACCTGCAGGCGGAGGCCGAGAGCATCGCCAACGTCCTCACCGACGCCCATGCCGAGCTGACGTACTGTCAGAATCGGGCGCGGGTTCTCACGGACGATGCGCGTAAGGGCGACCCGGACCGGACTCCGCCGGACCCGGGGCTCCTCGTCCTCGACGGCCCGGACGGGACGGTCCGCGTCACGGAGGCGATGTGCACCCCCGAAGGCCCCGACCAGCGAGCCAAGGACCGCATGCAGTGGTACGCGGACACTCTCACGGGGATCGTCCAGCACGCCGCCGAGGTCGACGCGGCGGCCGTACGCGCGCTGCGCAAGAGCCACGGCAACGACCCGCACAACGCGGGTCACGCCACGTACACGTCCCTGGACGAGGAGCAGTTGCCGCGCGCGAAGGAACTGGCCGGGCTCGGCGGGGACGCGAACCCGGAGCAGCGGGCCGAACTGCGGCGCCTGTGGGAGTCCCTGAGTCCCGAGGCGCGGGCACGGCTCTGGCTGGCGCAGAAGGACGACCTGATGGCGGCGGGCGTACTGAGCCCCACCGTGCAGCAGGTCGCGGCGGACGCGGGAGCGGGGAAGCACGGCTCCGAGTCGCCCGGCTTCAGCGAGTGGGCCACCAAGCAGAAGATGGAACTGCTGACGGAGGGTGCCGACTGGCAGGGCATGACGGACGCGTCCCGTCACATGGCCCACTACCTGGGAAACAGCGGCAGCTCCATGAACCTGCCTGTGGACAAGATGTTGGCGGACGTCCCCTCCTATAAGGCGTACGTCGACGAGGCGGTCAGACTGAACCAGGACGACTGGCGCAGGCAGGCGCTCGACGAGTTCAGGAAGAACGGCGGGAAGCCGGTCGCCTTCCCGGTCGAGGTGAAGCATCCCGAGAGCTTCTACTTCGGGAAGGAGGTCGACCCCAACTGGTTCTACGCGGTGGGCGGAGCCAACACCAACGTCACCGGTGTGGTGACCGCGGTCCCGGACGCGAACGGCAACCCCAGGATCGGCGTCGACTACCAGGTGAACGTCTGGGACCGGTACAACTGGGACGAGGGCAAGGGCGTCGACATCGGTCCGCTGGAGATCCCCGACGGGCAGATGGCCAAGCTGCACCGGGTAGGTTTCGCCCAGGAGTTCCACATGGCGGGCAGTAGCGGCGTCCATCACTACGACCTCGGCTCCTCGAAGCCGAACGACGACCCGCTACCGGGTCCCGACGACAGCAGGGACGGACGCTTGGACCCCGGCCGGGAGCAACAACAGGACCGTGCGACCGGCATGCCGACGGGAAGGGCGGATGGCCGGTGAGCGAAGTGAATCCCTTCGGGGCACCCGAGGAAGGCGCGAGCGGTACCGAAGGTGGCGGTGGTCGCCGCCCGTGGCTCGTCGCCGGCGTGGCCGCGGGTGTGCTGGTCCTGTCGGGCGCCGTGGTCGCGGCGGGCTGGCTCCTCGGCGCACCGGACGACACCGGACCCGGTGACCGCCTGGGCGAGGAGGCGGCGGACGTGCGGTGGGCCGAGGGGATCACACCGGAGTGGATGAGCGAGCAGCTGGACCTCGGCATTCCGGCCACGGCCCGGTCCCCGCAGGCCGCCTACAAGGTCACCTCCCGCTTCGACACGGGCATCCTCACCTTCACCCTGACCAGGTCGGAGGCGGAGGCCTATCTGAAGCAGCACCCGCCGGAGAAGAAGTGGCTGGAACCGACCTCCGCACAGGCCGACGCCACCCCCCACGACTTCGCGCACTTCGGGCTCCCGGAACCCGAGACGCTCAAGGACGGCATGCGCTACGGCTACGTCTGCCCCGGCTCCCCCAAGGCCACAGAGGAACAGGAAATCTCTGACATGTATGGCTTGTCCGACAAGCATTGTGTCAGCGTTTATGTGCACGAGTACACGCCACAGCGCACCCGCATCTACATCCGCGACCACTTCGAACCCGGCGTCAGCCCTCTCCCCACGCCGCCCTCGTCGATGTCGAAGGGATAAGGGCGAACCGGCCGCATCGCGCCCGTACACCATACCGTCGGCACCGGGACAGTCACCCTGCGTACCGTCCATGATGCTCCCCACGGTAGGACGGCTCGGCCACCCTCGGTGAGGTGAACCAGGAAACCATCACCGCACCCGGTGGACCGATCGTCGTCACAGGGCACTTCCGCACCCTCTTCCCCACCACGGCGCACGGTGCGCACACCGCACGCCGTGCCGCCGAGCGCTGGCTCGCCGCACAGCAGGAGCGGCCGGAGGCCTCCACCGGAGACGACAGCGAGGCCACGGTGTCCCTCCTCATCGCGGAACTGACCGCGAACGCCGCCCGGCACGCCCGGGTACGGGGCAGGAACGCTCGCCTCTCCCTCACCCTGACACCCGCCACCCTCCGGATCGAGGTCACCGACGCGCGGGGCGACCGTCTGTTCGTACCCGCGGCCCCGGACACCGATACGGTCGACGAGTCCGGCCGGGGCCTGCTCCTCGTCACCACGCTCGCGGACGCCTGGGGCTGCGAACCGCACCATCCCGGCGGGAAAACGGTCTGGGCCGAATATCTCCGGCGTGAATGCGCGGCAGAGGGGCGCGCGAAGACAACCGTGCATCCACCGGCGGGCGTTGGCGGTTGACCGCGGCCGTGAACGGCCTTCACGCTTGACAGGTAAATGTGAAGGCCGTTCACGGGGGGTGTCTTTTGCAGGACACATCCGAATCGGACGACCAGCTCGTTGGACTGTTCGAAGTGGCGGAGATGGCCGGCGTCAGCCGGACGGTCGTGGCGAATTGGCGAACCCGTGACATACGTTTCCCCGCCCCCGTCGCGGACCTGCGCAGCGGTCCGGTTTTCCGGGCTGGGGAAATCCGGCGCTACCTCAAGCGGAGGAAGAAGTACGTGGCTCCCAAGACTCATGTCATCTCGACCATCAACCTGAAGGGCGGCGTCGGGAAGACCACTACCACGGCCGGCCTTGCGGAGTTCCTCTCCGCGGAGTTCGGTAAGCGGGTGCTGGTGGTCGACCTCGACCCGCAGACCAACCTGACCACCGTCCTGATCGGGGAGGAGAAGTGGGAGGAGCTCAACGACGACGGGTACACCCTGGCGACCTTGTTCAAAGACGCTCTCCGGCCTGAGGACGAGCCTCTGGAGTTCGATCTGGAGAAGACACTTCAGCGCAATGTCTCATCGGTGGACGCGGTGACGCAGGTGGACCTCCTGCCTTCCTCGCTGGACCTCATCGATGTCCAGGACCGCCTGGCGTCCATGCCCAGGGGGCGTTTTCACTCCAACAACCCCACTGATCTTCTACGCAAGGCGATCCGCAAGATCATCGATGACTACGACTACGTACTGGTCGACTGCCCTCCCAACCTCGGCATCGTCACGCTGAACGGTCTGCGCATCTCCGAGGGATACATCATCCCGACGATTCCTGACGTCCTGTCCACCTACGGCATCCCCCAGATCCAGCGGCGTGTGCAGGCTTTCGCCGACAGCCTGGGGGAGAGCATCAACGAAATCGGCATCGTCATCACGAAGTACAAGGCGAACTCGACGGTCCACTGGAACACCGTCAGGCGGCTTCAGGGCGACAAGAAACTCCCCGCCGTACTTCCGACCTTCATCCCCGAGAAGAACGACATCGCCGGTTCGGCGGAGTTCGTCGGTCGCGGTACCCTGCGGCAGAAGTACGGGTACCAGGGCGGATTCGATGCCTTCCGTGCCATGACGAAGGAGTTCATCGAGTTGGTCGAGGAGAAGGCGTGACCGAGCAGAGTGACACTCGGCTCGATGGCAGTAGCCTCCTGCGCGCCCAGATGCGGGAGACCGAAGAAGCCCTGATCAAGCTCGGTGCGTCCGATCCGGAACTCGCGGCAACCCTCGCGCGCGTCCTCGGTGTGGTGGCGTCCGAAGCCGCACGCACGGCACGCTTCGCCCGGGCACTGGGCAAGGCCCTCGCCCCTCCCGGGCCGCAGACCGCACCCCGCCCGGCCGAACGCCCGAGGCGGAGCCGGCGAGCTCCGGGAGTGATCGAGCCGTTCGCGGTGTTCGCCGAGTCAGGCGAGGCGGGACTCCGCTCGTGCCTGGGTGAACTCGACCTCGAACAACTGCGGGACATCATCTCGGAACACGGAATGGACCACGACCGGCTGGCGATGAAGTGGAAGGACCCCCAACGCGTCATCGACCGCATCGTGGAGCGCGTCGAATCGCGGACCGCGAAGGGAGCCGCCTTCCGAGGACGGCCGGAGCAGTCCATGACGCCGCACGGCGAGGCCGGTGATCCGAAGCCTGAGGATCCGCCTGCGTGAAGTGAAGGGGGCGAAGTCTCCCCTCAAGCCTCGTCAAGGCACGAACACCACAAGGCGTAGGCGCGGTCCATCTCGTCCAGCGCCGCCCGGGTGAAGCGGGTGTCGGTGAAGGAGCGGTCGACGACCTTCTCCACGAGGGAGACGAGGTGGGCGGCGACGCGCTCCACGCGCTCCCGGCGGACCCGGTCCTGGACCCGCTCGAGCCGCTCCTGGCGCTCCCACAGGTCGGCGAGGCTGCTGCCGGGTTCCTCCTCGTCGTCGTAGACAGAGGGCACCCGGGGCAGGAGATCGGAGGTGAGGGCGGGGACGGGATCGAGGGACTCGGGCTCGTCCCCGTCGTCGTTGCCGAGGATGCGGTTGGCGACCGCGCGCACCGCTTCGGACCGCTCGACGCGTGCTGCCTGGGCGCGTAGAGCGCTCAGCAGGACGGGAATCTCCGCCCGCGCCCGTCGGCTCAGGCCATCCTCCAACGCCGCCTCGATCTGCTCACCGAGGTCGGATACCTCGTCCAAGACGGTGTTCGCCCGCCCGACCTCCTCGAACGCGCACTGAACCGTGCGAGCGGCCTCGAAGAGGAGGCTGACGTCCTCGGGGCTCGGCATGAAGCCGGGCCGGAGCCGTGCCATCACTTCGTCCAACGGCTCACCGGGCGGATCGAAGGAATCGGCCGACAACTCCAGAGTCATGCTCCACTCCCGTACTCAGAGTGCCCACGTGATGTGCGGCATCGTGCGCGACGATCATCATCTCTTTCGTAAACTCAGTCAACAGCAGTACCGTGGGTCGACGCCGACGAGGGTGGGGAGCATGCCGCAGATCGCGATCACCAACACGTTCTGGGAGGGCGTCGACCGGCTGGACCGGCCGGCCCGCGCCCGCGTTCACAAGGCGATGGCCAAGTTCCAGCAGCTGACGGTCGCGCAACTGCACGCGGACAAAGGGCTGCACCTGGAGTCGGTGGTCAGCTCCCGCGATCCCCGGATGCGCACGATACGCGTAGACGACGGACTGCGGATCGTGCTGCTCGCGCCCGACGACGGCAGCGACCTCTTCGTCTTCGTGCATGTCGTCAGCCACGACAAGGCCTACTCCTGGGCCAAGCGGCGGCTCTACACGGTCAACAGCGTCACCCGCTGCCTGGAGGTGCGCGACCTGACCGCGATGGAGCAGATCACCCCACTCTTCGCACAGGAGGCCGCCGCCGCTCCACAACTCCTGTTCGCTCCATGGTCGGACACCGTGCTGCGGCACCTCGGCGTCGACGACGTCACGTTGCGCGCCGCCCGCACCGTCACCAGCAAGGCGCAGCTGGAGGCGTTCGGCTCGCTGATGCCGGAGGACCAGTTCGAGGCGCTGTGGCTGCTCGCCGACGGCCTCGACCCGAACGACATCTACCGCGAGCTGGTCGCCGTGCGGCAGAAGGAGCCCGAGGCCGCAGACGACAGAGCCGGGGACGACCTGGCCGCCGCGGTCACCCGTACCAGGAGCCGGATCGCGCTCGTCACCGGAGCCGACGAACTCGCCGACATCCTGGCCAAGCCCTTCGCGGCCTGGCGGATCTTCCTCCACCCCACCCAGCGGCGCGTCGCCTACCGGCCCGCCTACGCCGGACCCGCCCAGATCACCGGCGGGCCGGGCACCGGCAAGACGGTTGTCGCCCTGCACCGCGTCAGACACCTGCTGGACCGTGCCCCGGACACGCGGGTCCTCCTCACCACGTACACCAACGCCCTGGCCCGCTCTCTGCACAGCAGCCTCGCGTTGCTGCTCGACCACGACGAGGAACTGCTCGCCCGCGTCGACGTCACCACCGTGGACGCCGTCGCCCACCGCACCGTACGGAAGCTGCGAGGCAACCCCGGCGGAGCGCTTGGGGACAAGGACGAGCGAACCCGCTGGCAGCGCTTGCTCCGCCGTCTCGACCTGCCCTGGAACGAGGCGTTCCTGTCGCAGGAGTACCGGCATGTGATCCTCGCCCAGGACCTGCGGAGCGAGGAGGAGTACCTCGCGTGCGAGCGGCGCGGACGCGGCAGCGCGCTCGGACGGGCCCAGCGACGGCGGATCTGGCAGGCCGTCACCCTCTTCGAGGAGGAGCTGGCGCGCACCCGGTCGCACACCTGGCTCCAGGTCTGTGCCGAGGCGGCCCGGCTGCTGCGGGACAAGCCTGGCGTGGGGCCGTCGTACGACCACGTCGTCGTCGACGAGGCACAGGACCTGCACCCGGCACAGTGGCGGCTGCTGCGCGCGCTGGTCCCGGAGGGCCCCGACGACCTGTTCGTCACCGGCGACCCCCACCAGCGGATCTACGACGCCCGGGTCTCCCTGCGTTCCCTCGGCATCGCCGTCGCGGGCCGCAGTGGACGACTCCGCGTCAACTACCGCTCCACCGAGGAGATCCTGCGCTGGGCCCGCTCGTTGCTCGACAACGAACCGGTCGCCGACCTGACCGGCGACGGCCACGACACCCTTACCGGCTACCGCTCCCTGCTCCACGGTGCCCAACCGGTGTGCGAGGGGCACGGCTCGGAGAACGAGGAGGCCGACGCCGTCGTCAGGCAGGTGCGCGGCTGGACGGATGCCGGGGTCGCCCCGTCGGACATCGCGGTCTGTGCCCGCTTCAACACCCTGACGGGCAAGCTCGCCGACCGGCTCACCGCAGCCGGCGTTCCCGCGGTCCGGGTGCGCGACGGCGAACCGGACAGCGCGGTCGGGGTACGGGTGTCGACCCTGCACAGCATGAAGGGACTGGAGTACCGCTGCGTCGCCGTCGCCGGGGCCACCGCGAGCGCCTTCCCGTTCCCTCCGGCCGTCACCCCCGCCGACGTGGACCGTCTCCAGAACGCCACCGACCTGGCGGCCGAACGCTGCCTCCTCTTCGTGGCCTGCACCCGGGCCCGGGAGGCGCTGTACGTGTCGTACAGCGGGCGGCCCAGCGAATTCCTGCCGGGGTGAGGGTGCGACGCGGAGTTCGAGGCGACTCAGCGCGGGTTGCCGTGGTACGTGCCGACCTCGATCCGGTGACGCCGGGGCACGGCCGCGATCTCACGGCCTTCGTGCAGAACCCGGAACCACCTGTCCTCCAGCAGGACGGTGACGATCTTCCCGGAGAACTCCGCGAGGGTGCCGATCGTCTGCCCGTCCACCCTGATCTGACCCATGAAGTTGACTTTTCGGTGTGTATGAGGAGGGTCGGAACAGAGCGCGGACGGGCACGCCAGCATGTCGGCCGACGGTGGCGAAATCTTGGCGGGGGCAGCCGGGGGAAGGGGCCGGGCCGTTATGGGCTTGGGCGTCGGAGGAGCGGCCGGTACGCGCTTCGGACGCAGTGTTCGTATCGTCAGCGCTGTCAGGTCCAGCCGACTGTCCGGGGTCAGCACGATACTGAAGCGGGGACCAGGTGCTTTCTGGGCCGGTACGGCGGGGAGCGACCCGACACGGGTGGGCGCCTCGCCCGGAGTCCGTGCGGGCGCCGAGCGACCCGGTCGGGGCGGCGCCACCGGACCGCTGACCGGGATACCGAACGAGTCCATTACAGAGACGGGAAGAGTGACTCCCTCCTGCGCGAGCTGACCCAGTACCTCGGTGAGCGCGTCCTTGTCCGTGCCGACCAGCAGCCGCCGCAGGGCAACCAGCGTCAGGTTCCGCTCCGGACCCGCCGCGGCCAGAAGCCCGGCGTACAGCGCGGCCGACGCTCCGGCCTCGGCGTCTGTCGTCATCGACGTGCCTCCATGTACTGAACAGCGGTGCAACAAACCCTCTCGTATTGGACCACCCGCCACTGACAACGTGATAGCTGGAGCCGCATGCGGAGTCCGTGCGGCTTTGACGTGAAGGAATGGTAAAAAGGTAAACATCAGCCGGTCCGGACTGCAAGGAAGTACGGCCCGGTCGGGGAGGGAAACATGCTGGTGGATCCCGCGCAGCTGCTGGACGACTGCGAACGGGCGTGGCGCGAGGCGGGGGAGCCGTCGACCGTCGACAGGACGGACTCCGTCGTCCGGCGGACCGCGCTCGTCATGGAAGCACTCGTGGCTTACGTGCTGTTCGCGAAGCGGTCCGGTCTGCCGTGGGACACCGTGTTCACGCGCTGGCCCGCCTGCACGGTGCATGCCGTGGCACTCAGCACGCAGAGGGGGAGTCCCGGCCTCGTACACCTGCTGTCCGAGGCGCGGGCGCGTGTCGTCGAGGCCCGTCCCGAACTCGGCCGTCGTCGTGCAGCCTCGAAAGCAGCGACGGTCAATGAAGTCTGGCTCACAGCCGCACAGGAGGCGGCACACTCGCTGGGCTGGGCCTGGCGTCCGCCGACCACTGCGAACCTGCCGGACGCCCCTTCGCTCGTCCCCGCGGCCGGTGCAGCCACGGCTCCTCCGGAACTCCGCCTCGGACCCGGCGCGGGCAGCGTCCTGTTGACCCTGTCCGGCGGCCCGGACGCAGCCGTCTGGCAGCTGACGGCCGACGGCGAATCGTTCGCCGCCTCGCCGCCGCACTGGGTCCTGCCCGGACCCGTGCGCCGCGTCGAGGCCACCGACCCGGCCGGCACCACCCACGCGTCGGCCGTCGTCGACCCGGACACCGTCCTGCTGGCCTTCGCCGCCGACGGCCACCGCATCCCCCTCGACGAGCCGCTGCCCGCCACCGAGATCCACCTGCTGCACGTGGGCCCCCTGGAGACGGAGGGCGCGCAGGCCGCGGTCGTCGAACTGCCCACCCCGTACGGCTGGAGCGGGTGGACCCTGAGCCAGGTGTCCCTGGCCGGCGTGACCCGGCTCCGCACCTCCGAAGCGGCGCCGGGCAGGTGGCTGGAGGTGGCCGTCGGACGGTCGTTCGGCTGGGAAGGGGGTACGACGCTGCCCTGGCTCGCCGATGAGGACGGATCACCGGTGTGGCACCGGCCGCCCGCGCTCCGGCTCCGGCGGCGGCCGGGGGAGCCGGAGGTGCAGCACTGGCAGGTGGAGGTGCGCCGCCCCGGCCACGAGGCGATCCTGGCCTGCCGCACCGGCGCGCCCGGCGCCCTCCTCGATCCCTGGGAGCACGTTTCCGGCCCACTGCTCGGCCCGTACGAGATCCTCGTCCACCGCCCTGGGCGGCGGCGGGGCCGACGCCGTCTCACCGCTTTCCTGGCTGAAGGCGTCGAGGCCAGGCCTTCGGCCGAGTGGCGCCTGTTGGCCCCGCACGGCGGATTGGTGTCGACGCGACTGGACCTCCGTACCGGTGGATCGGTCACCGTCTCCCAGAGCGCGGTCGAGTTCGCCCCGTACGAGATCACCAGGGACCTCGTCCTGCGCGACGGCACGCGCGGGTTCCGGGTCCAGGCGCTCGTCCCGTACTCCGAGGTCCGCCTGGAACTCGACGGCAGTCCTCTTCCCTGGTCGATCCGGCCGCTCGACATCGACGCGGCCGACCTGGTGCGGGACAGCGCCCTGACCGTGCGCCTGCCCGAGCAGGCGGTGGCCGTGACCCCCGAACTGGTGCTTGTCGTCGAGGGAACGACCCTGGTCACTCTGCGGCCGGAACGGCGCACCCGGACCCGCAAGGGCGACCTGCGCTACTCCCTGGCCGCCCTGACGGACACCGTCCGCGACTGCGCCAAGGCCGAACTGCGGCTGCTGGTCGCGGGGCAGGACGTGCACGTCGGTACCGTCCGCACCCAGCCCATCGCGGAGGGGGTCGTACCGGACGGCACCGGACTGCTGCTGCGCGGGCTGCGCCACCCCGGCGAGCTGACCGCCCGGCTCTACCAGGTCCTCGCCCCGTGGCAGCAGCCGCTGAGTGTGCCGGTCGACGACAGCGGTCGTATCCCGCTGTCCGCCGCCTGGCGGTCGGCCGGCCCGCTCGTCGTGAGTCTGCACGCCGGAACGCACACGGCCGACGCCGCGCCTGCCTGGCCCCGTCTACGTGACCGCGACACCCTGGTGCTGCGCCGTTCCCCCTGGACCTCCTCGGTCGTCGACGGCACCGCCGCGGCCCGGACCACAGAGTATTTGGGCGGGCGCGGAACGCTGCCGCGAGGCGCCGACGCCGTTCCGTACCAGTGGATCGTGGCCGCCCGCGGCCGGGACCTGCAAGAGTGCGGCGTGAAGGAGACCGCACCGGCAGAGTGCGTGCAGGCCCTGGGGGACGCCGGGCCCGACGCCCTCCTGGGAGCGGCCGACAGTTCCCTGCGCTCCGGCGAGCTGGCCGCCGCGCTGGTGGGCAGCGGCCTGGCCGCCCTGCGCATCCGGGAGGTGACGGACCCGGCCGCCGTACGCTCCGTCTGGCGGCGAGCACCCTTGTGCGCGCTACTGCTCACGGCGCCGCTGCTGCCGTACCTGTCCGGTGACCCGGCCTACGAGATCGACGAGTTGTATCCGGAGGAGAGCGAACTCCTCGACGAGGTAGGACAGTTCCTGGGGAGTGCCGGTATGACGATCCTGTCCGGACATGACGACCCCAGCCGTATGGTCGGCCGGTTCGACGCCCACGCCCGTGCCCTGAACGAGCTTCCCGAGATCCAGCAGCAGGCCGTATGGCGCACGGCGGGTGTCGTACCGCGCGGACTCCTGGACACCGACACCCGGACCGCAGCCGCCTGGCAGGCGTTCCGCGACCGGCGCACCCTTCAGTATCACGCCGTGCGTGAGGAGTGCGAGGAATGGCTGGCGGCCGTCGAGAACTTCCTCGACGACGGACACCCCCTCCTGGTCACGGCGTTCCGCGACCGGGGGCCGGGTTCGCTGCGCGGCCCAGGTGAAGCGTGGATGCGGGTGCCCCAGTTCTCGCTGGGATGCGCGCTGATCGCCAGGCTCGCCGCAGCGGGAAATCCTCGGGCCGTCAAACTGGAACGGGGGCTACGGTCGCTGTGGGCGTCCGTGGCTGTCCACACGCCCGACCTCACCGCCGGCGACCTGGCCCTCGCGGAATGCCTGGTCGCCGCAGAGACCGTGCAGGCCACCGGCTGAGCCCGGCCGGAGACAGCCGTACTCGTCCCCGTCACACCCGCCGCAGCCCTGGAGCCAGCCCGTGCACAGCCTCGACCCGCTCGCCACGTCCGCACTGATCGGCGACACCTACCGCCGCTATCTGCGCTCCCTGCTGCCCCTGCGCGAACCCCGCCTGGCCGAGGCCCTCGCCCACGCCATCGACACCAGCCCGCTGCTCACCAAGGGCCCCCTGCTGGAGGCCACCCCCGCCTACGCGCCGGGCGCCACCCTGAACGAGCTCATCGGCGAGGGCGTACTGGACCCCGCGTTCCGGCAGCTGACGGGCCCCGCCCTGCCCGCCGACCGCCCCCTGTACCGGCACCAGGAGCAGGCACTGCGCAAGGCGGCGGCCGGACGCAACCTGGTCGTCGCCACCGGTACGGGTTCCGGCAAGACCGAGAGCTTCCTGCTGCCCATCCTCAACGAGCTCGCCGCCGAACACGCCCGCGGCACCCTCGGCCCCGGCGTCCGCGCTCTCCTGCTGTACCCCATGAACGCGCTGGCCAACGACCAGATGAAACGCCTGCGCCGACTGCTCGCCGCAGCCCCCCACATCACCTTCGGCCGCTACACGGGTGACACCAAGGACGACCCGCGCCGAGCCGCCGACACCTTCGAGCAGCTCAACCCCGGCGAACCACGCCTGCCCAACGAACTGCTCAGCCGCCGCGAGATGCGCGCCACCCCGCCCCACCTCCTGCTCACCAACTACGCCATGCTGGAGTACCTGCTGCTCCGCCCCCAGGACATGGACCTCTTCGAAGGGGAACATGCGGGCGGCTGGAAGTTCATCGTCGTCGACGAGGCCCACGTCTACGACGGGGCACGCGGCGCCGAACTGGCCATGCTGCTGCGCCGGCTGAAGGACCGGGTGGGCCAAGGGCGTGACATCCAGGCCATCGCCACCAGCGCCACCGTCGGCGCGGAGGAGAACCCCGCCGCCGTCACCGCCTTCGCCCAGGCCCTCTTCGACGTCCCCTTCCACTGGGACGCCGACGACCCCGCCGCACAGGACCTCGTCACCGCGACACGGGTGGCCACGCCCGGCGGCCCGCACTGGGGACCGCTGCCGACCACCGAGTACCTGCGCCTGGCCGCCACGGCCGACCCCGGCCCCGAGATCGTGTCGGCCGCACGCATGCACGGGCTGTCCGCCGACACCACCCCGGCCGCCGCCCTCGCCACCGAAGCCGGCACCGCCGCCCTGCGCCGAGCCCTCGCCGAGGGGCCCCGGCCCGTGCGCGACATCGCACAGGCCGTCTTCCCCGGGGATCCGGTGGGACCGGCCGCCCTCACCGCGCTCATCCAGCTCGCGAGCCAGGTGACCGACACCGACGGCGCCCCGGTCCTCTCCGCCCGCTACCACCTCTTCGCACGGGCCACCGAAGGCGCGTTCACCTGCCTCGCCCCGGACGGTCCCCACCTCGACCTGGCCCGCCACGAGGTCTGCCCACACTGCGAACGGCCCTCCTTCGAGCTGGGCGCCTGCCGCCGCTGTGGTGCCGTCCACCTGCACGGCACCCTCGACGGCCCCGGGGGGCGGTCCCGTCTCGCGCACCGCAAGTCACCCGACAAGCCCCACACCTGGCTGCTCCTGGACGGGGACGACTCGGGCGCCGGCGTCGACGAGGACGACGAAACCCTCGGGGAGAGCACCAAGGGCGGACTCAGTGAACGCAGGCTGTGCACCCGTTGCGCCACCGTGCACCCCGCCGGGACGGCGGCCTGCACGGCGGACGACTGTCAGGGGACCGAACTGCGCCGCGTCCACCAGCTCGACACCCGCGAGGGAACCCCAGCCTCCTGCCTCGCCTGCGGCGCCCGCGGCCACGGCATGATCCGTCTCTTCGAGACGGGCAACGAGGCCGCGGCCTCGGTCCTCGGCACCGCCCTCTACCAGGCGCTGCCCCCGGCGACCGACGGCCCCGCCGCCGCGCTGCCGGGACGCGGCCGCAAGCTGCTGTTCTTCAGCGACAGCCGCCAAGCCGCCGCTTACTTCGCCCCTTACCTCGAGGAGTCCTACACCCGTATCCAGCACCGGCGCCTGATGACCCAGGCCGCGCTGAAAGGCTGCCCCGACCCGGACGAGCCGCTGCACATCGACGACCTCGTCGCCCACACCATCCGCGCCGCCGACCGCGCCGGCGTCTTCCGCCGCAACGACTCGCGCCAGGCCAAGCAGCGTGAGGTCGCCCTGTGGGTGATGCAGGAAGTGCTCAGCATCGACGACCGCCAGTCGCTCGAAGGCCTCGGACTGCTCCGGGCCGACCTCGACCGCGAGCCCTTCTGGCAGCCGCCCACCGCACTCACCTCCCTCGGGCTGACCGACGACGAGGCCTGGTGGCTGGTGCAGGAACTGCTGCGCACCGTGCGCAACCAGGGTGCGCTCACCATGCCCGAGGACGTCGACGCGGGCGACGAGACGTTCGCCCCGCGCCGCGGACCCGTCTGGGTCCGCTCCAAGGGGTCCGACGCCAAACGCAAGGTGATCAGCTGGCTGCCCAGCGCCGCGGGCGTCTCCAACCGGCGCGTCGACTACCTGGAGCGGGTGCTCGACGCCCTCGGACACCAGGGCGACCGGCGCGGGGCCGCACTGGAGATCCTGGGCCGGCTGTGGACCGACCTCACCACCGGACACCTCGCCGACTGGCTGCCGGTGGAGAACCAGGCTGGCATCGGCGCGGTCCGCCGGCTCGACCACGCCTGGCTGCGCCTGCGGCCCGTCACCGAGGACAGCGAGCCGCTCCACGCCTGCGACCGCTGCCGCCGCGTCGTCGCCGTGTCCGTACGCGGGGTGTGCCCCACCTTGCGCTGCACCGGCCGCCTCGAGGAGTACAAGCCGACCACCGAGACGGACGGCCACCTCCGGCGCCTCTACCGCACCTTCGACCCCGTCCCGCTGCGCGCCCAGGAACACACCGCCCAGTGGACCGGCGAGAAGGCCGCCGAGATCCAGGGCGAGTTCGTCCGCGGGCAGGTCAACGCCCTTTCCTGTTCCACCACGTTCGAGCTCGGCGTCGACGTGGGCGAGCTGCAGGCCGTCGTCCTGCGCAACATGCCGCCCTCCACCGCCAACTACGTCCAGCGGGCCGGACGCGCCGGCCGTCGCGCGGACTCCGCCGCGCTCGTCCTCACCTACGCCCAGCGACGCCCCCACGACCTTGCACGGTTCGCGGAACCCCAGCGGATGATCACCGGAGAGGTCCGGGCCCCGATCGTCCCCGTCGATAATGTGCGGATCGACCGCCGTCACGCCCACTCGATCGCCCTCGCCGCGTTCTTCCGCGCCATGAAGGAGGAACGGGGCCGCATCTGGCGCACGGCGGGCGAGTTCTTCCTGCCCGACGACACCACCGGCGAGACCGCGGCCCACATCGTGCGCGACTGGCTCACGCCCGTCCCGGAGAGCGTGGCGGTCTCGATCCGCCGGGTGCTTCCCGCAAGCGTCCAGGACGAGATCGACGTGGAGTCGGGTTCTTGGACCGGCGAACTGGACCGGTTGTTGCGGGCGGCGGGACAGATCCTCGACCAGGACGTCACCGCCTACAGCGAACGACGCGACCAGGCGGTGGCCGCCCGCAAGTACCGGCTGGCGGACATGTACGAGAAGGTCATCCGCAATCTGACCCACCGTGACCTGCTCGGTGTCCTGGCCAACCGCAACGTCCTGCCCAAGTACGGCTTCCCCGTGGACACCGTCGAACTGCGCATCCCGCAGGACAGCGGCACCGTATCGGGTCAGCTCGAACTCACCCGCGACCTCAGCGCTGCCGTCCACGAGTACGCGCCGGGAGCCGAGATCGTGGCGGGCGGCCGTTTGTGGGCGTCCGCGGGCGTCTACCGCCTGCCCGACCGTGAACTGGTCAGCCGTTACTACACCGTGTGCGGCGCCTGCGGCCGTTATGGGGAGGCCACCGAGCCCGTCGATCCCACCTGTGCCGCCTGCGGCACGCTGTCCACCTCCGCTCCGCGCCGCTACGTCGAGCCGGTCTACGGTTTCGTCGCCGCGCGCGGACCCCAGCGCAACCCGGGACAGACACCGCCGCGCCGCTCCTGGTACGGCGACGTCCACATGTCCACCGACACTGCGGACGTCCACGAGGGAACCACTGTTTTCACCTCCGGACACACCACGGCCTGGTCGGCGGGTACCCGGGGAGAGATGGTCGTCGTCTCGGAAGGGCCGGGCGGTGCCGGGTACGAGATCTGCGACTGGTGCGGCTGGGGTCGTCCGCACGCGCGAGCGGCATCCCGGGGTGCGGCACACCCTCATCTACTGAAGGACGCGCAGTGCACCGGACCGCTCCGGATCGTCTCCCTCGCGCACCGGTACCAGACGGACTTCCTCCAGATCCACCTCGACCCCCTCACCGCCCTCAGCGCGACGCAGGAAACCCTGCGTTCCGGTCTCTACGCACTGCTGGAAGGCGCGGCCACCCACCTGGAGATCAGCCGGGACGACATCGACGGCACGGTCCACACCGGAACCGACGGTATGCCGTCGCTGCTGCTCTTCGACACCACGCCGGGCGGTGCGGGTAACACGATCCGTATCGGCGAGCATCTCGAAGCCGTCGTCGAAGCGGCGGTTGACCGGATGGACGGCTGTGAATGCGGCCCTGAGAGCAGCTGCTACGCATGCCTGCGCACCTTCCGCAATGAGCGCTTCCACGAACTGCTGAGCCGCCGCGGAGCCACGGTGCTCCTGGGTGCCTTGTCAGGAGTCAGTAACTGATCGCATGAAGGCGAAATGTGAGATAGGGGACAGCTTGTGAAGTGAGTGTAGGGATCACATACTGATGCCGAAAACGATCAGTGTGGCGTCGCCCCCAGCGGGCGCGGGCAGTCCCCGGAGGGAAGCAGTGAGTGGTCCGGACAGCAGACTCGTGCAGACCGCGGTGATCGGGAGCCCGAACTCGGGACGCGCGATCATTCTGCCGACGGACGCCGACGAACTGCTGCGGTGGCGCCGCGGTCACCGTGCCTACACATATTGGTGCGGAACTCAGCTCGGCGGCTGTGGCAACGAGCTTTCCGACCGCCTGTACCGGGACAAGGTCTGCCACTTCGCGCACCGGCCCCACACCTCCTGCCACCGCACGGCCACGGGTGCCAACAGCGCCGACCACCTCTTCATCAAGGACGACCTCGCCGCCTGGACCGGCGGACTCGGGATCAAAGGACGCGCCACCTCACGCGATCTCGGGTCCGGCCCCGGCGACGCCGTTGACTTCCGTGCCGGGAACGGCGGGCAGCAGCACGTACGCTTCCAGTTCAGCAAGCTTTCTCATACCGAGTGGGCCAGCACGCGTGATCAGCTGACGCGTGAGGCGGCCACCCTCGACTGGGTCTTCGGGCCGAGCACGGTGCAACTGGAGACCATGGAAGCACTGTGCGACGAGTACGGATATCTGCTTCGTTTCCGCTTCGAGACGCACGGCGCGGTCCGGCACATCCGTCTCCGGGCGGAGGACCCCCGGAACAGCACCGAATGGGTGCCACTCAGGGCCTGCGTCATGACTCCCGAGGGGTTGCGGGTGCCAGGAGTCGAGTTGCGACGTCGCACCTCCGGTTCGCGACCTCTCGAGGTGGCAGGTACCGCGGTGGCGCCGAGGTCGCGCGACGACCGGGTCCGTGCGCTGAGGGAAGCGTTGATCAGCGCCGCACGCTTCCGGACCCGGCTCACCTGGGAAGCGCTGTGCCGCACAGCCGGCGGTGACCTGCTGGGGGTCTCTCCGCAGGATCGGGCCGGCCTGCTCTTCGCCGTGGAACAGGCCGGTGAAGAGGGCGCACCGCTACTGTCAGCTCTTCTGAGAACCGGAGAGGGCGAACCACCGCCCTACATCAGGGAAATCGTCGCCGCTGTCGGTGGCGGGACACCGGCCACGGCACAGGTGTTGAAGCGCTGGTGCCAGCGGGAGGCCGACCGGGCGTTCGCCGTGTACGGAATGCCGCCCCGCACCGCTCCAGCGCGTCTGGAGCTCACCGCCGACGGACGGATCGCCGCGCAGAGAACCGCGCCGGCGACACGGCGAACCATCGTCCATGTCGAGGCCCGCGCCTCACTACTGGAGGTCACACCACTTCATGAGGCTCTGCGCGGTGCACGGGAGAGGCAGGACAGAAGGCTCGTGGTGGGTCTTCTCGAGCAGGCGGAAGACTCGATAGTCACCCTGCCGAAATCCGAACACGCCAAGTTGCTGCGGGAGATGAGGACGGCACGCGACTGGCTGAACAGTGGGGTGACGAAGCGCAAGCGGAAGCGCCAGGCGCTGGTGAATCCGGGGGAGAAGGTGCGGGCGAAGAAGAAGGGCAGCACGCTGAGGGACGCCCGTCCGCTGCCGGGCCTCGGGGAGAAGCCCAAGAAGAGGAAACCGTCACAGTGAACCCACGCTCCGCCCGGCATCCACGGGAGACTGCGGCGCACCCGCCGGACCGTCAGCGGAACGCGGCGACGTTCTCCGCAGCCTACTGCCGGAAGACCCCAGCCGGAGAGCCGGTGACCCGCCGGACCGTGTCGTGCACCGTGAGCAGTTCGCCGTTTCCTGTTCACCAACCGGACGGCTTCGCTGTCCGCGACGACCGAACCGTGCTGACCCGCCGCGACCACAACCGGCGGACCGTCGAACTCAGCCGGGCCGAGTTCGACGGCACCACCTGGACGGCGACCGGTCGCCGCGCGCTCCATGTACCCGGCCGGGTCGTCATGCGCTTTGGCCAGGGCCGTGACGGCGTCCTCTGGCTTCGCACGGGCGACACTTGGCTGCGCATCGAGGCATGACGACCCCAGCGCCTCGAACAACTTCTGCCGGCCAATGCACTGGGCTGACAATCGTCCCACTCGGAATTCTCGGACGAGGCCATCGGGAGTCTGTCGCCCAAGCGGCATGGTGTCGGGCGTAGATCACTGCTCCAGCCCTGTCAACCCGTACAGGAGCCGTACGAGCTCTTCTGGTACGGCTGTCCGACCTGGTCAGGTCAACCCCGCGCACACAGGATTGGTTTCATGGAGCCAAAGAATTCGCGCCCTTTCGCGCGTCCGGCACCCGACACGCGGCCACAGACCGGATCGATGGACTTGCGTGTCTTGGAGCCGTCCTGTTCCCTCCCACCCATGAGCCTTGCGGAAGTGGAACAACAATCGGTACTGAACCAGCAGGAGTTGCAGGACTGCCTGGCAGCAGCGCAGCAAGCGGCTCGTTCGGGAGGGGAGGAGCTGCTGCGTGCGTTCAGAGCCGTGACCGACGTCCACTACAAACAGGCACACACCGACCCGGTGAGCGGTGCTGATCTCGCGAGTGAGGCGGCGATCACCGGCTGGCTGCGTCGGCATCGCCCCGACGACGGCATCCTCGCCGAGGAAGGAAGCGACGAGGCCGGGCAGAGCCGGTTGCGATGGGTGGTGGATCCGCTCGACGGCACGGTCAACTACCTGCGCGGTCATACCTTCTGGGGTGTCAGCGTCGCCTGCGAACAGCGACGTGAAGGGCGTTGGGCGCCCGTCGTCGGCGTGGTGCTCGACCCGCTGCACGACGAACTCTTCTCCGCGATGGAAGGACAAGGTGCCTTCCTGGGAGAGGAACGCCTCAACGGCCCGCCGGCTAGCGCTCTGGATGACGCGCTGGTCGCCACCGGGTACGCCTATGACGTCTCTCACCGCAGAGAGCAGGGCGCGCGGATGGCCGGCCTGGTGGGCGGTGTGGCAGGTATCCGCATGCTCGGTTCCACCGCACTGGCCCTGTGCTGGGTTGCAGCCGGCCGCCTGGACGCCTATTTCGAGGACCGGGCCTCACGCTGGGACTGGGCGGCGGGGCGGCTCATCGCAAGCGAAGCGGGTGCACGGGTGAGACCACTGGGCACAGGGGTATTGGCGGCGGCTGACGTGCTCTTCGACGGCATCGAGAAGCACGTCGTCACCACGGATATCAGGGCAGATCAGGACACCAGTAGTTGGTAGACGGCCCGGTGCTTGCCGGGGCCCTTGAAGTCCCTGCGGACCGAGACGCCGTTCACCTCCATCTCCCCCGGCACATTGTGGAAACCGAGCGAAAGCCATGTGGCCTGAGCGTCGGTGTTCTCAGGTTCGGACGTCAAGTAGACACGGGAACAGTCCCAGGAGACGGCCCGCAGCCGTACGTGTTCCAGCAAGGCCTTCGCCACGCCGAGCCTGCGGTGGCCGGGACTGGTCATCACGTCCTGGATGTAGACCTCCGCAGGATCTTCTTGACTGCGGAACGCCATGACCGCACCAGCCACTTCTCCGTCGATCAGGGCGACCGGGCACGAGGAGGCGAAAAGGTGCGCGTACAGCCAGTAGTCCGACGCGGTACGGGGGCGGATGTAAGGGGCTCCCTGTTCCATCAGCTTGATGACATCAGGGATCAGGTCTTGGCGAAGGGGGGTGACATGCATGGCGGCGGGTCTCACTCCGGTTGGTGGATCAATTGGGTCAGCAAACGGGCGGCGGTTGTGGGGTGGGTGGCCTCCGTGACGCTGCGGCCGACGATGAGTACGTCCCACTCGGGGCTGCGTAGCACCGTCCGGTCGGTCGAGCTGAAACCGCCGGAAACGGCGACCGGAAGCCTCGTCCAGCTGCGGAGCGCCTGAGAGCGGGCCAGGGGATGGTTGCTCCCGACTCCGATGTCGATGTTGGTGGTGATGGCGAAGCCGTCCACGCCGGCCTGTTCCATGTCGGCGATCCAGTGGGCAGAGGCATGTCCGGACGGTACGTCCAGCAGAATGGGGACGCCCAGCCGCCGCCCCGCGTCGACGGCCGCCGACACGCTTGCGGTGGTGGCCGGCCCGATGAGGAAGACCACGTCGGCTCCGTATTCGGCCGCCAGCACCACTTGGTCGCGTCCCCAGTCGGCCGACATCATCTCCGCGACGACGGTGGTGTTGGGGACGGCTCGTTTGATCCGCTCCACGGCGGTGACACCCACCGTTTTGATCAATGGATCGCCGACCTCGATGAACTCGGCACCTGCCGCGGCCACGGCCCGTGCCACTTCGACTGCCTGGTCCAGGTCGTGCAGGTCGAGCGCGATCTGGATGGATCTGCCGCCGCGTAACCGCCGATAGGCGTCGGGAGGCGATGGAGCAGCCAACGAGGAAGCTGACGAGACCGCCCCGGAGCCCGAATAAGGGCGTGCGAAGGCCTTGGCTTCCCGTCGGACGAGCCAGCTCGGCACACTCAGCCCTTCTGCGACCAAGGTGTCCCGCACCTCGCCGGCAAGTGAGGTCCAACCGGTGCGTGCTTCACGCAGGAGTTCGAACAGGGCGCGTGTCCGGCCGGCCGATTCCGGGTTCCGGCCAGGCACACCGCTCAGGAGGAGCAGGCGCTCGTAGTGGGTGGCGATCTGGGCGGGACACTGCTGCCAGCCGGGCTCGGAACGGAGCAGATCGAGGGCCATGACGGTGGCGGGGCGGGCATCGGCGGGCTCGCCGCTTCCGGAGAGGAGCCCTTGTAGAACGTTGCTCCGCACATGCCAGTTGTCGTCCGTGAGCAGGGCCCCGAGGTGGTGCTCGGCCAGCTCCGAGCCGGCCTGCCCGATGGCCCGGGCCGCTGCGGCGCGGACCTTGTAGTCCGCGTCGTAGGCCAACCGGTCCATGATGATCCGCGCCGATTCTGCCCGAGGTGATTGCTTGTCCCGGATGCCGTCGGCGAGAGCCGCCCGCACGCGCCAGTCCGGATGTTCCAGGAAGGTGTCGAGTGATTCCGCGGCCGAATCGGCTTCGGAGGACAGGAACACGTAGTAGTAGCGGGCGAAGAAGGTGGCCTCGTCCGCATGCCTCAGGTCGACCGCGTTCAGCAGCCGCCTGATGCCCTGGGCGTCGAGGGATCGCTCGATGGCGGTCACGAGCTGCGGCCATACCGCCGGGCCGAACTGCCTCAGCAGCTCCGCGAGCCAAGGGGCATACTCCGCCGCCAGGGCATCGGCGACCGCTGGGACGGCGAGCAGTGACTTGGCCAACTCCGCGGACGCCTCACGTCGGCACCTTCGCGTGCACACCCGCAGTACGTGCTCGTCGGCGAACCGCACCCCGCCCCGAGCGACCAGGCCCAGGACGAGAGGCAGGGTGGAACCGACGTGCACCGCGGGTGACACCATGACGGCGGCCAGCAGGTCGGGCGCCGAGCGGTCCAGACCGTAGACGGTGAACTCGAAGACACCTCGGGCGGCCGCGGACCCCATGGCCTTCTTGGCCAGCTCATTGACAGCGGTAACCGTTGACGACGACCTGCCCTGGTCCTCCAGGAGTGCTGTGATCCTGGTAGCCAGGAAGTACTCCCGGACCACATCGTGGATGAAGACGGGAGCTCCGTCCGCTCCGCTGTGGACGAGAGGAGGTGCCTCCACGCCGAAAGGGCTTGTGGGTTGGGAGGACGCAGGCTGTAACGATCGGAGAGGGGAAGGAACGAGCTCCGGAGTCGCCTGGAGGGCGGCGTCGGCCAGAGCTTCTGAAAGATCCACCCGATCATGTCCGGAGGCCGGCAGTACAGCGGCCACACAGTGATCGACCAGCCGGTAACCGTTGATTTCGCCGTCTGCCGAGTCGAGCCCGGCAGCCTTCAGCAGTTTCATGTACAGAGGAAGCCGGGCTAGCTGGCGGACGGCGGCCGGCAGTTCGCTGAAGACGGTCTCACGCGGCTTGCGTGACTGGTTCCAGGCCACTCGCGCCTCGGCTGTGCTCCAGGGCACGAGCTGGTAGGAGGTTCCGCGTGGGCGGGCGGCGGACTGACTGTAGACAGTGGCGGAGAGCACCGGATAGGCCGACATCTCGATGTCCGGGGGAGTCCGCACAACCAGGAGGAAACGCAGAGCGGGTGTAGTGACCTGGCGGAGGATGCGGTCCACCTGCAGGGCCACCGCGTCGAATCGGCTCTGGGAGGCTATGCCGTCGACGACCACTACGCATGGTCGATCGAGACGGACGCCGGCCCGCTCCAGGGTGAGTAACGAGTCGTCCGAACGCGGCACCGATGCGTAGCGCAGGATCTCTGCGGCCAGCTCGAACCGGGGCAGGTCCCAAGAATCGGCCGAATGCAGTTGGAAGCTGACGTCAGGCCCCATCCGATCCGCCAGGTGGTAGGTCAAGGCGGTCTTGCCGGAACCCGGTGGTCCTTTGAGGACGAACACGCGCGACGGTGATTCCAGGAACGAGGTCAGTACGCCGATCGCGTCCGAGGGCGGTCGGTAGGTGAGGTCAGCCGGTGCGTACGACGTAAGAGAGGCGACGAGTGACCGGGTGCGAGCCGTGGATTCGGTTGCCACTCGGTCCAGTTCGATCTCGGTGACCGACGTGCCCGGACCTGCCTCGAAGACGTTGATGTCCCCGGCGGCCTGGTAGGTACGGCCCGAGTCGGAGGCTTGCGCCCGGAGAACGATCCGGTGTTCCTCCTCGCCTCTGTCCGCCCTTCCCTCGGGAACCTCTTCAGCTCTCGGTGACATGGATGTCCCGAGCGGCTTGGTAGACGCGGCTGCTTCCGGAAGCCGTCGCATTCATGACGAGGGAACGGACACGTTCCTCATCGGAAGCTGAAAGAGACGGTCGTAGCACGTCGTCGAGTATGCGCTGTAACTCCTCTCCCAGACCTGGGTCCTGACGCAGCAAACGCATGAGTCTGCGCTGCCAGTCCTCCGCGAGCTCTTGTTCTGTGCTGTCGTCGCCCGCCTGGCGGGCCGACTGGATTTCTTCACGGACTCCGACCAGTTCTGCTTCGATCGTGTCGGCCCGCTGAGGAAAAGCGCGCCGCCATAAGTCCACGACGGCGGTGCGCGCGTGCTGCCACGTGTCGGTTGCCATGGCCCCGACCAATGCAGCCGCTGCGGTTGATGCCAAGGTCGCAGGATCCACCGAACCCCCTGAACGTCGAGTGAGAGTGCGGCAACACGATAGA
Organism: Streptomyces sp. AC558_RSS880; assembly: GCF_019049255.1. GTDB lineage: Bacteria > Actinomycetota > Actinomycetes > Streptomycetales > Streptomycetaceae > Streptomyces. The sequence continues at coordinate 87,761 of NZ_JAGMUJ010000191.1, read as the reverse complement.
AGTGTTGAAGCTGCAGGACCACAGTTCGGCACCGAAGCACACCGAAGGCTCCCTCTTCCGAGCGGGCGGCATGACAGCGGGCTGGTCCGAGTCACCTGAAGTGACTCGGACCAGCCCGCTGTCGCGCTTAGAAGTCCCAGCGGTGCTACACGGCCATGAGCGCCACGAACGTGGCCCACTCGTCCCGGCCGATCTGTAGCATGGTCCCGTCACACAGGGCTTTCGAGTCCCGCACGTACACGGCGCCGGGACCGGTGGCCACCTCCACGCAGTCGCCGCCGCCCGACCCGCTGTAGCTGCTCTTGAACCAGTGCAGCCCGTTCACGTTCTCGGATACCTGCTCCACGCTCATGTCTCTCCCACCAGCCGTTCGATCAGCCGCGCAGACTCGACAGCGTTCAGAGCCTGCGATCGCAGCTTGCCATACCGCAACCCGAAGGCGCTGACCTCTGCTGGATCATGGACGACGCACCCGACTTCCTGAGACTCGATGTATCCGAGGTGCTGGTGTCCACTGGTCTCCAGTACGACGAACGGCCCGTTCAGGCCGGAGTGGAACCCGGGCGCGGCAGGCATGACCTGCACCTCAACGTTGCGCAACGCACTTACTTTCAACAGGTGTTGCCACTGCTCGCGCATGACCTCTCTGTCGCCCACCGGATTCCGCAGCGCCTCCTCCCCGATGATGAACGACAACTCGGCGAGCGGTACCCGCGTCAGCAGCTTCTGCCGACTCAGCCGCGCTTCTGTGTGCTGGTCGATGGTCTCCTCGCTCAGCGGAGGACAGTGACCGGCGAACAGGGCCCGTGCGTACCCCTCCGTCTGCAACAACCCCGGTACCAGCAGCGGATCGTAAGAGAAACGGCTCACCGCCTCCGCCTCGATGAGCGCGAAGTTGCGGAAGAAACGCGGCAGTTTCGCCCGGTCCACCTCGTCCTGGAGCACCTCCAGAACCCCACCCGCCTCCAGCACCCGGTCCGCCGCCCGCGTGAACGCCGCCTTCGCCGGCCGCCGCCCCTGCTCGACCGAGGCGACCTGCTCCAGCGAGTAGTCGATGGCCTCCCCGAGCTGCTGCTGGTTCAACCCGGCCCGCTTGCGCAGATGCTGGAGCAACCTTCCGTACGCCGCCCACGCCCCCGGTAGATCGCCGCCCTCCTCCTTCGCCTTCGCCGCCCGACCGCCCCGCGTCTCCCGCACCGTGCTCACACCCTCACGCCCTTCCGTCCCGGAACGCACCCGCCCACCCGCACTGCGGCGGCGCCCAACCCGGCCGCCGGGACCTTGTCCAACGCGAGCCGCAACGACGTGGGCACGGCCCCGGACCCGTACAACAGCCGTACGGAATCCCGTACACCCACAGGCACCGCTCGATGGACAGGGTGCACCCCCAGGGCTCGTCGCCTTGCGGGTTGTCACTCGCGCGGTTCGCGTTGAGCGTCTCTCCGACGGCTGGGAGGAAGGCTCCTGACGACAGTCGACCGCGTGTGTGGACGGCCGAGACGCGAACGGCCCTCTCGCGTCGACCGTGTCCTCGGTCGCGAACCAGGGCCACGCACGCGCTCAGCGGCGCCCGCTTCCTCCGTGTCGGCACCCGGAAGCCGACGGCGGATCACCATGACGACCGCGGTGACGATGGCGGTCACCGACACGGCGAGCCCGCCCAGTCCGGTGATCGCACCCGCCACCCACTGCCACGAGTCCTTGACCCAGGAGAACCAACTGCCGTCGCCGGGCGGTGCGGCCACCTCGACGCGCGATGCCATGGGCGGCTTCTCGAGGAGCACGGTGTCGCCGTCGCGGAAGTAGGCGGTCACGGTGAGAGCAATGCTGACCTTCCCGGCGTGCCGCGCGCTCACGTCCCACATCCAGGTCGCCCCGTCCTTCCTGGAGAGGACACTCTGCCGCTCCGACGACAGCGGCGTGCACCGTACCCCGGCGCCTGAGCAGTGCAGCTTCACTCCGATCTGGGACCCCGCGCTGACCGGGGCCTGCGTCTCACCGGGACCGGGGCGGCGCCAACTGCCCAGGACCTCGACGCGGAACGAGCGCGGTTCCGCACCTGCCACAAGATCCAAGGACCTGGTGTCCGTGTGAATGAGCTGGCCCTCGAAGAGTTGCCGGCGAGCCTGGCTGATCTCCTCGACGTAGGTTCTCTGATCCCCCGGCCCGTCGTCGCTGCTGTACAGCATGGTGAACAGCCCCGAAACGAGGGCGATCAGCACCGTGAGCGTCGTCCACGGGAAGCAGCCGAGTCCGCTGGAAGCCCCGGTGGAAGCCCAGCCGGAAGCCGCGGCCCGCTGCGACCACTCTCGCCCGTGCTCATGAGCCGGGCCGGGCTTCGGCTCCGACGACGCAGGCATGGCTCCCTCACGGATGTCGAATGCTGCGAACACGGTGAACGCGTTCCTCGCAGATCACTCCATGGTCTCTCAACTGCCATGCTCAACGGTGTGATTCAGGCATGAAGGCGGTACCGCTGATGTTCCGCGGCCGGGGGGGCGAGGCGAGCGGCTGCCGGTGGCCACTGTGACGCCGCCGGAAGCCGGATCGTCAGCGGAACGCGGCGACGTTCTCCGCGGCCCACTGTGCGAAGGGCCGGGCCGGGGAGCCGGTGACGTGCGAGACCGTGTCGTGCACCGTGAGCAGTTCGTCGTTGACGTCCCCGCCCATCAGGTCGAGCACCGCGTGCGCGGTCTGCGCTCCCATGAAGGGGGCCATCTGCCGGTGTGCCTCTTCCCGGCTGATCTCCTCGACGGACACCTCGTCCCCCAGGGCCGCCCCGATCGCCCGGGCCTGCTGCCGGGGTGTGATGCGTTCCGGTCCGGTCAGCGCGTACGTCCGCCCGTGGTGCCCCGGCCCGGTCAGCGCCGCCCGGGCCACCGCCGCGATGTCGGCCGGGTGGACGGCGGGAAGCCCGGTGTCCGCATAGGGCACCCGGATCGACCGGTGCTCCCGGATCGACTCCGCCCACCACAGGGCGTTCGAGGCGAACTGTGTCGGGCGCAGGATCGTCCAGTTCATCCCGCTGTCCTGGAGGAGCCGCTCGACGGCCAGGTTCTCGGCGGCGGCGGGCAGGTGCGGATGGGTCCGTACCGTGATGGAGGACACGAGCACCACGTGCTCCACACCCGCCTGCCGGGCGGCAGCGAGAACGTCCGCGTCCGTGCCCATGCCCGGCACGAGGAACAGGGAACGTGCTCCGTCCAGCGCCGGCTTCAGCGAGGCGGGCCGGGCGAGGTCGCCCTCGACGGCTTCGACTCCGTCGGGGAACGAGGCGCGGGCGGCGTCACGGGTCAGCCCTCGCACGGGTGAGGCGCCGGCCCCGTGCAACTGCCGCACCAGAGCGCTTCCGATGTTTCCGGTGGCACCCGTCACGAGGATCATCGTCGTCTTCTCCTGCCGTCGGCCAATGATCGCGTCTGCCGCACGCTAGGACCTCAACCGAAGTCCAGGTCAAGCAGAGTGGCCGGTGACCGGGGACCGGTGCGGTGAGAATTTTCGGGCGGCGTGTGTGATCGCGCGGATGATCAGCCCGTCTGTACGGGGCCGTCGGCGAACGCGACCGCCAGGTCCGACTCGATGCGGGCGGCGCAGGCGCGCAGTGCGGGGAGGAGGGTGTCCCTGGTGTGCTCGGGCGGCTCGGGACCGGCGTGCAGGGCGATGTTCACGGCTCCGACGGCTCGCCCGCTCCGGTCCCGGACCGGTACGGCCAGCGAGCGCAGTCCCGCCTCCAACTCCTGCTCGACCAGGGCGTGTCCCTCACGGGCGACCCGGTCCAGGGCGGCGCCGAGCGCGTCGGGCGAGGTGAGGGTGTGCGGGGTCAGGGCCCGGGGGTGCGAGGCGTCGATCCGTTCCCGCCGGTCCGCCTCGGGCAGGTCCGCGAGCAGGACCCGGCCCATGGAGGTGGCGTACGCGGGCAGTCGCGTGCCGGGCATGATCCGGGCGCTGGTGATCTGCTGGACGGCGGCCCGGGCCACGTAGTGGACCTCGGTGCCGTCGAGGACCGCGAGTGAGGCCGACTCCCGTGCCCGTCCGGCCAGTTCGGTCAGATGGGGCTGGGCGATGTCGGCGAGGGTGAGGGTGGACAGCCGCGCGTAGCCGAGTTCCAGGACGCGCGGGGAGGGCAGGAAGCGGCGGCCGAGCTGTTCCACGTAACCCAGTTGACGGAGCGTCAGGAGGTTGCGGCGGGTGCTGGGGTACGAGAGTCCTGCGGCCTCGGCGGCCTCGGCGAGGGTGAGGCCGCCGCGCCGCCGGCCGAGCGCGGTCAGGACGGCGAGGCCCCTGGCCAGTGCCTGCAGGAAGGACGGTCCCAGTTCGGGCTTGGCGTCGGCGTAGGCGGGGGCGGCGGGCGGCGCGGTGGCTTCCGTCGAGGTGCCGTACAACGCGTCCGCGATGTGTCGGGCCTCCTCCTCCATCGTGGCCAGCGCGTGCGCGCGCAGTGCGTCGCCGCTGTGACGGCTGGTGTGCGCGAGCACGCTGATCGCGCAGACGGGCCGGCCGTCGGGGTCGCGTACCGGGACCGCCACCGCGACCAGGCCCGGGGCGACCAGTTGATCGTCCAGCGCCCAGCCGTCCGCGTCGGCCGCCGCGGTCCAGGCGGCGAAGTCGGCCTCCACCTGTTCGGGGGGAGGAGTGGTGCGGCGTGCGGGAACGGCCGGGAAGGTCTCGTCCAGGGGGTCCGCGGCACGGCGGGCCCGCCACGCGTCGTACGTGTCGGGCTGCCAGCCGGCGGCGAGTACGGCACCGGCCGCGCAGCGCTCGGCGGGCAGCAGGTCGCCGACGCGGAAGCCCAGGGGGATCATCCGGCCGGGCGGGACGGCCTTGCCGACGATGCGTGCGTCGCAGCCGTCGAGGACGATCGCCGAGACCGACTCGTCGAGGGTGCGGGCCAGCCGCTCCAGGCTCGGCCGCAGCGCCTGGGACATGCCGCTCGCGCGCAGGTAGGCGTTGCCGAATTCCATCAGGCGCGGGGCGGGCACGAGGTCGCGTCCCACGGCGCGCAGGTGGTCGAGGTGGGTCAGGGTCGCGGTGATCCGATCCACGGTCGAGCGCGCCAGGCCGGTCGCGCGGGCGAGATCGCCCGGGCGGACGGGGTGGGGGGCGTCCGCCGCGATCCGCAGCACGGCCAGTCCGCGCTCCAGCGGGCCGGCGGCTTCCGCGGGGGAGTCGGCCGACGCGGGGGCCGTCGGCGCCTCCGGTGCCGCCCTCGAAACGCCCGGCGCCATGGCACTTCCTCCTGTATGTCGGCTTTCCGGCGCATGAGGCCGTACCCGTCTTCGGGAGAACGCTACCGGCCATTGACAGCGTCCCGGCGATCACACAGACTCGGCGCACTCGGGAAATGAAAGTAAGTTCACTCAGCGAAAAATAATGCCCGGTGTGGTGCGGGACGCACCCCGTCGAGCCGCCCCTGCCCCTGCCCTGCCCCCGTCCCTGATGAGGACTCCCATGAGCACTTCCGCCCAGAGCCGCGCGGATCTCGTCCGGCACAGCGCGTACGAGTTCGCGCTGACCACGGTGCTTCTCTTCGCAGTGGTGAGCCTGATCCGCTGGCTGGCCCTCCCCGGGTCGCCGCTGGCGGTCGGCGACCCCCAGACCCTGTTCGCCGTCGCGGGAGTCGCGGTCGCCGCGCTCATCGCGGGCCTGATGTACTCGCCGCCCGGCCGCGGATCCGGGGGCCACATGCACCCCGGCGTCACCGTGTTCCTGTGGTCGAGCGGCCTCTTCCCGTCCCGCGCCGTCCTCCCGTACGTCACCGCGCAGCTCGCCGGATCCGCGGCCGGTACCGCGCTGGCCGGGCTGGTGTGGGGCGGGGCCGTGCGCCAGGTCGGGCACGGGGCCGTGCACCCCGCACCCGGGACGGGTACGGTCGAACTGTTCCTCGTCGAGGGCTCCGCGCTCGCCGCGGTCTTCGTGACGGTGGCGCTGGTGATGAGCAGACCCGCCCTGGGGGCGCTGATCCCGGCGGTCATCGGCATCGGGGTGGGCGTGGTCGTCGCGACCCTGGGCACCGTGACCGGCGCGAGCATCAACCCGGCGCGGGCCTTCGGACCGGCCCTGCTCTCCGGGACGCACGAGCACTTCTGGAACTACATGATCGCGCCGGTGGTCGCCCCGGCTCTCGTCGGTCTCGCCCACCGTGCCCTGCGCACCCGCCGGACCACCGGCCCCGCACCCTCGCCCGCCCAGGCCTGAGCCCCACATCCCCTGTACAGGAGCATCCCGTGTCCGTCTCCCGAGGACTGATCATCAACGGCCAGGAGGTCCCCGCCTCCTCCGGCCGCACCGCATCCGACACCAACCCCTGGACCGGCGCCGTCTGCGCGGAGGTCGCCGCGGGCACCCCGGACGACGTACGCCGTGCCGTGGACGCCGCCGACGCCGCGTTCGAGGCGTGGGCCGCGACCAAGCCGGCCGAACGCCGCCGCATCTTCCTGCGCGCCGCGCAACTGATGGCCGAGCGCACCGAGGAGGTCGTACGGCTGATGGCCGCGGAGGTCGGCGGCGCCGCACCCTGGGCGGGCTTCAACGCCCACCTGGCCGCCGACATCCTGCTGGAGGCGGCGGCCGAGGTCAGCCGCCCGACCGGCCAGATCCTCGCCACCAATGCCGACGGCGTCCACTCCACCCAGGTGCGGGTGCCCAAGGGGGTGATCGCCGCGATCTCGCCGTGGAACGCGCCGGTCATCCTCGGCGTCCGCGCGGTGGCGATGCCCCTCGCGATGGGCAACACCGTGGTGATGAAGCCCAGCGAGGACGCGCCGATCGCCTGCGGCCTGCTGATCTCGGACGTCCTGCACGAGGCGGGGCTTCCCGCGGGCGTGCTCAACGTCGTCACCAACGACCGCGCCGACGCGGCCGAGGTGGTCTCCGCGCTGATCTCCGACCCCCGGGTGCGGATGGTCAACTTCACCGGCTCCACGGAGGTCGGCCGCACCATCGGTGTCCAGGCCGCCCAGCACCTCAAGCCCGCCGTCCTCGAACTCGGCGGCAAGAACCCCCTGCTGGTGCTGGAGGACGCGGACGTCGACTACGCGGTGGACGCCGCGGTCTTCGGCTCCTTCATGAACGCGGGCCAGATCTGCATGTGCGTGGACCGGGTCGTCGTCCACCGTACGGTCGCCGAGGAGTTCACCGCCAAGTTCGCCGCCCGCGTCCGGGCGCTGCCCTGCGGCGACCCGAGCGACCCGGGCACCGCGGTCGGCCCGGTCGTGAACGAGGCCGCCGCCCGCCGGGTCTCGGCGCTGGTCGCGGACGCGGTCTCCCGGGGCGCGGAGCTGGCCGCGGGCACCGGCGAGATCGAGGAACCGGGAACCCTGATCCGCCCGGTCGTCCTCACCGGGGTCACCGAGGAGATGAAGATCTACTACGACGAGATCTTCGGCCCGGCGACCGTGGTCCACGTCGTCGACAGCACCGACGAGGCCGTCACGCTCGCCAACGACACCCCCTACGGGCTCACCGCGGGCGTCATCACCGAGAACCTGGCCAAGGGACTGGAGGTCGCCGGCCGGCTGCGCACCGGCATCGTCCACGTCAACGACCAGTCCATCGCCGACGAACCGCAGGCCCCCTTCGGCGGAGTGAAGAGCTCCGGCTACGGCCGCTTCGGCGGACAGGCCGGCGCCGAGGCCTTCACCGACACCCGCTGGGTCACCGCGCAGGCCAGGGGCCGCGCGCACTTCCCGATCTGACGGACGGGCGCCCGGCCGGCGGATTCACCGGCCGGCCGGGCGCGCACGCGGGATCAGCGGAGCGTGGTGGGATCGAGGACCTGGTCGGGCGGCGGCGGAGTGGTGTCGACGGGCTTGTCGTGGTCGGTGAAGGTGAGGTCCATGGACACATCACCGCCTGTGGCCGTGGCCCGCAGGAGGTGGGGCTCGCCCTCCTTGGCGATGTAGACGGTCGTGGTCTCGGTCGTGGTCCTCTCGGTGAGCACGGCGACCGGCCGGCCGCCCACGGTGGCGTCGGCCTCGCGGGTGGCGCTTCCGTCGGACACGGGATCCAGTCCCCCGAGCAGGGCGTCGAAACCGCCGCACACGCGCCCGAGGATCTCCGACATCCCTCTGGGGGGCTTGATCCAGCGGCCAGTGAAGAGGGCGACCATCTCCTCGGCCTGCTCGGCCGTCATCCCGCGGCTGAAGGTGGCCCGCCAGAAGTCCTCCTCGGCCTTGACGTGGACGAGGGAACCCTTCTTGATGATGCGCATGGCGCCGGGGGAGGTGTCCACCGTGCCGTTGCAGGAGCCGTGGACGTCCATGGCCAGGTCGACCTCCATCTGCCGGCCGTCGATGTCGGCCTTGCCGGTGAAGCGCATGCTGGTGGTGTTCCCGAGGGCTTCCCGGGCCTGATGGTCGATCTGTTCGGGTGTCATGGTGCCGAACGCGTGCTTCGTCCCGGACGCCGACGCGGTGCTCTTCGCGTCGGCCCCGGTACCGTCCGGGCCGCAGCCGGTGATGATCACGGTGGTGGCGGCGCACAGTAACGCGGTGGCGGCGCGGCGGGTGATGCGGTGCTTCACGTGCGGGTTTCCCTCCCCTGTTGAACCTCGCTGACTGTATGCGGTCAAGGCTCGAGATGTGCGGGCGAGGGTGGGGAAGGCCGCGGACGACGTGACGCGCGCCCGTCGGCGAGCGGTGCGGCGGCAAGACGGATCAGCGCGAGCCGGACGCCCTCGCGGCGGGCGCCATCCCATAGCTATGGGTCAAGGTTGCTCACGGCGACACGCGCCAGGTTCTCGGTGGTGCGGGCCAGGCGCGCCGGCGTCCCGTCGTCGTCCCGGGCGTCGACCGTGTAGGTGATGACGAGCACGACGTTGTCGACGCGTACCACGGTTTCGGCCATGGCGGAGTCCCTGACGTGGATCACCGTGAAGGCTTCGTCTCCCAGCCCTTCCGGGTGTCCGGTGTACTGGGGTCGGTGAACGTTGTCGGATGTCGGTGGGTCGTACTTCGTCTCCTTCACCCGCACCTCCGACCGGAAGTGCTTCTCCGCGTACTGCACTGCGCTGTACCGGAGGGAGGGGGCGAGCACCCGTGCCTCGACCTGCACATCCGGCCGTCCCGGGACCGGCCGCTCGTTGGTCCACCAGCACATGCCGCCGCCGTCCGGCTCGCCGACGATGTCCGGCTCGGGGAGGACGGCCGTGAGAGCCTCCCGGTCGAGCAGTTCGCAGCCCGGCCTGATCAGCACACGTGGTCCGGGGGGTCCTTCCGACATGCGGAGGGAGCTCACCGTGAGACCGGCCAGGACCACGAGGGACCACAGGGAGAACCCGGCCGTCCGTCCCCGTGCGCCGGCAGCGGCCAGGAGCGGCTGACGGGGTCGCCGTGCCGGTGCGGGAGGGGGCGGAGGGAGCTGAGCCGCAGCACGGCCGGCGAGCCTCTTCTGCAGCCGGGCATGCCGGAACCGGTAGTACGCGCCGGACTGCCGCAGAATGCCGCGGCGGTGGGCGTCCTCGAGGAAATCCATCAGCTCCCAGGGCACCTGCCCGGCGAGCCACGGCCGCACTCTGGCTGCTGCGAAGACGCCCCAGGCGGAGACGCTCACGGCGAACACCGCCAGGGCGGCGGACGAGGCACCGATGCCGACGGCCCAGTCGACGGGATCGACGGCGTCGCGGCCCGCGCCGGCCTTCCAGGTCGTCAGGGCGACGACGGGGAACAGCACGGGCACGGCGGCCCTCAGACAGGGGCCGCCGCCCGCCGACAGGTTCCCCAGCCCGAGGGAGAAGACAGTGGCTCTGCGGTCCTGGCGCAGCACCCATCTCGGGCTGCGCGCGGTGGCCAGGGGGACCGCGGGATGCAGGACGGAGCTCAGCACGGCGGCGTAGGGCACCAGGAGCAGCACCAGGACGACGCCGGCGTCGAACAGCCAGAGACCGCACGTCAGGACCAGGGCGAGCCCTGCCGCGGCACCCAGCAGGAAACGGCCGGTCGACGCGGGGCGTCGGAACCGGTGGGGCAAGGACACATGTCCCCGCGTCCCGACCGCCATGTCGGCCACCGACACGAGACCCATGAGCCCCACCGGAACCCACACCGGCAGACCGAAGAAGAACGAAGCCGGTGCGTCGTCGAACAACCACCACATGACGGCGGTGGACACGGCGAGTGCCGACACCACCCCGAGCGTCCGCAGGACGCCCGCGGCGCGCCGGCCGAACTGCCACCACGCCAGGTCCTGCGTGCCCTGGGCCTCGAGCCGCCGGGCGAGGAACACCAGCCACCGGGTCGCCTGCTCCGGCCGGTCGTAGACCGCCGGGACGAACTGGTCCAGCAGGTGGTCCTCGACCGACGTCTCGGTCGGGAAGGCGGCGCGGTCCAGGAGTTCGGACGGGTCCCTGGCGGTCTCGCTGTACGCGGTGCGCGCCAGCGAGGCCATGAGGGGAGTGGTCAGGACGTTGCGCAACCGCTCGACGTGTGCGTCGCCGGCGCCCTCGCGCAGCCGGGCGAACACCCGGTCCCACTTGGTGGACACCAGGTCACCGGTGACCGTCCTGCGCGTGGTGCGGCGCAGATGTTCGGCCACGTCGTCCAGGCCCAGGGGCAGCAGACGGACGGCCGCGGTGGCGGGCAGCAGGAAGCCCGCCGAGGCGACGGCGGTGTCGAACTCGTCGACCCGGCTGGTGACGACGACGGGGTCCGCGTGCCCAAGTGAAGCGCGCAGTCGCCGAACGGCCTCGGGACGTGCCTCGGAACGTATCTCGTCGAAGCCGTCGAGAACCGGCAACAGCCTTCCGCTCCGCAGAAGTTCGACAGCGAGGGCGGTCCCCCGGGCGGTGCGGGCCGCCAGCCAGGCATGGTCGAGCATCAGCCGCGCCGCCGCCCAGGACTCCAGGTCCTGGCTGGTCGGATCCCAGGACGCCAACGGAAGAATCACCGGAACACGGCCGCCCGGCCCGGCCCGGCGGAGGTGGTCCAGCGCGAACCGCAGGGCGAGTACGGACTTTCCGGCACCCTGGCCACCGACCACGAGCAGCCTGCCGGAAGGCACCCGGGCGTATGTCTCGGCGACGGAGGCGAAGCCGCCCGCGAGGTCCAACGGCGTGTCGCACCCGACGTCCCCGCGCACGCTCGACCAGTGGTCGGAAAGCCGGTCCTCGGTGCTCCAGCGAACCGGCAGCGGACTGGGATGCTGCACCTTGCGCAGCCTCTCCTCGGCCTCCCACTGCGCACGCAGTGCGCTCGCGAGATGCCGCGCCGCGTGGTCCAGCCGCCGGTCGTGACGGCGCATGAGCGCGGGGCTGTTCAGCAGCCGGATGTGCTGCCGGCGCCAGTAGCGGCGACGCGTCAGGGCGAGCGCCATGGGAAGTCCGCTCGAGCCCGCCACCAGCAGTACCAGTGCGGTGAGGCTGCCACCCGGATTCTCCGGACCGAGCAGCCCCGCCCCGATGAGCGCCACGCATCCGCAGAGCAGGAACAACGGGCCGGTGAACACCCGAAGAGCGTCGACCATGTCCCTGTAAGGGTCATGCTCGTCGTCGGCCGCCGAGCCGGACTGGGTGATGTGGATGTCCCTGCCCGCTATGTAGACCTTGGCGTTGTCACGGGCTTGAGCTTCGATCCGTACGCCGGTCGGGTCCGGATCGCGGGAGGGTGCGCTCATGCGCCCGCGATGTGCTGGTCTCCGCCCGCCATGTACACGCGGGAGTTGTCACGCGCCTCGACCCTCATGACGACCGACCGGACCCGGGGCTCTTCGTCCGCCGGGAGAGCCGGGCGAGATGCTCGTCGATCGGATCCACCGTACGCCCCCTGTCGGACCTTGGCTCATGGCATGTCAGTGTCACTGATCCCGTCATCACTGTACGCTCCGTCGCCGCGAGGATTCTGAATCCCGATCAGTTCGTGACCCGCCCACGAACGTCGCACGATCGTGCCTCCTCCGACGGACGTGATCAGCGCATGCGGGCTGCGGCCGGACGCCCTCTCCGGGCCGCCGCGCACCGGACGGGCTTCCCGGCCGACGGGGAATGTCCGCACTCCCGCTCGACGGCGCGCACGCACCCCCGACTCGGTGGCCTCGACCTCATACCCGTGCAGCCGGGGGCCGTTGACGCACACAGCGACAACACGATCACCCGGAGAGTGCGGCACACCGCCCCGCTCCGCACTCCCCGGCACAACGGCCGCCGCTCGCGGATCCCGTCTCACGGGCGCGGAGACGTCCGCAGAGCGCCCCGGACCACAAAATCCCCTCGAGTGCCGCCCGGTCGACACCTACCCTGGCGGCATGGGCCACGCGAAGACCTCCTATGTCTGCCTGCCCTGTCGGGCCTCGTACAAGCAGCCTTACGACAGGGACAGACCGCACCGGACGTGTCCCCGCTGTGCGGAACCGCTGATCCACGTGGGGTCGGCCTTCGCGGCGCCGCCGCGCCGGGACACCGAGGCATGGAGGGTGCTGTCCGTCCTGCTGCACGCGGGAGTCCACTTCCACAAGAGCTGCTGCGGCGGGCCCGGGTACCGCCCGCGCACGCTGAGGGAGGTGCGCGAGCGGACGGCGTACGCCCGCCGTACCGGCGAGCCCTTCGCCGAGGCGCTCGTGCGCCGCGAGGTGCCGTGACGGGGGAACCCGCACCTCGTGCGGCCCTGCCGGGCCCTGTTCCGCCCTGACAGGCGCGGGCCGGCCCGGATCACACGGTCCCGGACCGGCCCGAGGCGTCCTCCGGTCAGTCCTCGACCGCCGCCGCGAACATGCCCGCCTCGTACGAGCCGCCCTTCTGGTGCGTGATCACCGCGAGCCGGTTGGCCGCGTTGATCAGGGCGACCAGGACGACCAGCGCGGCGGTCTGGTCGTCGTCGTAGTGCTTGCGCACCCGGGCCCATGTCTCGTCGGAGACGCCCTCGGAGGCGTCGGCGAGGCGGGTGCCCTCCTCGGCGAGAGCCAGTGCCGCCTGCTCGGCCTCGGTGAACACGGTGGACTCGCGCCAGGCGGCGACCAGGTGGAGCCGGACCGCGCTCTCGCCGGCGGCCGCGGCCTCCTTGACGTGCATGTCGATGCAGTGGCCGCAGCCGTTGATCTGGCTGGCGCGCAGTGACACCAGCTCCTGGGTGGACTTCGGCAGCGGCGAGTCGTGGATCACCAGGCCGGCTCCTGCGAACCGCTTGGCGAACCGGGCGGCGAGCTCGTTCTCGAACAGGTTGAATCGGGCATCCATGGATTCGTCCTCACTCGTGTTCGTTCGTGGTGTCGTGCTGGGCTGAACACGAGATGCCGGCGGCCCGCTCCCTGTGACAGAGGGGAAGTGTGACGTGCGCCACCGCTCGCGTCGACGGGCCCGGACACCTCCGGCTGAGCAGTGGTCACCCGCGCCACAGGATTCTGCGGCCGTCGCACGGCTATCGCGCATCGGCGCACCGGTGTACGGTCTCGGGCCGATGGGCTTTGGGAGCGCTCCCATGGCGCTGCATCACGCTGTGCTCGCATCGCACGAGGAGGAACGCTGTGAAACGCTTTTTGGCCTTATTGGCGACCTGCGCGACGGTCCTGGGCCTCACGGCACTGTCCGGTCCGCAGGCGGCGGCCGCCACCGGCTGCAGGGTCGACTACACGGTGGCCAGCCAGTGGCAGGGCGGCTTCCAGGCCGGAGTGAGGATCACCAACCTGGGCGACCCCGTCTCCGGATGGACGCTCGGGTTCACCATGCCGGACGCCGGACAGAAGGTCGTCCAGGGCTGGAACGCCACCTGGTCGCAGTCCGGTTCCACGGTCACCGCCACCGCCGTCGACTGGAACCGCACGCTGGCCACCGGCGCGACCGTCGACGTGGGATTCACCGGCTCCTTCACGGGTGCCAACCCGCAGCCCACGGCGTTCACGCTCAACGGCGTCGCCTGTACGGGCTCCGTCGAAGAGCCCCCGGACGACGGCACCCCCGTGGACATCAACGGGCAGCTCCACGTCTGCGGAGTGAACCTGTGCAACCAGCACGACCGCCCCATCCAGCTGCGCGGCATGAGCACCCACGGCATCCAGTGGTTCAGCCGGTGCTACAACACCGCGTCCCTGGACGCGCTCGCGAAGGACTGGCGGTCGGACCTGCTGCGCATCGCCATGTACGTGCAGGAGGACGGTTACGAGACCGACCCCGCGGGCTTCACCGGCCGCGTGAACAGCCTCGTCGACATGGCCGAGGCCCGTGGCATGTACGCCGTGATCGACTTCCACACCCTCACGCCGGGCGACCCGAACTTCAACCTCGACCGCGCGAAGACGTTCTTCGCGTCCGTCGCCGCCCGCAACGCCGACAAGAAGAACGTGATCTACGAGATCGCCAACGAGCCCAACGGCGTGAGCTGGACGGCCGTCAAGAGCTACGCCGAGCAGGTCATCCCGGTGATCCGGGCCGCCGACCCGGACGCCGTGATCATCGTCGGCACCCGCGGTTGGTCCTCGCTCGGAGTCTCGGACGGCTCCAACGAGAGCGAGGTGATCAACAACCCCGTCAACGCCACCAACATCATGTACGCGTTCCACTTCTACGCCGCGAGCCACAAGGACAACTACCGCGCCACGGTGAGCCGGGCGGCCTCGCGACTGCCGCTGTTCGTCTCCGAGTTCGGCACGGTGAGCGCCACCGGCGGTGGCGCGGTGGACCGGGCGAGCAGCACGGCCTGGCTGGACCTGCTCGACCAGCTGAAGATCAGTTACGCGAACTGGACCTACTCCGACGCCGACGAGGGCAGCGCGGCGTTCAGGCCCGGCACCTGCAACGGCACCGACTACAGCGGCAGCGGCGTGCTGACCGAGTCCGGTGCGCTGCTCAAGAGCCGGATCAGCACCCCCGACAACTTCCCCACGAGCTGACCTTCGACGGGGGGTCCGGCCGGCCGGACCCCCCGTCCCGCCGACTGGGAGCGCTCCCATCACGCTTTCGCACCTCGTACGTCCCCCACCCCTCACCCCTACCTCGGAGGCACAAGTGCGTGCCCTTCTCGCACGATTACCGCGTCGGCCCTGGACGGCGGTCCTCACCGCGGCCGTGCTGTCGGCGTCCGCCCTCACGGTGCTGCCCGCGAACGGTGCGGAGACCGGCTGCCGGGTCGACTACACCGTGAACAAGTGGGCCGACGGCTACACCGCACAGATCAAGGTCACCCATCTCGGTCCGGCGCTCGACGGCTGGCGGCTGAGCTGGACCTACACCGGCGACCAGCAGGTGACCTCGGCGTGGAACGCGACCGTCACCCAGACCGGCGGGTCCGTCGTCGCCGCCAGTACGAGCTGGAACGGCGTGCTGCCCACGGGAGGCGCCGTCGAGTTCGGCCTGCAGGGGACCTGGCGTTCGGCCGACCCCGCACCGAGCGACTTCGCCCTCAACGGCGTGCCGTGCGGAGGTGACGGCACCACGCCGCCGACCACGCCCCCCACCACCGAGCCGCCCACGACCCCGCCACCGGACCCGGACTGCGGCAGCGCGGTGATCTGCTCGGACTTCGAGGACCAGACCGGCCCCGCCCCGTCCGGCGACTGGCGCTTCACCGCGCCCGACTGCCAGGGCACCGGGACGGCCGCCGTGGACACCGCCGTCGCGCACAGCGGCAGCCGGTCGCTGCGGGTGGACGGCCGGGCCGGCTACTGCAACCACGCCTTCGTCGCCGCCACCGCGGACCTGTCCTCGGTCGGTCCGGTGATGCACGTACGCATGTGGGTGAGGCACACCACCGCCCTCCCCTCCGCCCACGTCACCTTCGTCTCCCTGCCCGACACCTCCCAGAGCGGGCGGAGCCTGCGCGTCGGCGGCCAGAACGGCGCCCTGCAGTGGAACCGGGAGAGCGACGACGCCACCCTGCCGGAGCAGAGCCCGGCCGGCGTGGCGCAGAGCAGGCCGCTGCCGACGGGAAGCTGGCAGTGCCTGCGCTTCGCGATCGACACGACGGCTCCCGGACTCGACACCTGGCTCGGCGACGAGCTGATTCCGGGCCTGCACGCCGACGGTGTGCCGACGCAGGACATCGACCGGCAGTGGCTCGCCCGCACCACCCCGCCCCGCCCCACCGCCCTGCGACTGGGCTGGGAGAGCTACGGGACGGGCGACGACACGCTGTGGTTCGACGACGTGGCTGTCGGCTCCGCCCCCATCGGCTGCTGACAGCCCGCCGGCCGGGACTCCCGGCCGGCGTCCGCCCGGCGTCCCGGCCGGAACACGGCCGAACGCCGGGGCGGACGGTCGGTCCGGACCGACCTCCCCCGCCCATGTCACAGAACCGCGGCGGCCGGCGTCCTGTGTGCGGGGGGACCGTGGGAAGCGACTGAGAGGGAGCAGCCGGTGAAGAGCGAGGAAACAGAGCACACGGACGCGGCGACCGAGGCGTTCGTCGCCCACCGCAACCTGCTGTTCACCGTCGCCTACGAGATGCTCGGCTCGGCCGCCGACGCGGAGGACGTCCTGCAGGAGACCTGGCTGCGCTGGGCGGGCGTCGACCTCGCCGCGGTGCGGGACCGGCGGGCCTACCTCGTACGGATCACCACCCGGCAGGCGCTGGGCAGGCTGCGTACGCTCGGCCGCCGCAAGGAGTCCTACGTCGGCTCCTGGCTCCCCGAGCCGCTGCTCACCGCGCCCGACGTGGCCGACGACGTCGAGCTCGCCGACAGTGTCTCGACGGCGATGCTGCTGGTGCTGGAGACGCTCGCCCCCACCGAGCGGGCGGTGTTCGTGCTGCGCGAGGTGTTCGACGTCGGGTACGACGAGATCGCCGAGGCCGTCGACAAGAGCCCGGCCGCGGTCCGGCAGATCGCGCACCGGGCGCGGGCGCACGTCGCGGCGCGCCGGCCGCGCGGGGCCGTTTCGTCCGCCGAGACACGGGACGTCCTCGATGCCTTCCGGCGGGCGGTCGAGACGGGCGATGTGCAGGGCCTGCTCGACGTCCTCGCGCCGGATGTGGTCCTCCTGGGCGACGGCGGCGGCGTCAAGCAGGCCGTCCTCAGGCCCGTCGTGGGGGCCGGCAAGGTGGCCCGCCTGCTGTACGGCGGGCTGGGCAGGCTCACCGCCGAGGTGTCGCTGCGCCCTGCGGAGGTCAACGGCCGCCCCGCGCTGATCGTCCGGCTCGACGGCGCGCTCGACACCGTCCTCACGGTGCGCATCGACGACGGCCTCGTCACCGGCCTCTACGCCGTCCGCAACCCCGAGAAGCTGTCGTACATGGAGGGCGAGACCGCCCTGAGCCGTTGAGCGGACGCCGCTCAGCCGCCGAGCCAGGCCAGGGCGGCCGCCGCCTTCTTCGCCGTGCGGTGCTCCCGCAGGCCGAGTTCCGGGTGCCGGTGCAGGTCCCGGTAGAGGTCCTCCACGTCGGCGCGGACGGCGTCGAGGCCGGCCAGTACGGTCCGGGTGGGACGAGTCATCGAGGCTCCTCGCGGGAGTGTTCCGGAACCCTGGACCGGGCGGCCGGTGGGCGGCCGACGGGCGGATTCCAGCCCCATCCTCGGCCACCGGAGGAGGACGGGGCGTGGCGGACGGCCGTACGGGTGAACCGGCCGGGGCGGTCTACGCACCGGCCCCGCTCGCGTCCTCGCTCCTGCGGGTCTCGGGCGGCTCGGGCGCGTCGAGACCGAAGCGCAGGCCGAGCACACGGATCAGGAAGCAGGCCGTCGCCGCCCCCAGCGCGGCCGGCAGGTCGCCCTGGCGCTGACGGCCGGAGGTCTCGGCCAGACGGTCGCCTTCACCATGCCGGGCCTCGCCATCCTGCTCGCCCTGTACCCCGCCATCCCGGGCGTGTCGGACGGGCTCGGCTGGACGGCCCACCACAACGCCGTCGTCAGCGTGAGCTGGAACCTGGTGATGTTCGGCATCGGCATGCTGGTCAGCCGGCACCTGCGCCGCTTCGACGCGCGCCGGGTGTGGTGCGCCGGTCTGGCGGTCATGGCCGTCGGCTACACCCTCGTGGGCTTCTTCCACGGCGACGAACTCCAGCTCATCGTCACCTCCTGCGTCGCCGACCTCGGCTCCGGCGTGGTCGTCGCGGTGGCGCCGGTCCTGGTGATCGGCGTGGTCTCGCCCGACGAACAGGGGCTGGGCAGCGGCATGCTCAACATGCTCATCAGCCTGTTCGGCGCCGTCGTGACCGCCGGCGCCTACGCCGTCCTCGGCGCGCACAGCACCACCGTCGAGGGCACCGCCTTCTGCCTCGACGCCGGCTACTCCGGGATCTTCTGGCTCGGCGCCGCGGTCACGGTCGTGGCCCTGGTGCTCTCCGTCTTCATCCCGCGGCTGCGCGACCCCGAGGAGGACCCCGCCGACGGCTGACCCCCGCCTTCAGGGCTTCGTCAGCGACCGGAACTCGGTCGGCGTCATGCCGGTGCGCTGACGGAAGAAGGCGCTGAAGACCGTCGGGTAGGTGAACCCGATGTGCTCGCTGATGGCGGCGGGCGGCAGCGAGCTGTGGACCAGCAGACGCTTCGCCTCCAGCAGCACCCGGTCGTCGATGTAGCGCTTGGCGCCGCAGCCGAGGGCCGCCCGGGTGGCCCGGGTCAGGGTGCGGGGACTGTAGCCGAGCCGGGCGGCGTAGTCCTCGACCCGGTGGGTCCGGCGGAAGTCCTCCTCGACGGCCTCACGGAACAGCTGGAACGGTTCGCCGCCGCCGTCACGCCCCCGCCGTCGCGGGTCGGTGAGATGGACGAGCCGGATCAGGATCACCGACAGCAGGTTCCGCAGCGTCTCGACGTACGCCTCCAGCGACAGGTCGGACAGCGCGGCGTACTCCTCGACCAGGGCGTCCAGGAGCCGCAGCAGGGATCTCTGCCGCGGCTCGTCCGGCGTGACGAGGCGGTGCGGGACGTGCGCGCCGTCCCGGATGAGCGCGTCCGTCGCCGCGCCGGGGAAACCCGTCGGGAAGACCAGGACGGTGGCGTCGCAGCCCCGGTGCCCGTCGGGGAACCGGAGCACCTGCCCGGGCCACACCCACAGCCAGTCGCCCGGCGTGAGGAGGTACGAGGTGAAGTCCACCGAGCACGCGAGCCGCCCGCCGCGGGCCGCGACGACCACGTGGAAGGCCGGACGTCCGGGCACCGTGAGGGGCAGCCCCCGCTCCTCGGCGCGGGCGGCGAGGCCCGGCAGGTCGAGGACCTCCAGACCCGGCGGCCTGCCGGGCGTCGGGCGGTAGGCCAGGGCGGGGACGCCGGCCGGTCCACGGCCCACGGGGAACTGTCCGTTTTCCTTCATCGCATGCCCGAGTGTACGCAGTCCGCCCCTCCCCGCCGGTTTAGCGTGAAGAACACGAGCCGTGACGGGCACGGGGCGAGCCGTCGGCATCCCGGCCGAGTCCCTTTTTCTTCTTTCTCCCACTTCTCCGACGGGAAGGACCACCATGACCATCGAGTTCGCCACCCGCTACCGCGAGCGCTCCCACATCCCGCCCGAGCCGGGCAAGCCGTACTTCATCGAGAAGGGCCAGGGCGACCGCGCCCACCTGTTCACCGACCTGTTCACCGTCTACGCCGGCGGCGAGCAGACCGAGAACACCTTCAACTTCTTCACCTGCGAGGGCCCGAAGGGCGACATCATCCCCGCCCACTCCCACCCCGACACCTACGAGGTCTTCTACATCACCGACGGCGCGGTGCGGCTGTTCGTCGAGGACCTCGAGGGCGAGCAGTACGAGAAGCTGCTCACCGCGGGCGACTTCGGGTTCGTGCCCAAGAACTGCCCGCACGCCTACCGCATCGAACGCCACCACAGCCGGATCGTCGGCGTGGCCGCGGGACCGGGCGGCACCTTCGAGCGGTTCTTCGAGAACCTCGGCACCCCCACCGACGAACTCGGCCTGCCCCGGCGGCCGTTCGTGCCCGAGCCGCACAAGTTCGGCACCGTGCCGCAGCGGTACGACGTGACCTTCCTGCCCGATCACAAGTGGCGCACCGGAAGCTGAGCGGTCCATGCCGTACCTCGAGGCACTGATCGCCGGAACGCTGGTCGGCGTGGCCTACGTGCTGGTGCGGGTCGAGTCGCCCGCACCGCCCCCCGTCGCGCTGGCCGGACTGCTGGGCATGCTGCTGGGCCAGGCCGTGCTGGAGACCCTGTGAGCGCCACCGGAGCCACGCGCGGCTTCCTCCGCAAGGCCGCCCTCTCCTTCGCCGCCGGTCTGCTCATGGGGGCGCTCTACTGGGCGATGGACCTCACCTCACCCGCCCCGCCGCTCCTCGGCCTGGCCGGGCTGGCCGGCATCGTGCTCGGCGAACGCGCCGCCACCGCCGTACGCGACCGCCCGACCCGGCGCCGTCCCGCCCCTCCTCCGTCCGCCGCAGAAGAAGGAACCACCCGTGTCCCCTGACACCCCCGGATACCTCGACGTCCACGCCCACTTCCTCACCGACTCCTACGTCCGCCGGGCCCGCGAGGCCGGACACGAACTCCCCGACGGGGTCCCCGCCTGGCCCACCTGGTCGGCGGCCGCGCACCTGGAGCTGATGGACCGCTGCTCCATCGAGACCTCGATGCTCTCGATCTCCTCACCGGGCGTCCACTTCGGCGACGACACCGCCGCCCGCCGCCTGGCCCGCGAGGTCAACGAGGCCGGCGCCGAGACCGTACGCGAACACCCGGGCCGCTTCGGCCTGTTCGCCTCACTGCCGCTCCCGGACGTCGACGGCGCCCTGGAGGAGATCGCGTACGCCTACGACACCCTGCACGCCGACGGAGTGATCCTGGAGACCAACACCCACGGCACCTACCTCGGCGACCCGGACCTGGAGCCCGTCTGGGCCGAACTCGACCGGCGCCGCGCCGTCGTCTTCCTGCACCCCACGTCCCCGGTGTGCTGGGAGCGGTCCGCCCTCGGACGTCCCCGGCCGATGATCGAGTTCATCTTCGACACCGCCCGCACCGTCACCGACCTGCTCATGGCCGGAACACTGGACCGCCACCGCGACCTCACGGTGATCGTGCCGCACTGCGGTGGCGCCCTGCCGGTGCTGGCCGACCGCATCGACGGCTTCATGAGGATGTTCATGCCCGAGGGCACCGAGGCCCCCGGCGCCGTCGAACAACTCCGCCGCCTCCACTACGACCTCGCGGGACCCGCGCTGCCCCGCCAGCTCCCCGCCCTGCTGAACCTCGTCGGCAGCGACCGCCTCCTGTACGGCAGCGACCACTGCTGGACCCCCGCCGCCGGGGTGGAGGCCCACGTCGCGGGCCTGGACGCCGCCCCGGCACCCGACGGCGCCCGCGACTGGCGCGCGCTCACCACCGCCAACGCCCGCCGCATCCTGCCCCGCACGGCCCGCTGACGTAAGGCACCCACCGTGACGTTCCCCCTCCACCTCCTGGCCCCGCCAGATCCGGCCGCGCTGCCCCTGCCGCACCCCGCGCACCCCGCCGACGGCGTGCGACTGCTGCGCGGCGCCGTCTACGCCGTCCCCGAGGGCAGCCGTCCGCTCGCCGTCGACCTGTGGCTCCCCGAAGACCCCGCCGGCCCCGTCCCGGTCGTGGTCTTCGTCCACGGCGGCGCCTGGCGCACGGGCCTGCGCGACGACCTCGGCCCCCGCTTCCGCCACTGGAACCCCGGCCCCTTCGCCCGGCTCGCCCGGGCCGGGTTCGCCGTCGCCTGCCCCGACTACCGCCTCAGCGGTGAGGCCTCCCACCCCGCCCAGACCGACGACCTGGCCGCCTGCCTCACCTGGCTGCGCACCCGCGCCGCCGACCTCGGCCTGGACACCGCGCGGACCGTCCTGTGGGGCGAGTCGGCCGGCGGACACCTCGCCGCCCTGACCGCCCTCACCCGGCCCGCCGGCACCGTCTCCGGCTGCGTCACCTGGTACGCCCCCACCGATCTGCCCGCACTCGCCGAGGACCACCCCGAGGGCGCCTACGACGCCCATGACCCGGCCGGTTTCGAGGCCCTGCTGCTCGGCGGCGCCCCGGCGGAGCGGACCGGCACGGCCCGCGACGCCAGCCCGGTCACCCACGTCGGCCCCCAGGCGCCGCCCTTCCTGCTCCTCCACGGCACCGACGACGTGCTGGTCCCCGCCCGGCAGTCCGTCCGCCTCGCCGACGCCCTGCGGGCCGCCGGTCACGACCCCGACCTGCGTCTCCTCGGCGGCGGCAACCACCTCTGGGTGGGCCTGACCGACGACGACGTCGAGGACTGCTTCGCCCGCACCATGGACTTCGCCCGCCGCCGCACGGCGGTGCCCACCGAGGGCGGTCACCCGGCGGCGGCCAGGCGGCGCCGGAGCTCCTCCTCCGAGACGTCCTCCAGGTGAGTCAGGAAGACCCATATGTGACCCGAGGGGTCCTTGAGGATGACGGTGCGGTCGCCGTGGAACATGTCGGTCGGCGGCTGGAGGATCTCGGCGCCGGCCGTCTCCGCGCGCTCCGCCAGGCTGTCGACGTCCGGCACGAAGACGTGCAGCGTGACGGAGGTGCCCCCGCCGAGCGAGGCCGGCGCGGCGAAGGAGCCCGCCTCCGCCTCGTCCACGCTCGCGTCGCCCAGCATCAACGCCGACCGCCCGATGGTGATCTCGGCGTGCAGGATCCCGCCGCCCGGGGCATCGACCCTGAAGTCCTCACGGGCACCGAACGCCCGCCGGTAGAAGTCGATGGCCGCGGCGGCGTCGTCGACCATGATGTGCGGGACCACGGCATACCGGTAGCGGTCGGGGATCTCGATGTCGGCTGTGCGCTCGGCCATGACGAACCTCCTCGAAAGGCACCGCCGGTCGGTTCCCGCGGCTGTGCGACGAACGTAGAAGCTCAAGTCCGCTTGAGGTCAAGCGCCGATGTCGCCCTCGAGCACCTCGGGCGTCGCCGCTTCCGCCCCGCGGCCGGACGGCCCCGCGCCGGCCGCGGGGCGGAAGCGGCGACGACGGCTCAGGGGCGGTTGGTCAGATAGCCGCCCATGGAGGTGAAGTACTCGGTCGCGGGCAGCTCCCGGCCGTCCTCGGTCCGTACGCGGGTGATGGCGAGGCCGTGGTTGCGGCCGGTGCGGGCGTCGGCGCCGGCGACGATCACCACGCCGTCGCCCTCGCGGTAGAAGACGCGGCCGGGCGTGCCGCCGTACCGCCCCTCGGAGACGACGGCGGCCAGGACCTCGAGCCGCTTGCCCTTGTGGAAGGTGAAGGCGCTGGGATACGGCTCGGACTGGGCGCGGACCAGGCGCTCCAGGTCCGCGGCCGGCCACGTCCAGTCGATGCGGCTGTCCTCGATGGACCGCTTGTGGAAGAAGCTCGCCTGCGAGCGGTCCTGCTGGGTGAACTCCGTCCGCCCGGAGGCGATCAGGTCGAGGGCGCCGATGGTGACCGGCGCGATGAGGTCGACGGTCTTGTGGAAGAGGTCGGTCGCGGTGTCCGTCGGTCCGACCGGGACCGACTCCTGCCGCACGATGTCGCCGGCGTCGAGCTCGTCGTTCATCATGTGCGCGGTGACGCCCACTTCGGGTTCGCCGTTGATGAGCGCCCAGATCAGCGGGGAGAAGCCGGCGTACTTCGGCAGCAGCGAGTCGTGCACGTTCAGGGTGCCGTGGCGGGGCAGGCCGAAGATGCGCGGGGGGATCCACGTACGCCAGTTGTTGGCCACGATGACGTCCGGGTCGGCCTCCTTGAGGCGGTCGAACAGCTCGTCGTCGTCGGGGCGGTTGCGGATCACGACCGGTACGCCGTTCTCCTCGGCGAGGTCGGCGACCGAGTCGCTCCAGATCTTCTCGTACGCGTGCTCGCTCTTGGGGTGGGTCACGACCAGGACCACGTCGTGCTCGGAGTCCAGGAGGGCTCGCAGGGTGCGGTGCCCCCAGGTCTGGTAGCCGAACATGACGACCCGCATGGGGTTCCTCCTCGGGGCAGGGAATGACCGCGATCAGTAAAGCAAGGCTTACCTAAGTGGTCAACGGGGCGCATGGGGGCGTGTGTTGGCGGTCGGCGCGCCCCCGGGTGCCCGTTTTGTCTATGGACAGCCCCGCGGGGCTGAGCTTAGCCTTACCTAAGTTCGGGGCAGCTGATCTTCGGCGTGCCCGGACGCCCGTACTTCCCGATGCATGACCAACGGCTGCCTGCCCCCGCACGGCCGCCGCACCGCACGATGGGAGTGACATGGCACAGGCTCGTCCCGGCGACGCCCTTCTGATCCACGACCTCATTGGTATCGGCTTCGGGCCGTCCAACGTGGCCATGGCGATCGCGCTCAGCGAGCACAACGCACGCGTCGGCGGTGAGGAAGCGGTCACCGCGCACTTCTTCGAGCAGCAGCCGCGCTTCGGCTGGCACCGAGGCATGCTCATCGACGACGCGACCATGCAAGTGTCCTTCCTCAAGGACCTGGTGACGCTCCGGAACCCGGCCAGCGAGTACAGCTTCCTGTGCTACCTCAAGAGCAGGGGACGGCTGATCGACTTCATCAACCACAAGAACCTCTTCCCGCTGCGGGTGGAGTTCCACGACTACTTCGAGTGGGCCGCCGGCCAGGTCGACGACATGGTCTCGTACGGCCACGAGGTCGTCGGCGTCATGCCCGTGGTCCGTGACGGCACCGTGGAGTACCTGGACGTGACGGTCCGGTCGGGGGAGGGACTCGCGGTCCACCGCGCGCGCAACCTCGTCATCGGCACCGGCCTGCGCCCCCTGATGCCGGAGGGCGTGGAGCGCGGCGCCCGTGTCTGGCACAACTCCGAACTCCTGTCGAAGGTCGACGAACTGGAGGGGACCTCGCCCTCCCGGTTCGTCGTCGTGGGCGCCGGACAGAGCGCCGCCGAGAACGTCGCCTACCTCCACCGCCGGTTCCCCGACGCCGAGGTCTGCGCCGTCTTCTCCCGCTACGGCTACAGCCCCGCCGACGACAGCAGCTTCGCCAACCGCATCTTCGACCCCGGGGCCGTCGACGAGTTCTTCACCGCGCCGGAGACCGTCAAGCGCCGGCTGATGGACTACCACGGCAACACCAACTACTCCGTGGTGGACATCGACCTGATCGACGACCTGTACCGGCAGATGTACCGGGAGAAGGTCCTCGGCACCGAGCGGCTGCGCTTCCTCAACGTCTCCCGGCTCACCGACGTCAAGGAGACGCCGGACAAGGTGCGCGCCACCGTCACCTCCCTCGTCACCGGCGAGGAGACCCTCCTCGACGCCGACGTGGCGGTCTTCGCCACCGGTTACAGCCCCGCCGACCCCGTCGGCCTGCTCGGCGAGGTCGCCGACCACTGCCTGCGCGACGACGAGGGCCGGGTCCGTGTCGAGCGTGACTACCGCGTCGCGACGGACCCCGAACTGGGCTGCGGGATCTACCTGCAGGGCGGCACGGAGCACACCCACGGCATCACCTCGTCCCTGCTGTCCAACACCGCCGTCAGGGTCGGCGACATCCTGGACTCGCTCCTCGACCGGGGCCGCAAGTCGGCCTCCGACGAGGCCCGGACGGTCGCCGACCGCACGGGCGACCACGCCCGCCAGGGTTGATCAAAGGGATAACGTACGTCCACATGGGCACGACAGCAGTGGAGCGCCCCGCGACCGTGGCCACCACACGGGTCCGGCAGCGGCGGGTTGTGGGTCTGGGCACCCTGGTGGGGATTCTCGTGATCGCGGCGGCGGTGTCGCTGGCCGTCGGCGCGCGCGCGTTGAGTCCCGCCGAGGTGTGGCACGGACTGTCCGCGCCGCCCGACCCCGACCAGCGGCTCACCGAGATCCGGCTCATCGTGCGGACCGTCCGGGTGCCCCGGACGGTGCTCGCGATCGTGGCGGGCGTCGCCCTCGGGGTCGGCGGGGCGCTGATCCAGGGGTACACGCGCAACCCGATCGCCGACACGGGCCTGCTGGGGGTGAACTCCGGTGCCTCGTTCGCCGTGGTGTCGGTGATCGCCCTGTTCGGCCTCTCCGACCCGTTCCAATACGTCTGGTTCGGCTTCCTGGGGGCGGCGGTCGCCGGTGTGGTGGTGTTCGGGCTGGCGAGCATCGGGCGGGGGGCGGGCAATCCGCTGACACTCGCACTGGCCGGCCAGGGGGTCACGGTGTTCCTCGCGGCGATGACCACGGCCGTCGCGCTCTCGGACCAGAAGTCCCTGAACGCGCTGCGGTTCTGGAACTCGGGCTCCGTGGCCGGTGTCGGATTCGACGTCATCTGGCCGATGACCGCGTTCATCGCGGCCGGGCTGCTGCTGGCACTGACCACGCTGCCCGCGATCAACCTGCTCAACCTGGGCGACGACGTGGCGCGCGGACTGGGCGTGAACATCGCGCTCAGCCGGACCGTCGGCGTCACCGCCATCACGCTGCTCGCGGGCGCGGCGACGACCGCGTGCGGTCCCATCGCGTTCCTCGGGCTCATGGTGGCCCACGTGGCCCGGTATCTGACCGGGCCCGACTACCGCTGGCTGGTGCCCTGCGCGGGCCTGCTCGGCGCGATCGTCCTCCTGGTCTGCGACATCGTGGGCCGGGTGGTGGTGCGGCCGGGCGAGCTGGACGCGGGTGTCCTCGTCGCCCTCCTGGGCGCCCCCTTCTTCGCCGTCATGGTGTGGCGCGGAAAGTTCAGGAACGCATGAACGGGACGGATGTGAAGCCGACGGTGGCGCCGGGCGTACGGCTCGGCCCCGTGTCGTTCGTATGGCGGCCCTGGGCCGTCCTCGTCACGGCCTCGCTGGCGGCCGTGAGCCTCCTGCTGTTCTGCGTGTCCATCGGTGTCGGGGACTTCCCGATCAGCCTGCCCCGGGTGATCTCCACGATCCTCGGGCAGGGGGAACAGGTCGACGAGTTCGTGATCATGGACTTGCGGATGCCGCGGGCCCTCGCCGGGCTCGTCGTGGGGATCGCGCTGGGGGTGTCCGGGGCGATCACGCAGTCCGTCGCCCGCAACCCGCTGGCCAGCCCGGACGTTCTGGGAATCACCCTGGGCGCGAGCGCGACCGCGGTGTTCCTGGTGACGGTGTCCGGCGGGACGGCCGCGGCGATCACCGACTCCGTGGGCCTGTCCACGGCAGCCCTCATGGGCGGTCTCGGTACGGGTCTTCTGGTGTACTTCCTGGCCTGGCGGCGCGGGATCGACGGCTTCCGGCTCATCCTCATCGGCATCTCGGTGAGCGCCGTGATGGAGTCGATCACGACCTGGCTGCTGGTCACGGCCGACATCAGGGACGTGGCCCAGGCCCAGGCCTGGCTGGTCGGCTCCCTGGACAACCGGTCGTGGGACGACGTCATGCCGGCGCTCTGGGGCACGCTCGTCCTCCTGGCCGTCGTCACCGGCGTCGCGTTCCAGTTCAGGCCGATGCACCTCGGCGACGACGTCGCCGCGGGCCTGGGCGTGCGTCACTCGGCGGTGCGGGCGGTCCTGCTGCTGTGCGCGGTGCTGCTGGCCGCCATGGCGGTGGGCGCGGCGGGCCCAATCCCGTTCGTCGCGCTGGTCGCGCCGCAGGTGGCGATGCGGCTGGCGCGGTGCCCGACGCCGCCGATGGCCGCCTCCGGCATGGTGGGGGCGCTGCTGCTGATCGGCTCGGACCTGGTCGCGCGCAAGGCACTGCCCGTCAGTCTCCCGGTCGGCGTGGTCACCGCGGCGATCGGCGGCCCCTTCCTCGTCTATCTGCTGGTACGGGCGAACCGCAGATAGCTGATACAAAGTCAGGCAGACCTGAGTAAGGGGGCCTTGTGGTCGTTCAGTCCATCACCGGAGCCGAGTCCGCGGTCGACGGCGC
The DNA here is from genome assembly GCF_019049255.1 of Streptomyces sp. AC558_RSS880. Lineage (GTDB taxonomy): Bacteria > Actinomycetota > Actinomycetes > Streptomycetales > Streptomycetaceae > Streptomyces. The sequence continues at coordinate 60,153 of NZ_JAGMUJ010000191.1, read as the reverse complement.
CTCACGGCTGGCAGCCAGGGGCGTCACGGTCGGATACGGCGCCCGGACCGTCATCGACGATCTCGACGTGGCGATACCGCCGGGACTGGTCACCACGATCATCGGCCCCAACGGCTGCGGGAAGTCGACCCTGTTGCGGACCCTGGCGCGGCTGCTCAAGCCGGCCAAGGGATCGGTCGTGCTGGACGGCGACGACATCGCCCGGCTCAGGACCAGGGACGTGGCGAAGAAGCTCGGCCTGCTGCCGCAGGCACCGGTCGCGCCGGAGGGGCTGACGGTGGCCGACCTGGTCGCCCGGGGCCGTCATCCGCACCAGAGCTGGCTGCGGCAGTGGTCGTCGGACGACGCCGCCGTCGTGGAGCGTGCGCTGGCCATGACCGGGGTGTCCGACCTCGCCGACCGCGCGGTCGACACGCTGTCCGGCGGACAGCGCCAGCGCGTCTGGATCTCCATGACCCTGGCGCAGGGCACCGACCTGCTGCTCCTCGACGAGCCGACCACCTACCTGGACCTGGCGCACGCGATCGACGTGCTCGACCTGGTGAACGACCTGCACGAGTCGGGGTGCACCGTGGTCATGGTGCTGCACGACCTCAACCTGGCCACCCGCTACAGCGACAACCTCGTGGTGATGCGGGCCGGTTCGATCCTGGCCCAGGGACATCCGCGGGAGGTGATCACCGCCGAGCTGCTGGACGAGGCGTTCGGGCTGCGCGCCAAGGTGATCGACGATCCGGTGGGCGACCGGCCGCTCATCGTGCCGATCGGTCGCACACACGTCCAACTGGATTGACCCCCAAAGAAGTTGTTCAAGTTAGGCTAGGCTCACCTTACTCGAGTGCGATACGGTTTGCCTGCCCTGCGCACGGGGCGTAGCGACAGCGCGAAAAGCAAGGGGATTGCGGATGCTCCTCCACAGAACGACGCGTAGGAAGCCGTGGCGGCGGCCGGCGGCGATACTGTTCGCCGCGACGCTCGGCGCGGGCCTCCTCGCGGGCTGCGGTTCCGACTCGGACCCGGCGGACCAGGCGAGCGACGGCAAGTCCACCACTCGGGCCGGCGCCTTCCCGGTCACCGTGGAGCACGCATTCGGATCCACGACGGTCGACAAGGCCCCCGAGCGGGTCGTCACCGTCGGCTACACCGACGACCAGTCCGTGCTGGCCTTCGGCATCAAGCCGGTCGGCATGGTCGACCAGTACCCGAACCCGGCGGGCCAGAGCCCCGACATCAACACCCAGTGGCCGTGGGTGAAGGACAAGTGGGGCGACACCAAGCCCGAAGTCATCATGAAGAACGGCGACTCCGGCCCCAACTACGAGAAGATCGCCGCCCTTCGCCCGGACCTGATCATCGCGGTCTACTCCGAGGTCGACCAGGCCGCCTACGACAAGCTCTCCAAGATCGCTCCGACGGTGGGCCGCACCAAGACCGAGAAGGAGCCGTTCAGCGCCCCCTGGCAGGACAACGCCCTCCAGATCGCCAAGGCCCTCGGCAAGGCCGACGAGGGCGAGAAGATGGTGCAGGACATCGAGGGCAAGCTCGACGCCGCCAAGAAGGCACACCCCGAGTTCGCCGACCAGACCGCCGTCGTGCTGTCCTGGTACGAGAACTCCGTGGCGCCGTTCACCTCCACCGACGTGCGCGGACGGCTGACGTCGGGCATCGGCTTCACGTACCAGACCGAGATCGACAAGATCGCGGGCGGCAGCTTCTACACCAAGCTCTCTCCCGAGCGTGTCGACCTCGTCGACGTCGACCGGATCTTCGTCATCAACGACAAGGCGGACACGGAAGCCCTCAAGAAGTTCAAGCTGTTCGCCAACCTGGACGCCGTGAAGAAGGGGAACGTGTCCTACCTGCTGGACAGTGAGGGCCCGGCGGTCGGCGCGGCCATCTCCCAGGGCACCCTGCTGTCCATGCCGTACGCCGTCGACGAGCTCGTCGAGTCGGCGGCCGGCTGAGGATGACGGCCGACACGTCCCGTCCCCGGCCGGCCCGGGGCACGGTGTGAGGACGACCGACACGCGCGTCGCCCCGGCGACCCTGCGGACGGCGACCGGGCGCGAGGCCGCCCGATGGGTCGCGGCGCACTGCCGGCAGGTGCCCGGTCTGACCACGGCCACCGTGCTCACCACGGTGGCCGGGGCGGCCCTCCAGGTGCTCCCCGTGCTGCTGCTCGGCCGGGTCGTCGACGGGGTGACCGAAGGTGAGTCACGCTCGATCCTCGTCACGATCGGCGCCCTGATGGTGGCCGCCGCCCTGCTCGGAGCGGCGGCCACCGCGGTGTCGACCTATCTGATCGGCAGGCTGGGCGCGGACCTGCTCGCACGGCTGCGGGAGAGGGCCGTCCGGGCGGTCCTCGGAATGCCGAGCGCGCGGATCGAGCAGGTCGGCCGGGGAGACGTGCTCTCCCGGGTCGGTGACGACGTGGCCGTCGTCTCCAAGGGCATCCGCACGGCCGTCCCCACCGTGTTCTCGGCGGGCGTGCTGGTCGCCATCGCCACGTTCGGCATGTTCGGACTGGACTGGCGGCTCGGCCTGGCGGGCGCCGGCGCGCTGCCCGCGTACGCACTGGCGCTGCGCTGGTACCTCCCGCGCTCCGCCCCGCTGTACCAGAAGCAGCGGGCGGCCCAGGCCGACCGGGCGCAGGCGTTGATCAGCGGTCTGAACGGGATCGACACGGTCCGGGCCTACCGCCTTGAGGGCGCCTTCCGCGAGAAGGTCACCGAGGAGTCGTGGCGGGTCCGCAACCTCGGGATCGACGTGTTCCGGTTCTTCGGCCGGTTCGTCGGCCGGGAGAACCGCGCCGAGTTCATCGGGCTGGTGCTGATCCTCCTGGTGGGGTACGCCCTGCTGGAGGCCGACGCCGCCAGCCTGGGCGAGGTGGCGGCGGCCCCGCTGCTGTTCCACCGGCTGTTCGGTCCGCTGGGCCTCATCATGTTCACCTTCGACGAGGCGCAGAAGTCGGGCGCCAGCCTGACCCGGCTGGTCGGGGTGCTGGGGGAGGCCGCCGAGGGCAGGCTGGTGGGCGACCCGGCGGTCACGCCGGCGGACCCCGCGCCGCTGCCGGTGACGGTGGAGGGACTGACGTTCCGTTACCCCGGCGCCGACGAGCCGGTCCTGAAGGACGTCGACCTGAGCATTCCGGCCGGCGGTTCGCTCGCGCTGGTGGGGGCGACGGGCGCCGGGAAGACGACCCTGGCCGCGCTGATCGCGGGCATCGGGACCCCGCAGGCGGGGTCGGTGCGCATCGGGCCGACCGACCTCGCCGGACTGGACGAGGCCGGGGCGCGGGCCCTGGTGAGCATCCTGACCCAGGAGACGCACGTCTTCTCCGGTCCGCTCGCCGACGACCTGCGGCTGTCCGCGCCGACGGCGACCGACACCGAGCTGATGGACGCGTTGCGCACGGTCGGCGCGGGCGAGTGGGCCGAGGCGCTGCCCGACGGTCTGGCCACCCCGGTCGGCGAGGGCGGTGAACGCCTGGACGTCACCAAGGTCGCCCAGCTCGCCCTGGCCCGGCTGGTGCTGGCCCGGTCGCCGGTGGTGGTGCTCGACGAGTCGACCGCCGAGGCGGGCAGCGAGGGCGCCGCCGAGCTGGAGCGGGCCGTGCTGGCCGCGTGCGCCGGCCGGACCACCCTGTTCGTGGCGCACCGGCTGACCCAGGCGATGGCGGCGGACCGGATCGCCGTCCTGGACGCGGGGCGCGTGGTCGAACTGGGCACGCACGAGGAACTGGTGGAGCTGGGCGGCCGGTACGCGCGGTTGTGGCGGGCCTGGCGAGAAGGTGGTTAGGTAAGCCTAAGTTGGGTGGGACTGACTTTCATGCCGAGAAAGGGCGTTGAGTCGTCGATGGAACCGAACGCTCGTGTCGTACTGCTTTCTCCCGCACGCCTGGCCGACGTACGTCGGCGCACCGGCGACTACTCCGACAGGACCATCGCCGAGGCGAGTGCCATCGGGCTGTCGTACTGGGCTACCGGCCTGAGCCCCGACGGCATCGACCTGACCCCCGGCACCCTGTTCGCCGACGTCCTCGGCTGGGTCGACAACGGCGGGACGGCGCCCGCCGGCTGGCGGGTCGGCGCGGACGGCGCGGACGGCCTGAGCATCACCGCCCCGGAAGGCGTCCTGCCGGCCGGCGCCCAGCTCGCCCTGGACGACCTCGCCGACTTCCCGGACCGGCCGCTCGGCACCATCGGCCCGTCCAGCGTGGCGGCGCGGCTCGCGACGCTGGCCGAGTGGAACGACACCGACGCCGACCGGGCCCGGCCGACCATCGTGGAGATGTTCCGCGAGCAGGCGCGCACCAGGCCGGACGCCGTCGCCGTCGTCGACGAACACCGCTCGCTGACCTACCGTCAGACCGCCGAGCTGTCCAGCCAGCTGGCCCACCACCTCGTCGCACGCGGACTCACCGCCGAACAGGTCGTCGGCATCTCACTGGGCCGCTCCGCCGACATGGTGATCGGCCTGCTCGCCGTGCTCCAGGCCGGATGCGCGTTCGTCCCCCTCGACCCGCAGTGGCCCGCCGCCCGCCGGGCCGTCGTCATCGAGGACGCCCGGGTCGTCCTCCAGCTCAACGACTCGGGCGGGCACGACCCGGCCGAACCGGAGGCCGTCGCCGTCGACCTCGCCGACTGGCGGTACGGTTCCCACCCCACCGGGGAGACCGGCGTCCCCCTCCCCGGTGACGCCCTCGCCTACGTGATCTTCACATCCGGCTCGACCGGGCGGCCCAAGGGCGCGATGATCCGGCACGAGGCGATCAGCGAGCGCCTGCTGTGGCAGGTCGACGAGATCCTGCGCTTCGGCCACGACGACGCGTCCCTGTTCAAGGCTCCGCTGTCCTTCGACATCTCCATCAACGAGATATTCCTGCCGCTGGTCTCCGGCGGCCGGCTGGTCGTCCTGCGGCCCGGCGGCGAACGCGACCCGCACCACCTGCTGAGCGTGATCGAAGAGCAGCGCGTCACCTTCACCTACCTGGTGTCGTCCATGCTGGACGTGCTGCTGGAGATCGCCGGCGACTCCGGCCGGCTGGACAGCCTGCGGCACGTGTGGTGCGGCGGCGAGGTGCTGACCCCGGAGCTGTACGAGCGGTTCCGCGCCACACTCGACATCCCCATGTACCACGGCTACGGCCCCGCCGAGACGACCATCGGCGTCTCGCACGTCATCTACCGGGGCGCGGCGGAACGCCTGTCCACGTCGATCGGCAGGGCCAACCCCAACACCCGGCTGTACGTCCTGGACGACGAACTGCGCCCGGTCCCGTTCGGGGCCGGCGGCGAACTGTACGTGGGCGGCTTCCTCCTGGGGCGCGGCTACGTCAACGCGCCCGGCCTGACCGCCTCCCGGTTCGTGGCGAACCCCTTCGCCGACGACGGGTCCCGGCTGTACCGCACCGGTGACCTCGCACGGTACAACCCGGACGGATCACTGGACTTCCTCGGCCGCGCCGACAACCAGGTCAAGATCCGCGGCATGCGGCTGGAGATCGAGGACGTCGAGGTCGGACTCGCCGAGCACCCCGGGGTACGGCACACCTGCGTCGTCCCGAAGAAGAACACGGCGGGCGGCACCTACCTGGTCGGGTACGTCATCCCGGCCGCCGGAAGCGAGGACCTGCGGGCCGACGAGGTCAAGGCGTGGGCCCGCGAGCACATGGTCGAGTACATGGTGCCCGCCCACATCGTCGTCCTGACGGAGTTCCCGCTCACCGCGAACGGCAAGCTCGACCGGAACGCCCTGCCGGAACCCGCGGTCCCGACGGGCACGCTCGTGCCGCCCGCCACCGAGAACGAGCGCGCGGTGTGCGCGGCGGTCGCGGCGGTGCTGCGGCTCGAGGAGGTCGGGGCCGACCAGGACTTCTTCCAGCTCGGCGGGGACAGCATCCTGGCGATCTCGCTGCTGAGCGCGCTGCGTGCCGCCGGTCTCCACGTCACGGCGCGGCAGGTCTTCACCCACACCACCGTGGGGGCGCTGGCGGCGGTGGCGAGCCGTGAGGACGTCTTTGCCGTGGACCACCGCGACGTCCCGACCGGCTCCGTCGTCGGATCGCCCGTCGTCCAGTGGCTCGGCGAGACCACCGACGCGATCGACGGCTTCGTGCAGTCGGTGGTGCTGAACACCCCGGCGGACCTGACCGCCGACGCCCTCGACGAGATCCTCACCGCCGTGGTCCGGCACCACGACATGCTGCGCGCCAGGCTGGTGCGCGGCGAACCCTGGAGCTTCGACATCCCGGAGGCGGACGGGGCCGCGGCCGGATGGCAGGAGAGCGACCGCCCGCTCGACGAGTGCGTCGCCCTCGCCACCGACGGGCTGGACCCCGCGGCCGGCGTGATGCTGCGGGCCGTCTGGCGCCGTGCGGCACGCCAACTCGTCCTCGTGGCGCACCACGTGGTGATCGACGGGGTGTCCTGGCGCGTCCTGATGGAGGACCTGGCCACCGCCTGGCGACAGCTCACCTCCGGCACGCCCGTCGAACTGCCCCCGGTGGGCACGTCGTTCCGGCGCTGGACGCAGCTGCTGGAACGCGCCGCCTTCGACGCGGACAGCTCCTACCACCGGCGTCCCCTGCCGGGCCGGGACCTGCCGCTGGGCCGGCGCGCCCTGTCCGAGGACGACACCGTCGCGGGCGAGCGCCTGCGGACCGTCACGGTCGGTCCCGAGGTCACGGCCGCGCTGCTGGGCGAGATCCCCGCGAAGTTCCACGCCGGCGTCAACGACGTCCTGCTCACCGCGCTCGCCGTCGCCCTCGCCCGCCGGCGCCGCGACCTCGGCCAGGACCAGACCTTCGCGCACATCGAGCTCGAGGGCCACGGCCGCGAGGCGGGGTTCGTGGCGGACTCCGCCGGCTTCGAGCCGGAACTGTCCCGGACCGTGGGCTGGTTCACCACCCTCTTCCCGGTGACGGTGGACCCCGGAACGGCGCCCGACCTCACCGCGTCCGCGTACCTGACCGCCGCCCTCAAGGCCGTCAAGGAGGACCTCGCCCGGGTACCGGACAACGGCGTCTCCTACGGTGCCCTGCGGTACCTGACCGGCACGGAGTTCGACGCCCCCGCACCCCAGGTGCTCTTCAACTACCTCGGCCGTTTCGCCGCCGGCGCCCCCGGCGACTGGCAACTGGCGGGCACCACCGGCCGGCTGGGCGAGAGGCGCGACCCCCGGATGCGCCTGCCGCGCGCCCTGGAGTTCAACGCGATCGCCGAACCCGCCGCCGACGGCGCGTACGAACTGGTCACCACGATCTCCTGGCCCGACGGGATGTTCACCGACGAGGACATCACCACCCTCGGCGAATACTTCCGCACCGCCCTCGCCGGACTCGCCGCACTCGACCGGGGCGGCCACTCGCCCAGCGACTTCCCCCTGGTACCGCTCACACAGAGCGACGTCGACGCCCTGGACGGCCCGGCACTGCGCGACATCCTGCCGCTGACCCCGCTGCAGGAGGGCCTGTACTTCCACTCCGTCTTCGACGACGACTCGGCGGGCGCCTACGTCGAGCAGCAACTCCTCACCCTGGACGGCGAGGTGGACGCCGGCCGGCTCGCGGCGGCGGCCACCCGGCTGCTCACGCTCTTCCCCAACCTGGCCGCCCGCTTCACGGCCCTCGCCGACGGCCGCGTGGTCTCCGTGCTGGAGAACGGCGTCGAAGTCCCCTTCACCGTGACCGACCGCCCCGGCATCACCGACGAGGACCTGCGCGACCTCGCCGAACGCGACCGCCGCGCCGGCTTCGACCTGGCCACCGGCCCGCTGATGCGCTGCACCCTCGTCCGCGGCGGCCCCGGCCACAGCGTCCTGGTGCAGACCGTGCACCACATCATCGCCGACGGCTGGTCCGTCCCGCCGATGCTCCGCGCGCTGCTGGCCGAGTACCACGCACCGGGAACCGTGCACCCGGCCGACAGCTTCGCCGACTACGTGCACTGGCTCGCCGGACGCGACGCCGACGAGAGCGACCGGGTGTGGCGCGAGCAACTCGCCGGCCTGCCCGGCCCGTCGCTGGTCGCCGAGGACCACACCCCGTCCGACCGGTTCGCCGACACCGCCGTGGAGCCCGAGGACGACATCGACGCCGTCGCCCGCGAGGCGGGCGTGCCGCTGAGCGTGGCCGTGCACAGCGCCTGGGCCCTGACCCTCGGCGGCATCCTGCGGAGCGACGACGTGGTGTTCGGCTCCACGGTGTCCGGCCGCGACGCCGAGGTGCCCGGCATCGGGGACATGGTGGGCCTGTTCATCAACACCATCCCCGTACGCGCCCGTTGGTCCTCCGGCACCACGGCGGGCGACCTGCTGTCCTCGGTGCGCGACCACCAGAGCGCGGTCCTGCCGCACCAGCACGTGTCACTGGCGAGGATCGGCCGGCAGGCCGGTTCCGGGCCCCTCTTCGACACCCTCGTGGTGTTCGACGTGACCACCGACGCGGCCTCCCTGCGGCGGCCCGGCGACACCCTGGCCATCACCGGCATCGTCAACGAGGGCGCCCCGCACTATCCGTTGACGCTCGTCGTCGAGCGCGCCCCCGACGGCCGCCCGCGCTTCAACCTCATCCACGACGGTGAACTGCTGCGGGAGACGACCGCCCGGGCGATCCTGCGCACGTTCACCGGCACGCTGACCCGCCTGCTCACCCGCCCGGACACCCCGGTCGCGGACCTGGAGCCGGAGAGCGGTCGACGCCCCGCCCCCGTCACCCCGACGACCCTGGGCGGACTCTTCGACGCCGCCGCGCGCCGCGACCCCGCCGCCACCGCCGTCACCCAGTGCGGCCTCGACGGCACCACCCGGTCCCTGACCTACGGTGAACTGGCGCAGGCGAAGGACGAGTTGGCCGCCTCCCTGCGCGCGGCCGGGGTCGGTCCGGGCAAGCTGGTGGCCGTCGCCGTCCCGCGCTCCGTCGAGCAGGTCGTCGCGCTGGTCGCGATCGTCGGCGCGGGCGGCGCGTACGTACCGCTCGACCTGGCGTACCCGGACGAACGGCTGGAGTACGTCCTCGCCGACGCGGCCCCGCAAGTGGTCCTCGTGGACCGCGAGCAGCGCGACCGCTTCACAGAGCTCCTCAGCCGGGCCGGTGTCGCGGCCCGCGTGCTCGTCCAGGGAGAGGAACCGCCACCGGCGGATGCCGCCGGGCCCGCACCCGGGGCCGACTGGCACGACCCCGCGTACGTCATCTACACCTCCGGATCGACCGGCCGGCCCAAGGGCGTCGTCGTCCCGCACGCCGGCGTGGTGACCCTGCTCGCCCGTACACAGCCGGACATGGGCTTCGGCCCGGACGACGTGTGGGTCCAGTTCCACTCCTTCTCCTTCGACTTCGCGGTCTGGGAGCTGTGGGGCGCGCTGGCGCACGGCGGTGAGCTGCTGGTGCCCGAGTACGGGCTGACCCGCTCCCCGGTCGACTTCCACCGCCTGGTCCGCGAGCGCGGAGTGACCGTGCTCAACCAGACCCCGTCGGCGTTCTACCAGTTCGCCGAGGCGGACCGGCTGGCCGGCGAGCCGCTGCCCGCGCTGCGCCGGATCGTCTTCGGCGGGGAGGCGCTGGACCTCGGCCGGCTGCGCGGCTGGGTCGAGCGGCACGGCACCGCGTCGCCCGAACTGGTCAACATGTACGGCATCACCGAGACCACCGTCCACGTCACCCACCGGGTGCTGACCGACGAGGACTTCGGCCCCGGCGATGACGTCAGCCCGATCGGCGGCCCCCTTCCCGGCCTGGTCACCCACCTCCTCGACGACCGGCTCCGGCCGGTGCCGCCCGGCCGGGTGGGCGCCATCTACGTCGCCGGCGACCAGGTGTCGCTCGGCTACCTGGGCAGGCCCGGCCTCACCGCGGGCCGGTTCGTGGCGAACCCGTTCGCGGGCGACGGCTCCCGCATGTACCACACGGGCGACCTGGCCCGCCGCACCCTCGACGGCGAGCTGGAGTTCATCGGGCGTGCCGACGACCAAGTGCAACTCAAGGGCTTCCGCGTCGAGTTGGGCGAGGTGGAGTCCGCGATCCGGGAGCTCGACGGCGTGGTCGACGCCGCCGTCACGGTGGCGGACACCGGAGACCACCTGGTCGCGCACGTGGTGGGCCGCACCCCCGGCGACCTCACCGCCCCGCTGGCCGGGAAACTGCCCGCGCACATGGTTCCGGGCCGGGTCCTCACGATCGACGCCCTGCCGCTGACGGTCAACGGCAAACTCGACCGCAAGGCCCTGACCGAACACGCCCGCAGGAGCACGGGGAACGGCACGGCCGGCCACGAGGCACCCGCGGACGGACACGCGGCCACCGCCGCACTCGTGGACGTCTTCACCCGGGCGCTGCCCGGCGCGGCCGTGGACGCCGACACCGACTTCTTCCGTGCCGGGGGCGACAGCATCGTCGCCATCACCGTGGTCAACCGGGCCAGGGCACTCGGCCTGCCGATCGCACCCCGGGACGTGTTCCTGCTCAGGACACCGCGGGCGCTCGCGGAGCACCTGGGGACGCAGACCCCCCGGGCCGGTGCCGCGCCCGCTCCCGCCCGCCGCGAGGACGGGCCCCTGACGCCGACCCCGATCATCCTCCGCCAACGCGAACTGGGCGGCTCCCTCACCCGGTTCGCCCAGGCCAGGACCCTCGACGTCCCCGAAGGCGCCCGCTTCACGGACGTCCGGCGCGCCGCGAACGCCGTGGTCGCCGCGCACCCGGTCCTCCGGCTGCGGCTGCGCACCGAGCACGGCGTGTGGACCCTGCGCACCGAGCCCGCCCGCGACGTCGCCGTCGCACGGCCGGACACCACCGACGCGACGGCCGTCGCGAACGAGGCGGCCGGGCGGCTCGACCCCGAGTCCGGGGACGTCGTCGCGTTCGCGTGGCTGGAGGCGCCCCGGACCCTCGTGGTCACCGTGCACCACCTCGCCGTCGACTCGGTGTCCTGGCTGATCCTGCTCGACGACCTGGCCACCGCCCTGCGCGGGGGAACCCCGGCCCCGGCGACGACGTCGTACGCCGAGTACGCCGAAGCCCTGACGCTCCGGTCGGGACAGGCCGTCGACGACCTCGGCCACTGGGTCACCACGCTCCGGGCACCCGCACTGCTGCCGGCGCCCGGGGAGCCGCGCGAGACCACCGTCGTGCTCGCCCCCGAGGTGAGCGACCGCCTCACGCGCACGGCACCCGCCGCGCTCGGCGTCGGCCTCACCGAGCTGCTGTGCGGCGCCCTGCGCACCGCGCTGACACGGATCCAGCCGTCACCCACCGATCTCGCGATCGAACTGGAGCGGCACGGCCGGGTCCCGGCCCTCGAGCACCACGACTACACCCGCACGGTCGGCTGGTTCACCTCCATCGCGCCCGTACGCCTCACGGCCCACACCGACCCCGTGGCGGCGGCGCGCGAGGTGGCCGAGCGCCAGCCGGACGAGCACGCGCACGTCGCGTACGGCCGGCTCAGGTACCTCAACCCGCAGACGGCACCGCTGCTCACGGCCCGCCCGCAGGTGCTGTTCAACTACCTCGGCCGGGGCAGCGAGTCCCGGGCGCTGCACCTCACCGGGGGCGAACCGGGCAGCCCGTACGCCGTCGAGGTCAACGCGTGGCTCGACGAGACCACCGGGTCCCTGCGCGCGGCCTTCACCCTCGCCGAGGGCGTCCCCGACGAGATCACCGGGCACTGGCTGAGCGCACTGGAGCACATCGCGGACGCCTCCGTCACGGCCGAGCGCACCGCGCCGGTCACCCCGCTCCAGCGGGGCCTGTTCTTCCAGGCCCAGCTGGCGGGCCCGGCCGGGCACTACGTGGCGCAGAACTGGTTCACCTTCGACCGGCGCCTCGACACCGACGCGCTGGCCGAGGCGATGGCCCACGTCATCGGGCGGCACCCGGTCGTGGGCGCCGGCTTCACCACCGACGACGACGGCAACCCGGTCCAGGTGCTCAAGGCGGGCCGGCGGGTCGGCGTCCGCACGGTCTCCCTGTCGACGGACGCGGAGGTCGAGGAGTTGCGTGCCCGGGACCGGGACACGGGGTTCGATCCGGGTGAGCCGCCGCTGATCCGGCTGACCGTGGTGCGCCTGCCCGACGACCGGGACGGCCTGCTGCTCAGCTACCACCTGCTGCTGTGGGACGGCTGGTCCCGCGAGATCGTGCTGCGGGACCTCTTCGACGCCTACCGTGCCGCCGTCGCGGGCGATGTGGCCGATCCGGTCCCGGCGACGCCGAGCTTCGAGGACCACGCCCGGGCGCTCGCCGCCAGGGACACCGCCGCGTCGGAACGCTTCTGGGCGGAGCACCTGGCGGGGCTCCCCGGCCCGACCCTGCTCGCCGGACCGGCGCCGGCCCTCTCGGACGACCTCCCGCACGCCCTCGTGCACACCCTGTCCGCCGAACGGTCCGACCTGGTGCGGGAGGCGGCCAGGGCACACGGTGTCACGCTGAACTCGCTCCTCACCGGCGCGTTCGGCCTGCTGCTGGGCGCGCACACCGGCCGCGGCGACGCGGTGTTCGGCGTGACCGTCTCCGGCCGCGAGGGCGAGGGACTGTCCGGCATCGTCGGCGTGCTGCTCAACACCGTGCCCCTGTGGACCCGGGCACGGCCCGACCACACCGTCCGGGAGTACCTGTCGGCCGTACAGGCGACCAGGGTCGAGGCGATGGAGCACGAGCACCTGGGGCTCGGCGAGATCCAGCGGGCCGCCGGGCACGACACCCTGTTCGACAACCTGTTCGTGCTGCAGAACTTCCTGGACATGGACGCGTTCGCCGAGATGAACGCCACGCACGGCATCACCTCGGTGAAGGCCGACGACTCCACGCACTACCCGTACACCTGGGTGGTCACCCCCGGCGACCGGCTCACGGTCAAGCTGGAGCACCGCGTCGGTGACACCGGGAGGGCCCGCCGTCTCCTCGACGACTACCTGCGCGTGCTCGACGACCTGGCCCGGGCCACCGGACCGGTGGGCGCACTGCCGGGCCTCGGCGCGCAGCCGTCGCCGGGTGAACGCACGGACGTCGGCACGGACACCGTCGTCGACCGGTTCGACCGGGCGGCGGACCGCGCCCCGGAGCGGACCGCGCTCGTCGCCCACGGCTCGTCCATGACCTTCGCCGAACTCCGGGACCGCAGCCGCGCGGTGGCGGGCGTGCTCGCCGGGCGCGGCCTCGGACCCGAGACGACCGTGGGTCTCGCGATCCCGCGCTCCCTCGACTCGATCGTCGCCCTGTTCGCCGTACTGCGCACCGGCGCCGCGTACGTGCCGCTGGAGCTGGACCACCCGGACGAGCGGATCGCGGCGATCGTCGCGGACGCCCGCCCGGACGTGATCCTCACCGTCGGCTCCGTCGCGCCCCGGCTGACCGGGCTCACCGGTGACCTGATCGAGCTGGACCGTCCCCTGCCCGAGGCCGAGCCGTACCTGACGTTCGCGCCGGACGACCCGGACCGTCTGCGGCATCCCGCGTACACGATCTACACCTCCGGATCGACCGGGAAGCCGAAGGGCGTGGTGACCGAGTACGCCGGGCTCACCAACATGCTGGTCAACCATCAGCGCCGCATCTTCGAGCCGGTGCTGGCGGAGCACGGCCACCGGGTCTTCCGGATCGCGCACACCGTGTCGTTCGCCTTCGACATGTCGTGGGAGGAGCTGTTGTGGCTCGCCGACGGACACGAGGTCCACATCTGCGACGAGGAGTTGCGCCGTGACGCGCCACGCCTGGTCGCGTACTGCCTGGAGCACGGGATCGACGTCGTCAACGTGACCCCCACCTACGCGCAGCAGCTCGTGGCGGAGGGCCTGCTCGACGACCCGGAGCGGCGCCCGGCGCTGGTGCTGCTGGGCGGCGAGGCCGTCACCCCGACGCTGTGGCGGCGGCTCGCCGAGACCGAGGGAACGGTCGGCTACAACCTCTACGGACCCACCGAGTACACCATCAACACCCTCGGCGTCGGCACCTTCGAGTGCCAGGACCCGGTGGTGGGCGTGGCGATCGACAACACGGACGTGTACGTACTGGATCCGTGGCTGCGGCCGCTGCCGGACGGGGTGCCCGGTGAGCTGTACGTGTCGGGCGTCGGCATCGCGCGCGGCTACCTCGGCCAGCCCGCCCAGACCGCGCACCGGTTCGTCGCGTGCCCGTTCGGTGCGCCGGGTGAGCGCATGTACCGCACCGGGGACCTCGTGGCCCGCCGGCCGGACGGCAACCTGATGTACCTGGGCCGCACCGACCAGCAGGTCAAGATACGCGGCCACCGGGTCGAACCCGGCGAGGTCGAGGCCGCGTTCGCGGCCCATCCGGCGGTGCGGTTCGCCGCCGCGGTCGCCCAGCCCGACCCGGGGGTCGACGGCGCGTACCGGCTGGCCGCCTACCTCGTGCTGGAAGGGGCGGAGTTGGCGGCCGTGGCCGCCGAAGTGGGCGCCGGACTGCCGGACTTCCTGCGCCCGACGCACTACGCGCGGGTCGACGCCATCCCGCTGACGGTGAACGGGAAGGCCGACACCAGGGCGCTGCCGGAGGCCAAGCCGCTGGGCGCGCTGACCACGGCGGGGGAGCGGGGACCGGAGACCGAGACGGAGACCGTGGTGTGCGAGTTCTTCGCCGAGGCACTGGACCTGGACGACGACGAGGTGAGCGCGGTGAGCGACTTCGTGTCCCTCGGAGGGCACTCCATGCTGGCGGTGCGGCTGATCGGGCTGCTCCGCCGGGAGTACGGTCCTGTCGTCACGATCCGCGACCTGTTCACCCTGCGCACCCCGGAAGCGATTGCCCGCCACATCGATGACCACTCCTGACGCACAGAGGCCCCGCCCGGGGTCCGACATCCTGCGCACCGCCCTGCGCCGCAACATCGGCGCGATGGCCGGTGGCACCGTCCTCATGGGCCTGTACCAGGCCGGTGAGACCGCCTTCCCCATCGCGCTCGGCCTGATCGTCGAGCACACGATGCGGGACCGGAGCCCCGGCCTGCTCGCCCTGTCGATCGCCGCGCTCGCCGTGATCATCACGACGGTGTCGCTGTCGTGGCGGTTCGGGATGCGCATCCTGCAGAAGGCCAACACCACGGAGGCACACCGCTGGCGGGTGAAGGTCGCGGCCTGCGGACTCCAGCCGGTGGCCAGGGACGTCGACCTCAAGTCCGGCGAGGTGCTGACCATCGCCACCGAGGACGCCGACCAGACCGCCGACATCATCGAGGTGGTGCCGCTGCTGATCAGCTCGCTGGTGGCCGTGCTCGTCGCGGCGGTCGCGCTGGGTGTCGCCGACATCCGGCTCGGCCTGCTGGTGATCGCGGGCACCGCCGCGATCCTGACGGTCCTGAGCGTGATGTCCCGGCGGATCGGCGGCAGCACCCGGGAGCAGCAGGCCCGGGTGGCGCGGGCGGGGGCGAAGGTCGCCGACCTGATCACCGGCCTGCGCCCGCTGCACGGCTTCGGCGGCAACCACGCGGCCTTCCGGTCCTACCGGAAGGTCAGCACGGAGGCGAGGCTCCAGGCCGTCACCGTCGCCAAGGTGAACGGCGTGTACGCGGGCACCGCGCTGGCCCTCAACGCGGTCCTCGCCGCCGCCGTGACCCTGACGGCGGGATGGCTGGCGTTCGACGGCCGGATCAGCATCGGGGAGCTCGTCATGGCCGTGGGACTGGCGCAGTTCATCATCGAACCGCTGAAACTGTTCTCGGAGATGCCGAAGTACGTGATGGTGGCGCGCGCGTCGGCCGAGCGGATGGCGCTGGTGCTGACCGCGCCGCCGGTGACCGAACCGGGACCGGAGCGGCCGGCCGCGGGCGGCGGCCTCGAGGTCGACTGCGTACGGTACGGATCCCTGAACAAGCTGAAGTTCCAGGTGGCCGCGGGCGAGTTCGTGGCGATCGCCGCCTACCGGCCGCGCGCGGCGGCCGACCTCGCGTCGATCTTGGCCGTCAACGTGCCGCCCCACGCCTACGAGGGAGTGGTGCGGGTCGGCGGGCGGGAACTCGCGGAGCTGTCGGTCGAGGCGGTCCGCGAGCACATGCTGGTGAACCCGTACGACGGGGAGATCTTCGCCGGTACGCTCCGCACGAACATCGACCCGTCGGGGACCAGCCGGCTGGTCCCCGAGGCCGTCGAGGCGTCCATGCTGACCGACGTCGTGGCCCTGCACCGCGAAGGACTCGACTACGCCGTCCGCGACCGCGGCGCGAACCTGTCCGGGGGACAGCGCCAGCGGCTGTCCCTGGCCCGCGCCCTGGCCGCGGACGCCGACGTCCTCGTCCTGCACGACCCGACGACGGCCGTCGACGCCGTCACCGAGCAGCTCGTCGCGCGGGGCATCGCCGAGCTGCGCCGGGGCCGTACCACCGTCGTGATCACCAGCAGCCCGGCCCTGCTGGACGCCGCCGACCGTGTGCTCGTCCTGGACGACGGGATCGTCACCGCCGAGGACACCCACCGGAACCTGCTGGCCACCGACGAGGACTACTGTGCGGCGGTGGCACGCTGACGTTCCCCGGAGGGCCGGCGGGGCCGCGTCGCCCGTGCGGCCCCGCCGCGGGGCGCGACCGGCCCCCACCGGCCCCCGGCTGACTCATCCCTCTCCCGGCGGTGCCCCGAGCGCCCAGGCGACGTCGCGCAGCAGGGCGTGGCGCCAGCCCGCCCGGTCGTGGTGCGACGCCGAGCGGGAGACCCGTACGGTCGCACCGGCCCGTTCGGCCAGGTCCTCCACCAGGGCGCAGTGGGGGAGCATCCGCGTCTCGTGTTCCCCCACGTCGAACGCGACCCGCAGACCGGACAGGCCGGACCGCCCCCGCAGGCGTGCGGCGACGGCGCCGCCGGCCGGGCCGCCCAACGGGTCCGCCAGGCCGGCGGCATCGGGCGTCCACCAGAACGCCCCCGACTGGCAGGCCACGCGGGAGACCAGGTCCGGGAACTCCAGGGCCGCGTACAGCGCGCTCAGCCCGCCGAGGCTCTGCCCCGCGACCACCAGCCGGTCCCGGTCGGCGGGCACGCCGGTCTCCGCCACCAGCGGCAGCAGTTCGTCCCGGACCGCCTCCCACAGTTCGGGCCGGCACCCGAACTCGGCCGTGCGGTCCTTGGCCGGCAGGAAGACGAGCGTGACCGGAGGCATCGCGCCGGCGGCCACGGCCGACTCGAACGCGGTCGTCGCCGGGTGCAGGTACAGCCAGTCGTCCCCGTCGAGCAGCAGGACCACCGGCCCGCCGCCGTCCACCGGATGGACCCGCACGGTGCGCCGCCCGCCGAGCCGCTCGCTGTTCCAGCGGATCCGGGTGCGCGGCACGGGGAGGACGTCCTCGGCGCCGAGGTCGGGCCAGTGCGGCTGGGCCGGGGCGTCCGGCGTCGCCGCGACGGACCGGTCGCCGCCCGCACCGGCCGGGTTGAACGGGTCGGCGAAGGCCGCGCCGTCCACGAGGAACCGGTAGGTCACCCGGAGCCGCGCGGGCATGCGCACCTCGGCGTACCAGCAGTCCGTGTCGCCCCATCGGTCCAGGCGCACCGGCTCCGACCAGCTCTCGAAGTCGATGCTCGCCGCCCCGGGGCCGCGCCACAGGAACAAGGTCACCCAGCCGCCGTCGCCGGCGGGCACCGACACGGGTGTCCGCACCGCGGCCCAGAACGCGTCGGTGCCGGGTGTGCCGGGCAGTCCGAACTCGTCGAAGTCGCCCTTCGTACCGGCCGCGAGGCCCCGCATGAACGTCTCCTTGTGAGGGGGGAGGGGAAAAGCTAGGCTCATGCCAATTAGGCGAGGCTAACCTAATCGTGGCTTGACCGGGAGGCACTCAGCATGAGCACCAACCCCTTCGACGACACCGAAGGCCGGTTCCTGGTCCTGGTGAACGACGAGGGCCAGCACTCCCTCTGGCCGTCCTTCGCGGCGGTGCCCGGCGGGTGGACGGTCGCCTTGGAGGAGAACTCCCGGGAGGCGTGCCTGGAGTTCGTCGAGGCCCACTGGACCGACCTGCGCCCCCGCTCCCTCTCGGCGTCCGCCGACGGCTGACCCGCCACCGGCCGGTCCGGGACCGGACCGGCCGGTGACGGCGGGCGGTCACCCGGACGTCACGCCGGGCGCGGACCGGGCGCGCGTCACCAACTGCTCTTGGTGACCCCCGGCAGTTCGCCCGCGTGGGCCATCTCGCGCAGGCGGATGCGGGACAGGCCGAAGGCGCGCAGATGACCGCGGGGGCGGCCGTCCACGGAGTCGCGGTTGCGCACGCGGGTGGCGCTGGCGTCGCGGGGCTGCCGGCGCAGCTCCCGCTGGGCGGCGGCGCGTTCCTCGTCGGACGTCCGGACGGACGCGATGACCGCCTTCAGTTCGGCGCGGCGCTCGGCGTGGCGGGCCACGACGAGTCGCCGCCGTTCATTCTTCGCGATCTTGCTCTTCTTCGCCATCAGACCTTCCCTCCCCGGGCGCGGATGCGCGCGACCGCGGCCTCCACGCCGATCGTGTCGACCGTCTTGATGCCCTTGGCGGACAGGGTGAGCCGGACGTGGCGGCCTTCGCTCGGCAGCCAGTAGCGCTTGCGCTGGACGTTCGGGTCGAAGCGGCGCTTGCTCCGCCGGTGGGAGTGCGAGATCTGATGCCCGAAGCCGGGCTTCCGGCCGGTGAGTTGGCAGTGGGCGGACAAAGTTCCTCCTCGAGGTCGGTCAGTGGCAGCACACTAGCAGCTAGATGAAAATGAAATTCAATACCGTGTACAGTGCGGTCCATGGCCCGCAACGAACTGCGTCCGATCATCAAACTGAGGTCCACCGCCGGCACCGGCTACACCTACGTGACCCGCAAGAACCGCCGTAACGACCCCGACCGTCTGACGCTGCGCAAGTACGACCCGATCGCCGGGCGCCACGTCGACTTCCGTGAGGAGCGCTGACCACCGTGAAGCCCGGAATCCACCCCCCGTACGGCCCCGTCGTCTTCCGCGACCGGGCCGCCGACTTCGCCTTCCTCACCCGGTCGACGGCCACCAGCGACCGGACCGTCGAATGGGAGGACGGCAACACCTACCCCGTCATCGACGTCGAGATCTCCTCGGCGAGCCACCCCTTCTACACCGGAACCCAGCGCGTCCTGGACACCGCGGGACGGGTCGAGCGCTTCGAGCGGCGCTACGGACGCGACCGGAGCGGACGGTGAGCGGGGGCCGGACCCGGCTGCCGGTCGCGATCGTCGCCGGACTGCACGCCGACGCCCGCCGGGCCGCCGTCGACGAGATCCTGCGCACGGTTCCCGGTTCGGTCGCCCTGCACCACGACCTGACGTCCGCCGTCGACGGTTCGGTGCGTCGGACCGTACGCGACGCCGACGGCCTGCTCGGCAGCGGCGACGCGCCCCTGGTGAACGACTGCGCGTGCTGCGCGCTGCGTGAGGACCTCGTCCCGGAACTGACGCGGCTCGCGGAAGCGGGCGGCCACCGGCTGGCCGTCGTGGAACTGTGGGACTCCGTCGAGCCCCACGGCATGGCCCCGGTCATCGCGTCCGAGGGCGCGCCGCTCGCACTGACCGGGGTGGCCACCGTGGTCGACCCGGCCCTGGTCCTGCCGTACCTGTCCAACGGCGACGACCTCGCCGAGGCGGGCCTCGCCGCCGCCCCGGCCGACCGGCGCACGATCGCCGACACCTTCGCCCGGCAACTGGAGTACCCCACGGTGATCGCCGTCGTCGAGGACGGCCCCCACGGGGAGGACCGCGAGGCCGCCGACGCCGGCGACCACGCGCTGCTCGCCCAGCTCACGCCCGGCGCGCGCAAGGTGCCGGTGGGGAGCGGGGCCCTGGGCGCCGCCCTGCTGGCGGGCTTCGACCCCGAAGCGGCCACCGCCCGCGTGCATCCCGCGTGCGCGCTGCTGCCGCAGGAATGCGACGAGCACGGTGTGAGCACCTTCGTCTGGCGGCGCGAGCGGCCCTTCCACCCGCAGCGCCTCTACGCGGCGCTGGAGGACCTGACCTGCGCCGCCGCGCGCAGCCGTGGGCGGTTCTGGCTGGCGGACCGCCCCGACACCCTGCTGTCCTGGGACGCCGCGGGCGGCGCGCTGTGCGTGGAGTCGGCCGGGCCCTGGCTGGCGGCCCTGCCCGACGCCGCCTGGGAGATGGTGCCCGCGGAACGCCGCGTCGCCGCCTCGGTGGACTGGCACCCGGAGCACGGCGACCGCCGCCAGTACCTCACCTTCACCGCACCCGGCCTGGACCGCGACGGCCTGCTCACCCTCCTCGACTCGTGCCTGCTCACCGATGACGAGTACGCGGCGGGAAGGAGTCGTTGGGAACAACTTCCGCACGCCTTCGACGACTTGCTCGACCCGGTGACCTGAAGCCCCCTCCCGCCCCGACGGCGGTCCGTCCGAGGAGAGGGGCTCCCTCGCCCTCCGGGCGGCGCCGTGTCCCGGCCGCGCACGCACCGCATCGTGTGCGAAGAAAGGAACGCCCCCACCATGCCCCGACGTACAGGCGCCGACCGGCGCACCGCGAAACGCGCCAACCCGCTGGATGCCGCCGGCATCACCTACGTCGACTACAAGGACACCGATCTGCTGCGCAGGTTCATCTCCGACCGGGGGAAGATCCGCAGCCGCCGGGTGACCCATGTGACACGTCGGCAGCAGCGGCAGATAGCGCGGGCCGTCAAGAACGCGCGCGAGATGGCCTTGCTGCCGTACGGCTCCCGACAGGGCTGAAGCCCGTCGCTGAAACGGTGTTCGCCCCGTCCGCGAGACGGGGCGAACACCGTTTCGCGCTCCCGAGAACCCGCCGGGCGGGGAACGGCCGCACGGCCCCGCTCACGGTGTCCGGTTCTCACCCGTACGTGGTAAATGCCTGGACCGGAGCCGTCTTCCAACGGAAGACTTCCGAGCTCCGACCTCCAGGAGTGTGATGGCGACAACAGATACGCAGGGGCCGGCGCCGGGCAGGAGCGCGGTCGTTCTCGCGCTGCGCCGCTACGGCCGGGAACTGCTGAGACTGCGACGGCTGGCCCTGCCCGCGCTGCTGCTGCCGGCCGTGGGCAACATCGGAATCCGCTACATCGCCCCCCTGCTGATCGCCAAACTGGCGGGGCAGGCCGCCGACGAGGGCGGTCTCACCCTCACTTCGGCGCTGCCGTACGTGCTGGGCTTCGGCGCGGTGCTGCTGCTCGCCGAGATCGTGTGGCGGATCGGGCTGCACTGCCTGAACCGCGTGGACGCCCTCGGCATGGAACACCTCTACGTGAGCGGCATGGACGAACTCCTCGCCCAGGACGCCGCGTTCTTCCACGACAACTTCGCCGGCTCCCTGACCAAACGGGTGCTGAGTTTCGGCAAACGCTTCGAGGACTTCGTCGACACACTGACGTACCGGATCGTGGGCAGCCTCGTCCCCCTCGTGTTCGGTGCCGTGGTGCTCTGGCACTACGAACCCGTGCTCGTCGCCGGCCTCCTCGTGATGATCGCGCTGACCGTGGTGGCCGCGACACCGCTGATCCGTCGCCGGCAGAGGCTGGTCAACGACCGTGAGGCGGCGATCGCCCGGGTCTCCGGCCACGTCGCCGACAGCCTCGCCAACATGGAGACCATCCGGGCGTTCGCGGCCGAGCGGCGGGAGGCCGACGAACACCGCAGCCGCGTCGCGGACTCCCGGCGCCTGACGCTGAAGTCGTGGGACTACGGCAATCTGCGCGTCGACACCCTGATCGCCCCCATGTCCGTGCTGACCAACGTGCTGGGTCTGCTGGTCGCCGTCGCCCTCGGGGGCCCGGGGCAGGGAGTGGAGGAGATCGTCGTCGCTTTCACCTACTACTCCAACGCGACCCAGATCATGTTCGAGTTCAACCAGATCTACCGGCGTCTGGAGAGCTCGATGACCGAGGCCGCGCAGTTCACGGAACTGCTGCTGGATCCGCCCACCGTGCTGGACCCGGCGGAACCCGAGCCGCTCGCACCGCGGGACACCGGCATCCGCTTCGAAGCGGTGACCTTCGCCCACGCGGGTGCGAAGCCGATCTTCCGGGGACTCGACCTGGAGGTGCCCGCAGGCGCACGGATCGGCCTGGTCGGCAGGTCCGGCGGCGGCAAGACCACGCTCACCCGGCTCCTGCTGCGGATGTCGGACATCCACGGCGGACGCGTCCTGATCGGTGGTCAGGACATCAGCCTGTTGCGCCAGAACGACCTGCGCTCACTGATCGCCTACGTCCCGCAGGAACCCGCCATGTTCCACCGCAGCCTGCGGGACAACATCGCCTTCGCCCGGCCCGGCGCCACCGACGAGGAGATCCACGCGGCGGCCGCGGCCGCACACGTCACGGAGTTCGCCGACCAACTCCCCGACGGCTTCGCCACCCTGGTGGGGGAGCGGGGAGTGAAACTCTCGGGCGGCCAGCGCCAGCGCGTCGCCCTCGCCAGGGCCATCCTGCGCGACGCCCCGGTCCTGCTGCTGGACGAGGCGACCAGCGCGCTGGACTCGGAGAGCGAGCTCCTCGTCCAGGACGCCCTGTGGCGGTTGATGGACGGACGTACGGCCCTCGTGGTCGCCCACCGTCTGAGCACCGTCGCCGGCATGGACCGTCTCGTCGTCCTCGACCGCGGACGCGTCGTCGAGCAGGGCACCCACGAGGAACTGCTCGCGGCGGACGGCGCCTACGCCAAGCTGTGGCAGCACCAGTCGGGCGGCTTCCTCGGCGAGAGCACCGGCCCGGCCCCCGGTGACGATCCACCGGCAGCCGGTCTCACCGGGCTGCCGGGACCACCCGAACCGGCGCCGGACCGGGACTGGAAGACGTCCCCGCAGGCTCGCACGAGCACCGGACCCGCCTGACCGAGCCGGTCCCGCCTGACCGAGCCGGTCCCGCCTGACCGAGCCGGTCCCGCCTGACCGAGCCGGTCCCGGCCATCTCCGGGCCGCCCGTCGTCGACGAAGTCGGGGCACGCCCGCAGGACGTCTCCGGCGAGCCTGATGTCAGCGGGGCGCGGGACGGGCTCCTCCGCGGGGACCGGGTGGCCGCCGGCCGGCCCTACGGATGCCGGCCGAGGCGCGGAACGAGGAGTTCTGCGTTGCCGCGGTCGACGACGTGCAACCGGCCGGGCTCCCCGTGCGGGTACTCGTCCAGCGCGGTGTCGAAGCCGGTGCCCCAGCCCTCGGGGAGCATGGGGAAGTCGCTGCCGTACAGGATGCGCTCCGGCGCGGCGAAGGCGAGCAGCGAGGGCAGGGTGGCGGGGCCGGTGGAGATGGCGGTGTCGAAGTAGAAGCGCCGCAGGTCGGTGAGGAAGTCCTCGGGGGTTCCGCCGGCCCCGTCGGCGGTCGCATCGGTGGGGAGGCGGGCGGCGAGGACGGCGCCGGTGCGGCCCGGCACCGGCTGTTCCGGCGCCGTAGGGCCGTGGAGGGGCGGGAGACGGGCTCTCGGTCACCACCATTGCCGACAGCAACGCACCTCGCTATGTTAATCGAAAATCACATCGGCGCGGCACGGTCCGTCACGTATCGGTCGCGTAAACGGCAAGTCTGCGAAGGAACCTGGCACCATCTGGCCCATCAGGGAAGCAGGTAAGTCAATGGAGAACCTCAGCAGGCGAAAGGCCCTGTCACTCGGTGTCGCACTCGGCCTCGTGGGCGTGGCGAACCCCGTCCAGGCGTGGGCGTCCACGGGCTCGGCGACCGGAGCCGCCGCGGGGACCGGTCCGGAGTGGATCTGGGACGACGCGGCGGACCCACTGATGGTTTCGATGCTCGAGAAAGGACACGTGCCGGCGATCAACACCGCGTGGGCGTCGTGGGTGAACAACAACGACCCGCTGCCCAGCGGCCTGCCGGCCGAGTTCGCCGCATATCTGCGGCAGGTCAACCGGCTGCCCTCCTGGGCGGACCCCGCCAAGCTGGCCCGTGCCGCCGACTTCAACCGGCGCAGGGACACGTACCTCTTCATGCTGTACGGCCTCGGCAGCGGAATCATGAGCACCGTGATTCCGCGCGAGGCCAAGAGCGTCTACTGGTCCGCGGGCGGCGCCGACATGCAGGACCGCGCGGCCAAGACGTTCACGTTCGGCTACGACCTGTCCGAGCTGGGGGCCTTCGGGCCGACGGGACAGTTCGTCGTCACCGCCAACAAGACGCGCGTGGTGCACGCGGCGGTGCGTCATCTGCTGCCGCAGTCGCCGCACTGGCGGGCGGTCGCCGACGAGACCATCCCGATCAGCGCCGCCGACATCCTGGTCACCTTCCACAGCCTGGGCACCTACGTACACAGAAAGCTGCTCGACTGGAGGATCCCGTACCCGGCCGCGGACCAGGAGGCGTTCCTGCACTCGTGGCAGGTCGCCGTCCACCTGCTCGGGGTGCCGTACGAGCACATCCCCCGCACCTGGGCGGCCGCCGAGAGGCAGTCGGCGCAGGTGCTCACCCCGATCCTCACCCCGTCGACCGAGGGCATCGCGCTGGCCGAGGAACTGCTCGGCCTGACCGCGCAGATCGACCTCGGCGTCACGCGCGGGTTCCTGAACGAGTTCGTGCGCTACGTCCTCAGCGACGAGGTCGGCGACTGGCTGGGGCTGAAACGCGACTACGCGTCGGCGGCCCTGGTCCGCACCGCATGGCCGGCGTTCATCCTGTTCCGTGAGGGGCTGTCGCCCGTCATGCCCGGCACCTTCTACATGTTCGACCAGTTCGTGCGCGCCCTGGCCATGCTGTTCCTCAACAAGGGTTCCTCCGGGACCACCACCCCCATCACGATCCCCACCGGCAACAGGCCGGGCTGAGCCGTCGGACCGGTCACACCCGTACCCGCCCCGCGGCAGACGGGCCGAGGGGCGGGCATCGGGGTGAGTCCCGCCCGGGGCGCCTCACGACGCGGCGCCTCGTCGCCGCCGGGTTCCGACGGCCGTTCAAAGACCCAGAGTGCCCAGGACCAGAGCGGTCACGGCCTCACGGTGGTCGGGGCCGTCCCGCCACCGCAGTCTGCGTCCCGCCTCGACCACCACACCGAACCCCGCGTGCACCAGCACCCGGGCCTGGCGCGGGTCCAGCTCCGGACGGGCCAGCCGCAACTGCTGTTCCCAGACGGCGATGTGTTCCCGCTGCGCGAGGACCACGGGCCGCCGCAGGCCGTCCGGCAATCCGGCGAGCTCGGCCTCGGCGACGCTGTTGAGCTCGGTGTACTCGAAGCTGTAGGCCACATACGTGGCTGCCAGCGCGACGACGGCGTCGCGCGGGCCGGTCACCCCGTGCAGGCTCCGCTCCACCCCCTGGGCCAGCAGTCCCGCCGCCTGGAGGCACGCCGCCGCCAGGATGTCGACCTTGCCGGGGTAGTGGCGGTAGAGCGCGGACGGGGTCAGCCCGACCGCCCGAGCGATCTGTCCGTTCGTGACGTTGGCGAATCCGTTCCGGGCGAACAGCGGGACGGAGGCCGCGAGGATCTCCGCGCGTCGCGTGCGCGGCACCGGCCGGGCGGGCAACTCGACGGGGTGCGCGCCCGGCCGGCCCGCCGCCGGATCGGTCGCCGCCACGCGCAGCGCGGACGCCAGCAGCAGGTCCTCGGCCCGGCGCCCGGCGATGGAGGTGCGGTGCATCGTGAGGGACCCGATCGCACCGAGCGCCGCCATGGCCCGCAGCCGCCCGTCGGGCAGCGGGTGCTCGCGCTGCACCGCCTCGTCGACCCGCTCGACGAGGCGGCCGAACTTCACCGCGAGACGCCGGCGGTCCTCCCGGTCGAGGTACCGGGCCTCCCACCGGTACACGCCGCCCGACGCGCGATGAGCGATCGTGACCCGGGTGACGGCGGCGAGCACCTCCGTCAGGGCCGCCCCGGACGGCACCTCGTCGAGCGCGGCGACCAGTCCGTCCACCATGACGTGGGCGCACTCGGCGAACAGCGCGTACTTGTTCGGGAAGTGCCGGTACAGGGCGGCCGCGCTGATGCCCACGCCGGCGGCGACCTCCTCCATGGACGCCTTGTGGTAGCCGCGCTCGCTGAAGACCCGCCCGGCCGCGTCGACGATCAGCTGCTTGCGGTTGCGGGGCCGCGTGGCCGCGGCCGGTCGGGCGGTCGCGGCCGGACGTGCGGACGGGGAGGCGGGAGCCATGCGAATCAGTCAATCACACACCGTCAGGAGGCCCGGCTCCCTCGGTGCGGCAGGCGGCCCGGTGGCATCCCGGCGGGGGCACACCGTCCGGCACCGCCGTCCCCGGTGCCGGAGCGGCCCGTCAGGCGAAGGTGAGGACCGGCTTGACCGCGCTGCCGTCCCCCATGGCGGCCACGGCCGCGCCGATGTCCTCGAACGGGAACGTGGTGACCAGCCGGTCGAGCGGGAAGAGGCCGCGCCTGTGCAGGCCGATCAGCTCCGGGATGAAGCGGCCGGGGTCGGAGTCCCCCTCGATCACCCCGTGGACGCGGACGCCCTTGGCGAGCAGGCCCCTCACGTCGAACGTCACCTCGTCGCCGAGGCCGAGGAGGGCGAGCCGGCCGCGCGGGCGCAGGACGCCGACGGCCCGGCGGGCCATCTCCGGACGGCCGGTGGTCTCGACGACGTGGTGCGCGCCGCCGTCGGTGAGGTCGCGCAGCGCCGCCACCAGACCGTCCCCGGGGGCCAGGGCCGCCTCGGCGCCGAGTCCGGTGGCCAGGGCGCGGCGGGAGGCGACCGGGTCGACGGCCACCACCGGGTCGCAGCCCACGGCCACCGCGGCCATCAGCGCGCTCAGGCCGACCCCGCCGGCGCCCAGGACGACCAGTGAGGAGCCCGGTCTGGGGCGCAGCCGGTTGAGCACGGTGCCCGCGCCCGTCTGGCCGCTGCAGCCCAGCGGCGCGGCGACCACGGCCGGCAGGTCGGAGGGCACCTTGACCACGCCGCGTTCGTGCACGACGGCGTGCGTGGCGAAGCTGGACTGGCCGAAGAAGCCGGCGTGGAGCGGCGTGCCGTCGACGGAGAGCGGAGTGGTGCCGTCGGCGCGTCCACCGGAGAAGTTCAGGTCCCGCGCGGCGTGGCAGTAGGCCGGGTGGCCCGCCGCGCACTGCTCGCAGGCGCCGCACCTGGCGAAGGTGAGGCAGACGTGGTCTCCGGGCGCGACGCCGGTCACCTCTTCGCCCACCGCCTCGACGCGGCCGGCGCCCTCGTGGCCGAAGACCATCGGGGTGAGCCGCCGGGGCCAGGTGTCCCGCATCGCCAGGTCGGTGTGGCAGACGCCGACCGCGGTCGTCCGCACCAGCACCTCGTACGGCCGTGGGTCCTCGAGGTCCGCGTCCCGCATGGTGAACGGGGCGCCCGGCGCCTCGGTGACCGCGGCGCGGACGCGCCTCACGAGCCCTCGCCGGCCCGCGGGCCCCCGTGCGGGGTCCCGGAGACGCGCTCGAGGAAGAAGTAGTAGAAGGGGCCCTCGGCGGGGACCCCCTTGGCGTTCATGATCCCCATCAGCGTGGTGTCGTCCACCTGCTTGAAGTGGTCGAAGACCGGCCGGCCGTCATAGACCATGGTGGCCGTCGACTCGCCGCGGAACTCGACGGTCCACAGGCTGGCCTCGCCCTTGCCGAGCTCCACGTGGGAGTACAGCTCACCCGACTCGGCACGGCAGATCAGCGGCTTGGCGTCGTGCACGGCGGCGAACGTCTTGCCGTACCAGCCGGCCTTCGCCAGCTCGCCGTTGAGGGGGTGACCGGTGTCGAACTCGCCGCCCTTCCACTCACCGAGGATGTCCTCGGGGCGGACGGTGTCCAGCGCCGCCCAGATCTCGTCGAGTTCGCAGGGGTCGACCGGGCCGTCCTTCTCCCGGAGCTCCTCGAACCGGGCGCGGGCGTCGAGCACGTCCATGGCGGGTGTCCTCTCGTCGGTGCTGACACGGTGGAAGCGGAACGTCAGGAGGGTGCCGGTGCGGGGTGCGCGGGAGACGGCCGCCCCGGCCGCCGGGAGGAGCGCCGCGGGAACGGCAGCGGAAGGTCGCCGGTGACCGCGCCGGGGTGGCCCACCGTGCCGAGACTCAGCAGCACGTGGCGTTCGGCGACCTCCTCCGCGGTGAGCGGGCCGTCCTCGCGGAACCAGTTGGCGACCCCCTGGCACATGACGAGCACCGAACGCACCGCGTCGGCCGGGATCGGCGTGGTGAACACGCCCTGGGCGCGGCCCGCCTCGACGGTGTCAAGGAGCATGTGCTCGAGATAGTCGCGCAGGGCGACGTAGCGTGCCCGGTTCGCGGGCTCCAGGCTGCGTATCTCGGTGTCCAGGAAGGCCAGTTGCTGCCGGTGGGTCATGTGCAGCACGATCGACTCGACCATGCCGCAGAAGCGCGCCAGCGGATCGTCCCCGGCCTCCCCGGCCGCGGCCCGGCAGCGGTCCAGGACGTCCTTGATGGACGTCTCGAGGAGCGTGGCCAGCAGCGCCTGCTTGTTCTCGTAGTGGTAGTACAGCGCGGGCACGGTGACGCCGACCCGGCCGGCGATGTCCCGGACCGAAGTGCCGTGGTAGCCCTGTTCGTTGAAGGCCTCCATGGCGCGCACCAGGATCGGGTGCAGGTCGAGCGGTCCGTAGGAGCGCCAGTGCTCCGCCGGTGGTGTGGGGTCCTGGCTCGGCGCGGTGTTCAACGACTCTCCTCGGGACGGGCGGCGATCGGCGACATCGTACGGCCGTGAGTCCGGCACACCTCCCTCCAGTTGCTTAGCGATCGATCAGGAAATCCCGGCGGCCGACGGTCGGCCTGTGTTCACTTTCCTCGTGTCGATCCACAAAAACAAGTACCGCAGGGGGAGTTGACCGACCCGCATCGCACTCCTACGTTTTAGCGAACGCTCAGTAAGTCCCCGGTCGACGGCGGCGGGTCCGCCGTGCACCGAGAGAGGAACCCATGAGCCCGTACTCCACCGACCTTCCGGGCCACGACGTGGCGGGCCCGCTGGACGGCGTGCGCGTGGTCGAACTGGCGGGGATCGGCCCCGGCCCGTTCGCCGCCATGCTCCTCGCCGACCTGGGCGCCGACGTGGTGCGCGTGGACCGGCCCGGCACCTCGCCGCTCGGCGGCGATCCCGCCCACGACGTGACCAACCGCAACAAGCGTTCCGTCGTGGTCGACCTCAAGTCGCCCGAAGGACCGGGAACGGTGCGGGCGCTGGCGGCGCGCGCCGAGATCCTGGTGGAGGGGTACCGGCCCGGTGTCGCGGAACGGCTCGGGGTCGGCCCCGAGGAGTGCCTGGCCGTCAACCCCGCGCTGGTGTACGGCCGGATGACCGGCTGGGGCCAGCGAGGACCCCTCGCGTCCCTGGCCGGACACGACATCGGCTACATCGCCACCGCCGGCGCCCTGTCCATGATCGGCCCGCCGGACGGGCCGCCCGCCGTCCCGGTCAACCTGCTCGGCGACTACGCGGGCGGCTCCCTCTACCTGGCCACCGGCGTCCTCGCCGCACTGCTCACCGCCCGCGCCACCGGCCGCGGCCAGGTGGTGGACGCCGCGATCGTGGACGGCACCGCACACCTCACCGCCATGTTCTGGGGCATGCTCGCCGAGGGCACCTGGCAGGACGCCCGGGGCCGCAACCTGCTCGACGGCGGCTGCCCCCACTACGGCGTCTACGAGACCGCCGACGGCGGCTGGATGGCGGTCGGCGCCCTGGAACCGCAGTTCTACGCGGTGTACGTCTCCCTGCTGGGCCTGGATGCCGAAGACCTGCCGGACCGCGCCGACCCGCGCAACTGGCCCGAACTGCGGGCCGTGTTCGCCGCCCGGTTCAAGACCGCCACCCGTGCGGAGTGGACGGCCCGTTTCGAAGGCACCGACGCCTGCGTCGCCCCCGTGCTCTCGCTGCACGAGGCGTCCGGTCACCCGCACCTGGCCGGACGCGGCACCTACACCGAGGCGTACGGCATCACCCAGCCCGCACCCGCCCCCCGCTTCTCCGCCACCCCCGGCACGCTCCGGCTGCCGCCGGCCGTCCCCGGCGCGCACACCCCCGACGTGGCCCGCGACTGGGGCGTGCCCGAACTGCTGAAGGACCACCGCTGATGGAACTGTCCTCACCCCTGGCGTACGCCGGCGATCCGCGCGCCGCCGCGGACCGGGCCGCCGCGCTGGAGTCCGCCGGCCTCGACGCCGTCTGGGTGGCCGAGGCCTACGGCTTCGACTCCCCGACGCTCCTGGGGTACCTCGCCGCGAGGACCGAGCGGATGCGGAT
Source organism: Streptomyces sp. AC558_RSS880 (assembly GCF_019049255.1). Taxonomy (GTDB): domain Bacteria; phylum Actinomycetota; class Actinomycetes; order Streptomycetales; family Streptomycetaceae; genus Streptomyces. The sequence continues at coordinate 30,055 of NZ_JAGMUJ010000191.1, read as the reverse complement.
CGGCTCGGCCGTCCTCAACGTCTACTCGCGCACCCCCGCGCTGATCGCCCAGACCGCCGCCGGACTCGACGCCCTCACCGGCGGCCGGGCCCTCCTCGGCGTCGGCGCCTCCGGACCCCAGGTCGTGGAGGGCTGGCACGGCCGCCGCTACGACCGCCCGCTGGGCCGCACCCGCGAGGTGATCGAGCTGTCCCGGCGGATCTGGCGGCGCGAGGTGATCGAGCACCACGGCATCACCGACCTGCCCCTGCCGCCCGAGAAGGGCGGCACCCTCGGCAAACCGTTGAAGCTGCTGAACCACCCGGTCCGCGACACCGTCCCCGTCTACGTCGCGGCGCTGGGCCCGGCCAACGTCAGGATGACCGCCGAGATCGCCGACGGATGGCTGCCGTTCCTCTACGTCCCCGAGCACGCCGACAAGGTCTGGGGCCGCTCCCTGGCCGAGGGCGGCGCCCGGCGCGACCCCGCGCTCGGCCCGCTCCAGGTCGTGGCGGGCGGCCCGCTGGCCATCGGCGACGACGCCGAGGCCGCCCGTGACCTGATGCGCCCCACCGTCGCCCTCTACGTCGGCGGCATGGGCGCACCCGGCCGCAACTTCTACCACGACCTCGTCTGCTCCTACGGATACGAGTCCGCCGCGGCCGCCGTCCAGGAGCACTACCTCGCGGGCCGCAAGAAGGACGCGGAGGCCGCCGTACCGGCCGAACTGCTGGAACGGCTCTGCCTGGCCGGCTCCGAGGGCTACGTCCGCGACCGCGTCGAGGTCTTCCGCGAGGCGGGCGTGACGATGCTCGACGTCACCCCCGTCGGTCCCGATCCCGCCCGGCTGATCGAGCGCGTGAGGAGCTGGCTGTGACCCTGGAACGCGACCTGTACGGCCCCGACCACGAGGCCTTCCGGGAGACGGTGCGGGCCTTCCTCGCCAAGGAGGTGGCCCCGCACCACGAACGGTGGGAGAGGGACGGCGTCGTCGACCGCGAGGTGTGGCGCTCGGCGGGCCGCCAGGGCCTGCTGGGCATGGCCGTCGACGAGGAGTACGGCGGTGGCGGGACCGACGACTTCCGGTACAGCGCCGTCCTCATCGAGGAGTTCGCCCGCGCCGGCGCCTCCGGGCTCGCCCTGAGCCTGCACAACGACATCGTCGGCCCGTACCTGACCCGGCTCGCCGACGAGGAACAGAAGCGGCGCTGGCTCCCCGGATTCGTCTCCGGCGACCTCGTCACCGCCATCGCCATGACGGAACCCGGCGCGGGCTCCGACCTGCAGGGCATCCGCACCACCGCCACCGACCGGGGCGACCACTACCTGCTCAACGGCACGAAGACCTTCATCTCCAACGGCATCCTCGCCGACCTCGTCGTCGTGGTCGCCCGCACCACCCCCGAGGGCGGGAGCGGCGGGCAGAGCCTGCTCGTCGTCGAGCGCGGCACGGAGGGCTTCGCGCGCGGCCGCAACCTCGACAAGATCGGCCAGAAGGCCCAGGACACCGCCGAACTGTTCTTCGACGACGTGCGCGTGCCCAAGGAGAACCTGCTCGGCGAGGAGAACCAGGCCTTCGCCCACCTCATGGGCAACCTCGCCCAGGAGCGGCTGGCCATCGCGGTCGGCGCCGCCGCCGCGGCCGAGGAGATCCTGGACGTCACCCTGCGGTACGTGAAGGAGCGCGAGGCGTTCGGGCGACCGCTGGCCCGGCTCCAGCACATCCGCTTCGAGATCGCCGAGATGGCCACCGAGGCCGCGGTCACCCGGACCTTCGTGGACCGCTGCGTCACCGAGCACAGCAGGGGCCGGCTCGACGCCGTGCACGCCTCGATGGCCAAGTGGTGGGCCACCGAACTGCAGAAGCGCGTCGTCGACCGCTGTCTGCAACTCCACGGCGGGTACGGCTACATGACCGAGTACCGGGTCGCCAAGGCGTTCCTCGACAGCCGTGTCCAGACCATCTACGGCGGCACCACCGAGATCATGAAGGAGATCATCGGCCGCTCGCTGCTCCGTTGAACACCCCCCTGACGAGGAAGGCACCCGAGGTGAGCACCGAAGCGTACGTGTACGACGCGATCCGCACCCCGCGCGGTCGCGGCAAGGCAGGCGGAGCCCTGCACGGCACCAAGCCGATCGACCTGGTCGTCGGCCTGATCGACGAGACCCTCCGTCGGTTCCCCGGCCTCGACCCGGCGGCGATCGACGACATCGTGCTCGGTGTGGTCAGCCCCTTGGGCGACCAGGGCGCGGACATCGCGCGCACCGCCGCCGTCCTCGCGGGGCTGCCGGAGACGGTGGCGGGCGTGCAGGAGAACCGCTTCTGCGCGTCCGGGCTGGAAGCCGTCAACCTGGCGGCGGCGAAAGTCCGTTCGGGCTGGGAGGATCTGATCCTCGCGGGCGGTGTGGAGTCCATGTCACGGGTCCCGATGGGCAGTGACGGCGGCGCCTGGGCACAGGACCCGCGCACCAACCTCGCCACCGATTTCGTCCCCCAGGGCATCGGCGCCGACCTGATCGCCACGATGGAGGGCTTCTCCCGCCGCGACGTCGACGAGTATGCGGCCCTCTCCCAGGAACGGGCCGCCGCGGCCTGGAAGGACGGGCGCTTCGACCGCTCCGTCGTCCCCGTCCGGGACCGCAACGGCCTCACCGTCCTCGACCACGACGAGCACCTGCGCCCCGGCACCACCGCCGACTCCCTCGCGAAGCTCGAGCCGTCCTTCGCGGACATCGGCGAACTGGCCGGCTTCGACGCCGTGGCGCTGCAGAAGTACCACTGGGTGGAGCGGATCGACCACGTCCACCACGCGGGCAACTCCTCCGGCATCGTCGACGGCGCCGCGCTGGTCGCGATCGGCTCGCGCGAGGTCGGCGAGCGCCACGGACTCACCCCCCGTGCCCGGATCGTCTCCGCCGCCGTGTCCGGGGCCGACCCCACCATCATGCTGACCGGGCCCGCGCCCGCCTCCCGCAAGGCGCTCGCGAAGGCCGGCCTGACCGTCGACGACATCGACCTGGTCGAGATCAACGAGGCGTTCGCCGCGGTCGTCCTGCGCTACGTCAAGGACATGGGGCTGAGTCCGGACAAGGTCAACGTCAACGGCGGCGCCATCGCCCTGGGTCATCCCCTCGGCGCCACCGGCGCGATGATCCTCGGCACCCTCGTGGACGAACTGGCCCGCCGCGACCTGCGGTACGGGCTGGCGACCCTGTGCGCGGGCGGCGGCATGGGCATCGCCACGGTCGTCGAACGCGTCTGACCCTCCCGACGGATCACCAGGAGCACACCCTCATGAGCACCGAGTCCACCACCATCCGCTGGGAAGAGTCCGACGACCACGTCGTCACCCTCGTCCTCGACGACCCGGACCAGTCCGTCAACACCATGAACGCCGCGTTCGTCGACTCGCTGGACGCCGTCGCGGCGCGGCTCGCGGAACGCCGCGACGCCGTCCGGGGCGTCATCGTCACCTCCGCCAAGAAGAGCTTCTTCGCCGGTGGCGACCTGCGCGACCTGATCTCCGTCACCCCCGGGACCGCCGACGCCTCCTTCGAGGCCGGGATGCGCGTCAAGCGCTCGCTGCGCGTCCTGGAGACGCTGGACAAGCCGGTCGTCGCCGCGATCAACGGCGCGGCGCTGGGCGGCGGTTACGAGATCGCCCTGGCCTGTCACCACCGCGTGGTGCTGGACCGCCCGACCGCCCGCGTCGGACTCCCCGAGGTCACCCTGGGCCTGCTGCCCGGCGGCGGCGGAGTGACCCGCACGGTCCGCATGTTCGGGGTGGTGGACGCCCTGCGGAAGGTCCTCCTGGAGGGCACCCGGTACGGACCGGCGCGCGCCCTGGAGGCCGGCCTGGTCGACGAGATCGCCGCCGACCAAGAAGAACTCCTCGCCAAGGCGCGGGCGTTCGTCGACGCCCACCCCGAGTCCGCGCAGCCCTGGGACGCTCCCGGGTACCGCATCCCCGGCGGTACCCCCTCGACCCCGAAGCTCGCCGCCCGGCTCCCCGCCCTCCCCGCGATGCTGAGGAAGAAGACGGGCGGCGCCCCCTGCCCGGCGCCGCGCGACATCCTCGCGGCGGCCGTGGAGAGCTCCCAGGTCGACGTGGACACGGCCTTCGTGGTGGAGGCCCGGTACCTGACGGAACTGGTCACCGGGCAGATCACCAAGAACATGATCCAGGCGTACTTCTTCGACCTGCAGGCCGTGAACTCCAGCGCCGGCCGTCCCCGGGGCGTCGAGCCGCGCGGGGTGACCAGGGTGGCCGTGCTCGGCGCGGGCATGATGGGCGCGGGCATCGCCCACTCCTGCGCGCTGGCGGGGATCGACGTCGTGCTGAAGGACGTGTCGGCGGAGGCGGCGGCCAAGGGCAAGGGCCACTCGGAGAAGCTGTGCGCCAAGGCAGTCTCCCGCAGCCGCACCACGCAGGAGAAGGCCGACGCCCTGCTGGCCCGCATCACCCCGACCGCCGACGTCCGGGACCTGGCCGGCTGCGACGCGGTGATCGAGGCGGTCTTCGAGGACACCGGCCTCAAGCACACGGTGTTCCAGGAGGTCCAGGAGGTCGTCGCGCCGGACGCGCTGCTGTGCTCGAACACCTCCACCCTGCCCATCACCGTCCTTGCCAAGGGGGTGGAGCGGCCGCGGGACTTCATCGGCCTGCACTTCTTCTCACCGGTCGACAGGATGCCGCTGGTGGAGATCGTCAAGGGCGAGAAGACGGGGGACGAGGCGCTCGCGCGGGCCTTCGACCTGGTGCGGCAGATCCACAAGACGCCGATCGTGGTCAACGACTCGCGCGGCTTCTTCACCTCCCGTGTCATCGGCCGCTTCCTCGACGAGGGCGTCGCCATGGTCGGGGAGGGCATCGAACCGGCCTCCGTCGAGCAGGCCGCCGCGCAGGCCGGCTACCCGGCCAAGGTGCTCTCCCTGATGGACGAGCTGACCCTCACCCTGCCGCGCAGGATCCGCGAGGAGGCCCGCCGCGCGGTCGAGGCGTCGGGCGGCGTCCGGGAGCCGCACCCGGCGGACGCGGTGGTGGACCGCATGATCGACGAGTTCGGCCGCCCCGGACGGTCGGGCGGCGCGGGCTTCTACGACTACGTCGACGGCAGGCGCGCCGGGCTCTGGCCGGGACTGCGCGAGCACTTCACCGATCCGGCGAGGCAACCCGCCGACCTGACCGAGCTGATGGAGCGGATGCTCTTCGTCGAGGCGCTCGACTCGGTGCGCTGCCTGGAGGAGGGCGTGCTGGTCTCGGTGGCGGACGCCAACATCGGCTCGCTGCTCGGCATCGGCTTCCCGCCGTGGACGGGCGGGGTGCTGCAGTACATCAACGCTTATGAGGGCGGGCTGCCCGGCTTCGTGGCCCGCGCGCGTGAGCTGGCCGGGAAGCACGGCGAGCGCTTCGCCCCGCCCGAGCTGCTGCTGCGCAAGGCCGAGCGGGGCGAGACCTTCACCGACTCCTGATCCGCTCCGAGGACCCGCGCAGCCCCGCACCTCCTCGGAACCGGCGGGTTCCCGTGGGCAGGACCGTCCCTCCCGGGGCCCTCACCCCCGGCGGCCCACCCCGCCGCACCCGGCTCCACCGGGCACGCCCGCAGGGGTTTCCCCGCCCCGGTCTCCCCAGACGTTCCCTTCCGACCCGCAAGGAGGCCCCGATGACATCGGATCCCCGCACCACCGGCGACCTGCCCGACGCCGCGACCGACCGGACCCTGCCGCGACTGCTGGCCCGGAACGCACACGAGTACCCGCGACTCCCCGGCCTCTCCTGGCAGCCGGAGGGCCCGGACAGCGACTGGACGACGCTCGGCTGGGCGGAGATCCACGAACACACCCGGAGCCTCGCCGCCGGCTACCGGGCCCTCGGCGTCCGCCGCGGCGACCACGTGCTGATGATGATGTCCAACCGGCCCGAACACTGGCTGTCGGACCTGGCGCTGGTCCGCCTCGGCGCGGTCCCGGTCAGCGTCTACGGCACCGCCGCCCCCGAGCAGATCACCCACATCGCCCGCAACTGCCGGGCCCGACTCGCCGTCGTCGAGGGGGCGGCGCAGGTCGCCGTGTGGGAACCGCTGCTGGCCGACGCCGGCACCCCGCTGGAGCGGCTGGTGGTGGCCGAGGCGGGGGCGGAGGAGGACCACGTCCCGTACGCCGCCCTGCTCCGCGCGCCGGTGCCGGAGCAGTTCGCCGGGGAACTGGACACCGCCCGCCCCGAGGACCCGCTGACCGTCGTCTACACCTCCGGCACCACCGGCGAGCCCAAGGGCGTCGTCCTCACCCACCGCCAGGTGATGTCCAACGCCCTGGCGCTGGACGCCGTGGTGGAGCTGCCCCCGCACGTCGAGCACATCTGCTACCTGCCGTTCGCGCACATCGCCGAGCGGATGCTGGGCATCTACCTGCCCTGCCACCGGGCCTCGCACGTGTATCTCTGCGCCGACCCGACGCGCGTCGGCGCAGTGGTGCGCAAGGTGCGCCCCGCGCAGTTCTTCGGGGTGCCGAGAATCTGGGAGAAACTCTCCGCCGCCGTGCGGGCCGTCCTGTCGCTGATGCCGGCCGAGCAGCGGACGGTCATCGACCGGGCCTTCGAGGTCGCCCGTGAGCACGTCGGGCACCGCGAGCGGGGCGAGACGCCACCCGCCGAACTCGAGGAACGCTACGTCCGTGCCCGCGAGGAGGTGCTGCTGCCCCTGCTGGCCGCGGGCGGTCTGGACCGGGTGACCTGGTCGGCCAGTGCGTCGGCGCCGATGCCGATCGACGTGGTGCGCTTCTGGGCCGGCTTCGGCATCGTCGTCATGGACGCCTGGGGGCTCACCGAGACCACCGGCGTGGCCACCAGCAACAGCCCGAGGACGGGCTTCCGGCTCGGCTCGGTGGGGCGCCCGGTGGAGTCCGTGGAGATCCGCGTCGCCGAGGACGGCGAGATCCTGGTGCGGGGCACGTCCGTCTTCTCCGGCTACCTCCAGCCGGACGGCTCGGTGCGGTCCGCCCTGGACGCCGACGGCTGGCTGGCCACCGGCGACATCGGCCGGATCGACGAGGACGGCTACCTCTGGCTCACCGACCGGAAGAAGGAGATGATCATCACCTCCACCGGCAAGAACGTCTCCCCGGCCCTCGTGGAGAACGCGCTCAAGGAACACCCGCTGATCGGCCAGGCGATGGTGCACGGCGACAACCGCTCCTACCTGGTCGCCCTGCTGGTGCTCGACGCGGAGGCCGCCCCCGCCTGGGCCGCGGCCCACGGCGTCGAGGCGGAGGGGGGAACGGCCGGGCTGGCGCGGCACCCCGCCGTCCGGGCGGAGGTGGACCGCGCGGTGGCCGCCGCCAACACCCGGCTCAACCGCACCGAGCAGGTCAAGCGGTACGAGCTGCTGGCCGAGGAGTGGGGTCCGGCGACCGGCGAGCTGACGCCGTCGCTGAAGATGCGGCGCCGGGTCATCCGGGACAAGTACGCCGACGAGTTGTCCGGGCTCTACCAGGAGTGACCCGGGCCGCGTTCCTCCCGCGCACGGCACGGCGGTGGCCCCTCCCCGCCCGGGGAGGGGCCACCGCCGTGCCGAGGCCGTCTCAGAGACCGTAGGTCTTGCCGATGACGTCCCGCTGGATCTCGCTGGTGCCGCCGTAGACCGTGGAGACGACCGCGGCCCGCAGATGGCGCTCCATGTCGAACTCCGTGGTGTAGCCGTAGCCGCCCATCATCTGCATGCCTTCCAGGGCGGTCCGCTTGGCGATCTCGGTGGCCTTCAGCTTGGCCATGGACGCCTCGCGCGGGAACAGCCTGTCCGGCTGCGCGTCGCAGTCCAGGGCCACCTCGCGCACCAGCAGCCGGGTGCACTCGATCTCGGTGGCGAGGTCGGCGATCCGGTGCCGCAGCGCCTGGAAGGAACCGACGGGCCGCCCGAACTGCTCGCGTTCGCGGACGTAGGAGACGGCGTCGTCGAAGGCGCGGCGCGCCAGGCCCAGCATGTTCGCGGCCAGGAAGAGCCGCTCGTGGTTGAGGCCGGCCATCAACTGCCGCCAGCCGTCGTCCACCTGGCCGACGACGGCGTCCGCGGGCAGCCGCACGCCGGTGAGGAAGACGTCGTTGACCTCCCGGCCGCGCATGGTCTCGATGCCCCGCACCTCCACGCCCGGGGTGTCGGCGGGCAGGTGGAACATGGTCAGACCGCCGTGCTTGTCCTCGCCGGTGCGGGCCACCAGCAGAATGCTCTTCGCGCAGTGCGCGTTGGAGATCCAGGTCTTCTGCCCGTCGATCACCCAGGTGCCGTCCCGCTCCCGCCGGGCCCGGCAGCGCAGCGCGCCGACGTCCGACCCGGCTCCCGGCTCCGACATGGCGATGGACAGGACGTCGCCGCGCACCACCCCGGCCAGCACCTCGCGCCGCTGCCGCTCGGTGCCGAACCGCTCGTACGCCTTCGCCGTGATGACGGTGGTGACGAAGCCTCCGCACGGGACCATCCCGTACGAGGTCTCCTCCAGGAAGAGACAGGTGTCGGCCAGCCCGCCGCCGGAGCCTCCGTACTCCTCGGGCACGCACACCCCGAGCCAGCCCAGGGCGGCGAGCCGTCCGTACAGCCCGGGGTGGTGGGCCTCACGGCCGCCCTCCGTCAGCGCGTCGCGCTGTTCTCGGGTACCGCACTCGCGCTTGGCGAAGTCGCGTACGGCCGCGGCGAAAGCGGCCTGTTCCTCGGTGAGTCGACTGCCCATCAGGTCCTCCGGGATCCGGGTGCCGGTCGGCGGCTCGGTCGGGTGCGGACCGGCAGGTGGGTTACAAAAACATGGTAGTTGTTTCAATGTCTCACGGGGGTCGTTCGCCGGTATCGTGAGACGCACCATGAGAACTGACACGAACGACTCGTGGCTCGCCCGGGCCCTCGACCGGCCGGAGCCGGAGGACGACACGGCGCGGCGGATCCTCGACGCGGCGCTGGAGCAGTTCACCCTGCTGGGGCTGCGCCGCTCCTCCGTGGACGACGTGGCCAAACGGGCCGGCGTCTCCCGGGTCACCGTCTACCGGCGCTTCCAGACCAAGGACAAGCTGGTCGAGGGCACCCTGCTGCGCGAGCTCGCCCGGTTCTTCCAGCGGCTGGACTCGGCGGTGGCGGCGCTGCCGACCATGAAGGAGCGGGTCGTCGAGGGCTTCGTGGTCGCCCTGCGCCACACCCGCGCCCATCCGCTCTTCGGCGGCCTGCTGCGCCTCGAACCCGAGGTGGTGCTGCCCTATCTGACCGTGCAGGGCGGCTCCTCGCTCTCCGCCACCGTCGAGTACCTGACGGTCCATCTGCGCCGCGCGCAACAGGTCGAGGGCCGCCCCGAGGAGGACCCGCGTCCGGTCGCCGAGCTCATGGTGCGGGTCGCCGTGTCCTTCCTGCTCAACCCCGCCGGCTGCATCGAGATGGAGGACGAGGACCAGGCCCGGGCCTTCGCCCGCCGCTACCTGGCCCCGCTGCTGGACGCCTGACCGGCCGCACCGTCCGGCGGGGCGCCGCCCGGCCGTTCAGCGGCGCCGGTGCAGCGCCCGGGCCAGCCGCACCGCGCGCTCCCGCGTGGCGGCCGGAACCTCGAAGGAGGTCAGCGCGATCGGCGGGGTGAACCGCTGCACCGTCACCGACTGCACGGAGGTGAAGGCACGCAGCCCTTCCTCGCCGTGGATCCGCCCGAAGCCGGAGTCCTGCGAACCACCGAACGGCAGCGCCGGCACCGCCGCGAAACCCAGCACCGAGTTCACCGACACCGCCCCCGCGCGCAGCCGCGCCGCGATCGCCGCGCCGGCGCGCCCGTCGCGGCAGAACACCGCGGCCCCCAGGGCGTAGCGCGAGGCGTTGGCCCGCTCCACCGCCTCGTCCACGTCGGCCACCGGATTGATCGCCACGACCGGCCCGAAGGTCTCCTCCGTCATCGCCGCCGCGTCCTCCGGTACGCCGGTCAGCACGACCGGCGCGACGTAGGGAGCGCGAACCGACACGGGCCCGCCCAGCAGGGCCCGCGCACCCGCCGAGACCGCACCGCTCACGTGCCGTTCGACGACGGCGACCTGGTCCGGCAGTGTCATCGGCCCGTAGGGGGTGTCCGCCTCGGCACCGGGGCGCAGCGCCGCCGCCCGCTCGACCACCCGTTCGCACAACTCCGCGTGGATCCCGCGCACCGCGTAGACGCGCTCCACGCCGGCGCAGGTCTGCCCCGCGTTGCTCAGCGCGCCCCACACGATCGCGTCGGCGGCCGCGTCCAGGTCCGCGTCCGCGGTGACGATCACCGCGTCCTTCCCGCCGCACTCGGCGAGGAACGGCGTCAGCGTCCCGGCGCACACCGCCATCACCGTACGGGCCGTCCCCGGCGAACCGGTGAACGCCAGCTTGTCGACCCCGGACCGGGCCAGGGCGTCCCCGGTGGACGCCGCGCCGGTGACGGTGGTGAGCAGCCCGGCGTGCCCGGGCACGGCGGCGTCGAAGAGCCCGGCCAGCAGGACCCCGGTGCCCGGGGTCAGCTCGGACGGCTTGAAGACCACGGCGTTCCCCGCGGCCAGGGCGTAACCGATGGAGCCCATCGGGGTGTACAGGGGGTAGTTCCAGGGGCCGATCACGCCGACCACGCCCAGCGGCCGGTGCACCAGCGAGGCCCGCTGGTGGACGGTGAACAGTCCGGTGCCCACCTTCCGCCGGCGCAGCACGCGCCCGGCGTTGCGGGCGGCCCAGCCCAGGTGCTCCAGCGTGAGCACGACCTCCAGCGCGGCGTCACCGGCCGGTTTGCCGGTCTCCTCGGAGACGGTGCGGGCCACGGTGTCCAGGTCGGTGGCGAGGGCCTTCTTCCACCGCAGCAGATGGTCACGGCGCCGGGACGCGGACAGCGCCGCCCAGCCCGCCTGGACGGTCCGCGCCCGGGCCACGGCGCGGGAGACTTCCTCCGGTCCGTGCACCGGGTGTTCGGCGATCGGCTCGCCGGTCGCGGGGGAGTACGTGGTGAAGGTCGCGGCGCGTGGTGCGGCGTCGGGGGTGGTGTCGGTCATGGCGTCTCCTGACGGGGAGCATCGGGGACGGACGACTGCGCCGGAACGGAGGCCCCTTCCGGCGGCGTCCCGTCCTGGAGCGGCGAAGGCGGACGGGAGTGCGCCCAGTGCGGACCCAGGTCGTCCAGGGTCCAGCCGAAGGGGTAGGTGCGCGCCTCGGGCTTGCGCGGGAGCCACTCGGGCCGCCCGGGCAGCAGGCGGATCAGCGCGGCCCGGACACGGAACGCGCGGTGGACGGCGGCCCGCAGCAGGCGCGGCTGCGGGCGGAAGCCGAGCGCCTTCAGCAGCGGCTCGTCCAGGACGGCGAGCACGACCCGGGAGGCCAGCCGCCGCGCCGGGGCCGGGTACCAGGAGGCCATGATCCGCAGGGTGGCCGCCGCGACCCTGCGGTTGGCGGGGTCGTAGGCGAACATCTCCCGCTCGTAGTCGTCGTGGAGCCGCTCGAACGCGGCATAAGTGCCGGGTACGCCGGAGATGCCCATCATCTCGCCCATCCGCCGGCCCACCAACGCCAGACTCTCGGTCTCCTGCTCGGACAGGCGCCGCCAGCCGAACCGGTCGATCCACCGCTTCGGCCCCACCACCGTGGTGGCCAGGACGTAGAGGAAGTCCTCGTTGGGGATCCGGTAACGGCCGTGGATGCGGTTCAGGTGGCGGGCGGCCGCCCGGCCGTGCTCCGAGTCCGTCCCCTCGCGGACCATCTCGTACATGAGCAGCACCGTGTCGTCGTACCGCTTCTGACCGGCACGTTCGAACTCCTGGGTGCGGTCCAGGAGCCGGGAGACGCGCGGGACGCCGTAGTCGCGCAGGAACGCGATCGACGTCCCGTGGAGATAGTCGCGGGGGAACTCGTAGTGGGTGATCCACCGGTAGATCCGCTCGAAGTCCCGCTGCGGATCCATCTGCCGGACGCGGCGGAGCCGGCTGTAGCGGTCCATGGGTGATTCCCTCCTGTCCGAATCGCGGCCATCGGCTCGCGGTGCGGGTGGCCATGCGGCGGAAGCGGACGGTCTCCGCGTCGCCCCGTACCCGGCCGGCCTCGGCCGTGGTCACCTCCGGCTTCGGATGAGTCGAAGATACTGAAACTATTGACTTGTTTCATCAGGCGTCAACACTCCGGACGCGACGGAGGCGCGGAGGTGTCCGAAGTCGTCTCCCGGCTTTTGTTCGCGCCGTCAACTTCCGTGCTGGTCAGAGCAGTTGACTGCTCGAGGGGCGGGTACCCCGCCCGGGGGCGCGGCATGGACGAGCTGGACGGGCCGCGTCGCTGTCGGGTGTCGCCGGGGTCGATGCCGGAGACGGTCGTGCGAGCGCGAACACGCGGCGCGGTGAACGTCTGATGGTTCGCCGGCTCGCCCGCGGTGTGAACAGGTGGCAGTTCCCGCGCCTCGGGCAATGTTCACGCCTCGGTCAATCCAAAGCCCGGAGAGGTGCTCGAGGCACGGGCCGAAGGCGGCCGTCGGCCCGTGTCTCGGAGCCGAACCGGCCGCCTCCCTCAAGGCCCCGGGGGACGAGGCGGGCCTCCTGCGTGTCACCCGGGCGGTCGCGACCGGCGCCGCGGAAATGTCCGTCCTGTGCCAAGGGCTGCGCGACCGCAGTGAGTGGTTCGTGACCGCGGACGGCCGCACCCAGAGCTTCCGCGTCAAGCGCAACGCCCTCGGGCCCAAGGGCGACGAGGACTTCTCAGGCGAGGGCGGCGGTCTCCTCGCCGGTCTGACAGGCGGCGGGGCACCGCGTCCTCACCGTCCCCCCTCGGCGTCGGCGCCGTCACCGTCATCTCCGACTCCTGGCACGACGCCCGCGGTCACGACGTACGCCTGGAACCGCGCGGCGGGAAGGACAGCATCGCCGTGGGCCCGGAGGGTCTGCCGCCGCTGCGCTCCGTCGAGCCGGGAGCCGTGTTCCCCGCGGGCACGCCGCACGGCTTCTCCACGGACCGCTTCGCCGATGCCCACCAGGCCGAACCCACCGCCTTCACCGAGGTCGTCGCCGGTGCCGGCGGGGCGCCCGGCGTCGAGGGCCGGCTCACCGTTCCGCGCGCAGTGCCTTCCACCGGTCGAGGACACCGGCCATCTCCTGCTGGGCGAAGACGAAGAAGTCCCGCATCTCCGTCATGCGGGCGCCCGCCTTCGTGCCGGGGCCGCCGAGGGGCTCGATGCCTTTCTCGGTCGTGGCGATGATCTGGGCGAACAGGCTCTGCTTCGTCGCGGTGCCGGTGTACCAGGCGTCGTCGGGCAGCAGATACAGGTCGCTGCGCGACCCCAGCACCGACTCGCGGGCGATCAGGCCGGAGTGGGTGAGGTAGCGGACGGCACCCGAGATCGCGGCGGGGCTCGCCCCCAGCCGTTCGGCCAGCTCTCCGGCGGTCAGTCCCCGTTCCTCCGCCGCCATGAGGGTGATCAGTACCCGCGCGCTCATCCTGGGGAAACCCCAGTCGGCGAACAGCATCGCCATCTGTTCGATGAAGTGCCGCGCAGCCTGCTCGTCCCTGCCCTCAGCCACCCCCACCACCTCTTTCGTCGCTCCGGTGCGCGCCGGCGCGCACCCTCCTGTCACAGCGTCAGTTTATGTCATCGCGAAACTTCACAAAGGAGTGAAGGAACTGTAGCATCTGAATCGTGAACGCAACCGACGTCATCCACACCTTAGAACTGCGCAAACAGTTCGGCCGGACCGCGGCACTCGACGGCCTGGACCTGCAAGTGGCACAGGGCGAAGTGCACGGACTGCTCGGGCCGAACGGCGCGGGCAAGTCCACCGTCATCCGGGTCCTGCTGGGCCTGATGCGAGCGGACGGCGGCACCGCCACCCTGTTCGGCGGTGACCCGTGGCAGGACGCCACGACCCTGCACCGCAGGCTCGCCTACGTGCCCGGCGACGTCAGCCTCTGGCCCAACCTGAGCGGCGGCGAGACGATCGACCTGCTCGGCTCCATGCGCGGCGGCCTGGACAGGACCCGGCGGGACGAACTCGTGGAGCGGTTCGAGCTGGACACCAAGAAGAAGGGCCGCGCCTACTCCAAGGGAAACCGGCAGAAGGTGGCGCTCGTCGCGGCGCTCGCCTCCGACGCCGAACTGCTCATCCTCGACGAGCCGACCTCCGGACTCGACCCGCTGATGGAGGCGGTCTTCAGCGCGTGCGTGGCCGAGGCCAAGCAGCGCGGCACGACCGTCCTGCTGTCCAGCCACATCCTCAGCGAGGTCGAGGACCTCTGCGACCGGGTCTCCATCATCCGTTCGGGCCGCCGGGTCGACTCCGGCACGCTCGACGAACTGCGCCACCTCTCCCGCACCACCATCACCGCGACCCTCTCCCGCCCGGCGAAGGGACTGCACGACATAGGGGGCGTCCACGACCTCGAGGCCGACGGGAACTCGGTGCGCTGCCAGGTCGACCCCGACGCACTGGAGAAGGTGCTGCGCCTGCTCACCGACGCGGGCGTGCAGTCGCTCACCAGCCGGCCTCCCACCCTGGAGGAGCTCTTCATGCGCTACTACTCCGGGGAGCAGCAGTGAGGAGCGGCGGGCTCGCAGGTCTGCGCGAGCTGTCCAAGCTGGCCACCCGCCGGGACCGGATCATCCTCCCGCTGTGGGCGTACGCCCTGATCGGCAGCGCGGTCTCGACCGCCTCCAGCATCAAGGGCCTCTTCCCCGACGAGGCGTCGCGGCGTGACTTCGTCGAGGGAATCCAGGCCGCGTCGGGCGCGGTCGCACTCTACGGCCGGGTCTCCGACACCTCCCTCGGCGCCATCACCACCTGGCGTTCCCTGGTCCTCGGTGCCGTCCTGGCCTCGGTGATGTCCGTCCTCCTCGTCGTCCGGCACACCCGCGCCGAGGAGCAGACGGGCCGTCAGGAGCTGGTCGCGGCGGGCGTCGTGGACCGCAGGGCCCCGCTGGTCGCCGCGCTCCGGCTGGTGATCGCGGCCAACCTCGCCGTCGGCGTGATCATCGGCGCCCTGCTGCCCGCCGTGGGTCTCCCGGCGGCCGGTTCCTTCGCCCTCGGCCTGTCCATGGCGGCCTGCGGCATCGTCTTCGCCGGCATCGCCGCGGTCTGCGCCCAGCTCTTCGAGGCGTCCCGCACCGCGAACGCGGCCTCGCTGGCCCTGCTCGGCGGCTTCTACCTGGTGCGCGCGGCGGGCGACATGAGCGAGGGCGCCCGGTGGCTGCTGTGGGCCTCACCGATCGGCTGGGCCGAGGAGGTACGGCCGTACGCCGGCGACCGCTGGTGGGCGCTGGCCGTCCCCGTGGCCGCGGCCGTCGCACTGATCGCGCTGTCGCTGCGGATGCTGGCCCGGCGGGACTTCGGCTCCGGGGTGCTGCCCGCCCGGCCCGGCCCCGCCTACGCCGGCTCCGACACCCGCGGCACCCTCGGTCTGGCCTGGCGGCTGCACCGCGGTTCCCTGCTCGGCTGGGCGATCGGCGTCCTGGCGGCGGCGCTGGTGTTCGGCTCCTTCGTCAGGGACGTCGACGTCCTCACCGACAGCGACCGGGTGCAGGACATCATGGCGCAGCTCGGTGGCTCGCAGAACATGGCCGACGCCTACGTGTCGTCCATCGTGGGCGTGTTCGGCATCCTGGCCGCCGTCTACGCCCTCACCGTGATCGTGCGGGCCCGCGCCGAGGAGGCCGGGGGGCGGATCGAGCTCATCTTCTCCGGCACGCCGAGCCGGGCGCGCTGGGTGCTGAGCCACCTGGCGTTCGCGGTGGCCGGCGCCGTCGTGATCCTCGCCGTCGCGGCCTTCGGCATGGGCCTGTCCCAGGGACTGGGCGCGCACGACGTGGGGACGGCCCTCGCCGACCTCTTCGGCGCCGTGTCCGCGCAGCTCCCGGCCGTGCTGCTGATCACCGCGCTCGCCGTGCTGCTGTTCGCCGTGGTCCCCCGCTGGACCGCCGCCGGATGGGGCGTGCTCGGCCTGTTCGGCTTCCTCACCCTCGTCGGACCCCAGCTGAAGGTCAGCCAGTACGTGCTGGACGTCTCGCCCTTCACCCACGTGCCCAAGCTGCCCGGCAACGCGGTGTCCGCGACGCCGCTGGTCGTGATGGGTGCCCTGGCCCTGGTGGGCGTGGCCGCCACCCTCGTCGCGTTCCGCCGCCGCGACCTGCTCGCCTGACCGGCGCCGGTCGAACACCCTCGCCCCCTCCCGGCGACGGGGTGGGGGAGTGAGGGGTTACGGACAGGGGGCGGACCACTCGTACGATCGGCCGACCGCACACCTTTTGTCTCCACCGCCCACCACGGGCAGCGCCTTTGACGCAGTGGCTGTGCGGGAGCGCTGCCACCCGCCGCCCCCGGAGTCGCCCATGTCCACGTCCGCCCTCGACCAGGATCTCTGGATCCGCCGCTACCACCCGTCCGCGGACGACAGCCCGCGTCTGGTGTGCTTCCCGCATGCCGGGGGCTCCGCAAGCTTCTTCTTCAAGCTCTCCGCGCTGCTCTCGCCCGCCGTCGACGTCCTGGCGGTCCAGTACCCCGGCCGTCAGGACCGCCGGCACGAGCCCTGCGCCCGCACGATCGACGAGCTGGCCACCTCCCTCGCCGACGCCTCGGCCGGCTGGCGCACCCGGCCGTACGCCTTCCTCGGCCACAGCATGGGCGCCGTCGTCGCCTACGAGCTCACCCGCCGGCTGCACGAGGCGTCCGAGCCCGGCCCGTTCCGGCTGATCGCCTCCGGGCGGCGCGCCCCGTCCGTCTTCCGGCCGGGCGAAGTCCACCTGCGCGACGACGAGGGGCTCCTCGCCGAACTGCGCGAACTGGGCGGCACCGACGAGCGGTTGCTCGCCGACCCCGAGATCCGGCAGCTCACCTTCGGACCGATGCGCAGCGACTACCGGGCCGTCGAGACGTACGTCCACACACCCGGATTCACCCTGAGCTGCCCCGTGACCGTGCTCACCGGCACCCACGACCCGCACACCACCGCCGACGACGCGGCGGCCTGGGCCGGGCACACCACCCGGGACTGCGACGTGCGGACCTTCACCGGCGGCCACTTCTTCGTGGAGGAGCGGCGCACGGAGGTCGCCGACGCGATACGCCGCGCGCTGGGCGTCCCGGACACCGCCTGACACCTCTGCCGGGGACTCGCCCGGAACCCGTCACCGACCGCCTGACACCCCCGGCCGCACCCGCACGCGGACGGGCGTCCGTCCGCGACCCGCCGGCCGGAGGCCCGTCCGCGACCCGCCGGCCGGACGCCCGTCCGCGGCTCCTCCTACGCCCTGACCGTCTCCGGGTGCGGCCCGGTGAACAGCACCGACGCCAGCTGCGCCCGGTCGTTGACGCCGACCTTGCGGTACATACGCGTCAGGTGCTGCTCCACCGTGCTGACCGTGATGTACAGCAACTTGGCTATCTCACTGTTCGTGTGCCCCAGCGCCACCAGGTCGGCCACCCGCTGCTCCGCGTCGGTGAGCACCGCGGCCGGACCCTTGGACTCGGTGTCGGGCCGCTCCCGGTCCGCCGGGAGCAGCCTGCTCAACGGCTCCGCCTGGCACTTGTCCGCGATGATCTTCGCTTGGGAGCCGATGACCCGGGCCCGCCGCGTCTCACCGACGGTGTTGTACGTGTCGGTGAGGTCGGCCAGCGCCCGGGCCAGTTCATAGCGGTCGCCGCTCTCCTGTAACGCGTCGACCGCCTGCCGCAGCAGGGCCAGACGTCTGCGCGGCTCGTGCGTCGCCGCCAGCAGCCGCAGCGTCGCCCCGCGGGTACGCGGCGACCCACTGTGCTCACTGCGCTGCAACTGCTCCTCCAGGACGGCACGGGCACGGTCACGCTCACCCATCCGCAGCCACGCCTCGCCGACGTCGTTGCGCCACGCGATCAGCCCCGGCACGTCGACACCCCAGCGGGCCATCAGCCCACCGCAGCCCTGGAAGTCCGACAGCGCGCCGTCCCAGTCCCCGGCCGCCATGCTGTAGCGCCCCCGCGCGTGCAGGTAGTGCAGTCCGGGCCGGCTCTGCAACATCATCTCCGGGATCGGCAGATACAACAGCTCCGCCGCCTCGTCCTCCCGCCCCATCGACGTGAGCGCGATCAGCTTGCTGGCCAGCGGAGAACCGACCGCCAACCCCCACTCGCCGGCCGGTACGACATCGAACGAGGCGGTCGCGTGCTCGACGGCACCCGGCAGGTCGCCCAGCCGCAGAGAGATCTCCGCCCGCAACGCGTGCAACCGGGCCGCGCTGCCCGGCTCGCCCCGCTCCGTCGCCGCGGCGATCAGCTCGTCGCAGTACGGCAGCGCCACCGCGGGCCGCTCCGCGTACGTCAACGCGAGCAACGCGCACTCGATCGTGTCCAGATCGGTGCCGTGGAGCCGGGTCCCGTGCAGGATCCGCTCCGCCTTGGGCACCGCACGGTCCGAAGGACCCCGGGTCAGCACCGACTCCAGCACGGTCGCCGCGTCGTAGCGGCGACGGCTCTCGGTGGTGGAGGGCGTGCCGCGCGGCTCCTCGTCGTCCGGCCCGGTCTCCGGCAGCAGCTCCAGCAGCGGGGCGTACGAGCAGCGCATCCACAGCCGGGCGGCCCGCAGTTCCATCGCCGTCTCGGGAGCGGCTGCCCGCACCGAGCCGGGCAGATGCCGCAACGCCTCGACGGCGGCCTCGAATCGGCCGGCCCACAGCAGGGCCCTGACCACGCCCAGCGTCTCCCCGCCGCTCAGCTGGCCGGTGCGCACCGCCTGCACCAGGGCGGTGATCCGGTGCTCGGGGATCCCGGTGCCCATCCGGCTCTCCGTCTGGAGCAACGCCGCCCCGATCCGCGCGAGTTCCGCCGTGTCGCCGCTCAACGTGCAGGCAAGCCGCAGGTATTCGACGGCCCTGGCGGCCCGGCCCTCGGTCAGTGCCGACGAGGCGGCCGCATCGAGCACCGACACCGCCCAGGGCGCCCGCACCCCACGCCCCGCCAGCAGGTGCTCGGCGACCGTCGACGCGGAACCGCCCTGCGCGTAGGTCAGTTCCGCCGTGTCCCGGTGCAGCGCCGCCGTGGCCTCCGGACCGAGGTCGGCCAGCACCGCCGACGCCGCCCCCGGATGACGGAACTCGCCCCGCTCCAGCAGACCCGCGGCCTCCAGCACCGCCAGACACCGCGCGACCTCACCGGCCTCCAGCCCCAGCAGCCGGGGGATCGGCTCCGGCGTGCCGAGAACCGCCAGCGCCTGCGCCACCCGCGCGGTGGGCGCCGGGCTGCGGTGCAGACACGACAGCAGCGCCCGCCGGTAGCCCGTCGACGGCGGCTCGCCGCTGCGCACGTCGTCCAGGACCCCGTCCAGCAGCAGCGGATTGCCGCCGCTGACCCGCAGCGCCCAGGGCGCGACCCGCTCCGCGCTGTCCGCGCCGAGCCTGGCCGCCGCCGTCTCGTGCACCTGCTCCAGGTCGAACGGTGTCAGCCGCACCCCGTGGGCGTGCGGCAGCCGCAGCAGCTGCTCGACGAAGCTCGCGCACCGGTCACCGGGACGGTCGCCGTGGCTGAAGACCGCGAGCAGCGGGGTGCTGTGCATACGGCGCGTGAGATACGCGAGGCAGGCCAGGGACGCCGCGTCGGCGTGGTGGACGTCGTCGACCACGATCGCCAGCGGCCGGGGCCCGGCCAGACCGAGCAGGACCGCGCACAGCGACTGCACGATCTGGGCGTCCACCGCGGACAGCTTCGTCGGCGGTCCTTCGGGAGCCGCCGTCATGTGCGCCCTGCCGATCGCGAGCAGTTGGCTCACCTGGTCGCCGACCGGGGCCGACAGCGAAGCCTCCTGCAACAGTTGGGCGACCACGCCCAGCAGGATGCCCTCCTCGGACTCGGACGCCACCGCCGTCAGGACCAGACCGTCGGCCGCCCGCACCTGCTGGGCGAACGTGGCCAGCAGGGTCGTCTTCCCCATGGCCACCGCGCCGCTGACGACGGCGATCCCGCTCTGACCGGTCAACGCGCCGTCGAGGAGCACGGACAGGAGCGCGGTCGCTTCCGAACGGTCCCGCGCGCTCACGTTCCGGACTCATCGACGGCGCCGACCCGCGCGGGGCGATGTCCCGGCCGTCTGCACACCGGCGGAGCGATTCTGGAAAGCGGAGCGATTCTGGAAAAGGGAACGACAGGAGAGTACTGGCGCTTGCTGGTCTCCATGTACCTTCGAACCTTCCTTCACGCTGGTGACGGGGGAGACGAGAACGCCCATCGCCGTGACGCACCGCACCGCGGGGGACGGACGCGGGCAGGCACAGCGGGCCGCCGGCCGCCTCGGCGGCGAGGCGGCACCGTGTGGTGGTTGAAGTCGCTTTCAAATCACAGTAGCAGGGGGCGCGGAGGCGTCCGGGGCGCCTTCGCACAAGATCGAACATGGTTCAAGGACGCAACCAGGCCAAATCCACGAGCCGGAAACGGACCTCCGGTCACCGCCCCCGCACGCCCCTCCCGCGCGCCCGCCCCGCGGCCCGCACCCCACCGACCCCACCCACGTCCGCGCAGGTCAGCCACCCACCAGGGGTGGGCAGGGGTGTGAACAGGGGTGGCGTCCGCCCGGCAGCCGATCGAAGACTGGGTCGTGCGTGAGACCGGCCCGGGCCCCGCGCCCGCACCTTCACCGCCGTACCGCTGCCCGCCGCCGCTGTACCGCTGCACCGCTCGGAAGGAGTCGGCGTGCCCGACGAGGTGACCCGCAAGGCCCTGGCACTCGAGTACTGCCGTCGGATGAACGCCGGCGACGTGGAGAAGGTCCTCGAACTGTTCGCCCCCGACGTGGTGTTCGAGGACCCGGTCGGCTCCGGCGAACAGGTGGGCCTCGAAGCACTCCGCGCGCACATCACCCGTGCCCTCGTCGACGACCGGGCCCGGGAACGCCCCGGCACCCCGGTGGCCGCGCACGACGGCGAGACCGTCGTCCTCCCGGCCACCGTCGAACTGCGCCCCCGCAGCTATCCCAAGCGCATCGAGATCTCGATCATCGGGATCGTGCGCGTCGGGGAGGACGGCCTGGTCCGGGAGCTGCGCGCGCTCTGGGGCGACACGGACATGAAGGTGCTCGGCTGACCGGACCACGACACACCGCTGACAGGAAGGATCACGACATGACCGAGGTTCCGGCTGGGGCCGCGCCGTTGCCCACCACCCGCACGACCGCCCTGGACCCGCCGCCGGAACTGCTGGAACGTCAGCGGCAGTGCCCGGTCGACCGGCTGCTCTACCCCGACGGCAGCGAGGGCTGGCTCATCACCGGCTACGACCAGGTCCGCGCGGCCCTGGCCGACCCCCGCTTCAGCTCGCAGAAGGACCTGCTGCGCTCGCCGATCCAGCCGCAGGAACCCACCCCGGCCAAGCCCGGTTTCTTCGTCTACACCGACCCGCCGGAGCACACCAAGTACCGCCGCCTGCTCACCGGCCTGTTCACGCTCCGCCGGATGAACCAACTCGCCGAACGCGTCCAGGAGATCGCCGACGACGCCCTGGACGCCATGGAGCAGGCCGGCCCGCCGGTCGACCTGGTGCCCGCCTTCGCCCTGGCCCTGCCGTCCCTGGTGATCTGCGAACTGCTCGGCGTCCCCTACGAGGACCGCGACGTCTTCCAGCACAACTCCACCGTCATCCAGGACACCAACACACCCATCGAGCAGGCGTACGCGGCGCTCGAGGCGATGCAGAAGTACCTCAGCGGCCTGGTCGAGCGGCGCCGCGGTCCCGAACCCTCCGACGACATACTCGGCGGTCTCGCCGCCCACGAGGAACTGACCGTCGAAGAGGTCACCAACATCTGCTTCCTGCTGCTGGCGGCCGGCCACGAGACCACCGCCAACATGCTGTCCCTCGGCACCTACGCCCTGCTCACCAACCCCGACCAGCTCGCCCTGCTGCGCTCCGGCGAGACCACCATGGAGAGCGCCGTCGAGGAACTGATGCGCTACCTGACGGTCAACCACTACGGTCCCATCCGCGGGGTCCTGGAGGACTTCGAGTTCGAGGGCTGCCCGATGAAGGCCGGCGAGACGATCACCCTGTCGGCGTTCGCGGCCAACCGTGACCCCAAGCACTTCGCGAACCCCGACCGCCTCGACTTCGTCCGCGGCGGCCGCGGCCAGCTCTCCTTCGGACACGGCATCCACCAGTGCATCGGCCAGCAACTGGCCCGCATCGAGATGCGTATCGGCTTCCAGGCCCTCTTCGACCGTTTCCCCGGACTGCACCTGGCCGTACCGCCGGACGAGGTCCGGATGCGGGACAGCATGCTGATCTACGGCGTCAGCTCCATGCCGGTCGCCTGGTAGCCCGCCGATGCGCATCGACGTGGATCGCGACCGGTGCTGCGGCGCCGGGATGTGCGCACTGGAGGCGCCGGCGGTGTTCGACCAGGACGAGGAGGACGGACTGGTCGTCGTGCTTCTGGCGGAGCCGCCGAGCGCACTGCACGACGTCGTCCGCGAGGCGGCCAAGCACTGCCCGTCCGGGGCGGTCAAGTTCGTCGAGTGACCCCGGCCGGCCCGGCCGGCCCGTGTCCCGGCCACCCCGGGGTCGGCACGTGCCCCGGCCACCCCGGGATCGGCACGTGCCCCGGCCACCCCGGGATCGGCACGTGCCCCGGCCACCTCGGGGTCGGCCCGGGGCGGGCCGGACCGGCGGACCGCCGGAGCCCGGCACAGCACGCCTGCGCGTCAGGAAAGTGATCGGCAAGCGCCCCCGGGGAGCCCCCGGGGGCTCCGCCGCGGCCACCGCCGCGACCAGCTGAGGACCGAAGGGCTAGAGATGGCACGTGGGGACCGCTCCGGCAACGACACGTCCGCGAACCGGATTTCCGGTCCGGACCGCCCCGAGCCGATCGCCGTCGTCGGCATGGCGTGCCGACTGCCCGGAGTGAACGGCCCGGCGGACTTCTGGCGGCTCCTGCGCGACGGTGAGCACACCGTGGCGCCACCCGCCGCCGACCGCCCCGACATCGGCGGCGTGTCGGGACAGGGCTCCTTCCTCGCCTCGGTCGACGGCTTCGATCCCGCGTTCTTCGGCATCTCCGGGCACGAGGCCGCCGCCATGGACCCCCACCAGAGACTCATGCTGGAGCTCAGCTGGGAGGCGCTGGAGGACGCCGGCACCGTGCCCGCCGCCCTCGCCGGCACCCGCACCGGCGTGTTCGTCGGCGCCTTCTCCGACGACTACTCGCTGCTGCTCCAGGCCGACGGCCCGGACGCCGTGACCGCCCACAGCACCACCGGCCTGCACCGCAGCATCATCGCCAACCGCGTCTCCTACTTCCTCGGCGCCGGCGGCCCCAGCCTCACGGTGGACACCGGCCAGTCCTCCTCCCTGGTCGCCGTGCACATGGCCTGCGAGAGCCTGCGCTCCGGCGAGTCCGAGACCGCCCTGGCCGGCGGCGTCAACCTGATCCTCACCCCGCAGTCCACCGCCCGCATGGAACGCTTCGGCGCCCTGTCCCCCGACGGCCGCTGCTTCACCTTCGACGCCAGGGCCAACGGCTACGTCCGCGGCGAGGGCGGCGCCGTGGTGGTCCTCAAACCGCTGCGGCGCGCCCTCGCGGACGGCGACCGCGTCCACTGCGTCCTGCGCGGCAGCGCCGTCAACAACGACGGCGGCGGCGAGACACTCACGGCACCCAGCGCGACCGCTCAGCAGGACGTGCTGCGCCGGGCCTACGAACAGGCGGACGTGGACCCGGCCCGCGTCGGCTACGTCGAACTCCACGGCACCGGCACCCGGCTCGGGGACCCGGTCGAGGCCGGCGCACTCGGCGCCGTCCTCGGCGCCGCCCGGGACGCCGACCGGCCCCTGCCGGTGGGCTCCGTGAAGACCAACGTCGGCCACCTGGAGGCGGCGGCCGGGGTGATAGGCCTCGTCAAGGCCGCCCTCGTCGTCTCCCACCGGCAGATCCCGGCCAGCCTCAACTTCGAGGACCCCCACCCCGACATCCCGCTGACCGAACTGCGCCTGAAGGTGCAGACCGAGCTCACCCCGTGGCCGGACCCCGCGGAAGACACCGCCGGACCCCGCGTCGCCGGCGTCAGCTCCTTCGGCATGGGCGGCACCAACTGCCACGTCGTCGTCGCCGAAGCCGCGCCTGACACCGCGCCCGACACCGCACTCGAAGCCGCGCCTGACACCGCGCCCGGAACCGACACTCGCACGCCCGCCCCGGCCGGGGCGCTCCCCCTGGTCGTCTCCGGCCACACCGACCAGGCCCTACGCTCCCAGGCGACCCGCCTCGCCCGCTTCGTCACGGAGCGGCCCGAACTCGGCCTGCCCGACCTGGCCCACTCGCTGCTGTCCGCACGCTCCCGGCTCACCCACCGCGGCGTGGTGATCGCCGCCGACCACGCCGACCTGATCGAGGGCCTGAACGCGCTCGCCGCCGGAGAACCCGCCCCCGGTGTGGTGACCGGGGCCGCACGGCCCGCCGGCCGGACCGTGCTGGTCTTCCCCGGCCAGGGATCCCAGTGGCCCGGCATGGCCGCGGGCCTGCTCGACTCCGCCCCCGTCTTCGCCGAACACATCGCCGCGTGCGAGGCCGCCCTCACGCCGTACGTCGACTGGTCGCTGACCTCCGTCCTGCGCTCGGACTCCGAGGAGTGGCTGGAGCGGGTCGATGTGGTGCAACCGGTGCTGTGGGCGGTGATGGTGTCGCTGGCTGAGCTGTGGCAGGCGCACGGTGTGCGGCCCGCCGCCGTGGTGGGTCACTCGCAGGGCGAGATCGCCGCCGCGTGCGTCGCCGGCGCGCTGACCCTGGAGGACGGCGCGAAGGTCGTCGCGCTGCGCAGCAAGGCCGTCCTCGACCTGTCCGGCAAGGGCGGCATGGCCTCCGTCGGCGTCTCCGCCGACCGAGTCGCCGACCTCATCGCCCCCTTCAAGAGGCGGCTGTCGGTCGCCGCGGTCAACGGCCCGGCGTCCGTCATCGTCTCCGGCGAACAGGGCGCCCTGGACGAACTCCTCGCCATCTGCGAGGCCCAAGGAACCTGGGCCCGACGCGTCCCCGTCGACTACGCCTCCCACTCCACCCAGGTCACCCG
Organism: Streptomyces sp. AC558_RSS880; assembly: GCF_019049255.1. Lineage (GTDB taxonomy): Bacteria > Actinomycetota > Actinomycetes > Streptomycetales > Streptomycetaceae > Streptomyces. The sequence goes on along the minus strand of NZ_JAGMUJ010000191.1, from coordinate 5,070 downwards.
GATCCGCAAACCCCTGCTGCGCGCCCTGGCCGGTATCCGGCCGCGCACCTCCCGGATCCCCTTCTGCTCGTCGGTGACCGGCGAACTCCTCGACACCGCCACCCTCGGCGCCCAGTACTGGTACACCAACCTGCGGCAGACCGTCCGCTTCGAGGACGCTGTCAGGACCCTCCTCGACCAGGGCCACGACGTCTTCGTCGAGTCCAGCGCCCACCCCGTCCTGACCACCGGCGTCCTGGAGACGATCGAGGACACCGGAGCGGACGCCGCCGCACTCGGCACACTGCGCCGCAACCAGGGCGGCTCCGAGCGCTTCCTCACCGCACTCGCCGAGGCCCACGCCCACGGCGTCACCGTCGACTGGCAGCCGGTGCTGCCCTCCGGCGTCCACCGCGTCGACCTGCCCACTTACGCCTTCCAGCGCGAACGGTACTGGCTGGGCGACACGCCCGACGCTCCCGCCGACCCCCGCCGCGACCGGTCCGCGTGGGCCGCCCGGCTCGCCGGGCTGTCCCCGCAGGACCGGGACCAGGCCGTACGCGACATGACGTTCGCGCACGCCGCGACGGTCCTGGGACGCACCGTGCTCAGCCCGGCCGACGCCGAGCAGACGTTCAAGGACCTGGGCCTGGACTCGCCGAACGCCGTCGAGTTCCGCAACCGCGTCAACACCGACACCGGCCTCCAACTGCCGACGACGCTCGCCTATGACCATCCCACCCCGGTCGCCGTCGCACGCCACCTCACCGACCTGCTCGCCGACACCGCCGACCGGCACCCGGACCGCGCACGGACCGTCGCCGGGCCGACGACGCCCGAAACCGTCCGGACGACCGACACCGCCCGGACGGCCGACGACGACCCGATCGCGATCGTCGGCATGGCCTGCCGACTGCCCGACGGCATCGGCTCGCCCGAGGACCTGTGGCGGCTCGTCGCCACCGGCGGAGACGCCATCACACCGTTCCCCGAGGACCGGGGCTGGGACCTGGAGAGCCTCTACGACCCCGACTCCGCCAAGGCGGGCACCAGTTACGCCCGGCACGGCGGCTTCCTGCACGGTGTCGCCGACTTCGACGCGGGCTTCTTCGGCATCTCCCCGCGCGAGGCCCTCGCCATGGATCCGCAGCAGCGGTTGCTGCTGGAGACGTCGTGGGAGGCCTTCGAGCGGGCGGGCATCGACCCGGCCGCCCTGCGCGGCAGCCGGACCGGCGTGTTCGTCGGCGCCATGAACATGGACTACGGCGCGCGGCTCGACGAGCCCGCGGGCGGCTCCGAAGGCTACCTGCTCACCGGCACCACCGGCAGCGTCGTCTCCGGCCGCCTCGCCTACACCTTCGGCTTCGAGGGCCCCGCGGTCACCGTGGACACGGCGTGCTCGTCGTCCCTGGTGGGTCTGCACCTGGCCGTGCAGGCGCTGCGCAACGGAGAGTGCGCGCTGGCGCTGGCCGGCGGTGTGACGGTGATGTCCACACCCGGCATGTTCGTCGAGTTCAGCCGTCAGCGGGGGCTGTCGGCGGACGGGCGGTGCAAGGCGTTCTCGGCCGCCGCGGACGGGACGGGCTGGTCCGAGGGTGTGGGTGTGCTGCTGGTGGAGCGGTTGTCGGACGCGGTGCGCAACGGCCACCGGGTGCTGGCGACGGTGCGTGGCTCGGCGGTGAACCAGGACGGCGCCAGCAACGGCCTGACCGCGCCGAACGGCCCCTCGCAGCAGCGGGTGATCCGGCAGGCGCTGGCGAGCGCGGGTCTGTCGGCCGCCGACGTGGACGCGGTGGAGGCCCACGGAACGGGCACGACGCTCGGTGACCCGATCGAGGCGCAGGCGATCATCGCGACGTACGGGCAGGACCGTGCGGAGGAACGGCCGCTGTATCTGGGGTCGTTGAAGTCGAACATCGGTCATGCGCAGGCCGCTGCGGGTGTGGCGGGCGTGATCAAGATGGTGATGGCGATGCGCCAGGGGGTGCTGCCGCAGACGCTGCACGTGGACGAACCGACGCCGCATGTGGACTGGTCGGCGGGTGCGGTGGAGTTGCTGACCGAGGCGCGGGAGTGGCCGGAGGTGGGGGGTCGTCCGCGTCGGGCTGCGGTGTCGTCCTTCGGTATCAGTGGGACGAATGCGCATGTGATCGTGGAGCAGGCTCCGGAGGTTGTCGGGGCGAGGGCTGGGGTGCCGGGTCGGCATGGGGTGTTGCCGTTTGTGGTGTCGGGTCGGTCGGAGGGGGCGTTGCGGGGGCAGGCGGGTCGGCTTGCCGGGTTCGTGGGCGAGCGGGAGGACCTGGGGCTGGGAGTGCTGGCGTCGGCGTTGGTGGGGTCGCGGTCGGTGCTGGAGCAGCGGGGTGTGGTGCTGGCCGCGGACCGTACGCAGTTGACGGCGGGGTTGGCGGCGCTGGCGGCGGGGGAGCAGGCGCCGGGTGTGGTGACGGGTGTCGTGTCTGCGGCGCGCCGGGCGGTGTTCGTTTTCCCGGGGCAGGGGTCGCAGTGGGTGGGGATGGCGGCCGGGTTGCTGGAGTCCTCGCCGGTGTTCGCCGAGTGGGTCGAGCGGTGCGAGGCGGCGTTGGCGGCTCATGTCGACTGGTCGCTCACCGGGGTTCTGCGGTCGGACTCCGAGGAGTGGCTGGGCCGGGTGGATGTGGTGCAGCCGGTGTTGTGGGCGGTGATGGTGTCGCTGGCGCAGCTGTGGCGGTCGTTCGGGGTGGAGCCGGGAGCTGTCGTCGGCCACTCCCAGGGGGAGATCGCGGCGGCGTGCGTGTCGGGTGCGTTGTCGTTGGACGATGCGGCGATGGTGGTCGCGTTGCGGAGCCGGGCGATCCTGGCGCTGGCGGGTTCGGGGGGTATGGCGTCGCTGGGTGTGCCGGTGGAGCGTGCTTCTGAGCTGATTGCGGTGTACGGCGGTCGGGTGTCGGTGGCGGCGGTGAACGGCCCGGCATCGGTGACGGTGGCCGGTGAACCGGACGCTTTGGACGCACTCCTCACCGACTGCGAGACACAGGGCGTGTGGGCGCGGCGGGTGCCGGTGGACTACGCCTCCCACTCCGTCCAGGTCGAGGCGATCCGTGAGCGGCTGCTCACCGAGCTGGCGGGCATCGAACCGCAGACTCCCACAATCCCGTTCTTCTCGGCCGTGACCGCCGAGCGGGTGGAGACGGCCGCTCTTGATGCCGAGTACTGGTACACCAACCTGCGTCAGACGGTTCGTTTCGAGGAAACGGTCCGGCTGCTGCTCGCTCAGGGTTATGACGCGTTCGTCGAGACGAGTGCGCACCCGGTGCTGACGACTCCGGTGGAGGGCACGGTCGAGTCCGCCGGGGCGGACGCGGTGGTGCTGGGCACGCTGCGCCGGGGCGAGGGAGGACAGGAGCGCTTCACCGCCGCGCTGGCGGAGGGGTTCGCCAACGGCCTGGCCGTGGACTGGACACCGCTCCTCGGCGACGGCGTCGCCTACGTCGACCTGCCCACCTACGCCTTCCAGCACCAGCGCTACTGGCTGGAGCGCACGGCCTCGTCCGGGGATGCGCGGCAGCTCGGGCTGGCCGAGGCGGACCATCCGCTGCTGGGTGCGGCTGTGGCACTTGGCGACGGGCAGGGCGTCGTGCTGACGGGACGGCTGTCACTGTCCTCGCACCCCTGGCTCCGGGACCACACCGTGGCCGGGACCGTCCTCCTGCCCGGCGCGGCCTTCGTGGAACTGGCGGTACGGGCCGGGGACGAGGTGGGACACGGCCGTATCGACGAACTCGCCCTGGAAGCACCGCTGGTGATCCCGGAGCAGGGATCCGTGCGGATCCAGGTCGTGGTCGGCGCCGCTGAACCCGACGGCACGCGTGCGCTGAGCGTGTTCTCCCAGCACGCCGACGACGAATCGGCGGCCCCCGGCTGGACCAGGCACGCCGCCGGAACCCTGTCCGAACGCGCCGCCGCCCCTGAAGACACCCTCGCCGCCGCAGCCTGGCCGCCGCCCGGTGCGCAGCCGGTGGACCTAGACGGCTTCTACACGGATCTGGTGCCGGCCGGATACGCGTACGGGCCCGCCTTCCAGGGACTGCGTACGGCCTGGCGCGTGGGCGACGACCTGTACGCGGAAGTCGCGCTGCCCGAGGACGTGGCGCAGGGTGCCGCCGGCTTCGGACTGCACCCCGCGCTGCTGGACGCCGCGCTGCACGCCGCTCTGCCCCGGACCGGCGCGGCGGAGCAGGTGCGGCTGCCGTTCGTCTTCAAGGGCCTGACGCTCCACGCGGCCGCCGCCACGCACCTGCGGGTGCGGCTCTCGCCCACCGGGACGGACGAGGTCCGGGTGACCCTGTACGACGCGGCGGGCGGCCCGGTGGCGTCCGTCGAGGCACTCACCTTGCGCCCGATCGCCGCCGAGGCGCTCACTCCCGCGCTCCCGGCCGCGTCCGACGACTTGCTCCGCGTCGACTGGATCCCGGCCGCACCGGCCGAGGCTGCCTTCACCGGTCGCCTCTGGGCACTGGATGCCGACGTTCCCGACCTGGACGCGGCTGCCGCGGGCGGTGTACCCGACGCGGTCGTCCTGCCCTGCCTCAGCGGCCCGGTACCGGAGTACGACCACGCCGCCTCGGTCCACCGGACGGCGGCGGGTGTGTTGTCGGTGGTGCGGGAGTGGCTGGGTGACGAGCGGTTCGTCGGGTCGCGGTTGGTCGTGGTGACGCGGGGTGCGGTGGGTGCCGGCGGTGGTGTGCCGGATGTCGCGTCGTCGGCGGTGTGGGGTCTGGTGCGGTCGGCTGCCACGGAGCATCCCGGGCGGTTCGCGCTGGTGGACGTGGATGGGGACGACTGGTCGTCGGCTGTGCGGGATGCCCTGGCGACCGGCGAGCGGGAGGTCGTGGTACGCGGCGGCGAGGTTCTGGTGCCGCGTCTGGTGCGGCATGGAGCCGGGTCCGCTGGCGAAAGCGGGTCGTTCGGTGACGGGGCGGTGCTGGTCACCGGGGGCACGGGGATGCTGGGCGGTCTCGTCGCCCGTCACCTCGTGTCCCGGTACGGGGTGCGCGAGCTGGTGTTGCTGAGTCGTCAGGGTGAGCGGGCGGCCGGTGCGGCTGACCTCGTCGA
>NZ_JAGMUJ010000190.1 GCF_019049255.1 Streptomyces sp. AC558_RSS880 | reverse complement strand
ATAGCCGACCGCATCGGCCGCATCCGGTGCATGCAGATCGCCGCGGTCCTGTTCACCGTCAGCGCCGTCGGCTCCGCGCTGCCCTTCGCGCTGTGGGACCTCGCCTTCTGGCGGGTCGTGGGCGGTTTCGCCATCGGCATGGCCTCGGTCATCGGCCCGGCCTACATCGCCGAGGTCGCCCCGCCCGCCTACCGCGGCCGGCTCGGCTCGTTCCAGCAGGCCGCGATCGTCGTCGGCATCGCCGTGTCGCAGCTGGTCAACTGGGGCATCCTGAACGCCGCCGACGGCGACCAGCGCGGTGAGCTGATGGGCCTGGAGGCCTGGCAGATCATGCTCGGCGTGATGGTGATCCCCGCCGTCCTGTACGGCCTGCTCTCCTTCGCCATCCCCGAGTCCCCCCGCTACCTGATCTCCGTCGGCAAGCACGAGCGCGCCAAGCGGATCCTCGAAGAGGTCGAGGGCAGGACCGTCGACCTGGACGCCCGCGTCACCGAGATCGAGTCGGCGATGCACCGCGAGGAGAAGTCCAGCTTCA
>NZ_JAGMUJ010000189.1 GCF_019049255.1 Streptomyces sp. AC558_RSS880 | reverse complement strand
CCCCTAGATGAGTGAGTCCGATGTTCTCAGTGGTCGTAGGCGATCAGGGATCGTTTGATCTTGGCGCCGGTGGTCCAGTTGTGCCAGATGCCGGCTGCCAGGGCGAGGAGTCGTTGTCCGGTGCGGGCGAAGACTCCGGCCGGTGTTCTGCCGCCGTGCTGTTCCAGGCTGAGCTGACCCTTGAGGGTGTCGATGACGGCCTCGATCCACTGGCGGACACGGACGATCTTCCCGTGCCGGACGGGCTCGTCCTTGCGGTCCGGCCGCACCAGGTGAACACCGAGCCGTTGCGCCAAGAATGCCTCGAACTCCTTCCCGGCGAAGCCCTTGTCGGCCAGGATCACCTGCCCGGCCCGGACGAGGCGGTGGTCGCGTTCCAGCAGCGCGGCCATCACCTCCCGTTCCCCGAGTTTCGGGTTGGCCAGGCACCAGGTGACGGGCATGCCCTCAGCGGTGGTGACCAGGTAGAGCCGGAAGCCCCAGAAGAAGCGGGAGTGGCTGCGGCAGTAGCCGTATCCGCAGTGTCCGGCCAGGTCGGAGCGTTTGACGGTCTCCCGGGAGGCCGCGCAGGGCAGTGGGGTGGAGTCGATCAGCCGCAGGTCGTCGTGCCAGGTGGGGACCTGCCGGGCCAGGGCCTCGATCACATGACTGATCAGCGGTCCGGCGGCGTTGAGGCGCTTGTTGTAGGCGGACTGCTGGGGCAGGTAGCGGAACAGGTGCCCCAGCCGGGCGTGAGCGAAGCGGATCCAGTGCCTGGCCGAGGGGAAGCCGAGCAGAACCTGGGCGACCGCGAGGCACAACAGTTCGGCGTCCGTCAGTTTGGGGGG
>NZ_JAGMUJ010000188.1 GCF_019049255.1 Streptomyces sp. AC558_RSS880 | reverse complement strand
CCGCTGGACTTCCACGTCTCCGACAGCTACTTCGTGGTGGCGCACTTCCACTACGTCGTCTTCGGCACGGTCGTCTTCGCGATGTTCGCCGGCTTCCACTTCTGGTGGCCGAAGTTCACCGGCAAGCTGCTCGACGAGCGCCTCGGCAAGATCACCTTCTGGACGCTGTTCATCGGCTTCCACGGCACCTTCCTCGTCCAGCACTGGCTGGG
>NZ_JAGMUJ010000187.1:12563-89507 GCF_019049255.1 Streptomyces sp. AC558_RSS880 | reverse complement strand
TCCCACAGCGCGAAGGGCAGCGCGGAGCCGACGGCGCTGACGGTGAACAGGACCGCGGCGATCTGCATGCACCGGATGCGGCCGATGCGGTCGGCTATCCGGCCGGCGGTCGCGGCGCCGACGGCACAGCCGATCAGGGCGACGGCGATGACCTGCGCGAGCGCGGCGGAGCCGATGTCGTAACGGTCGCGGACGGCCTCGACCGCACCGTTGATCACGGAGCTGTCGTAGCCGAAGAGGAAACCGCCCATGGCGGCCGCCGCCGCGATGAAGACGACGTGCCCGAGATGTTCGGGATGAGCCGCCCGGGCTCCTGACTGCTGTGCCTGCGATGTGCTGGTCACGTTCTACTCCTCGGGCCACCGGCAATGCTGCCGGGGTGGTTCGCCTTCGAGATGCCACCGAAAGGGACCTGAAGAAGGCGGTGTGAAGCGTGCTTTGTGTACATGAAGACAGATTTCACCCGACCGGTGTGACACGTGCGGGCCTACGGCTCAACCTGAGGACGTATCGACGCCGGACACCTGCTCGGACGGCAGTTCGGGCGGGTCCTCCGGCCCCCTCGGATTCTCCGTACCGTCGACGAAGCCGAGCAGGTCCCGTTCGTCGAAGTACTTGAAGCCATGCACCTCGTCCTGGACCGTGACCGCTCCCCGCAGCCGGCTCATGATCTCCGTGGCGAGCGCGAAGCACAGGTCCAGCCGCGAGGCGCGGAGGTGGAACAGCAGGTCACCAGGGGTGGCGACGGCTCAGTGCACCGCACCGCTCACGGCCCTGACAGGAAGACCGCCGCACTGGACAGTGGCGACAGGACCATTCGAGGCACCGCTTCCGCGAGTTCTCCGGACACGGGCTTCCCCTTTCAGCCGCGACAGCGGCAGACGACGTCAGTGCCAGTAGTCGCCCAGACGGTCGGTGCGGCACAGCTCACGCTCCTCCCGTCGTGTCAGGGGGCGTGGGGCGGCAGCGGAGTTGATCGCGTTGAAGGCGCTCTCACTCAGTACGCCTCGGGAGTGCAGCTCCCCCAGGAGCTCTGCCAGGGCATCGGCATGCGCGGCCACCCGCTCCACGGTCCGGTCGAGGCGCGGCCGGCCGACCAGCGCGAGAGGAGAGAGGGGCGGTGCGGACCTGCCCTCGTCGGCGACCAGTTCCAGGTGGTGACGCCGGGTGCCGTCTGCGGAGCGTTGCCAGACGCAGCGTCCGAAGCGCATGCGCAGAGGTTCGTCGCTGATCCCCCGCCGGATGACGTCGTGGAAGGCATCAGGCTCGCTGAGGAGGCTTTCCAAGCGCTCGTCGGCCTCGCCGGCGACATCCGATACGAGCGTCACCGTGACATGTCCCCCATCGACCTCCTCCTTGTACCTCATCGGAGAAAGGCTGAGTCCCTCGATCTCCAGAGCGGACGCTTGCAGGAGCTCGACCTCCTCGACCTCCATCGTGTAGATGTAGATCTCGGGTCGGCGCCCTTGCGATGCCGCGGTCCACCCCTCCGAGACGCGCCACGCCGTGTCAGGCCCCTGGAGGGGCTTCCCCCCGTGCGCGGCAGCCGCCTCCAGCTCGGCGTCGAGTTCCTGGTGCCGCTCGTCCGGGACATGAAGCTCCAAGGCGAAACGGCGCAGCGGTCGACCGGTGAGGACGGACGTGGCGGAGGGCAGCCGCACGGCCGCGAGTTCGCGGACCGCGCCCAGCAGAGTCATTTTCAGTGTTGTCATCAGCGGACCTCTTCCATGCCATATGAATGTTTCTCACCCCGAAAGCGGCCTGCATCTACCTGAGGGCGGCGCGTACGAAGATGTCCAACCTGGTTTTCTCCGGGCCGGCGATCTCTCGAACGCCGATCCGGGGTCGGGACACGGCGGTGTGCGCGAGCAGCATGGCCACATCCGTCAGAGCCACTGGACGCACTTCAACCGGCGGTACCCATACGATCCAGTCCTCGGTGCTCACAGCCGCCATGTCCTCGGCCGACTCGAACGTCTGCGTGGATCGAAGAATCGAATAGGCCATCGCAGACTGCTGGATCAGAGATTCCTGGGCCTGGAGGGCACGGAAAACGCCCATGTTCACGGCCCGGCCCACCCCTGCCACAGACAGCGAGACATGGTGTGTGACACCAGCTGCCGTCTCGGCCTGCAGAAGTCTTCGGGTGGAGCGCAGCCATGATTCGACGAGTTCCTCCTCATCGATGACGAACCCCTGATCCTCGGTGAGGGTTCCGATGGCCAAGGACGGCTGACACGAAAGATCAATCACGACTGAGCAGCCGTGCAGAGCTTCGGTGATCTCTTCTCCGGTGAGTGAGTCGAGACCATGAGGTGCCGAAAGCATCTCCACTTCGTGCCCGTGATCCCTGACCCAGAGAGCGGTCTCGACTCCCAAAAGTCCGGCATCGTCCCTCACGACGACCTTCATTCAAGAAATCTCCTTCACCACGCCAGTTCCTCGAGTGGACTCCGCGTCAGGGGGGAGCAGGCAGCGCTGCAGCTCGGGTCCTCTGGTGTGGGTCGGATCCGGAAGACCCCACCCACTGCGCCCAAGCAGGCGTGATGGTCACACCTGCACGTGGCTGAGAGAGTTGACCGAGCAGATGGACGATGCGTGACACCGGTGATGGTCCGGTCATGGCGAGGCGCCGACCCCTGGGCCGGCGCCTCGCCCCGTCCGTAGCGATCAGGTCAGATCACTCACGGGCGGCTCTTACCTCAGTGACGCACGATGTCGGGTGCGATGTCCTCGGTGAATTCCTCACCACCGGATCGGGCGAACTTGCTGTTCTTGGTGGGGTCGACGCCACAGAAGGACGCTTCCAGGGTGCCGGCGAGGACGGTGTTGACCGTACCGTTGTTCGACGTGTTGGCCATCGACGTCATGCTGCGCTTACCGTCGGTGGTGGTGGGTCGGTCCCGACAGCCCGGAGCCCACCGCCGACGCTCTGCGTCGCCACGGCGGAGAGCAACTCGCGGTACTTCCGGTGATGGTGAGGCCGCTCGATTCGGAACAGCGTCGGCCTTCGCCGCACTCGCGCTCGGACGGCAAAGAGGGATGTGCTCCGCAGCGCTCGTGGCGAGCCCAGCGGGGGAACCGCTGTATCGGCGCTTCGGCTTCGCGACGATGTCCGAGTACCGTCTGTTCACCTTCCCGCCCTGAGCCGGCGCTCGTCCGAGTCCATGGGCGCCACACCCAAGAGTTGTGTCACAGAGGCACACGACACACGGTCAAAGTGGTCGACAGCTTTTGACTTGGGAACGACCCACCTGGTCCGGGCAGTGTGAGCCGAGGTTCATGAGGTCTTGGTCGTGTGCTCCGGCGTCGCATGACCCACAGCGTCGCCACGACGGGCTCCGCGCCCGTGCCGGGCGTCCGGGTCCCGATCGTGTCGAGGACGAACAGTGAGTGCCGTACGCCGTTCCCGGATACCGACCGCCTTGTGGACGGTTTGTACCGCACTGACGCTGATCGCCTTGGTCACGTCGCTCCCTCGTGACGCCGGCGATACCGGCCACGACCGCGTCGGTGTCGGGCGCGTCTGCCGCTCCGTTCTCCCCGCCGACCAAGAGCTCTCCTGCGGCACCTACGGTTTCGGGGACCTGCGTTACCTGTGCCCCGCGCCCGACGCGCCGTGGCACTGCTCGACGACCACACAGGTGCTGGTGCGCAACACCGGGCCGTCCACTGTGTACGTCACCGCTGTGCACGGCGCGCGTCACGGCGAGCGTCAGCAGAGTCCGGAGCAGGAGATCATCCCCCGTCACACGGCAGCCGTGCGCCCTGGGCAGGGACATCTGTTGTTCGACCTCACCCTGCGCGGCGCCGGCCCCGTCAAGTCCCTGACGGTCGTCTCGGTGCGATGAAGGCCCCGTCCGCGGTCTCCTTCGCACACCGGGCGAGGTACTTCCTGAGCTGGTCGGGTCTCGCGGAAGGTTCCCGTCGCGGAGTACCGCGACGGGAACCACACATCGACGCCGGACGAGGCGGAACCGCAACCACCAGCTCGTCCGACGCAGTGCGGTCAGGCGAGCCAGTCGGTGTAACGGGTGGCGGCGAGGTGAGCGTTCCTGTCGGTGAGGACGTCTCCCTCGACGGCCGCGAACATACCGGCGGTGGGGTCGGTGACCACGGTTCGGGCGTCGCCCTTGTGGGACAGAGTGATCCGGCCCAGCTCGTCGAGCTTGAAGACCTCCGGGCCGCCGATGTTGCGCATGCCGTTCAGTGGTGCGCCGACGGCGACCTCCGCCACCGCGTCGGCCACGTCCTTGGCGGCGATCGGCTGGATCGGCGTGGCGGGCAGACGGACGGCGTCCGCGTCGGCCGTCCAGGACAGAACGGCGTCCATGAACTCCATGAACTGCGTCGCCCGGACGATCGAGTAAGGGACCGGGCCGGCCTTGAGGAGGTCCTCCTGCAAGACCTTGGCGCGGTAGTAGTCCAGCCGCGGTACCTGGTCCACCCCGACGATCGAGAGGATCACGAAGTGACCGGCCCCGCCCTTGCGGGAGGCGGCCAGCAGGTTGTCCATCGACGTCTGGAAGAAGGCCGGTGAGGCCTCGTCGAAGGTCGGCGAGTTGGTCAGGTTGACGACGACGTCGGCACCGGTGACGGCCTGCTCGACCCCCTGGCCGCTGATGACGTCGACTCCGGTGGACTGCGCGTGCGGTACCGCCTCGTGTCCGGACTCGTTCAGGATCCGGACGACCTGCGAGCCGATCAGCCCCGTTCCGCCGATGACTGCGACCTTCATGCCGCGCCCTCCCTAAATAATGGTTTCAAATATGGACATATTAGGATCCAGGGAGGGCGAACGGCACCTTCAGCATCCGTACGGCCGCTCCAGGACACTCCGCTGACCGAGCGGGCCGCTCTTTTGTGACACGGCGAGGCGCCTCGTCGGAAGCGTCCGCGCCCTCTTCGTCGACACGGCTTTCGACAAGCCGGATCAGATGAGTTCCAGCCCGCCGTCGACGGTGATCACCTGACCGGTCGCATGACGCCCGGCCGGGTCGGCCAACCGGAGGATCCAGTGAGCTATCTCGTCCGCGCTCGCGATGTGGTGGGTCGGGATGCGGTCGCGCTCATAGGCGTACACGCCCTCGGCGCCCTCCGGCGTCAGGCCGGCGTGCAGCATGACGTCGGTACGGGTGGGTCCGGGAGCGACCGAGTTGACACGAACACCGTCACCGGCCAGTTCCAGTGCCCAGCTTCGTGTCATCTGTTCGACGGCGGCTTTGGTGGCCGAGTAGTGCGCGCCCCCCGCCATGGGACGATGACCGTAGGTGCTGGAGAGGTTGATGATCGATCCGGAGGTCCGCCGCAGGTGCGGCAGAGCCTCATGGGCCAGAAGACTGGGCGCGACGACGTTGAGCGCGAGCAGATCGACGATCGTCTGCTTGTCGGCCTCCGCCAGCGGCATGACCGCCGTCGCACCGGCGTTGTTGATCAGATGATCGAGGCGTCCCCACCGTTCGACGGCTGCGCCCACGACCCTGGCGGGTGCTCCGTCGCCACAGATGTCGATCGCCAGGATGTCTATGCCGGCGTGGGCCGCGGCGGTCTCCTTGAGGAGTGCTTCACGGCGGCCCACCCCGAGTACGCGTGCGCCCGCCTCGGCGAAGGCGACTGCTGTGGCCCGGCCGATGCCGGTGCCTGCGCCGGTGACGATCACGACTTGGCCGGCGAAGATCTGATCGGGGGAGTTCACGGACATCAAGGCTCCTTGTTCGATGTTCGTTGTACATAGAACACTATGAGCCGGGTCGGCGAGGTCGTCAAATGCGGACGCAACCGCGACGGTGGCCGCGAAGGGAGAAAGAACGCACGGCGACGGCACACGTCAACACACTTGGGCCGGAGGGAGATTGACCTCCGGCGCGGGCGTGCGTACAGCACGGCCCGAGCCCAGCGTCACGAGACCGATCGCACCCCCGAGGGGGCTGCTCACGGGCGCGGCTCAGACGTCGCGCGGACGGAGCCGGGCACTGACGGAGTCAGGCCTGCTCGCCGCGCTCGGTGACATGGTCTCCGACATGGTCGGCGGCGGCGGCGGACAGCAGTGCCGGCAGGAAGCCCGGGAAACGGGCTTCCAAGGCGTCATACCGCAGCTTCACATAGCAGCGCGTGCCCTCTTGGCGAGTCTGAGTGACACCCGCCTCACGCAACATCTTGAGATGGTGACTGAGCGTGGACTTGGCCACGGGGGCGCTGAACTGGCCCCACCCTCGCTCGGCCCCGTCGGAGAGGATCCGGACGATTCCCAGCCTCGTCGGGTCGCTGAGCACTCCCAGCAGACGGGGCAGGGAGATTCCGCTGTCAGCGGGTGACGAATGGTCCGGCATGCCGACCACGCTACCAAAGCTTCGACAGGGATCGAACATGTGGACCGTGAAGGCACCGCGGAACCTCCGAGCACCGGCCCGACGCCTTCGCAGGCGGCGCGGACGTGGGCTGCTGTCGCTCAGCCGGCAGCGACGGAGTCGGCCGGACGAGCATGGGCGATCACGCCGTCACCCGCGCCCCCACAGAGGTAGCGCAGCAGGTCTTCGTCCGTCCCTTCGACACCGAGTTGCCGCACGACCTCCTCGACCGCCTGGTGCACGAGGGGCGAACCCAGCCGTAGTACCTGGTGCGCGACGGCGGTCAGCTCGATCTCGACGCTCCGACGGTCACGCGACGAGGTGTGCGTGGTGATCAGGCCACGGTCCTGCAGGCGTGTCACCAGGCGGCTGGTGGCGGACTGGCTCAGTCCCACCCCGTTGGCCAAGTCGTTCAAATACAGCAACCCCGTACCGGCCCGCACACCCTCACTCAAGGTCCGCAGGGCGTAGAACTCGCTCACCCCCAAACCCAGTTGCCGGTGAAGGTCTCGCTCCATGCGAGCCTCGATCCGACGATGGGCACGGGTCAGCCTGTTCCACTGCGTGATCAACGTGGCATCGTCGTTCATGGGCGGTGACCTCCCTGCTGTCCACGGCGTCCATCTGCTCGATGCCAGGACGGTGTCCCGGCGACAGAGCGCGGCAGGTGAGCCGCCGGCGCTTGCCCGCACCGGATAGACAAGGCCGATGCCGCCGTTGTGACAGACAGGAGGACATCGCCGCCCGCTGTCACGCGGCGCGGCGGGCGGGAAGGTGCGGCGGACCGGACGGTCGACGGGGTGTCGGCGCCGAACGACGGAGACGGTTCTCGGGGACCAGGAGCCGCACGAGGCCGTCCAGGTCTCCGGTGCTCGCCGCCGCCCGGAACGCGGCGACGAGGCGCCGGTGCGACTCGACGGGGACGGGCCGCTCGCGGTCACTGTCGAGGCGGGCCTGGGCGCGGTGGACCACTACCCGAGCGTTCACGGCACTGATCCGAAGCAGCTTCGCAAGATCGGTATAGGCGTAACCGAAGCCCTTCCGCAGCACATAGGCGGCAAGCCGATCCGGAGTCAGCCTGGCCATGAGCATGGCCAGGGCCGCCTCGAGCGCCGCGACTCGCTCGGCGTGCAGCAGCGGGTCCTGGGCGGCATGGTCACCGAGGTCGGACAACTGCGGCTCGACCGAGGTCTCGTGGCGGTGCCTCCCCGACTGGATGACGTTGATCGCCAGGCGGGTCGTGGCCGTGGTCAGGAAGGCACCCGGATTCTTGATCTCCGCTCGGTGGGTGTGCTGCCAACGCAACCACACCTCCTGGATCACGTCCTCGGCTCCGGCGACATCGCCGACGATCCGGTAGGCGACACGGAACAGTCGTTTCCGATGCGCCAGGAAGAGATCGAGGGCGGTGTCCAAGTCGTCCTCGGCGGACCCGGCGGCCGGAGAGACGTCCGGCGACTTCGTATCTGGACTGGGCGCGGACATCGGGGCTCCTCTTCATGAACGGACGCCCTTGAGGGCGATGGTTCCACCCTCCGTCCGCGGCACCCCCCGCCGCGCCCTTGATGTCCGTGGTCGAGCCCGTGGGCCCCCCGGGGGGCCCGGGATCCACCACGGGCACTCAGCCGGCACGCATCATGCCCTCGTCGTTGGTGTCCGCGGCCGGAGTGCTCGCGAGGGCCCGCGGCAGCGCGCGACGCGAGTTGATCCCGAGCTTTGTGTACACCTTCCGCAGGTGCCACTCCACGGTGTGCGGGCTGATGAACAGCTCCGCACCGATCTTCGCGTTCGTCATGCCGTCGGCGGCGAGTGTGGCGACCTGTGACTCCTGGGGTGTGAGCGCGCTCGCCGGCTTGGTCTCCCGCACCCTGACCTGCTCGCCTGTGGCGAGCAGCTCGCGGCGGGCTCGTTCGGCGAAGGCCTGCGCCCGCATCCCGTCGAACATCTCATGGGCCGTACGAAGGTGCTCACGGGCCAGCGATCGGCGGTTGGTGCGGCGCAACCACTCCCCGTACAGCAGATGCGTACGCGCCACCTCGACGGCCACGCCACCGCGCCCGAATTCCACGATCGCGGTCCGGTACAGGCGGTCCGCCTCGTCCCCCTCGGCGAGAAGAGCTCGACTGCGGGCGCCGGCGCCACGGGCCCAGCCGGAGTCGGCGGCGCGGGTGAGTTCCACCAACCGTTCCAGCGAGGTCCTGGCCTGGTCGAGTTCACCGCAACGGGTGGCGGCCTCGACGTGTTCGACCAGCGACAGGCCGGTGAAGTTGAACCCGTCGTGCTCGATGCCGGTACGAGCGGCCTGCAGTGCCTCCTCGTAACGTGCCAGGCCGTTGTAGAGCACCCCCTGGATGTAGCCCATGGCGCCCAGCAGTGACACCTCTCCCCGTTGGTCGGCCCTCTGCCTGGCTTCCTCGACGATGCCGGCGGCGACGTCCGCCTCGCCGCGCCACGCGGCCAGGACGAGGGCGGCGTACTTGTGCGGTGCGTGGCCGGTCGCGGCGGCGAGCGCGTCGGCTTCGTCGATCATCCTGGCGGCTTCGGCGAAGTCGCCGTAATGAATGTGCACCCCTCCGGCGTAGATGAGGGCCGGTGGCAGCGCGCCGAGCGCTCCCATGTCACGGGCCAGGCGCACCGCACGACTCGACAACGCATCCCACGCGTGCAGGTCCCATGCGTAGTGGATGAACGCCTCCAGCGCGACCGGTGCCAACAGCAGCCACCGCACGGTCGACTCCCGGGTGCGGAGCTCCTCGTGGACCAGCGACTCCAGGGCGCCGCGCAGCGCCGGGACACCGGTCTCGTATCCGTCCGTCAGGAGCGCGGACACACCGTCCAGGAGCAAGTCGGCGGCCTCGGAACCGGAAGGGGGCGCGCCCGACCCGCGGGCCGCGATCGCGGCGGCGCGGGCACCTGTGGGGCCGTGCACGCGGCCCGCGAAGATGGTCGCGCTGATCGCCTCCAGGTAGGTCTCCCGCGCCAGTGGCGACCCGGCGGCGCTGAATTGGGCGGCGGCTTCGAGGAGTAGGGGCGCCGCTTCGTCGCTGCGGCTGCGGGCGAAGAGGATCCTGGCGCGCAGGCGCGCCAGGCGGGCGCGGTCCAGGGCACTCAGGGGACACAGTTCGGCCACCGTCGCGAGCTCCGTGGCCCGGTCGGGCGCTGCGGCCGAGAAGTGCGCCTCCGCTGCCGCCAGAGCGCGGCGCCCTCGCGGCCGACGGTCCGGCGTCACTTCGGCCGCGCGTTCGAGCAGTACCGCCTCGGCCGCGATGCCGCCGCGTTGCCGCGCGCGATCGGCTGCTCGTTCCAGGTCGGCGGCCACCTCCTCGTCCGGTCCGTCCGCGGCTTGGGCGGCGTGCCAGGCGCGGCGGTCGGGGTCCAGAACCGGGTCCGTGGCCTCGGCCAGCGCCCGGTGTACCGCTCGGCGTTCTTCGGGTGCGGCCCCGTGGTAAACCGCCGAACGGACCAGCGGATGCCGGAACCGGACGGACTCACCGAACTCGATGAGGCCGGCGGCCTTGGCCGGAGCCGCATGGGGTGTGATCCGGAGCGAGGCGGCTGCGCGCATCAACAGGCGTGCGTCGCCGACCGGTTCGGCCGCAGCGATCAGCAGAAGTGTCCGGGTCGATTCCGGCAACGACCTGAGCCGGCCGGCGAAGTCCCGTTCCACACGACTCGCGACCGGCCCCTGAACCGTCGGACGACTGGACGAGTCCAGGCCGTAGGCCAGTTCGGCAGCGGTGCGACCGCGGGAGAACTCGAGCAGCGCCAGTGGGTTGCCGTGCATCTCGGCCACGAACCGGTCCCTGACCCGCTTCTCCAGTCCTCCGCCGACGGCTGCTTCGAGGAGCTCTCCCGCGGCGGCGGTGTCGAGGCCGTCGATCTGAAGCGCCGGCAGACCGGTGAGTGCGGCCTGTCCTTCGGGGTCGCGCACCGCGAACGCCATGGCCACCGCCTCGGCGAGCAGCCTTCGCGCCACGAACTCCAGAGTCTGCAAGGACACCTGGTCCAGCCACTGGGCGTCGTCGACCAGGACGAGCACCGGTCGGGTCTCCGAGGCGCGAGTGAGCAGGGTCAGCACCGCGAGGCCGACCAGGAAGCGGTCGGGCGGATCCCCGGCAGCCATCCCGAACGCCACACGCAGAGCATCACGTTGGGGTCCCGGCAATGCGTTGAGCTCGTCCAGGAACGGCGCACACAGTTGGTGCAGGCTCGCGTAGGGCAGCTCCATGTCGGCCTCGACGCCGTGCGCCCAGGTCACCTTCACTCGTGACGCCCGCTCTGCCACATACTCCAGAAGCACCGACTTCCCGATGCCGGCTTCGCCACGGATCACCAGTACTCCGGACCTGCCTTCCCGCACGCCGACCAGCAGGTCTTCGAGTGCCGCACACTCGCGGTGCCGGCCGACCAGGTCCGGAAGCGGGCTGGCGATCATGAGACGTGGCTCCTTGGGCGGTCCCGGGGATGGCGAGCTCCCGCAATGGTTGGAGGAACGGTCCCTGTCAACGATACCTGCAAGAGTGTCCACACCTTGTGTTCATACCTTGTGACACACTCCACGCGATCAGTTGCCTGGAAGCTGTCACACACGAACCTGCCATCCGGTCGACCACTGCCCATGATCTCGCTCATCCGCTGCCGCAGGAGGGCCCATGTCTTCACTCGGACATCAACTCGCCACGTCCGTTCTCGTGATCGGAGCCGGTGAGGAAGGCCTCCGAGCAGCCATCGAAGTCGCCGAGGCCCGTGTCGCGGTCATGGTGGTGGCTCGCTGCCCCGGGGAAAGCCGTCAGACAGGGGGCCACGGCAACCGTCCGGAACAGCGGGGCCATGACGGGCCCACCCCCCGCCGGTTCGCCCACCACGAGTACGGCGGCTCCGCGATCCTCGGCGAGGACACAGGAACGGCGGCGCGGCGAGCTCTCCGCGAACGCGCGAAGCGACTCGGCGTTCCCGTCCTGTCGGGCGTCCACGTCACCAGGTTGCTGGTCGACCACGGGACGGTTTTCGGCGCCTACGGATTCGACCTCGCCGACGGCGTGCGCTACCTCGTACACGCCGACTCCGTGATTCTCGCGAACGGAGGCCACACGCGCATCTGGCGGCGTACGTCCGCGCGCCGCCACGAGAACACCGGCGACGCCTTCCGCCTCGCCGTCGAGGCCGGCGCCCGATTGCGCAGCCCCGAGCTGGTGCGGTTCCACCCCTTCGGGCTGATCGGGCCCGAGAACGCGGCCGGCGTGCTCCTCAGTGACGCGGCACGCGGCGAGGGCGGGATTCTGCTCAACAACCTCGGCGAGCGGTTCATGACGCGCTACGACGCCGAGCGAATGGAACTGGTCGGTCGTGACCGGGTCGCGCTTGCGTCCCACACGGAGATCCGGGAGGGCCGTGGCACCCGGGGCGGCGGCGTGTGGCTCGACCTGTCCCATCTGCCGCGTGAGACCGTCCTGACACGCCTGCCACAGCTTCACCAGTCTCTGTTGCGCCTCCAGATGCTCGACATCACTCATGACCCGGTCGAAGTGGCGCCGACCGCCCAGTCCTCCCTGGGAGGCGTCTGGGTCCGGCCCGAGGACCACGGCACCGATGTCAACGGGCTCTATGCCGTCGGGGAAGCGGCCGGCGGGCTGCACGGCGGGGACCGGTCGGCGGAGCTCTCGCCGGTCGAACCGCTCCTCCGCAGCCGGATCGCAGGCCGGGCCGCGGCGGAGTACTCGGCCGAGCTCGTCGCCCAGCACCGGTCGCCGGCGGCGGTGCGTGCCGCGGAGACGGACGTGGACCGGCTCCTGGCCGCCGACGGCCACCAGGACGTCCGCGCGCTGCTCCGGACGGTGCGCCACCTGATGACGGAGTGCGCCGGTGTCGTGCGGGACGAGAGCGGCCTGGCCGCCGGGCTCGCGGGCCTCCACGAGATCGAAGAGCTTATGCGGGACATCGCGGTACACATCGACATCGGCGGCTTCCAGGACCTGGTGCATGCCTATGACCTGCGATCCGCCGTTCTCGCCGCGCGCGCGACGCTCGAGTGCGCGAGGGAACGGCGGGAGACACGGGGCTGTCACAACCGGTCGGACTACCCCGATGTCGACCCGGTCCTGAGCGTCGACCTGGTGTGGTCCCCGACGACCGGGGTGCGGCACGAACCCGTCCCCTCCGGCCCGGGTCGGCAGGTCCGCTGACGGCGCCCGCCCGGACCCGACGGTCCGGTGACGCGGACGGCGGCGCGTGGTCGCGACGACGGCCTAGCCACGGCCGCGCCCCGAGGCCCGCGCTTCCGGCAGGTGCCGGGAGGCCCACCCGGCCGGCTCACCGAGGACGGGCATCAGAGCTTGCCCGTCCTCGGTGAGCCGGTAGCGCACGGTGACGGGCGGGCCGGGCTCCACGTCGCGGAGCGCGAGACCGGCAGCGGACAGTTCGGAGAGCCGCTCCGAGAGAACCCAGTCGCTGATGCCTTCCACCGCGCGCCGCAACTCGGCGTATCCCAGTGGTCCGTGCTGCAAGGTGGCCAGGATGACACCGTTCCACCGCTTGCCCAGAAAGCTGAACGCTCTGGTCAGCGCACCGTCGCAGGCGGCCGGATGGTGCTTTCCGGCCTTCGCGCCGCTCGCCTCGGTCGACTGAGTCTCCTTCGCCGACACACCGGTCGACGACAAGACGCTCACCGGCATATGGGAACTCGCCCGCTGGGCACCGACCGCCGCGAACACCCAGCCGCTGCGCGTCCTGTACAGCCGTACGCCCGAAGGCAAGGACCGCCTGCTGCCGCACCTGGACGAAGGGAACCGACCGAAATCGGCCTCCGCACCCGTCGTCGCGGTGCTCGCCGTGGACAGCCGCTTCCACGAGCACATCCCGCAGATCTTGCCGATCCGCCCGGAGATGAAGGAGCACTTCGAGAGCGAGCCCGCCCAGCGCGAGGCCGTCACCGCGTTCAACGGTCCGCTCCAGGCCGGCTGCTTCATCCTCGTCGTCGACATCGGCCACCCGGCTGGAGCACCGGCGTTCGACCGCATGCCGCGGCCGGCCCACGAGTACGTCCTCGGATGGGCCTGACGCCCGGCGCGCCGTCGGTTCGCCGACCGTTCGTGGGCGGTTGCCTTCAGATGACCGGTAGGAGGGACAGCAATCGGAGGCTGGTGTGACTCTCGGTTCCCGGTGTCGCGGTGTAGACGACGAGCCGCTGGGACCGGTCGGGGTCGACCAGCGTCTGGCAGTGCAGTTCGAGTGTCCCGACTTCCGGGTGCCGGAAGCGCTTGGCGGCGCAGTAGGGCCCGAGCACGGGGCGTTCACGCCAGATGTCGGCGAACTCGGGACTCTCCCTGTTCAGCGCGTCCACGAGCTCGGCGGCACGCGAGTCACGCCCGTCGCGGGAGTAGGCGCTGTGGAGGTCCGCCACCATCAGGCGGCTCTGCTCGGCGTGGTCGCCCTCGGGGTGGACCGAGCGGGCGCCGGGTTCCGTGAACCAGCGGTAGTGGGAACTGCGCGCCAGTCCGGTGTGGACCGTCTGGTCACCCAGCAGCGCCACCGCGGGGCGCGTCTGCTTCAGTGTCTCGCCCAGGTGGTTCATCACCTGGGCGGGAGTGTCCTCGAGCCGGTCGAGGATGCGCATCATCCCCGGAGCGATGTGGTCGGCGCGCCGTGCACGGCGCGGCAGCACATGACCGGCGAGCTGGAAGAGCAGATCGCGTTCCGCCGGCGACAGGCGCAGTCCGCGGGCGATGGCGACGAGCATCTGCTCCGAGGGGTTGGGGCCTCGCGGCTGCTCCAGCCGCCTGTAGTAGTCGACCGACATGTCGCAGAGTGCCGCGACCTCCTCGCGGCGCAGCCCTCCGGTACGCCTGCGGCGTCCGCGGGGCAACCCGACGTCCTCAGGCTGGAGGGCCTCGCGGCGGGCCCGCAGGAAGGCGGCCAGCGCTGCCCGGTCTGCCATGGTTGTCCTCTCGCAAGAACCCGCCGTCCCGGACGGGACGCGCCGGAGCGCGGTTGTCCGGGACGGGCCTGCGCACCGAAGGGCTCGGGCGATGCGCACTTCGCTCCGACCGCCGATGCCACTCAGTGAATCAACAGGGTGAACGTTGTGACCGTGCTCCCTCATTCCCCACGAACAGTGGGCTCTGCGATGTGATGTCGACGCGTCGCGTCAGCGGGTGATCGCCTTGGTCTCGAGGAACTCCTCAAGGCCGGCACGGCCCATCTCCCGGCCGTTGCCGGACTGCTTGTACCCGCCGAACGGGGCCTGGAAATTGTGCTGTCCACCGTTGACGTCGACTTGACCGACGCGCAGGCGCCGGGCGATCGCCACGGCATGGTCCTCGTCACCGGTCACCGCGGCATTGAGCCCGTAGATCGTGCCGTTGGCGATCTCGACGGCGTGATCGTCGTCGGCGTAGGGGATGACGACGAGGACGGGGCCGAAGATCTCCTCCTGGGCGATGGCCGACTCGGGGTCGACGTCGGAGAAGATCGTGGGCTTGACGTAGGCGCCCGTCTCGAAGCCCTCCGGGCGGCCGGGGCCGCCCACCACGAGCGTGGCGCCGTCGGCGATGCCACGCCGAATGTAGTCGTCGACGCGTCGGCGCTGGGTCTCCGAGGCGAGCGGGCCGATCCGCGTGGCCTCGTCGGCGGGATCGCCGACCACGTACTCCCGGGCCGCTGTCCGCAACTTGTCGACCACCGTCTCCTGAAGACTCGTGGGCACGAGCATGCGCACATAGGCGCCGCAGGCCTGACCGGCGTTGGCCCAGGCGAAGGCCAGTCCGCGAGTGACGGCGGAGTCGAGGTCGGCCTCGGGCAGGACGATGTGGGCCGCCTTGCCCCCCAGTTCGAGTGCGACCCGCTTCACCGTTCCGGAGGCGGCGACGGAAACGCTCCTGCCGGCGCGAGTGGACCCGGTGAAGGAGATCATGTCGATCCTCGGATGACGGGAGAGAGCCTCGCCGACCACCGGGCCGGTCCCCTGCACCACATTGAACACACCGTCCGGGACACCTGCCGCAGTGGCGATCTCGGCGAACATCCGGGCGCTGAGGGGAGAGGTCTCCGAGGGCTTGAGGACGACACTGTTGCCCGCCAGCATCGCGGGGACCACCTTCGTCACCAGCTGCTGCAGCGGGAAGTTCCACGGGGTGATGGCCCCCACCACGCCGATGGGCTCGCGGACGACGAGCGAGTTCTCGATCACTTCCGTCCACTCGAACCGCTCGGCCGACGCGACCGCCGCCAAGGTGGACGCGACCGGGAATCCCACCTGCGCCTGCCGGGAGAAGGCTATCGGGGCGCCCATCTCCAGGGTGATGGTGGCCGCCAGTTCCTCGCTCCGCTTCCGCAAGCCCTCGGCCAGGCTCCGCATCACGTCCGCGCGGTGCCGCAGGGGCGTCGCCGCCCACCCGGGGTAGGCGGCGAGCGCGGCGTCCACCGCCCTGTTCACGTCCTCGGCCGTGCCCTCGTGCACCTGGGCGATGACCGATTCGTCGGCGGGGTTCACCACGTCGATCAACGGTCCGGACCCGCGGACGGCGCGGCCGTCGATCCAGTGGGACGGATCCGGGAATGGAGTCTTGACGCTTTCGTTCATGCCGCCAAGAGAACATCGCTCGTCGCAGGACATCCATGCCTTCCCATGCCCATGATCCAGGTCACGCGGCAGTGATGTTCGACCCTGTGACGCAATAGGAACTTTGTGCATATTTGCACGAATCAACCTATTATCTTCTCCAGGGGTGCGCATGGATGAGTGAGGACTTTCCCGGGCGACTGCGCGGGCGACGGAGCGAGTGCGAGGTGCTCGACCGTCTGTGCTCCGTGGTCGAAGGCGGACGCAGCTCCGTCCTGGTCGTACGGGGCGAGGCCGGTATCGGCAAGTCCACCCTCTTGGCGTATCTCGCGAGGCGCGCTCGAGAAGATCGCGTGGTGCGCAGCTCGGGCGTCGAGTCCGAGATGGAGCTTCCCTTCGCGGGGCTGCACCAGTTGTGCGCTCCGTTGCTCGGAAGGCTCGAGCGACTTCCCGGTCCGCAGAAAGGGGCTTTGGCCACGGCGTTCGGGCTGAGCACCGGGCCACCACCGGACCGCTTCCTCGTCGGCCTGGCGGCGCTCAGCCTGCTGTCCGACGCCGCGGGCGAGGAGCCGCTCTTCTGTCTCGTCGACGACGCGCAGTGGCTGGACGAGGTGTCGGCACAGACGCTCGCGTTCGTGGCCCGGCGTCTGCTGGCCGAACCCGTCGGCTTGGTTCTCGCCTCGCGCGAGCCGCTCGGGCAAGGTCGGTTCGGCGGACTGCCCGAACTGTCGCTCGAAGGGCTCGACGACTCCGATGCCCGGGCGCTGCTGGACTCGGCGACGCGAGGGCAGCTCGATCCGCGGATCCGTGACCGCGTCGTCGACGAGGCGCGGGGCAACCCCCTCGCGCTGCTGGAGTTGCCGCGCGAGGTCACGGGGACCGAACCGGCCGACGGCTTCGGTCCCGGTGACCTCGGGCCCACGGCCCACCGAATCGAGCAGAGCTTCGTCCAGCAGGTCCGCTCGCTTCCGCCGACGACGCAACGGCTGCTGCTGATCGCCGCCGCCGAGCCGGTCGGTGACGCGATACTGCTGAGGCGAGCCGCGGAGCGGCTGGGCATCGAGCCCGACGCGGCGGCCCCCGCGGAAGCGGCCGGGATGATCGCCATCGGCGCGCTGGTGCGGTTCCGGCACCCTCTCCTGCGTTCCGCCGTCTACCGATCGGCGGGACTCGTGGAGAAGCAAAGCGTCCACCGCGTCCTGGCGGAGATGAGCGGCCAAGCCCTCGACCTCGACCGACGTGCGTGGCACCTGGCGTGGGCCACGCTGGGACCTGACGAGACGGTCGCCGCCGAGCTCGAGTCCGCGGCGGAACGAGCACAGGCACGCGGAGGCATCGCCGCGGCGGCGGGCCTGCTCGTTCGGGCCGCCGTGCTCACCCCGGACCCCGCGCCGAGAGCAGCGCGCGCCGTCGCCGCCGCGCAGGCGAAACTGCGTGCCGGTGCGACCGACTCGGCGCAGCAGCTTCTGCTGCTGGCCGAAGGCGGGCGCTTGAACGCGCTCGATCGCGCGCGCGTGGACCAGGTGCGCGCACAGATCATGTTCGCGTCGAATCGCGGGAACGGGGTGTCCCCGCTGCTGGCCGCCGCTCACCGGCTCGTGCCGCTCGACGCCGCTCTGGCCCGTGAGACGTTCCTGGACGCTCTCTCGGCCGCCATGTTCGCCGGCCGTCTCGCCACCGGTCACGACCTACGCACGATGGCGAGCACCGTGCGCGAAGCGCCGGCGCGCACGGAGGCGTCACCCGAAGCGGGGCGGACAGACTTCTCCGGCCTGCTGCTGAGTGCTCTGTCCGTCCGGTTCGCCGAGGGGTATCGCGAGGCCGTGGTCCCGTCACGGCAGGCAGTGCGAGCGCTGCTGCGGGAGACCGACACCGGGAAAGTGCTGCGGTGGTCCTGGCTCACCTCGGCCGTCGCCGCCGAGATGTGGGACGACCGGGGCTGGGCGGCGCTGGCGGCGCGTCATGTGCGGACCGCCCGGGCGGTCGGGGCTCTGGGCGAGCTGCCCCTCGCCCTCAACTCACACGTGGTCGTGCATCTGTTCGCCGGTGAACTGGACGCGGCCGCACAGCTCGTCGCGGAGATTCCGCCGATACAAGAGGCCGTGGGTGAGCTCGCACCCTACGGCGCTCTCGGCTTGGCGGCCTGGCGGGGAGACGAGTCCCGCGCCGAAGACCTGATACGGGCCGGCTTGGACGACGCCGCACGCCGCGGCGAGGGGGTCGGCGTGAGCATCGCGCAGTGGGCGAGAGCAGTACTCCACAACGGCCTGGGTCACTACGGGCAGGCACGCGAGGCGGCCGACCTGGCTGGCGCTCACGGCCACGACCTGGCCGCCACCAACTGGGGACTGACCGAGCTGGTGGAGGCCGCCGTGCGCAGTGGCGAGCGGGATACGGGCGCCGACGCGCTGGAACGGCTGACCGAGCGGACCGATCCCGCGGGCACGGATTGGGCGCTGGGCATCCGGGCCCGCGCCCATGCGCTCGTGACCGAAGGGAACGCGGCCGAGTCGCTGTACCGCGAGGCCATCGAGCGGCTCGGCCGTACCCATGTCCGCATGGAGCTCGCCCGGGCGCACCTGCTGTACGGGGAATGGCTGCGCCGCGAGCACCGTCGCGTCGACGCGCGGGGCCAACTGCGCACGGCGCACGAGATGTTCACCCGGTTCGGTGCCGACGCCTTCGCCCGACGTACCAGCCGGGAACTGCAGGCTGCCGGTGAGACCGTGACCAGTCGGGTCACCGCCGCTCGCGTGGAGCTCACCGCTCAGGAGGCACAGATCGCGGGTCTCGCGCGGGACGGGCTCACCAATCCGGAGATCGGGGCGCAACTCTTCCTCAGCCCGCACACGGTCGAGTGGCACCTGCGCAAGGTGTTCGCCAAACTCGCCATCACCTCTCGCAGGCAGCTCCGCACCGCACTCGCCGCCGGCCCCACGGCCACGCCGGCCTAGGCGGCAGGCGGTGCGCCGAGTCCTGTCCGCCCGGGCCGCCCTCCGATCACGTGGTCCGCCGTCCCGGCGCCGCCGACCCGTCACCAGCAGCCGTCCAGGCTCGTGTGTCCCAAGGGATCCAGCATGATCCTGCGCACCTCGACGCCCTCTGCCACCACGGGCGTACCGCCCCGTGCGCGCCTTTCCCGGGCACTGTTGGCGCGCTCCATGGCGGCACGCACCGCCTGGGAGTCGTCGCGGGCACCGTCCACCACGTAGTACATCCAGACCACGCGGGAAGTGTCGGGCCGGAACGGCACGCCGATCAGCCACTTCTCCCTGACGGCCGGCCCTGTGTCCGCAGCACCTCGAAGGACGGGACGGTCCCTCTCGACCAGCATGTGCTTTCGCCTCCTCTCCGCCTCCGATGCCAGGCCGGTTGATCCCGGAGCCGGAGCATCGGAGCGATCGACCGAAAAGTTGAATTTCTACCTATGTGATGGGGCAGCTCACCGATCTGTGACAGTCGGCGCAGGAACGCGGCGGAGCCGGTCACGCGTCGACGGCTGGTGACGGGGTTCTCTCGGGGCGACCCGGTCGCGCTGCCGTGGAGGAGGCCGCCCTCGACGTAGCGGCCGCGGCGGCAAGCGGTGTTGTTATGCTCGCCGCGTGCGGGGGGCAGCGTGAGGGGGGACGGTCCGGAGCGGCTGCGTGGTCGGCGCCGCGAGTACGGAGCGCTCGAAGAGCTGGTCTCGGAGGTGGAGGCCGGACGGAGTGCGGTACTGGTCCTGCGCGGTGAGGCCGGCATCGGCAAGTCCGCTCTCCTGGACCACCTGGTGGCACGCGTCGCAGCGCACCGCGTCGCCCGTGCGGCGGGTGCCGAGTCGGAGATGGAGCTCCCGTTCGCGGGGCTGCATCAGTTGTGTGCTCCGTTCCTCGGGCACGCCGGTTCGCTTCCGTCTCCGCAGAGCGAGGCCTTGGCGACGGCGTTCGGGGTGAGTACCGGACCGCCTCCGGACAGGTTCCTGGTCGGCCTGGCCGTGCTCGGGTTGCTGACCGACGTGGCCGCCCGGCAACCGCTGTTCTGTGTCGTGGACGACGCGCAGTGGCTCGACCGCGTCTCCGCGCAGACACTGGCGTTCGTGGCGCGAAGGATGCTTGCCGAACCGTTGGCCCTGGTGTTCGCCTCCCGTGAGCAGCGAGGGCGCGACGACCTGGCCGGCCTGCCCGAGCTGACGCTCCACGGCCTGGACGACACCGACGCCCGGGCGCTGCTGGACGCGGCGGCCGGCGGCCCGATGGACGAGCGGATTCGCGACCGCGTCCTCGCCGAGGCGCGCGGCAACCCCCTGGCGCTGTTGGAACTCCCCCACGGCCGCACCGAGGCGGAACGGATCGAGGGCCCCCTTCCCGGTCCTGGACGGGTGGCCGGCCGCATCGAGCGGAGTTACCTCGCGCGCGTCCGCTCGCTGCCGACCGCGACGCAGCGACTGCTGCTGACGGCCGCCGCCGAGCCGATCGGTGACACGACGCTGCTCCGAAGCGCCGTCGCGCTCCTGGGGATCAGCCCGGACGCGGCCGGCCCGGCCGTGACAGCGGGGCTGCTCGACATCGGGGCTCTGGTGCGTTTCAGGCATCCGTTGCTGCGCTCCGCCATCTATCGAGCGGCCGGACTCGCGGAGCTGCGGGAGGTCCACCGGGTCCTGGCGGAGGTGACCGACCCCGTCCTCGACCCCGACCGCCGCGCCTGGCACCTTGCGCGGGCGACGGTCAGACCGGACGAGACCGTGGCCGCCGAACTGGAGTCGTCGGCCGGGCGGGCGCTGGCCCGGGGCGGCGCCGCCGCGGCGGCCGCGTTCCTCGCACACGCGGCCGTACTGACGCCTCACCCGCGGCACAAGGCCAGGCGTGCTCTCGCCGCGGCTCAGGCGAAGCTGCGTGCCGGTGCGCCCGCCGCGGCGCGCGATCTCCTGGCGCTGGCGCGGGCCGGGGTGCTCGACGACCTCGGTCACGCCCGTGCGGACCTCGTCGAGGCGCAGGTGTCCTACGCCTCCACCCGCATCGACGAAGCGCTCCCCAAGCTGCTGGTCACCGCGCAGCGCATGGTGCCGCTCGATGTCGGTCTGGCCCGCGAGACCTTCCTGGACACACTGTCGGCCGCCATGTTCGCCGGGCGCCTCGCGTCCGACGCGAGCGTACGCGCGGTGGCGGCAGCCGCGCAGAAGACGTCCCCGCCCCGCACGGGACCACCGACCAACGCCGATCTGCTCCTGGACGCCCTCGCCACCCGCTTCACCGCCGGGTACCGCGACGCGGTCGACGTCTCGCGCGCCGCGGTTCGAGCGTTCCGCCGGGAGGCCGACCCTGACGAGGTCCTGCGCTGGTCGTGGCTGGCTTCGACGCTGGCGGCCGAGATGTGGGACTTCGAGGGCTGGACGGAGTTGGTCACACGCCATGTGCGGACCGCCCGCGCCGTCGGCGCGCTGACCGAGCTGCCGCTCGCGCTGAACTCGCGGGTCGTCATCCACACCTGCGCCGGTGAACTGGACGCGGCGGCCCTTCTCATCGCGGAGATCGACCAGGTCCGAGAGGCGGTCGGCAGCGGCTTCGCGCCGTACGGCACGATGACGCTCGCCGCCTGGCGCGGGCATCCACGGGAGTCCGCCGCGTTGATCGAGGCCAGAATGGAGGAGGCCCTCCACCGAGGTGAGGGCCTCGGGGTGGCCGTCGCGCACCGGGCGGAAGCCGTACTCCACAACGGTTCGGGCAGGTACGAGGAAGCGCTGGAGGCCGCCCGTCTGGCGAGCGCGCATCCGCATGACCTGGTCGCGGCCAACTGGGGACTGGTCGAGCTGGTGGAGGCCGGGGTGCGCGGTGGTCGCCCCGACGCGTCCGAGGCCGCGTTGCTCCGGCTGACCCGGGTCACGGACGCCGCCGCCACGGACTGGGCTCTGGGTGTCCAGAAGCGCTCACGGGCACTGCTCAGTCGAGGAGACGTGGCCGAAGAGCTGTACCGGGAAGCGATCGAACGACTCGGACCCACCCGGATCGTCATGGAGACGGCCCGGGCGCATCTGCTGTACGGGGAGTGGTTGCGGCGCGAGAGCCGCCGCGCCGAGGCCCGCGCGCAGTTGCGGAAGGCGCACGACCTGTTCACACGGTTCGGTGCGGGCGCGTTCGCCGAGCGCGCCGTCCGCGAGCTGCGGGCCACCGGCGAGTCGGTGACCCGTCACGACGGCACCGCCGCGACGGCTCTCACCGCTCAGGAGACACAGATCGCGCGTCTG
This sequence comes from Streptomyces sp. AC558_RSS880, assembly GCF_019049255.1. Lineage (GTDB taxonomy): Bacteria > Actinomycetota > Actinomycetes > Streptomycetales > Streptomycetaceae > Streptomyces. The sequence goes on along the minus strand of NZ_JAGMUJ010000187.1, from coordinate 67,384 downwards.
GCCCGGGACGGGCTCACCAATGCCGAGATCGGCGCCCAGTTGTTCCTGAGCCCGCACACCGTGGAATGGCACCTGCGGAAGGTGTACGCCAAGCTCGGCATCGCCTCCCGACGGCTCCTGCGCACGGTCTTGTGAGCGGCATCGCGGACCAGTCGTCTCAGGCCGCCCCGTAGGACGCGAGGTGGGCGTCGAAGGTCCGGCGGCCCCTGACGTGGTCTCCGCGGGGCAGCAAGCCGCCCGTCGCCATGGCTCTGCCGACTTCGCCCGGGAGCGTCACCGGCACGACGAGGCGGCGCCTGCCCCGGGAGCGCACGATACGACGCGCCATGTCCACCATGTCCAGCCGGTCGGGCCCCGCGATCTCCGGTGCCATCCCCGACGGGCCTCGTACCACGTGCTCGACGAGCATCTCCGCGACGTCCTGGGCGGCGACGGGCTGGGTGAGCATCCTCGGCATCATGACCACCGGTGATCTGGCGCCCAGCAGCGGCTCGGGGAACTCGAAGAACTGGGTCGCGCGCAGCACCGTCCACGGCACTCCCCCGTCGCGGACCAGTTCCTCCTGCACGCGCTTGCCGAAGTAGTACCCGAAGTCCACCTCGCCGCTGCCGACGATCGACAGGGTGACCACACGCTCGATTCCGCTCGACCGCGCCGCGGCGATCAGGTGACCGGTCGAGCGGGAGAAGAAGTCGACAGCGACCTTCTTCCTCGTCGTGACGACGTTCGCCACATCGATCACCGCTTCGCTGCCGGACAGCTTCTCCGCCAGGCCTGCGCCAGTGGTCAGGTCCACGCCGTGCGAACGGGCGAGAACCACGGGGGAATGCCCGGCGGCTCGCAACTCCGCGACGACACGTCTCCCCACCAGACCGGTGCCTCCGGCCACGGCCACCTGCATGTGATCCCTCTTTCCGCCCACCGGGTTCCCCCGCTCCGTCCCACAGACAAGGCAGGCGCTCCGCCTGTGACACCGTCCGGCCGCGGAACCGGATCGTCTGCCGCGGGCGCCCCGGCCGGGCCCTCAGTGGGGACGGGCCGGTGGGGTCGGTGGCCGCTCGGCGAGGGTGGAGCGCAGCTGTCGGCGGGAGGTGATGCCGAGCTTGGCGAACACCTTGCGCAGATGCCATTCCACGGTGTGCGGGCTCAGGAACAGTTGCGCACCGATCTCCGGATTGGTCAGACCGTCCCTGGCCAGCCCCGCGATCTGCCTCTCCTGCGCGGTCAACGACGCCGGAGCCGCCGTGCCCCGCCGTGCCACCGTCTCACCGGTGGCACGCAGCTCACGAGCGGCCCGGTCCGTGAAGCCACCCGCCCCGAACCCGGAGAACATCTCGTGCGCGAGCCGCAACTGCTCACGCGCGTCGCCTCGCCGGTTCACACGCCGCAACCACTCCCCGTACACCAGGCGCGCCCGGGCGAGTTCGAGCCTCAACCGGGTACGCCCCAACCGGTCGACCGCCTCCCGATGGGCGTCCTCGGCCACCGTCCCCTCGCTCACCAACGCACGGGACCTCGCCTCCACCCCCAGAGCCCAGTCCGTACCGGCCGCACCCGTCATCTCGCCCAACCGGGCCAGCGCCTCGGCCGCGGCCTCCCGCTCGCCGCACCGCACGCCCGCTTCCACGGACTCGACGAGGTACCCCCCGAAGAAGCCGAGATCCTCGTACTCACCTGCCTGCCGGGCGCGGTCGAAGGCCATGCGGTACCGGGAACGACCGTTGTGCAGCACGGCGCTCGCGTAGTGAGCGAATCCCAGGGCCCGTCCCTCCCCCTTCCCGGTCGCGGTCCGGATCGCCTCCTCGATGGCCTTCGAGGCCCGACGCTCGTCGTCCCGCCAGACCCGCAGCAGGAGTGAGGTGTAGTCCAGCGGGGCATTGCCCGTAGCCGCGATCAGCGCGTCCGCCTCGTCGATCACCGCTGACGCCTCGGCGAACTCACCGGCCTGCAGATGCACGCCGGCCCGGTAGGTGAGAGCGACGGGAAGAGAAGCGAGCGCTCCGGCGCGGCGGGCGAGCCGGACCGCGCTCTCGGCCAGGTCGTGCCACGCCTCGTCGTCCCACAGCTCCGGCGCGACGGGCTCGGGCGCGATCGGGCACGCCAACCACAGCCACCGCGCAGTGTCGCCGCGCCCACCGTCCGCCTGGGCCCTGAAAGCGTGCAGGGCCTTCCTGAGCGGCTCGACGGCAGCCGGGTAGCCCGCGGTGAAGCGGGTCGACACACCGTCCAGGATCAGGTCGACCCGGTTGGGGGAAGCGGACGCGCGGGGCGCGGCCCGGGCGGCCTCCGCGGCCTTCCGGACCGTGGTCCCGTCGTCGAGCCGGCCGGCGAAGACGGCCGCCGCCAGAGCTTCGAGATACGTCTCGCGGGCGAGCGCGGCGTCGAGCGGTTCGAACAGTCCGGCGGCTTCCAGGAACAGAGACGCGGCGTCGCCCCCGCGGCTGCGGGCGAAGACGATCCGGGCGCGCAGCCGTGCCAAGCGGGCCCGGCCCAGGCCGTCGAGGATGCCTGGCTCGGCCGCTCCCGCGAGTTGGTGGGCCGCGTCCACCGCCGCCGCCTCGAACTTCGCCTCGGCGGCGTTCAGCGCACGGGCGGAGCGCACGGCACGGTCAGGGGTCAGTTCCATCGCCCGTTCGAGGAAGGCCGCCGCGGCGGCGAGCCCCCCGCGGGCTCGTGCCCGATCCGCGCAGCGGACCAGTTCGGCGGCCACGTCCTCCTTGGGGAGCACCGTGGCCAGTGCCTGGTGCCACGCCCGGCGATCCGCGTCCACGGCCGGGTCCGTCGCCTCGGCCAGGGCACGGTGCGCGTCGATGCGGTCGGTCTCGTCGGCCACACCGTAGGACGCCGAGCGGACGAGGGGGTGCCGGAACCGGACTCGGCCACCGAGCTCGATCAGTCCGACCGCCAGGGCCGGCGACGCCGCGTCCATACTGATCCCGAGACGCTCAGCGGCGCGGCGCAGCAGGGTGACGTCGCCGCTCGGCTCGGCGGCCGCGATCAGCAGCAGTCGTCGCGTCGCCGGCGGAAGGGCCTGGACCCGCCTGCGGAAGCTTTCCTCGATCCGGCTCGCCGAGCCTTGCGGCGCCGGCCGGGCGAAACCACCCGCCATGTCGGCCATGGTGATACCGCGCGGCAGCTCCATCAGGGCGAGGGGGTTTCCCCGGGCCTCGGCGAGAATCCTGCTGCGGACGTGCACATCGAGGGCCCCGGGTATCACCGACCGCAGCAGGGCGAGGGCGTCGTCGTCCCGCAGTCCGTCGAGCGTCAGTTCGGGCAGCCCGTCGAGCAGCCGCTCGGTGCCCGGTTCCCGCACGGCGAAGATCAGGCCGACCGACTCGGCCGCCAGCCGGCGTGCGACGAAGCCGAGCACCTGCAGGGAGGCACGGTCGAACCACTGCGCATCGTCCACCAGGCAGATCAGCGGTCGCTCCCGAGCCACCTCCGCCAAACGGTTCAGGACGGCGAGGCCGAGCACGAACGCGTTCGGCGGCGGGCCCTTGGCCAGGCCGAAGGCGATGCCGAGGGCCTCCCGCTGCGGAGTGAAGAGGTGATCGGTGTCGTCGAGCAGGGGGGCGACGAGCTGGTGCAGTCCGGCGAACGGCAACTCCATCTCGGCCTCGCTGCCACCGGCACGGATCGTCCGGCAGTCGGGGGCGTCGGCGACCAGGTGGTCCAGGAGGGCGGTCTTGCCGATGCCGGCCTCCCCGCGTATCACGAGGACGGCACTGCGGCCGCCCCGTACCTTCGCCACCAGCTCGTTCATGACCTGGCGTTCACGATCGCGTCCGAGCATCACGCACACCCCGCACCGCGCGAAAGACAATGGCCTTGCCGAGCGTACTCCTGCCCCTGTGGGCTAGGCGTCGGCGGTTCGGCCCACCGGCGCGCTCCTGGGCCGTTCGACATCGTTCAGGAGGACCTGCTCCAGTCGGGCCAGTTCGCCCGTCTGTGCGGCCGCGAGGAACGCCTGCACAAGTCGGCGGTGCGTGACGGAGTCCACCGGGCGTCGCCGGCCTTGTCCGACGAGGTGCCGCTGCGCGCGTGTGACCTGCTGTCTCGCGTTGACGACGCTGAGGTCGAGCAGCCCGGCGATTCGATCGTACGGATATCCGAACCCTTCCCGCAGGATGAACGCCGCACACTGCCGCGGTGTCAGCGTCTCCAGCAGCAGGGCGACCGCTCGCTCCACGGCGTCCTGCCGCTCGGCCGCGGCCTCCGGTGTGGCGTCGGGGTCCGGCGGTTCCGGAAGCCAGGGAGTCGCGCAGTACTCGCGTCGTCTGCGGGCCGAGTGAAGCACGTTGATCGCCACCCGGACGGTGATCGTCCGGAGCAACGCCGACGGGCTGTGCACGGCTTGTCGGTCGGTGCGGTGCAGCCGCAGCCACACCTCCTGGAGCACGTCCTCGGCCTCGCTCGCATTGCCGAGGATGCGATAGGCGATCGTGACCAGTGAGGGCCGGATCCGCAGGTAGACGGCTGCCGCGTCCTCCACGTCGTCGATGGTCGAGGTCGCCGGGCGGCCACCCGACTCCTGTGAGCGCCTGGCTTCCCTCAGATATGTCTCCACGGTCGACTCCTCCGCCGGGGTGCGTCAGCGGCTTCGGAACACCGCTGGTCTCAACCTCGCGCGGCAGCGCCGTCGTCGCGCCATTGACGATCCGTGGGAGCTGCGTGGTGGTGCCGTAGTGAGGCCGTGGTGGGACCGTGGTCGCGCTCCGCGGCTCGGGGCCGGCCGGGACGCGTCGAGACTTTCGCCGGCTGATCTGTCACACACCCGTACGCCGCTCGGTCTCTGCGGAGGAGGGACGAGCCACACCATGGTCCCGGCATCTCGGCCGAGAGGAAGATCCATGACCACGCGCATCGTGACCGTCGCCGAAGGTCGGCGGCTCACCCGTTCCGTCACGATCGGCATGCACAACCTGACGGCCGACGAGCCCGAGCCCATCGGCGACGACGCGGGTCCCACCCCGGGAGAGCTGCTGCTGGCCGCGCTGGGGTCCTGCACCTCCATGGCCGTGCGGGCTGTGGCGGACCGGCACGGCTGGCCGCTCGAACGGATCGACGTGGCCGTCCGGTTCGGGGAGCAGGGACACATCGTCAAGAACGTCGGGCTGACCGGCGACCTGGACCCGGCTCAAAGAGAGCAGTTGTTGGCGGCGGCAGGGCGCTGTCCCGTTCACCGCCTGCTGGCCAGGGAGGCGAAGATCGTCACCGTACCCGCTCTGCTGGCGGAACCGGACGCCTCACACGTCTAGGCTCCGCTCCGCACGTCGGACCGTGTCAAGACGTGGTCCCCACGGCATCCAGTTGCAGGGAGCCGATCTCCTTGCGGGAGGAGATGCCCAGTTTCGCGAAGACCTTGCGCAGATGCCATTCCACGGTGTGCGGGCTGAGGAACAACCGGGCGCCGATCTCCGGGTTGGTGAAGCCGCCCTGGGCCAGTCGTGCGATCTCGGCCTCTTTCGCGGTCAGGACGGCGGGCGCCGCCGAGGCGCGGACGCTCACCTTGACGCCCGCGGCCTGCAGCTCCCGTCGCGCGCGCTCGGCGAACGCCTCGGCCCCGGCTGCACCGAGCATCTCGTGTGCTTCGCTCAGTACGGTACGAGCCTGCGCCTGTCGCCGCTCCGCGCGCAGCCACTCACCGTAACGAAGTCGTGCCCGAGCGCTGTCCATCCGGGTCCCGGCGACGTCGAGCTGCTCGATCGCTTCTCGGTGCAGGGCGTCGGCGGCCTCCCCTTCGCTCACCAGGGCGTGAGTGGCGGCAGAGATACCGAGCGCCCAGGGCGTGCCGCTGACGTGCGTCATCTCCTCGATCGTCCGCACCGCCTCGACCGCACGGTCGGTCCGCCCCAGTCGCACGGCCGCTTCGACGAGTTCCACCCGGGACTGGAGTGACAGCCCGAGTTCCTGCGGATTCTCGCATCCACGCTCGGCGGAGGCGTAGGCCTCCTCGTACCGGCCGAGGCCGTTGCAGAGGACCGCCGTCGCCCACTGGGTTGCCGTCGTCACCTTGCCCTCACCACGCAGGAGACGGTCGTGCGTGAGGCTCTCGATCGCTTGCCGGGTCGTCGACTCCCGTCCCCTGAAGGGCTCCACGACGAGTGCACCGTAGTGCGCGAAGAAGCTGCTGCCCGTGGCGTCACCGATCGCGTTCGCTTCCACGGCGAGGGAGGCGGCGCCGCGCAGGTCGCCGGCGAACACGCGGTTCGACAGGCGCAGCAGGAGGGCCGAAGGCAGCACGGCGAGCGCTCCGTTGCCACGGGCGAGGTCGACCAGCTGCGCCGACAGTTCGGACCAGGCGGAGAAGTCCCAGGTGTTGTGCGCCATGCGGCACACGAGCGGAAGCCATCCCAGGCCGTACTCCCGTGAGGGCGTCTCCGTCCGGAACGCCGCCACGGCGTCCCGGAGGATCGGCGCGCCCACGGGGTAGCCCTCGGTGATCACCCGCGCGAGACCGGTCAGAAGGAGGTCCTCGCGGCTCGCCGTGCCGGAGTGGCCCGGCGTACTCAGCACCGCCTCGGCAACGTCGCGGACCCCGCCCGTGGCCAGTCGGCCTGCGGTCAGGGCCGCGTAGATCGCGTCCCGATACGTCTCACCGGCGAGCGCGGAGTCGAACGGCTGGAGCTGCTTCGCCGCTTCGAGCAGCAGCGGCAGTCCGGCGCTGGCACTCTTGGCCGCGGACATGATCTGTCCTCGCAGCAGGGTCGCCCGTCCGGTTCCGATCTCGTCCAGGGGACTCAGTTCCGCCACGTCGACCAGTTCCCGCGCGGTGTCGAAGGCCCCTGCCTGGTGCTTTGCCTGCGCCGCGGCCAGAGCTCTGGCTCCGCGGCGCACAGGATCGGGCGTGAGTTCGGTGGCTCGGTGCAGAAAGGCCGCCGTCGCCGCGATACCACCGCGCGCGTGCGCCCTCCCGGCGGATCTCTCCAGTTCGGCGGCCACGGCCTCGTCCGGGCCCGTCGTGGCACTCGCCAGGTGCCAGATACGGCGCTCGGGATAGAGCGTCGCGTCGATCGACTCGGCCAGAGCTCTGTGCACGCGCCGACGTTCCTCGAACCCGACGGCACGGTACGCCGCGGAGCGTACGAGTGGATGGCGGAAGCGCACCCAGGTGCCGAGGGTCATCAGACCCGAGGCTTCGGCTTGGGTCGCGGCGGAGTCCACGTCGATTCCCACGCGCTCGGCGGCGTGTCGCAACAGAGACACATCACCGACCGGCTCGGTAGCGGCAATGAGCAGCAGTTGTTGCGTCTCCGCCGGGAGGGATCGGATGCGCCGGAGAAAGCCCGTCTCGATCTGGCTGGACAGGGGGCCCGTCTCCGGGCCTCCGAATCCTCCGGCCATTTCGAGGAGCGTCAGGCCGCGTGGAAGTTCCACCAGAGCCAGCGGATTGCCGCGCGTCTCGGCGACGACGCGGTCCCGTACCCGCTCGTCGAGCGGGCCGCTGACGACCGAGTCGAGGAGCTTGCGGGAATCACGCTCGCTCAGTCCCCGCACAGGAAGCTCGGGGAGGTCCGCGAGCACCTCACGGGAGCCGGACTCGCGGACGGCCAGTACGAGCAGGACGGGCTCGGCGAGCAGCCGTCGCGCGACGAACTCCAGGGTCTGGACAGACACCAGGTCCAGCCACTGTGCGTCGTCGACCAGGCACAGCAACGGCCTGTCGTCGACGGCCGCGGCGAGCAGACTCAGCGTGGCCAGACCGACCAGGAAGCGGTCGGGAGCGTCACCGACCTGGATCCCGAAGGCCGTGCGCAGTGCGTTCCGCTGCGGCTCCGGAAGACCGTCCAGATGGGACAGCAAGGGAGCACAGAGCTGGTGCAGTCCGGCGTAGGAGAGCTCCATCTCGGACTGCACGCCGGCCGCGCGGACGATGCGGCATCCGGTGGCCCGGTCGAGCAAATAGTTCAGCAGCTCGGTCTTGCCGATTCCCGCCTCACCACGCAGTACCAGAACCCCGCTGCGCCCGGCCCTGGCCTGCGCGAGGAGGCCATCGAGGATCTGGCACTCGTCCTGCCGCCCTACGAGCTCGGTTCCTGCTCCGCCCCTCGCCATGGCAGCCTCCCGGCTGCCACAATACCCCCGGCGTTACACAGTCCGTACGCTTGTCTCAATCTGATCGCTGCGCGGTGCGCGAAGCCGCTCGCGCCCCTCTGTCCGGTGCCGTCACTCGCGGCCCGCCACCGCCTGCTTCTCCTCCGCATGCCCCTCTGCCCTCGGCAGAGCTCGTCGAGGAGCATGACGATCGCGCCGGGCGAGCGTCGGCGGCAGACCGCGTCCCTCTCCGTCCCGACACGGCCGCGTCCGGCCGGAAGTCATCGCCACGGACCTGTTCGGTGCGCCGGTGACGCATCGGTGGATCAGGCCACCGATCCCACGACGACCGCCGTACACACGAACGTCACCAGACTGATCACGACCATCGCGATCATCGTCCCGCGCAACCAGCGCCCGAACCTGAGGTGATGCGCCGCCTCGGCTGCGCCGATGCTGTCGGCGATGTGCTCGGTCACCATGCGGGCCACGTACTTCTGCTCCTCGAGATACCACTGTTCGATATCCCTCTTCTGTCCATGGGTCAGCCCGTCCATCCTCTCGGTGAAGGCGGACACACGTCGGCGAGCGGCGCTGAGATGCGCCTCCCGATACAGATACGCCTGTATGTCGGCCAGCCCACGAGCGGCCTGTTTGCTCGTGTTCATGATGTGCTCCCATGTCGGTGGCGCCCGGTCGGAATGCGGACCGGGCCGCGGGGGTTCGGGGGACGACCGGTGCACCGCACGCCGGACCGCGCCGCTGATCGGGACGCGGATCGGCGGTCCGGCGTGCGGAGAGGTGATGCCGGTGGGTCGCCGCCGACGTCTCGGACGTCGGCGGCGACCCACCGCGCACTCAGCCAGTCGTCCGCGCCGCCTCGTCGATCAGCCGCGCGACCTCACCGGGACGCGAGACGCTGACCGCGTGGGAGGCGGAAACCTCCACCACCGTGGCCTTCGCGCGCTCGGCCATGAAAGCCTGTGCGCGAGCCGGTATGTTCCGGTCCTCGGAGGCGACGAGAACCCAGGAGGGAATGTCCTTCCACGCCGGGGCGGAGGCACCCTCCGCCAGCGCGGCATCGGCCACAGGCCGCTGCGTGGCTGCCATGATCGCCGCTGTCTCCTCGGGGACGTCGGCGGCGAACTGCTGGTGGAACTCGCTCTTCTCGATGTAGAGATCCGCGACCTGGCTCCCGTCGGGGAGCGTGACCGGCACCGGGTGGAGCGTCTGCCCGAGCGTACTGCCCGGGTACATGCCGGACAGGGCGACCGCGCTCTCGCCCTCTTCCGGCAGGAAGGCCGCGACGAAGACGAGAGCCTTGACGTGGTCGAGTCCCGTCGCGGCGTTGCTGATGACCGAGCCCCCGTAGGAGTGGCCGACCAGGACGACGGGACCGTCGATGGACGCCAGGAGTTGCCTGACGTATTCGCTGTCCCCGGTCAGCCCGCGCAGCGGGTTGCTCGCGGCCACCACCGGATAGCCGTGTGACTGGAGCTTGTCGACGACGCCGTTCCAGCTGGACGAGTCCGCGAACGCGCCGTGTACGAGGACAACGGTGGGTTTCTGTGCACTCATGGGAGTTGCCTTTCGATCAACCGGCGAATCACGCCCGTCATCGGGCCTCGACCGTGCCGGAATTCCCGCGGAATTGCTGTGCGGAATGGATCAGTCGGTACCGAGGGCCTTGCGCAGGACGTGAACGGCCTGCTCGATCGCCGCCGTGGAGGCCTGTGTTCCGCGGACCGTGTTCAGCATCATGAAGTCGTGCAGGCTGGCGTTGTAGCGGACGCTCGTGGTGGGCACGCCGGCCTGGATCAGCTTGCGGGCGTACGCCTCGCCCTCGTCGCGCAGCACGTCGTTCTCGTCGACCACGACGAACGCCGGCGGGAGTCCCTGGAGGTCCTCCAGGCCGGCCCGCAGGGGCGAGGCCGTGATCTGGTTCCGCTCCGCCGGGTCGGTGGTGTAGGCGTTCCAGAACCACTCCATGGCCTTCGCGGTCAGGTGCGGTCCGTGGGCGAAGGTCCGGTAGCTCTCGGTGTCCTGCCCGGCGTCGGTGACGGGGTAGTACAGCGACTGGTGCAGGAAGGTCACGTCGCCCCGCTGCTTGGCCATGTGGGTGAGGGCGGCGCTCATGTTGCCGCCGACGGAGTCGCCGGCGACGACCAGACGGGAGCCGTCCAGCCCCTCCTCCGTGCCCTTGGTGGTGACCCACTGGGCGGTGGCGTAGGCCTGCTCGATGGCGACGGGGTACTTCGCCTCCGGCGAGCGGTCGTACTCGACGAAGACCAAGGCCGCCTCGGCGCCCACGGCCAGTTCGCGCACCAGACGGTCGTGGGTACCCGCGTTCCCGAGGATCCAGCCGCCGCCGTGCACGTAGAGGATGACGGGCAGCACGCCGGTGGTGCCGACGGGCTTGACGATGCGCGCCCGCACGTCGCCGACCTGGGCGGGGACGGTGATCCACTTCTCGTCGACGTCGAGCTTCTCGACCGGCCCGGACTGGACGTCGTCGAGCAGCTTGCGAGCGCCTTCGACACCGAGTTCGTACAGCAGCGGCGGTTTGGCGGTCGCGTCGGCGAATTCCTGCGCGGCGGGCTCGAGAATGATGTCACTCACGGCTTGCTCCTTGAAAGAGGTGATTTTCGGAGGGATTTTCACCTCATGAGACCGTGCCGGGGGTCGATGTGTGACGCGTCCGGGAGAACGGCACGACGATCACTCGCCGGCCACGGCCGTTCTCGAGCAAGCGCTGCGCCGGCCGATGGAACCGGTGTCGTCAGTCGGACGCCACCTGCACGGGGTCCACGGGCCTCGGCAGCAGAGCGCCGTCGACGTACAGATCGACGTGCTCGTTGTAGAACGCGGTGAGCCCGGCGATGCGGTGGGCGTGGATGGTCGGGAAGTCGTACGTCCAGGCGATGTCCTCGTGGGAGGCGGTGTCGCTGTCGAACGACCAGTAGCTGCTCGTCGTCCCCTTGTAGGGGCACCGGGTCACCGTGTCCGAATGCCGCAGCCGGGTCCAGTCGATGTGCGTGTGATCGAGGTAGTACCGGGTCGGCAAGCCGGTCTCGAAGAGCTTCACGCAATCGGCTGCCTCCGCCAACACGACACCGTCCAGCTCGACTCGGACGGTGCTGCTGGAGCGCAGGGCGTCCACCCGGGAGTACGGGCTCCGCGGATGGACGAAGACCGGCTCGTCCTCCTCGAACCAGGAGTCCAGCGCCTCCCACTCGAAGCGCACGGTGTCGCGCAGGGCTCCCGGGGCGCCTTCCCCCCAGACCCACGCCGCCCCCGCACGGACCTCCGGGCCGACCCGCAGGGTGTGTCGGTGCGCGGGCCCGGCACCGAGCTGCTCGGTGTGCCGGTCGTCGTGGAGCACGCCGTCCACCAGGTCCTCGATCGGGATGCTGAACTGCGGATAGGCCTGCCATTCCCACACGTACAGCGCGCGGCGGGTGTCGAAGGCGACACGACCGCCGATCATTCCCCGGATGCGGCGGGGAACGGGCTCGACATGCCCGATGGGGACGATGAGACTCGGGTGCAGGACACTTTCGGTCGCCATGGTGATCACCTTGTGCTCGCGGGTGCGGCGCTCGTCGTGCCCGGTGTCCGTGGGCCCGGGAGGACGGCGCCGGATCGGACCGACGGCCCCGATCCACTCGTTCGATGTTATCGGCTGCGCCCTCGGAAGCGGGCCCACGGACACAGTCTTCGCTCACACGGTGTGTCGCGATGTCGTGTGACGTCCGCCCGGACAGGAGGGGGTGCGAACGAGTCGTTGTCACAAAGCGCGAGGGCTCGCGGTCAACGAGCTGTAACTTTTCCCACCTGAGGAGATACATCGTGGACGCGCGTATCGACTACTTCGGCAACGCCCTCGCCGGCAAGGTCATGAAGCACCTCAACTCGGCCGGAGCGGCGGTTCAGGCGGCTCTCCCGGTCACCACACAGGAGCTGGTGAAGATCCGTGCCAGCCAGATCAACGGCTGCGGCTTCTGCACCGACATGCACACCAAGGACGCCACCGCGGCGGGTGAGGACCAGCAGCGTCTGAACCTGGTGGCCGTGTGGCGCGAGGCCACGGTCTTCTCGGACGCCGAGCGCGCGACGCTGGAACTGACCGAGCAGGGTACGCGTATCGCGGACGCCGCGGGCGGTGTGTCGGACGAAGCGTGGGCGCATGCCGCGAAGCACTACGACGACGACCAGCTCGCCGCGCTGATCTCGCTGATCGCCGTCATCAACGCCTACAACCGCATCAACGTCATCAACCAGCAGCCCGCCGGCGGCTACCAGCCCGGCATGTTCGGCTGAGTCAGCCGCTCCGGCCCGGCCGGACACGGACCGTCCGTCGCCTGGTCGTCCCGACCTCCGACCAGGCGACGGGCAGTGCCCGCCCCAGCCGGTCGACGGGTGCCCGCACGGTCGCGTCGCACGCGGCAAGGCTGCCGTCACAGGCCGACCGTGCCACCCCCGCGGGCGACGCGATCCCAAGGACCCCCATGCCAGAACGCCACGCACTCGCTCCTCTGCGACGGGTCAGCACCGACCTCTTGGACGTCGCCTACTACGAGACGGGTTCAGAGGCAGGAGACACCGCGCTGCTCCTGCACGGTTTCCCCTACGACATCCACAGCTACCTGGACGTGGCCCCACTGCTCGCGGACAGTGGGTTCCGGGTCGTCATTCCGTATCTGCGGGGCCATGGGCCCACCGGATTCCTCTCCGGATCGACACCGCGCTCAGGTCGACAGGCGGCGCTGGGCGCCGACGTCGTCACCCTCATGGACGCCCTGGGCGTGGAACGCGCCTACCTCGGCGGATACGACTGGGGCGGGCGCGCCGCCAACGTCGCCGCCGCTCTGTGGCCCGAGCGGGGACGAACCGGACTGGCCGGCGCCCCCCGGGAGATCGCGCGAGTGATCTGGAGGCGGAACTCCCCGAAGTGGCCGTTCCGCGAGAGTGATCTGGATCGCGCGGCGGAGTCCTTCACCCATCCCGATTACACCGACGTAGTGCTCCATTCCTGCCGCCACCGGCTCGGTTTCGCGCCGGGAGCCGAGGAGTACGCGGAGTTGGAGGCGCGTCTCGCCGGGCTGCCCGCGATCACGGTGCCCACCATCACGCTGGACGGTCTGGCCGACGGCAACTTCCCGGCCACGGACGGCTCTTCGTCCGCCCGTCACTTCACCGGCCCCCGACTCCACCGCCGGGTGGCGGACGCCGGCCACAATCTTCCGCAGGAGCGCCCCGAGGCATTCGCGGCGGCCGTCCGCGACGTGCGCGACCTGCGGCAGGAGTACGCCGACCGCGAGCGCTTCGCCGGACGACGCCAGGACACGACATGAACCACTCCCCCACTCCTGAGCCCTCCGCCGTCCTGCGAATCGCCAGTGCCCGTGGACGGTGGACCCTGTTGGCCACCGTCCTGGGATCCGGCGTCGTGCTGCTCGGCTCGACGGTCACCAATGTCGCGCTTCCGCACATCGGCGAGGACTTCGACGCCGATCTTGCTGTGCTCCAGTGGACAGTGAACGCCTACATGCTGACCCTGGCGGGTCTCATCCTCCTGGGCGGTTCCCTGGGCGACCGTTTCGGGCGGCGCCGCGTGTTCGTCCTGGGCATCGTGTGGTTCGCCGTGGCCTCTTTGCTGTGCAGCCTGGCTCCGGACACCACCACGCTGATCGCCGCCCGGGCGCTCCAGGGCGTCGGCGGAGCTCTGCTCACCCCCGGCTCACTGGCGATCATCGAGACCTCCTTCCACCCGGACGACCGGCCGCGCGCGATCGGCCTGTGGTCGGGCTTCGGCGGCATCGGCGCCGCCCTCGGCCCGTTCCTGGGCGGTTGGCTGGTCGACGGCCCCGGCTGGCGTTGGACCTTCCTGCTGAGCATCGTCCCGGCGCTGCTGTGCGTGCCCGTCACGCTGCGGCACGTCCCGGAGTCCGTGGGCACACCACGCAAGGAGGCGGCCGGCGCGGGTGGGCGGTGGCGGGTCGGCTTCGACCTACCCGGTGCCGCCTTGGGCGCCCTGGCGCTCGCCCTGGTCACCTATGCGCTGACCGAGGCGCGCGACGGAGGTCCGGTGGCCATCGCCGCGGCCGTCGGGGGCGTGGTGGCCGGTGGCGTGTTCCTCTACGTGGAGCGGCACAGCGGTGACCCGATGATGCCGCCGACGATCTTCTCTTCCCGGCAGTTCACCTCCGTCAACGTGATCACCCTGTGCGTCTACGCGGGTACGGGTGGGTTCTTCTTCCTGACAGCCCTGCACCTGCAGATCGTCGTCGGCTACTCGGCGCTGGCAGCCGGTGCGGCCATGTTGCCCAACACCGTGCTGATGCTGCTGTTCTCGTCCCACTCCGGAATGCTCGCCCAGCGGCTGGGACCGCGGGCGCCGCTCACCGTCGGCCCACTGGTGTGCGGAGCGGGGATGGTGATGATGCTGCGCGTCGGTCCGGGCGCGTCCTACCTCCACGACATCCTCCCCGCTCTGCTGGTGATGGGCACCGGCATGGTCATCATGGTCGCTCCGCTGACCGTGACCCTGCTGGCCTCGGTCGACGCCTCGAACGCCGGCTTGGCCAGCGGCATCAACAACGCCGCCGCCCGGGCGGCCGGGCTGGTGTCCGTGGCGGCGCTGCCGCTGCTGGTCGGGATGGGCCCCGAGGCCTACCGGTCGGACGCGGCTTTCGACGCGGCCTTCACCCGGGCCATGCCGCTGTGCGCGGGTCTGCTGGCCGTCGGCGCCGCGATCTCCTTCTCCACGCTGCGGCAGACCGCCACCGCCCCGCATCCGCCACACGGACGGACGCACGGTTGGCTGATGGAACCGCCGTTGGTGTCCCGCTTCACCCGTCACCAAGCCGTCGAATGACACGGCCGGAGCCCCTGGTCGTCACACCGACGGGTCCCACCGGTCTCGTTGCACGGAGGACCGCTGTCGCGGTGGTCCGCACCGGCGCGTCACCGCGTACTGTACCGAGTGGAGATGCGGCCCAGGGCGGGCTGCACGCTTTCCGGAACGACTCCGACGCCCCGGCCGACATGCTGCTGCTCTTCACCCCGGGCGCCCCGCGCGAGGAGTACTTCGAGCAGGTCTCCCGACTGGCGCACGCTTCCGAGGAGGAGCGTGCCGCGTTCTTCGACAAGCACGACTCGTACTTCGTGGAGTTAGGAGCGGCGGTCACCGACGGAGGGAGCCCCGTACCCGTGACACCGGCCGTGGCCGGGATGTCACGGGTACGGGGCTCCGTCGTGAGCGTCCGACCGCGAGGTCAGGCGGCGGGACGCGGGGCGCGCAGGTGGGCGCGCTCCTTCAGCTCCTTCTCGTCGACCAGTTCGAGCATGGGCTTGCCGGGGGCGCACATCATGGTGACGACGAACTCCGTCGTCTCGTCGGTGAGCGCGTTGCCGTCCTGGTAGTGGATGGCGTCGCCGCCCGGCTCCCAGAAGGTCCCGCCGGCCTCGACGATGCGCTCGGGCTCACCCTCGAGTTCGAACCGAACCGCGCCCTTGATGACGTAGCCGAAGGCCGGGCCGGAGTGACGGTGCGGCGGGGTGCCGGGGTCACCGGGCTCCCACTGGACGTGGATGGTCATCGCCGAGGCACCCTCGGGAACGGTGATCGGCGAGGCGTCCTGGAGCATCTTCGCCGCGCGGGTCCAGCTGGGGCCGTCCTCGCCGCCGTCTCCGTGACCGTGGCCGTGGTGGGCATGCTGTGGGTTCTCCGACACTGAGTCGCACCTTCCGTGGTTCCACCGTGCACAGGCGGCACGTCGTCCGCCGTCACGGCGTCATGTCCGGTCGTCAAGACCGCTCATTCCTCCTGACCGGGTGCCGGGCGGATCTGTGACATGGGGCGACGGTCGGTCGCGTCCTGCGGCAGGCGCAGTGTCACAAGAACCGAATGCGCCCTGTCTAGGTGTGATGAGCACGGTGGCACGGGCACTTCCGCCACTGTCTTCGATTCACACCCAGCGGGGTCACACGCCCCCCGACGGAAGAGACCCAGATGAGAGTCGTCGTCGCAGGTGCCACCGGCCTGATCGGTTCCCGGACCGTCGCCAGGCTCCGAGACCACGGGGTGGAAGTCGTTCCGGTCTCACGCGCCGGGGGAGTCGACGTCAGCACGGGAGAAGGCGTCGACCAGGCGCTGCGCACCGCTGAGGTGGTCGTGGACGTCACCGACGCCCCCTCCCGGGAGCAGACGGTCAGCACGGAGTTCTTCACCACCTCGACCAGCAACCTCCTCAAGGCCGCCGCCACGGCGGGCATCGAGCACTACGTGGCGCTCTCGGTGGTGGGCGCCGACCGGGTGAACTCGGGCTGGTTCCGGGCCAAGGCCGCGCAGGAAGACCTGGTCAGGCACACCACCGTCCCGTTTTCCGTGGTCCGTGCCACGCCGTTCCACGAGTCGGTGGAGGCCGCGGCCATGGCCGGCGCCCGGCCCGACGGCGTGCATGTGCCGCCCCTGCTGCTGCGGCCGGTCTCGGCGGACGACGTCGCCGCGACGGTCGCCCATGTCGCGGTGGGGCTGCCGCAGTTCGGCGTGGTCGAGGCAGCCGGTCCCGAGGAGCTCCGCCTCGACGACGTCACAGCCGAGTTGCTGAGCGCCCTGGGCCGGCCCGGCCCGGTCGTCGCCGACGCGCGTGCCCCGTTCTTCGGCGCGGTGGTCGAGGAGCGGGACCTCCTCCCCGGGCCCGGCGCCCATCTGGGCCACCACACGTTCGCCCAGTGGCTCAAGAGCCGCTGAGGCGACCGGGCGGCGACGCTCATCGCCGGGCCGGCCCACCAGACCGTTCCCCCGCGGCGCCCACCGCGTCCGCGTCCGACATCGCCGGCACTCACGCCGTGACAGGAAGGCAGCCATGAATGAACCGTCCCGGCCCACTGAGACACCTGTGATCAGTGAGCTCGACCAGCTACCCGACCGTGACCGCGAGGAGACCGCCGAGTGGCAGGCCTCCCTCGACGCGGTAGTGCGGCATGCCGGGCCGGAACGGGCTGTCTACCTGATGCGGCGGGTGCACGAGTTCGCCGCGAGGACGGGAACGTCTCTGCCGGGGCTGCTGTCCTCGGACTACGTCAACACCGTCCCGGCCGCCGCGCAGCCCGAGTTCGACGGTGACCTGGAGATGGAGTCCAGGATCACCGCGCTCAACCGGTGGAACGCCGCGGCGATGGTCACCCGCGGTTCACGTCTGGGCCTGGGCGGCCACATCTCCACCTACGCTTCGGCCGCCTGGCTCTACGAGATCGGGTTCAACCACTTCTTCCGGGGCAAGGACGGTGACGGCTCGGGCGACCAGCTCTTCCTGCAAGGGCACGCTTCCCCGGGGATCTACGCCCGGGTCTTCCTCGAGGGACGGCTCAGCGAGGCGCAACTGGACGCCTTCCGGCGGGAGGCAGGCGGTCACGGCCTGCCGTCCTACCCGCATCCCCGACGGTTGCCGTGGCTGTGGGAGTTCCCGACGGTGTCCATGGGGCTCGGCCCGCTCGGTGCCGTCTACCAGGCCCGCTTCAACCGGTATCTGCACGCCCGCGGAATCAAGGACACGTCGGCCTCACGGGTGTGGGCCTTCCTGGGCGACGGGGAGATGGACGAGCCGGAGTCGATGGCCGCCCTGACGCTGGCCTCCCGCGAGGGCCTGGACAACCTGACGTTCGTCATCAACTGCAATCTGCAGCGCCTGGACGGGCCGGTACGGTCCAACTCGAAGATCGTCCAGGAGTTGGAGGCACGCTTCCGGGGCGCGGGCTGGAACGTGGTCAAGACTCTGTGGGGAGAGGCCTGGGACCCGCTGCTGGGCCAGGACACCACCGGTGACCTGGTGCGGCGCCTGGGCGAGGTGCCCGACGCGCAGATGCAGACGCTCGCCGCGCGGGACGCCGCCTACATACGCAAGAACTTCTTCCACGGTGACGCCCTGTCCGCCCTCTCCGCCTCGCTGAGCGATGCGCAGGTGGTCGAGTTGTTCGAGAACTCGCGGGGCGGGCACGAGCCGTTGAAGGTGTACTCCGCCTACCGGGCGGCCGTGGATCACCGGAACACGCCGACCGTGGTCCTCGCCCAGACGGTCAAGGGTCACACCCTGGGCTCGGCGTTCGAGTCCCGCAACGCCAACCACCAGATGAAGAAGCTGACGATGGACCAGTTCCGGGCGATGCGCGACCTGCTGGAACTGCCCATCCCGGACCGGGCGCTCGCCGGTGACCAGGTCCCGTACTGGCATCCCGGGGACGACGCGCCCGAGGTGCGGTACCTGCGCGAACGCCGCGCCGCGCTGGGCGGTCCCGTCCCACTTCGCCGGGTGACCGCCAAGCCGCTGCCGGAGCCGCCCGCCAAGCCCTTCGAGGAGTTGGAGAAGGGGTCCGGTCACCAAGAGGTCGCCACCACGATGGCACTGGTCCGACTGGTCAAGGACCTGATGCGCGACCCGCGCAGCGGGGCGCGCTGGGTGCCGATCATCCCCGACGAGGCCCGTACCTTCGGCATGGAGTCGATGTTCCCCACGGCCGGCATCTACTCGCCGCAGGGCCAGAACTACGACCCGGTCGACGCGGACCAGTTGCTCCACTACAAGGAGAGCACCACCGGGCAGCTGCTCATCGAGGGCATCACCGAGGCCGGCTCCGTCGCCGAGTTCACCGCCGCGGCGACCTCGTACGCCACGCACGGCGAGCCGATGATCCCGTTCTACATCTTCTACGCCATGTTCGGTTTCCAGCGCACCGGCGACCAGTTCTGGGCACTCGGCGACCAGATGGGCCGTGGTTTCGTGGTCGGCGGCACCGCCGGGCGCACGACGATGACCGGTGAGGGCCTGCAGCACGGGGACGGGCACTCGCACCTGCTCGCCTCCACCAATCCCGCGGCGATCAGCTACGACCCGGCGTTCGCCTATGAGATCGCGGTGATCGTCCGCGACGGCCTCCGCCGGATGTACGGCGAGCAGCCCGAGAACGTCTTCTACTACCTGACCGTCTACAACGAGCCCAAGCACCAACCCGCCATGCCGACGGTCCCCGGCATCGAGGAAGGCATCCTCAAGGGCATCTACCGCTTCCGGCCCGCCGAACCCGTCGCTGACGGGCCCCGGCTGCAGCTGCTGTCGTCCGGTACGGCCATCCACTGGGCGCTGAGGGCGCAGGAACTGCTCGCCTCCGACTGGCACGTGTACGCCGACGTGTGGTCGGTGACGTCCTGGACGGAGCTGCGTCGGGACGCGATGCGGGCCGACGACGCCAGGATGCGGGGTGAGGAGCGCACACCGTTCATCACCCGGGCCCTGGCCGGAGCTCCGGGGCCGGTGCTGGCCGTCAGCGACTGGATGCGGCAGGTCCCCGACCAGATCAGCCAGTGGGTCGAACAGGACTACTACTCCCTGGGCACCGACGGTTTCGGGCTTTCCGACACCCGTGAGGACGTGCGCCGCCACTTCCGGGTGGACGCCGAGTCGATCGTGGTGACCGCACTGGACCGGCTGGCCAGAGCCGGGCGGATCCCGTCGGCGACCGTCGAACGGGCCCGCGCGCACTACGGCCTCGACCGGTGAGTGGCCGTGTGACGCGACCGATACCGCATGCGCCGCATGCCGCAATCCGTGGACAACAGGTTCGGGGGGCCCTCGCGCCCTGCCGGTCCGTGAGGAGTTGAACGACATCATGACGGTTTCCGTCACCCTGCCGGCCCTCGGCGAGTCCGTCACCGAGGGCACTGTGACCCGCTGGCTGAAGCAGGTCGGTGAACGCGTCGAGGCCGACGAGCCTCTGCTGGAGGTGTCCACCGACAAGGTCGACACGGAGATCCCCTCCCCCGCCGGCGGCGTCCTGCTGGAGATCACCGTCGCCGAGGACGAGACCGTCGAGGTCGGCGCCCGTCTCGGCGTCATCGGCGCTCCGGACGCAGCGCCGGTGGCCGCGCCCGCGCCCGTACCCGTGGCCGAGGCTCCGCAGGCCGTCCCGGCGCCGGTCGTGCCTGTCGCGGCCGCATTCCCCGAGCCCGCCGCCCCGGCCCCCGCACCGGCACCGGCACCAGCACCAGCACCTGTAGCTGTGCCTGAACGGACGCCGGCACCCCGCCCACCCGTCGTCCCCGTCGCACCGGTGACCGCGGCGTCCTCGCTTCGCGGTCGGACGGTGCCGATGACCCGCATCCGCAGGGCCATCGGCGACAACCTGAAGAAGGCCCTGCATGAGCAGGCGCAGCTGACCAGCACGATCGAGGCCGACGTCACGCGGCTGATGCGGCTGCGGAATCAGGCCAAGGACCGTTTCCTGGCCCGTGAGGGCCTCAAGCTCTCCCCCATGCCCTTCTTCATCAAGGCCGCCGCCCAGGCGCTGAAGGCGCATCCGGTCGTCAACGCGAGGATCAACGAGGCCGAGGGAACCATCACCTACTTCGACACCGAGAACGTCGGTATCGCGGTCGACACGGAGAACGGACTGATGACCCCGGTCGTCAAGGCCGCGGGCGACCTGTCGATCGCCGGACTCGCCCGGGCCGTCCACGACCTGGCCGACCGGGCCCGCGGTGGCCACCTCACGCCCGATGACGTGTCGGGCGCGACGTTCACGATCTCCAACACCGGCTCGCGCGGTGTTCTGTTCGACACCGTCATCGTGCCCCCGAACCAGGCCGCGATCCTGGGCGTGGGCGCCACGGTCAGGAGGCCCGGGGTCGTGCGCGGCGGTGACGAGGAGGTCATCGGTATCCGGGACCTGGTGCACCTCTCGCTGTCCTACGACCACAGGCTGGTGGACGGGGCGGACGCGGCCCGCTACCTGACCGCGGTCAGGACGATCCTGGAGTCCGCGGCTTTCGAGGATGATCTGTAAGTTCCCGACACCCCGGCATGGAGAGGGCCGGCGCGGCCGAAGGGCCGCGCCGGCCCTCCGCCGTCTGCTCCGCCTACGGGCCGCCTGCCAGCGCGTGGTGGCCCACATGGCGCAGCAGGCGGGTGCCGAGTCCGCGGCCCTGCCAGGAGTCCTCGACGAGGAGCGCGGCCTCCACACCCGTGTGGTCGGGCATCAAGTGGCCGACAGCGACGATACGACCGATGGTGTCCCGCGCGGCCAGATGTACCGATCCGGGGCGGGACAGCAGAGTGGGCAGGTAGGTCCGGGGGTCGGCCATGGCCCGGTGGTAGCGGCTCCACACGGACTGCGGCGAACAGCGGCGGTGCATCGCCACAAGGCGGGCAAGGTCGCCGAGGTCTGTCGGGGTGATCCGCGGTTCGCGGCGCATGCGTACGTCCTTGTGCGGCCGGGGCCGGTGCGGTTCACGCACCGGCCCCGGCGGTCGGTTGAGCGGGGTCGGCACACTCGACCGGCCGGACCGGCCGGGTGCGCCCTCCCCGATGCCGGTCGAGGGCCGGCGGTCTGCCGCCGGCCCTCGACCGCTGGTGCGGGGTCAGCGCACCGCGCGAGCGGCGTCCTCGATGACGTCGGTCACCTTGCCGGGCTGCGAGACGCTCACCGCGTGGGAGGCTCGGACCTCAGTGGTGCGAGCGCCGGCTCGTTCCGCCATGAACTTCTGGGCGGCAGCAGGGATGTTGAGGTCCCGCGTGGCCACCAGAACCCAGGAGGGGATGGTCTTCCAGGCCGGTTCGGCCGCCCCCTCGGCCAGAGCGGCCTCGGTGACCGGTCGTTGCGTGACGGCCATCAGGTCGGTCTCGTTACGGGGCACGTCGGCGGCGAACTGGTGCCGGAACTTGTCGTTCTGGATGTAGAGGTCGGTGCCTCGTGAACCGTCGGCGTTCGTGACCGGCACGGGGCGCAGCGCGTCCCCGAGAGTGCTGCCGGGGAACCTTCCCGACAGGTCGACCGCGCTCTCGCCCTTCTCGGGGAGGAAGGCGGCGAGGTAGACCAGCGCCTTGACGTTCTTGTCACCGGTGGCGGCGTTGCTGATCACCGAACCGCCGTAGGAGTGACCCACCAGGACGATGGGTCCTTCGATGCCGGCCAGGACGTCCTTGAGGTAGGCGGAGTCGCCGCTCAGGGAGCGCAGCGGGTTGGCGACGGCGACCACCGGATAGCCGTCGTGCCGCAGTCTCCTGATGACGTCGTTCCAACTCGTGGAGTCGGCGAAAGCACCGTGGACCAGAACGACGGTGGGCTTGGCTCCCTGGGCAGGAGTGCCCTTGTCGGCGGAGGCCGGGGCGACCGTGGTGGCGAGCAGGCCGGCGGCGATGCTGGCGCCGGCCAGAGCGATGAGCGCGCTGCGGGCCCGGCTGCTGCGGGGGGTACGGTTCATGTCGAGTGCCTTTCGGGCGGGATCGGTACCAGGGCTCCCTGAGCGGGAGCGGGCGGTGCCGCTGGGTGGTGGATGTCCGCACTGCGCAGCCGGCGTCCGGGTGAGGACCGCTGCGACCCCCGGCTCAGCTGTGTCGCCGCTGCACGGGAGGTGACAGCCGCTCGAGGTGGCGAGCTGCGCGTCGTGCGGGGTGAGGCGCCGTGTGGGCGGTGCTGGTCGCGCCGACCGCACGTTGTGTCGCCTTTTCACTCCTTGAGACCGGATACCGCCCGAAGGTGTGACATGTCGCGGCGACAGGTCTCGCCGGCGTGCGCCACCGATCAGGACCGGTGGCGACCGGTGATCTCCTCGTACTCGGCCGCCGTGGGCTTGGAGACCTGTGTGCCGGTGCCGTGGAGGGCACGGCTGAGCCCGGCGCGCAGACGCTGGGTACGGCTGGGCGTGGCGCCCTCCGTGTCCGGCACGGCTACGGCCGTCAGAGGCCGGTACTGCTCATGAG
Source organism: Streptomyces sp. AC558_RSS880 (assembly GCF_019049255.1). GTDB lineage: Bacteria > Actinomycetota > Actinomycetes > Streptomycetales > Streptomycetaceae > Streptomyces. The sequence goes on along the minus strand of NZ_JAGMUJ010000187.1, from coordinate 44,594 downwards.
CGGTCAGCGTGTGCAGTCGCGCCGGGTCGAGGGGCTCGTGTATCTCCACGTATCCGCCGTGCGGAAGACGTTTGATGACACCGCTCTCACGCCCGTGCAGCACCTTCTCGCGGTCTCGGCGCTGCAGGCCCAGTGCCAGGCGCTTGGTGAGGATGAAGGCCAGGACCGGGACGACGAACAGGCCGACGCGCACGGCCCAGGTCACCGCGTTGACGGAAACGTGCAGCCGGACGGCGATGATGTCGTTGGCTGCTCCGATGAGAGCCACGGCATACACGCTGAGCCAGGCCACGCCCAGAGCGGTCCGCACCGGGCGGTTGCGTGGGCGGTCCAGCAGGTGCTGCTCGCGTTCGTCGTCCGTGACCCAGGCCTCGAGGAACGGATAGGCGCCCATGGCCAGGAAGAGCAGCACGCCGAACAGCAGGGGCAGGAAGTTGTCCAGGGCCAGCGTGTGACCCCAGAAGTCGATCTCCCAGCCCGGCATGACACGCAGCAGGCCGTCGGCGACGCCCATGTACCAGTCGGGCTGGGACCCGGCGGAGACCTGGTCGGGGCGGAAGGGTCCGTATGTCCACACGGGATTGATCTGTGCGACGGCGGCCATGAAGAAGATCACGCCGGACACGAAGAAGAAATAGGCGCCTGCTTTGACGGCGTACACCTTGAACGGAAGGCCGACGACGTTGCCGTTGGTACGGCCGGGGCCGGGGAACTGGGTGTGCCGGTGGCGTACGGCCAAGGCCACGTGGCCGACGATCAACGCGACCATCAGTCCGGGGATGACGAGGACGTGGAGGGTGTTGAAGCGGGCGATCAGGTCGTCGCCGGGGAACTCGCCGCCGAAGAGGAAGAAGGACAGATAGGTCCCGACGACCGGGATCGACAGAATGGTGCCGTTCACGACCTGCAGGCCGGTTCCGGACAACAGGTCGTCGGGAAGGTCGTAGCCGGTCAAGCCCGCGAACATCGCCATGACGAGCAGCAGGAATCCGAATACCCAGTTCAACTCTCGCGGTCTGCGGAAGGCACCGGTGAAAAAGACCCGCAGCATGTGCACGAACACGGCGGCGACGAAGACCAGGGCTGCCCAGTGGTGCGCCTGGCGGATGAGCAGACCGCCACGGACGTCGAAGGAGATGTGCAGGGTCGAGGCGTAGGCCTCCGACACCGACTGTCCCCGCAGCGGGGCGTAACCGCCCTGGTAGACCACGGGGTTGGAGGAGGGATGGAAGTAGAAGCTCAGATAGACGCCGGTGACCAGCAGGATGACGAAACTGTAGAGCGCGATCTCGCCGAGCATGAACGACCAGTGATCGGGGAAGACCAGGCGCCGTGCGGAGCGGACGACACGGCGGTAGCCCAGTCGGCTCTCCGCCCATTGAGCCAGTTTCTCCCCCGTGTGCCCGTGCCCCGGCTCGGTCGGCCGGCTGTCGTTGCTCATCTCTTCACCATTCGTTTCTGCGTCACCCGAGGCTCACCACGGCCGGCGTCGCGGTCCGGGCTCCACCGTGAGTCCGCGGCACCGGCGTGCGCGGGGCGTTCCGGCCGCCGTGCGGCCGTGCCGTGCGTACCGGTCACCCGACGGATCCCCGGCCGCGAGGCCCGTTCGGCGTGCGTGCGGCAAGATCGGGCCGACTCGTCCGTCGCTGTACCGTTCGGGCATGATGCGTGAACTGCTGTCGTCACCATGACCGGCGAGACATCCGCGGTGTGACACCGGCGGGTCGGCGTCGGGCCCGGAGCGGCCGGCCGGGGCGCGGCTCGCGCCCTCGAAGCCCGCGGTCAGCGGGACACGACGTTCTCGAGCTCCTCACCTGCGGCGAATCGGGCCAACTGGCGTCGGACGAGTGCTTCGAGACGTGGCCACAGGGACGGGGTGAACGCTCCGACGTGTGGGGTGATGAGCACGCCGGGTGCTGCCCAGAGCGGATGTGCCGGCGGGAGCGGTTCGGGGTCGGTCACGTCGAGCGCGGCCCGCAACCGTCCGTCGTGCGCCTCCTTCAGCAGGGCGTCGGTGTCGACGACGGCTCCTCGGGACACGTTGACGAGCAGGGCACCGTCCTTCATGCGTGCCAGCAGGCCTGCGTCGAAGAGCCGGCGGGTCCGCGGCGTGAGCGGGAGGGACAGCACGACCACGTCCGCGTCCGCGACGAGCCGGGGCAGGTGAGTCACGGAGTGCACCGGCCCCCGGCGTGAGTCCCGTTCCTCGCTCGCGACGCGGGTCACCGCGCAACCGAAGGGTGCCAGGAGATCTTCCAACGCGGAACCGACGGCGCCGTAGCCGACGATGAGCACGGACCGTTCGTACAGGGACGGGAAGAACCGCGGGCTCCACGCCCCGCGGTCCTGGGCGCGGAGCGACTCCGGTATTCCCCGCAGCGAGGCGAGGATCAGCGTCAGGGCCAGTTCCGCCGTGCTCGGAGCGGGGACGCCTCGCGCGTTGCAGAGCGTCACCGGGCGAGGGAGCCGGTCCAGTTCCGCTCGCAGTTCGTCGGTCCCCGCACTGAGTGTGCCTGGACCGCGCGGAGACGTGTCATGCGGTGCAGGGGCTTGCTGATGATGTCGATGTCCTGGGTCAGCGGCGGAGCGTAGAACACCACCTCCGCCGGGTCCGAGGGGAAGGCCGAACGGCCGTTCCAGCGGGCGTAGTCCAGTCCGGGCGGCAGATCGGCAGGACTGGCGAAGTGTGCGGGCAGCCATACCTGGGGGGAACTCGCGCTCATGTCGACGGGCTCTGCTTTCACTCCGGGTTCGTGGGCCGGAAGCACACGGCACACCGGCCGGTGCGCGGCCATGGGGCCACTGGTGTGGGTCGCCGTGTCTCCGAGCGGCGGGCCGATGGCCGGTCCGGCGTCCAGGCCGGAACAAGAGGACTGACTGCACATGTCATCCGTCTGTGACACCGCACAGCCGTGACGGCGGTCACTCTCCCAAAGCCACGGTCCGGTCCCGCACGCGATCCGTATGTCACACGCACGGCTCACATGTTGTCTTGCTGGCATGCACCCTGTTGTCACCACAGAAGCGCCGACCGCCCGGCAGCACCCGGACTCGTATGCCGTGACCGCCGAGTTCTACGACATCCTGCAGGCCGACCAGGACGAGAAGCGCGTCCGCCACCTCTACGGCCGTCAGGTCGCGAAGGCCCGTCTCGGCGTGCTGGACATCGGTGCCGGGACAGGACGGGTCACGCTGATGAGCCTGGTCGAGTCCCAGGTCGACGTGCACGCCGTCGAGCCCGCACGGGCCATGCGCACGTCGCTGCTGACCCGCCTCGCCGTCCTGCCCGCGCGGCAACGGGAGCGGGTGACCGTGCACCCGCACGCGCTGGACCAGGCGTCTCTGTACGCGGTCGTGGACGTCGCCGTGTGTCACAACACGGTCGCCTGTCTCCCGCCGGCCGCACGGGATGTGCTCTGGCCCGCGGTCCGTGCGGCTCTGGTCCCCGGGGGTTCGCTGTTCCTGCAGCTGCCGCCCGCCGTGCTGCCGACCCGTGACATCGTGCGCCTGCTGCCGGAGAAGCGGGTGGGCGAGCACGTGTACGGGGGCCGCATGACGATGTCGACGGCCGGTTATCGCATCCGCACCCGTGTCGACTACTGGGTGCGGAGCGAGCAAGGTGTGCTGCGGGAGCACACGGAGACGTTCTGGATGTGGCCCGCCTCGCGTGCTCGCATCAGTGCCGACCTGGAACGGCACGGGTTCGTCCCGCTGCCGGGGCACGATGATCCCCGCGTCCTGGCCGTCACACGCCCGGACCGCTCGTGAACCGGCCGCCGGAAACCGGCGGGAGAGGCCCACGGCGACCGGACCGGAACGCCCGCACAGCGGTGTCACAAGCGGTGTCGTCGCCCGGTCTGATGGGTTACCGGACCACACGGCTCGCTGTGTGCGCCTCACGAACTGGGACGGGGATCTCATGTCACGTGTGAAAACGTTCGTCATCGTCGGGGGTGGCCTGGCCGCGGGCAAGGCCGCGGAGGAGCTCCGCAAGCACGGCCACGACGGGCCGCTCCTCCTCATCGGGGACGAGCGGGAGCGGCCCTACATCCGACCGCCGCTGTCCAAGGGCTACCTGCTGGGCAAGGAGGACCGCGAGTCCCTTCACGTGCACCCCGAGGACTGGTACCGGGAACACGACGTCGACCTGCTTCTGGGCACCGGCGTGGCCTCCGTCGACGCGCGTGCCGGAGAGGTGACGCTGGACGACGGCCGTCGCGTGTCCTACGCCAGGCTGCTCCTGGCGACGGGTTCCTCACCGCGCCGTCTGTCGGTGCCGGGCGCGAACCTGGAGAACGTGCTGTACCTGCGGCGCGTGGGCGACAGCGAGCGGCTGAAGGCCGCGTTCACCGAGGGCGCGCGCATAGTGGTGGTCGGCGGCGGGTGGATCGGGCTGGAGACGGCCGCGGCGGCCCGGGCCGCCGGGGCGGAGGTGACCGTGCTCGAGCGCGGAGAACTGCCGCTGCTGAAGGTTCTGGGCCGGGAAGCGGCCGAGGTCTTCGCCCGTCTGCACCAGGACCACGGGGTGGACCTGCGTCCCCACGCCCGGATCGAGCGGGTCACCGGAACGGGGGGCCGCGTCGACGGGGTCCGGCTCGCCGACGGCAGTCACGTGCCCGCGGACGCCGTCGTGGTGGGCGTCGGCATCACGCCCAACGTCCGTCTCGCCGAGGAGGCGGGCCTCGAGGTGCGCGACGGCATCGTGACGGACGAGCACCTGCGGACCTCCGCAGCCGGCGTCCACGCCGCCGGTGACGTCGCCAACGCCTATCACCCGCGGCTCGGTCGGCACCTGCGCGTGGAACACTGGGCCAACGCTCTGCACCAGCCGCGTACCGCCGCGCTGAGCATGCTGGGCAAGGACGCGGTGTACGACCGGCTGCCGTACTTCTACACCGACCAGTACGACCTCGGGATGGAATACACCGGGTACACCGAGCCGGGCGGCTACGACCGTGTCGTCTTCCGCGGAGCACGGGAAGAACGGCGGTTCATCGCCTTCTGGATGTCCGGAAACCGGGTTCTGGCCGGGATGAGCGTCAATGTGTGGGACGCCGTCGGAACGATCCGCGCCCTGATCGAGTCGGGGACGGAGACGGAGGACGCCGTCCTCACCGATCCTTCGGTCCCTCTGGAGAACCTTCTCGACCGTCCCGCACGACCGGCGGGAGCAGGGGCGTGACCGACGGTTCCCCCACCCCCCTGCGGCCGATGCCGGACGACTGGCGTCGAGCACTCGCGGTGGTGGCGCATCCCGACGATCTCGAGTACGGCTGCTCGGCGGCCGTGGCCTCCTGGGTGGCCGACGGCCGGCAGATCACCTACGTCCTGGCCACCCGTGGTGAGGCCGGGATGGACACCATGACGCCCGAGCGGGCCCGCTCGTTGCGCGAGGCCGAACAGCGTGCCGCCGCCGCGGCGGTCGGAGTCCGCGCGGTGGAGTTCCTCGACCACCGGGACGGTGTGATCGAGTACGGCATCCCCCTGCGCCGCGACATCGCCGGCGCCGTACGGCGTCACCGGCCCGAGCTGGTGATCACCCTGAATCACCGGGACACCTGGGCGAGCGGGGCCTGGAACACCCCGGACCACGTCGCGGTGGGACGCGCCGTCCTGGACGCGGTGGCGGACGCCGGTAACCGCTGGATCTTCCCGGAACTCACCGAACAGGGGCTCCGGCCCTGGGACGGCGTCCGCTGGGTGGCCGTCGCCAACTCGCCGACGCCGTCCCATGCCGTGCCCGCCGAGGCGGGCTTCGAACAGGGGGTGCGGTCCCTGCTGCGGCACCGCGCCTATCTGGAGGCCCTGACCGAGGAGGACCCCGAGACGTACGCGCGCCGCTTCCTGGCCGACAACACCCGCGTCCACAGCTCGCGGTTCGCCGGCGAACCCGCCGTCGCCTTCGAACTGTTCAGCCGATGAGCGACGCCCGCACACCCCGCATGCCCGCGTGGACTTCCCGTCATCCGCACGGGGCCGCGCCGAGAAAGGACCCTTGATGACGTACGAGTCCCCCGCCGTGCTGGACGCCGGGCCGTTCGACGGCGTCGATCCGGACGAGTTCGTGCGAGCGGCCATGCGCTGGCACTTCGATCCGGCGACCGGCTCCCGCTACTGGCTCGACCGGGCCGAGCGGCTCGCCTTCGATCCGCGACGAGACGTCGAGGGCGTGGAGGACCTGTCGCTCTTCCCCGACCTGACCGACGAGCTGCGCCACGTGTCCGTGACCGACCTGATCCCCCGGGGCTACGGCAGCGACGCCCGGCTGCTCAACGTCTTCGACAGCGGCGGGACGACCGGGGCGCCCAAGCGGGTCGTCCAGCTCGACGACTGGATGCGACACAGCACCGAGCAGGTCGACGAGCGACTCCGGGAGCACGGCCTGCCTCTCGGCACCCGGTGGCTGACCGTGGCGCCGACCGGTCCGCACCTGGTGGGCGACGTGCTGCAGCGGGCGGCGGCGTCCCTCGGCGGCCCGGGGCTGAGCATCGACATGGACCCCCGCTGGGTGAAGAAGCTGGTCGCCGCGGGCCGGAGCGACGAGGTCGAGTCCTACACCGACCATCTCGTCGAACAGTGCCGGCGGATCCTGCTGACCCAGGACATCGGGGTACTGGCCGCCACCACTCCCCTGCTGGAGCGCTTCGCCCGCGAGGAGGACCTCCTGGAGCGCGTCAACGGTTCCGTCCGGGCGATCGTCTGGGGTGGCACCCACATGGACCCCGACACCCGACACCTGCTGTCCACGGAGGTCTTTCCCGACGTGCCGCTCATCGGCATGTACGGCAACACCATGATGCTCACCGCGCTGCTCGAACGGGTCGGTCTCGACGCCTCGCAGCCCTGCGTGTTCGACCCGGTGTCGCCGTACGTGTTCCTGTCGGTCGTCGACCCCGCCACCGGAGAGCGGGTCGAGGTCGGCGAGCGGGGCCAGGTGATCGTCAGCCACGTCAGCAAGTCCATGCTCATCCCCAACAACGCGGAACGTGACACGGCGGTGCGTATGCGGCCGGCCGGCGGCCACGCGGGCGACGCCGTCGCGGACGTGGCGCCCGTGCCCACGGTGAAGGGTGAGACCGTGATCGAGGGCGTGTACTGATGACTGCCGCGAAGGCCGCCGGGCCGGTGTACCTGGACGCGTTGGGCCCCCGCGGCCCCTACCGGACCCGCGTGCCGAGCCCTGTGACGGATGTGTCCGGTGCCGAGGTGGCGCGGCTGAGTCTGGTGCCGCCGGTGTACGTCGACCGGGCGCTGGCCGCGCTGCGCAAGGCCGAGGCGGTGCCGACGGCCGACCTGGACACGCTCCTGGAAGCGGCCGGCGAGGAGTTCGCCACCGGCACCGTGGGCGGGCTGAGCGTACGCGAGTACGAGCACCTGGTGAGCCGCACCTCCGGGAGTCCCCTGGCCGTGGTGCGCGACGCGACACGGGGCACCGCGAGATTCGTCGGCCTCGCCCGTTCGTCCGCCGAGCAGGGCAGGCCGCGCGGCACGGTCCGGGATCGTCGGGGTCCGGGCCCGGGGTCCGGGCATGCCGTATGGGCCCGTCGGGGCGAGGTGTTCGCCGTCAACGCCTCCGGCAACCATCCCGGTGTCCACCGGCTGTGGCTGGAGGCACTGGCCCTGGGCTACCGCGTCGCCGTACGTCCGTCACGGCGGGAGCCGTTCACTCCGCACCGCCTTGTCGGAGCCTTGCACCGGGCCGGTGTCCGGCAGGACCAACTGGTGTTGCTGCCCACGGACCACCGGACCGCCGGGACGTTGATCCGCGGTGCCGACCGCGCGGTGGTGTACGGCGGCGACGCCGTGGTCGCCCGGTACGCCCACGATGCCCGCGTGCTGCCGCAGGGGCCCGGCCGGACCAAGATCCTCATCACCGCGGACACGGATTGGCGGGAGCACCTCGACACCATCGTCGGTTCCGTCGCCGACGAGGGCGGCACCGCCTGCGTCAACACCACCGCCGTCTTCGTCGAAGGCGATCCGGCGCCGCTCGCCGAGGCCGTCGCGGACCGCCTGTCCCGGCTGCCCGGCCTGCCGCCCCAGGACACCCGGGCGGTACTCCCGGTGTGCACGCTGGACCGGGCCCGGGCCGTCGACTCCTATCTGAGGAACGTGGCGGTGGGGACCCGCGCCTGGCTCGGGGGTGACGGCATCGTCGACGACCTCGGGGACGGAAGTGCCGTCCTGCGTCCGGCCGTCCATCAGGTCGACGACGCGGGAGCCGCGCAACTACGGGTCGAACTCCCCTTTCCCTGCGTGTGGGTCGCGCCGTGGAACCGCTCGAACGGAATCGCTCCGCTGCGGGAGACACTCGTCCTCTCGGTCCTCTCCCACGACCGCGCGTTGCTGGACACCCTGTTGGCGGAACCCACCATCGCCAATCTGTACACCGGTGACCGACCGACGTACTGGATGGCTCCCGGAGTGCCCCACGACAGTTACCTGTCGGACTTCCTGATGCGCAGCAAGGCCGTCGTCGGCTTCGCGTGAACAGCGGTCAGTGGGGCAGGAGCAGCATCACGGCCGTCCCCAACGACATCGCCCCGTCGCGCACGTGCCCGTACGGGTCCGCCGCGGCGGCGCGGTGCGCGGTGTCCGTGGCGGTCCGGAGCGCGGGCATGGGACGCGTCAACGACCGTACGGCGAGGCCGAGGAGGCAGGCCGTCAGTGCGACGGTGATCACGGCCGCCGTCACCGAGGCGTTCGCGGCATGGCCGTGCGCCGCGGAGTGGTGCGCGGCCGGGACGCCTCCGGCCAGGGTTTCGTGGGCGGGTGCGCCCCGGCCGTCGGGTGTCCGCGACATCCACGCCATCGCCGCCATGCCGACGGCGGGCGGCAGCCGACCGGCGAGCGCCGACACCGTGCCCACCGTGCGGTGGTGGAGGGCGGTCAGCGGGAACCACAGAGCGGCGGCCGTGAAGAGCACCGTCATGGTCCGACCGGACGGCGGGCCGAGGCTCCAGGGCATCGCCGCCATGGCCGTCGCCATGGCGAAGTGCAGCAGGTGATCCACCCGGTCACGGCGCCCCGCCCCCGGTGAACGGACACCTTGCCGCAGCGCGTGCAGGGCCACGAGGGCGAAGAGCAGCGTCAGCATGCAGTGCACGACGTGGAGTGCTGGCGTCTTGTCCGACACTGTGGGCGCCTCCTGGTACATGACGGTTCTCAGTCCTGACCAGGCGTGCGATCGATCCGTGACACGGCACGGACACGGGCTTGCGATCACGGGCCCTTGCATGGGCCCGTCCAGCGACGGTGGTCGTGGGAAAGTGTCCGAGTGACACGGTGTGCCAAGGGGGAGGCGTCGGACGCGGTCGTGCGGCCGTCCACCGCCGCGTCCGTCCGCGGCCGCTTGTAGCATGGGGCACACGAAGCCAGAAGGGACGACCCATGCACCCTGGCGCCCGACCCGACACCCTTGATCAAGCGACGAAGGACTTCCTCGCGGCGCGCCCACAGCTCTTCGGCATCGCGTACCGAGTCCTGGGCAGCGCGGTGGAGGCCGAGGACGTCGTGCAGGAGACCTGGCTGCGGTGGCAGAACACCGATCGTGCGAAGGTCCATGAACCGGCCGCCTTCCTGACCACGGTCGCCACGAGGCTGGCGATCAACCTGGCCCGGTCCGCGCGGGTACGCCGAGAGTCCTATGTCGGGCCCTGGCTTCCCGAGCCCGTCGACACCGCGCAGGATCCGCAGCTGGGCGCGGAGCGGGCCGAGGCCCTGGAGATGGCGGTTCTGCTGCTGCTGGAGAAGCTGAATCCCGTGGAGCGCACCGCCTACGTGCTCCGAGAGGCGTTCGACTATCCCTACGGGCGGGTCGCCGAGATCCTGGAGACCACCGAGGCCAACGCCCGTCAGCTGGTCAGCCGCGGGCGCAGGCACCTGGCCGCCGAGCGCAAGGAACGCGTCACGCCGGCAGCCCACCGGCGGCTGCTGGAGGTCTTCCTGTCCGCGGCCCGGACGGGCGACCTGTCGGTGCTGGAGGACGTGCTCACCGCCGACGTCGTCAGCTACTCGGACGGTAACGGAATCCGCGGCGCGTCCAGGATCCCGGTCATCGGACGGCCTCACGTCTCGCAGTACCTCATGGCCTTCGCTCCGCGCTTCTGGCCGCAGGCGGAGATCCGGTGGGTCGAGGCGAACGGCCGATCGGCCGTGCTGGTCTCGTCCGGCGGGGAGGCAGTCGCCCTGCTGACCGCCGACATCTCGGCGGACGGCATCGACCGGCTCATGTGGGTGATGAACCCGGACAAGCTGGCGCCCTACGTGGCCTCGCTGAACGACTGACCCGCTGTCGGAAGGACAGGCGTCACAGGAGCGGTTACTCGTCGGTCATCCAGTAGTCCCGGACCTCTGCCGGGACTGCGTACCTCGACGACGACGGAGTCATGCCGTGACCGAGCGGATCCAGTTGCCCACCCTGTCGACCGAAAAGGATTACGACGGGGAAGGGTTCTCGCCCATCTATACGACCACCGTGACCGTCCACGGCGGTGTGGCCTCACATGGACGGGCCTCCGGCCGGGCACAGTCGTCCGACGGCGCCCTGGACCTCGAGCTGCGCATGCCGGCCGAGCTGGGCGGTGACGGCCGGGGAACCAACCCCGAGCAGCTCTTCGCGGCCGGTTTCGCGGCGTGCTTCCATGGCGCGCTGAGCCTGCTGGCACGGCAGGAGGCGCTCGATCCAGCGGCGATCTCCGTCGTGGCGACCGTCGCCTTCGGGCGGGACCCGGAGGACGGTGGCTACCTGCTGCGCGTCGATCTGGTGGTGCGGTGGCCCGGAGTCGCTCCCGACACGGCCGGCGACCTCATCGAGAAGGCCGACGCGTTGTGTCCCTACGCGCGCATGGCCTGGAAGGGAACGCCCACCACCATCACGCTGGCCCCCTGACCGGCCACGCCCGGCAGACGTCGGCAGCCGCCCCCGTCGGCGGCTGCCCGTCGCCGGAGCGGTCGGTCAGGAAGGGAACCACAGGTCCGCGTCGGCGGCTTCCTCCCTGCGAGCGGTGAAAACGGAGATCTCCTTCTTGCGCGGGCTCTGCGGGGGCAGTGCTGCGACGAAGGGGTGATCGCCCGACGTGTCACGTCGGCGGTGGGGCTCGGGAGTCGCCGCTTCGAAGTACTCCGCGTCGATGGCAAGGTAATGCGCCCAGTGCGGCGGTAGATCGTCCTCGTGGAAGATGGCTTCCACGGGGCAGACGGGTTCGCATGCGTGGCAGTCGACGCACTCCTCGGGGTTGATGTAGAGCGTGCGTGAGCCCTCGTAGATGCAATCCACGGGGCATTCGGTCACACAGGCCCGGTCCTTGATGTCGACGCAGGGTTGTGCGATGACGTACGTCATCCCTCTCCTCCTCCTCGAACGTCGAACGCGTCATGGCGCGGGCTCGCGCGGACGTCAGGCTCGTCGATATGACCGGGGGCACCGCAACGTTGTGACACGCGCGCGATGCCGGTGTCACAAACCTCGGCCTGACCTGGTCCTAGTCAATGACCATCCATTGCGACGGGAGCTATCGTGCCTATCACCGAACGACAACTTTCCACCACGGTGCTGGTGATCGGTACCGGCGGGGCCGGCCTGCGGGCCGCGATCGAGCTGGCCGAAGCCGGTGTCGACGTCGTCGCCGTCGGCAAGCGCCCCAAGGAGGACACCCACACTTCCCTTGCCGCCGGCGGCATCAACGCGGCCCTGGCCACGATGGACCCCGAAGATTCCTGGCAGCAGCACGCCGCGGACACGCTCAAAGAGAGTTACCTGCTCGGCGACCCCCGCACGGCCGAGATCGTCACGCAGGGCGCCGCCCTGGGCATCGACGACCTGGAGCGCTACGGCATGGACTTCGCGCGCGAAGGGGACGGCCGCATCTCCCAGCGCTTCTTCGGCGCCCACAAGTTCCGCCGCACCGCCTTCGCCGGCGACTACACCGGCCTGGAGATCCAGCGCACCCTCATCCGACGCGCGAGCCAGCTGGACATACCGATGCTGGACAGCGTCTACATCACGCGTCTCCTGGTCCACGACGGTGCCGTCTTCGGGGCCTACGGCTTCGACCTCACCAACGGCACCCGCCACCTCGTCCACGCGGACGCCGTCATCCTCGCGGCCGGCGGGCACACGCGCATCTGGCGACGCACCTCTTCCCGACGTGACGAGAACACCGGCGACTCCTTCCGCCTGGCGGTCGAGGCCGGGGCCCGCCTGCGCGACCCCGAACTGGTGCAGTTCCACCCGTCCGGGATCATCGAACCCGAGAACGCCGCCGGCACCCTGGTCAGCGAGGCCGCCCGGGGCGAGGGCGGCATCCTGCGCAACGCCCTCGGCGAGCGGTACATGAACCGATACGACCCGCAGCGCATGGAACTCTCCACACGCGACCGCGTGGCCCTCGCCTCCTACACGGAGATCAAGGAAGGCCGGGGTACCGCCAACGGCGGCGTCTGGCTCGACGTCTCCCATCTGCCCCGTCAGACGATCATGAACCGGCTCCCCCGGGTCTACCAGACGCTCCTCGAACTGCAGATGCTCGACATCACCCGTGAACCCATCGAGGTCGCCCCCACCGCGCACTACTCGATGGGGGGCGTCTGGGTCCGCCCCGAGGACCACAGCACCGACGTCCGCGGCCTGTACGCCATCGGCGAGGCCTCCAGCGGTCTGCACGGCGCCAACCGCCTGGGGGGCAACAGTCTGATCGAGCTCCTCGTCTACGGCCGTATCACCGGGCAGGCGGCCGCCGCCTACTCGCGGTCACTCACCGCGCAGCCCCGATCCGCGACCGCCGTGGCCCAGGCGCGCACCGAAGTCGACGAACTGCTCGCCGCTGACGGACCCGAGAACGTCCGCGCGCTCCAGCGCGCGATCCGCAACACCATGACCGAGCACGCCGGCGTCGTCCGGGACGAACAGGGTCTGCGCACCGGTCTGGCGGAACTGGACACCATCGAGAAGCGCATGCAGAACGTCGGGGTCCACCCCGACATCGCCGGCTTCCAGGACCTCGCCCACGCCTTCGACCTCAAGTCGGCCGCCCTCGCGGCCCGCGCCACTCTCGAAGCGGCGCTGGAACGCCGGGAGACCCGGGGTTGTCACAACCGCAGTGACTACCCCGACATGGATCCCGCCTTCCGCGTCAACCTGGTCTGGTCCCCGACGACGGGAATCACCCACGAGAGCATTCCCGCCATCCCGGACGAGATCGCGTCCCTCATGGCGGAAGTGTCCACCGAAGGGAAGCTCGTCGAATAGCGGCCCCGCGGCCATGAGACGTGCTGAACACATTTCCCCTGTCACAGAAATCGTGCGCACTCGGTCTTCCCTGGTGCAGACGACATCGCACATTCCCGAAAGGATCGTCACCATGAAGGTCGTAGTCATCGGCGGTACCGGACTGATCGGCTCGAAGCTGGTCGCCAAGCTCGGCGAGCACGGTCACGAGGCGGTGCCGGCCGCCCCCAACACCGGCGTCAACACGCTCACCGGTGAGGGGCTGGCCGAGGTCCTGCGGGGTGCCTCCGTCGTGGTCGACGTGTCGAACTCGCCGTCGTTCGCGGACGACGCCGTCATGGAGTTCTTCCGCACCTCGACCACCAACCTCCTCAAGGCGGAGTCGGAGGCCGGTGTGACCCACCACGTCGCGCTCTCCGTGGTCGGCACGGAGCGGCTGCAGGAGAGCGGCTACTTCCGTGCCAAGCAGGCGCAGGAGGAGCTGATCAAGGAGTCCGGGATCCCCTACTCCATCGTTCACGCCACGCAGTTCTTCGAGTTCATGAAGGGGATCGCCGAGGCGGCGACCGACGGTGACACCGTCCGGCTGGCCCCGGTCAAGATCCGTCCCATCTTCTCCGACGACGTGGCCGCCGCCGTCGGCCGCACCGCGGTGGGCACCCCCGTCAACGGGGTGGTGGAGGTCGCCGGCCCCGACGAGTTCCAGCTCGACGAGCTGATCCGCAAGGGGCTGGCCGCCAAGAAGGACCCGCGCAAGGTCGTGACCGACGTGCACGCCCCGTACTTCGGTGCGGAGCTGAAGGAGACCACTCTGCTCCCCGGTCCGGACGCGCACATCGCGGAGACCCGTTTCGCCGACTGGCTTGCGCAGCAGCAGCGCTGAGTCGTCGGGTGGCGGGCCCTCCGGGGACGGGTCCGCCGGCTGGATGGGGCCTGTCGTCCGCACCGCGGCACGGCAGGCCCCGTTGTCTCCCCCGGCACGGCGATCGTCGAAACGCCGATGCGCCGTGCCGTCCACAGACAGCAACCGCAGAGAAAGCCGCTCACCATGCTGATTCACCGTGCCAAAGTCGCTTCGCCAGGCTCCGGTTCGCACCCGGAAGTGACCGGTGCCTACACCATCGACCCGGTCCACAGCACGATCGGGTTCTCCGTCCGGCATGCAATGATCTCCAACGTTCGCGGACGGTTCCACCGTTTCGAGGGCCTTCTCATACTTGACGGGGCCGACCCGTCCCGCTCGGAGGCGTACGTGAGTGTCCAGACCGACAGCCTGGACACGGGGGTGGCGGATCGCGACGCGCACCTGGCGGGGCCCGACTTCTTCGACTCCGCGACGTATCCCCTGATGACCTTCCGCTCCACCGGCATCACTGCGCTCGGCGACGACGAGTTTCGCCTCCTGGGCAGCCTGCGCGTCAAGGACGTCGAACTGCCCCTGAACATCGACATCACCTTCGGCGGTGCCGGCGACGACGCTCTCGGCAACCATCGGGTCGGCTTCGAAGGCGCAGCCACTCTGCGGCGTTCGGACTGGGGACTGGCCTGGAACACGCCGCTGGACACCGGAGGTGTCCTCATCAGTGACAAGGTGACCCTGGCCTTGGACATCTCGGCCGTCCGGGCCGACCAGGACGCGGTGTCCTGACGGGACACGGATGGGGGGTGGGCGGGGCGGCCCGGGTTCGGAACCGCCCCGCCCACCCCCATCCGTGTCCGTCGACGTCCTCGCGTCGCTCGGTCTGCTCTCAGGCCGCCCTGTCCGCTGCCGGCTTGCGCACCGCGCGCCGTCGCATGGCACGGCGCTCCCCTTCCGTGGTGCCTCCCCAAATTCCCTCGACCGGGCCCATGTCGACGGCCCAGGCCAAACACTGCCGCGTGACGGGGCAACGGCGGCAGACGGCCTTGGCCTCGTCCGTCTGTAGCGTTGCCCGACCGCTGTTGATACTGCCGATCGGGAAGAAGAGATCAGGGTCTTCGCTCAGGCAGAGTCCCCGTACGCGCCAATCCATGGATTACCTCCTGTGTGAGGAACGGATACCGGTTCGGGGGGAGGTGGCTCGTCGTGTGGGGGAGCGCGCGAAAAGCATCGTGCTGCGCATCACCGCTTTTCACTTGAAAGACCGAACTGTCAGCGCGCGTGTGACATCCGACCGACGACGGCCTCCCGCTGCGAGGCCGACTCGGAGGCGGAGCCGACCACCCGCTCCTGAAGATCCGGCAAAAAACCCGCCTCGAAAGTGTCACGAAGCGTCCGCGCCGCCGGTCACTTGGGGCGGAGGCGAGCACAGCGCCCTGCCAGATCCCTCAGTCCGCCGGGCCGCCGCTCCAGCGGTCCTCGACAGAGAGTCGTCCGACCGCCTCCGCCAACACGCCGGTGACAGAGAAACGGAGACCAAAGGATCATGCATCCAGAGGCGCCCCCCGCGGAAGGTGACCTGAGCGAGGCCGTGTCCGTCTTCGTGGAACTCCGACCACGCCTTTTCGGCATCGCCTACCGCGTGCTGGGCAGTGCGGTGGAGGCCGAGGACGTCGTCCAGGAGGTGTGGCTGCGCTGGCAGAGGACCGACCGCGCCATCGTGGTCAGCCCCGTCGCGTTCCTGTCGAGCACCACCACAAGGCTGGCCATCAACGTGGCTCAGTCAGCCCGCGTCCGCCGCGAGACCTACATCGGCCCGTGGCTGCCCGAGCCCGTCGACACGAGCAATGACCCCGAGGTCGGCGCCGAACGGGCGGAAGCACTCGAGCTCGCCCTGCTTCTGGTGCTGGAGAAGCTCCCTCCGACCGAGCGCGCCGCATACGTCCTGAGAGAAGCCTTCGACTACGGCTATCCCGAGATCGCGCGCATTCTGCGGCTCAGCCCCGTCAACGTGCGGAAGATCGTGAGCCGGGCCCGCAAACACCTCACCGCCGACCAGCGCGACAGCGTCGACGCCTCTGAGCACCGGAAGCTGCTCCAGGCCTTCGTCGCCGCCGCCCAGCAGGGCGACGTCGGCACACTGGAGGCACTGCTGACGCCGGACGCGGTCAGTCTCTCCGACGGGAACGGCATCCGGGGAGCGGCTCGGATCCCCGTCCTGGGCCGCTCCCGCGTGGCCAACCTGTCCACCGCACACCCCCGCTTCTGGCCCACGGTCGAGGCCGAACCGGTCGAGGCCAACGGGCGAAGCGGCATCCTGCTCCACAGAGACGGCCGACCCGCCACCTTCATGACGATCGCAGCCACGTACCGTGGCATTCATCAGGTGATGTGGGTCTTCAACCCGGCCAAGATCGCCGCGTTCCTGCACTCCCGCTCCCGCTGCCCCGTCGTGAACGGGATCTGAGATGACCCCCGCGCGGTGGCACGTCAGGTGCGAGGACGGTTCCAGGAGCGCAGTTTGTCCGGGTTGAGGACCACCCAGACCTGTACGACCTGCGAGCCGGCCACGTCGAGGCTGACAACGGCGGCGACCTGGCCGTCGTATCGGGCCACGAGACCGGCGCGCCCGTTGACGGAGCGGGTGTGGAGGGTGGTGCGGGGGTTCCGGGCAAGCAGGGTCAGCAGACTCCGGGCGACCCGAGCACTGCCGGTGACAGGTCGTGTCAGTGTGCGGACCTTCCCTCCGCCGTCGAAGAACGCGGCGGCGTCGGAAGCGAGGAGGGACGCCAGACGGTCCGGGTCCTCATCAGCACACGCCTGTCCTACGGCGTGGACCACCTCGTCCTGCCTGCGCGGTGACGTCGGCCGCGCACGTCGGGCCCGAAGGCTGTGCCGGGCCCGGTCCGCCGGCTCGGTGTACGCCGGTTCCAGTGGTCCCGTATCCGTGCGTCCCGCGGCGCTCGTGGGCGCTTTCGCCGCGATGCCGAAGACGTCGTTGAGTACCAGTGCCGCTCGCTCGGCAGGTGTCAACGTGTCCAACGTCCGCACCAACAGCGCGTCGACATCGTCCTCCGAGCCGGTGTCGCTCGATCCGCCCTTCTGCGTGGAACCCCGCACACCACCGTCACGATCCGGTCCGGCCAACCGCGTCAGGGATATGCTGCCCACCCTGTGGGTCAGCCAGGCTCGTGGTATCCCGATCCGGGCCCGTTGGTGATCGGAGAGCCCGTACCACTCCCGGTAGGCCTCGTCGGTGACATGCTCGGCAGCGATGCCGCTGCCCAGCATCCAGTGCGCGACCTCCAGCAGATGCCGCCGCTCGTCAAGCAACTCCGCTATCGGCACGGCGTCAACGGCAGGTTCCACGCCCTCACCTTCTCCTCCTGAACGACCCGTCCGCATGCGCGTCTCGTCGGACAGCACGATGTCCTCGCCTCCTGCCGCTCCGACAGCTGACAAGAGAAGGACGGATGTTGTGACGTCCGCGCAAAGAAAAACACTTTCCCAGGAGCCCGCCACATGATGTTGCGTTTCGGGCAATACAGTGTGTCTTGTCGGACGGGCCTGCCATGAGGTCCACCTACCCATGCCTGTCCCTTGCAACCCCTCCGTCGGAAGGAATCACCATGTCCAACATGTTGCGCGCCGTCGGCGTCGGCGCCTGCCTCATAGCACTCTCGACGACTCCGGGGGCCGCCCAGGCGACCCCCGGCGGGCCCGGCGTCAGCGGCAGGATCCTGGCGCAGCACACCATCGGTGACAAGGACTACATCCTTCGTGAGATCACCATCCCCTCCGGCCAGGCGACGGGATGGCATTACCACGACGGCACCTTGTACGCCTACGTCAAGCAGGGGACGCTCAGCCGCTTCGACGCCGCGTGCGCTTCCGACGGCGTGTACGCGAAGGGCAGCTTCCTCGAGGAACCGCCCGGCGCGGACCATGTGCATGTCGGTCAGAACCGAGGCACGGAGGACGTCGTCCTGGAGGTTCTCTACGTCCTGCCGCACGGCGCCCCTCTCTCCCAGGATGCTCCCGACCCCGGCTGCACACCGCGGTAGCACGGCGGGCCTGCGGCCGGCTGTCACAGCGCTCCTCACTGTCCGGTCAATGCGGTGTCGACGGCTTGCGGCGATGCCCGCCCGAGTCCACAGCGAGGAAGGAGGAGCATGGCAGGGACACACATCAGCCGATGCGTTCGAGCCATCGCTGTTTCTGAGAAGCCCGTTCACGAGCTTGCGGCTCGCGCTGAGGAAGGACGAGGGGATGTCCCGAAGCACTGACCGGCAGACCGATCCCGTCGCCGTCACCACGTCGCTGGCGGCGGAGGCCGCCCTGCTCGAAGGACGGCTGAGCCTGCTTCGCGAGGCGATCGAAACGGTGGACGCACGTATCGACGCCGTTTCCGAGACCCTGAGGCGACTGCACCGTTCGGCGGCGGGGCCAACGGACAGTGCGGCGCCCGCGGGCCGGGAAAGCGGCATCGGGCTCGATCACTCGACAAAGGGCCGTGACTGACGGAGAACACAGGCGGGTCCCGGTGTCCGTCGCAGTGAACGGTGTGCTTGCTGCGACGCCCGCCCACTGCGGTCTCCGGCCGCTGCTCGGGTCGCTCCATCTGTTGTCCGGGTATCATGCCCCCCGGTGCCGGGCCGGGTGACGGAGCCCGCACATCGGGCGGCCCCGCCGGAACAAGGGGTGAGGACGAGAGGAACGCATGGTCTCCGTGACCCCCACGGCTCGCGACATCGAGATCACCGCCGAGGGCCTCCAGGAGGACCTGGCCCGCCTGGAGATGCAGAAGCAGGCGCTTGAGAGGGAACTGGCGGCGGTCACCGCGCATCTCGGCTCCGTACAGCGGGCCCTCAGCGCCCTTCAGGCCCTCATGCCCGGGGCCGCTCCGTCGTCTGCGGCACCCCGTCCCGAGGATGCGGAGGTGCCGGCGTCGGTGCCACCGACGCCCGCGCCGGTCGCGGACACGACCGAGGAGGGTGAGGAGGGCCGGTCGCCGGCGAGCCACCCCGACACCGACTCGGACGGTGTGAGGTCGTACGGCAAACTCACCGAACAGATCCTGGCCTACTTCGCGGAGGCCGGTGACGTCGACGTCCGTGCCCGGGACGTGGCCTCCGCCCTTGGGCGTGACACCGACAGTGGCAGCATCAATGCCGTCCGGAGCACACTCGACCGTCTCGTCGGCTCCTCGCGCGTCCGCCGTGTCGGCCGCGGTCTGTACCGCGCGGCGAAGCCCTGAGCCGCCTTCGACGTTCCGGTCTCACGACCCCGTCGTGGATCGACAACGGTTCCAGGCGGCAGACGCGCTCAGTGAGACTCCTGCCGCCCGGTCGTGCCCCTCGGGTCTATCCGGCGACCGCGTCCGTGGGCTTTTCGCTCGGCCTTGGCTCACCGCTGGAGACGAAGGCTTCCCTCGGACGCTGGACCGAGGCGAGAGAGACGATGTCGCGGCCGTAGAGGGCGGCGGTCGCCCACACGGCGAACACCCTCGCCTTGCGCTCCCAGCTCGGAACGGCCAGGACGTGGTATCCACGGTGCATCAGCCATGCCGGGAATCCCTTGATGACCAGGCGCCGGTACTGGAAGATGCCACGGCCCAGTCCGAGCGTAGCCACTACCCCGAGGCTGTGGTGCACGTAGTTCTTGACCGGCCGGCCGCGCAGAGAGGCCAGGATGTTCTTCGCCAGGAGCTTTCCCTGACGCACCGCGTGCTGGGCGTTGGGCACCGTGCGGGCGTCCGGTAGGCCGACGGCGAGATCGGGCACCGAAGCGTCGTCACCGGCCGCCCATACGTCCGGCACGACCTCGGTCTCCGTGCCGACCCGGAGATCCGCACGCACGGTCAACAGGCCGCGCTCGTCGACGGGGAGGTCGGTGTGATTGTGCACGATCGGGTTCGAGGCGTTGCCCGCCGTCCACACGAGCAGACCCGAGTCGTACTCCGCTCCGTCCGACAGAACGACTCGTCCGTTCTCGGCGGAGACGAGCTGGGTGTTCAGATGTACCCGCGCACCCCGCTTCTCCAGGGAGCGCACCACCCACTCACCGGGTCGGTCGGTGACCTCGGGCAGTATGCGGCCCCGCGCCTCGACCAGGTGGAAGGAGAGTTCTTCCGCCTTGATCTCCGGATAGTGCTTGAGCAGCGCGGACGCCAGCCCCAGCAGCTCACCGAAGCCCTCCACCCCGGAGAAGCCGCCACCGACGACGGTGACGGTGAGCAGCCTGCGACGTTCCGGCCCGTGGGGCAGGGTGGCCGCGCGGTCGAACGAAGTGAGCAGTCGGTCGCGGATCGCCACGGCCTCCTCGACGTGTTTGAGTCCGTACGCCTGCTCGCGCAGCCCCGGGATCGGGAAGGTGCGTGTGACGGCTCCCGCCGTCACCACCAGCATGTCGTAGGGGAGGTCGAACTCCGGACCGGACTGCGGCCGGATCGTCACGGTGTGACTGGCGTTGCGGATCTCCGTCGCCGAGCCCGCGATCAGACGGGTCCGGTGCAGATGCCGCCGAAGCGAAACCGCGGCATGACGCGCCTCCACCGACCCCGCGACCACCTCGGGCAGGAACGGCTGATACGTCATGTAGGGACGAGGATCGACCACGGTGACACGTGCCTCACCCCGTCGTAGCCTCTTCTCAAGACCCCACGCTGTGTAGAAACCCGCGTAGCCGCCGCCCACGATCAAGATCTCACGCACGATGTCCTCTGTTCTTCTCGGCTTCAGCCTCTAAGACCGTTCGACACCGTCCCGTGTGACAGGAGCGGTCCCGGTCCGGGCGCCTGCGTGGTGGCGGCCGGCTTCCCGGGCGGCGGCGGGGGCCGGATCCGGGGAGCGGACCCCCGGTATCGGCAATCGCCGGCGCCGTTTCTGGTCTACCCCTTGGATTGGATACCGTCCCTCTTGCAGAGACTCGGGGCGTTTGCAGTGTCGACCGGCGGATTGCCGCACCTGTTCCCTTCCACGCGTCAACTCGGGGATCTTCTGAATCTCCGGTATCGGCCCTCTCTGCAAGTGCACACCGAGAGCCTTGGCACGGCGCCCTTGGGCCACCGTGGGCGAGTGCGTGGTCGACCCGTGGTACGCCCCCGTGGCGGCCCGGGGAGAACGCCACGTACCCGTCGCCGGCCGAGGGGAAGCAGTCCGTGGTCTGCCGGGGAGCCCCGGTGGCGACGTAGGCCTGGCCGACGGGGACGGTGTACATGCTCAGGGTGCCTGGGTCGACGGCGAGAGGCCTGTAGGGATCCAGCAGCGTCCGGACAGCTGGTGCCGTGGGCCTTCACCGGCTCGGTCCCGGCTGGCCTGACGCTCTTCACACCATGCGCCGGGACAGTGTTCCTGCCGTGAGGGTCGTGGAACCACACCGTGCTGCCGCTGAACCAGATCGCGGTCCGGTCTCCCTTTCTCCCCGTGACGACGAACTGCTGCCCGGCCTGAGCGGTGCCGCCCCAGTCGTTGATCCGCGTGGTTCCGGGGCGCCGGGGGTGCAGGCCCTGGTCGCCGAAGAGCGGGGCTGTCGTCCGGGGCGCCGGGCGCAGGTGGACGAAGTTCGACGCCCGCGTCACGTCCGTGCGTTCGGGGGTTTCCCCAGTCGGGTCGTCGGACGGGCACACCTGCACGGTGTTCAGGTTGCGGGAGAACCCCGGCGCGATGGTCACGGCGGAACAGGGTGGTGTCGGAGGTCCCGCCGGTGGGCCCCATCGGCGATCCGCCGGCGACCGATCGGTCCGGCCGCCGCGATCGTCAGGCGCCGGCGTGCGCGCTCCAGTGCTTCTCGAGAATCCCTGCCACCTCCGCGGGCTGCTGGAGCACCGTCCAGTGATTGCAGTCCATCTCGATCACTTGGGAGGCGTGCAGGGAGGCTCCGAGCTTGCGCCCGAACTCGATCTGACAGGCGGGGTCCTGCGCTCCCCAGAAGACCACGGACGGCGCGGTCACCGCGGACAGCGCGGGCTCCCACTCCGCCCCCATGGTGAGTGCCGACCGGTACAGCCTGAGGACCGCGTCCTTCATCGTCCCGTCCACACGGCCCGCCATCTCCCTGGCCAGTTGGAGAGGCACATCGAAGCCGACCGCGACCTCCTCCGCGAACGGCTCCGTTCGCAGTTCGGACATATAGCGTTCGCCTTGGACCTGGTCCTGCCAGATCTTGGCCAGCGGATGCCAGACGTACTCTGCGCTGATCGGCCCGTTGCCTCCCGCCCAGGTACGGACGAGGTCGGGGCGCAGGCCGGCGACGCGGAGGGTGAGAATGCACCCCCAGTCATGACCGACCAGGTCAACCGGCTCACCGACCCGCTCCAGACGTTCGATGAGCCAGTCCGCGTACTCCTCCTTGGTGGAACCGAAACCGGCCGGACGCTCGGCGCCGAAGCCGGGCATGTCCCAGGCTTCCACGTCGGGCCTGGTCAGGTGCCGACGCACACCGTCCCATACGTGATGGGTGTCGGGAACGCCGTGGATCAGGATTGCGGGCATGAGTGGACCCCTTCATGAGTGGACGACGTCTCGTGTACGAGGGCGACATCTCATGCTGTCACACTGTTGCGGTCTCGTTGTGGTTCAGTCCCCCTACGGACCGTCCTCGACCGCGAACCGCTGTCACATGATCCGTGCTTGTCCGGTCTGCACTGCAGGAGGCACTGCCATCCGACTGCGACGGTGGAGGCGAGGTGCCGGTGAGAGGTAGGAGGCCTCATGGGTCAGACCGGTGATACGGCACCGATCGCGGAGCTGTTGGACGAGCGACAGCATCTGCTCGACGTCGCCCACTGGATGCTGGGTAACGGGCCCGAGGCCGAGGACGCCGTCACCGAAACCTACAGGCGGTGGTACACCCTGTCCGACAACCAGCGGACACGCATCGCTGATCCGCGTGTATGGCTGACCAAGAGCACGGGCACCATCTGCCTGGCGCGCCTGTCCGTGCCCGAGCGCCGGCTCCCGCACTCCGGCCAGAAGGGCACGGAGACCACCACGGGCTTCGACCGGGCTCTGACGGAGGAGCTCAGCGACGTCCTGCTCAACGCCCTGGACTCCCTCTCCCCGGCCGAACGGGCGGCATTCGTCCTCAACGACGTCTTCGCCATGCCGCCACAGACAGTCGCCGACATCGTGGGTCAGTCACCACACGAATGCGCCGAACTCGCCGACCGAGCCCGCCGCAGCCTGCGCACCAGCCGCGCGCGTCCCACGACACCGCGACAACACGACAGGATCGTCCGCGCCGTCCGGCAGGCCTGCGTCACGACCGACGCCCCGCGCCTGCGGTCCTTGCTGTCTCCGCAGGCCGCCGCGTTCTTCGACGGCGGCGGCAAGATCCGCGCCTTGACCAGGCCCGTCCACGGTGATCAGCACGTCGCCCGCGCTCTCCTCACCCTCCTTGCCCCCCGCCCCCACACCTCCCTGCATCTCAGTTCCGCCAATGGCCGCACCGCGATCGTCGTCCGCCACAACGACCAGGTCGCCGCCGTCATCAGCTTCGACATCGCCGACCATCACGTCACCCATGTGTGGGCCGTCCTGAACCCTGACAAGCTGCGCAGTTGGAACCGCCCCCGCCTTCCTTCCGACGGACACGGACCAGAGGGCGTCTGAGACGGTTCCGACATGGGCGACCACGGCCGGCTGTCACACCGCTCCGACTGAAGAGTGCGCTCGCCCGTTGCGCTTTACGTGTGACAGTGGCAACAATTGATTGACGGGCTTCCGCTGAATCATTACTGCGTCTTCACCGCGGCGGCAATGGGATTCCCTCGGTGACGATGTTCCAGCACCTTCCGGGGAGAACCTCTGGCGCTATGTGGTGAAGAGTGCGTGTTGCCTATGATGTTCCGGAGTGCCCATACCGGCGTGCGGGTCGAGCGGCACCCCGGGTGAGCTGGGCGAGGGCGTGGCACGACGGGTTGAGGATGAGAGGAAAACATGGTTCCGGCATCTCGCGCGGCGCACGACATCGAGGTCACGGCTGGGAGCCTCCAAGAGGATCTCAGTCGTCTGGAGCTGCAGAAGCAGGCGCTGGAGAGGGAACTCGCTGCCGTCGTCGCCCATCTCGACACCGTTCAACGGGCGCTGGGAGCCCTTGAGGTCATGATGGCGGCCTCAACAGAGGGAAGAGCCGCCGCGAATGCCGTCGACACAGGTCGGCACCGTGCCGCAAGGCCGGCTGAGGCCGAGGCGGACACGCTCCCGACTGTCACCCTGGAGCGAAAGTACGGCAAGCTGACCGAACAGATCATGGACTACTTCGCACAGGTCGGTGATACGGATGTGCGCGCCCGCGACGTAGCGGTGGCGTTGGGGCGTGCCACCGACAGCGGCAGCATCAACGCTGTTCGCAGCACGCTCGACCGTCTCGTCGGCGCCTCTCGAATCCGGCGCGCCGGTCGAGGTCTCTACCGCGCCTCCTGATCCTGGCGCTGACCACCTCCCGTCGGCGAACGACAGGTGACCCCGGACGCCGGCTCTCGGGGGATCGATCGGCGTCCGGGGCACACCGCACCCGCCAGGCTCTGAGTAGCGGGCGGCATTCCCGGCACCTCGTGTGGGATGTCCAACCCGGCGCCCGGAACACTGTGTTTATCCTACCGCACTTTTCACACGTTCTGGCATCGTCACTGGCTCTTCATGACGGTCGTCCGTAACAACGTCATGACGTCGGCGGCGCTCGCTGGTCACTCTGACGGCTCAGGGGCGGGAGGAGTTCGACCGCCACCTGGAGAGCCGTCTCGCGGTGGAGCGTCAACTGCTGTCCGTGCTGAGCGCCGAGGAGCGGGTCGTCGTCGTGAGTGCGTTGCGCACGTCGCTGCTCAGGCTCGAAGCGACGGAATGAGCCGGCGCGGATGGTGGGGTCCGGCTGCTCAGCCTGCGGTCACCAGGACGAAGGAGACGAGCAGAGCGACCACGGTCGCCGTGAGAAGGGCCAGCGCGACGCGGGCGGCCCGGCGCAGTCGCGCGTAGCGTCTCGTGTGTCGCGCTTCCACCATGGCGATCTGATCGGTGAGGTGATGCGCGATGGTTCGGGAGATCCTGATCTGTTCCTCGACATACCACCACTCGAGGTCGGTCTTCTGCTCTTCACTGAGTCCGGGCACACGCGCGGCCAAGTCCGCAGCACGGTGATGCGCGGCCCGGCGATGGGATTCCCAGTACAGGTAGTCCTGTATGACTGTCAGGCCGCGCTCGGCTTCGTCCTTCGCATCCACGGTGTGCTCCAGCCATAGGTGTGCCAGGTCGGGCCCACGGGGCGGGAGCCCGCGTGGTGTCGGCGTCCGGGCAGCGCCAGAAAGTGTCACACGCCCTCGTATCTCTCGCTCGAGAGAGCGGAGGACAGGTCCCCGACCGCCCACTCCTGACGACTCTCATAACAGTGTCATCACTCGTTGTGATTCTCCTTGCGACGCACCCGCGGTTGTCGGAGGCCGTTTCCTCCCGTTGAAGAGCCGGCGGGTACCGGCCCGCCTCCTCGGCCGGCGAACCTTCCGAAGGTCTCGAACGAGGGGACCGCGCTGACGACTTGGCGGTCGACGGCACTGCCGGCCCGTGGTGGAGCGCCCGTACTCCGCCTCTGGCCGGTGTCCGTCAAGGCACTTGGAAGCGGGGCGGGGTGCCCGGCTCCTTGTCGTTCAGGTTCTCGTCGGAGTCCGGGTGAGTTCAGCCAGGGCGGGCTTCAACTCGGTCCGCCGCTTGATACCGAGCTTCGCGAAGACCTTGCGCAGGTGGTACTCGACGGTGTGCGCGCTGATGAACAGGCGGGCGCCGATGTCCCGGTTCGTCAGCCCTTCGCGCGCCAGGCGCGCCACGTTGAGTTCCTGATCGGTGAGCTGCGCCGCCGATCCCCGCACGCGGACCCGCAAGGTCTCACCGCTCGCGCGCAGCTCGTCCGCGGCGCGTTGGGCAAAGCCGTTCAGGCCACAGGCTGTCAGTACCTCGTGCGCGACGCGGAGCTGTTCGCGCGCGTCGGTGTGCCGGCCCCGGCGGTTGAGCGCCTCGCCGTACAGCAAACGGCAACGCCCCACCCAGATCGGCATCCGCTCGTGCTCGAAGCGCTTGATCGCATCCCGGTACAGGGCCTCCGCCTCGTCACCCGCACGCAGCTGCGCCTCTGCCATCGCCAGCACGGCCAACGCGTAGGTGGTCCCCACCGGCCGTGTGACGCCCGCCAATTGCTCGAACGCCTGCTCGGCGAGCGCGAGTTCACCGGTATGCGTGGCCGCCTCCACCAGTTCGAGCAGCGTGCGCATCGCGAGGTTCAGTTCGTGGGTGTACGGCAGCTCGCGGCGGCCGCAGGCCACCGCCTCGGCGAAGCGGCCCAGGCCGTTGTAGAGGACCGCCTCGGAGAAGTTGGCCGCGCTCAGCGCGTGGCCCTCGCCACGCGCGTGCCCGTCGGCCCGGATGCGCTCCGCCCAACGCTCCGCCTCGCCGACCTGCCCCCGGTACGCCGCGAGGAGGAGCCGTCCGTACCGCGGCAGCGGATTCCCGGTGACCTCCTTGATGGCGTCGATCTCGTCGCAGGAGGCTTCCGCCCCGTCCAGGTCGCCGTCGACCATCTGCACCAGCATCAGCAGGCTCAAGGCGATCGGCAGTACTGTGACGACGCCTTCGGCGCGGGCGAGCTCGACCTGCCGGTGGGCGAGCGCGCGAAGCCCGGCAGGGTCCCACAGGTCCTGGGCGGCACGGGAGGCGAACCACATCCAGTGCAGCTCGAGGAAGTCCGGTGCCTGCTCGAGGAACGCACGCTGCGCCCGTCGCAGGGTGTCGATCGCGGCCTCCTGCCCCTCGGTGGCGAGCAGGGCCTGGCCGCGCAGGATCAGGTCCCGTGCCCGGTCGGTCTCCTCAGCGGCGGGCGTCGCCCCGAGGATCGCGTTCGCGACGGCGGCCACCTGTTCGGCGTCGCCGAGCCTGCCGCCATAGGTCGCGGCTGCCAGTGCTTCGATGTAGGTGTCGCGAGCGAGTACCGGGTCGAGCCCTTCGAGTCCCTGCGCCGCGGCGAGCAGGTGCTGCACCCCGCTGCGATCACGCCGCAGCGCGTATCCGGCCCTGGCGTGCAACCGCACGACGAGTGCCTCCTGCAACGCGGTGAGGGGAAGGGCTCGGGCGGACTCGAGCAGGCGCAGGGCCGCGGCCGACGCACCCGCGTCGTGCTTGGCCTCGGCGGCTGCGATCAGCCGCTGCCCGCGGTGGAACGGCGAAGGTGTGAGCTCCGCCGCCCGCTCCAGGAACGCGCCCGCGGCGGCCGCGCCGCCGCGCGTTCGTGCGCGCACCGCGGACCGCTCCAGATCGGCGGCGACCTCCTCGTCAGGGCGCAGCGTCGCGCTGGCCCGGTGCCAGGCCCGGCGGTCCGGGTCGTGCTCGGCGCTGGTGACGTCCGCCAGGGCGGCGTGGACGCGGCGTCGGTCCTCCGGTGACGCCGCCCGGTACACGGCCGACCGCACCAGCGGATGACGGAAGCTGACGCGGGTGCCGACGACGAACGCCTCGGCGTCCTTGGCAGCGTCGAAGGCTTCCGGCCCCAGCCCGAGTACCGCACTCGCCCGCCACAGCAGTCCGGGATCGCCGGTGGGCTCGGCGGCCGCCAGCAGCAGCAGAAGGCGCGCCGGTGCGGGCAGCGGCGCAAGCTGCGCCACCAGGCTCTGCTCGATGCGGTTCTCCAGCGGCAGGGAACCGGTCAGGGCGAAGCCGCCGGCGGCCTGGGCCGGGTTCAGTGCCCGGGGCAGCTCACGCAGAGCGAGCGGGTTGCCTCGGGCCTCCGCGATCAACTGGTCGCGCACCCGCTGGTCGAGACCACCGGGTGCCGCCAGGCGCAACAGTTCGCACGCGTCCTCGTGGCCCAGCCCTTCGACGACCAAGTGCGTCAGGCCCGCGAAGACCTCGTCGGCCTGGCGCATGACGAGCATCAGGGCGATGCCCTCCGCGTCCAAACGGCGGGCGGCGAACGCGAGGGCACGCGCCGACGCCTGGTCGAGCCACTGTGCGTCGTCGACGACGCACAGCAGTGCCCGGTCCTCCGCGGCCTCGGTGAGCAGCCCCAGCAAGGCAAGCCCCACGAGGAACGGGCTCGGTGTGGCGGCGCTGCGCAGCCCGAACGCCACCTCGATCGCCTCCTGCTGCGGGGCCGGCAGCCGGGTGACCGAACCCATCATGTGCCCGCAGAGCTGCTGGAGGCCGGCGTAGGCGAGTTCCATCTCGGACTGGGAGGCGACGATGCGCTCGGTGCGGACGTTCGCCGCGGCCCGTGCGGTGATGTGGTCCATGAGCGCCGTCTTGCCGACACCTGCCTCGCCACAGACGACCAGCGCCCCACTGCGGCCGACGCGGGCATGGCTCACCAGCGTTTCCAGTTCCGCCAACTCGTTGTGTCGCCCCCGCAACGGCGGGATATCAGACATCACGTCCGCCTTCGCCGGAAATCACCGCTCCGCCATGCCTTCGTCCAGGCATCCTATCGGTGCACGGCCTGAACCGGCCCCAGCTTCAGGGCCGTTCACCAAGTCCAACCCCTCCCGGCCGGGCGCGGCTACACAATTCCACCCTCGACCCCGCTCCACGCCCCCTACGGGACACGGCACCGCCTCGGACGGACTGGCCGATCCACCAACGGGCGAAGCCGACGTCAGCCCGACATCGGCAAGGGCAGAAAATCCGGTCTTCCAGGTACAGCCGGGAAGAATGGCTGTCCACGGCGGCACATCCTCGCGGAGCGCCCTGCAAAGTAACGCTACGACAAAGAAGGTCGACCGTCCGTCACACGAGCGAGGCGTCACCGGACAAGGTGGCATGACTCAATCCCTGGAATCGAAGACCGGTGTCGTCGGCCCGGTCACCGTCATCAAGAGCTACACCGTGCCGACGGACGAAGCCGACTATTTCGCCGAGGTGTACCAGGAGAACGCCCGGATCATGTCGACCCAGCCCGGCTTCGTCCGATCCCGCCTGCACCGCCCCCTCGCCGACGCCCCCGAGACTCGTTTTGTCCACGTCGCCGAGTGGACCTCGGGCACCGCGCTCGACCAAGCCACCGGAAACCTCGAGTGGCATGCATCGCTTCAGCGCATGTTCGACGATCCAAACCTTCACATCACCTCAGAACCCGCCAGCTATCGCGTCGTTGTCGAACTCCACCCTTCCTGACAACAGCGACTACCACCGCCAACACCACCAGCGTGGTCCCACCGTCCAGGCTCACAAGGGCAGAACATGACCACTGAGGCCACAGAAATAGCCGCGCTCCACGATGCGTGTTCGGACGACAACCCGAGATGGACCTTCCAAGGACGGCAACGGCCCGAATCGCTGGGCAGGAGCTTGACGCTCCACCCTGGGCGCCCCGTCCAAGGCCCGAACCACACCGTCACGCGCCTCAGCCGGGAGACGCTCCGGCAGCCGGACCGTCTCCCCCCAGCTCGTCCCCGACCGACCTCACCGCTCACCGGCGAGGTCGAGATCACCCTTACTCGTCCCGGCCACACCCTCAGCGCCCCGCAGACGCCGCCAGGGACGCGCGATCGGACCGGACACCGCCCGCCACCACGCCTCCACCGGCACCTTCCCCGCCGGCTCGAACGGCTCACCCGGCCTCGGGAACGCCACCGCCTGGCCGGCCTCCCCGGCCACGTCCTCCATCCACTCCCCCGGCTCCGCCCACGCGTGCGGCGCCAGGTTGAAGGTGCCCCAGTGGATGGGCAGCAGTACGCCGGCCGCCTCGCCGCCCTGCAGATCGAGATGGGCCCGGACGCCTTCCTCGGGCGTCATGTGGATGTCGGACCAGAAGTCGTTCTTGGTTCTTTCGGTCCACAGCGACTCCACCGCGCCCCTTCGATATTCCCCTGGTCAGCCTGATGTTGGAACTCCTGTGACTCGCATCGTGACCTGAGTGGGAGATTCGGCGCCAGTCGGGTGTGAGTCCTTCCGGGCCGAAGATCTGTCTGTCACCGGTCACCGAGGCCCGGCGGGAGGTACTGCAGTCGCGGGTACGCCGTGCCGTCGGAGCCGTCGGCGGCGAGAAGCACGGTGTCGTCCTCCGCCGCCCAGGTGGCCAAACAGCATACGGTGCCGATGCGGGAGAAAAGGCGCCCTGCGGATGGCTGCCTGGGACGGCAGAACCGTACGTCGCCAGCGGGCGAGTGGGCCGCCATGGCGCCTTCCGCAATCGGCAGGGCCGCTAGTCGGAGCCGCCCTGCGGCAGGCTGCTCAGATCCAGGACGTCGACCGCCGCCGGGGGCCGGATGCTCAGGGGCTCGTTGAAACCGCTGAACTCGGTGGTGGCCCGGTGGTGGCTGCCCACGTAAACGATCTTCAGGAGGTACGGCTTGCCTTCGGCTGCGATGTAGTAGGTGTCGGTGCCGTCGCCGAAGTCCTCGTTCGGCGTCTCGACGGCAATCACCGGCTTGCCGTCGATCTCGGTGGGTTCGCCCTTGGTGGCCTTGCCGTACGAGGAGTACGGCCATGCGCAGTCGGCCAGGGAGTCCGCTCCCCTCGCCGAGTTGACCGGGCTCTTCAGCCAGGGCTTCTGCCGCATCGCGGGGACCGTCTCCCGCCCCCACATCTCGAAATAAACCTCGTTGCCGTGGATGTAGTCCGTCTCACCGATCCGGATCTGCTCCAGTTCCGATCCGGTCGTCTCGGTCGACGTGTACGTGCACCGGCTCTTGAGGTCGGTCCGCAGACGGCTGGAGCGGCCGTTGCCGAGGCCGGTCTCCGTGTCCGTCGCGATGGTCACGGACGTGAGCGCCCTCATGGTGCGATCGGCTTCGTCGAGCAGTTGCTCAGCGGAGCGGGTGTCGGCGGCGCCATCGGCATCCGCGCAGCCCACGGTGACGCCACCCGTCAGCACAATCAGCGCGGCAACGGCTGCTTTCGTCCTCATGTTCCTCTTCCTGGGGCGAGCGGCTCTTCCGCTCGTTGTCAGCCGACGGCGATGCGGGTCTTCCAGTAGGCCGTGGAACCGGCGATCTCCGTACCGGGACCCGAGAGCGCGGTCCTGCTGCCGGAGCGAAAGCGCACCGAACCGTCGGACCGGGTGGTCCAGATGTCGGGGATGGTATCCCCAATGGCGTCCGGGACGCCGGTGAAAAGCGGGATGTTGCTGCTGCCCGCGCGGCCGATCTGGAAGTTGCCGTCCACCACGGCCGCCCCGCCCCGCCCCGCCCCCGGTACCGGCACGGGATCGCCCTGACGCTTCCCGTTCACGAAGAGGCTGAGGGTATGTGCTTCACCGTCGTGGACACCGGCCAGACGCGTCCAGGCTTTGATGCTCACCGACCCGACGCCCGCGCGGCTTGGCCACCAGCGCTTCGCGCCCGTCGGCCACCCACTTCGCCCACCAGTTGTCCACCGACTTGAGCGAGACCTGGAACACCTCCGCAACATCCTCTCGAGTCTGACCCGACGCCAACGCGGCCACCGCCCACAACTGAGCCTCTTTCATCCTGAATAGTCGCAGGTCAGTAGGGTGTGGATGGCTTGGACGGTGCGGCTGATGTGTCGGGTCGAGCAGCGTGCTCTGCGCATGATGTGCCAGGACTTGAGTTGGGCGGAGGCTCGTTCACCGGGTGTCCTGAGGCGGGCGTGGTCGCGGTTGAACTGCTGGTAGTGCTCGGGCTGTTCGCTGTGACGGTAGGTAGTACGGGGTGCGGACGGTGGCGTCGGCCCCCTGATAGGCGCGGTCGGCCAGGACAAGGATCTGTCGGGTGAGGCAGGCCTGCACGATGCCGTGGGCCCGGGCCGCGGTCAGGTCGTGGGTGCGGCCCGGTGTCGCGCGGGAGAACCACAGCGGTGTGCCGTCGGGGCGGGCGATGACCTGTACGTTCATGCCGTGCTTGCGGTGTTTCATCGAGTAGTACGGCTTGTCCGCGCGGATCCGCTCGATGGGGATCGGAGTGCCGTCAACGATGACGTGGTGGTCCTCACCGAGGCCGGTGAGGGCTTCATGG
>NZ_JAGMUJ010000187.1:0-12553 GCF_019049255.1 Streptomyces sp. AC558_RSS880 | reverse complement strand
GTCCAAGGCCTCGTCGACGTACCGCCAGGCGGTGGCCTGGGATATCCCGAACCCGGCTCCGGGCTGTGAGAACGTCTCGTTCTTGCGCAGGTGGACGGGAGTAAGCAGCGCCTGCGTGAAGCAGCCGAGCTTGCGCCGGCGGGTGTTGCGAGCCCGACGGTGCTCGTACAGCAGCCACGAGACATGCTCGACGAGCTCATGCGGGACGTCGAGCATGGCTCGATACGGAACCAACAGGGCCCCTTCGGTCGCCGGTGTGCTGAGTGGAATCACCACGCCGACGACGAGGGGCTCTGCCTCGTCACCACACTCGTTGACCAGCCCATTTCACCCTCCACCACAGGATGAAAGAGGCTCACTGACAGCGGTAAGTACGTTCGGGCCCCAGGTGTGTGAGCCGGCGCTGCTCGGCCGGGCGTATGCCCAGGAGCAACGGTGCCTGCGGGGCAGATCTCCCTCGGGGACGCCCCCATCGGCCCGGTGGCCACACACATCGCCCCGTATCGACTGCCCGCACCTCGCGCGCAAGACGCCCTGGCCGACTGACGAACTCGGACGTGTTCGATGGCGAACGCCATGTGCCGCCTCATGGGTCATGACTATCTGCTGGGGATGCCCATGCTGAACGACGCGATTGACGGGCGACCGGTGACGGCCACCGGCACTGGACCGATCACTACGGCACTGGATCGGTCCGGCACAACCGCCGTCTCCGAGGGCCGACCCATGCCCCAGGCACGCTGTCGACCCACGAAGCGACCTTTCGAGCGGGAGCCAGACACCCGCACCCAGCTCCCACAGGGGCGGTCACCAGGTCAGCAAGCCAGGATGCCTCCGCTCCCGATGCTGATCCTTCACAGCCTGACCAACCTGCGCCGGCACGACCCGCTCACGCAGATCGTCGCCGACTTCGGGATATCCGCCGGCACCGCCCACGTCTGCGTCACGGCCGTCGTCGACCATCCGGCCCGCCGGGCGCTCGGGCTGCCGCGGGTCCTGCGGGAGAGCGACTCCGAGTACGTCCTGCTCGACGGAACACTCGCCGAGTGCGACCGGGTCGGCGACAGCCGGGGCGACTTCACGCTCCACCCGGGGCGCCCCGTCCGAGTCCAGCAGCGAACGATCCAGCACCTCAGCCGGGAGACGCTCCGGCATCCGCACGATCTCTCCCGGCTCGTCCCCGACCGACCTCACCGCTCACCGGCGAGGTCGAGATCGCCCTTGCTCGTCTCGGCCACCCCCTCAGCGATCCGGGAACGCCGCCAGGGGTGCGCGATCGGACCGGACACCGCCCGCCACCATGCCTCCACCGGCACCTTCCCCGCCGGCTCGAACGGCTCGCCCGGCCGCGGGAACGCCACCGCCTGCCCCGCCTCCCCGGCCACGTCCTTCATCCACTCCCCCGGCTCCGCCCACGCGTGCGGCGCCAGATTGAAGGTGCCCCAGTGGATGGGCAGCAGCACGCCGGCCGCGTCACCGCCCTGCAGGTCGAGATGGGCCTGGACGCCTTCCTCGGGCGTCATGTGGATGTCGGGCCAGAAGTCCGAGTACGCGCCGACCTGGATCATCGTGGCGTCGAACGGGCCGTGGCCGGCGCCGATGTCCTTGAAGCCCTCGAAGTAGCCGGTGTCGCCGCTGTGGTAGATCCGGTGCTCCTCGCCCGCGACCGCCCAGGAGGCCCACAGGGTGTGCTGGGTGTTGCGCAGGCCCCGGCCGCAGAAGTGGCGGGCCGGGGTGGCGGTGAGGGTGAGTCCGCCGACCTTCGTCGTCTCGTGCCAGTCCAGCTCGCGCAGCCGCCCGGCGGACACGCCCCAGCGCTCCAGGTGCGCGCCGACGCCGAGGGGCACGGCGAACAGGGTGTCCGTGCCGGCCAGCGCCTTGATCGTGGGCAGGTCCAGGTGGTCGTAGTGGTCGTGGGAGATCACGACGACGTCGACCGGGCCGAGCGCGGTCAGCGGCAGCGGCACGGGGTGCAGCCGCCGGGGTCCGGCGAAGGGGAACGGTGAGCAGCGCTCACCCCACACGGGGTCGAACAGGACCCGGTGTCCGTCGATCTCCGCGAGCACGCTGGAGTGGCCCATCCAGGTCAGGCGCAGCCCGGTGGCCGGCGGACGGGAGATGTCGGCCAGGGTGGTCGGGTGCACCGGGATGGTGCCCTTCGGGGCGCGGCGGGACCGGGAGTCCTTGTCGAGGTAGATCTTCGCCAGGTCCCGCGTCGACCCCGACGGGCGGATCCGGGCGGTGCCCCCGGGGTTCTGGAACACGCCGTCCTTGAAGTGCGGGGATCTGCGGATGCGTGCCATGCGCTCGCCACTCGGGTCCGCGCCGAAGGCCACGGGCCGCAGGGCACGCGGCCCGGAGCTCTGGGAACGGGAACCGGCCACGGTACCTCCAGGGGGAGTCGGTCAGGCATTCCATTATGTGGGGCCGGTCCGGCACCACGGTGCCGGACCGGCCCCGTCCGACGGACGGCTCTCACGCCACCGAGGCGATCCGCACCTTGATGTCGTCCGGCGACAGCGTTCCCTTGGCGATCACGTGGTCGCCCGACGACTCCCCGCGCAGTCGGCGGCCGATCCACGGCACCAGGTACTCGCGGGCCCACTGGACGTCGTCCCGCCGGATGTCGAGGGCGCCGCGGGGCGGCAGGGGCGGCCAGGGCTGTTCGGGATCGGCGGGGACGTCCAGGCCGAGGGCCTGCCCGGCGCGGAGCGCGACGCGGGTGTGCCCCTCCGGCGACAGGTGCAGCCGGTCGGCGTCCCAGGCCCTGCGGTCCTGGACGCTCCGGAGGGACCACAGGTCGAGCACCGGGCAGCCGTAGCGGTCGGCGACGGCCCGCACGTGCCCGTTGTACGTCGCGATCTTGCCGCGCAGATGCTTCAGCAGGGGCACGCCGCGGGTGTCGAACCCGGTCGTCACCAGCACCGTGCCGGACACCGCCGTGAGCGCGGCGATCGCCCGCTCGAACCGCTCGGCCACCTCGTCCGGGTCGCTGCCCGGGCGGAGGATGTCGTTGCCGCCCGCACAGAACGACACCAGGTCGGGGGCGAGTTCGACCGCCCTCGGCAGCTGGTCCGCCACGATCTGGTCCAGTAGCTTCCCGCGCACGGCGAGATTGGTGTACTCGAAGTCGCCCTCGGGCCGGAGGTCCGCGAGGAGCACGGCGAACCGGTCGGCCCAGCCGACGAACGCCCCGTCGGGGCCGGGGTCGCCGACGCCCTCGGTGAAGCTGTCCCCCACCGCCACGTACGACCCGATCACTGCTCTGCTGTCACTCTTCGAATCGTCTGCCACAACCGCTCATGATTCACCTTCGAATGTGACCTACGCGACCGTAAGGAAGGGTTGACGGGCGGTGAGATAAGACACTCTCAAAATGTTGGCCAATTCCGGAATACGCCGAAGGCCGGACCCGGGGATCGGGGTCCGGCCTTCGGCGCGCGTGTCAGGAAGGTCGCCGCGGGGGTCAGCCGATGGAGACGCCCTTCGAGCTGAGGTAGGCGACCGGGTCCACGTCCGAGCCGTAGTCCGGGGTGGTGCGGATCTCGAAGTGCAGGTGCGGGCCGGTCGAGTTGCCGGTCGAGCCGGAGAGGCCGACCTGCTGGCCGCCGGTCACGGTCTGGCCGGCCGAGACGGAGAGCGAGGACAGGTGGGCGTACTGGGCGTAGTGGCCGTCGTCGAGCTTGATGACGACCTGGTTGCCGTACGCGCCGGCCCAGCCCGCGGAGACGACGGTGCCCGCGCCGACGGCCTTCAGGGAGGTGCCGGTCGGGACGGCGAAGTCGACGCCGGTGTGGTAGCCGCTGGACCACATGCTGCCGGCCACCTTGTAGGCGGTGCCGAGCCCGGCGCCGGGCACCGGGGAGCTGTAACCGGAGGTGCTCGCGGCCTGGTCGGCGCCCGTGGTCGGGGTGGAGGCCTCCGAGGAGGGCTGCTCGGCGGGCTGCTCCACCGGCTGCTCGGCGGGCTGCTCGGCCTTCTGCTCCGGGGCCTGCGGGGTCTCGGCGGAGGACGGCTTCTGCGGCGCGCTCGCGGCGGCCCCGCCGTCGACGGAGAGCTTCAGACCGGGGTGGATGAGCGCCGGGTCGTCACCGATGGCCTCGCGGTTGTCCGCGTAGAGCTTCTTCCAGCCGCCGTCGACGTGCTCCGTCTCGGCGATCTTCGCGAGGTAGTCGCCGGCCTTCACGGTGTACGTGCGGGCCTCGTCGCCCTTTTCGGCGACGGTCTTCTGGTCGGCGGCGGAAAGGGACTGGACGGCCTTTTCGGGGGCGGTCCCCGGCGTGGCGGCGTGCGCGCCGGTGGCGCCGAGGAACGGCAGGGCGAGTGCGGCGCCACCGGTTCCGGCGACGGCGATGGAACGGGTGAAACGCTGGGCCTTGGTACGGCGGTGCTTACCCTTCGCGGGCATGACGAATTCCTCTCCGGCGCCTACGAGGTGAGCTGTCGGGTTCGGGCTGGAGATGCCCGGCCGCGCTGTCGCGCGGCTTAACCCCAAGCCGTCCCGGGAACCGGAACAGGCGGTCGTACCTGTGGGTCCCCCGCTCCTGCCGTACACGGGTCAGTGTGTGCGGGCTCCGGGCGGCGGCAGGATTAGGCGTCCGTCCGGATCGGTGGTGAACGTAAGCGACCCGGACGCGAAGGGACAAGCGCGGAGTTCACCGCGAACGCTTTTTCCGTGATCCAAAGGCGGAATTGACGTCACCGAGCGTCAGCCGGGATTCCCTTTCCCGCACGAATTCCCTTGTCATCCCCCAGAATTACGTGAGCATGGCGACGACACATCGTCACGGATATGACGATGCTCACGCACCCCCTCCCCATCTCCCTTTCTTTCGGGGCACGTTATGGCGAAACCACCTAATCGGACAGAACGCCTCAATCGGGAGGATCACAGACGTCGCAA
Organism: Streptomyces sp. AC558_RSS880; assembly: GCF_019049255.1. Lineage (GTDB taxonomy): Bacteria > Actinomycetota > Actinomycetes > Streptomycetales > Streptomycetaceae > Streptomyces. The sequence continues at coordinate 7,650 of NZ_JAGMUJ010000187.1, read as the reverse complement.
CCGCACCACCGCGGCGTCCAGATCTCCCCGCAGACCGGTGCGCAGCCCGTGGTGCAGCAAGAGAGCACCTCGATGCGTTTCGCCCGTTTCGCGGCATTCGTACGACGCTTTCGGGTCGAGGCCGCGCAGCCGGAGGGCCGGAACGGGCTCTCCGTGGTGCTGCGCCTGGAGGCAGGCGAGGACGACGGTCTCGTCGCCGAGGACGTACTGCACCGCGCTCAGCCCGCCCTCCGGCGGGCGCAGCCGGTACAGGTCGCCGCGCTGGACGACGGGCCGGATCTCCTTGTAGAGCGCGACCCACTCCCGCGCCTCGGCGAGCTCCTCCTCGGTCCACCGCGCGAGGTCGCCGCCGACGCCGAGCACCCCGGCCATGGCGCTGACGAATCGGAAGCGCAGCGAGCTGACCCGCCCGTTGAGCATCGCGTTCGGACTGTCGGTGACCCAGGCGGCCATCACCCGGGCCGGATGGATCTGGCTGAAGCCGTGCTGAATGGCGAGCCGGTCGAGCGGGTCGGTGTTGTCCGAGGTCCACACCTGGTCGGTACGGGAGAGGACCCCCAGGTCGATCCGCCCGCCGCCGCCCGAGCAGGACTCGAAGGCCACGCCCGGATGGGCCGCCCGCAGCCGGTCCAGCAGGGCGTACAGACCCCGCACGTGGTCGGTCCACAGCCGCTGCGGATACGGGTCGTCCGGCCAGCCGGCGTCGCTGAAGCAGCGGTTGAAGTCCCATTTCACATAGTCGACGGGGGTGCCGGAGAGCAGCCCGTCCAGCCGCTCCCAGAGGTACTCCCGGACGTCGTCGCGCGCGAGGTTGAGCACGAGCTGGTTGCGGAACTCCGTGCGCCGGCGGCCCGGCTGGAACTGCACCCAGTCGGGGTGCGCCCGGTAGAGGTCGCTGTCCGGGTTGACCATCTCGGGCTCGACCCAGATACCGAACCGCATCCCGAGCCCGTGCACGTGGTCGGCGAGGGGTTTCAGGCCGCCGGGGAAGCGGCCGGGGTGGGGCGTCCAGTCGCCGAGCCCGGCCCGGTCGCTCGTCCGCGCCCCGAACCAGCCGTCGTCGACCACGAACAGTTCGACGCCCATCGCGGCGGCCCGCGCCGCGAGCCCTCGCTGCTGCTCCTCCGAGATGTCGAACCCGGTGGCCTCCCACGAGTTGAACAGCACGGGCCGGTCCCGGTCCGCGTCCGGGACGACGTACGTCCGCTGGTAGGCGTGCCAGGCGCGGCTGGCGCCGCCGAAGCCGCCGTCGCTCCACAGACCGGCGAAGACCGGTGTGACGTACGTCTCCTCCGTGTCCAGCATCAGCAGGCCGGAGTCGTCGTGCCCCGCGCCTCCGGTGATCTGCACGCGCGCGTCGGGGAGTTGGGCGACGCAGATGCGCCAGGACCCGGACCAGCCGAGGGCGCAGCCGTAGACCTCGCCGTGCTCCTCGGTCGCGTCGGTGTCGAGCGCGACCCAGGGCAGGTGCTGGTGTCCGGTGTGGCCGCGGCGGCTGCCGACGACCTTCTCGCCGTAGGTGAGCGGGGCGCGGGTCAGCCGGGACTCGGCGGCCCAGCGGCCGTGCAGCTGGGACAGCCGCCAGTGCTCTCGCTCGGGCAGGGTCCAGGTCGCGGAGTCGGCGCGCAGGAGCTCGGCCGCGGGTCCCCGGTTGTGCAGGGTCACCCAGCGTTCGACCACGTCGTCGCGCATCCGGTAGTGCAGGGTCACGGTCAGTCCGCCGTCGCGGAAGCGGAGGCGGAGTTCGCCGTCGTCGCTCTCGTGGCCGTCGAAGGCCCACTCGGTGCCGCGCCGCCCGTCGGCGGTGCGTACGGACAGGGCGGGCCGGACGAAGCGGGGGCCGCCCTCGACCGGGTACTCCTCACGTCCGTCCAGGCGGGACTCGAACGGCCAGTCGTCCGGCAGCGGGCGCGCGGCGAGGGCCTCCGCGTCGGCGAGCGCGATCCTCGGGCCCCAGTGCAGATGCACCAGCTCGTCGCGGTCCGTGACATGGAGCGCGTAGCTGCTGGCCGGCCCCGACAGGAGCCAGGTACGACCGTCTTGGGAGACCTGCGTCACCGAACCTCCAACATACCCGAACAGATGCGATCAGACACCAACATCATCAGGGTCGCGGGGGCGTCCGGGCAATGCCTGTGGACAACTCATTGCCCCAGGCAGGCATGTCGTATCGTCAAGTGGTGCCCGCCGGCGAGCCCCGCCGGCGGCGCCGAGTGGGAGGAGTCCTTCGTGACGCAGCAGATCCCGTCGACCGAACCCGAGCTGACCGGAGTACGCAACTTCCGCGACGTGGGCGGACTGCCGACCGTCGACGGTCGGCGGGTGCGGCACGGAGTGCTCTTCCGCAGCGGCCATCTCGCCCATGCGACCGCCGAGGACACCGCCTTCCTGTCCTCGCTCGGACTGCACACGGTCTTCGACTTCCGCAACGCGGCCGACCAGAAGCTGGAGGGGCCGGACGTCGCGCTGCCGGGCGTGCGCAATGTGAACCTGCCGCTCAGCGACCCGGCCGACGGCGCCGAGTTCTGGAAGATGGTCCGCGACGGCGATCTGGAGCAGCTGCGCTCGATCCTCGCGGACGGCAAGGGCGCGGACCGGATGATCAGCTCCTACCGGCTGATCATCAAGGAGCGCACCGCCGAGCACTCCCGGGTGCTGCGCTCGCTCGCCGAGGACAGCGTTCCCGCGCTGATGCACTGCGCGGCGGGCAAGGACCGCGCGGGACTGTCGGTGGCGGTGACGCTGCTCGCGGTGGGCGTCGAACGCGACGCGATCGTCGACGACTACCTGAAGTCCAACGCCAAGCACCGCCGCTACAAGGTGCATCGCAGCGGCACCTCCGCCTCGGCCTACTCCCCCGAGGTCATGGAGCTGCTCAGCCCGCTGTTCGACGCGCGCGCGGAGTACCTGTCGGCGGCCTTCGAGACCGTCGAGGAGACCTGGGGCGGTGTGGAACCGTATCTGGAGCAGGCGCTCGGGCTCACTCCCGAGACCCGGGAGCGGCTGCGCGAGCGCCTGCTCGACTGAGGCGGGCCCGAGGCGGGCGCCTACTTCTTCGGAGCCATCTCGAAGAGGAAGTAGATGAAGGCCGCGAAGAGGTGTCCCACCGCCACGTAGATGAACAGCCGCACCCACAGGGCCCGGGGGAGCTTCTCTTCCATGTCTTTGCCGGTCATGTCGCTTCTCCGTGGATCGGGCCCAGGCACAGCGCGGCCGTGGGACTCTGCAGCAGGGTGTGGACGAACAGCAGCTCGACCCCGTCGGGGTCGGACGCGGCGATGCGGTGCGGGGTCAGCGAGTCGAAGTGGGCGCTGTCCCCCGGGCCGAGCCGGTGCAGGGTGTCCCCGAGGCGCAGCCGCAGCCGCCCCTTGAGGACGTACAGCCACTCCTCGCCGGGGTGGACGCGCACGATGTCGCCCTGGGAGCCGTGCGGCACCCGGACCCGCAGGGCCTGCATGCCGCGCCCGGCGGCACCGGCCTGCCAGTACGTCCAGCCGCCCGCCGCCGTGGACTCCATGTCGGCGGCGCGCACCACGGCGTCCCGGTCGGCGGCCGACTCGCCGAGCAGCTCGGAGACCGTCGTACCGTAGGTGCGGGCGAGGGAGAGCAGCATCGGCAGCGAGGGCTGGCGCTGTCCGGTCTCCAGCCGGGAGAGGTGCGCGGGCGACAGACCCGCGTCGCGGGCGGCGGCCTCCAGGGTGAGGGAGGCCCGTCGCCGCAGGGCACGCAGCTGCGGCGCGACCGCGGGGAGCGCGTCGGCCGGTTCGGCCGGCGGCCCGGCCTCGGAGGAGCTCATGCCTCCATTGAGCCCTGGTTTTGCCCCACGGGCAATTTTCTTGCCTATGGGGCAAATCCTGGCGGGGCGCGGGCTTCAGCGGTTGGCGACGGCCTGTTTCACCAGCGTCCTGCCGAACTCCCACACCAGGCCGCCGTCGTGCGCGTCGTCCATCACCGCGGTGAAGGCGTCCACGAACCGGTGCACGTCCCGCTCGTCGATGATCAGCGGTGGGATCAGTTTGATCACCTCCAGGTGGTCGCCGGAGACCTGGGTGAGGATGTGGTGCCGTTGCAGCAGCGGCACGACCACCATCTGCGCGAAGAGTCCCTTGCGGGCGGCCTGGAGCATGGTCCAGCGCGAGCGCAGCTTCAGTGACCGGGGCCGGCCGAACTCGATGCCGATCATCAGGCCCCGGCCGCGGACGTCGGCGAGCAGCTCGTACTTGTCGGTCAGTGCGGCCAGCCGGGTCCGCAGCAGCTCGCCGGTGCTCCGGACGTTCGCGACGATCCGCTCGTCCTCCATGACCGACAGCACCGCGAGGCCCGCCGCCATGGCCTGGGCGTTGGCCCCGAAGCTGGCCGAGTGGACCAGCACCCGGTCCATCGACGAGTAGACCTTCTTGAAGATCCAGTCCTTGCCGATGGTGGCGCCCACCGGTACGTAGCCGCCGGAGAGCGCCTTGGCCACGCACACCAGGTCCGGCTCGACCCCCGCCTCGTGCTGGTAGGCGTAGAAGTCGCCGGTCCGGCCCAGTCCGGTCTGCACCTCGTCGGCGATCAGCAGCGCCCTGTGCCGGTGCAGCAGCTCCTGCGCGGCCCGCAGATAGCCCGGCGGGGTCTCGTGGACGCCCTTGCCCTGGATCGGCTCCACGATCAGGGCGGCCACGTCCCCCGCCCTCAGCTCCCGCTCCAGCGCGTCGAGGTCGCCGAGCGGTACGGCCGTGTCGGGCAGCAGCGGGGCGAAGCCGTCCCGGAAACCGGTCTCGCCGTTGACGGAGAGCGAGCCGGCGGTCAGGCCGTGGAAGGCGTGCTCGCAGTACAGCACGCGCGGTCTGCCGGTCGCGTACCGGGCGAACTTCAAAGCGGTCTCGACCGCCTCCGTGCCGCTGTTGCCGAAGAACACCCGGTCCAGGTGGGGGCTGTGCCCGAGCAGCTTCTCGGCCAGCAGGCCGGGCAGCGGCTGGCAGTCGAAGCGGGTGAGGTCGGCGAGGGAGGCGTCCAGGACGTCGTGCAGCGCCTTGCGGACCACGGGGTGGTGGCGGCCGAGGCCCATCACCCCGAACCCGGCGAGCATGTCCAGGTGGTCGTTGCCGTCGGCGTCCCAGAAGTGGGCGCCCTCGGCGCGCTCGTAGACCTTGTCGAAGCCGATGGTGTGCAGCATGCGCGGGAGCTGGTGGTTGAGGTACCGGGTGTGCAGCTCGTAGCGCTCGGCTCCGCGCTCGGCCAGCAGCGCGCCGAGGTCGAACCCCCCGGTCTGCGACGACTCCGCGGTGGTCATGCCTGGGGCTCCTGTGGGTCCGGTGACTGTTTCACGGGCTCTTCGCCGACGGCGAGACCCGCGCTGATCCGGCCGGCGATCTCGACCGGGGTGAGGCCGATGTCGGCGAGCACCTCACCGCGTTTGGCGTGGGCGAGGAACTGCTCCGGGATCCCGAACCGCCGCACGGGCACGTCGACCTCGGCATCGCCCAGCGCCAGCGCCACCGCCGAACCGACCCCGGCCGCACGGCTGTTGTCCTCGACGACGGCCACCATACGGTGCCCGGCGGCCAGTCGGGGCAGGGCCGGGTCCACGGGCTTGACCCAGCGGGGGTCGACCACGGTGCATCCGATCCCCCGCGCTTCGAGCAGTTCGGCGGCCTGGAGACAGACCGGCGCCATCACTCCCACGGCCACCAGGAGCACCTCGGGGGCGTCCGCCCGGTGGAGTACGTCCATGCCGCCGACGCGGTCCAGCGCGGGGATCTCCGGGCCCACGGACTCCTTGGGGAACCTGAGCAGGGTGGGCGCGTCGTCGACGGCGACCGCCTCGCGCAGCTGGGCGCGGAGCTGGCCGGCGTCGCGGGGCGCGGCGATGCGCAGGCCGGGGACGACCTGGAGGACGGACATGTCCCACATCCCGTTGTGCGAGGGCCCGTCGACGCCGGTGACACCGGCCCGGTCCAGGACGAAGGTCACCCCGCAGCGGTGCAGCGCCACGTCCATCAGCAGCTGGTCGAAGGCGCGGTTGAGGAAGGTGGCGTAGACGGCGACGACCGGGTGCAGGCCGCCGGTCGCCAGGCCCGCCGCGGACACGGCCGCGTGCTGCTCGGCGATGCCGACGTCCCACACCCGGTCAGGGAACCGTTCGGCGAAGGCGCCGAGACCGACCGGATGCAGCATGGCGGCGGTGATCGCGACCACGTCCTCGCGTTCCTCACCGATCCGGACGATCTCCTCGCCGAAGACGGAGGTCCAGGACGGGCCGCCGGACGGGGCGAGGGGCGCGCAGGTCAGCGGGTCCATCACGCCGACGGTGTGGAAGTGGTCCTCCTCGTGGGCGAGGGCGGGTCCGTAGCCGCGGCCCTTCTCGGTGAGGCAGTGGACCAGGACGGGTCCGTGGAAGCGCTTGGCGCGGCGCAGCGCGGACTCCACGGCCTTGACGTCGTGGCCGTCGATGGGGCCGAGGTACTTCAGGCCGAGGTCCTCGAAGAGGCCCTGCGGGGCGAAGGCGTCCTTGAAGCCCTTCTTCGCGCCGTGCAGTGCCTCGTAGACGGTGGGACCGACCACGGGTGTGCGCTGGAGTACGTCCTTGCCCCAGGCCAGCACGCGTTCGTAGCCGTCGGTGGTGCGCAGGGCCGCGAGATGGTTGGCGAGTCCGCCGATGGTGGGGGCGTAGGAGCGTTCGTTGTCGTTGACGACGACGATCAGCGGCCGGTCCTTGGCGGCGGCGATGTTGTTGAGCGCCTCCCAGGCCATGCCGCCGGTGAGGGCGCCGTCGCCGATCACCGCGACGACATGGCCCTTCTCCCCCCGCACCTGGCGGGCCTTGGCGAGTCCGTCGGCCCAGCCGAGGGCCGTGGAGGCGTGGCTGTTCTCGATGACGTCGTGCTCGGACTCCTCGCGGGAGGGATAGCCGGACAGGCCGCCCTTGCCGCGCAGCTTGGAGAAGTCCTGACGTCCGGTCAGGAGTTTGTGGACGTAGCTCTGGTGGCCGGTGTCCCACAGGATGCGGTCCACGGGCGACTCGAAGACCCGGTGCAGGGCGACGGTGAGCTCCACCACCCCGAGGTTGGGTCCGAGGTGCCCGCCGGTCCTGGCGACCGCGTGCACCAGGAACTCCCGGATCTCGTGGGACAGTTCGCCGAGTTCCGCCTCGGACAGCGCCTTCAGGTCATGTGGTTGCCGGATGCTCTCCAGAATCGTCACGCTCGGGCCCCCTTCGGAATTCCGTGCTGTTCAGCTCACGGTGACGGCCGGCTCCCCCGACGCGATGCCGTCCTTCTCCATCTCCTCGGCGATCTTCATCGCCTCCTCGATCAGCGTCTCCACGATCTTCGACTCGGGCACGGTCTTGATGACCTCGCCCTTCACGAAGATCTGGCCCTTGCCGTTGCCGGAGGCGACACCCAGGTCGGCCTCGCGGGCCTCGCCGGGACCGTTCACCACGCAGCCCATGACGGCGACCCGCAGCGGCACCTCCATGCCCTCCAGGCCCGCGGTGACCTCCTCGGCCAGCTTGTACACGTCCACCTGGGCGCGGCCGCAGGACGGGCAGGAGACGATCTCCAGGCCACGCTGACGCAGGTTCAGCGACTCCAGGATCTGGATGCCGACCTTGATCTCCTCGACCGGCGGGGCCGACAGCGACACGCGGATGGTGTCGCCGATGCC
>NZ_JAGMUJ010000023.1 GCF_019049255.1 Streptomyces sp. AC558_RSS880 | reverse complement strand
GGGTGGGCGCGGGCGCTGCCGGGGCAGTGCTCGCCGGCGGCGCGGGCGGGGCGCTCGTCTGGGGGGCGGGCGGGCGCTGGCCGCTTCCGGCACCGGTGCCGCCACCGCCGTACCCGCTGCCGTACCCACCGTCGTTACGGCCGCCGGGCGGTGCGGCCGGGGCAGGTGCCGCCATGCCCCCGCCACCGGACGCGTCGACGATCGCCTCGATCTTCCACTGCACGTTGAACTGCTCGGCCAGCGCCTGGCGCAGTACGTCCTCGCTGCCGCTGCTGAGGAAGTTGTCCCGCGCGCCGGCGTTCACGAAGCCGATCTGGAGCGTCGTGCCGTCGAAACCGGTCACCTGGGCGTTCTGGCTGAGCAGGATCCAGGTGAAGCGACGACGGTTCTTGACCGTCTCCAGGATGTTCGGCCAGAGCATGCGGGGGTCGAGACCGCCGCCGCCACCCGAGGGCGCGGGGGCCGGCTGGGGGGCGGGTGCGGGCGCGGACACCGGCGCGGGTGCGCCGGGTGCGGCCGGGGGCTGTCCCCCGCCCGCAGCCGCAGCCGTGGGCCAGCCGCCGGGCCGACGGCCACCGCTGCCGGCGGAGGCGGCGGTGGGCCAGGCGCCGGGGGCCGCAGGGGCCGCGGCCGGGGCGGCCGCCGGAGGCTGAGCCTGCGGGGCGGGAGGAACAGGCGCGGGAGCGGGAGTGGGAGCGGGAGCGGACGGTGCCGGAGCAGGTGCCGGACCGGGCCCCCGTACCGCCGCCCGGGCGGCCGCGGGACCCCCACCCGGCGCGACCGGCGCCTGAGCCGCCTGGCCTGCCGGCGCTCCTCCGTGGACCTCCGGCCCGGGTACGTACCCCATGGGGGGCACACCGGCGCCGGCGCCGCCCGCGGAGAAGTTCACACCGCGCTCGATCCGGTCCAGCCGGGCCATGACCGAGCGCTCGTCGCCATAGGCGGCGGGCAGCAGCACGCGCGCGCAGATCAGCTCGAGCTGGAGGCGCGGCGAGTTGGCGCCGCGCATCTCGGTGAGCCCCTCGTTGACGAGGTCGGCGGCGCGGCTCAGCTCGGCGGCCCCGAAGGTGCCGGCCTGTGCCTGCATCCGCTCGATCACGTCGGCGGGGGCGTCGATGAGCCCCTTCTCGGCGGCATCGGGAACGGCGGCGAGGATGACGAGGTCCCGCAGCCGCTCCAGCAGGTCCGCGACAAACCGCCGCGGATCATTACCCCCCTCGATCACCCGGTCGACGACCTCGAAGGCGGCGGCGCCGTCACCGGTCGCGAAGGCCTCGACGACGGAGTCAAGCAGCGAGCCGTCCGTGTACCCCAGCAGGGAGGTGGCCATGGCGTACGTCACACCGTCCGCACCCGCACCGGCGAGGAGCTGGTCCATGACGGACATCGAGTCACGCACGGACCCGGCACCGGCCCGCACGACGAGCGGCAGCACGCCCTCCTCGACGGGGATGTCCTCCTTGCCGCACACCTCGCCGAGGTAGTCCCGCAGCGTGCCGGGCGGCACCAGCCGGAACGGGTAGTGGTGCGTACGCGACCGGATGGTCCCGATGACCTTCTCGGGCTCGGTGGTCGCGAAGATGAACTTCAGATGCTCCGGGGGCTCCTCGACGACCTTGAGCAGCGCGTTGAAACCGGCCGACGTGACCATGTGGGCCTCGTCGATGATGTAGATCTTGTACCGGCTGCCCGCGGGCCCGAAGAACGCCTTCTCACGCAGGTCACGGGCGTCGTCCACGCCACCGTGGGAAGCGGCGTCGATCTCGATGACGTCGATCGAACCGGGTCCGTTGCGCGCGAGGTCCCGGCAGGACTGGCACTCCCCGCACGGCGTCGGGGTCGGACCCTGCTCGCAGTTCAGGCACCGCGCCAGGATCCGCGCGCTGGTCGTCTTGCCGCAGCCACGCGGACCGCTGAACAGGTACGCGTGATTGACCCGGTTGTTCCGCAGCGCCTGCTGCAACGGGTCAGTGACATGCTCCTGCCCGATGACCTCGGCGAAGGACTCCGGGCGGTAACGGCGGTAGAGCGCGAGAGACGACACGCATACGAGGTTATAGGCGCCCACCGACAACCGGCCCCGGCGCCGGAAACGCAAGCGCCCCCCACGCACCCGCCAGAGCCGACCTACCCTTGCTGCCTTCCGGCCCTGGGGGAGTTCAGTCAGATAGCGCCGCGTGAGGGGCTACGGCAGAGGCTACCCCATGTCGCGGGCGAGGAACGAGTTCGCGAGCACTCCTCTCGGTCATGTAATGTTCCCACCGGAGGATTCGCCTAGAGGCCTAGGGCGCACGCTTGGAAAGCGTGTTGGGGGCAACCCCTCACGAGTTCGAATCTCGTATCCTCCGCCAGTGCCTCACCGGGCACGTTGTCGAAGGGCCCCACCGCTTGCGGTGGGGCCCTTCGACGTTGTCCAGCGTGGTCCGGCGCCTCCGTGCCGCCCCACGCGAAGCACGGTGTGCGCCAGCGGTTCCGCCATCCCGGCGGGGTGCCGGCTGCACAGCGACGAGGCGCAGCCGGATGCCGCCACATAGATGGTTACACTAGGGATAGTATCGGTACCGATACTATCCCTAGTGGGAGTCTCCTCATGCGTCGTTTCATCGGGCGGAACCAAGAACTGCAGGTGCTCCGCCGCGCCTTTCAAGAGGTCCGCGATGCCGTGGGGTTGTTGAAGCCCGGTCGGTGCATCCTCATGCGGGGCAGGCGGAGGGTGGGCAAGTCCAGCCTCGTCGAGGAGTTCCTGCGCCGCACCGAGGCGCCGAACCTCTTCTTCACCGCGGCGGGCGGCCCGGCAGAGGACGAGCTGGCGGAGCTGCTCGACGCCGTGCACAGGTCCACTCTGCCGGAGCGGGAACTGTTCTCGCAGGAAACCCCCGATCAGTGGAACGCGGCGTTCAGGCTGCTCGCGGAGATCCTTCCCGATGACAGTCCGAGCGTGATCGTCATCGACGAGGTTCCGTATCTCATGGACCGCATCGACGCCTTCGAAGGCATGCTCCAACGGGCCTGGGACCGCCTCCTCAGCCGCAAGCCGGTGCTTCTCCTCCTGGTCGGGTCCGACCTGTCGATGATGGAGGCGCTGAACAGTTACGACCGCCCCTTTCACCAGCGCGGCCGGGAAATGGTCGTGGGGCCCCTGAACCCGGCCGACATCGGCGAGATGCTCGGTCTGTCCCCGGCAGCCACGTTCGACGCCGCACTGGTCACGGGTGGTCTCCCCCTGATCTGCGCCGAGTGGCGGGCCGGAGCGGACGTCTGGGAGTTCCTCCGCGACTCGCTGGACAATCCGATCTCGGCACTGCTGGTCTCCGCCGAACGCTCCCTCGCCGCTGAGTTTCCGCCGCAGGCGATGAGCAGGGAGGTCCTGCGCGCCATCGGAAGCGGGGAGCGAACCTTCACCAACATCGCGCGCGCCGCCGGCGGCATCGCCCACACCACGCTCACCCGGGCCGCGGACGTCCTGACCGAGAAACGGGTGGTGACGGCCGAACTGCCACTCTCACTGCGGCCGTCGAAGGAACGCCGCTACCGGGTGGCCGACCCCTACCTGCGATTCTGGCTGGCCTTTCTGGATCCGCACATGGCGGAGATCGAGCGGATGCGGGGAGATCTCACGCTGAGCCGGATCAAGGAACGGTGGACGAGCTGGCGGGGCCGCGCGATCGAGCCCCTGGTCCGGGAATCCCTCGCCCGCCTCCTGCCGGAGGGGCCCCTGCCCGCCGCCCCGGCGATCGGCGGGTATTGGACCCGCAGCAACGACGTCGAGATCGACCTGGTGGGCGCCGACCGTCAGCCGGTGGCCAAGGAGTTGCTCTTCCTCGGTTCGGTCAAGTGGCTGGAGAACTCCGCGTTCGACAGGCACGACCTGGCAGCGCTGCAGAAGCACCGGGCAGCGATCACCGATGAGCCGGTACCGCTCGTGGCGGTCTCCCGCAGCGGGGTCACTTGTTCCGGTCTTCAGGCGGTGTACGGCCCCGAGGAACTGCTCAGCGCTTGGTGCAGGGCATGAGCGGGAACTGAACCGCTGGGAGTTCGAACCCCACCTCCTCAGCCCTCGGTGTGCCGTCGCCGCCCTCGCCCGCGAAGCCGTGCTCGCCGCCCGCGACCACCGGCAACCTGTCGCATACCGACGGACCGCAGCCCTGCGGTGAAAGATCGCTCACCGGCGATGACTTCGCTCCGGAGCGGGAGTCTCCTTCAGGACCGCCCTCGCCGGACGCCCGTTGTTCGGGCCGGGGGCACCGCAGACCACGGCCCCTGACAGGAGTCCAGCCCGAATGACTGATCCGGCACTGACAGCAGACCGCCATCGCGATACCGGGCTCTGGCCCTTGATCCACGCCGAGCGGGCGGCGCTGGCGGCCGATCTCGCGGATCTGACGGACGAGCAGTGGGAGACTCCCTCGCTCTGCGCCGGTCTGACGGTGCGGGAGGTGCTGGCGCACCTGACCGCGGGCGCCAGTCTCAACGCCGTGCGCTGGCTGGCGGGGGTGATCCGCTGCCGGTTCGACTTCGACCGGCAGGTGGCCGTGCGGCTGGCCGAGCAGCTCGGCGCGACCCCGGGCGAGACCCTCGAGCGTTTCCGGCGTGTCGTCCCGAGCACGACCAAGCCTCCCCTGCCCGCCATCGCCCTGCTGGGCGAGACGATCGTGCACGGAGAGGACATCCGGCGCCCGCTGGGCATCCGTCGTGACCATCCGATCGACGTCGTCACCCGGACGGCCGAGTACTACCGGGGCTCGGACCTCGTGGTCGTCGCCAAGGGACGCATCGGCGGCCTGGGACTCGTGGCGGACGACGGACCGTTCACGGCCGGTTCCGGGCCCCTCGTGTCCGGCAGCACCACGGCCCTGATCATGGCCATGACCGGGCGTGCGGCGTACTGCGACGATCTCGAGGGCGACGGTGTGGAGATCCTCCGCGGTCGCTGCGGGACGGCGTGACGCGTCGCCGTGACGTCCTCAGACGCGGGCGAGTTCCGCCGCGCCGAAGGAGACGTCGAAGCGGTCGCACCAGATGCTGACGCTGGTGTAGCGGGACGGGTCGACGTCCTCGGGGACGGTGTAGTTCTGGCTGCCCTTGTTGCCCTTGAGCTTGCCGAGGCTGACGTACCGGCCGTCGTCGAAGACGTGCCAGCCGGCGCGTCCCTCCTTCACCGGTGCGTCGGTCAGCCACACGCGCAGGTCGGGGCCGTTGCTGGTGTCGAGCCCTTCCAGGCGCACCACATGACTGCCGTCGGCCAGCCGCACGAACTTCACCGTGCCGGACGTCGCGTGCTCGTGGCTGATCAGCTCGCCGCTCGCCAGGGTCGTCGGTCCGGCCGGAGGCGGGGTGGCCGTCGCCCCGGACGGCGCCTCGGCAGGCGGTGTCGAGGCGACCGCCGTGACCTCGGGCAGCGCCTCCCGCACCGTCTCGTCCTGCCACAGCTTCCACGGCTGGAACCAGTACAGCCCGAAGCCGGCCCCGGCGACCGCCACCACCAGCACTCCGGCCGCCCACGGTCCGAGCAGTGCGCTCCGCACCCGCCCCATGTCGCCCACCTTCCTGGGAATCACCTGTCTCGGCTCCCATCCAACGGGGCGGACCGGCCGTCCGGAACAGCGTGGCGGATGACGAAATCCTTACGTGTCGCGCATCGTTGACGGCCTGCCGCGTGTTCAGCGGGTGATCTCCACCTGGCGGGTCCCGCTCACCTGGTCCACCTCGGAGACCCGGATCGTCAGTTTCATCGTCCAGGTGCCTTCGAGGGGGAGGTTGAGGTCGTTGGTGGCCCAGTAGCCGCCCCGGTCGGTCAGCTTCGCGTCGATGGGGCCGATGTTCTTCGCCGCGAGGGTGAAGGAGAGGCGGAGTTCGGGGACGAAGGTCAGGGCGCCCTGGGGGCCGAAGACCACCGCCTGGAGGCCGTTCTCGCCCACCCGGCCCGGGTCCATCGTGAGCTGCACCGTGCCCCGTCCGCCGGGGGTGCCCACGTCGTAGGGGATCGTGAACGCCTCCGCCCCGGGGAGGCCGGCCACCTGCGGCTCGGGCGCCTTGGCCGCCTCCGCCTCCGCACGGGCGGGGAGGGTGCCGGTCAGCACCGTGGTGACCAGCAGGACGACCACGGCCACGACGACCTCGGCCAGTACGGAGCGGCGCAGGGCTCGGCGGAGGCGGTCCTCCGGTCCGTCCGGTCCGTCCGGTCCGTCCGTCGGTGGGGTCACCGGCCTCAACTCCGGCCCCGGCCTCAACTCCGGCTCCGGCTCCGGAGGGATTCCGGACGCCCCCACCAGTTCCGGTACGCGTTCCTCGACCGCCGCCGGAGTCCTCGCCGGTCGCGCCAGGAGAGCCGTCCAGCGGCGGGACAGTGCCGCCGCCAGCAGCAGGAAGACCGTCGCGGCGAGCTTGACCGTCAGGGTCCGGCCGTACGACGTCTCCGTGAGGGCGGACCAGGAGCCGAGGCCGCGCCAGGACTGGTAGACGCCGGTGACGACGAGGACGGTCACCGAGGCGAGGGCCAGGCGGGAGAAGCGCGTGACCACGGTGGCGGGCGGCGGGGTCTTCGCCCGGTGGAGGGTGAGGAGCAGGGCCGTCAGGCCGCCGAGCCAGCACGCCGCCGCCAGCAGGTGGAGCACGGACGACGTCATGGCCTGCGGGACCTGGATGCCGGCGGAGGCGTGTTCGGCCGCCGCCCAGGTCAGTGCCAGGGCGAGGGAGAGTGCCGCGCCGGCCGCCAGGCGGGTCCGGGGGGAGCGGCGCCGGACGAGCGGCAGGAGGAGCGCCGCCGCCGACAGCAGGGCGAGGCGGGCCAGCAGGGCGAGGCCCGGGCGGCCGGTGAGGGTGTCGGTGAACGCCGCGGGGTCGAGGGCGGTCGCCGGTGAGGTGCCGTTCTCGTACGGGGCGCGCAGGACGAGCAGGACGGCCGTGGCCGTCAGCAGGGTCCACCAGCCGGTGAGCAGCGGCAGCCGCAGCGGGGCCGGGTCCGGTGGCCGGCACAGTGCCGCGAACGCCGCCGTGCCGATGAGCAGCGCGGCGGCGATGTAGGCGAGGTGGCGGCCGGTGTCGTAGAGGCTCTTGGTGACCGGGTGCTCGGCGGACGCCGCGGGTGCCGCCGGTGCGGTGGGCGAGGGCTCGCCGACGGAGAAGGTGAAGGCGCCGGAGACCGGGTGGCTGTCGGCGGAGACGACCCGCCAGGCCACCGTGTACGTGCCGTCGGCCAGGCCGCCGGGCAGGTCCGCGCGGGCGGTGTCGGGGGCGCCGTCCGCGTGCTGCGGCTCGCCGAGGGGGACCCGGCGGTTGTCGGGGCCGTAGACGCGGAAGGAGTCCTCGAGCAGGCCGACGGACTCCGTGAAGGTCAGGGTGAGGTGGCGGGGCGCGGACTTGACGACGCTTCCGTCCCCGGGGTCGCTGCCGCGGAGGGCGGCGTGGGCGCTCGCCGGGGCCGCGCTGCCGAGGAGGAGCAGGACCAGCACGGTGCCCAGCAGCACCAGCCCTCGAAGTCGCCGGGGTCCGCGGCTGCCCGGGGTTCCGCCCCGTCCGTCCTCGCCCGCCGCCCCGTTCCGCCGTCGCTCCACGTCGTACCCGCCTCCCGGCCGTTCCGGCTACGGGTTACGTACGGATGGCGGGCCCGGTGTGCTCACCAGGTCGGCCGGGCCGAGACCCCTCCGTCCACCACCAGGTCGTGGCCCGTCACCCAGGACGCGAGCCGGGAGGCGAGGAACACGCAGGCGTCGCCGATGTCCTCCGGGCGGCCGAGCCGGCCCACGGCGGACGCCTGCCGCCAGCGGCGTACGCCCTCCGGCCAGGCGTCGGCCAGGCCCTCCCGGTCGATCAGGCCGGGCGAGACGGTGTTGACGCGTACGCCCCACGGCCCGTACTCCTGGGCCGCCGAACGGGCGTGCGTCACCACCGCCGCCTTGGCGGCGCCGTAGTGGGCGTGGCCGGGCGCCGGGCTGCGGGCCTCGACCGAGGCGACGTGGGTGACGGTGCCGCCGCCGTCCTGGTCCCGCATGAGCTCCGCCGCCGCCTGGGTGCAGGCGAAGACGGTGGTGAGGTCGGTGTCCACGACCGTCCGCCACTCGGCCACCGTCATTCCGGCGAGTTCCCGGACCGGCTGGACGCCGGCGTTGTTGACGAGCGCGGTCAGCCGGCCGCCGAACCGGTCGGCCGCCTCGGCCACCACGCGGCGGCAGGCGTCCTCGTCGGTGAGGTCCGCGCGGAGGACGACGGCCGCGCCGCCCGACGCGCGGATGCGGTCGGCGGTCTCCCGCGCGGACTCCGTCGAGGTGCGGCAGTGCAGCGCGACGGCCGCGCCCTCCTCGGCGAACCGCCGTGCGATGCCCCGGCCGATGCCGCCGCCCGCGCCCGTGACCAGGGCGACCTGGCCGTGCAGCAGACCCCGCTCGCTCATGGACGGCAGAGTTCCATGATGAGCGCCGCCCACTCGGGGTGACGCGCCGTCAGTTCCGCCGCGTCGCCGTGCTCGTAGCCCTCGTAGGTGAAGCCGGGTGCCATCGTGCAGCCGAACAGCGTCCAGGCGCCACCGGCCGCCACCCGCGCGCCCATCCAGGTGCCGGCCGGGACGGTGAGCTGGACGTGTTGGCCGCCGAGGACGTCCGGGCCGAGCACGGGGGTGCGGGCGGTGCCGTCGGGGGCGAGGAGGAGCAGGTCGAGGGGGTCGCCGAGGTGGAAGTGCCAGATCTCGTCGGTGGGGAGGCGGTGCATCGCGGAGAAGTCGCCGGGGGCGTCGGTGAGCAGGGCGACGACGGCGGTGCCCTCGGGGCGGCCGTCGGGGCGTGCGGGACCGGCCCAGGTCTGCCGGAACCGGCCGCCCTCGCGGGGGATCGGCTCCAGTCCGTAGTGGGCGACGAGGTCGTCGGGGGTCACCCGCCGAAGGCTACCTCGCGGGTGAGGAAGGCGAGTTGTGCCTTCTTCTCGGGCAGGTACACGTCCGGGAGGTCGATCTCCGGCAGGACGACCGCGGGGCCGGCGGTGAAGCCCTGCTTGAGGAAGCGGGCGACGGCCTTCTCGTTGGCCACGTCCGGGTCGACCACCAGGCGCTTCCGGTCGAGGCCGAGCAGGGCGTACGCGGTGAGGACGCCCACCAGGGCGGCGGTCCAGCCGGGGCGCGGGCTCCCGGTGCCGGTGGGGGCGAGCAGCAGGTGGACGCCGATGTCGCCGGGTTCGACGGGGTAGCACTCGCCGACGCGGTCGGCCTCCGGGTCGTACGTCTGGAACAGCGCGGCGGGTTCGCCGTCCTTGAGGACGAGGTACGCGTGGTGGGTGTCGAGGGTGTCCATGTGGGCGTAGATCTCGGCGACCCGCTGGACGGTGAGGCCGTTCATGCCCCAGAAGACGGCGCGTTCCTCGCTCACCCAGCGGTGCAGGAGGGGCGCGTCGGCGGCCGGGTCCAGCGGCAGGACGCGTACGGTGCCGAAGCCGTCGACCTCCTGCTCGTGGACGGCCGTGCGGGAGGCGTACGGGTCAGACATCGGTCTCCTTCTTCAGCTGTGCCCAGTCGGTGAGGACCGGGGCCAGGTCTCCGGCGAGCCACAGGGGCTGCTGGTCGCGGTGGTGGGGTGAGCCGGGGACGCCGGACGCGCCCAGCGGCACCACCCAGCGGCTGTTCTCCCGGTCGGCCAGGTCCCAGACGTAGCGGGCGGCCGGGCCGCGCGCCGCGAGGTCGGTGAGGCCGGGCACCGGGGAGGTGCACAGCACGCAGTCGTGGTCGCCGGAGAGACCGGGCTCGTCGTACGGCGTCGTCGGCGGCAGCGCCCGCCAGGGGGCCAGCCGGTGGGTGTCGCCCCAGGTGCCGGCGGGCGGGCTGGCGGCCACCTCCTCCAGGGCCGCGCGGACCACCGCCGGGCGGTCGATGCCGAACAGTTCCTCGGCGGAGAGGAGGTGTTCGAGGGCGTGGCCGATGCGCGGGACGAGGGCGAGCCAGGGGCGGAAGACCTCGGGGTACGGGGGTGGTGCGGCCGCCGTGGCGAAGGCGGGCTGCGCGGCGAGCCGGCGTACGACCGCGCTCCGCACCGCCGCGAAGACGGCCGCGTCGGCGCTGTCCGCGTCCATCCGGCGGTCCCATCGCAGGAGGCGGTCGCGCAGGGCGGCGGCGGGGGCGCTCAGGGCGGCGGGACCGCTCTCCGCGGGGCCGTCGAGGGCGGCGAGGAGCTCCAGCAGGGGGGCGGCGGAGGCGAGGTGGGTGTCCATGTGGATGGCGGACATGTCGGCGGCGGACCAGCGGGTCTGCCGGCCCAGCAGCGCGGTGATGCGGTCGGCGCGGTGCGGCGGGGCGAACTCGACGCCCAGCGGGGTCGCCGGGCCGCGCTGGTTCGCCATCACGGCGACGCCGTCGGTCAGTCCGGCGCGCGGTGACTCGTGCCAGCCCCGCCACTCGTGGCCGGGCTCCCACGCCGGCACCAGGCGGGTCCGGTTGGCCTCGGAGCGGACCGGGACCCGGCCGGCCACCCGGTGCAGGGTGCCGCCCTCGGTGTCGGCGGCCATGACCACGTTGACCGGTTCGGCCCACCGGTCGACGGCCCGGTCCACGTCGGCGGCCCGGCGGGCCCGCAGCAGCGGCAGCAGGGCGCCGAAGCCGAGGTCGCCGGTGACGCGGGGCGGGTAGCGCAGGGCCACGGCGAGCGGGGGTTCGCCGGGCTCGGGCACGCCGTCGTCGAGGCCCTCGGGGCCGCCGATGACGACGGGGCCGCGGTCGGTCTCGACGATCTCGACCTCGACCGGCTCCTCGCCCGCCACCTCGACGGTCTCGGTGTGCCGGACGGCACGGTGCCACGTCCCGTCCGGGCCGAGCGCCTCCACGCCGGCGCCGGTGCGCCGCAGCCGCTCGCGGTAGAGGTCCTGGTAGTCGGCCATGGCGTTGGTGATGGCCCAGGCGACCGTGCCGGTGTGGCCGAAGTGGGCGATGCCGGGGACGCCGGGCACGGCGAGGCCGACGACGTCGAACTCCGGGCAGGACAGGCGGATCTGCTGGTAGACGCCGGGGTCCTCGATGAAGCGGTGCGGGTCCCCGGCGATGACCGCGTGCCCGGTGACCGTGCGGTCCCCGGTGACCAGCCAGCCGTTGCTGCCGGCGGTGCCGGGACCGTCGGAGGCGAACAGGCCGACGGCGTCCGCGCCGAGGTGGGCGGTGATGTGCGTGCGCCAGAGCTTGGCGGGGAAGCCGGCGAACAGGATGTGGGTGGAGAGCCAGACCGCGAGCGGGGTCCAGGGCTCCCAGCGACCGGGGCGCAGGCCCGCGCGGGTGAACTCGGGAGCGGCCCCGGACACCGCGTCCCCGCCGTCGGCCTGCCCGGCCGGGGTCCCGTCGGGGCGGTCCGACGAGCCGGCCGCGCTCACGGCGGTGCTGCCGGCCGACGCGTCGGCCCGAGGTCCGGAGCCGGCGGCCGGCGGACCGGAACCCGCGTCCTCCGCGTCCCCGGCGGGCGCGGCGGATCCGGTCCCGGACACCGGGCCCCCGCCGCCGGCGGACAGGTCGGAACCCGAGCCCCCGGCGGCTGCCAGGCCGTCGTTCACGCCGGACACGTACGCCCGTACCCACTCCGCCGTCTCCGGGTCCGTCCGCTGCAGTTCGGTCCAGCAGCGGCGGGCCGTGTCGGCCAGGCGGGCGCGGCGGGCGAAACGGTCCCAGGGGAGCGCCTCGGGGCCGAGGAACGAGGCCGAGGTGCCCTGCGCGCGGTGCCGTTCGACCTCGAGCTGCCAGGCCCGGTCGAGGGCGGTGACCCGGCCCTGGGCGTACGCGAGCCCGTTCGCGCTCTCCGCGCGCAGATGGGGGATGCCCCAGGGGTCCCGGAAGATCTCGCCGCCCACTGCGCCCTCATTTCCCATTAGGTTAGGCTCCCCTAAGTAAACCGTGGCGGAATCGTACGCGAAGGGTGAAGACGCGATGGGACAGGGGCGGGGTTGGGAGGGCGCGGTCCTCAAGCTGTTCCGCGCGAAGGACTTCACGTTCACCGTGACCGGCGCGGAGGACGTCACCGCCGACTACCGGCGGCTGCGTCTCACCGACGGCGGGATGCTGGCGGCGACGGGCGTCCACCCGACGATGTGGGTGCGGCTGTGGTTCACCAACGCGGGCAAGCCGCACCAGCGGGCGTACACCCTGGTCGACCCGGACCCGGCGGCCGGCACCTTCGGCCTGGAGTTCGCGCTGCACGAGGGGTGCGCCAGCGACTGGGCCAGGGCGGCGAAGCCCGGCGACACCATCGAGGCGACCGTGCAGGGCACGGGCTTCGAACGGCCGGACCCCGAGCCGTCGCACGTCGTCGCCGTCGGCGACCCGGCGTCCCTGCCGGCGATCAACTCCCTCCTCGACTCGCTCGGCACCACTCCGGCGACGATCTGGCTGGAGGGCGACACGGACGGGCTGCCCCTGCGCGCCGAACCGGGCCTGCACGACGTACGGCGCGTGCCGCGCGGCGACGCGGGCGCGCGTCTCGTCACCGAGGTGCGGTCCCAGCTGCCGGACCTGCTGAAGGACGAGACCGACCCGTACGTGTGGATCGCCTGCGACACCGCGACCACCCGCGCGCTGTCGGCGTTCGCGCGCAGGGAACTGGGCGTGCCGAAGCAGCGGGTGCACGCGCTGGGGTACTGGCGCGCGAGCTGAGCCGGGACGCGGACGGAGGCCTCCCCGGTGAGGACGGGAGAACGGGTGGGCGCCTCGGAAGCGGCGGCCGACGGCCCGATCCACCGATCGTCACATCAGACCACCATTCCGTTTCGCCCCGCATTCGGGTGCCTTTTCCGGTGTCGCACTGCGTCGCCATGGCTGCGCCCGGAACGCGTTGACCGGTAGGCTTTCCGTGTGATCTTCAAGCGCATCGGAAACGGCCGGCCGTACCCCGACCACGGCCGGGAAAGCACCCGGCAGTGGGCGGACGTCGCGCCGCGCCCGGTCCGCCTCGATCAGCTCGTGACGACCAAGCAGCAGCTCGACCTCGAGACCCTCCTCGCCGAGGACTCGACCTTCTACGGCGACCTCTTCGCGCACGTCGTGAAGTGGCGGGGCGATCTGTACCTGGAGGACGGGCTGCACCGCGCGGTACGGGCCGCGCTCCAGCAGCGCCAGGTGCTGCACGCCCGCGTCCTCGAACTGGACTGACACCCGGCAGACGTCCCCTTCGGGACCCGGCTTGACCCTTTAGGGTTGCACTGCACACAGTCGGATGATCATCCGGTATGCATTGTCGTCCGGGCGCACTACGCTGCGCTCATGAGCATGCTCACTCCACCCGGCATGGGCGGCCAGTACCGGATCACGGGTGACAAGTACCCGCGGATGCGCCGGCCCCGGCGGCGCGGCAGGCTCGTCGTCCTGTCCGTCGCCTCCGCGGTCGTGCTCGGAGTGGGCGGCTGGGGCACGCTCCAGCTCATCGACGTGTTCACCGGCGACGGCGACCCCGCTTCCGCGAGCGGCACCAAGGCGGCCTGCGCCGACACGGCGAGCCGCACGACCGCGCCGAAGGCGCTGCCCGCGCCCGGGACCATCACGGTCAACGTCCTCAACGCCACGACCCGCGGCGGACTCGCCCAGAAGACCGCCGACGAGCTGAAGAAGCGCGGCTTCAGGATCGGCGAGGTCGGCAACGCGACCAAGGAGTACGACAAGAAGGTCAAGGGCACCGGAGTGTTCCTCGGGCCCGCCGCCGCCGGCGACACCTCGCTGCCGGTGCTCGGCACCCAGCTCGCTGACGCCGAACGCCGCACCGACCCCGCCCGCAAGGGCACCGAGGTCGACCTGATCATCGGCGACGGCTTCGAGTCCCTGACGAAGAAGGCGGACGCCGACCGGGCCCTGACCGCGCTGGCCGCGCCCAAGGCGGCGCCCGCCCCGAAGAAGAACTGCTGAGACGAAGAAGAACCGCTGAGCCCCTGAGCCCTTGAGCCGCGGGGCCGCGGGTCCTACTCCGCCGCCCCGTACATCCGGTCCCCCGCGTCGCCGAGGCCCGGCACGATGTAGCCGTGCTCGTTGAGCCGCTCGTCGACCGACGCCGTCACCACCGTCACCGGGGTGCCGGCCAGCTCGCGCTCCATGACCTCGACGCCCTCGGGCGCGGCCAGCAGCACCACGGCGGTCACGTCGTCCGCGCCGCGCCTGATCAGCTCCTGGATCGCCGCGACCAGCGTGCCGCCGGTGGCGAGCATCGGGTCCAGGACGTAGACCTGGCGCCCGGAGAGGTCCTCCGGCATCCGGGTGGCGTACGTCGAGGCCTGCAGCGTCTCCTCGTTGCGGATCATGCCGAGGAAACCCACCTCGGCGGTCGGCAGCAGCCGGACCATGCCGTCCAGCATGCCGAGACCGGCCCGCAGGATCGGCACCACCAGCGGGCGCGGGTGGGAGAGCTTGACACCCGTGGTCCGCTCGACCGGCGTCTGGATGTCGACCTGTTCGGTGCGCACGTCGCGCGTGGCCTCGTAGGCGAGCAGGGTGACCAGCTCGTCGGCGAGACGGCGGAAGGTCGCGGAGTCGGTGCGCTGGTCGCGCAGCGTGGTGAGCTTGTGGGCGACCAGGGGGTGGTCGACGACGTGGAGACGCATGGCGTCAACATTAACCGGGCCCGACCGGCCCAGCGTCCCCGCACACGGCAAGCCCTCCCCGTGCGCCCGTCACTCGTCCGCTGGCGTCAAACCGCTCGCCCGGGGGAAGGTGGGAGGGACGGACTGGGGTGGTGAACCGATGCCTGAGCAGGACGACCGAGATGATCCGTCACCGCGCGGGGCACCCGATCCGACGGAGACGGAGGCCGAGCGGCGGCGCCGCCGCGCCCGGTTCCTGCGCGAACTCGCCGAGGCCCGGGAACTGCGCGACCGGGTCCAGCCGCGCCGCGCCAAGGCCGCCCGGCTGCGCCACGCGATGCGCATGCGCACCTTCCGCTGGTAGGCGGCACCGGGGAAGACCCCGTCCGGCCGCGGGAAAATCCCGTCCGGCCGCGGGAAGATCGCGCCACGCGCACGCGTTTGCCGAAGTGCCCGTGCGGGGAAGGCCCGTGAGTCCGCGTACGATCCGCACGTGGCGACAAGGAGTGCGCTGGTGAGTCCTTCGTGGGCGCACTCGGCGGACTGCGATCAAAATGCCGGACACAGGGAGCCGAAGACGTCCCCTGACGGCCTTGTTTCTGCCACGATTCCGAGTGGGTGGGGCTCGGAGAACCGTCCCCCCGCCCGCAACACCTCCGCCGGGGGGACCCCCAACCGGCACGCCTATGACCAGTGGGAGAGTCACGGTGTACTTCGCCGCACTGCTCGCGCGCACCGAAGACGGGTGGGAAGCGAGCGACACGGAGCTCGACGATGTGGAAACCCTGTCGGATCTGGCCGACCTGGCCCGGGAGGCCTCTCCCGACGAGGACACGGTGCTCGTGCTGATCGAGCAGGAGGACGGCTGGTTCGGCGTCGTCCGCGTGGACGGCGAGGAGGATCCTCGGGTCTACGTCTCCGACGCCGCAGCCGCCTCCCGCAGCAGCTACGGCGAGATCCTGCTCACCGACGAGCTGCTCGGCCGGGAACCCGGGGACGACGGCGCCGACCTGGACGCCCTCGACCTCGACGGCACGGAGGACGGTGAACCGGACGACGAGGACGTCGACGCCGACGACGGCGCCGCGTCCGCCGGCCCCTCCGAAGCCGTGCCGCACGGACCGGTCGGTGACGCGCAGGTCCTGGAGGACCTGGGCGTGAGCGAGAAGGAGTTGCGTTCGATGACCGAGGACGCCGTCACCGAGATCGCCGAGGCCCTGGGCGCCTCGGAGGTCCTGGAGACCGTCCGCTGACCGTGCCGAACACACCGGAACCGCCGGACCCGGTACGCGACCCCTGGCGGCCCGCGATGCGGCTCGCCCTGGACGAGGCAGGACGGGCCGTCCGGGGCGGGGACGTCCCCGTCGGCGCCGTCGTGCTGGCCCCGGACGGCACCACCGTGCTGGCCGCCGCCCACAACGAGCGCGAGGCCGCCGGCGATCCCACGGCCCACGCGGAGGTCCTCGCCGTCCGGCGGGCCGCCGCACGGCTCGGGGAGTGGCGGCTGTCCGGCTGCACCCTGGTGGTGACGCTGGAGCCGTGCACGATGTGCGCGGGAGCGGTCCAGCAGTCACGGGTGGACCGGGTGGTCTACGGCGCCCGGGACGAGAAGGCGGGCGCGGCCGGCTCTCTGTGGGACCTCGTCCGCGACCGGCGGCTCAACCACCGCCCCGAAGTGATCGAGGGCGTACTCGCCGACGAGTGCGCCCGGCTGCTCACGGAGTTCTTCCGGAACCGGTGAATACCGATTTCAAACCACGCCCCACCTTGCTGTAAGGTCTCCCTCGGTAGCGTGTCCGAGCGGCCGAAGGAGCTCGCCTCGAAAGCGAGTGTGGCGCAAGTCACCGAGGGTTCAAATCCCTCCGCTACCGCTGGTGAAGGGCCCCGTCGTCAGACGGGGCCCTTCGTGCGATCATGGGCCCGCTCGATGCTGATGTGACACCAGTGACAGGGGGGCCGCGATGGCGGTGAACGCGAAGAAGATCGCCGTCTACGTCCTTGTGGTCTTCGTGCTGTATCTGATCATCACGGACCCGGCCAAGGCGGCCGACTACGTCCAGATAGGGTTCGAGGGCATATCGGACGCCGCGAAGGCCGTCGGCGACTTCATGACCTGGCTGGCCAACGGAGGAAAGTGATGATCCGCCACCTGGTGCTCTTCAGGCTGAACGAGGGCGTCGAGCGCGACGACCCGAGGGTCGTGGAGGGCGTGGAGGCCTTCCGTTCGCTCGACGGCAGGATCCCGGAGATCCGCTTCTGGGAGTGCGCCTGGAACATCAGCGACCGCCCCATCGCCTACGACTTCGCCATCAACTCGGCGTTCGAGGACGCGGAGGCGCTGCGCCGGTACGTGGAGCACCCGGAGCACCAGGCGGGTGTCGGACTGTGGCGCGAGTTCGCCACGTGGGTGATCGCCGACTACGAGTTCTGACACTCCGGCCCCTGGAACCCCCCGCCATGACGGCGGGGGGTTTTGCTGTTCCATACGCCCGCTTCTGTCACTCAACACGGAATATGCGGTGCTTGCGCACGGTGAGTCAGTCTTGTGATGCTATGACCGCTTTTGACGGATGAGTTGACGGACGATGTGAGCGATGAAGAGGTGGCGTTGACCGTGTCGGCCAGTACTGCGCCGCCCCAGGACGAGGTGTCCCCCGACGCGGTCCAGGCCCCGGCCTCCGCCCAGTCCGCCTCAGACCCGTCCGCCCCAGACCCGTCCGCGGCCCACCCGTCCGCCACCGACCCGTCCGCGGCCGCCGACCGGCCGGTGAGCCCCGCCAAGCGTCGTGGCGCCGACACCCGGGCCCTGACACAGCTGCTCTTCGGCCAGCTCAAGGAGCTGCAGCCGGGCATGCCGGAACACGCCCGCGTGCGCGCCGCGCTCATCGAGGCCAACCTGCCCCTGGTGCGCTACGCCGCCGCCCGCTTCCGCTCCCGCAACGAGCCGATGGAGGACGTCGTCCAGGTCGGCACCATCGGACTGATCAACGCCATCGACCGCTTCGACCCGGACCGGGGCGTGCAGTTCCCGACGTTCGCGATGCCGACGGTGGTCGGCGAGATCAAGCGGTACTTCCGGGACAACGTCCGCACCGTCCACGTACCGCGCCGGCTGCACGAGCTGTGGGTGCAGGTCAACAGCGCGACCGAGGACCTGACGACCGCCCACGGGCGCTCCCCGTCGACCGCCGAGATCGCCCAGCGGCTGCGCATCACCGAGGAGGAGGTGCTGTCCTGCATCGAGGCCGGACGGTCGTACCACGCCACCTCGCTGGAGGCCGCGCAGGAGGGCGACGGGATGCCCGGACTGCTGGACCGGCTGGGGTACGAGGATCCCGCCCTGGACGGCGTCGAGCACCGCGACCTCGTCCGGCACCTGCTCGTCCAGCTGCCCGAGCGGGAGCAGCGCATCCTGCTGCTGCGTTACTACAGCAATCTCACCCAGTCGCAGATCAGTGCGGAACTCGGTGTCTCGCAGATGCACGTGTCCCGCCTACTGGCCCGTAGCTTCCAGCGGCTGCGATCCGCAAACAGGATCGAGGCGTAACCGGGAAGAGCGAATCACCCAACAGGGTTGTTCTGCGCTTTTCTGACCCGAAAGGCTGTCAGACCCCTTGTTTCCAGGGCTGATTCACTTCCCGGATGTCGACATGTCACTACAGCGCGTTGCCGACATGTGACATTCTGCGGGAAGCGCGTTTGCCGGAGCCCCGGCGCCGGTATTCCAGGTGATGGCTGCGTTCCTCGATCGGGGAGCGTCCGCCGCGACCGTCCCGCGACCCAAAGGGGGTGGCATGTCCGCAGAACAGGGCAGCTCGAAGGTGCTCACGCTCGCGGAGAGCGAGACAGCTCCCCATGCTCTCGACGCACTCGGTCCCATCGACGAAGGACCGGCCCTCGCGGCCGTACCCGCTCCGGAACTTCCGGACACGGCGGCCCTCGACACCCGCACCCTGTCCCGCTCCCTGTTCCTGCGGCTCGCCGCACTGGACGAGGACAGCCCGGAGCGCGCCTACGTCCGGGACACCCTGATCGAGCTCAACCTGCCGCTGGTGCGGTACGCGGCGGCGCGGTTCCGCTCGCGCAACGAGCCGATGGAGGACATCGTCCAGGTCGGCACCATCGGGCTGATCAAGGCGATCGACCGCTTCGACTGCGAACGGGGCGTGGAGTTCCCGACGTTCGCGATGCCGACGGTGGTCGGCGAGATCAAGCGGTTCTTCCGCGACACGTCGTGGTCGGTGCGGGTGCCGCGCCGGCTGCAGGAGCTGCGGCTGGCGCTGACGAAGGCCAGCGACGAGCTCTCCCAGAAGCTGGACCGCTCCCCGACGGTCACCGAACTCGCCGCCGTGCTGGGCGTGTCGGAGGAGGACGTCGTCGACGGCCTCGCGGTCGGCAACGCGTACACGGCGTCCTCGCTGGACTCCCCCGCCCCCGAGGACGACGGCGGCGAGGGCTCGCTCGCGGACCGCCTCGGCTACGAGGACACGGCGCTGGAGGGCGTGGAGTACCGGGAGTCGCTCAAGCCGCTGCTGGCCAAGCTGCCGCCCCGGGAGCGGCGGATCATCATGCTGCGCTTCTTCGCCAACATGACCCAGTCGCAGATCGGCGAGGAGGTCGGCATCTCCCAGATGCACGTCTCGCGGCTGCTCACCCGGACGCTCGCCCAGCTGCGGGAGGGCCTCATCGCGGACTGAGGCACGGCACAGCGCGGGGCGCCGGCGGGGCGCTCCGTACGCGGAAGCGGATTCGTGGCCGCCGGGGCGCCCAGCACGGGCGCAACGGCGGCCGCCGCGTTTCCGGCTACTTCAGCGCGAGCCAGGCCACCGCGGCGACGACCGCCACGGCGACGACGATGCCGACGATCAGACCGATCCGCGGACCGCCGCCGGTCGCGGCGGCCTGCCGGCCCTGGGGTTCCTCGTCGACGAACGCGCGGAACATCTGGGTGCTGCCGGCGGGGTCGTGGTTGCCCTGCGGGCCCTGGGTGTTAGCCATGCCCCGAGACCCTAGCGAATGCCCGGTGAGGCGCCCAAGCGGGGGCATGGGCAAGGGGGATGACGGACGGCGCGGGCGAGGCGGCGGAAGCCCGGACCTGCGGGTTTACTTTCGCGATTACTTGCCTTTGCCAAGTTTTTTGGCCAGGAACCCCCTTTTTACTTGCCTGTAGCAACCACTCATTCCTATCGTTGCCCTAAGCAATCAAAACGGGAGGTGTCATGGCCGAGCAGGCGCAGTACGAGGAACTGGTGCGACAGTTCAGCGCCTTCGGCGCCGTCAAGCGGGAAATGAACCGGATCATGCCGGCCGACTGCCCCAGCGGCTCCGCCGCCGTGCTGACGCTGCTCGGCCGCCACGGCGACATGCGCATGAGCAAGCTCGCCGAGCTGCTCTCCGTGGACATGTCGGTCACCAGCCGGCACGTCGCGCACCTGGCCGAGCGCGGCTGGCTCGAACGCTCCGCCGACCCCGCCGACAAACGGTCCCGCATCCTGCGCCTCACCCCCGCCGGCCGGAGCCGGCTCGACGAGCTGTTCCGGCGGACCACCCAGCTCCTCGCGGAGCGCCTGGACGACTGGTCCGACGACGAGGTCGGCCGGCTCGCCCAGCTGATGGCCCGGCTCAGGGACAGCTTCGGCGACTGCCGGGCGGCACCCCGCCCGGCACCTCCCGCTCCCGAACGGACCACCCGTACACCCGCAAGCGCATAAGAGAAGGAAGTCCATGGCAACGACCACACCGAACGGTGTGCGGGCTCATGCCAAGCACGGGGGAGGCTCCTCCGCAGACGCTCCGATGACGCACCGGCAGATCATGGAAGCGCTGTCCGGGCTGCTGCTCGGCATGTTCTGCGCCATCCTGTCGTCGACCATCGTCACCAACGCCCTGCCTGAGATCGTCTCCGACCTCGGCGGCGGCCAGAGCGCCTACACCTGGGTCGTCACCGCCTCGCTGCTGACGATGACCGCCTCCACCCCCCTGTGGGGCAAGCTCGCCGACCTGACCAGCAAGAAGGTCCTGGTCCAGTCAGCACTGGTCGTCTTCGTCATCGGCTCCGTCGTGGCCGGTCTGGCGCAGAACCCGGCGATGCTGATCACCGCCCGTGCCATCCAGGGCCTCGGCGGCGGCGGTCTGTCCGCCCTGGCGCAGATCATCATGGCCGCGATGATCTCCCCGCGTGAGCGCGGGCGTTACTCCGGCTACCTGGGCGCTACCTTCGCCGTCGCGACCGTCGGCGGCCCGCTGCTCGGCGGCGTGATCACCGACACCAGCTGGCTCGGCTGGCGCTGGTGCCTCTACGTCGGCGTGCCCTTCGCGGTCATCGCGCTGATCGTGCTGCAGAAGACGCTGAACCTGCCCGTGGTCAAGCGGAAGGTCAAGGTCGACTGGGCCGGCGCCTTCTTCGTCACCGCGGCCGTCTGCCTGCTGCTCGTCTGGGTCACCTTCGCCGACGACAAGTACTCCTGGATGTCCTGGCAGACCGGCGTCATGGTCGGCGGCGCGCTCGTCCTGACGCTGGTCTTCCTGTTCGTCGAGTCGAAGGCCAGCGAGCCGATCATCCCGCTGCGCCTGTTCAAGAACCGCACCATCACCCTGGCCTCGCTGGCCTCGCTGTTCGTCGGCATCGCGATGTTCGCGGGCACCGTCTACTTCAGCCAGTACTTCCAGCTGGCCCGGGACAAGTCCCCGACGATGTCGGGCGTCATGACCATCCCGATGATCGGCGGCCTGTTCATATCGTCCACGGTCTCCGGCATCGTCATCACCAAGACCGGAAAGTGGAAGAGCTGGCTGCTGGTCGGCGGCGTCCTGCTGACGGCGGGCCTGGGCCTGCTGGGCACCATGCGCTACGACACCCCGTACTGGCACATCGGCGTCTTCATGGCGCTCATGGGTCTCGGCGTCGGCATGATGATGCAGAACCTGGTCCTGTGCACGCAGAACCAGGTGGCCCCGGGCGACCTGGGCGCGGCCTCCTCCGTCGTGACCTTCTTCCGGTCCCTCGGCGGCGCGGTGGGCGTCTCCGTGCTCGGCTCGGTCATGTCCAGCCGGATCAGCGGCTACGCCCAGGACACCATCGGGCAGCTCAGCCCGCAGGAGCAGGCGGCGGCCGCCCAGGCCTCCGGCAGCGGCACGATCCCCGACATGGACCTGCTGCCCCCGTCCATCCGCACCTGGCTGGAGAGCGCCTACGGGCACGGCATCGCCGACATCTTCCTGTACGTCGCGCCGGTCGCCCTGCTCGCCTTCCTGGTGACGCTGTTCATCAAGGAGGTCCCGCTGCGGACCTCCGGCGCGCTGGCCCAGGCCGCGGAGGCCGCGGCCGAGACCGCCCCGTCGGCGGCACCGGCCCCCGCCGAAGCCGCCCGCGTCGCCGGCGAGCCGGTTCCGGCCGGCGCGGTGGCGGCCGTGGCGCCGGCGCCCCCGGGCACCTCGGCCACGCGGCGGCTCGCCGCCGTCGCCACGGCGGCCGGCTCCGGTGAGCCGGGGGCACCCGCCTCCGGCGGCATCCCGGTACGCGGTGTCGTGCGCGGCGCCGACAGCGCGCCCGTGCCGCAGGCCGCCGTCACGCTGATCTCGCTGGGCGGGCGTCAGCTGGGCCGGTCGGTGGCGCAGGCCGACGGCGCGTACGCGGTGGACGCGCCCGGGTCCGGGTCGTACGTCCTGATCGCCGCCGCCGACGGCCACCAGCCGCAGGCGTCCACGGTCGTGGTGAACGGAGAACCGCTCGCCTACGACATCCTGCTCAGCGGCACCAGCGGGCTGACCGGACTGGTCCGCACCGCCGGCACCGGGCTGCCGGTGCGCGACGCGATGGTGATCGTCACCGATGTGCGCGGGGATCTGCTGGCCACCGGGAGCACCGGTGAGCAGGGCGAGTTCTCGTTCGCCGAGCTGGTGCCGGGCGCGGTGACCGTGGCGGTGAACGCCGCCGGGTACCGGCCGCGCGCCCTGCCCGTCGAGGTGGGCGGCACCGGCGTCACCCGGGTCGAGGTCGACCTGGAGACCGGCGCGCAGGTGCGGGGCGTGGTCCGCGCCCCGCACGGGCCGCTGGCCGACGCCCGGGTCACCCTGGTCGACGCGGCGGGCAACGTGGCCGGCACGGCGACGACCGGCGCGGACGGGGCGTACGCCTTCGCCGATCTGGACGGCGGCGAGTACACCGTCATCGCCACGGGCTATCCGCCGGTGGCGACCGCGCTGACGGTCACCGGCACCGGTGTCGACGGCCACGACATCGAGCTCGCCCACCCGGGCGAGTAGCGAAACCCCGGCCCGTGGCGGGCGGGCGCGTCCTGTAGCGGAGACGCGCCCCCGCCGCGGGCCGGTCCCATCCGACCATTTTGTACGTGTGTGCAGTACGTGTGTGCAGGGAGAGAACGGGATGTCACTGACCGCGAGGATCCGTACCCGGGACGGATGGGCCGTGTCGCACGCGGTCGTCACGGTGACCGACGGGACCGGTACGCAGGTGCTGCGCGCCGGGGCGGACGCCGAGGGCGCCGTCCGGGACACCACCGCGCTGGCGCCGGGGGCGTACACCGTCGTCGTCACCGCGGTCGGATACGCGCCCGCCGCCGCCAGCGCGATCGTCACCGCGAGCGGGCGGGCCGAGGTCGGGACGGTGACGCTGGCCCGGCAGGGCGGCACCGAGCTGCCGCCGCCGGGGCCGTGGACCGTGGACCCGGCGCACTCGAGCGTGGCGGCCGTCGCCCAGCACCTGGGCATCTCCAGCGTGCGGGGCCGGTTCACCGAGTTCGCGGCCCTGGTGGAAATCGCGCCGGACGACGTCGCCGGGTCCCGCGTGGAGGCGGTGATCCGGGCGGCGTCCATCGACACCGGCAACGGGATGCGCGACGCCCATCTGCGCTCCGCGGACTTCCTGGACGTCGAGCGGTACCCCGAGATCACCTACCGGTCCACCGGTCTGACCGGGGCGGGCTCCGACCGCTGGACGGTCCACGGCGAGCTGGCCATGCGCGGCGTCGTGCGCCCCGTCGACCTGGACCTGGCCTACCTCGGCACCGGGGCGGACCCCTGGGGCGGCACCCGGGCGGCCTTCCGCGCCACGGCCGAACTGCGGCGTGAGGACTTCGCGATGAACTACAACCAGGTCGTCCAGGCCGGCATCGCGGCCATCGGCACGACCCTCCGGGTGGAACTGGACGTCCAGGCCGTCCAGGGGGCGTCGCTCCCGGCCGCGTGAGGCCCCGTCAGGGGGCGCCGGACGGGTCGACGATGCGGCGGGCGAGGTCGCGCAGTTTGACGTTCTCCCGCTGCGAGGCCCGCACCAGGCTGTCGAAGGCGCCGGCCGCGTCGATGTCCAGGCGCTCCATGAGGATGCCGGTGGCCTGGCCGATCAGGTCCCGGGTGCGCATGGCCTCGGTGAGCTGCTCGCGCACGGTGGCGGAGTCGAGGGCGATGCCGACGTGCGCGGTGAACAGCCGGCCGATCCGCAGCGCGGTCTCGTCGAAGGCGCGCGGCTTGCGGGCGTAGGCGGTGAGCACGGTCAGCCGGCGGCGGTCGGCCCGCAGCCGCAGCGACAGCACGGAACGCAGGCCCAGTCCGGAGAGCGCGTCGTCGCCCTCGTCGTTCTCGCTGTCCTCGACCTCGGCCACGGGGGTGTTCCACAGGCGGTGCCAGTACGGCTGGGGCCCGGCCCCGGGGTCGCCGTCCTCCTCGGCGGTGCGCACGACGTCGTCGGTCCAGGCGAGCGTGGAGCGCCGGTTGTCCCGCCCGATGACGGAGATGCCCGCGTGGTCGGCACCGGGCACGAGGTCGACCGCGAGACGGACGGCCGTGTCCAGGGTGCTCTCCGGGGTGGACGTCTCGTGGAGTTGCCGTGCCGCCGCCGTGAGGGCTTCCGCCAGCTCCAATCCGGCCGGGAAACGGGGCAAATCAGAAAACCGGGACGTAACCACCACGAACCTCTTCGGCATGCACGGCCTCACGGCTGTGCGCAGGAGAGCTCCGCAGCACATTCCCGACTGCGAGCACAGGACGCACAGAACTCTATCTGTTCGGTTGCGATGAGGTGACGTCCGGACCTGCGGTACCGGCGCCCGGACCGATCACCTCCCCGGCCCGCTTCCACCGGCGCCCTCCGGCGTGGTGCAATGGGCGGACGGGTCAGGAAGTGGCCTCACCGGAATCCCGGACGACTCGTGTCTGCCAGGTGAATGCCGTGACCTTCCTGCCGAACCCCTCCGAGCCGCGCGACGCGTCCGAGCACGCGCTGCTCCGGTTCCCCCCGGAGATCGACTTCTCCAACGCCGGGGACCTCCTCGACACCATCCTCTCCAGGGCGCGCACCGGTGACGGCCGGCGGCCCCGGATCCTGGTCCTCGACCTCACCGGGACCCTCTTCATGGACTCCCAGGGCGTCCGCCTCATCAACGACGTACGCCGGCTGCTGCGCCCCGGCACCCGCGTGTACGTGGTGGCCCGCCCGGACAGCGTGGCGAGCCGCGTGCTGGAACTGACCGGCCTGCGCCGCGACGTCCCCGTGTACGACAACCTCCCGGAAGCCTTGGCGGCCTAGGCTGACGCCATGGCACCCAACATCGCGACGAACACCCGCGTCTCCCTCGACGAACTGCTGGACTTCGTACGGCCCCGGCACCGGGCGATCCTGCTGACCCGGCGGGCCGACGGCGGCCCTCAGGGCTCGCCGCTGACCTGCGGGGTCGACGACTCGGGCCGGATCGTGGTCTCCACGTACCCCGAGCGCGCCAAGACCCGCAACGCCAAGCGGGACAGCCGGGTGAGCCTGATCGTCCTGAGCGACGAGTGGAACGGGCCGTGGGTCCAGATCGACGGCACCGCCGAGGTGGTGGACTCGCCCGAGTCCGTGGAGCCGCTGGTGGAGTACTACCGGAACATCGCCGGCGAGCACCCGGACTGGGACGAGTACCGCGCCGCCATGGTCAAGCAGGGCAAGTCGATCATCCGGATCACTCCGGAGCGCTGGGGCCCGGTGGCGACCGGCGGTTTCCCGGCGCGGCTGGTCGAGGGGGAGTAGGCGAGGGCGGTGACATGGCATGTCACCGCCCTCGTCCCGCACCGGGGGACCGTCAGCCGTCGGTCGTCTTCCGCGTGAGGTCGTAGAAGGTGGCCGAGCCGGCCGTCACCTCCTCGAAGTTCTCCTGCACCCAGGTGGAGATCTGCGCGGAGCTGCCGGAGTCGCCACCCATGCCGCCGCCCATGCCGCCGCCGGCGACGAAGTAGTGGATCTTCCCTTCGGCCACGTACTCCTTGAACCGCGCGAGCGTCGGGGACGGGTCGGTGCCGTTGAAGCCGCCGATCGCCATCACGGGCTCACCGGTGGCCAGCTGGTGGCTCGCGGCGTTCTGGGCGCCGACGGCCGCGGCGGCCCAGGTGTAGTCGCCGGCGTCGGCCTCCAGCAGTTCCTTCGCCTCGGAGTCGACGTCCGCGCCGCCGAGCAGGCCGCCCATGCCGCCCCCCGTGCCACCGCCGGGCACACCGCCCTCGGCGCTGTCGCCGGTGCCGTTCCGCGGGGCACCCTGCCCGTTCTGCCCGTTCTGCCCGTCCTGGCCCATGGGTCCGCCGCCGGGGAAGCCGCCGGTCCCGTCGCCGCCCGCGCCGGGCGGGGTCTGGCCCTGGCCACCCTGCTGGTTCTGCCCGCCGGGGCCGCCCCCGCCGGGGAAGCCACCGCCCCGGCCGCCCCCGCCGGGACCGCCGCCCATGCTCGCCCCGGCCGGACCGGCGGTGACGATCGAACCGGTGTGTCCCTCCTGCACGGTGCTCAGCGTGTACGCCGTCGGACCGGCCAGCGCGGCCACCAGGCCCAGCCCCGCCGCCGCGAGCGCCACCCGGCGCCCCACCCTGCCCGCGAAGACCAGCCCGAGGGCCGCGACCAGCCCGCCGACCAGGACCAGCCACTTCAGCCACGGCAGGTAGTCGGGCGTGCGGTTGAGCAGCACGTACCCCCAGGCGGCCGTGGCCGTGACGGCCGCCGCCAGGGCGAGCGACGCCCACGGCGCCCGCCGCTTCTCCCACAGGGCCGCCGCGCCCATGCCGGCCACGGCCGCCAGGTACGGGGCGAGGGCCACCGTGTAGTACTGGTGGAAGATGCCGGCCATGAAGCTGAAGACGACCATGGTCATCAGCAGCGAACCGCCCCACACCAGGAACGAGGCGCGGGCGAGGTCGGTCCGCGCGGCCTTCCGGGTGAGGACCAGGCCGGCGACGAGCAGGATCAGCGCGGCGGGCAGCAGCCAGGAGATCTGGCCGCCGATCTCGGAGTTGAACATCCGGTCCCAGCCGGTCTCACCCCACTGTCCACCGCCGCCCGCGCCACCGCCACCGACGCTGCCGGTCTCCTCGCCGTTGAGCCGGCCGAGACCGTTGTAGCCGAAGGTCAGCTCCAGGAAGCTGTTGTTCTGCGAGCCGCCGACGTACGGGCGCGACGACGTCGGCCACAGTTCGACGACGGCCACCCACCAGCCGCCGGAGACGACCAGCGCCAGGGTCGCCAGGGCCAGTTGCCCCAGCCGCTTCCTCAGTCGCACGGGCGCGCAGACGCCGTAGACCAGCGCGAGGGCCGGGAGGATCAGGAAGGCCTGGAGGGTCTTGGCGAGGAACGCGAAACCGATCGCGGCCCCGGCCCACACCAGCCACTTCGTCCGGCCGTCCTCCAGGGCGCGGACGACGAGGCAGCAGGCGACGGACATCAGCAGCGCCAGCAGCGCGTCCGGGTTGTTGAACCGGAACATCAGCGCCGCGACCGGGGTGAGCGCGAGGACCGCGCCCGCGATCAGACCGGCCGCCGGGCCGAAGCGGCGGCGTACGGCCGCGTACACGACGGCGACCGTGCCGACGCCCATGAGCACCTCGGGCACCAGGATCGCCCAGGAGTTCAGGCCGAAGATCCGGACCGACAGCTCCATCGGCCACAGCGAGGCCGGGGGCTTGTCCACGGTGATGGCGTTCGCCGCGTCCAGCGAGCCGAAGAAGAACGCCTTCCAGGACTCGCTGCCCGCCTGGACGGCCGCCGAGTAGAAGGAGTTGGCGTATCCGGAGGCGCTCAGGTCGTAGAGGTACAGCAGTCCGGTCGCCAGCAGCAGGCCGAGGAAGGCGGGGCGTACCCAGCGGGGGTCCTCGGGCCGGCCGCGCCACACTCTGCGGGCGAGGGGCCCGCGGGGTTCGCCCGTACCGGGGGCCGCGTGCCGGGCCTCCTCCGGGGGTCCCCAGGCGGCGGGGTCCGCCGGGGGACTCGTCTGGTCGTACTGCGTGGTCATCGGAAGTCCCTCGGTTCGGAGTCGGAAGGCCGGGACGGGCGGGTGGGGAGCGGCGAACGGACCGGCTGGAGCGGCAGGGTCGCGTCCTGCCAGGCGGGGGCGGCGGAGAAGTTCTGCCAGGCGGGGGCGGCGGGGGAGTTCTGCCAGTCGGGGGTGACGTCCTGCCGGGAAGGGGCGGTGGTCCCGGGGGGCCGGTCACGGTCCGGGAAGACCCACGCGCGGAAGAGCAGGAACCGCAGCACGGTCGCCGCGAGGTTCGCCGCGATGAGCACCGCCAGCTCGGTGGAGTGGGCGGGGTCGCCGGCCGCGGCGTTGAGCGCGGCGAGCGAGCCGCTGGTCAGGGCGAGGCCGATGCCGAAGACGACCAGGCCCTGCGCCTGGTGCCGTACGGCCCCGCCGCTCCCCCGCACGCCGAAGGTGAGCCGTCGATTGGCGGCGGTGTTGGCGACCGCCGAGACCAGCAGGGCGAGTCCGTTGGCGACCTGGGAGCCGGTGAAGGTCCGGAAGCCGCTGTAGAGCAGCAGGTAGAAGAGGGTGGACAGGACGCCGACGACGCAGAAGCCGACCAGTTGGCGGGCCAGCCCCTGCGGTACGTCCTCGATGGTCCGGTCGCGCGGGTCGTCGCCGAAGGGCCGGGTGAGCCGGTCCAGCGGCAGCGAGCCGGTGGCCAGCGCCCTGCCGACCCGCCAGACGCCCTTGAGGTCGTCGGTCGCCGTCTTCACGATGTGCACGGTGGAGTCGGGGTCGTCGACCCAGTCGACCGGCACCTCGTGGATGCGCAGGCCCGCACGCTCGGAGAGGACCAGCAGCTCGGTGTCGAAGAACCAGCCGCTGTCCTCCACCAGGGGCAGCAGCACCTGGGCCACGTCACGGCGGATCGCCTTGAACCCGCACTGCGCGTCGGAGAAGCGGGCCTGCAGCGAGCCGCGCAGGATCAGGTTGTACGAGCGGCTGATGAACTCCCGCTTGGCCCCCCGCACCACGCGTGAGCTGCGGCTCAGCCGGGAGCCGATGGCGAGGTCGGAGTGGCCGGAGATCAGCGGGGCGACCAGCGGCAGCAGCGCGTTGAGGTCGGTGGACAGGTCCACGTCCATGTAGGCGAGGACGGGGGCGTCCGAGGCGGACCAGACGGTCCGCAGCGCCCGGCCGCGTCCCTTCTGCTCCAGGCGCACCGACCGTACCTCCGGGAACCGTTCCGCCAGCCGGCCCGCCACGTGCGGGGTGCCGTCCGTGGAGGCGTTGTCGGCGATCGTGATGCGGAAGGCGTAGGGGAAGGTGCGGGTCAGGTGCTCGTGCAGTCCGCGGACGCACGGCTTGAGGTCCTTCTCCTCGTTGTAGACGGGGATCACTACGTCCAGGACCGGCGTGCCCGC
Organism: Streptomyces sp. AC558_RSS880; assembly: GCF_019049255.1. Taxonomy (GTDB): domain Bacteria; phylum Actinomycetota; class Actinomycetes; order Streptomycetales; family Streptomycetaceae; genus Streptomyces. Next base: position 67,842 of record NZ_JAGMUJ010000023.1, on the reverse strand, counting down.
TCCGGCGGCCGGGAGGTGCTCCCGCGCCGGCAGGGTGCCGGGAGAAGAATCGGTTCGCATGGGACCGACTCTGCTCAGGCGCCCTGTCGTGCCCATGTGGTGAGGCTGTGCCGTGGCTGTGAGTACGGCTCGGGCGCCAACCGCGGTTCCACGGCGGGGAGATGGAGCGTGAACGCGGTCCGTCCGGGCACGCTGTCGACGGTCACGGCACCGCCGTGCGCGGTCGCCACGGCCTGCACGATGGCCAGGCCCAGCCCGGTCGAGCCGGTGGCGCGGGTGCGCGCGGAGTCGCCGCGCGCGAACCGTTCGAAGACGTGCGGGAGCAGATGGGGCGCGATGCCCGGCCCGTCGTCCACCACGTCCACGCAGAGCCAGTGCCCGTTGCGGCGCACCCGCGCGGTGACGGTGGTGCCCGGCGGGGTGTGGTTGCGGGCGTTGCCGAGCAGGTTGACGAGGACCTGCTGGAGCCGGGCGGCGTCGGCGCACACCGGGGCGGGCTCGTCGGGCAACTCCAGGCGCCAGACGTGGTCCTGGCCGGCGGCACGGGCGTCGCTGACGGTGTCCACGACGAGCGGGACGAGGTCGGTCTCCTCCAACTGCAGGGGCCGGCCGGCGTCCAGGCGGGCGAGCAGCAGCAGGTCCTCGACGAGCAGGGTCATCCGGCTCGCCTCGGACTCGATCCGCCCGAGCGCGTGCCGGGTGTCGGGGCCGACCTGTTCCCGGCCACGCCGGGTGAGTTCGGCGTAGCCCCGGATGGAGGCCAGCGGCGTACGCAGCTCGTGGCTGGCGTCCGCGACGAACTGCCGTACCCGGGTCTCGCTCTCCTGCCGGGCGTGCAGCGCCCCGTGGATGTGGTCGAGCATCCGGTTGAGCGCGGCGCCGACCCGGCCGACCTCGGTGTGCGGGTCGCACTCGGACTCGGGGACGCGCTCCTCGAGGTTCACCTCGCCGGTGTGCAGGGGCAGTTCGGAGACGCGGGTGGCGGTGGCGGCGACCTTGCGCAGGGGGCGGGTGGCGACGCCGACGATGACGGCTCCGGCCAGGGAGGCGGCGATGAGCCCGGCGGCGGTGACGCTGATCTCGACGAGGATCAGGGTGTTGATGGTGTTGTCGACGTCCGCCGTGGGGACGGCGACGTAGAAGGCGCCGTTGGGGCCTGCCTGGTAGGCGACGCGGTAACTCCCGAGGCCGGGGATGTCCACCGTGTGTTCGGCGTCGTCCCGGGCGACGGAGTCGAGCACGGAGGTCTGGGCCGCGTCCAGCGACTTGGCGCTCATCGAGAAGTCGTCCTTGGACTTCTTCCCGTACAGGGCCTCCGTGACGGTGCCGTTCTCGACCTTCGCCGCGATGGTGTAAGGCGGCTGCGGGCCGTGGGCGACGAAGTCGGTGAGATCGATCGGCTTGGGATCCCGGCCGTCCCCGTCACCGCCTTGTCCCGGTGGTCCGAAGGCGCCCGAGGCGCGTGCCGCGACCTCGTGCAGCTGCCCGTCGAGCTGCTCGTACAGATGGGACCGCAGCGCCAGCGTGGTCACGGAACCGATCACCGCGCACACCACCGCGATCAGCACCACGGACGCGACGACGAGCCGCGTCCGCAGGGTGCGCGGGGTGCGCGCCCGTCGCTGCGGACGCGGCCGTCGCCGTCCGCTCACGAGACCGCGGGCTTGATCATGTAGCCGGCGCCGCGCCGGGTGTGGATCATCGGCTCCCGGCCCGCGTCGATCTTCCGGCGCAGGTACGAGATGTACAGCTCGACGACGTTCGCCTGCCCGCCGAAGTCGTACGACCAGACCCGGTCGAGGATCTGGGCCTTGCTGAGCACGCGCCGCGGATTGCGCATGAGGAAGCGCAGCAGCTCGAACTCGGTGGCGGTGAGGTGGATGTGGTCGCCGCCGCGGGTGACCTCGTGGCTGTCCTCGTCGAGGGTGAGGTCGCCGACGACCAGCATCGACTCGGAGCGGCGGTCGGCCGCTCCGGAGCGGCGGATCAGTCCGCGCAGCCGGGCGACGACCTCCTCCAGGCTGAACGGCTTGGTGACGTAGTCGTCCCCGCCGGCGGTCAGTCCGGCGATACGGTCCTCGACGGCGTCCTTGGCGGTGAGGAACAGCACGGGCACGTCCGGCAGCTCGCGGCGCAGCCGGCCGAGGATGGCCAGCCCGTCCATGTCCGGCAGCATCATGTCCAGGACGACGGCGTCGGGCCGGAACTCGCGTGCGGTGCGGAGGGCCCCCTGGCCGTCCCCCGCGCTGCGGATCTGCCAGCCTTCGTACCGCAGGGCCATGGACAGCAGTTCGGTGATCGACTGCTCGTCGTCCACCACAAGCACGCGGACGGGGCTCCCGTCCGGCCTCAGCAGTTCGGTGCGCCCCTGGGGCGAGATCGTGGTCATACCGCACACGATGTCCGGGGCCTCTGAGAGCACCCTTTCGGCAACCTGTGTTTTGCCTGAGAAACTCACGGACGCCGCTCAGCCGGGGCGGCCCCGCTCAGCCGGGCAGGCCGAAGAGCCGGGCCGCGTTGTCGTGGCACACCGCCCGCAGCCAGGCGTCCCCGAGCCCCAGCCGCTCCAGCGCGTGGAGCTGGTGGAGGTAGGGGTACGGGATGTTGGGGAAGTCCGAGCCGAGCAGGACGCGGTCGCCGAGGGCGGCCAGCCGGGGCAGGGCCCGCCGGGGGAACGGCGCCAGGCGTTCGCTGAAGTCGGTGAACGCCATCGTGGTGTCCAGCCGCACCTCCCCGTACCGCTCGGCGAGGTCCAGGAAGTCCTCGTACTCGGGCATGCCGAGGTGCGCCACGATCAGCCGCAGCCGGGGGTGCCGGGCCAGGACCCGGGCGATCGGCCCGGGTCCTGTGTGCTTGCCGGGCGCGGGCCCGGACCCGCAGTGGATCACCACCGGAACGCCCGCCTCGGCGAGCAGTCCCCAGGCGCCGTCGAGCGACTCGTCGGCCGGGTCGTACGCGCCGACCTGCACGTGTGCCTTGAAGACCCGCGCGCCGGCGTCGACGGCGTCCCGGACGTGGTCCACGACCCCGGGCTCGGGGAAGAGCGTCGAGGTGTGCAGGCAGTCGGGCGTGCGGGCGGCGAAGCCGGCCGCCCAGTCGTTCAACCAGGGCGCCATGCCCGGCTTGTGCGGGTAGAGCATGGCGGTGAAGGCCCGCACGCCGAACTCCCGCAGCAACGCGGCCCGTGCGGCCTCCTCCTCCCGGTAGGTGATCGGCCACTCGACGCCGCCGGTGAGCGGCCCGAGCGCGTCGAAGTAGGCCCACACCTTCCGCAGCACCCGCTCGGGCATGAAGTGCGTGTGCACGTCGACGAGCCCGGGCAGCCCGAGCCCTTCCCAGAAGCGCCGTACGTCGTCGGCCTCGGTACGGGTGTCGGGGTGAGCGGTCATGCCGCCCACGATCACCCGCGACCGTGCCCGAGGTCCAGAGGGGGTCGGACACGGGGCCAGAGGTTCCGCGCCCCGGGTCAGAACAGCCCGTCCTGCGCCGCCGCCCGGTCCCTGACCGCTCTGACCGGCACCGCGAACTCCCGTCCTCCGGCCGGAAGCAGTCCCCATCCGGTCAGCAGCCGGGTGTCCAGCACCACGACCCCCTTCCCCGTCGCCAGATGCAGGTCGGGACCGGCGGCGGCCACCAGCTCACCGCGCACCGCGCCCCCGGCGACCAGCTCGCTCACCTCCCCCACGGCGGCCGGCACCCCCGCCAGGCCGAACACCCCGACGTGATCGACCGGCCGGAACGGCTCACGGGCGAGCGACTCCGGCCATCCGTCCAGGGCGAGCGCCCGCGCGTGCAACCCGGCGATCTCGGCCGCCCGGTCCCCTTCCTCCTCCGGGAGGACCGCCCGCACCGCCCGCTTGCCCGCGTAGGGGATCCGGTCGGGCACGCGGAGCGCGGCGCGCAGCAGCTCCTCGGTGCGCCGCGCCGCCATCAGCGGCCCGGTCCCCAGCCAGCTGAAGCAGACCGCCCCCTGCTCCAGCAGCCGTGCGGAACCGCGCCGCACGGCGGTGATCCCGACCTTGGTCATCCCGGGCCCGAACCACGCCAGGTACACCCGGTAGGGCCGCGGATCGTCCACGAGGGTGTCGGCGGCCACCGAGTGCGCCCGGTCCAGCCGGGCGCACTCCTCGCAGCGCGCCCCCGTGCTCCGCCCCGGGACGGCCGCCCCGAGCGGACACGCGTGCCCCCGTGCCCCCACGCATGTCCGCACTCCCCCTTCCCCGACCCCGAAGGCCACCCGTTTCCCCCGGGTCAGCGCGGAGCGCCGGCCGCCCTCCCACGCCAGCACCGGGCCGTCCGCCGACCACCGCAGCCCCGAGCATCTCCACGCCTGTGCCATCTCTGACGAGACTAGGGGGCACCACTGACAACGCCCGCGGCTCAGCCGTCGGTCCGCCCCGCCCCCACGGGACGCACGTCCTGCCCGCCACCGCGCACCCCGGGTACGACGACCCGCCCGGACACCTCCCGCGCCGCGGGCCGCCCCCGGCCGGCCAGCCGGCAGCCGAGGCACCCCGCATGCCCCTGCCGGGCGCTCACGTCCCGCACCCGCCACCCCCACTGCTCCCTCGGCCGGGGCCCCGGCGGCTTGCCCCACCCGGCGAGGTGCAGCACCCAGGTGACGACGAGGCCGGCCAGGGCGACCGACGCCCCGACGGCCAGCAGCGGCCAGGACACCGCGCAGACGCCGAACCCCACGACCGCCGTACCGGCCCCGGCGATCCCGAAACCCGTCCACCCCGCGACCGTGTGCCCGTGGTCATATGGATGTGCGCTCACGTGCCCGCCCCCTCTGCGCGACCCAGAATCTCTCACGTCGTAAGAGATTTAGCACAGAAATCCCTCACGCACTAAGGAAAACGAGGAACCCGGAATGCAAGCCAAGCCGCGCCAGCCCGCCACGCCGGAGCAGGCGCTGTGGGCGATGGACCAGCTCATCGCGACCCACCTGGTGGGCCAGCACGAGATCGCCCAGCAGGTGGGCCTGAACGTCACCGACCTGACCTGCTTCGCCTTCGTCATCGAGGCCGGCGAGAACCTGCTCACGGCCGGCGAGCTGGCGGACCGCGTCCACGTCACGACGGGCGCGATGACCGGGATCCTCAACCGCCTGGAACGCGCGGGCTACATCACCCGCCGCCCCGACCCCGCGGACCGCCGCCGCGTCCGCGTGGCCGCCCTGCCGGACGCCCTGGCCCGCACCCGCGAGATCTACGACCCCTACTACGCCCGCATCACCGAACTCTTCGCCGACTACGCCCCGGAGGAGATCGCCGTGCTCCACGACTGGTTCCGGCGCGCGAACGCGGTGGCGGCCGGCTACCTGGAGGAGTACTGCCGCACCGACTGAGACGCCGAGGTGCCGAGTGCGGGCTCGAGTGCAAGCCTGGTCGAGGGGCCGCAATGCTCGGGGACAGCCGAAAGGTCGGACACATGGCGAGCAATGTCAGCGGCACGCGCCACCACCAGGCCGGGTGGGAGGCCAGGAGCCCTTGGGCGACGAGTTGGACGGCGGCAGCGGCGATCATGATGACCTTCGGCGGCATCATGGCGATCTTCCAGGGCATCGCCGCCATCGCCGAGGACGACGTCTTCGTCGCCACCCGGAACTTCACCTACGAGTTCAGCCTGACCGGCTGGGGCTGGATCCACCTGCTCCTCGGCGCCGTGGTGACCGCCGCCGGCCTCGCCCTGTTCACCGGGGCCGCCTGGGCCCGCGCGGTGGGCATCGCGCTGGCCGGACTCAGCATGATCGCCAACTTCGTGTGGCTGCCCCACGCGCCGGTGTGGGCGATCACCCTCATCGTCATCGACGGCTTCATCATCTGGGCCCTGTGCGCACCACGCCGCGAGTCCCCGACCTAGAACGCGCGTTCACGGTCTGGAGCTCCCTGTGGCCCTGGCTGGCCCAGGCGGCGGGCGTGGCGGCGATGGTCACCGCGTACTTCCTCCTGCCCCTGGACCGGCTGGGCCCGGACCGCCCGGCCCTGAGCTGGATCCTCTTCTGCCTCGCCCTGGCGCTGATCGCGCTCCTGCTGCTCAGGCAGGTCGTCCACGTCCTGCTCGACCGCCCGGACGTCCGCCCGGGGCTGGTCATCCCCCTGCTGATGAGCCTGTCCGTCCTGGTCTTCGCGACCGCCTACCAGGCCCTGGCCCAGCGCCCCGGCGAGCTCGACGGCATCGCCACCCGCCTGGACGCCCTCTACTTCACGCTGGTCACCCTCGCCACCGTCGGCTACGGCGACATCACCCCGCACGGCCAGGCGGCCCGCCTGGTCACCGTCCTGCAGATCCTCTACACGTTCGTCTTCCTCACGGCGGCGGCCACCGCCCTGACCCACCACCTGCGCGCCGCGCTCCTGCGCCAGCGGGGCCCGCACCGGCACGACACCCCCACGGCCGACGCGGACTCCGGCCCCGAATGACACCGGGAACGCCAGAGGCCCCGGATCTCTCCGGGGCCTCTGTTCTGTGTGCACTCGGCAGGATTCGAACCTGCAACCTTCTGATCCGTAGTCAGATGCTCTATCCGTTAAGCTACGAGTGCTTGTCTCTTCAGTTATCTCGCCGCTCCCCGGTCCTTTCGGCCCGCTCGCGGCGACAGGAAGAACATTACATGACTGCCGCCGCCATGTGAAATCCGTTTGGCTCACCCCTTGTGACCTGCGTAAACGCGGAATCGGCGGTGGGTCGACGGGGGCGGCAACGACGAAGCCCCGACCGCAGGGGCCGGGGCTTCGTGATCGGTGCGGAGGCGGAGGGATTTGAACCCTCGATGGGCTTTAAGGCCCAAACCGCATTAGCAGTGCGGCGCCATAGACCGGACTAGGCGACGCCTCCATGCACAGAACCTTTCACGCGTGAGCGCGAGCGGATTCGGTGCGTGCCGATGATGACACATCCGCGTGGGGTGTCACCAATCGCCACCCACGGTACTAGGCGGGGAGCCCGCAGGGCAAAGCACTTCCGGCCGCCGCATCGGTGTGGCGCAACGTCCCGCGCGGTGGCGCGTTGGTCAGGTCATGTCGCACCTCATCTCACAGGCTCCCGCCGCCGCCCGTCCCGGACTGCGGCGGCTCGTCGTCGGCGCCGCCGCCTCCGTCGCGGCCCTCACCTCGTTGTCCACCGCGCCCCCGGCGGCGTACGCGCAGGACGCGCCTCCGCGCGGTGACCGGCTCACCGTCACCGTGCGCGACGCGGGCGGCGGGGCGGACGGGACGTACGAGGTGCGGTGCCGGCCCAGTGGCGGCAACCATCCCGACCCCGCCGGGGCCTGCGCGGCCGTCGAGCGGAACACGCGGTGGGGGCGGGACGCCTTCGCCCCGGCGCCCCGGGACACCGTCTGCACCCTGCAGTACGGCGGGCCCGCCACCGCCCGCGTCACCGGCACCTGGGCCGGCCGTCCCGTCGACGCGACCTACGACCGTACGAACGGATGCGAGATCGCCCGCTGGGACCGGCTGGTGCCGCTGCTGCCCGAAGCGCGCGCCGCGGGGCGCGCGTGAGGGTGACCGGGAGCGGCGGGGGGCGCGTGGTGGCGAGTCGGGGCACAGGGGGCGTAAAGGTCCCGCGAAGGTTCGTGGCGCGTCGGCGCAGGCAGTCACGGGTTCCGGGCGTACCGGACGTCACATCGCCGTCACTTCCCCGTGCGACGTCCGTCCCATCCGGCGTCGCGGGAGCAATCCCAGCCCTTAGACTCCCTCGCGTGACACGCTGCGGGCAGGTTGGCAAGATGGCCCGAGCGGTCGGCACGTCGCGGTAACAGGGAGGAAGCGTCTCGTGAGCAGCAGGCCATCCCGGGGCACTGCTCGCCTCGCAGCCATACTGGACGCCCTTCCGGACGCCCTGGTGCTGGTCAACGCCAACGGGACGGTCGTCAACGCCAACGCCATCGCCCTGGAGGCGTTCGAGACCCCGGGCACGGCGCTGGTGGGGCGGGGGCTGCTGGATCTGCTGCCGCAGTTCGACTCCAAGCTCATCCCCGGGTCCATGCGGCGGCCCGACCACATCGATCCCCGGGCGCGCACCAAGCCGACGCGGATGATCGCCCGGCGGACCGACGGGACCGAGTTCCCGGTCGAGGTCACCAGTGCGAATCTGGAGACCGGCCAGCAGGCGTACGACACGTACGGCTACACCGGCGACGAACTGCTGATGCTCGTCGTCCGCGACCTCTCCGGCACCGTCGACACCGAGGCCGAGCTGGCGCGTTCGCAGCGGCAGACCGAGATGATCCTGCGCGCCGCCTCCGAAGGCGTCGTCGGGACCGACACCGACGGGCGGATCGTCCTCGTCAACCCGGCCGCCGCCCAGATACTGGGTTACCGGGCCGGCGAACTCGGCGGGCGCGAACTGCACACGCTCGTCCTGCACTCGCGCGCCGACGGCGCCCCCTTCCCGTACGACGAGTCCCCGCTCGCCGACACCCTGCGCTCCGGGCGCAAGCACCGGGTGCGCGGTCAGGTGCTGTACGCCAAGAACGGCGACAAGCTGCCGGTCGACCTGACGACCGCGCCGGTGCGCGACGGCGACCAGCTCGTCGGCGCCGTCATGACGTTCCTCGACCGCCGCCCCCACGACGCGCTCGTCGAGGAGAAGGAGAAGGCCGAGCGGGAGCACGCCGAGGAGCTGGAGCGGCTCGCCGAGGAACACGCCTCCGAACTCACCGCCCTGCGCCAGGGCCACGTCACCGAGCTGGAGGAGCTGCGCGAGCAGCACGCGGAGGAACTCGCCGCGAACGAGGAGCGGTACGCCGCGCTCGGCGAGCGGGAGAAGGACCGCTACGAGGCCCTCGCCGCGCGCCACGACCAGCTGCTCACCCTGCTCGGGCGGTCCCTGCGGGGCCCGCTGGACGAACTGCGCCGGGAGCTGTCCGCGCTGGCCGCCGACGACGCCGGGCAGCTGTGGCCCGAGGCCAACCAGGTGCTCCACCACCTGTCGGCCGGCTACGCCCGGATCACCACCCTCATCGACAACGTCCTCGGCTACCAGCGGCTCGACGCCGGCGGCGAGCAGGTCGCCCGCACGAAGGTGATGCTCGACGCCGTCGTCGCCGCCGGGGTCGACGGGGCCGTGGAGCTCATCGGTCCCGGACGGGTGCAGTTCGCCGTGCACGCGCCGCCCATCGAGGCCGAGGTCGACCCGCGGCTGCTCGCGACCGCCCTCGCGCACCTCGTCGCGGACGTCGCGGGTGTCGACGCGACCGGCAACACGCCCGTGTCGGCGGGCGGCTACCTGGACAACACGGTCGTGGTCGCGGCGGCGCAGCGCGGCGAGGTCGTACGCATCGAGGTGCGCGGACCGTACGGCGGCGGCGACCCGGTGCACGAGCCGATCGTGCGCGGCATCGTCCGGGCGCACGGCGGTGTGCTGCAGACGCACGAGGTGCCCGGGATGAGCGGCAGCGCGTTCGTCCTCGAGGTGCCGATCGGGGGCGGGGCGGGTTCCGTGGCGGCCACCCCGGACACGGCGGTTCCGGCCGAGGAGGCCGCTCCCGCCGATCCGGCCCTCGGTGGCGGAGGGCGGCGCCGGGCGCGGCGTGCGTCCGTGGACGCCTTCCTGGAGAGCGAGGTGCCGGGCGCGCACGACGGCTCCGGCACGGAGTCCGCGCCCACCGGCCGGCGCAGGCGCCGGGCGGCCGCCGCCGACGACGAGCCGGCGCAGGCGGAGCTTCCGGCACCGGCGGCGTCCAGCGGTACCGGGCGCCGGCGTGGCCGGCCGGCCGAGGACGCGCCGGCCGGGGTGGGTGCCGAGGTCGAGCTCGCCGGGGCGGCCGGGGTGTCCGAGGGGGCCGTCGTCACCGCCGCCGAGCACGCGGCGGGGGCCGCCGCGTCGAACACGGGGCTGGGCGGGACCGTACCGCCGCAGGGGGTGCCGGCGCCGTCCGGGCTGCGTGCCCGGCACGAGTCCGGCGAACAGCACGCGCTGCCGCCGGCGCTGCCCGCGCCGTCCGGCGTGGACGGAGCGGCCGACGCGCCCCAGGCCGGGGTCGCGGTGCACGTTCCGGCTCAGGCTTCGGGGCAGTCGGAGCCGACGGGGCGGCGTCGGCGGGCGCTGGCCGCCGCCACCGAGCGGGCGGCGGCGCAGGAGGCCGCGCCCCGTACGGTGTTCGCGCTGCCGCCGGCCGAGGCGGACCAGGAACAGCAGGCCGGGCAGGCGGCACAGGCCGAGGCGACCGGGCAGACAGCGGCGATCGGGCAGACCGGGAGGGCCGGGCAGGCCGGGGTCGACAACGGCCGCCATGACGCCGTTCCGCACGACCAGGCCGACGACCACACTCCACCGCAGCCCCATCCCACCAGCGCCCCGACGGGCCGCCGGCGGCGGGCCGTCGCCCAGCCGGTGGAGCCCGACGGCACCCCCGCCGAGGCTCCCGCTCCGACCGCGCCACCCACGCCGTCGGCGCCGACGGCGACCGCCCAGGCTCCGGTGGCCCTGGGGGCCTCGGCGCAATGGGGGGCGGCGCCTGCGCAGGGGGCGCCTGTCGCACCGCAGGGCGCTGCGGTTCCACCGCAGGGGGCTCCCGTACCCGCTCAGGGCGCGGCTGTTCCGGTCCAGGGCGCCGCGGTCCCGCCCCAGGGGACTTCCGCTGCGCCACAGGGCGCTCCCGTACCCGCACAGGGTGTGGCCGTTCCCCCGCAAGGCGCTCCCGTACCCGCACACGGCGCCGCGGTACCGGGCGCTCCCGTACCGCCGCAGGGCGCCACGGTCCCGCCACACGGGGCCCCCGTACCCGCACAGGGCGCCGCCGTCTCGCCTCAAGGTGCTCCCGTCGCACCCCAGGCTGCTCCGGTCCCGCCGCAGGGCGCCACGCCCCCGGCACCCGGGGCTCCGGTATCCGCACAGGGCGCGACCGTTCCCCCGCAAGGGGCTCCGGTCCCGGCACACGGGGTTCCCGTACCCGCGCAGGGCGCGGCCGTTCCCCCGCAAGGGGCTCCGGTCCCGGCACACGGGGTTCCCGTACCCGCGCAGGGCGCGGCCGTTCCCCCGCAGGGCGCTCCCGTACCGGCACACGGTGCCGCGGTGCCGCCGCAAGGCGTCACGCCCTCGGCACCCGGCGTTCCCGCACCCGCGCAGGGACAGGCGCGGGCAGAGGCGGCGCAGCCGCTTCCCCCCGCGCAGCCGCTTCCCGCCGAGGCCGCGCCCGGTGCCGCGGCCGGAGGCGCCCCCGCCCCGCAGCAGTGGCCCGCCGCCGGTGACACCTCCGGTGCCGGTACGGCCGTACCGGCGGCCGCGGGCCCGTCGCAGCCGACCCCTGCCGCCGGCACCCCGTTGCCGCCCGAGGGTGCGCCGGTGCAGCGGGCCGCTCAGCCGTTGCCCGCGGAGGCCGCGGCGCCGGTCGATCCGAACTCCACGCAGGGGCGGGCGATCAGCGTGCGGACGCTGGGGCAGGGCGTGCCGTTCAACCGGCAGGCCGCTCAGGTGCAGCAGCCGCTGCCGTCGGCCACGCCTCCCCCGCACCAGCCGGGCGGCTCCGGCCGCCGCCGCAAGCTCGGCACGCGCCCCGACCCGGCCGCGGACAACGAGCAGAACGCGCGACCGCACCCGTCGGCCGAGCCCGTACCCGCCCCCGCGCACGCGCCGGCGCACTCCCGGCTCGCGCCGACGACCGAGGGCACCGGACGGTCGTACGCCATAGGGGCGCCCGACGCGGACGCCGCCGAGGGGCCCGAGCCGCTGGACGGTCCGGGCGGAGCCGTCGAGGTGGCGGACCCGCCGCGTCCGCAGCCGATGGACGACGAGCTGCCCCCGGAGCCGCTGGACAACCCGCGCCGGCTGCTGGTGTGGCCCGCGCCGGACGTCACCACGCAGCAGGCACTGAGCGACCGCGGCTACCGGCCGGTGATCGTGCACTCGCGCGAGGAGGTCGACGCGCAGATCGCGGCGTTCCCCGCCGCGCTGTTCGTGGACCCGCTGACCGGGCCGATCACCCGTACGGCCCTGCAGTCGCTGCGGCAGGCGGCGGTGGCCGCCAAGGTGCCGGTGCTCGTCACGGCCGGGCTCGGACAGGCCTCGCGCGATGCCGCGTACGGCGCCGATCCCGCCGTACTGCTGAAGGCGCTCGCGCCGCGCGACAGCGATCAGCACCCCCCGCGCGTGCTGCTGATCGAGGAGCACGCGGAGATCGCGCTGGCGCTGACCGGGACGCTGGAGCGGCGCGGGATGCAGGTCGCGCGGGCCGCGAGTGACGCCGACGCGGTGGCGCTGGCGGGGCAGTTCCGGCCGAACCTGGTGGTGATGGACCTGATGCGGGTGCACCGGCCCCAGGCCGGGTCCGCCGGGATCGTCGACTGGCTGCGGGCGAACGGGCAGCTCAACCGCACCCCGCTCGTCGTCTACACGGCCGCCGTCGACCAGGCGGACCTGCCGCGGCTGGCCTCCGGCGAGACGGTGCTGTTCCTGGCGGAGCGGTCCACCAGTGAAGAGGTGCAGGACAGGATCGTCGACCTGCTGGCGCGGATCGGGACCAACTGACCCGCGCCGCCGTCAGCGGGCGACCAGGCGGCGGGCCGCCTCCTTCACGGACGCGCGCAGCCGGGCGCGGTCGTCGGCCTCCTCGCCGACCAGGATGCGGCGCATCTGCGGGACGACGGCCGTCCAGTTGGTCAGCGCGGTCAGCAGGAACAGCAGGTCGCCGGCCGGGATGGCGTCGGTGACGGCTCCGCGCTCCTGGCCGTCCCGGAGCAGGGCGACCTTGCGGACGTAGTGCTCCTGGCGTTCGCCCTCGTGGGGCAGCTCGTCGGTGCCGTACTCCAGGCCCTCCCAGAAGAGCAGGCGCAGCAGTTCGGGGTGGGCGGCGTGGTAGTCCATCAGCCGGTCGACCCAGCCCTCGATGTCGTCCGGGTCGACGGGGACGGACTCGGCGAGGCCCAGCATCTTCCGCTCGAGGACGATCGCGAACAGCTCCGCCTTGTTGCCGAAGTAGGCATAGATGAGCTGCTTGTTGGCCTTCGCCTCGGCCGCGATGCGGTCGATGCGGGCACCGGCGATGCCGTGGCGGGCGAACTCGGTGACCGCCGCCTCGAAGATCCGGGCCTTGGTGGCCTCGGGGTCCCTGACTGCCATGGGGACAGGGTAGCGCCACTTGTAACCAACTGTTTGGTTGACAGGGAATCCGGAGGAGACGCAGACTGTTCCCTCCATCAGCCAACCAACCAGTTAGTTGCTAGAGCAGGCTCGAAGGGGTACCCCGCTCATGTCCTCAGCGCCCAGCGCCACCACCACCGGCCGACAGGCCCGCAGGCCACCGCTCCCGGCTCCCGGGGCGGGCCCGGGTCCGTCCCGCGGCTCCGCCGCGTTCCTCACGCTCATCGCCGTCTGCACCGCGGTCACGGCCGCCAACATCTACCTCGCCGCGCCCCTGCTCTCCCTGATCGCCCGCGACTTCGGTTCCACACCGTCGGCCGTGGCCTGGATCGCCTCGGTCGCCCAGTTCGGGTACGCCGTCGGGCTGCTCTTCTTCGCCCCGCTCGGCGACACCGCCGACCGGCGCCGGCTGGTCACCGCCCTCACCCTGGTCACCACCGCCGCCCTGATCGCCGGTGCCGTCGCCCCGGGCACCGGCGCGCTGGCGGCCGCCGTGTTCGTCGCCTCGGCCGGGACCGTGGTGCCGCAGCTGCTCGTCCCGCTGGTCGCCGAGCGCGCCCCCGCCGCCCGCCGCGCCCGCCATGTCGCGGCCGTGATCGCCGGCCTGTTCACCGGCATCGTCGCGGCCCGGGTCCTCGGCGGACTCGCCGGGCAGGCCTTCGGCTGGCGGTGGGTGTTCGCGGGCGCGGCCGTCCTCACGCTCGCCCTGGGCACCGCCACCGCCCTCGTCCTGCCGTCCGGGCGGCGCCACCGCGACGGCTCCCTGTTCGGCGGCCTCGCCGCGCTGCCCGGGCTGCTGCGCCGCTCGCCCGACCTGTGGCGCGCGTCGGTGCGCCAGGCGGGGATGTTCGGCGCGTGGAGCGCGCTGTGGACCTCGCTCGCCCTGCTGCTGACGGGCCCGGCCTACAACATGTCCACCGCCACCGCCGGGCTGTTCGGCCTCTTCGGGCTCGCGGCGAGCGCGGTGGCGCCGCTGGCGGGCGGGCTGGTCGACCGTTTCGGCGCCGCCCGGGTCGTACGGGGGGCGTATCTGCTCGCGGCCGTCTCCGTGCCGCTGTTCTGGCTGGGCGGGCAGGTCGTCTGGGCCCTGTTCGTCGCCGCGATCGCGATCCACGCGGCCCTGGTCGCCTCCCACGTCGCCAACCAGACCCTCGCCCTGACCACCACCTCCAGCCCGGCCGTCGCCAACACCGCCTACGTCGTCTCCGGCTTCGCCGGCGGCGCCACCGCCTCGGCCCTCGCGGGCCCCGCCTTCACCCACTTCGGCTGGGGCGGGGTGTCGGCGGTGGCGGCGGTCTGGCTGGCACTGGGCTGGGGGAGCACGGCGGTACGGCGGTGACCGGTGCCGCCGGTCGGTGAGGTGCCGCCTCGGGTTCCACCTCGCCGCCCGGCGCATACGGCGTACGCCGGTCAGAGCCGGGTGACGTCCAGCTCCCCCTCGGCGTACGCCGGTGTCAGATCCGGGTGACGTCCAGCGCGCCCTCGGCGTACTGCCTGCGCAGCACCTTCTTGTCGAACTTGCCGACGCTGGTCTTCGGCACCGACTCGATCACCGTCCAGCGCTCCGGGAGCTGCCACTTGGCGATCCCGCCCTCCTCCTGGAGGAAGGTCCGCAGGGCGGTGAAGTCGGCGGTGGAGCCCTCCCTGAGGACGACCGTGGCCAGCGGGCGCTCGCCCCACTTGTCGTCCGGGACGGCGACGACGGCGGCCTCGGCGACGTCCGGGTGGGCCATCAGCGCGTTCTCCAGCTCGACCGAGGAGATCCACTCGCCACCGGACTTGATGACGTCCTTGGCCCGGTCGGTCAGGGTCAGGAAGCCGTCGGGGCTGATGGTGCCCACATCGCCGGTCTTCAGCCAGCCGTCCTCGCTGAACTTGTCGGCCGGGCGCAGGGGCTCGGCGTCGGGGCCGTTGTAGTAGGCGCCCGCGATCCACGTGCCGCGGACCTCCAGCTCGCCCGCGGACTCGCCGTCCCAGGGGAGGCGTTCGCCGCCGGGGCCGGTGAGGCGGGCCTCGACTCCGGCCGGGAAGCGGCCCTGGGTCAGCCGGTAGGCGAACTCCTCCTCGGTGCCCACGGCGTGGGCCGGCGGGCGGGCGATGGTGCCGAGCGGGGAGGTCTCCGTCATGCCCCAGGCGTGGCAGACCCGCATGCCCAGCTGGTCGAACGCCTCCATCAGGGAGGGCGGACAGGCGGAGCCGCCGATGGTGACCTGGGTGAGGGAGGACACGTCACGCGGCTTGGCGGTCAGCTCGGCGAGCAGCCCCTGCCAGATGGTGGGGACGGCGGCGGCGTGGGTCGGCCTCTCGCCCTCGATCATCTCGGCGAGCGGGGCGGGCTGCAGGAAGCGGTCCGGCATCAGCATGTTGACGCCGGTCATGAAGGTGGCGTGCGGCAGGCCCCAGGCGTTGACGTGGAACTGCGGGACCACGACCAGCGAGGTGTCCTGGTCGGTCAGGCCCATCGACTGTGCCATGTTCACCTGCATGGAGTGCAGGTAGACGGAGCGGTGGCTGTAGACCACGCCCTTGGGGTCGCCGGTGGTGCCGGAGGTGTAGCACATGGAGGCGGCGGCGCGCTCGTCCAGCTCCGGCCAGTCGTAGGCGACGGGCTGTCCGGCGAGCAGGTCCTCGTACTCGTGCACCCGCGCGGTGGCGTCCGCCAGCGCGGAACGGTCCCCGGGGCCGGAGACGACCACGTGCTCGACCGTCTTCAGGTGCGGCAGCAGCGGGGCGAGCAGGGGGATCAGCGAACCGTTGACGATGATCACCCGGTCGGCGGCGTGGTTGACGATCCACGCGAGCTGCTCGGCCGGGAGGCGGAGGTTCAGGGTGTGGAGGACGGCGCCCATGGAGGGGATCGCGAAGTACGCCTCGACGTGCTCGGCGTTGTTCCACATGAGGGTGGCGACCCGGTCGTCGCCGGTGACGCCGAGGTCGTCGCGCAGGGCGTGGGCCAGCTGGGCCGCCCGGGCGCCGATCTCCGCGTAGGAACGGCGGTGCGGTTCGCCCTCGCCGGTCCAGGTGGTCACCTGTGAGGTGCCGTGGATCGTCGACCCGTGGGTCAGGATCCTCGAGATCAGCAGCGGTACGTCCTGCATGGTGCTCAGCACGGCGTCCTCCTGGGCGACATTGCCTGCGCGGCGGTACGGGTTGCGCTGATTCTGCGCACATACCGCGCGGTATGTCACTAGGGGAGCGAATGATCGATCACGCCGCGCCGGAGGCCCGGTGCCCTTCAGCTGCGGACGAGCCCCAGTTCGGCGTCCTCGCGGAGCTTGCCGAGCGCCCTCGACACGGCCGACTTCACCGTGCCCACCGAGACGCCGAGCACTTCGGCCGTCTGGACCTCGCTGAGGTCCTCGTAGTACCGCAGCACGACCATCGCCCGCTGCCGCGCGGGCAGCCGCATGATCGCCCGCCACATCGCGTCGCGCAGCGCCTGGTGCTCGGCCGGGTCGTCACCGCCGGGCACCGGGTCGGGCTCGGGCAGCTCGTCACAGGCGAACTCGTCGACCTTGCGCTTGCGCCACTGCGAGGTGCGCGTGTTCAGCAGCGCCCTGCGCACATAGCCGTCGAGCGCCCGGTGGTCCTCTATGCGCTCCCAGGCGACGTACGTCTTGGTGAGCGCGGTCTGCAGCAGGTCCTCCGCGTCGCTCGGGTTCCCGGTCAGCGACCGGGCGGTACGCAGGAGCACCGGCTGGCGAGCCCTCATGTACGACGAGAACGACGGGTACGGGAGGGTCTGCGCCGCTGTCGCCGGAGAGGCGGCTTCCGAAGCCCTTGTGCAGACGGGTGTGGTCATGGCTCAACGCTATGAGCGGGGCCGGTCCCGCGGATCGCCCGCAGGTCCCGAAGGCACGTCCCCCTCAGGTTGTAGGGGTGCGGCCGACTGCACCTCCTGAAGGTGGACGGGCGGATGAGGGGTACTACGGGTCGGCCCCCGAGAAGGACCCGGAGCACCCGGGCCGTCGACGTCCGCGTCCCGGGCACGCCTGAGCGGCGGTACCGAAGCACCGCCGCCCGGACGCCTTGCACCCCACGAAGCACACCCCCACGGTCAGGACGCCGGCCTCACCACAGCGGGCTGAAGCTGACGGCCACGTTGTCGTTGCCCTGGTTGACGGCCGTGAAGGCGGAACCGTTGACCTGGGCGGTGTTGTTCTGGTTCGTGGCGCCGGATCCGGTGGCCTGCTGCTGCGAGGTGGCCGAGTTGCCGAAGTTGTCGCCGCCGACACCGCTGCCGAGGGCGTCGACCTCGGAGCTCGTGGCCGTCGCGTTCGCTCCGTCGTCCGCGAGGGCGCCGCTGTCCGCCGCCGCGACGCCGGTGAAGAGGGCGGCCGCGAGCGGAAGGGCGGAGACCGCGGCGATGACGCGGGCGGTACGGATGCTTGCCATGTTGTGTTCCCTCCAGAACAAGGACGCACCGGCTCAGGACCGTGTGCGCGTGAAGTACGGCTGCCACCAGGGAAGTTGGCCCCCCGCCCCGGTGCTGTGCACGACGTCGCGAGATCAGGGTTGCCCAGGGAATCCCCGGCGAACCACCCCGGACGCCACCATTCGCACGCAAGCGTGACGACAAGGCGATAAACCCCAGTGCGCCCCTTGAATCCCACCCGCTTCCGGGAGGGGCGCCCCGCCCTGCTCCCCGCAAGGGACGAAGCGTTCCGCCACTTCTCCCGCCGACGCCCCCGCCCCGGCGCGCCGCACCCCACCCCCTTCCCTTCTTCGAACATGTGTACGAGCATGGAGGCATGGCCACCACCGACCGGCAGGCCACGACGCTGGCCCTCGCGCACGCCCTGTCAGCCGCCGAACGCGGACTGGCCGTCATCCCCCTGTCCCGGACGAAACTCCCGGCCCTGCGCTCCCCGCACCGCGACACCCCGGAGCCGGCGGGTCCGCCCTGCCGCGGCGAGTGCGGCCGTTTCGGCCACGGTGTCCACGACGCCTCCACCGACCCCGCCCGCATCCGCGAACTGTTCGCCGCCGCGCCCCGCGCCACCGGTTACGGCATCGCCTGCGGACTGCCCCCGCACCACCTCATCGGCGTCGACCTGGACACCAAGACCGGTACGGACCCGTTCACCGCCCTGCGCGAACTGGCCCGTCGCCATCTGTTCACGATCCCCGCCACGGTGATCGTCCTGACCCCGAGCGGCGGCCGCCACCTGTGGCTGAGCGGCCCGCCGGACGTCGTCGTCCCCAACTCCGCGGGCCGCCTGGCCCCCGGCATCGACATCCGGGGCGCCGGCGGTTATCTCGTCGGCCCCGGTTCCCGCACCGACCACGGCCCGTACACCACCGCTCCGGGCACCGCGCGCCTGGCCCCGGCGGCCTGTCCGCCCGCCCTCCTGCGCCTGCTCCTCCCGCCGCCCCGCGCGCACCACCCGACGCCCCCGTCGGCCGGCGGGCACGGTCAGGGGCTCGTCCAGTTCGTGCTCGCGGCGCACGAGGGCCAGCGCAACACCCGCCTGTTCTGGGCGGCCTGCCGTGCCTACGAGGACGGAATCGGCCCGGCCCTGGTGGACCCCCTGGTCGGCGCGGCCCTCACCACCGGCCTGTCCGAACGCGAAGCCCGCGCGACGATCGCGTCGGCGGCGCGGATGACGGGGCACCGGCCCTGACCACCCCACCCGTCGCCCGCGCCCCCTCCCCCACGAAAACCGAAAGACCTCGATGCACCACCGCCCTAAAGTGCCGACCATGTCACTCGCCCATGTCCTCCTCGATTCCGGCCGTTCGGTCGCCCTCTCCGAGCTGCGGATGTCGTCGACGTACGGCGGGCTGCTCGAGGGCTATCCGTGCAAGCCCCTCAACGACCGGAAGATCGACTGGCTGCTCCGGTCCGCCGAGCGCGCCTTCCCCGGCGCTCCGGTCCACCTGGTCCCGCCCCCGCGCGAGTACCCCGACCAGTACGCGGGTGCCTTCGGCCCCGTGGAGGTGCTGCCCGCGGTGACATGCGTCGGCAGCTTCCGGTCCGAGGCGCTCGACCCGGCCCGGGACCGCTCCCTGTACCGCTCCCGCCTCACCGTCGTCTGGTTCCAGCCCTCCCCGCACGTACCGTCCGGCTGCGACGCGGAGCCCTCGCTGCGGGACCTGCCCTGGGAACGGCTGGCCGAGGACGAAGAGCTCTGAGGGCTGCCGTCCGGACCACCCCGGGCGCGCGAGGTGACGGCCTCGCGAGGTGATGCACACGTACGGAGTGGCGGCATCCCGAGCGTCATCACACGTACGGGTGAGTGTCGGATCCCGTCGCGGGGGTACGAAGCCGCTGTCCCGAGCTCCGCGGGAACCGGGTGCGGTGGCCGCTCCAGATGCGAAAAAGCCTGGTGACAGGGGATTGCGCGAAAGAAAACGGTGCCGCGGAAGGCACTTTCGATCATCTGCTGTCAGCAGCGTGCGCGTGTCTACAGCACCCCAAACGCCCTGATTGTCCAGAATGTTGCTCACTGCCCCAGTTGAAACTATGAAGTTTCATTGCCGAGGAGCATGACATGCAGGTTCGCAGGTGGCTCCCAGACCAGCCCACTCGTATCGGCCGTCACGACTGGCCGGACGAGGGGGACAACGGAACGCACATGCGGCTGCGGGCCGGCTCCATCGTGGTACTGGACCGGCAGGGGTGGCGAATCCTGGAGATCAACGGCTACCCGAACGACTGGTGGCCGGACTCCTATGAGAAGGCGTGGCGCGACCACGTGGAACTGTGGTGGCACGCCAACGAACTGCGGCGGGCCAACAACCAGGCGGTCAAACCGGCCCCCGAGCGGTCCGAGTTCTACAAGCGCCCGGTGGTGCTGGTGCTGCGCAACGAGAACCTGCCCCGTTCCACGCCGAAGCACTGGTGCGCCCCCGCCAGCCACGACTGGCGGGTCCTCCCCGAGCACTATGCCGTCTGCCGCGCCTGCGGCGAGCTGCCGCCCTGCCACCACGGGGAGTACCGCTGGGAGGGCGGCCCCCGCTGGCCGGAGCAGGACGGTGGCATCCCGCTCATGGTGCCGGAGGGCTGCTGCATGGGGTGCGCCGAGCCGATCAGGCCGCGGGTGCGGACCGTGCGCTTCCCGGGCCCGAACCTCTGGTACCCGGACCTGGGGGAGGACACGGCCGTCTTCCACGCCCGCACCGCCTGCGCCGACCAGGTCGACCGCTACCGCATGCAGTGGCAGGCCGAGTACAGCCCGCGCTCCTCCACGCACTCCGCCACCCCCTCGTTCCCGGGCTTCGAGCACTTCGTGCTCCCCCGGACGCGCCATGCGCCGGACGTCCCCCCGCACGACCGGCGGACCTCCCAGGACCCGCGTCCCGTGCCTGCCGTGCCGACCGTGCCGTCGCGTCCGGGAGAGGAGGAATGCGCCTCCGTGACCGGTGACTTCGGCATCCTCCCCGCCCCGTTCGACGGACGCCGGGGGGATCCGGGGACCGCCACTCCGCCGCCCGGTCCGTCGGCACCACCGGCCGTGCCCGAGCCGGCACCCGCGCTCTCCAGCACACCCGCGACGGACCCGACGGTGCCGGAACCTCTTCCCGCGACCGGTACGAGCGCGCCCGCCGCCGCGGCCGAGGCGTCCGCGCCCGCCTCCCCTTCCGCCGAGGGCCTCGAACCGGCCCTCCGGTCCGCGCAGGAACTGGACCTGGCGCTGGCGGGTGGCCCGTCCTTCCACAACGCCGAACAGGCGGCCCGGGTGATCGAGGAACTCACCGCCGCGGTCCGCAACATCGCCCTCTGCCTGAACAACCCGGCCGCACGCGAACGCTCCTGACCCGCGGACGGCCCGTACGACAGACCGCGTCACGCCGCGGAGAACGGCGGAAGGGGCGCCCCTCCACGAGGAGCGCCCCTTCCGCCCTGCGACGTCTACGACCTGCGCGGAGGCGGTGGGATCCGAACCCACGGCGACATCGCTGCCACGACGGTTCACGAGATCGATCACATGAGGGAGCGACTGTTCGCCCGTGCCGCCACCCCGGACGAGGTGAAGCAGCTCCAGCTACCGCCGGGCGAACCGGTCGTCGAGCTGCACCGGACGACCTACACCGCCGACGGCACCGTCGTGGAGTTCGCCATCGGGGTACACGCGGCATCGCGCTTCGCGTGGGAGTACGACTTCAAGGTGCCCGACTCGGCGAAGGACAGGGAAGGTCAGCAGTGATCTCGACACAAGATTGGGCAGACGCCCGGCGCGTGTGGGACTACCACCAGATGGGCCACTCACCCCGGCCGTGCTCGGTCGCCATCGGACTTGGCAGCCACGACCTGGGCGTGGCCGACACCGCAGTGGACCTGTACAAGCGCGGCATGGCCCCCCCTGCTCCTGTTCACCGGCGCCACCAGCCCCACGACACGGGAACGCATGCCCCGCGGTGAAGCCGTCCACTACCAAGAACGGGCACTAGAGCTTGGTGTCCCCAGCACGGCCGTTCTCGTGGAGCCACGCGCCCGCAACACGGGCGAGAACATCCGCTTCTCACGCGAGGTGTTGGAAGAGGCCGGCATCGAGGTGTCCTCGGTGCTCCTGATCAGCAAGCCCTACGAGGAGCGGCGAGCGTATGCCACCGCACGCAAGCTCTGGCCCGAAGTCGAGATCGTCAGCGCTTCCACTCCGATGACGCTCGATGAGTACGTCGACTCCATCGGCGACGCCCGCCTGGTGATCGACATGCTGGTCGGTGCGCTTCAGCGACTGATGATCTACCCCGAGCAGGGATTCATGATCAGCCAACCGGTACCCGCCGACGTGGCTGAGGCGTACGAGCGCCTGTACCAAGCCGGATTCACGAGCCGACTCCTGACCACTGACGCGCCTTCGGCTTGACCGGGTAAGAGCGAGAGCTGTTACAGGTTTCTCTACCTCATCAAGGGCCCGCGCGAGGCGCGGGCTGGCCCCTTGGGCTCGGCCCCTCTGCGCCTTCGGCACCGGGGCCGGCCCATGGGTCCGCAGCGAAGCAACGGCCCGAGGGTAGAGCCCGCATAGCGCGGTGACGGTCAAGGCAATGCCTCCGGCAGGGGATCGGCCGGCACCGGGATGGAGGGGGCGCCGTCGCCGACCGCGGGCTCGCCGACCCAGGCAGAGCCGAGCAGACGCGGCCCCTGGCGTCCAGGTCGTTCGTACAGTGGCGCGCTCCACCTGGACGCCCTGAACCACGCCCGCTCCACGGTGTGTGGGTCGACGGCGGACGGGATGGGAGCTGGGGACGGTGGTGGGTCGAGGCTGCGTGCAAGGCCGAAGAGGGGGGTGGATGCCACGGCCTTAAGCTCACAGTCCCGAGGCGAACCCGGGGACCTTTGTGCCCACCCCCCTTAACCGCGGACCTCAAGGGTTCTCTGACCGGCTTCTGATGAGCAAGCTAGCAAGAGACTCTGACAGTGGCCCTGCGCTGCGGCTAGCCCGACGCAAACGTGCCCCTCTCGTGCCCGGTCGAGTGGGAAGCCCCGGGGACCACCGGGCAATCGCGGAACGTGAACACGCCGACGGCCCCCGACCAACTACCCAGGTCAGGGGCCGTTCTCACTGCTCGTCGCGCGGAGGCGGTGGGATTTGAACCCACGGTGACATCGCTGCCACGACGGTTTTCAAGACCGTTCCCTTCGGCCGCTCGGGCACGCCTCCCCGCGCCTGCCGGTGATCGGCGGCGCGGGGACAAGGGTAACGGTTCCGGGGTCCGGGAGTGAGGTCAGCTGTCGCCCACGCGGGAGCCCAGGGTGAGTTCCGTGGTGCGCTCCTTGCCGTCGCGCTCGTAGGTGATCGTGACCTCGTCGCCCGGCTTGTGGGTCCAGATCTCGCCGATCAGGGTGGGGCCGGAGTCGATGACCCGGTCGTCGAGCTTGGTGATGACGTCGCCGGGCTGCAGGCCGGCCTTGTCGGCGGGGCCGCCGGGGTCGACGGGCTCGGAGCCGCCCGCACCCTGCTCGGTGATCTTCGCGCCGCCCGTGGCGTCCTCCAGGGAGACCGACGCGCCGATCTTGGCGTACACCGGCTTGCCCGTCTTGATCAGTTCCTGGGCGACGTACTTGGCCTGGTTGATCGGGATGGCGAAGCCCAGGCCGATCGAGCCGGCCTGTCCCGTGCCGAAGCCGCCGTTGCTGGTGGACTGGATCGCGGAGTTGATGCCGATCACGTTGCCCTGCGCGTCGAGCAGCGGGCCGCCGGAGTTGCCCGGGTTGATGGACGCGTCGGTCTGCAGGGCGCTCATGTAGGAGGCCTGGCTGCCGCTGCCGTCGCTGGAGGCCACCGGGCGGTTCTTCGCGCTGATGATGCCCGTGGTCACCGTGTTGGACAGGCCGAAGGGCGCGCCGATGGCGATGGTCGAGTCACCGACGGCCACCTCGTCGGAGTTGCCCAGGGGAAGGGGGTTCAGGTCCGAGGGAGCGCTGTTCAGCTTGATGACCGCGACGTCGTAGCCCTGCGCGTGGCCGACCACCTCGGCGTCGTACTTCTTGCCGTTCGGGAAGGTCGCCGTCACCTTGCCACCGTCGACGGCCTCCGCCACGACGTGGTTGTTGGTGACGATGTGGCCCTGCTTGTCGAAGACGAAGCCGGTGCCGGTGCCGCCCTCGCCGCTGCTGCTCTCGGCCTCGATGGTGACCGTGCTCGGCAGCGCCTTGGCGGCCACGGCGGCGACCGTGCCCGGGTCGCGCTTCACGTTGCCGCCGCTGGTGGACGCCGAGACGGTCGTCGAGCCGTTGCTGTCGTTCTCCTTGGCCAGCGTGTAGCCGAGACCGCCGCCCGCGCCGCCCGCGACCAGCGCGGCCACCAGGACCGCGGCGAGCATACGGCCGCGCCCGCCGCCGCTCTTCGGCGCCGGCTGCGGGGAGGGGGAGCCCCAGCCGCCCGAACCGTGCCCGGCACCGCCGTCGCCGTACGACGGGGTGGACGGCGGAGGGGGCGGGGGCCAGGAGGCGTCGGGGGCGGAGGGGGAGGCAGTGGGGTCCTGGCCTCCGTGGGCGCCGTGCGGGCCCCAGCCGGTCTCGCCCATCGGGCCCTGGGGGCCGGAGCCGTATCCCTGGTCCGCGTTCTGTGCGGGTGCCTGCGGCGGTGCGGACGGGGCCGGATCCGGAGCCGCTCCCGGGACCGGGTGCCCCTGGTACGCCGAAGCAGCGGGAGCATCCACCGGCGCGGGCGGCGGTGCGGACGGGGCCGGGGGTACCGCGGTGCCCTCGTTCTCGGTGCTCACAGCTTCTCTCCTCGATCCACGGCTGTTGTTGTCGGTCGCACTCGGTCACGCTCGTTCACGCCCGTCCACGAGTCCGGCGCGATGCAGCTGTGCATGTCTCTTTGTATGACGTCAGCCTTTCCCACGGGCCGTCAGGGCACGATAAGCCGTTCCTGTGGGTCCGGGGCCATTCTTTATATAGGGCATTACTCACGTAAGGCGCGCCACTCGATGCCTTCGACCGAACGGCGACACCGTTCACGCCACTCCGGGCACCCGCCTACCCGTGCACGGTGGCACCATGACGCGGTGACCCACGCACGGCAGCACCTGACCCAAGTCGTCGCGCACCGCGGGGCCTCCGAGGACGCTCCCGAGCACACCCTGGCCGCGTACCGCAAAGCGATCGAGGACGGTGCGGACGCGCTCGAATGTGATGTGCGCCTGACCGCCGACGGCCATCTTGTGTGCGTTCACGACCGTCGCGTCAACCGTACGTCCAACGGCCGCGGTGCGGTGTCGGCGCTCGAGCTCTCCGATCTGGCCGCCCTGGACTTCGGCTCCTGGAAGAGCCGCGACGCCTTCGGGGGACCGCGCGCCGAGGAGCCCGACTGGGAACACCGCCCGGAGGACCGGGAGGCCACCTCCGTCCTCACCCTGGAGCGGCTGCTGGAGCTGGTCTCCGACGCCGGGCGCCGGGTCGAGCTGGCGATCGAGACCAAGCACCCCACGCGGTGGGCGGGACAGGTGGAGGAACGGCTGCTGCTCCTGCTCAAGCGGTTCGGCCTCGACGCGCCCGCCGCCGCCGAGGACTCCCCGGTGCGCGTGATGAGTTTCTCCGCGCGGTCGCTGCACCGCGTGCGCGCCGCCTCGCCGACACTGCCCACGGTCTACCTGACGCAGTTCGTCTCGCCGCGGCTGCGCGACGGGAGGCTGCCCACCGGCGTGCGGATCGCGGGGCCCTCGATCCGCATCGTGCGCAGCCACCCCGCGTACGTCGAGCGCCTGAAGCAGTCCGGGCACCAGGTGCACGTGTGGACCGTGAACGAGCCGGAGGACGTGGACCTCTGTGTGCGTCTCGGCGTGGACGCCATCATCACCAACCGCCCCCGCGCGGTGCTCGATCAGCTCGGCCGCTGACCACGGGGCGAACCACCCGTCCCACCGACCCCACCAGCCCCAGAAGCAGCACGCACGAGTCTTGACCCCGTGCCCGACCCGGGCGCATCCTCACATCTCGGCCACAGCGACGAAATCCAGCCACACGGCTACAGGGAGTGCTCCGGCGCGTTCGGTGCGTGTTCGATCGCTTGGAGTGCGTCACCGCTCACGGATCGGCCGGTTTCCGGTTCGGGCCCATGGGGCATCCACACCGTGGCGTGGGGCGAAGGAGGTCTCGGGGGTGGCGTTGGTGGTGGCACAGGAGGTGCCCACGTCGTCGAGCATGGCCGTGCCCCATGGCCCTGCGGGCGTGGGGAAGGCGAGGCGCCGTATGCGCGCGCAGCTGCGCGACGGCGGGGTGGCGGACCCGGTCATCGACGATGCCGTACTGATCCTTTCCGAACTGCTGAGCAATGCGTGCAAGCACGGCCGGCCTCTCGGCGACGCCCTGGCCGGGGACGGGGACGTACGCGCCGCCTGGCGGGTGGACCCGTGCGGACGGCTCGTCGTGGAGGTCACGGACGGCGGTGGTCCGACCCGTCCGGCGCCGGCCACCCCGTCGGTCACGGCACACGGCGGCCGGGGGCTCAACATCATCACCGCGTTGGCCGACGACTGGGGCGTACGCGACGAGGTGCCGGGCGAGGTCACGGTGTGGGTCGTCGTCCACGACGACGTGTACGACCCGGACGCCGGAGCCGGGCACCGGCGCGAGGACTTCGCCGCGCGGGTGACGGCTCCCGCGGTCTCCCGCATGCCCGGGCTGGACTTCGCGGACGTCTTCGACGACCTGGACTGAGGGCGGTCCCGGCCGCGGGGCGGCCCCGGACGAGGGGCGGCCCCGGACGAGGGGCGGCCCCGGCCGCGGGGCGGTGGAAGCGGCACCGCTCCGGTCCCGGGTCCGCCCGCGGTGTCCACGGGGCGGCACGTTGTCCACAGGTTCCCGTCAGTTGTGGCGTGAAAGGCTAGGCTCGCGCCCGTACGAGACGAGCCGTAACCGGGAGACACCCACGATGGCCAAGAAGCGACCCCAGACGAAGGCCAAGCGCCCGCAGCTCACGGACGGGCAGATCCCGGTCGTCGGCGCCCGCGAGCCCTGCCCGTGCGGCAGCGGCCGCCGTTACAAGGCCTGCCACGGCCGTGCCGCCGCGCACGCGGTGACCGAGCTGGTGCACCGCCCGTTCGAGGGCCTGCCGGGCGAGTGCGACTGGGTGGCGCTGCGTGAGCTGGTGCCGGCCGCCACCGTCGAACTGACGCTCAAGGACGGCCTGCCCGAGGGCGTCCCGTCGGTCACGCTGGCCACGGTGCTGCCGATGGCCTGGCCGGCCCTGCGCCGCGACGACGGCTCGGTCCTGCTCGGCCTGCAGAACGACACCTCCTCCGGCGACATCAGCCGCGACCTCGCCGACACCCTGCAGCGCGCGCTCGGCGCCGACCCGGGCACGCCGGTGCAGTCCCGGCGCGCCCCCGCCGACGGCCCCCGGCTGCAGGATCTGCTCGACCCCGAGGGCGCTTTCGAGCCGGTCGTGCACAGCGGGTTCGAGTTCTGGGTCCCGGACTCGGAGAACGCCACGCCGGACGTCACCGCCTCCCTGGAGCGGGCCAACGCCGCAGCCGTCCCGACGGTCAAGCTGTCGGGCGTGGACGCCGCGTACTGGTGCGAGACGCCCGAGAAGAACCATCTGCGGTGGGTCATGCCGCATCCCGAGGAGCAACTTCTGGACGCTCTCGCACGGCTGCACGCGGCGGGAGGATCCTCCCTCGGTGAGGGCACCCGTCTCGTGGGCTCCTTCCGCGCTCACGGGCTCACCGTGCCGGTCTGGGACCTGCCCAGCGGGGTCGGTGCCGAGGACGTGGAGAAGCCGGCGGCCGAGTTCGCCGAGCGGCTCGCCGCCGCGCTGGCCACGGACGCGCCGCTGACCGCCGACGAGCGCCGCGCACGCGCCGGCCTGACGAACCGCCAGGTCACGCTGAGCTGAGACGCGGCCACACCCTTGGTTCCGTCGGCCGCCCGGCCGGCGGGACCGCCCAGTCGCGCCCCATTGGCCCCATGCGCAACTCCCGGCACGGCCAAGCCAGTCGGTGACCGGAAAAGCCGAGATCGAATTTGCGAACCGCCGATCTCTTGTTACCGTTCCCATAGCCCGGTTGCTGGTGCATCCCCCGTCGCCAGCAACCGGGTCTTTGCGTGCCGGCCACCGCTCACGGAACGCGGCCATCCGCCAACCGCCAGTCGTCACCGGGGAGTTGCTCCCGGAGTTCAGCGGCTGCGGTTCTTCTACGGCACCGGCCGCGCCGGCCCGGCGTCCCGCGCGGTGACAGTCCGTCCCGGCGCGGTGCGTCCGTCGCCGGGCCGTATGCGGCCGCGCACGGCTCCAGGCCTCGCCGGTGGCACGGCGGCAGTGGGTCCGCGCCCACGGGACAAGCGGACACCCCGGCCCGGCGGGGAAGACCACGCCCCGGCCGGGGTGCCGTACGCGCACCCGCTACATCTCGGGCGCGCTCACACCCCTACGGGTGAGGGCGTCGACCACGGCGTCCACCACCGCCTCGACATCGGGCACCCACGGCGAGGCCGAGCCGGGCATCGGCGCGCGCTCCCAGCGGATCTCGCCCTGCGCGGTCCCGGACGGGGGCAGCGCGATGTAGCCGCCCTCGCCGTGGAAGCGGAGGGAGCCGGGGACGAAGTCCTTGGCGTACAGCAGCTCGCCCAGCTGCTCCATGGAGTACGGCTTCACCAGGATCGACCAGCGGGCCGGTGAGGCGACGACCGGGCCGAGCCGCATGCCCCGGCGGTCGAGCGCGGCGAGGGCGCGGGCGGCCGGCAGGGCGGGCAGGGACACCGCGCAGGGGGCCTTGCCTCCCCCGGTGGCGAGGATGACCGGAGCCGTCGGCCGGTTCCCCCACCACCAGCGCACCATGCGCGCGTCGGTGGTGGCGGCGAGGAGGCCGGGGTCGAACGGGTGGGCACCCGGCACCGTGCACTCGGGGTCGGGGCAGGCGCAGCGGGACCGGTTCTGCGGGTCCGCCGCCACACCCGGGAGTACGGGCCACTGCCAGTCCGCGGCGAAGGTCAGGGCCGCGCCGATCAGATCGGGCCCTCCGTCGCCACGCCGGGACAGGAGCCTGCGTCGCCTTCCGAGGATCTCGCGCATGAGCGCTCGTTCCTTTCCGTTGCACGCCTGGCAACACCGTGGTCCAGATCACGTCATGTGTAGATCACTTCACTGTGCGTACCTATGGGCGCATCACACCCCCGCGCCGGGCAGGGGGAACCCCTATGGGCCGAGCATGGGCTGCCTCCGCGGCCGTTCCACCCGTACTGCGTCTATCAGAAGTACGGGCGTGGCGTGAGGGTGGCGAAGTCTGGCGTTTGCCGTCGCGCGTGGTTCTCTCCGCCTCCGCCACGGGAGGATGGGGCACGGTCGTCGGTGGTTAAGACGCCCGGGTCCGTCGCCAGGTTCCCGAGCGGTTGCCCACCGTCCCTGGTCTTCACCGAGTACGTACCCATCACGACCGTTGTGACGCTCCGTCGAGCAAGGCCAGTCGACCGCAATAAGCCTCCCCCTGAGGCAGTTTCAAGCCAACTTCATATTTCGGCAAGGGGTCTGCGGGGAGTTCTCTCCAGTCCCACGGACACCAGTAATCCCAGCAGGACAATGCTGGACATCTCCTCACGAGTACGTGTACATGTGGAGACACTGCCGGCGACGCAGAATGACATGGGGGTTTGCGATGCTTTTGAGCAGTACGTACCGGTCGGAAAGCCGGACGCCATGAACGCCCCGCACCCTCCGAAAGTGGCCGGAATCAATTCACCGGTTCCCTCACCCGCACACACTGTCGCGTCCGTCACCGCGGGTACCTCCCCGCCTTCCCCGGCAAACCCCCACAACGCGCCGGGCGCGCTGCTCCAGGACCGCCTCGCCGGCTGGGTCTCCGACCTCACGACCCTCCACGAACTCACCGAACGCCTGGTCCGCGCGAGCACGCTCGACGAAGCGCTCCAGGAACTGCTGCGCGCGGGAGCCGCCCTGGTGGGCGCGCGGCGCGGTCTCGTCGCCCTGGAACCCGCCGACGGCTTCGGTCCGGCCACCACCATCGGCCTGGGACTGGGCCGCGCGGATCTCGGCCACATGGAGACGGTGCCGCGCGGCTCACTGCCGTACGGCAGGATCCTCGACGGACTGCCCGACGTCGACGACGGCATCGCCGAACCCGACCTGTTCGCCGAGAAGGGGCTCGACCCCCGGCACCGCGAGGTCGCCGCCCGCCTCGGTTACGCCGCCAGCTTCGCCCTCCCCCTCACCACCGGGGCCGCCGGGCGCCTGGGCGCCGCGGCGTGGCTCTACGACGAGCCCGCCGAGCCGTCGGAGCGGCAGCGCCACCTCGTCGGCCTGTACGCCCGCCACGCCGCCGAGCACCTGGCCCGGCTCCTCGAGCTCGAGCGCACACGCGCGTGCATGGCCACGATGGCCGAGGAACTGCTGCCCTCCCGTCTCCCCCGGGTCGCCGGCGTCCGGCTCGCCGCGCGGCACCGCACCTCCCCGCGCGGGGGCGGCGACTGGTACGACGCGCTGCCGCTCCCGGACGCGGCCCTCGGTCTCGCCGTCGGGTCCGTCACCGGGTCGGGGGCCGGAGCGGTCGCGGCGATGGGCCGGCTGCGGGCGTCGCTGCGCGCGTACGCCGTGATGGAGGGCGAGGATCCGGTCGCCGTCCTGTCCGACCTGGAGCTGCTGCTCCGGCTCACCGAACCGGCCCGGTCGGCCACCGCCCTGTTCGGCTACTGCGAACCCGCGCTGCGGCGGATCACGCTGGCCGGCGCCGGGCACAGTCCGCCGCTGCTGCTCGGCGAGCGCCGCACGGAGTTCGTCGAGACGTCGGTCTCCGCCCCCCTGGGCATGCTCGCCTGCTGGGAGGCGCCGAGCGTGGAGGTCCAGGCGGAGCCGGGGGAGACGGTGCTGCTCTACACCGACGGGCTGCTGCACCGCACCGGCGACCCGACCGACCGCGCCTTCGCTCGGCTGCACGCGGCGGCGGCGAGCGTGCCGAGGGCCCTGCGCCGCGACCCCGGTGCCGTCGCCGACCACGTCCTGCGCGTGGTGCTGCCGGAGAGCGCGGGCACGGCGGACTCCGGGGAAGACGTGGTGCTGCTGGCGGTGCGGTTCGAGTAGCCTCCCCGTCCCCCCTCTCCGTCACAGGTCCGTGCCCCATTCGGCCGTTTCCGCCCGACCGTACGATGGGGGGTGGTCCAGTGCCGTATCAAGGAGGATGACCGTGGCCGAGGAGCTGCCGGAGACCCCGGAGACCGCCGAGGAAGAGCCCGTCAAGCAGCGCAAGAACGGCCTGTACCCGGGCGTGTCCGACGAGCTGGCCGAGAACATGAAGAGCGGCTGGGCCGACACCGAGCTGCGTGATCTGCGGCCGATCCCCCAGGCCGCCGAGGCGGCGGCCCGCCGCGCGGCGCTGTCCGCCCGTTTCCCGGGTGAGCGTCTGGTCGTCCCCGCGGGCAACCTGAGGACGCGGTCGAACGACACGGAGTACTCCTTCCGCGCGTCGGTCGAGTACGCGTACCTCACCGGCAACCAGACGGAGGACGGCGTCCTCGTCCTGGAGCCCACGGCCGACGGCCACCAGGAGACGATCTACCTCCTGCCCCGCTCCAACCGGGAGAACGGCGAGTTCTGGCTGGACGGCCAGGGCGAGCTGTGGGTCGGCCGCCGGCACTCCCTCACCGAGGCCGAGAAGCGGTACGGCATCCCCGCCTCCGACGTCCGCGAGCTGGCCGGCGCGCTGCGCGAGGCCACCGGCCCGGTGCGGGTGGTGCGCGGGTACGACGCCGGGATCGAGGCGGCGCTGACCGACAAGGTCACCGCCGAGCGCGACGAGGAGCTGCGCGTCTTCCTCTCCGAGATGCGGCTGGTCAAGGACGACTTCGAGATCGGCGAGCTGCAGAAGGCCGTCGACTCCACCGTGCGCGGCTTCGAGGACGTCGTGAAGGTCCTCGACAAGGCCGAGGCCACCAGCGAGCGCTACATCGAGGGAACGTTCTTCCTGCGCGCCCGCGTGGAGGGCAACGACGTCGGCTACGGCTCCATCTGCGCCGCCGGACCGCACGCCTGCACGCTGCACTGGGTGCGCAACGACGGCCCGGTCCGCTCCGGTGACCTGCTGCTGCTCGACGCGGGCGTGGAGACGCACACGTACTACACGGCCGACGTCACGCGCACGCTGCCGATCAACGGCACGTACAGCGAACTGCAGAAGAAGATCTACGACGCCGTGTACGACGCCCAGGAGGCCGGTATCGCGGCGGTGAAGCCCGGCGCCAAGTACCGGGACTTCCACGACGCCGCCCAGCGCGTGCTGGCCGAGCGGCTCGTCGAGTGGGGCCTGGTCGAGGGCCCGGTGGAGCGGGTGCTGGAGCTGGGCCTGCAGCGCCGCTGGACGCTGCACGGCACCGGTCACATGCTCGGCATGGACGTCCACGACTGCGCCGCCGCGCGGACCGAGACGTACGTCGACGGCACGCTGGAGCCCGGCATGGTGCTCACCGTCGAGCCGGGTCTGTACTTCCAGGCCGACGACCTGACCGTGCCCGAGGAGTACCGGGGCATCGGCGTCCGCATCGAGGACGACATCCTCGTCACCGCGGACGGCAACCGGAACCTGTCCGAAGGGTTGCCCCGGCGGTCGGACGAGGTCGAGGCGTGGATGGCGGGCCTGAAGGGCTGACGTATCGCATGGAGAGGGCCGGGCACCCGCGTGTGCCCGGCCCTCTCCGTGCCGCGATGGAGCGGACGGAGCGGGGCGGCCGGCGAAGGACCGGGCCGGTCCGTGGAGCGGGGGACCCGGCCCGTCCGTTCCGCCGGCCGCGGCAGCCGGCCGTCAGGCGTTCGGTCCGTAGTCGTCGAGCTCGGCGCGCAGCGACGGAGCGGGGCGGCCGGCGGGGCGGCCGACGGGGCCGCGCAGGATGTTCATGAGGCTGGACAGGGGGGCGTGCTGGGGGCGGGCGTCGTAGTCGATGCCTTCCTCGTCCCGGTAATTTCCGATCTCCTCGAACGGGACGATCACGTACGGGCGCTCGGACCACGGGTGGGTGACGGCGGGGTCGGGGTCCATCCGCCACTGGGTGCCGCGGTGCCGGTTGTGGACCTCGCCGAGGTACCAGCAGGCCACCTGTGCCAGGGGCGTGTGTTCGCGGGCCAGCAGGTCGTCCACGCCGGTGAAGTGTTCACGGACGAGGGCCTCGAGCCGGTCGAGGGAGCGTTCGGAGAAGTCCCAGCCGCCGCCGTGCCGCCGCTCCCACTCGTCGAAGCGGTCCCGCTGCTCGGCCAGCCACGCCGTCAGACGCGGGTTGTCGGCGTGCGCCCTGTCGATGCGCTCGGCGATCGCGTGCTCGTCTTCCCCGCCCCAGGCTTCATCGCTCACAGAAGCCAAGCCTAGCCTCCGACCGGTCATCAATGAGCAGTCATCTGCACGGAATTGACACAGTTTAACTTCCGGAAACCCCGTCACTTCAGTGAACCGAGGTCCTAGTGTGGCGGCGACTTGTGCGGCGCCACATGAGCATCGGGGGCCCGGCGCCGCACAGGGCACCACACGGACCTGTGGGTTCCCCGGGAAACGTACACACGTGAAACCACCCATACGCACACGCCCGTGGCGAGGGCTGGGTCGAGGCGTGATCGCGCTCGCCTGCGCCGCCGTCATGGCCGTCACCGGACTGCCCTCCCTCGACACCGCCGAGGCCGCGCCGAAGCCGCCGCGCCTGAAGCCCGGCAAGCGGTGTGACGAGACGTACGGGGTCAAGGACGTTCCCACCGGCCGGCTGCCGCAGGGAGACGCCTCCCGCGCGGTGGACCGGTGGGACACCTACGACTACACCAACCCGGGCCTCCAGTTCGACGGCCTCAACCCCACCCGGGCCGAGCTGGAGGCAGCGGGCACCGACTACAAGCAGTACGACCACGACGACCCGAAGCGCATCTACGCCCGGTTCAACGCGCAGAAGCGGTGGACGAACTTCAACGACTACCTGACGAAGGTCTACATCCCCAACCAGGGCTTCGACGCCCGCGGCAAGGCGTTCATGGCCAAAGTCGTGCGGGAGATGGGCCTGACGGGTCCCGACTGGATCTGCGAGAAGGAGTTCTACTTCACGGACCCCGACACCGGCGAACGCCATGTGCGCCGCCTGGACGCCTTCAACAAGCGCACCCGGGAGATCGTCGAGGTCAAGTCCAACGGCAGCCCCGACGGCCGCGAGAAGCCCGCGGACCGGGCCTGGGCCAAGCACAAGGGATGGCGGTCGTACAAGTACACCTACGTGTTCGCCGAGAACCAGACCCGCGACGCGAAGAACTTCATGAAGGAGCTGAAGGGGACCGCGGGCAAGGACGCACTCGGCCGGGACCGGGTCCGCTCCTACAACTACCAGTCCCACCACAGGGGCGTGCCGCCGAAGGGCACCGAGAACGGCCCGTACCGCGCGAACAGCACGACGATGTCGCCCGGCAACGGCACCTCCACCGGGTCCCGCGGCTCCGGGAACGAGGTGATCAGGCAGTCCCCGCCGAACCCGCAGACACTCAAGGAGCAGCTCGACCGGCTGGGCAGGACCGGACAGCGCTCGCTGATGAACCGTGGCCTCGGGGGCATCGACTTCACCACCCTCGACCTGCGCTACATCGGCAAGGACGAGGACGGCAAGGGCCTGGACTACGCGTTCGCCGCCAAGTCGGTGGACGACGAGTACGCGGCCGGGTGGGGCGGCCGGGAGAAGGGCGACCTGATCTCCGACGCGTTCTTCACCTGGCTCGCCCTCGACCCGTCCACGTTCTGGGTCAATCTGAACCCGGACGAGCCCGACCGCATCATCGACGCCGATTTCGGCAAAACCGACGCCGGCCGGGTGCTGCTGGAAGCCGACCTCGAGCTGAAGCACGACATCTTCAAGGCGATGGACCCCAAGACCGACGCGGGCCGCGACTTCATGAACGCGCTGCCCCAGCGCAACGGTTTCCCCTGCTGGGCCGGGTTCCGCTACTGGATCGAGCCGGAGACCGCCGTCGTGCGCGAGCAGAACGGCGGCATCCACATCCTCGACACCCCGCTGAAGCTGTCGACGGTGCCGCAGGAGACCACCACGCAGCCGCCCGGCGGTGAGGGCTGTGATCTCTCCGAGGCGGAGAAGCAGCAGTCCGACCGCGTTCTCGACCGCTACATCACCCCCCTGGTCGAGGAGCAGGTCAACAACGGCGACTACTACGCCGACCTGCGCCGCGTCTACACCGCCCGCGTCGCCGCCGAATGGGTCCGGCAGAACGCCGCCGACATGCCCGCCGAGTACCGCGAGATCATCAACAGCGACGACGTGAGCCGCTGGCCGCTGCGCGCCCCCCATCAGGACTGGACCGGCAAGCAGGTCTGGGACCGGTACTACAAGGCGTTCACCGAGGGCACCTTCAAGTACGAGTGGACCAACGGTGAGGACGTCTACGTGTACACCGTGGGCGGGGTCGACTTCTCCAAGCAGCCCAAGCGCAACATGGACGAGCTGCGCTTCCGCACCGAGCAGCGCTACAAGCCCCGCACGGTCGGCTTCGCGGTCGACACGATCGCGGACGACCCGCACAAGGAGGGCTACCTGATGTTCGGCGGCAACAGCGCCGGGCACTCCGAGGGCGGCAGCCCCACACCGACACCGACCCCCACACCGACACCGAGCGGTACGGGGAAGCCGGATCCGACGCCGACGCCGACGCCGTCGGCTCCGGAGCCGACGGGCAGCGACTCCCCTCCCGCCACCCCCGCGCCGAAGGACCCTGACGGCGGCCTCGCCGACACCGGGAACAACACCCCGGTCGGCCTGCTCGCCGGCCTCGCCGCCGCCGCGGTGGCGACCGGTGGCGCACTCGTCTGGTGGCGTCGCCGCCGGGCGAACGCCGGGAACTGACGGGCGCGGCACCCGCAGGAACGGCCGAGGGTCCTTCCCGGAATTCCGGGAAGGACCCTCCCGCTTGTCGCTACACCGCCACCAGCAGCGCGTCCTTCCTCCACTTGAGGACCTTGTCGAAGCTCACCACCGTGCCGCCCCGACCCGGCTTGTTGCCGATGTGGACGTGATCGGCGAGCTCCTGGATGAGACACAGGCCCCGTCCGTGCTCGGCGTCGGACGGCGCGGGACGGGCCGGCGGGCGGGAGCGGTCCCCGGTCGCGCCGGGGAAGCCGGGGCCCGCGTCGGCGACCTCGATGCGGCACTTCTCGCCGTCGAGGTAGGCCGTCACCCGGAACGCCTCCGAGGTGTCGCCCCGCGCGGTGCCCCCGCCGTGCTCGACCGCGTTCGCGCAGGCCTCGCTGAGGGCGACGGAGAGGTCGTAGGAGATGTCGGGGTCGACACCCGCGGTCTCCATGGTGCCGAGCAGCAGGCGCCGGGCGAGCGGCACACTGGCGGCATCACGCCGCAGATGGAGTGACCACCAGATGCTCATGCTCCAGCCTCCTGGCTGCGGCTCGACATACCGTTACCTATTGCCCTGAGTTCTCGCTCGTAAGCGTGGAGTTGACGTGACACCGCCCATATGGCGGGTGTGCCGTGCGGCCGATCGGTGTATGTGGGGCGTGCCGTGGCAGATGTGGTCTTCCGGTCGTACCTCATCTTGCGGACCTGCCGTACGGCGACCGGTGGGCTGGTGCGATGATGAGCGCGCCATGTCTGCCCCCCACCCGCGCACGACGCGCTCCGGACGAGGGCTCCGGATCCTGCGGGCCGCGGTGTTCGCCGCGGTCTGCGTCGTGCTGGCCGGGGCAGGCCACACGCTCGCCTCCTGCGCCGCCGTACCGCTGTGGACGCTGGGCGCGGGCTTCCTCGGGGTCCTCGCGGTCGCCGCGCCGCTCGCCGGACGCGCCAGGTCGCTGCCGGGTATCGCGATGCTGCTGGCGTGCGGCCAGACGGCCCTGCACACACTGTTCGGCCTGGGGCAGCACGGCGCACCCGCCACGGGTCCGTCGTCCGCGCTCTCCGACGCCGCGCTGATCGAGCGGGCCGCGCGGCTGTTGTGCGGGACCGCCGCGGCGGGGCTCAGCCCCGCGCAGGCCGAGCGCGTCCTCATCGAAGCGCGGGTCCACCACACCGGGACCGCCGCCCACGCGGAGGCCGCCGCGGACACCCCGGCGTCCCTGCTGCCGTCGCTGCCGATGCTGCTCGGCCACGTCCTCGCGGCGCTGGCCGCGGGATGGCTGCTGCGCCGCGGTGACCTGGCCCTGCTGCGGCTGACCGAACTGTCGGCGCACGGTGTCGCCGAAGGCGCCCTCGTACGGTCCCTCCGCGCGGCGCTCGCCCTGGTGCGTGCCCTGCGCGCAGGGCTCCCGGGAGTACCGGACGGGGCCTCGCGCATGGTGTGCACCGCGCTGCTCGCCCCGCTCCCGCCCCGTTCCGCCGGGCTGCACCACACGGTGATCCGCCGGGGCCCGCCGGCCTCCGTCACCGCACTCGCCCTCGCCGCCTGACGCGAGGCGACCACCACTCCGGGTCTTCGGCCGAGGAGAGGGGCGCCGGCGTGCGGCACGCGCGTGCGGCCGTTTCCCGTGTGCGCCCGGCCGTCCTGCCCGAAAGGCCCGTCCGGCCGTACGCACGGCACATCCCTCACCGTCAGTGAAACCCCAACCGAAGCGGAGTGCTTCTGCCATGAAGGCTTCCCGTATCGCCGCCGCCGGTGCCGTCGCCGGTGCCGCCGTCCTCGCCGTGTCCACCCCCTGCTTCGCGCACGTCAGCGTGCAGCCGGAGGGTGAGGCCGCGAAGGGCGGCTACGCGGTCGTCGGCTTCAAGGTCCCCAACGAGCGGGACAACGCCTCGACCACCAAGCTCGAGATCACCTTCCCCACGGACCACCCGCTGGCGTCCGTGATGCCGCAGCCGGTCGAGGGCTGGGACGTCGAGGTCACCAAGTCCAAGCTGGACAAGCCGCTCGAGATGCACGGCGAGAAGATCAACGAGGCGGTCTCCAAGGTCACCTGGACCGCCAAGGGCGACGGCATCGAGCCCGGCTTCTTCCAGAAGTTCCCGGTCTCCGTCGGCACGCTGCCCGAGGACGCCGACGAACTCGTCTTCAAGGCCCTGCAGACGTACTCCAACAAGGAGGTCGTCCGCTGGATCGAGGTGCCGCAGAAGGGCCAGGAGGAACCCGAGCACCCCGCTCCCGTGCTCACCCTGTCCGAGGCCTCCGAGGACGGCCACTCGCACGGTGCAGCGGCCGACGACGAGGCCTCCGGCGACACCGCGGCGGCCGAGAACGCCTCCGCCGAGACCTCCGCCTCCGACGACGAGGGCGACTCCGGCGGCAGCGACACCACCGCCCGCGTCCTGGGCGTCGTCGGCATCGTGGTCGGCGCCGCGGGCGTCGCCTACGGCGTACTCGCCGGCCGCCGGCGCACCACCGCCTGATCCCTCCCCCTTCTCAACGGCGCGCACCGGGTCGCCCACGGCCCCGTGGCCTCCCGGTGCGCGCCGGAGCACTCACCTCTCAGGACCATTCATGCGCAAGAAGACCTTCGCGGCCGCGGCCCTGTTCGCCGTCGCCTCCCTCACCCTGTCCGCCTGCGGCAGCGGATCCGGCGACAGCGGCAAGCCCGTCGCCGTGGTGTCCGAGGAAGCCGACGCCCAGAAGGCGGCCACCGTCCTCGACAATCCGTTCGAGAAGCCCGACCTCGTCCTCACCGACACCCGGGGCAAGGAGTACGACCTCCGCGAGCAGACCGCGGGCAAACCCACGCTGATCTACTTCGGCTACACGCACTGCCCCGACGTCTGCCCGCTGACGATGAACAACCTCGCCGTGGCCAAGAAGCAGCTGCCCCGGGAACAGCAGGACGAGCTGCGGATCGTGTTCGTCACCACCGACCCGGAACGTGACACCTCCGCCGCACTGGGCACGTGGCTCAAGGGCATCGACTCCCAGGTCGTCGGCCTGACCGGCGACTTCGACACCATCCAGGCCGGTGCCCGCACCCTCGGCATCTCGATCGACCCGCCGCGCAAGGACGACAACGGCAAGACCGTCTCCGACCACGGCACCCAGGTCATCGCCTTCTCCCCGAAGACCGACGGCGGTTACGTCCTCTACGGCGAGGACGCCACCGTCGAGGACTACACCAAGGACCTCCCCAAGATCATCAAGGGCGAGAACCCGTGAGGCGCCCGGCAGCCGCGGCCCTGATCGTCGCCGGGGCACTGGCCCTGACGGGCTGCGGCGGCTCGGACGGCGGCCCGGCGGAGCTGTCCGTCGGCTCCGCGTACATGCCGCAGCCGGTCTCCGACATGGCCGCCGGCTTCCTCACCATCACCAACGAGGGCGACTCCGCGGACCGGCTGACCTCGGTCAGCAGCGACGTCGCCGGCCAGGTCACCGTGCACGAGACCGTCGACGGGGCCATGCGGGAGGTCGAGTCCCTCGACATCCCGGCCCACGGCAGCCTGGTGCTCGAGAGCGGCGGCAACCACCTGATGTTCGAGCAGCTGAAGCGGAAGCCGAAACAGGGCCAGAAGGTCTCCGTCGAGCTGCGCTTCGCCGAGTCGGACCCCCTCACGGTCGAGATCCCGGTGAAGCCCGCCACCTACACCCCGAAGACCGGACACTGAGGGAGACACCCCTGTGACCCAGACCATCGCCCCCCGCGTGCGGATCCTGGTGCTGCTGCTCCTGGCCGTCACCGGCGCGCTCCTCGCCGGAGCCGCTCCCGCCTCCGCGCACGCCGCGCTGACCGGCAGCGACCCCGGGCAGGGGGCGGTGGTCGACACGGCGCCCGCCCAGGTCTCGCTCACCTTCTCCGAGCAGATCGCGGTGAGCGACGACGCCGTGCGCGTCCTCGGCCCCAAGGGCGAACGGGTCGACAAGGGCGACCCGGCCAACCCCAGCGGCACGACGTACACCGTGCGCCTGCTCGGCGGACTGCCCGACGGCACCTACACCGTGGCCTACCAGGTGGTGTCCGCGGACAGCCACCCCGTCGCCGGAGCCTTCACCTTCTCCATCGGCGCACCCTCCGAGACCTCCGTCTCGGTCTCCGCGCAGGCCTCCGACGACGGCCTGATCGGCCGGCTGTACGGCATCGGCCGCTACGTGTCGTACGCCGGCTTCATCGTCATGGCCGGCGGAGCCGCCTTCGTGCTCGCCTGCTGGGGGCGCGGTTCCGGGGTGCGGGCGGTGCAGCGGCTGGTCGTCTCCGGCTGGCTGACGCTCACCGCGGCCACGCTCGCGCTGCTGCTCCTGCGCGGCTCCTACACCACCTCCGGGGCGGTCGGCGACGTCTTCGACCTGTCGCTGCTCGGGGACGTGCTCCAGACGAAGACCGGCGCGGCACTGGTGTCCCGGCTGCTGCTGCTCGCCGCGGCGGCCCTGTTCATCGCGGTGCTGTTCGGCGCCTATGACAAACGGGAGGACGAGGAGAAGCGGGACCTGACCTTCGGGCTGGCGATCGGCGGGACGGTCGTGGCGGCCGGACTCGCCGCCAGCTGGGCCATGTCCGAGCACGCCTCCCAGGGACTCCAGCCCGGCATCGCCATGCCCGTCGACGTGCTCCACCTGCTGGCCGTCGCCGCCTGGCTCGGCGGACTCACCACCCTGCTCGTCGCCCTCTACCGGGCACCCGCCGACACCCCGGTCGACCGGGACGCCGTCCAGCGCTTCTCCCGGCTCGCCTTCGCCGGCGTGGTGACGGTCGTCGTCACCGGCGTCTACCAGAGCTGGCGGCAGCTCGGCTCCTGGTCGGCGTTGACCGACACCCGCTACGGGCAGCTGCTGCTCGCCAAGATCGGGCTCGTGGTGGTCCTGGTCGCGGTCGCCTCCCTCTCACGGCGCTGGACGGCACGGCTGGCCGAGGCACCGGCCCCGGCGGCGCCCGAGGAGGAGAAGCAGCCGGCCGGGGCGGGCAAAGCCACCGGAGCCGAAAAGGGCGGCGACGCCCGGGCCGCTCAGCTCGCCCGGCAGCGGGCCGCGATGGAGAGCGCCCGGCAGAAGCGGCTGCGCGACGCCGACCCCAACCGCCTCGGACTGCGCCGCTCCGTACTCGCCGAAGCGGGCATCGCCGTCGTCCTGCTCGCCGTCACCACCGTGCTGACGCAGACCGAGCCGGGACGTACGGAGCAGGAGGCCCGGGCGGCCGCCTCCGCCTCGTCCTCGTCCGACTCGACCGGTCAGGGCACCGGCGCGGTGACGCTGAACATGCCCTACGACACCGGCGGCGAGAACGGCAAGGGCGTCGTCACGGTCGATCTCGACCCCGCCCGGGTCGGCGACAACGACCTGCACCTCTATGTGGAGGGCCCGGACGGCCAGGCCGTCGACATCCCCGAGGTGAAGGTCGCCCTCACCCTCTCCGCCAAGGACATCGGGCCGCTGCCCGTCGTCCCCGACCGCATCACCACCGGGCACTGGTCGGCGAGCGGAGTACAGATCCCCATGACGGGCGACTGGAAGATCGAGGTGACCGTGCGGACCTCCGACATCGACCAGGTGACCGTCTCGAAGAACGCGCAGATCGGCTGAACCACCATGGCTGACCAGTCCATTTCGCAGGTCCGGACCTCCAGGACGCTCCAGGAGGAGCCCGGGGACCGGACCACCGGGAACGGCCTCTCCCGACGTCGGCTGCTCGGCACGGCCGGTGCCACCGGACTCGCACTGGGAGCGGCGGGCGGGGCCGTGGGATACGCGTCGGCACCCGCCGGAGTCACCCCGCTGACGTCGGTGGGCGACAGCCGGGTCGAGTTTCACGTGAAACATCAGCCCGGCATCACCCAGCCGCTCCAGGCCCGCGGCCATCTCATCGCCTTCGACCTCGCCCCCGGGGCCGGACGCAAGGAGGCGGCCGCACTGCTGCGCCGCTGGTCGGACACCGCCCGCCGGCTGATGGCGGGCGAGCCCAGCGCGCAGGACGACACCGGCGTGGCCCGCGACGCCGGCCCCTCCTCACTGACCCTCACCTTCGGCTTCGGCCACAGCTTCTTCGGGCGCACCGGCCTGGAGAAGCAGCGCCCGGCCGCCCTGGACCCGCTGCCCGACTTCTCCTCCGACCGCCTCGACAAGACCCGCAGCAACGGCGACCTGTGGGTGCAGATCGGCGCCGACGACGCCCTCGTGGCCTTCCACGCCCTGCGCGCCGTCCAGAAGGACGCGGGCTCGGCCGCCAGGGTGCGCTGGCAGATGAACGGCTTCAACCGCTCACCCGGCGCCACCGCCCACCCCATGACCGCCCGCAACCTGATGGGCCAGGTCGACGGCACCCGCAACCCCAAGCCCGCCGACTCCGACTTCGACGAGCGGATCTTCGTCCCCGAGAAGGGCGAGCCGACCTGGATGGCGAACGGCTCCTACGTCGTCGTACGCCGTATCCGCATGCTGCTGGACGACTGGGAGAAGCTGCCGGTCAAGGAGCAGGAGAGCGTCATCGGGCGCCGCAAGTCCGACGGAGCGCCACTGTCCGGGGGCACCGAGACGTCCGAGATGGACCTGGAGAAGACGGATTCCCGGGGCGACCTGGTCGTCCCCATCAACGCCCACGCCAGGATCACCCGGCCCGACCAGAACGGCGGCGCCGCCATGCTCCGCCGCCCGTTCTCGTACCACGACGGCATCGACACGGACGGGGTGCCGGACGCGGGGCTGCTGTTCATCTGCTGGCAGGCCGATCCGCTGCGCGGCTTCGTGCCGGTGCAGCGCAAGCTCGACCGGGGCGACGCCCTGACCCCGTTCGTCCGCCACGAGGCGAGCGGGCTGTTCGCGGTGCCGGGCGGCGCGGCGGAGGGAGAGTACGTGGGGCAGCGGCTGCTGGAGGGATGAGAGCCGTCCCGTGTCACCCTCTGAGCGCTTTGCGGGACTGCCGTCGGCCGGGGCCATTAGGGTGAGGTCATGCCAGCGAGCTATGCGTATCTCGGCCCAGAGGGCACCTTCACCGAAGTCGCCCTGCGCACGCTTCCCGAGGCGGCCACCCGCGAGCTGATCCCGTACGTGTCCGTGCAGTCCGCGCTCGACGCGGTGCGCACCGGCGAGGCCGAGGCCGCGTTCGTCCCCATCGAGAACTCCGTCGAGGGCGGCATCACCACCACCCTCGACGAACTGGTCGCGGGCACCCCCCTGATGATCTACCGCGAGGTGCTGCTGTCGATCACCTTCGCGCTGCTCGTCCGTCCGGGCACCAAGCTGTCGGACATCAAGACGGTCACCGCCCACCCGGCCGCCCAGCCGCAGGTCCGCAACTGGCTCAAGACCCACCTCCCGGACGCCGTCTGGGAATCGGCCGCCTCCAACGCGGACGGTGCGCGACTGGTCCAGGAGGGCCGGTACGACGCCGCCTTCGCCGGTGAGTTCGCCGCCGCCCGGTACGGCCTGGAGGCCCTGGAGACGGAGATCCACGACGCGGAGAACGCCCAGACCCGGTTCGTGCTGGTGGGCCGCCCCGCCCGGCCCGCCGCGCCCACGGGCGCCGACAAGACCTCCGTCGTGCTGTGGCAGCGTGACGACCACCCCGGCGCACTGCGCGACCTGCTGGGTGAGTTCGCCACCCGCGGCATCAACCTGATGCTGCTCCAGTCCCGGCCGACCGGTGCCGGTATCGGCAACTACTGCTTCTGCATCGACGCCGAGGGGCACATCTCGGACCGCCGGATGGCCGAGGCGCTGATGGGGCTCAAGCGGATCTGTCTGCAGGTGCGTTTCCTCGGCTCGTACCCGCGTGCGGATGTACGGCCCGGGGAGGTGCGTCCCCTGCTTCCCGGGACGTCGGACGAGGAGTTCATGGGGGCGGCGGACTGGGTCGCGCGGTGCCAGGACGGGCGGTTCTGACGAGGCCGGGAGGACGGGACCGGTCCTAACTGCTGATTTTCGTTGTCCACAGGAGTTATCCACAGGTCCGCTTCTCCACCTGGGGACAAGTCGACACCGAAGCGGCATCCAGTCAACAAATCGCTCCACAGGGGATGACCTCGTTCATCGTCCCGCACATCATGCTTCGTCCACCCTTTTCCTTTGGTCAACCCTTTGGAGTGATCACTTTCCACTCAAAAGTGGGGAGGAAGGGGGTTTGTCCTGGGAATCCTCGGCTTTGATCAGGCGTTTCGGAGCGGTCGATTCCGAAGTCCACAGATCTTCCCCACAACCTGTGGATAACTTCCCGAGGGTGGGGACGCCTGTGGACAACCGAAGCCCAAGTTCCGTACCGCGCAAGGCGTTCCGGTCAACCGGCAGCCCGCGAACTGACCCGTTCCGGGGGGAGCGCCCCATTCATTGACCTTGCGGAACACTGTGCGCAATCCACCTATAACGGAATGTGCG
Source organism: Streptomyces sp. AC558_RSS880 (assembly GCF_019049255.1). Taxonomy (GTDB): domain Bacteria; phylum Actinomycetota; class Actinomycetes; order Streptomycetales; family Streptomycetaceae; genus Streptomyces. The sequence goes on along the minus strand of NZ_JAGMUJ010000023.1, from coordinate 24,115 downwards.
CCGCCGCACCGCAATAGTGGGTCGTGAGGCGTCACACCGCACCGGTAGCCTTGACCGCGTGATTGACCTTCGCCTGCTTCGTGAGGACCCCGACCGTGTGCGTGCTTCGCAGCGCGCCCGTGGAGAGGACGTCGCGCTCGTCGACGCCCTCCTGTCTGCCGACGAGCGACGCAGGTCGTCCGGCGTCCGCTTCGACGAACTGCGCGCCGAGCAGAAGTCGCTCGGCAAGCTCATCCCCAAGGCGGCCGGCGACGAGAAGGCCGAACTGCTGAAGAGGGCGGAGCAGCTCAAGGCCGACGTGAAGGCCGCCGACACCGAACGGGACGCCGCCGACACCGAGACCCAGGAGCTCCTGCTCAGGCTGAGCAACCTCGTCCACCCCGACGTGCCCGTCGGCGGCGAGGAGGACTTCGTCACGCTGGAGACGCACGGCGGCATCCGTGACTTCGACGCCGAGGGCTTCGCGCCCAAGGACCACCTGGAGCTCGGCCAGCTCCTCGGCGCCATCGACGTCGAGCGCGGCGCCAAGGTCTCGGGCTCCCGCTTCTACTTCCTGACCGGCGTCGGCGCGCTGCTCGAGCTCGCCCTGGTGAACGCCGCGATGGCCCAGGCCACGGCCGCCGGCTTCACGCCGATGCTGACCCCCGCGCTGGTGCGCCCCCAGTCGATGGCGGGCACCGGCTTCCTCGGCCAGGCGGCCCAGGACGTCTACCACCTGGACAGGGACGACCTCTACCTGGTCGGCACGTCCGAGGTGGCGCTGGCCGCGTACCACATGGACGAGATCATCGAAGCCGACCGGCTGCCGCTGCGGTACGCGGGCTTCTCGCCCTGCTTCCGCCGCGAGGCCGGCTCGCACGGCAAGGACACCCGGGGCATCTTCCGCGTGCACCAGTTCGACAAGGTCGAGATGTTCTCGTACGTCGCCCCGGAGGACTCGCAGGCCGAGCACCAGCGGCTGCTGGAGTGGGAGAAGCAGTGGCTGACCTCGCTGGAGCTGCCGTTCCGCGTGATCGACGTCGCCTCGGGCGACCTGGGTTCCTCGGCCGCGCGCAAGTACGACTGTGAGGCGTGGATCCCGACCCAGGGCAAGTACCGCGAGCTGACCTCGACCTCGGACTGCACCGAGTTCCAGTCGCGCCGGCTGTCGATCCGCGTCCGTGAGGACAAGAAGGTGCGCCCGCTGGCCACGCTCAACGGCACGCTGTGCGCCGTACCGCGCACGATCGTGGCGATCCTGGAGAACCACCAGCAGGCCGACGGTTCCGTGCGCGTGCCGGAGGTCCTGCGTCCGTACCTGGGCGGCCGGGAGATCCTGGAGCCGGTCACCAAGTGAGCACCGCCCCCGCGACCTTCCCGTACCGGCTCATCGCCACCGACCTCGACGGCACGCTGCTGCGGGACGACCACTCGGTCTCCCGCCGCACCCGTGACGCGCTCGCCGCGGCCACCGCGGCGGGCGCCGCGCACATCGTCGTCACCGGCCGCGCGGTGCCGTGGACCCGCCCGATACTCGACGACCTCGGCTACGAGGGGCTCGCCGTCTGCGGTCAGGGCGCCCAGGTGTACGACGCCGGGGCGCACCGCCTGCTGACGTCGGTGACGCTGGACCGGCAGCTGGCCGGGGTGGCGCTGGCGAAGATCGAGACGGAGGTCGGCCCGCTGCACCTGGCGGCGAGCCGCGACGGTCTGGACGGCGAGGTGCTGGTCGGTCCCGGTTACGAGGTCGTGGGCGGGCTGCCCGCGACGCCGTTCACGGACGCGTCGGACCTGTGGACGGCACCGCTGAACAAGCTGTACATCCAGCACCCGGACCTGACCTCGGACGAGCTCGCCGACGCGGCCACCCGCGCGGCGGGCGGGTTCGTCACCGTCACCATGGCGGGTGAGGGCATCGTCGAACTGCTCCCGCTCGGCCTGTCGAAGGCCACGGGGCTGTCCCTGGCGGCGCGCCGGCTGGGTGTGAAGGCCGCGGAGACGATCGCCTTCGGCGACATGCCCAACGACATCCCGATGTTCGCCTGGTCCGCCCACGGGGTGGCCATGGCCAACGCCCACGAGGAACTGCGGGCGGTGGCCGACGAGGTGACGGCCTCGAACGAGGAGGACGGCATCGCGGCGGTCCTGGAACGCCTCTTGCCCTGACTGCGGGCAGTCGTGCCGCAGGGCGGCACGGGTGGGCGGTGGGGGTACCTCCCGCTCGAGCGAAGCCGAGAGTGGGGGAGGCACCCTGTGAGCGCCGGGCTGCGCGACCCACCCCGCCCAGCCCCAACTCGGAGCACCGCCTCCGAAGAGGCGGAAGCAGGGAAGGGCGGCCCACGCGACAAAGATGCGCGTGCTCGAAGCGGCCGCCCCGGGCAGCTCCCCGTACGGGCGGACTCAACGGAGCAGTAGGGATGACTCCGGAGTCCGCCGCGGGCTGCCCTGACAGAAGGGGGACGTGCCGTGCACGGACACCGTCCCACTCCTCTCCCAGCAGGTGACGCCGGACTTTCCCGGCGATGCGGACACAACCACTCTGCCCGCCGGGCAAGTCGGACGCCACCGAATAAACCGGCGGGCGAACGTCTCACTCCTCGCCGGCGAGCGTCAGCGAGCGCAGCTTCTGCCCGGCGTACCAGGTGGCCAGCACGGTGACCGCGGCCAGCAGGACCGTCGCGGTCGTCAGACTCACGTCCGAGGTGACCAGGTCACCGCCGGAGACCTTCTGCGCCACCGCCAGCGACCACTGCTGGACGCTCAGCGTGCGCGCGCCGGGCACCAGGGAGCCGAACAACGCCTCCCAGACCAGCGCGTAGACCAGTCCGAAGACCACCGCGTGCCGCGAGACCGTGCCGAGCAGCAGGAAGAGCGCCGCGTACGCGATGGAGGCGACCAGCGCGGCCACGGTGTAGGCGACGGCGACCTGCTGGCCGTTGCCGTTGAGGACGAAGCCCGCGATCAGGGTCGGCACCGCCGAGAACACCATGGTGACGGCGACGGCGACGATCAGCTTGGTGTAGATGATCGTGGGCCGCTTGATCGGCTTGGACAGCAGGTACACCACGGAGCCGTCGTCGATCTCGGGGCCGATGGCTCCGGTTCCGGCGATGACACCGATGATCGGCACCATGGTGGCGAGCGCGAACCCGCCGAGGACGTCGGCCGCGGTCTGGTCGTCCGCGCCGCTGAGGGCGCGCACCGCCAGGGAGATCGCGATCAGCAGCAGGGGCAGGGCGCCCAGGATGAGGGCCCGGCGTCGGCCGAGCAGGGCCCGGTAGGTGAGCCGGGCGACTGTGGGGTCGTACATCTTCGGCCTCCTACGCCGCGACGAGATACGAGAAGACGGACTCGAGGGACTCGTCGGACGGCGAGACCGTGAGCAGCCGGATGCCGTGCTCCTTCGCGACCTTCGGCAACAGGGCCGTGAAGCGGCCGAAGTCGACGGCCTGGATGCGCAGCGCGCCCTCGGCGTGGTCGACCTCGATGCCGGACGTCGACGGGTCGGCGATCAGCGCGGCCGCGAGGGCGCGGTCGTCGCTGGAGCGCACCAGGTAGCGGTGCGGGCGGTCCGTCATCAGGCGGCGGATCCTGCGGAAGTCACCGCTGGCCGCGTGCCGGCCGGCGACGACGACCTCGATGTGCCAGGCGAGCTGTTCGACCTCTTCGAGGATGTGGGAGGAGAACAGCACGGTGCGGCCCTCGTCGCCCATCCGCCGCAGCAGGTCCATCAGCTGCATGCGCTGGCGCGGGTCCATGCCGTTGAAGGGCTCGTCGAGGAGGAGCAGCGACGGCTGGTGGACCAGCGCGGACGCCATCTTCACGCGCTGGCGCATGCCCTTGGAGTACGTGGCGATCTTGCGGTCCTGCGCGTACTCCATCTCGACCGTGGCCAGCGCCCGCTGGGCGGCCTTGGCGCCCAAGCCGTGGAGTTCGGCGTTGGCGAGGACGAATTCGCGGCCGGTGAGGAAGTCGTACATCGCCTCGCGTTCGGGGACGATGCCGATGTGCTGGTAGATGGCCTCGTTGCGCCACACCTGCTGTCCGTCGAGGGTGACGGTGCCGGTGGAGGGGGCGAGGAAGCCGCCCATCATGTTGATGAGGGTGGACTTTCCGGCGCCGTTGGGGCCGAGGAGCCCGGTGACTCCGGGGCCGATGGTCATGGTGATGTCGTTGACGGCGACCACGTTGCCGAACCAGCGGGAGACGTGGTCGATGGAGAGCGTGGTCACAGGCCCACCTTCTTGTAGCGGCGCATCAGGAGGCCGTAGCTGGCGGCGATCAGGCCGAGGGTGAAGAGGACGTAGACGACGCCCTCGGCGTTGCTCGGGCCCACCCCGCCCGGGAAGGCGGAGGTCGCGCCCAGGAAGGCGGACTGCACGCCGTCGATGAGGGTGATCGGTGAGAACAGGCCGATCCAGGCGATGGCGTCGCCGCTGCTCTGGACGTCGGCGATCGCCTGGAGGGTGGAGACCGCGCCGTAGGTGATGGTCAGTACGGCGATGACGGCCGCGATGCCGAAGCCGCGGCGCGGGGTGACCGAGGCGATGACCAGGCCGATGCCGGCGAAGAGCAGCGAGAGCAGTGCCACGGAGACGAGTCCCTGTGCGAATCCCTTGGTCTGGTCGGTGAAGTCGAGCTTGGCCAGCAGCGCGCCGATGTACAGCACCAGCAGGGGGGCGGCGGTGAGGATGAACAGCGCCGAGGCGAGTGCGGCGAACTTGGCGCGCACGTAGTCGGCGGTCTCGATGGGCCGCGAGAAGTACAGCGGTACGGTCTTGAAGCGCAGGTCGCGGGAGACGGACTGGGGTGCCTGCGAGGCGACGTACAGGCTGATGACGGCCTGCATGACGATCGCGTAGCGGGTGTAGTCGACGGGCAGGTCGTTGGCCTTGGTGGCGACGGCGACGGCCACCATGATGGCGGCGGGCACGCACATCACCACGAACAGCAGCATCGGCAGCACCTTGGACTTCACCGAGCGGCCGAGGCCGTAGGAGCCGCGCAGGGACTGCGAGTACAGCGAGAACCTGGCGTAGGAGCGGCCGAGGCGGGGGCCGTCGTAGGAGCGGTAGCCGATGTTGTGGATACGGGTGTCACCCGATGCAGTGGCTGGTGCCTGCATGGACTGCTCAGCTGCCATGGCCGACCGCCTCCTTCCGCTGCTCGTCGTTGTTGCCGTCACTGTTCTCGTCGCTGTTCGTGAAGACCTCGGAGATGTGGTGCCGGCGCTGTTCCATGCGCACCAGGCCGAGGCCGAGGTCGGCGATGACGTCCCGGACCAGGTCGTAGGTGTCCTCGCCCTGAGCGGTGAGGAGCAGGATGTGTCCGGCGCCCGGCAGTCCGCTGCCGTCCTCGACGGTCACCCCGCGCGCGTGGAGCGCGTCGCGCACCGCGCGGGTGCCGTCCGGGTGCTCGTCGGTGTCGGTGACCTCGATCGCGAGGGTCGTGGTGGTCTGGGTGAAGTCCGTGGTGGAGCTGGAACGCAGCAGCTTGCCGCCGTCGACGACGACGACGTGGTCGCAGGTGCGTTCCAGTTCGCCCAGCAGGTGGGAGGTGACCAGGACCGAGATGCCGAAGTCGGTGTGGATGCGGCGGATCAGGCCGAGCATCTCGTCGCGGCCGACCGGGTCGAGGCCGTTGGTGGGCTCGTCCAGGAAGACCAGCTGGGGGTCGTGCACGAGGGCCTGCGCGAGCTTCACCCGCTGCTTCATACCGGTGGAGTAGCCGCCGATGGGACGGTAGCGCTCCTCGTACAGGCCGACGTGGCGCAGGGTGTCGGCGGTGCGCTCCCGCGCGGCGGCGGGCGGCAGGCCGGACATGCGCGCCATGTGGACGACGAACTCGGTGGCCGAGACGTCCGGCGGCAGGCAGTCGTGCTCCGGCATGTAGCCGACCCGTTCGCGGATGGCGGCGCCCTCGGTGGCGACATCGAGTCCGAGCACTTCGGCGCGGCCCTCGGTGGCGGGGGACAGACCCAGCAGGATCTTGATCAGTGTGGACTTGCCGGCTCCATTGGCTCCGACGAGTCCGGTCACACCGGGCCCGACGTCCACGGAGAGCCGGTCAAGAGCGGTCACCCGGGGGAACCGCTTGCTCAGGCTTTCGGTCGCGATCACAGTCACGTCCCAGACGGTAGTGACCCGTGCCACTCCGGTCGTCAGACCGGAGGGCCGTCTTGGCGTCCGTCTGGAGTTGTACGGGCCCGTAGGGGAATCTCCTTCCGGGGAGTTATCCACAGCCGGGAAGGCCGCTCTTGACGGGGCCCCGGCCGACTGCGAGATTCGCTCGTGTCACGTTACGGACACGTAGCGCAGTCACGACCGCAGGGGGTGACGGCTTGTCGGGGACGGTGTGGGCGGGGGCGCGGGAGCGCCGGGTGCGTACGGGCGGGGTCGAGCTGTGCGTGGCCGAGCTGGGTGAGCGCGGGCGGCCGGCGGTCGTCCTGGTGCACGGCTACCCGGACAGCAAGGAAGTGTGGTCCGAGGTCGCGTCCCGGCTCGCCGGGCGTTTCCACGTCGTGGCGTACGACGTCCGGGGCCACGGCCGGTCCACGGCGCCGCGTCCGCTGCGCGGCGGGTTCACCCTGGAGAAGCTGACCGACGACTTCCTGGCCGTCGCCGACGCGGTCAGTCCGGACCGGCCGGTGCATCTGGTGGGGCACGACTGGGGTTCGGTGCAGGCCTGGGAATTCGTCACGGTCGGGCGCACCGCGGGGCGGATCGCCTCCTTCACGTCGATGTCGGGGCCGTCGCTCGACCACTTCGGGCACTGGATCAACCGCCGTCTGAAGCGGCCCACCCCGCGCCGGGTCGGCCAGCTGCTGGGCCAGGGCGCCAGATCCTGGTACGTGTACCTGCTGCACACGCCCGTGCTGCCCGAGCTCGCCTGGCGCGGCCCGCTGGGCAGGTGCTGGCCGCGGATCCTGGAGCGCGTCGAGAAGGTGCCCGGCGGCGGCTACCCGACCTCGTCCCTGCCGTCGGACGCGGCGCACGGGACCTGGCTCTACCGGGACAACGTGCGGCCCCGGCTGCGCAGCCCGCGCGCGGACGCCTACGCGCACGCGCCCGTGCAGCTCATCACGCCGCTGGGGGACGCGTTCCTCTCGGAGCGGCTCCACGACGAGCTGGAGCGGTGGGCGCCGCGGCTGACCCGGCGGACGCTGCCGGCCCGGCACTGGGTGCCGCGCACCCGGCCCGACCTGCTGGCGACGTGGATCGGTGAGTTCGTGGCGTCCGTGGAGGACGGCCGGCCGGAGGTGACGGCTCCGGGCCGGTACGCCGACCGCTTCGGCGGGCAGCTGGTCCTGGTCACGGGGGCGGGCAGCGGCATCGGGCGGGCGACCGCGCTCGCGTTCGCGGAGGCGGGCGCGCGCGTGCTGGCGGTCGACCGGGACGCGGAGGCCGCGGCCCGTACCGCGGGGGAGGCCCGCGGTCGCGGAGCGGCGGCCTGGGCGGAGACGGTGGACGTGTCCGACGAACAGGCCATGGAGAAGCTCGCCGAGCGGATCACCACGGAGTACGGCGTGGTGGACGTCCTGGTGAACAACGCCGGCATCGGGCTGGGCGGCTCCTTCTTCGACACCACCCCGGAGGACTGGAAGGAGGTCCTCGACGTCAATCTGTGGGGGGTGATCCACGGCTGCCGGCTCTTCGGGCGGCGGATGGCCGAGCGCGGACAGGGCGGCCACATCGTCAACGTCGCCTCGGCGGCGGCGTTCCAGCCGTCCAGGGCGCTGCCCGCCTACGGCACGTCCAAGGCGGCGGTGCTGATGCTGAGCGAGTGCCTGCGGGCGGAACTGGCGGGCCGGGACATCGGCGTGACGGCGGTGTGCCCCGGGTTCGTGAACACCCCCATCACCTCCACCGCGCGCTTCGCGGGCGTGGACGCCGAGGAGGAGCGGCGGCTGCGGAAACGGGCGGCGCGCCTGTACGGGCTGCGCGGCTACCCGCCGGAGAAGGTCGCCGCCGCGATCCTGCGGGCGGTGGTGCGTGACGAGGCGGTGGTGCCGGTCACCCCGGAGGCGCGGACGGCGTATGCGCTGTCGCGGTGGATGCCGGGGGCGCTGCGGAGGATCGCGCGGGTGAAGCCGCCGATGTGAGGGTGGTCCGGGCAAGGACGGTCGATGTGAGGCCGGTTGTCCACAGCAGAGGTCAATTCCCCTGTGGATAACCGCACTTGCTTGTGGATCAAACCTCCGGAGCTAAATCGATCGCGTGATGCGCGTCTCTCCCGGCAGTCTGAACGGATGGATGAAAGACGCACCGTGAAGGTGTCGAAGTACCTCGCCAAGCATCTGCGCCATCAGCCCGGGAGGATCGGGCTCACGCTCGACGAAGGCGGCTGGGTCGAGATCGACGCGCTGATCGCGGCGGCGTCCGCGCACGGCTTCCGGTTCACCCGGGAGGAACTGGACCACGTCGTCGCCGCCAACGACAAGCGGCGCTTCGCCGTCGAGGGCACCCGGATCCGCGCCAGCCAGGGCCACAGCGTCGAGGTCGATCTCGGACTGGCGCCGGCCACCCCACCGCCGTACCTGTACCACGGCACCGTCGCCCGGAACCTGGAGGCGATCCGCGCCGAGGGGCTGCGGCCCATGAACCGGCACGACGTGCACCTCTCCGCCGACCGCGAGACGGCGACCCGCGTCGGCGCCCGCCGGGGCCGCCCGGTCGTCCTGTCCGTGGACGCGGCCGCCATGCACCGGGACGGCCATGTCTTCCACGTGAGCGCGAACGGCGTGTGGCTGACCCGGGCCGTGCCGAGCCGGTATCTGCGTTTCCCCGGCAGCCACTGATGCCATGATCGGTGGTATGGACCACTTGCCCAGCACCGAGGCCGCCGTCACCGTCCTCCGTGCGCTCGCGGACACCTATGAGCGCGAGATCGAGGTCACCCATGACATCGGCGCGGATCAGACCTCGCGCCGCACCGCGGCGGGTGTGGGCGTCATCACCGACCCCGACGGCTCCCTCCCCCACGAGGCCTGCATCGAGTTCGGCGGCCTGCCCCGGGTGAGCGTGCGGCTCTACCCCGAGGACGACGCGCTGATCGACGTCGAGGGCGTGGAGTGCCCCGACATCCCCCGCGACGACGTGCCGGCCTTCCTTCGCTCCCTCTTCGACGGGCTGGCGTATGTGAGGGCACGGCGTTTCCCTCCGGGCTACTTCCTGATCGTGCCGCTGCCCGGAGACCGGACGCACAAGGAGTTCATCCCCATGATCGTCCTCACCCCCTGGCTGAGCTCACGAGTACGGTGACGGACGCGAATGCGGGACGTTTCACGTGAAACCTGCGGCGGCGCATAGGCTCGGTGACATGAGTCTGCGCCTGAGCACCGTGATCCTCCCGTACCGCCGCTGGCACGAGGGCAGCCGTTCGGCGTGGGTGCGTGCCGAGGAACTCGGCTTCCACGCGGGATACACCTACGACCATCTGTCCTGGCGCAGCTTCCGGGACGGCCCCTGGTTCGGTGCCGTCCCCACCCTGACCGCCGCCGCGGCCGTGACCGACCGGATGCGGCTGGGCACGCTGGTGACCTCACCGAACTTCCGGCACCCGGTGACCCTCGCCAAGGAACTCATCTCCCTCGACGACATCTCCGGCGGACGCGTCACGCTCGGAATCGGCGCGGGCGGCACCGGCTTCGACGCCACGGCGCTCGGCCAGGAGCCCTGGACACCCCGTGAGCGCGCCGACCGCTTCGCCGAGTTCGTGTCCCTGCTCGACCGGCTGCTCACCGAGGACTCGGTGTCGTACGAGGGCGACTTCTACGCGGCGCACGAGGCGCGCACCATCCCCGGCTGCGTGCAACGGCCCCGGCTGCCGTTCGCCGTGGCGGCCACCGGACCGCGCGGACTGCGGCTCGCGGCTCGTCATGGGCAGGCCTGGGTGACCACGGGCGACCCCCGGCTGTACGAGGACGGCACGCCCGAACAGTCGGTTCAGGCCATTCGCGGCCAGGCGGAGAAGCTGGCCGACGCCTGCGCCGAGCTCGGCCGGGACGTGACCGGGCTGGACAAGATCCTGCTCACCGGATTCACCCCGGACCGGGGCCGTCCGCTGGAGTCCCTGGACGCCTTCGTCGACTTCGCGGGCCGCCACGCCGAGCTGGGATTCACCGAGATCGTGATCCACTGGCCCATCCCCGACTCCGACTTCGCCGCGGACCAAAAGATCTTCGAACGGATCGCCATGGAGGCGCCGGCGCAGCTGCGGTGACCCCGGCCGGCCCAGAGTGCGGGAAGAGGCCGCTGGTGACGACGGTAACCACTCAGATGTGCGCACTCCCGCACGGCCGTGCGGGCATATGCGGGACAATGACCGGGTGACCTCAGCGACCCGACAGCCCGAGACCCAGGCAGCCACCACTCGACCGCGGCTCATCGCCACCGACCTCGACGGCACCCTGCTGCGCGACGACAAGTCGGTGTCCCCGCGCACCGTCGCCGCGCTCGCCGCCGCCGAGGAGGCGGGCGTCGAGGTCTTCTTCGTCACCGGCCGCCCGGCCCGCTGGATGGACGTCGTCAGCGACCACGTCCACGGCCACGGCCTCGCCATTTGCGGCAACGGCGCGGCCGTCGTCGACCTGCACGGCGGCCCCGGAGCGCACCGGTTCGTGAAGGTGCGCGAGCTGCCCCGGAAGAACGCGCTGGACGCCGTACGGCTGCTGCGCGAGGCCGCACCGGGCACGGTGTACGCCGTGGAGCAGACCTTCGGCTTCAACCAGGAGCCGGCGTATCCGAAGCTGCACATGGAGGTCCCGGACACGCTCGCTCCCGCCGAGGAGCTGCTGGCTCCGGACTCCCACACCGCCGGCGAGCCGGTGCTCAAGATCCTCGCCCACCACCCCGGGCTCGACCCCGACGCCTTCCTGACCCTGGCCCGGCTCGCCATCGGCGACCGGGCCAACGTCACCCGCTCCAGCCCCAGCGCCCTGCTGGAGATCAGCGGCCCCGACGTGTCCAAGGCCAGCACGCTCGCCCTGTGCTGCGCCGAGCGGGGCATCTCGCACGAGGAGGTCGTCGCCTTCGGTGACATGCCGAACGACGTCGAGATGCTGACCTGGGCCGGACGTTCCTACGCGATGGGCAACGCCCACCCGGACGTGATCGCCGCCGCCTCGGGCCGCACGGTCGCCAACAACGACGACGGGGTGGCCGTGGTCATCGAGCGGCTGCTGAACGAGCGGCCGTAGCCGCTCAGAGCGACACCCCGTGCCGCGCCAGCCACGGCACGGGGTCCACCGCCGACCCCATCTCCGGTGTGACCCGCACCTCGAAGTGCAGGTGCGGGCCCGTGGAGTTGCCGCTGGTGCCGGACTGACCGATCCACTGCCCGGGCGACACCCGGTCCCCCTGGTCGACGGCGACGGCGGCGAGGTGGGCGTACTGCGTGTAGTAGCCGCCCGCGTGCCGGAGCACGATCTCGATGCCGAAGGCGCCCCCGCAGGACACCCTCACCACCTTCCCGGAGCCCACGGCCCGCACCGGCGTGCCGATCGGCACCGCGAAGTCCTGCCCGGTGTGCCGGTTCGCCCACCGGGCGCCGCCGCTGCCGTAGGAGGCGGACAGTTCGTACGTCTCCACCGGCGCCACCCAGCGGGTGGTGAACCGCGTCTCCGGCTGGTCGAGGCGGACCGCGCCGCGGCAGGCGCCGGCCGCGACGGAGGCGTCCGCCTGGCCCTGCAGCTTCCACCGCGCCGCTTCGAGCTTCCGCTCGATGTCCTGCTGCAGGACGGCGAGTTCCGTGTTCCGCTTCTCCAGCCTCTTCCACGCCGCCGCGGCCTTCGCCTCGTCGCGGGCGAGCCGGGCCTCGGCCCGTTCGCTCTTGCCGATCGCCTTGTCGAGCGACACCTCCGCCTGCCACACCACCCGCTGACCGCGCATCAGCTCTTCCGGGTCGTCGGCGAGCAGCATGTGCGCGGTGAGCGGCAGCCCGCCGCCGTCCCGGTACTGGGAGCTCGCGATCCGGCCCAGGTCCTCGTGGAGCCCGGCCATCTCCCGTCGCTCGCGGTCGAGCCGCTCCTCCAGCCGCTGTGCCCTGGCCCGCTGTTCCTCGACCTCGCGTCGGCCGGTCTCGTACTGCTCCGTCGCCGCCGCCGCTTCCTCGTACAGCCGCGCCACTTCCGCGCCGATGCCGGACGTGGAGCCGTGACCGGGGGCGTGGGCGCCGTCGCCGTCGGCGGGCCGGGCGGCGAGCACGGCGAGCGCGCACAGCAGCACGGCGGTGAGCAGCGGATGGCGGCGGGTGAAGCGCATGACTGCGATCCTGGACCCCGCCCCGGCGCACGGTCCTGTTCATGTCGTACACATGGGGGACCACGCGCCCCCGGACGGACCAGAGATACCGCCGAACAGCGGTATTCTCCCGGGAGCTTGACGTCCCGTCACACGGGAGAGGTCCGTCGGGGTCAACGGGCCGCCGCCAGGAGTCCGGCCCGCTCCTCCCGGCGTGCCATCGCCCGCAACGGGCCCGCCGTAGCCACGAGTTCGTCGTACGGCCCGCGCTGCACCACCCGGCCCCCGTCCAGCACGACGACCTCGTCCACCTCCTCCAGGCCGGCCAGCCGGTGGGTGATGAGCAGCGTCGTACGCCCCTCGGTGGCGGCCAGCAGATCGGCGGTGAGCGCGTCGGCGGCCGGCAGGTCGAGGTGTTCGGCGGGTTCGTCCAGCACCAGCACGGGGAAGTCCGCGAGCAGCGCACGGGCGAGCGCCAGCCGCTGCCGCTGTCCGCCGGACAGCCGCGCCCCGTGCTCGCCGACGAACGTGTCGAGCCCGTCGGGCAGGCCGTCGGCCCACTCCAGCAGCCGGGCCCGGCGAAGAGCGTCGCGCAGCTCGTCCTCGGTCGCGTCCTTCCTGGCGAGCAGCAGGTTCTCTCGTACCGAGCTGTTGAAGAGGTGCGCGTCCTGCGCGCACAGTCCGACCAGCCGCCGTACGTCGTCGCCGTCCAGGGCGTACGCGTCCACCCCGGCCAGTGTGTAGGAGCCCGCGCCCGGGTCCAGGAACCGCAGCAGCACCTGCGCGAGGGTCGTCTTGCCCGATCCGGAGGGGCCGACCACCGCGATGCGGCGGCCCCGCTCGAGCGTCAGGTCCACCCCGGCGAGCGCGTCCCGGTCCTGCCCGGGGTGCCGGGCGGCCAGCCCCTTGACCACGAGCGGGAACGGCGACGCGGGCGCCTGCCGCGGCGCCTCCGGTTCCCGTACGGGGGCCGGGGCGTCCAGGACCTCGTACACGCGCTCGGCGCTGCGGCGCACCCGCTGCCGGTACTGCACGGCGAGCGGCATCCCGAGGACGGCCTCGAACGCGGCCAGCGGGGTGAGGACGACGACGGCGAGGGCCACACCGTCCAGCCGGCCGGTGGCCACGGCCTGGGCGCCGACGAGCGCGGCGGCCGCGACGGTCAGTCCGGAGATCAGTGCGGTGAGCCCGTCACCGAGCGCGGTGGCGGTGGCGGCGCGCGAGGCGATCCGGGTGAGCGTGCCGTCGGCCCGGCGCGCCTCGGCGGTCCGCGCGGGCAGGGCACCGGCGACGGTCAGCTCCGCGGTGCCGGTGAGCAGATCGGTCACCCGGGTCGCGAGGACGCCACGCGCCGGTGCCAGCCTGCGTTCCGCGCGTCGGGCCACGGCACCGGTCAGCAGGGGCACACCGGCGCCCGCCGCGAGCAGCCCGGCCGCGAGCACGGCGCCCGCCTCGGGCAGCAGCCAGGCGGTGAAGCCGACGGACAGGGCGGAGACGGCGACGGCCGCACCGGCCGGCAGCAGCCAGCGCAGCCAGTAGTCCTGGAGCGCGTCCACGTCGGAGACCAGCCGGGAGAGCAGGTCGCCCCGGCGGACACCGCGCAGTCCGGCGGGCGCCAGCCGCTCCAGGCGTCGGTACACCGCGACCCGGGTGTCGGCCAGCATGCGCAGTACGGCGTCGTGCGACACGAGCCGCTCGGCGTAGCGGAACACGGCCCGGCCGATACCGAAGGCGCGGGTCGCCGTCACGGCCATCATCAGGTACAGCACGGGCGGCTGCTGCGAGGCCCGGGAGATGAGCCACCCGGAGGTCGCCATGAGCCCGACGGCACTGCCCAGGGCGAGGGTGCCGAGCAGCAGCGCGAGGGTGATCCTCCCCCGCCGGGCGCCGGACAGGGCACGGACGCGGTCGAGGACACCGCCCGGGACCGGTCCGTCTTCGTGCCCGGCGGGTCCGCCGTCCGCTCCGGGGGCCGTTTCGACGGCCGTCGCGATGCGGACCTCCCGGCGCGGGGACTCCCCGGGGGCCGCGGGAGCCGGTTCGGCGAGCCGCACCACCCGGTCCGCCAGGGCCAGCAGCGCCGGCCGGTGCACCACGAGCAGCACCGTCCGGCCGACGGCCAGTCGTCGTACCGCCGCCACGACATCGGCCTCGGTGGCGCCGTCCAGCGCCGCCGTCGGCTCGTCGAGCAGCAGGACGGGCCGGTCCGCGAGGAACGCGCGGGCCAGCGCGAGCCGCTGCCGCTGCCCGGCCGACAGCCCTGCTCCGTCCTCGCCCAGCACGGTCTCGGCGCCGTCGGGCAGCGCGTCCACGAACTCCAGCGCCCCGGCGTCCCGCAGGGCGCGCCGCACGGCGTCGTCGTCCGCGTCGGGCCGGGCCAACCGTACGTTCTCGGTGATCGTCCCGGCGTACAGGTGCGGCCGCTGCGGCACCCAGGCGACGCGGGCGTGCCACTCGGCGAGGTCGAGCCCGCCCAGATCGGCTCCCCCGATCCGCACCCGGCCCCCGGTGGGGCGGACGAACCCGAGCAGCACGTTCAGCAGGGTCGACTTGCCCGCGCCGCTCGGTCCGACGAGCGCGACCGTCTCCCCGGGGGCGACGGTGAAGGACACGTCCGTCACCGCGTCCGTGGACCGGTCCGGATAGCGGACCGTCACGTCCTCGAAGGCGAGGGCGCCCGTCGGCACCGCTGCCGTCCCCGGCGCGGGCACCGGCGTCTCCAGTACCGAGAAGATCTCCTCGGCCGCCCCGAGCCCCTCCGCGGCCGCGTGGTACTGGGCGCCGACCTGCCGCAGCGGCAGATAGGCCTCGGGCGCCAGGATCAGGACGATCAGGCCGGTGTGGAGGTCCAGCTCGCCGTGGACGAGCCGCATGCCGATCGTCACCGCGACCAGCGCCACCGAGAGCGTGGCGAGCAGTTCCAGCGCGAAGGAGGAGATGAAGGCGATGCGCAGCGTCCGCATGGTCGCCCGCCGGTACTCGGCGGTGATCCGGCGGATCGACTCCGCCTGGGCCTTGGCCCGTCCGAAGACCTTCAGCGTCGGCAGTCCGGCGACGACGTCCAGGAAGTGGCCGGACAACCGGGACAGCACCAGCCACTGCCGGTCCATCCGGGACTGGGTGGCCCAGCCGATCAGCACCATGAAGACCGGGATGAGCGGCAGGGTGCCCACGATGATCGCCGCCGAGACCCACTCCTCGGTGACGATCCGTGCCAGCACCGCCACCGGGACGACCACCGCGAGTCCCAGCTGGGGGAGGTAGCGCGAGAAGTAGCCGTCGAGGGCGTCGATTCCCCGGGTGGCCAGGGCGACCAGCGATCCGGTGCGCTGACCGTCCAGCCATCCCGGCCCCAGCGCCGTCGCCCGTTCCAGCAGCCGCCCCCGCAGCTCCGACTTCACCGCGGCGCTCGCCCGGTGCGCGGCCAGCTCGGTCAGCCAGCCGACCAGCCCGCGGCCGGCCGCCACGACGACGAGAAGCAGCAGGGGAGTGCCGAGCGCGCCGACGGACAGTCCGTCCTGGAACGCGCCCACCACGATCTCGGCGATGAGCATGGCCTGGGCGATGACCAGCACCGCGCCGACGGCACCCAGACCGACGACCGCCACCAGGAAGCCACGGGTGGCGCGGGCGTAGCGGAGAAGGCGCGGGTCGATTGGTTTCACGTGAAACACACCTCAGTGCACGGGATCGGCGATGTGCTGGGTACCGATCCGCTTGCGGAACACCCAGTACGTCCAGCCCTGGTAGAGCAGCACCACCGGAGTGGCGATCACCGCGAGCCAGGTCATGATCTTCAGGGTGTAGGGGCTGGAGGAGGCGTTGGTGACGGTCAGGCTCCAGTCGGCGTCCAGCGTGGACGGCATGACGTTCGGGAACAGCGTCAGGAAGAGCATCGCCACGGCGGCCACGATGGTGACGCCGGACAGGGCGAACGCCCACCCCTCACGTCCCGCCTGGTTCGCCGTCAGGGCGGCGACCAGGGAAGCGACCGCCACGACCAGCGCGATCAGGCTGGTGCCGTCGCCGCGGTCGGCCTGGGTCCACAGCAGGAAGGCCGACGCCAGTACGGCCGTGACCAGACCCACGCGCAGGGCCAGCTTCCGTGCCCGCTCCCGGATCTCCCCGACCGTCTTCAGTGCCGTGAACACCGTGCCGTGGAAGGTGAAGAGCGTCAGCGTGACCAGGCCGCCCAGCAGCGCGTACGGGTTGAGCAGGTCCCGGACGCCGCCCACGTACTCGAACTCGGCGTCGATCTTCACGCCGTGCACGATGTTCCCGAAGGCCACGCCCCACAGGAAGGCCGGGATCAGCGAGGTCCAGAAGATCGCCGTCTCCCAGTTGCGCTGCCAGTTCTCCTCCGGCCGCTTCGCCCGGTACTCGAAGGCGACACCGCGGATGATCAGGCAGACCAGGATGGCCAGCAGCGGCAGGTAGAAGCCGGAGAAGAGCGTGGCGTACCACTCGGGGAAGGCGGCGAAGGTCGCGCCGCCGGCCGTGAGCAGCCACACCTCGTTGCCGTCCCAGACGGGGCCGATGGTGTTGATCAGTACCCGCTTCTCGGCCCGGTCGCGGGCGAGCAGCCGGGTGAGGACGCCGACCCCGAAGTCGAAGCCCTCCAGGAAGAAGTAGCCGGTCCACAGGACGGCGATCAGTACGAACCAGACGTCGTGCAGTTCCATGACGGTGCAGCTCCCTCGGCCTAGTACGAGAAGGCCATCGGCTTGTCGGCGTCACGGACGTCGCCGCCGAGCTTCGTGGGCGGGTTGAGGTCGGAGTCGCTGAGCTCGGGCGGGCCCGCCTTGACGTACTTGACGAGCAGCTTGACCTCGATGACAGCCAGGACGGCGTAGAGCAGGGTGAAGACGGACATCGACGTGACGACCTCGGCCGTGGACACACCGGGGGAGACCGCGTCCTCGGTCCGCATCACGCCGTAGACCACCCAGGGCTGTCGGCCCATCTCGGTGAAGATCCAGCCCCAGGCGTTGGCGATCAGCGGGAACGCCATGGTCCACAGCGCCAGGAGCCAGTACAGCCGGGTGAGCCGGGAACCGAGCGGCTGCTTCAGCAGCACCAGGCGCGGGACCTCGTCCTCCCCGGTGCGGTGGGCGGCCGGCAGCAGGAACTTCCTGCGGGTGAGCCACAGGCCGAGGAGGCCGAGCGAGAAGGAGGCCATGCCGAAGCCGATCATCCAGCGGAAGCCCCAGTAGGCGACGGGGACGATGGGCTTGTAGTCACCGGGGCCGAACTTCTCCCGGAGGGCCTCGTTGGTGTCGTTGATGCCGGGCACGTACGACTCGAAGTCGCTGTGGGCGAGGAAGGACAGCAGGCCGGGGATCTCCAGGGCGACCTTGTTGTGCCCCTTGTCGACGTCGCCGTAGGCGAACACGGAGAACGGCGCCGGCTTCTCGCCGTCCCAGAGGGCCTCGGCCGCGGCCATCTTCATCGGCTGCTGCTCGTACATGACCTTGCCGAGGGTGTCGCCGCTGATCGCGGTGAACAGGCCGCCGACCGCCAGGGTGACCAGGCCGAGCCGGAGCGAGGTCCGCATCACCGGGATGTGCTTCTTCCGCATCAGGTGGAAGGCGGCGATGCCCACCATGAAGGCGCCGCCGGTCAGGAAGGCCGCCGAGAAGCTGTGGAAGACCTGGTTGAGCGTGGTGTTCTGGGTGAGCACCAGCCAGAAGTCGGTGAGCTCGGCGCGGCCCTTCTCCTCGTTGATCCGGTAGCCGACCGGGTGCTGCATCCAGGAGTTGGCGGCGAGGATGAAGTACGCCGACAGCAGGGTGCCGATCGAGACCATCCAGATGCAGGCCAGGTGGATCTTCTTGGGCAGCTTGTCCCAGCCGAAGATCCACAGGCCTATGAAGGTGGACTCGAAGAAGAAGGCGATGAGGGCCTCGAAGGCGAGCGGGGCACCGAAGACGTCACCGACGAACCGCGAGTAGTCGGACCAGTTCATGCCGAACTGGAACTCCTGCACGATGCCGGTGACCACACCCATCGCGATGTTGATCAGGAAGAGCTTGCCCCAGAACTTCGTCGCCCTGAGGTACTTCTCCTTCTCCGTGCGCACCCAGGCGGTCTGCAGCCCCGCGGTGAGGGCGGCGAGCGAGATCGTCAGGGGAACGAAGAGGAAGTGGTAGACGGTGGTGATACCGAACTGCCATCGCGCCAGGGTCTCCGGCGCCAGAGCCAGATCCACGTCGTCGCTCCTTACTTCGCCGTGGTCGCGGCGGCCGCTTGGTCCCGTTCGTCCCTCGACATCTCGGACGAAAACGGGATGCGCTTGTGAACGCGTTCACATTCACAAGCAATTATGACCTACTGTTTTTCAGACCCGGAAGGGGGGTCCCCTGTGACGTCGGCCCCTTCGCGCACCCTTCCGGCACACACGAAGGCGGCCGACGGGAAAGCCGTCGGCCGCCTGGACGTACGCGCCGGTCAGAGCTCCTTGCGGAAGCCCTCCGCCACCTTCAGGAAGATGTCGTTCGCCTCGGTCTCGCCGACCGTGACCCGCACACCCTCCCCGGGGAACGGCCGGACGACCGCACCCGCCTGCTCGCACGCCTGCGCGAACGCCGCCGTGCGCTCCCCCAGCCGCAGCCAGACGAAGTTGGCCTGGGTCTCGGGCACCGTCCAGCCCTGGTCCCGCAGCGTCCCCATCACGCGGTTGCGCTCACAGACCAGCGAGCCGACCCGGCCGATCAGCTCGTCCTCGGCGCGCAGCGAGGCGATCGCGGCGTCCTGCGCGATCTGGCTCACCCCGAACGGTACCGCCGTCTTGCGCAGCGCCGCCGCCACCGGCTCGTGGGCGATGGCGAAACCGACGCGCAGCCCCGCCAGGCCGTACGCCTTGGAGAAGGTCCGCAGGACGCAGACGTTGGGCCGCTCGCGGTAGATCTCGACGCCGTCCGGCACCTCGGTGTCCCGGATGAACTCGCGGTAGGCCTCGTCGAGCACCACCAGGACGTCGCTCGGCACCCGGTCGAGGAAGCGCTCCAGCTCGGCCCGCCGTACGACCGTGCCGGTCGGGTTGTTGGGGTTGCAGACGAAGATGAGCCGGGTCCGGTCGGTGATCGCCCCGGCCATCGCGTCCAGGTCGTGCACATCGCCCGGGGTCAGCGGCACCTGGACCGAGGTGGCACCGCTGATCTGCGTGATGATCGGGTACGCCTCGAAGGACCGCCAGGCGTAGATCACCTCGTCGCCCGGGCCCGACGTGGCCTGCAGCAGCTGCTGGGCGACACCGACCGAGCCGGTGCCGGTGGCCAGGTGGGAGGCCGGGACCGCGAAGCGCTCGGACAGCTCGGCCAGCAGCGCCGTACAGGCCATGTCCGGGTACCGGTTGAAGGAGGAGGCCGCGGCCGTCACGGTCTCCATCACGCCGGGCAGCGGCGGGTAGGGGTTCTCGTTGGAGGACAGCTTGTACGCCACCGGTCCGTCGGCCGCCGCCGCCGGCTTGCCCGGCTTGTACGTGGGGATCCCCTCCAGCTCGGCGCGCAGCTTGGGGCTCGTCTCGCTCACCGCAGTCCTCCTCGCGAAGACCGGCGGCACCCGTGTCCGCCGCCGACATCCAATACTGCTCACCTTATGAGGATTCGGCGCCGCCGCGTAGAGGAGCGGCGGCTGCTTCCCGGCCCCGTCCGTCACAGTGGCAACAAGGGCAACGTAGCCCGAAGGTGTACGAATGACGTGCGGGCCAGGGGCGTGCCGTACATATATCTACGCGCCCCTGGCTTACGCCGTGGCGCGCATCCCCCGTGCAGGTGAGTTGAGACCTCTTCGCAACATCACACCCTCGGCAGGTCCGCATGCACCCACACGTCAGGTCTTGGCATTGGAACGTTCAACTACCTTTATTTCCAAGGCAATTGGGCTTTAATGATCATGCAGAAACGTGCCTGTCAACGCGTGCATATGCGTCCGCCCTACCCCGCCGCATGAGCCCTACTATCGGCTCGCCATGACAGCAGCAGGGAAGCACCAGGTGAGCCGCGCGGAAACCTCACGCCGAGGCAGCCGGCCGGGTCGAGCGGGCATCAGGGACGTGGCCGCCGCCGCCGGAGTCTCCATCACGACCGTCTCCGACGCCCTCAACGGCAAGGGCAGGCTCCCGGACGCCACCCGGCGCCACGTCCGCGAGGTGGCCGACAGACTGGGGTACCGCCCCTCGGCCGCCGCCCGAACGCTCCGCACCGGGAAGTCCGGGCTCATCGGCCTGACCGTGACGACGTACGGGGATGAACCTTTCACCTTCACCGAGTTCGCGTACTTCGCCGAGATGGCGCGCGCCGCCACCTCCGCCGCGCTCGCCCGCGGCTACGCCCTCGTCATCCTGCCCGCGACCTCCCGCCACGACGTGTGGTCCAACGTCGCCCTGGACGGCACGGTCGTCATCGACCCCTCCGACCAGGACCCGGTCGTCAGCGAACTGGTCCGGCAGGGCTTACCCGTCGTCTCCGACGGCCGTCCGGCAGGCTCGCTGCCGGTCACCGCCTGGGTCGACAACGACCACGAGGCCGCCGTCCTCGGCATCCTCGACCACCTCGCCGAGGCCGGCGCCCGCCGCATCGGCCTGCTCACCGGCACCACCACCGACACGTACACCCACCTGTCGACCACCGCGTACCTGCGCTGGTGCGAGCGCGTGGGCCAGGACCCGGTCTACGAGGCCTACCCGGCGCACGATCCGTGTGCGGGTGCCGTCGCCGCCGACCGGCTGCTCGCCCGCCCCGACCGGCCCGACGCCGTCTACGGCCTGTTCGATCCGAACGGCACCGATCTGCTCGCCGCCGCCCGCCGCTACGGCCTGCGCGTCCCGGACGACCTGCTGCTCGTCTGCTGCAGCGAGTCCACGGTCTACGCCAACACCGAACCGCCCGTCACCACGCTCTCCCTCAAACCGCGCCGCATCGGCACGGCGGTGATCCAGCTGCTCATCGACGCCATCGAGGGGGTCGACTCGGACCAGCCGGTGGAGCAGGTCATACCGACCGAGCTGATCGTGCGGACCTCCTCGCAGCGGCGGCCGCCCCGTACGACGGTCAGTCCGCCGAGGTCTCCGAAGGGGGAGTGACGCAAGGGGCCCGGCGGGGCGTGCCGCAGGGCCCGGCAGGGCATGTCGCAGGGTCCGGCGGGGCATGTCGCAGGGCCCGGCAGGGCGTGTCGCGGCCTGGAGCGTGGAGCTTCCGCTTCCGGAGGGGAGAGCGGCGGCTTCGGCGACCGGTCGCGCCTCGGAAGAAGGCGTGTCACGCACGCCGAGGCCGGAATCCGGGGCACTTGGGGCGGCGCCGGATCCGCTTCCGGAACGGCGTCGGGGCGGCACCCCGGCTCCGCTTCCGGGGGAGGGTCTCGTACGGACGGGTCCGGGCTCCGCAGGAACGGTTCCGTCTCCGGAGAGGGGACGCGAGGGTGTTTCCCGGGCACCCCTCCGGGAGAAACGGGCCGGGCTCCCGGAAGAGGACGGACCGGTCAGCGGCGTAAGGTGTGCGACCAGGGCCGCCGAAGACCCACCCAAACGGGGCGAAAGCCACGGTGAACCGGAGTCTCGCCCCGATTCACCACCCCTGGGTCATCACACGGCGCGATCCGCATTCCTATGATGGGCCCACGACACCGCGGGCCGCTGCGACCAGGCAGTCCGACGCGGTGCAGGAGCGGCGCGATGGTGGAGGGGTCGATGACTCAGGGGGCCGGTCAGGGACCCGAGGTGGAGCGGACGGCGACGTTGCGCGACTTCCGGGTGCCCGCGTATGTCCACGAGACCGGTCCGTACGTCCAGAGCACGCACCCCGGCGACGTCGTCCCGCTCGCCGAGGAGGCCTACCCGGAGGGATACACACCCACCCAGCGGGACCTCCCCGTCATCAATCGGGGTGACACTGTTCAGGTGACCGTCGACCCCGCGTCCGTCCCCGCCCCGCAGCCCGCCACCGGCCAGGGCCCGCTGTACGTGGTCGGCGACGTCCACGGCTACCTCGACGAGCTGGTGGCCGCCCTCCAGGAGCAGGGCCTGCTCGACCCGGCGGGCCAGTGGTGCGCCGGCACCGCGCGGCTGTGGTTCCTCGGAGACTTCACCGACCGCGGTCCGGACGGCATCGGCGTCATCGACCTCGTGATGCGGCTGTCCGCCGAGGCCGCCGCCGCCGGCGGCTACTGCAAGGCCCTCATGGGCAACCACGAGCTGCTGCTGCTCGGCGCCAAGCGGTTCGGCGACACCCCCGTCAACTCCGGCGCGGGCACCGCCACCTTCCAGGCGGCCTGGCTGCTCAACGGCGGGCAGAAGACCGACATGGACCGCCTCCAGGACCACCACCTGCAGTGGATGGCCCGCCTCGACGCCGTCGAGGAGGTCGACGGCCACCTGCTGCTGCACTCCGACACCACCGCCTACCTCGACTACGGCCGCTCCATCGAAGAGGTCAACGACACCGTCCGCGAGACGCTCACCCGCAATGACGCCGACGAGGTCTGGGACCTGTTCCGCAAGTTCACCAAGCGGTTCTCCTTCCGTGACGAGGGCGGCGCCGACGCGGTGCGCTCCCTGCTGGATACGTACGGCGGCACCCGGGTCGTTCACGGCCACAGCCCGATCCCGTATCTGACGGGCGAAGTCGGTTCCGAGGACGGCGAGGACGACGGCGGCCCCGTGGTCACCGGACCTCATGTCTACGCCGACGGACTCGCCATCGCGATGGACGGCGGGGTCACCATGGCCGGAAAACTGCTGGTCCAGCAACTGCCGCTGGGCGTCTGACGGTTCGGCGGGCCGTGACCGTGCGGCCCGCAACCGCACCGTGCACGTGCCAATTTCGGTAAACCCCCTGTCACCGCGCGCCGTCACCGCTCTACCATCGGCTTATCCGTAGCAGGCTCCCCTCCGTTTCTGCCCGACGGCTCGTCAGCATGCCGAGCCCCAAGCCCTACGGAGCATCGGGGGATGCACATGAACAGCGTTCCGCAGCACCTGCTGAGCGAGGACCGCCAGGAATACGAGCGGATTCTCGATGAGGCGCTGCGCTCCGCGCCACACCACCCGGAACTGGCCGCGGTCGGACAGCGGCTCAACTCGGAACAACTGCGCACGATGGCGCTCAACGCCACCGCGATCATCACGGCGGCCGCGGCGACCGAGTACCAGCACTATGTGAAGGTCCGCGAGGAACTGCGCCGGCCACCGGCGTCGTCCACCCCGTCCGTCCGCGAGTCCGGCCCCAGCGAGCCGGGCACGCACGCGGTGGGGCTCGCCGCCACCATGGGAGAGGCCACCGGGGCCGGCGTCGTCGCCGTCGTCGCCGTGCTGGCACCCGTCCTGGCCGGAACCGCGGCCGCGATCTTCCTGCTCGTCGGCTACGTCCTGCGGATGCTCGATCCCGGCGCCGCGTTCGCCCGGACCATGCTCACCACGGGGTGGGTGTTCGGCGCGGTGACGGCGGTCGCCATCCTCGTCGCCGCCGTGGGCCTGCTGCTCACCGCGCTGCGCAACAAACCTTCGGCGCTCGGCGGCCCGTACCGCGAACTCGACGGGGAGGTGACCCGGGCCAGGGACGCCTGGCGCGAGGCCCTGCTGAAGCAGGGGATCCTGCCGTTCCTGCGGGACGCGCTCACCGACCCGGCGACGGTCTCCGCGCTGCAGCACACGGCACCGCCCCCGCCGGCAGGCCGCATCCCGCACCTGGGGTACGGACGGCCGGGCTTCTCCAGCCCGGAGGAGGGGGCGGCCCGCGGCACACGGCCCAGCTACTCCAGCCCGGACTACTCGAGCCCGGACTTCGGGGGACCGGAGCACCAGCCGGAGTAGCCGGGCGGCCCGTCCGTCGGCTTGCGCTCTCCGCAGCGGAGGCGCGAGCCGGGGGACGGGGCGGAGAGACAGGGCGGAGGGACGGGGCGGA
>NZ_JAGMUJ010000186.1 GCF_019049255.1 Streptomyces sp. AC558_RSS880 | reverse complement strand
CCAAGATCCCCGACTGTGAGGATGGGGCAGCACCGCTCGAGGGTCTGACCCGATCCCCGATTGACGCTTCGGCTGTCCTCACTCTGAATCGTCGACCTTCCGGGCGGTGTCACCCGCGTGTACCGGTCGGCGATCGTGACCTCATAGAAGCGTGACCCACGTGGTCCCATCACAGTCGTGTCCGTCCGCCGGCCGGTGCGCGCGAGCCAACTCGCCGCGCACGGAAGGAACCCGGCCACCATGTCACAGCCCATCGAGGTGATCGGCGGGATCGACACCCACACCGACGTTCACCAGGCCGCCGTCATCGACACCATCGGCCGGCACCTGGCCACCGAGGCCTTCCCCACAACACCTGCGGGCTATCGGGACCTGCTGGAGTGGCTGCGTTCCCACGGCCGGGTGCTGGTTGTGGGCATGGAGGGCACCGGCTCCTTCGGCGCCGAACTCGGGCGCTGCCTCCGGGCCAATCAGATCACCGTGATCGAGGTGGACCGACCCGACCGTCGGGCTCGTCGGGCGGCAGGGAAGTCGGACTCCATCGACGCCTACGCCGCCACCGCAGTACTCGCCGGCCGCGCCACAGGCACGCCCAAGCACCGCGACGGCGCGGTCGAGGCCATCCGCGGACTGCGCGTAGTACGCGCCAGCGCAGTCAAGGCCCGTACTCAGACCATCAACCAGATCAAATCGCTGGTCATCACCGCGCCTGCTGAGGTCCGCGAAGCACTGCGCTCGCTGACCACCACCGAGCTGGTCCGACGGCTGGC
>NZ_JAGMUJ010000185.1:12280-12532 GCF_019049255.1 Streptomyces sp. AC558_RSS880 | reverse complement strand
CGGCCCTGTTCCAGCAGCCGGTGTGCCTGGGCGGCGGCCCGCTCGAAGCGTACGGTGTCCCGGCTTTCGGGCGCCACGCGCAGGGCGTAGCCGGCCGGTTCGGTGACCAGGACCTCGAATGTTCCCCGGCGCAGGTGCGGGGGTTCCAGGACCGCGCGGACCTTGCTGACGTGGGCGTGCAGGGAGGCCGTCGCCCCGCCCGGGGTGCGTCCCGGCTCCGGGGACCACAGTTCCTCGCACAGTGTCTCGGCC
>NZ_JAGMUJ010000185.1:11420-12270 GCF_019049255.1 Streptomyces sp. AC558_RSS880 | reverse complement strand
GCCGGGTTGTACGGCGGGTGCGTGGGGGTGGAAGCCGCACAGGTTGACGAAGAGCTGTCCGTCGGGGAAGGCGGGCGCGATCCGGTGGGCGTGGTGGATGGCGAAGGTGGTCTTGCCGACACCGGGAGCACCACCGATCACCACGACGGAAGCACCCACCGACCCCGATGCCTCCCTCACGGCGCAGAGCCGTGCGCCTTCGGCCGTCCGCCCCGCGAACACCGGCAGGTCGTTCGGCAGTTGTGCCGGGCGCGTCAAGGACGGCGGCTCGCCTCCGCCACCGTTCGCGGCCGGGGTGCCGCTCGCGCCGGCCGGGTTCACCGAGGCGGGTGCGGCTCCCTCCCCTTCTTCCGGTGTTCCGGCCTCTGCCGGCTCGTGCGGACCCCTGCTGTTCCCGGTGCCTGTACCGGGTGCGGTTGCCGGGCCTGCTGTCCTGGCTGTTCCCGGCAGGGGCAGGGGCGGCAGGTCGTGGCGGAGGATGCCGTCGTGCAGGGCGCGTAGCTGGGGCCCGGGGTCGAGGCCGAGTTCGTCGGCGAGGAGCCGGCGCAGGTCCGCATAGCGCTGCAGCGCTTCGGGGTGGCGGCCGGCCGTGTACAGGGCGCGCAGCAGCAGGGCCCAGCCGGTCTCGCGCAGCGGGTGCTCCACCGTCAACTCCCGGGCCGCCTCCACGGCCTCCAGGGTGCGTCCGTCCAGGAGCAGGGCGGTGGTGCGCGCCTCCCGGACTGTCTGCCGCAGCTCCTCCAGACGCGTGGCTTCGTGGGCGGCGAACAGGTGGTGGGCGGCGTCGGCGAGCGCGGTACCGCGCCACATGTTCAGGGCCCGGTCGGCCTCCTGCACGACGTGTCCGGCC
>NZ_JAGMUJ010000185.1:0-11410 GCF_019049255.1 Streptomyces sp. AC558_RSS880 | reverse complement strand
GCAGCAGCCGCTGCTTGCGCCGCCCCGGATCCAGCACCGCGCCCGCCCGCCGCACCACCAGCGGACCCAGCAACCCGAAATCAAGCCCATGTTCCACAACCGTCACCGTCCCCCGGTATCCCGCTCAACGGCGTCACAACCCGCCCCCCGGACACGGCGTGCGGACACGTGAGCGGTTCGCTCTCCCCGGACACCTGCGTGACCGTCGCGGTGACCTGTCCGCCCGGAGCGGGGGAGCGGCGCAGACGACCGGAGCGGTGAGGACCCCCTCGTCCCTTCCCGCGTACCGGAAAGGGACATTAGCAGGGCTCCGCCGGCGGCCCGGTCCGCCGCCGCCCGGGCGGAGCGGGAGGTGTCCGGCACGCCGGCCGAAGGCCTGAGGGAGGGACGGGGCCGCCGGCCCTCCCCGCCCGGCACCGCCGGCCCGCCAGCGGTCACCGTGTGAGACGTGGGGCCACGGGGTGAACCACCGCGCCGTTTCGAACGTCCACAGCGAACGGACGCACATGCGGAAGGTCGTGGCACGTGGCCACCGCGGCGGATGCTCCGCCGCGCCTTCCGGGAAGTGCTCCTCCACCCACCACGTCCCGGCGTTCCCGCCGGTGGCGAAATCACGAATGAGGAACATCTGTGATCGGTTCACGGCTTCGCCGCGTCCTGCTCTCCGGAGCAGTGCTGGCCGGCGCCCTGGTGACGCTCAACGCCCCGGCTGCACAGGCCCACTACAGCCAGTGCCCCTCCGGGCACTTCTGCATCTGGCAGCACAGCAGTTACGAAGGCCGCTTCTTCTCGAGCACCCATGACACACCCAACGTCGGCAAGGACATGAACGACCGCACGACCTCGGTGTGGAACCGGACCAACCGCACCGTCTGCATGTACCGGCACGAGAACTACGGCTACGACATGGGCTGCTACGGGCCCGGCGGCTCCACCGCCGCTCTGCCGATCCACAACGACGAGCTGACCAGCTTCCGGTTCCACTAGTCCCGGTCCGCCGACGGCGGATACCGTCCCGGACGGTCCCGCCGAGCGGCCGGGGCCGTCCGGGGCGGGGTGGGCGAGCGTTCATCGGCCGGACCACGCGGGGTACCCGCTCGTCCGCGCCCGTCCCCTTCCCGGTGCCGGGCGAACAGGCCGGGCCGCCGTCTCGTTCACGCGGTGTCCGCGCCCTTGCGCGTACGGCCTTGCCCACGGGTCCTGTGGCCGGCCCCGGCCCGTCGCCGTAACGGAGGAGTCCATGGTGATGTCCCGTCACGAGAGGGCGCAGCCCTCTCGTGACGGCCGCACGTCCGTCCTCCGGGAGGACCGTCACGCACACGCGCCGGGGAGGGGCGGAAGCCCGCAACCGGTGCCGGAATCCCATGAACGACGTGCGCCGGAAAGCCGGGACGTGCATCGCCACGGCAGTGGAGCGGCCCCGACGCGCCGGGCGCGGTCCCGGCCGACGGCTCCCGGCCGGCGGGACGACATGAGGGCCGACCGACCGGGCCCCACCGCCGGCCGGCGCGTCCTCGTTGCCCAGGCGCTGCCCGGAGCGCCGGTACTCGCCGCGCCCTCCTGCCGGCCTGGCGACCGTCGTCGTACCGCCCTCCTCCCCGCACGGTCCGGACCTGCGCCGAAGCACGACAGGCCTTGCCGGAGGGGCGCGCTCCGCGCCCGGGGCCGGGGACGCCGAGCCCGGCCGGAGAAACCGGTCCGCCGGACCCGGACGAGACTGCGAAAAGGGCCGGGCGCGGTGCCTCCTGCCCCGGATACCGGCGGCGACGCGTTCCTGCGGCCCGCGGAGGACGTGAGACGGACCCGGGCACCGGAACCGTCGACGTCCCGCGGACGCCCCCGGCGGCCGGCCTGCCCGTGAACCCGGTTTCCGTACCACTCGTTCCAAGCGGCAGCGGAGCTGCCTCACAGCGAGTCGCCCATGCCCAAGGAGATCCCGAACACCATGCAGTCAGCACACCGATATCGCACCGCGGCCCGGATCTTCCCCACCGCGGTCCTTGCCGCTCTGGCTCTCGTGCTGGTCCTCGCCGCTCTCGTGTAGTCCGGTACGCGGCGCACCGGGGCCGCCACCGGGTCTCCCCGCGGTGCGATACGGGCCGACCAGGTCGATCACGTCCCCGACAGGCCCGAGTACGTGTATCCCGTGGCGCTGCCGCGTTCCCGGGGCGCCGTCCGCCACGAGATCCATGACGAGCGGGGCCGGACCGTGCTGTCCGGCCGGATGGGACCGAATACGGGGCACTGGAATCGCGGCCGCCCGGACATCCGCTTCACCGGCCTGGGGCTTCCGCACCGCGCGGGCACCTATCGGGTGCACGTCATCGGGTCCGTGACCGCCGCCTTGCCGCCGTTCTCCGTCGGCTTCCGGCGGGAGCCGCTCACCGCGCTGACCGTCGGTCACGTCGTCACTGGGACCGCATCGGCGATGCCTGGGCCAACGATGCCCCCGACGCGATGGACGTCGGCTCCGCGCGACGCGCACGGCTCCGGGCGTACGAGGCCCCGCCGCCCCCTCTGGGCGGGGGCTCCGGCCGGCCGGGTATCCCGCCGGTCCGGACCTCCCCGCGGGCGGCATCGCCGCATTCACCGCTGCGGCGGTCCTGGTCCTGCCGACCACGGCTTCCGTGACGGTGCCGGCCGGCGTCCGCATGCTCCACCCGCCGTACGCCCTGGTGAGGCGCCGCCCTCGGCCTGGGAGCGCAAGGCCATGATCACCGACATCACCCGGGAACTGCGCGCTTGTTCGGCGAACTGCAGCGGTCGGAGGCTGCCCAGGACGGGTCCGCCCGCGCCACCTCCCGCCTGAACCACCCCGGCCTCGCGTCCGTTGGACGCGGAGAGACGACGTGCGGCGGAGCGAGGACGATTATGGGCGAAGACTTTGTCCTGCGGGTGGCCATCGGAGTGGTCCTGGGACTGCTGGCGGGTGCGGCGGTGCTCGCCCTCGTGGGCGCCGGTCACCTGCTGGTGGGTGCCCGGCGGTTCGGCGGTCACCTGCCAGCAGGTGACCCGGGCCTCGGAGCCGTGGCCGTCAGGAGGCCAGCCGCTGCCGACGGAGGGTCGAAGCACGGCTCCGCCGCTCCAGAAGGGCGGGGGCCCACGCAGCCTCCCGATGGCCGGGGAACCGGACCCGGGACGGGCCGCGACCGGCGCCGGCGAGGTCAGACCGGGTGACCGAGGGCCGCGAGCTGTCCGGCGAACGGGACGGCCTTCCCGCGCTGTGCCGACGCCGTTCGCGCGGGGCTCTCCGCCGAACGCTGGTCGTCCGCCCGGACGGGCATGAGGCAGGCCGGTCGCGCGCAGCCCTGGAAATCCCGGCCGGCAGGTCGGTGGCGAAAGACACCCACCCCACTCCGGCCGACGCCCTTTGCGTCACTGTTCCCCGAGACGCGAGGAACGGTGACCACAGGTCAGGTGGAACGCGCGGAGAGCAGCCCTGCCGATGCCTGGCCCGAGGAAGTACCCGCTGGAGGTACGTGAGCGTGAGGTGCGGATGTACCGCAGGCTCCAAGCAGCTCGCCAGTAACCTGACCACCTCGGTTGCACCACTGGAGAGCAAGCCCGACCGCCTGCCGGCGACCTACCGCCGCACGCACGGCATCGCCTGCTTCCACGGTTGCTACTCCGTCGGCGATGACACACTCTGGGGCGTCAACCGACGCCGCAAGGGCACCGCCAACACCCTGGCCGCGCTGAAGTCGATCCGCGCCGCCCGCCCCGACGGCGCCCCGATCTACATCATCTTGGACAACCTCTCCGCCCACACCGGCGCTGACATCTGCCGCTGGACGAAGAAGAACAAGGTCGAGCTGTGCTTCACCCCGACCTACGCCTCCTGGGCCAACCCGATCGAAGCTCACTTCGGACCGCTGCGGCAGTTCACCCTGGCCAACTCCGACCACCGCAGCCACCCCGCGCAGACCCGGACCCTGCACGCCTACCTGCGCTGGCGCAACGCCAACGCCCGCCACCCCGACGTACTCGCCGCCCAGCGCAAGGAACGCGCCCGCATCCGCAGCGAGAAGGGCATTCGCTGGGGAGGACGCCCGCTCACCGGCGCGGCTTGACAGCACTTCGCGCGCATCGCCTCCGACCCAGCGAAGGATCCAGAAGACACTCGTGAGCATCCATCCGACGCATCGCGCTCTGCTGAGCCGTCTGCTGCCCGACGACAACCCGGAAGACCTTGCCGTACGTCAGGGGCAATTCCACACCGTGGTCATCGGCTCAGACCGCGTCGTGTGCCTGCCTCGCACCCGGGCAGCAGCCGCCCGGCTGCCCCAGCGGGCGGCCGCACTACACGCACTCGCCAACCTCGGCCTCGGCTTCCGCACACCTGAGCCGCTGCTCCAGGGCGGCACCCACGGCACCGACGAGGCGCCGTTCCTGGTACTCAGCCGCATTCCCGGGGAACCGCTGGAGACCGACGCCCTCAACGATGCCCAAGTGGTCGACACCGTGGCGGCGCAGTACGCCACGCTGCTGTCCGCTCTGGCCCGTGCCGGCACCGACGAGACGGTACGAGCAGTTCTCCCTCAGGCAGCAGAAGACCACTGGCGGCGGTTCGCGGAGAACGTGCGCGCGGAGCTGTTCCCGCTCATGTCCGACAGCGGACGCTTACGGGCCGAGCGGGAACTCACAGCACTCAACAGCCTTCCCCACCTCACTCAGGGAGTGGCCCATGGCGACCTCGGTGCCGAAAACGTCCTGTGGGAGTGGACGCACGGCCTGCCGCGCCTCTCCGGAGTACTCGACTGGGACGACGTCATACTCGGCGACCCGGCCGAGGACCTCGCAGCCATCGGCGCCAGCTACGGCCCTGAGCTCCTGGAGCGGGTACTCACCTTGGGCAACTGGTCAAACCACGGACTCCTCACCCGCATCGCCACGATCCGCGGCACATTCGCCCTGCAGCAAGCCCTCTACGCAATCCGCGACGGCGACGAAGAAGAACTCGCGGAAGGCCTAGCCGACTACCGCTGAGTCATACCGGCACATCCGCTTCATCGAGCACTACACATCAACAGCAACCCGGCGAACCTATGTGGTCACAGCACTGGCCGCGCCGGTTCGAGCGGCACCGCATCCGTTACGGGCGACGTGCCGGCCCCCATCAGGCTCTGCTCGAACCGGGCCGCAGCCTCCGCCGTCCGCGAACCTCATCTTGAAACGATCGGTCGGTCCGTACGTCCCTGTCCCGGTCAGCCCGTCGCCCGGTGGAGCCCGACCCGGAAGCCGTTCTCCGGCAGCGGCAGGATCAGCACCATGAGTTCCGAGTCGACGTCGGCGAGGGGCATGATCCGGTCTCGCCCGGGACCGGTCAGAACACCCACCTCGACGCCCAGGGCCCGTGCCGCCATGACCGCGACGGCCTCATCCACCAGGAGCGACCGTTCGCCCCTCCACAGGCACGCCACCTGGAACTGCCTCAACCGTGTCAGTTCACCGGCCGGCAGCCAGTCGTTCCCGCCCGCCAGTACGGCCTGCGTCCGCAGCGCCGGGGGCACGCCACCCTCCAGGACCGACAGGACCTCCAGGGGAATCGGTGTGTCGGAGTTCATCAGTTCGCCCTCCCCGGGCACCCCTGTCTCCCCGGCCGCGGCCGCTGCCCAGGTGTAGAGCACGTCGACGGCTCGGTCCCCGGTCGTCCGGCTCAGCCTGTCGGCCAGTTCGACACCGGGCCGGTCCGCCAGGACGCGGAGGGCGGCCGCGTGCAGTCCGTGTGCCAACGCCATGTCGAAGGCCGGGTGGTCCGCCAGCACCTCCGGATCGTCGGCCTGCCCGTCCCCCTCCGCTCCCGGGGCCGGGTCCGTCCCGCCGGCGTCTCCCGGCGGCAGGCCATCCGTGTCCACGTCCATCGGCTCGGTATCGGCCGGCGCAGCCGTCGCCGGTGGCGGACCGGCGTGTCCGTCGTCCGGCGGGGGTGAGGGCGGGCCTTCGGCACCCGGTCCCGTGTGCGAGGGCCCGGACAGCGCCTCGCTCATCGCTTCCAGCAGCCGTTCCCAGTGGCCGGACTGCGTGTACTCGTCGGCGAGCCGGTGCACGTACCGCCGACCCCCGTACCGCAGCATTTCCTCGTCCGGGACGGCGGCCTCTCCGTCGCGCTCGATGCGTAGGATTCCGGCGATGCCCTGGAGCGCCTTGTCGACGAGACGCCGATCGCCCGGGGACACGATTGGCGCGGCGACCGCCGCCCATTCGTCCTCGGACAGTTCACGCCACTCGCTCGTCTCCTTCCGTCGCGCGCTGAGCCGCCGTAGCTGGCCCGCGGCCTTGCGCAGGGGGGCGGGCACCGGCGGGGTGCCCGCATCCCCGCCCCGTGTGCCGTCGACGGCGGCCCTCCACTGTTGGTACAGGTAGGCGTTCGCGGCAGCCCGGGCGCTCAGGGGGGCGTACAGCGCCGTCGTCCGGACACGCAGTGCCTGCTCGATGGGTGTCCGGAGCATTCCCCCTTCGTCCAGGAGGTCCCGGGGGTCCGGCCGGTGGAATGCCCGCGGGGCCCGGGCGTCCTGCTGTTGGGGGTCCGCGGCGGGGACCGGGCCGAGGGGGCGGCGCGCCGCCTGCTGCGTCACTCCCTCCCAGACGTCCGATGTCGCCCACCGGCGAAGGATGGCCTGGTTCCGCCGATACGGTCCGTAACGGGCGGGCAGGTCGCGCCAGTTCAGACCGTAGGTGTTGAGGTAGGCGAAACCGGCCAGCACCTGCCGCGCCATGCGCAGGCTGTACCGGCCGAGCAGGTGGGGAGCCACCGTTCGCCATTCGGCGTCGGACAAGCCCTCCCCGGGCACCCCTGGGCCCGCCGCCCCGTCGCCGTTCCCGCCCGTGCGGCGGGCGACGAGGGCGTGCAGTTCGCGGTCCGGGAGGTGGGCGAGAGCCTGATGCACGCGGGCGAGCAGCAGCCGGCCGATCCCGGGGTGGCCGCGCAGTTCACTCCTGACCGCTTCCGCGGTCGTATGCCCGGCGAGCCCGTGCCGGATGCTGAGATAGAGACCGACGGCTTCACGCACCCGTGGTTTCAGGCTGTCCACGGCGATGGTGTGCTTCAGCTCGTCCCAGGCGTCCTCCACGATGTCTCCGGTGCTGTCCAAAAGTCCGGAGAAGGCCCCGCGCGGTACCCGCCGGAGCAGGGCTCCCGTGTCACCGTCGGACCGGCGCGGCGCTCCGTCGCCGGCCGGGGACCCACCTGCCGTCCGGGTGGCCCCAGGCGGGGCCCCGGCCGCGTCCCCTCGGCCGCCGGAAGGTGCGGGACCGCCCTCCCCGGCGGCGCCCAGGGTCGGTGCGCTCCCCGCCCCGGGCGCCGCCGCGGACGGAGAGACGACGCCGTCCGGGCCGTCGAGGTCACGCCCGATGGCCAGGACCGGCGCATCGCGGTCGTTCACGCCAGGTGGGACGTCCTGAGGCGGCTCCCACATACCGAACTCCGGAAACATCGGGAAGTCCAGGTCCAGGTCCAGGTCCAGGTCCAGGTCTATTCCCAGGTCCAGGTCTATTCCCAGGTCCAGGTCCAGGTCTGGAACCGGATTCGGGTTCAGGTTCGGCTCGATGTACCCCTGCGGTTCCAGGTCCCTCATCGTGCGGTCGCCGTCCGCGTCCTCCTCGTCCACCCCGGCGTCCGCCGCCTGCCACGGGAGATCCCCGATCCAGTCGAACCCGGCCCAGAGGTCCTCCTCCCCTGCCGGTGCCGGGGCGGGGTCCACCGGCCCGTCCTCTTGCCAGTCGGCCAGGAACTGTTCGAAGACCGACGTCTGTTCGTCCGCCCCAGCGGGCTCCTGCGGCCCGGGAATCGCGACCGACTGTGGTTCCGCGGCGGCCTGCGGCAAGCCGGCGTCCAACCACGCCAGGCCGCTCCCCAGGCCGGGCGCCAGCCGCACCAGGGGCCACAGGCCGGCCTGCTGCCAGCGGGCGACCTGCTGGGCCAGCTCCGGATCCCGGAGCGACAGCACCGCCCAGCCGGAATTTCCCCCCTCCCGCCCGTCGAGCTCGCGCCCGAACTCCACCAAGGCCTCCAGGGCGGTGAACATCTCCGCGCCCGAGGCCACACCCCGCTCGTGCAGGACTTCCCGGAGCCGCAGCCAGTCGCGCACGCCGGTGACCGGGAGGTTCCGGTCACCCGCTTGCCCGCCCGTCCCGTCCCCGGGTCGGTGTATCGCCCGGTGCCCGTCCGCCAGCAGCTGGTCCCACACCGGTCCGCCCAGGATGTCCTCCCGGGGCGGGCGCCCGCCCCGGGCGATCAGCCCGGCGATGCTCCGGGGCGCCTCGGCGTATTGCCTGCCGGTTCCCGGAGGCATCAGGTTCGGGACCCGCTCTGCGAGTTCGGCGATCTCCTCGTCGGACAGCTCCCGCCAGTCGCCGTCCTCGTCGAGCGGGAACGTTCGTCCGCGGACCCACCGGCCCAGTTCCGCGAGGTCGTCTCCGGTGAGACCGCGCCGCAGCGCGGACGGCCGCAGCCCGAACCGCTCCCCAGCCTCCTTCCCGGTGAAACCCAGTCGCCAGTAGACGAGCGCGTTCCACCGTCTGCGGGTGTGCTCCAGCACGTACTGTGCGGCGACCAGTGGCCGCATGGCCCGCCAGGCGGCGTCTTTCAGCCCGCCCTCTCCATGGAGCAGTGCGGCCACCTCGCGGTCCAGCCACTCCAACTCGGTTCCGGGTCCGTACTCCAGCAGCGTCGGCCAGACGCCCGCCTCCCGCCAGAGCCTCACCGCTTCGGCCAGTTCCGGCTCCTCAGCCGTCAGCGCCGCCCAGCCGAAGTCATCCCCCTCCCGCCCGTCGAGCTCGCGCCCGAACCTCACCAGGGCCTCCAGGTCACGGAAGGTCTCCGCGTCCGCGGTCACACCCTGCTCCCGCAGGACCTCCCGCACACGCAGCCAGTCGCCGATAGCGAAGGCCTCGGCACGCCACACCGCGTTGTCCGCACCCGACGCGTCCTGCGCCGCAGCGGAGCGGACCCCGTACACCATTCGGGTCCCGGCCCGGAGCAACTCGTCCCACCACGGGCCGCCCAGCAGCTCGTGGACATGCGGCCGCTTGTGCCGGCTGACGAGATCGGCGATCCGCTTCGGCGCCTCGGTGTACCGCTTACGGGCTGCCTCCGGCATGAGGTTCGGTACGGCCCCCGCGAGTTCGGCGATCTCCTCGTCGGACAGCTCCCGCCAGTCGCCGTCCTCGTCGAGCGGGAATGTTCGGTTCTCCGCCCACTTGCCGAGCGCCTTCAGGTCGTCCTTCGTCAGACCGCGGCTCATGTTGACCTTGGTATGCATGCCATACCGCTTCACGGCCTCTTCCTGGGTGAAGCCCAGTTTCCAGTAGACGAGCGCGTTCCACCGCTCGCGGTTGCCTCTGCCTCCTGTGCCTTCCACACACCGGGCGGCGACCAGCGGCCGCATGGCCCGCCAGGCGGCTTCCGTCAGTCGCCCCTCGTGCAGCAGCACGGCCGTATCGGTGAGGTTTTCCACCGGTCCCGGTGCCACGGTGCCGCTCGGACCGTCCAGCCATGCCAGACCGTGTCCGACTCCGATCGCCACCCGCAGCGCCGGCCAGACGCCGGACTCCCGCCAGTGCGTCACCCGTTCGGCCAGCTCGGGTTCCTCCTCCAGCAGCGCGGCCCAGCCGTCGGCGCCCTCGCCGTACCGCTCACCGAACCCGCGCCCGAAACTCACCAAAGCCTCCACGGCGTGGAACATCTCGGCGTCCGCGACCTGGTGCTCCGCGATCAAGGTCTCCCGGAGCCGGAGCCAGTCGTGCAGGGCGACGACCCGGGCGCGCCCGCCGGTCCGGCCGCCGACGCCCGGCGCGGCCCCCGCAGCGGGCCGGGCCCGGTCCCCGCCTCCGGCCCGCAGCAGCTTCTCCCACAGCGGGCTCGCCAGGACATCGGCGCGCACCGGCCTGCGGTCCTCGGAAACCAGCCTGGCGATCTTGTCGCGAGCGCCGAGATAGAGTCCGGCCGTTCCCCGCGGCAGCAGGTTCGGCACCCGTTCCACCAGCTCCGCGGCCTCCTCGCCGGACAGCTTCCGCCAGTCGCCGTCCTCGTCGAGCGGGGACGGCCGCTCCTTGGACCACTGTTTGATCTCCGTCAGATCGGCCTTGGACAAACCGCGGTTCTTAGTGCGCGGGAACGAACTCGCCCCGAACTTGTCGGCTGCCTCCTGTGGGGTGAACCCCAGTCCCCAGTAGGCGAGCACGTCCCACTTGTTACGGGTGGGTTCCGGGACACACCGCTGGAGGACCAGCGGCCGCATGGCCCGCCAGGCGGCCTCCGTGAGCTGCCCTTGGTGCAACAGCCCGTCCGTATCGGCGTCGGGGCGCGGAATCGGCCCTGGGCCCGGCGGGGCCAGCATCCCCGCCGCCTCCGCCACGGCCGGATTCAGTCCGACCGCGTGCAGCGCGGCGCTCACCACGTCCGCCCACACACCGTGTTGCTGCCAGTGCAGCAGCACTCTCGCGACGATTCCCGCGTGCGGCCCGAACCGGGAGGGCATCTGTGACCAGTCCGCGTCCGGGCTGCCCAGGTACCACAGCATCGCGCTGACCCTGCGGCGCTCGGTGTCGGCCAGAGGCGCGAACCGCTCACCCCGCCCGGCACTGCGCTGGAACCACCACCGCAGCACCTCGGAGACGGCCTGCCACGCGGGTGCCGTGATCATCCCGTCCTCATCGACCAGCAACGCCACCAGCGACGCCGCGTCCGGCGTCGTCCCGGAACCACTCGCCTCGGTCCCGGACGCGGGAGCCCTCGTCCGCCCGGAGGCGCGGGAAGGACCGGCCGACGGGCTTCGGCCGACCCGCGCACGTCCGGAGTTGAACTGCACCGGGTCGGTGAACGGCGTCCCCGCCGGCGTCTGCGGCACCGCGATGCCGCGAGCTGCCCGGTTTGCGGTGGGCTCGACGACCGCCGCGGCCGGGACCGGGCTGGGTGGCGGGGTCGTGGACACGGTCGCGGTGTCCGGTCGGGCGAGGCGGGTGAGGGCGTCGGTGAGGGTGTCACCGGGGTGTGAGGCCCGGTGCCGGTCCAGCAGCCGGGACAGCTCCCGCGAGGTGAGCG
The DNA here is from genome assembly GCF_019049255.1 of Streptomyces sp. AC558_RSS880. Taxonomy (GTDB): domain Bacteria; phylum Actinomycetota; class Actinomycetes; order Streptomycetales; family Streptomycetaceae; genus Streptomyces. The sequence continues at coordinate 369 of NZ_JAGMUJ010000185.1, read as the reverse complement.
GGCCGGTGTCCGCGGCCGGGCCGGCGTCGGCGGTGTTGCCGGTCAGGCGGGTGTTCTCCCAGGCCATCGCCCCGCGCATGAGGGTTTCGAGTTCCGCCTTGCGGGCGGAGTCCCAGCCCAGGTCCGCGCCCGCCTCCCGGCGGATCACCCGCAGCCAGCGCACCGCCCGCTCGGCCGGCCGGCCGGCACCCCGGACCAGCCCCGCCCGCCGCGCCAACGCCTCCAACTCCACCGGCCCCGGCTCCGGATAGAAGACCAACTCCTTGTGCTCGGGCTCCTTCAGACTGTCCGCCACCCCGATCCGGGCCGGCCTGCCCGCCGACGGCCCCACCAACGCCACCTCACCGGTGTAGGCGTCTATCACCTTGC
>NZ_JAGMUJ010000184.1 GCF_019049255.1 Streptomyces sp. AC558_RSS880 | reverse complement strand
CGGCTCTGGCAAGAATTTCGTAGCCGTAGATCATCCGAAGGTGCCGTCGTCGCGGACGGAGAAGTGTTCGCAGCCGTCGTGCTCAAAACGCACGCGCCCGTCGAACCGAGAGTCGGCGTGGGTGCAGGCCCCCCAGTCCAGGCCCAGTTCTCCGCTCAGCGGGATCCAGAACCGGCATCCGCCGCACTGCTCGTCGAACCATTCATCCCGGTAGTCGGGGCTTCCCGTGGAGCGATTGAGCAGCCGCAACCAGCGTCTGTGGACGTCGTCTCCCGCGTCTGCGTTGCCGTCCGTCTGCGGTCTGCCCGATGCCATCCGTTCCCCGCCCTCTCGCCGAATTTGCAAGGTCAATCTGCACGGAACCAGTGCCCAGCCGCCAGTTGATTCCTGCGACCCGCAGGCCATCGGCCCAGCGCGTCGCAGACATCAGCTGCAAGGACCGGTCGGCCGGTCAGCATAGCGACGGCGGAGGTGGGCGATCAGAACGACGCGATGGCGAAGGAGAGGGACGCCGGCGCGACCGGCCATCAGGCGTTTCTGCAGCTTGACGTCGGTGATACGTCCTTCGTTGACGCCGGAGTTGTAGGGGGTGGTGATGCCCTGGGCGACGGCGTGCTGATCTTCACGGAAGGCTCCGGCGAGGCCGGCGAG
>NZ_JAGMUJ010000183.1 GCF_019049255.1 Streptomyces sp. AC558_RSS880 | reverse complement strand
CGCCGGCCCAGATGCCGAGGATGTCGCGGGTGCCGTCCACCGTCACCGCCATCACCACGTAGATGGGACGGTTCGCGACCTTCCCATCTCTGATCTTGACGTTGATGACGTCCACGAACAGGACCGGGTAGACGCGGTCGAGCGGCCGGTTCTGCCATTCGGCCATGCCCTCCATCACTTGGTCGGTGATGGTGGAGACGGTCTGC
>NZ_JAGMUJ010000022.1 GCF_019049255.1 Streptomyces sp. AC558_RSS880 | reverse complement strand
ACGCGGCGGCGTTCACCGCGAGCCAGGCGGCGTCGTCCCGCCCCGGCACGAACGTCCGGACGGTCACGCCGTCCGGCAGCACCGGGTCGGGCAGATCGAGGTCGGCCAACGGCCGCCGCATCTGCCGCAGTTCCCGGAACAGCGTCAGCCCGAGGACCTGCGCGAGGTGCCGGGCGGCGGAGTGACCGCCGTGCGCCCACACCCGCAGCCGCTTCCCGGAGGCGGCGAGCAGCGCCGAACCGAGCGCCCGCCCGTGCCCGTTGCCCCGGTGAGAGGGGTGCACGACCAGCTCGGCGGCCGGCGGCTCCACCGGATCGGTGTCCTCCAGCTGGGCGTACCCGACGAGCTCGCCGTCGACGGAGAGCAGCAGGTGCGAGACCCCGTCCCGCTCCCCGCCGCGCAGCTGCAACCGCCCCTGCTCGGACACCGCCTGCTGTCCGTCGGTCTTGGCGGCCTCGGCGAGCAGGGCGAGAACCGCCTCGGTCTGCTCGGGGCCGAGCGCGGCATACGTCTGGAGCGAGCGGGATCGGCCGGGCCGTGCGAAGTCGTCGCTGGTCATGCGTACGAGACTAAAGGGAGCGCGCGGGGAGGGTGTCGCAAAACGGACGACAACGGCGCAGGGGAAAGTTAAACCAGGCCGTAACCCTGAAGCCCTGTTGCGCTACGCGCGTTGACTCTAGGCTGCGCCGGTATCCATTCGGACCCACAGGGGGGCGCATGCCAGCCACATCCCCGGCGCACCACCAGCGCCGCAGACGCCGTACGAACCGTCTCCTCGCGACCGTCGCCGGTGTGCTCACCGTCGGCGCGCTGGCCGCGGCCGCCCTGCCCGGGTCGGCGACGGCGGGCGAGAACCACGGGAACAAGGGCAAGGCCCGCGACCACGGCCGCTACCAGGACGTGCAGCTGCTGTCCTTCAACGACCTGCACGGCAACCTGGAGCCGCCGTCCGGCTCCTCGGGCCGGGTCACCGAACTCCAGCACGACGGCACGACGAAGACCGTCGACGCGGGCGGCGTGGAGTACCTCGCCACCCACCTGCGCGAGGCGCGCGAGGGCAACCGCTACTCCATCACCGCCGCCGGCGGCGACATGGTCGGCGCGTCCCCGCTCCTCTCGGGCCTCTTCCACGACGAGCCCACCATCGAGGCGCTGAACAAGCTCGACCTCGACGTGACGAGCGTCGGCAACCACGAGTTCGACGAGGGCGCGGCCGAGCTGGGCCGCCTCCAGAACGGCGGCTGCCACCCCACCGAGGGCTGCTACACCGACAAGGAGTTCAAGGGCGCCGACTTCCCGTACCTGGCGGCGAACGTCCTGGACGAGAAGACGGGGAAGCCCGTCCTCAAGCCGTACTGGGTGTGGAAGAAGCAGGGCGTCAAGGTCGGCTTCATCGGCGTGACCCTGGAGGGCACCCCGGACATCGTCTCCGCCGAGGGCGTCAAGGGCCTCACCTTCAAGGACGAGGTCGAGACGATCGACAAGTACGCCAAGGAGCTCCAGCGCCGGGGCGTGAAGTCGATCGTGGCGCTCATCCACGAGGGCGGCTTCCCGGCCTCGTCCGCCTACAACTACGACTGCGACTCCCCGGGCGCGGGCGACGGCATCTCCGGCCCGATCGCGGACATCGCGAAGAACATCACGCCCCAGGTGGACGCGCTGGTCACCGGCCACACCCACAACGCGTACGCGTGCACCATCCCCGACCCGGCGGGCAAGCCCCGCACGGTCACCTCGGCCGCGTCCTTCGGCCGCCTCTACACGGACACCACGCTGACCTACGACCGCGCGACGGGTGACATCGCCCGTACGGCCGTGAAGTCCGCGAACCACGTGGTCACCCGGGACGTCCCCAAGGCGCCCGACATGACCCGCCTGATCGACAAGTGGAACACCCTCGCCGCCCCGATCGGCAACCGCCCGATCGGCTACATCTCCGGCGACATCGTGCGCGACGGCACCGAGTCCCCGCTCGGCGACCTGATCGCCGACGCGCAGCTGGCGTACGGCAGGACGCTGGACGCGGAGACCGACCTGGCGCTGATGAACCCCGGCGGCATCCGCGCGTCCCTCACCCACGCGGCCGGCGGCGCCGAGGGCGACGGCGTGGTGACGTTCGCCGAGGCCTTCACCGTCCAGCCCTTCGCCAACACGGTCAACCTGCAGGACTTCACCGGCGCGCAGGTCATCCAGGCCCTGAAGGAGCAGGTCAGCGGCCCGAACGAGGCGGCCCCGAAGATCCTCCAGATCTCGGGCGGCCTCACCTACACCCTGGACCTGACGAAGACCGGCGCGGACCGCGTCGTCACGGACTCGATCAAGCTCAACGGATCCGCGATCGACCCGACCGCCACCTACCGCGTCGCCACGAACAGCTTCCTCGCGGGCGGCGGCGACGGCTTCCCGACCCTGGGCCAGGGCACGAACGACCTGGTCGGCGAGGACGACCTGGCGGCGCTCGAGCAGTACCTGACCGCCAACTCGACGCCCACGTCCCCGATCGCCCCGCCGAAGGCGGACCGCATCACGATCGTGAGGTAGTAACCACCGTCGGGGCCGGTACCAGGCGTGTTCACCGCCTCGTACCGGCCCCGACGCAGGTCACCCCCTCTTTCGGGTGATGCGATCGAATGATCCTGTGCGCACCGCTGCGGCATGGCTATGGTGAAACCATGGCAGAGCACACCACCATTCAGGTGTCCCGGCAGACCCGCGACCACCTCGCCCAGGTCGCGAAGGAGCGGGGTATGACGCTCGGGCAGTTGGTCGAGCAGTTGGCCGCGGAGCAGCCCACCGCGGAGCAGATCGCCGAACGGGTCGCGGCCGACCGGCGGGTCGTGCGCGAGGTCATCGGTCTCGAGCTCAGTGACGAGGAGTTCGATCAGGCCCCTGACGTGCTCGGGAACATCTACCGGATCGCCGCCGAGAAGGCCCGCGTGGCACGGGGTGCGGCCGCGTGATCATCCTGGATACGGCTGCCACCCGCGCCCTCGCGAACGGGCACAAGACGCTGAATCTTCTCGCGGGCAACATGGCCCGTACCCCGGGTGACCTTCTCCGGATTCCGGCGCTCTGCCTGATGCGGGCGGAGTCGGAGGACACGGGTGCGGCGCAGCGTGTGCTGGCCTTCTCGTCGGTCGTGGTCGACGCCCTCGGCACCGTCGCCTCGGTCAGTGTCGGAAGCATGATCCGCGACGGTTACGGCGGCGCGGACACCTGTCACGCTCTGTACTGTGCTCTGCCGCGTCCGGACTTCACGGGCATGTCCATTCTGCTGACGGACCGCGAAGAGGCGTATCCACCCGGCGTGGTCACGGTCGACATCGACTCCCCCGGAATGCTCGGCTTCCACTGACCCCTCCGTCACTTCTCACGCGGCTTGACGCGCTGCCCCCGGCCGACCGCGACATGGAGTACGTCCTCCAAGGACTTCAGGTCCGCACGAGCGCGAACCGCACCGCCCGCTCGCCTGCCTTCCCGTCCGCGAGCACGGCCTCGGCCACGCCGGCATCGTCCCCGTGCGGGACAGCAAGGTCCTGCCCGGCCCCGTGCTCGTCTTCGGCTCGGCTTCGTGGACGTCCTTCGTGACGGAGTTCGGCAGCCGGCGGCGGTAGGCACCCCCCCGGGCAGCCGCACGACGCGGCGGTCACACGGCGTCGTCCCAGGGCTTGTCCGCCGCCCAGTGCCGGACCCAGCCGGCGAAGCCCGGGTCGGCGGTCGTGTGCCCGAACTCCGCTCCGAAGGGAACGGCGCCGACGTCGCTGATCAGCCAGACGTGACCTCGGTGGGGGCCGCTCACGACCAGATGCCAGTTCATCGCGCACCCGTCGGTACCGAGCACGATCGAGCCGTCGGCGTAGACCCGCTCGATGAGCTCGTCCTCATCGTCGCCGCCCTCCGGGTCGTCCTCCCACAGCCACGCCTCCGTCAGCGGGAACGGCTTGCTCAGGTCGCGTTCCTGCCCGTCGTCACCCCAGTCGTCGGGCAACTCGGCGACCGGCAGCAGCCCGTACTCCGGCGGCCCGGAGTACGAGCCGTCCGTCACCTCCGCGACGAAGGTCCGGTACGGCTCGGGCAGCACGATCCCGTGCTCGGCCTCGAAGGCGCGCACGGCGTCCCAGCCGAGAGCCGACTCGCCCTCGTCATCGACGCCGAACGCCTGCCGCAGCGCGTCCAGTTCGGCAGGATCGGCGTGATCACAGTTCATGCGGCATGCATACCACCCGGCTCCGACAACAACCGGACCGTGTCCGAGGGGACGGCCCGTGCTCCGGATGTCAGTGCCGCTTGGCACGATGGCGCTCATGAGTCACAACATCGCGTACTCCACCGCGGACAAGGCCGACGTTCTCGCCTACCTGGGCAGCGACGGCGACCTGACGGCGGACCAACGACGCCGCCTCGACGGAATGCGCAAGGACGCCCAGGTCCATCAGGACGACCTCGATCGCCAGGGCATCGACTGGGGCCTGTCCATCCCCGATGCCCTCGACCACCTCATCAAGGGGCGCGCCGATTCGAAAGCCGAGTGTGCGGGTAACGCCTACCACTCCGCTCTCCAGCACATCATCGACCACAACGCGTCGGACCCGGCCCATCTGGGCACCTACTCCAAGCCCTCCACGTTCTTCGGCCTGGTGGACGACGAGCTGCGCCGTCTCGGCGTGCCCGCCGACCTTCTGCCCCACGGATACCTCTACGGGGGACTGCCCGGCGAGTTCCCGTTCGTTCCGTACTCGGTGGACGGCTATCCGGCCATAGGCCACCTGCCGCTGGCCAAGGCCAAGCCCGCCGCCGACGCCTACCGTGCCGTCCTGGAGCGGGTGAACCCGGACTTCCGGTACGACCTCCGTGAACTGACCGAGAAGCTCGAGTTCGAGCATCGGGAGTGGGAGTACGCCACGAAGAACATCGACTGGTACACCCAGGACACGCTCTTCTTCAAGCTCGTCTGACGCGCTTCCGGATGCCGCGGCGCGCGGGAAAGGGGCCGGCGGGGAGGTCGCTCTGCGGTAGGACCGCCTACCCGGGCCACACGACCGCCTGTGCGACGATCACCCGCTCACCGTCGAAGGTGACCGACGGCCCTTCGTGCAGCAGGTATCCCATCTCCAGCGCCTCGCTCACCCGGTGGCAGAAGGCCGAGTCGTCGGGCCCGGTCAGTACGCGGTAGACGGGCAGCCCGTCCGGTGGTGTCGACATGCGCCCACCGTGCCATACGGCTCACTCGAGCGGGCGGGCCGCTGAACGAACCGGCCGGCCGTTTCGACATGACCTCACGGGCTGTGAAGATCGCACGGTCGATACGGGGCGGCTCGCGGGAAGCGGCCACCGCCCTGCACGGTCCGGGGCGGCGCGGAGAGGCGAAGGCGGCGGTCCGTGAGGTGCTCACCGACTGCGAGGAGTTCCTCCACGTCACACCTTGAGTACTTCCACGGTGGGGCCGCAGAGGAGCATCAAGTCCTCGGGGTCGGACGTGAGGACGGTGACCGGCTGGGGGGCCGTGCGGGCGATGGCGGCCAGGGCGGCGTCGGTGGCGTACGTGTGGCCGTGGAGGTGGTGGGTGCGCAGGAGGGTCGCGGCGTGGTCCGTGACCGCCTTGGTGACGTCGTGTACGTCCACGCGCGAGAGGACCCATGTGATGCGGGCGGGGTGAATGCGCTCGTAGTCGGCCTCGAGTGTCGTCATGGCGCTGGTGGCCACGCGGATGCCCTCTTCCGAGGCGGCTTGCACGAAGGTCACGACGGCACGGTCCTTGCGGTAGAGCTTCGAAAGACCTTCGCTGTCGAGCAGGAGGGTGCCGGGCATCAGGCGGCGGTCCTGCCGGACTGCCGGTGGTCGTGGCGCAGCAGTGCGCGGGCGGCCTCGACCTCCTCGCGGGTGAGCTCGTCGTCACCGGTCTCGAAGTCGGCGACGATTTCGCGAAGCTTGTCCATGGCGACCCGATGCTCAAGGGCTTCGGCCACGTAAGCGGAGAACCCACCAGGACCGACGTGGGCGCGCACGGCCTCGGCGAGGTCCTCGGGCAGGCTGATCGAGTATTTCTTGCTACCGCTCATGCGGTCGATCCTACCGGTGGTGGCAATGAGGGGTGGCCCCACGCCGTCCTCGGCGTGGGGCCCGTTGCGAGGATTCAGGACGCCGTGGGCGTCCAGCCCGCCAGCCAGTCCGCGACCTCCTGGTCGGCCGCCTGGGCGTCCGTCAGATGCGGGCGGTTGCTGCTCGCCGCGCCCGAGCCGGAGCCCGTGTTCCTGTACTCGGCGAAGCGGTCGTCCTTCCAGGAGAAGCCGCTCATGTCGGTCCAGGGCGTGGTGCGGACCGCGGCGCTGAGGTTGGTGTTGCGGACCGTGGTCTGCGGGTCCAGGGAGGCGTCGCCGCCGGCGTGCCAGGGGCGGCCGAGGTAGAAGGTGCGGTCGGAGACGGCGCCGCCCACCGTGGAGTTGGCGATGAGGAGGCCCTTGCGGTTCGCGGCGGTGCTCGGGGCCGTGACGTAGCCGGCGGAGGTGCCGTCCCAGCGCTTCTTCAGGGTGATGACCGAGCGGTCGATCACCGCGGTCGCCCGGCCGAAGATGAAGTCGACGTTCCCGACGACGTAGGAGTTGGTGACGTAGACCCGGCCCAGCCTGTCCTTGGCGGCCGTGTCGAGGAGGAGGGTGTCCTGGTCGCCCTCGACGATCACGCCGTCGAGGAAGACCTTGTCGGCCGCCGTGCGCAGGGCGACCGCCTGGTGGCCGGAGAGGGACTGGTTGGCGCCCTCGTCGAAGTCGTTGGAGATCGTCAGGTTGCGGGCCTGGAAGTCGTCGGCCTCGACGGCGACCGTGGCGCTGCCCGAGGTGCCGTACGTGCCCGAGCCGTCCGGCTTCCGCGTGCCCGCCGCGTTGTTGTAGACGATCACCGTGTCCTTGCGGCTGCCGCCGGTGCCCTGGAAGGTGACGTGCGGCTTGTTCGACGGGACCTTGACCGTCTCGCGGTACGTGCCCGGCTTGATGGAGATGACGACGCGGGAGGCGTTGTTCGCGGGGACGGCGTTCACCGCCGCCTGGACCGTCCTGTACTGGCCGCTGCCGTCCTTGGCGACGGTGAGCGTCGTGGCCGCCGCGGCCTTCGTCGACGCCTCCGCCTCCGCCGCCGACGCCGCCGTCGTGCCGATGGTCGAGCGCGGGCCCGTGCCCGACTTCAGCAGGGACGGCACGTTCGCCGCGCTGTCGAGGGTGTAGGAGTAGTACGCCTTCGGGTCGAAGGCCGTGCCCCCGCTCTCGTTGCGGCCCGACGTGCCCGAGAAGACGTTGCCGCGCTGGACGATCGTCGCCGTCGCGTCCTTGATGACCGGGTTCCTCATGCCCTGGAAGTAGCTGTTCTCCAGGACCATCCGGGTGCCGCCGCGCGAGTAGTTGCCGTACGACGAGTTGATGCTCGTGCCCGCGACGTCCTCGAGGAAGTTGTTGTAGAGGTGCGCGTGGGCGGCGTTGTCCGTGGAGGGGTTGCGCTGCTCGGTCTCGCGGAACCAGTTGTGGTGGATCGTGATGTCCGTCGTGACGTTCTCGGTCCAGCCGATGCCGAAGGTCTTGTTGTTCTGGCTGAGTTTGTTCCAGGAGACCGTCACGTACGTGCTGTCCTTGCGGACGTCGATCAGTCCGTCCGCCATGTTCCGCAGGTCGTTGTGGTCGATCCAGACGTGGTGCGCGCCGTCCATCTGGATCGCGTCGTAGTCGTGGTCCTTGTCGTTCCAGACGCCCTGGTAGGCGTCCCGGATCGTCAGGTTGCGGATGATCACGTTGTGCACGCCCTGGCCGAGGAAGAAGCCCCCGCCGACGATGTGCCCGGACGTGCCGGAGCCCACGATCGTCTTGTCGGAGGCGACCTTGATCTCCTTGCCGACCGGGTTCATCGTGATCGTCCCGGCCACGACGATGACGTACGGCTCGGCGGCCGTGGCGTACTTCTCCAGGTCCGCCTGCGTCCGCACGGTGACGGTCTTGCCGTCCCGGCCGCCGTACGTGCCGTTCTGGCCGAGCGCGTCGACGGAGGCGAAGCCGTCGGCGGTGGCGGTGGCCCAGGCGGGGGCGGCGGCCGTCGTCGCGGCGGACGCCTGCTGGGGGACGACGTCGGTGCCGTACACCAGGACCCCGGCGGTGGTCAGGGCCAGCGGGAGGCCGACGGCCAGGAACTTCCCGGGCCTGCGGTGCCGGGCCGTGCTGCGGTGCTCGCTCATGCGGCGATCCGTTCCGTGTGGGGGAGGGGACGCCGATCGGTCGCCGCCCGGCACGGAAAGGTTGCCGCCGTCTTCGCTAGGGCACCTCGGGCGGTGGGGTCGGGGCGCCCGGCAGGCGGACCGTGGCCGTCGTGCCGCCGCCGTCCGCCCGGGCCAGGGACACCTCGCCGCCCGCCTGCTGCACCGTACGGGCCACGATGGACAGGCCGAGGCCGGAGCCGGGGAGCGCGCGGGCACCGGGGGAGCGCCAGAACCGGTCGAAGACGTGCGGGAGTTCGTCGGCGGGGATGCCGGGGCCGTGGTCGCGGACGGTGAGGACGCCGTCGGCCAGGCGCACGTCGATCGTGCCGCCCTCCGGGCTGAACTTCACCGCGTTGTCCAGGATGTTGACCACCGCCCGCTCCAGCGCGGACGGCTCCGCCCGTACGTACCACGGGTGGACGTCCGCCGTGATCGTCAGCTCGGGGCCGCGCAGCCGGGCGCGGCGCAGGGCCGACTCGACGGCGTCCTGCCAGGCGACGATCTGCGCCCGGTCCGCGTGCTGGCCGGTGTCGGGGCGGGACAGCTCCTGCAGGTCGCCGATGAGCGCGGCCAGTTCCGTCATCTGCGCCTTCACGGAGGCGAGCAGGGCCCTGCGGTCGGCCTCCGGGATCGGCCGGCCCGTCTCCTCGCTGCGGGTGAGGAGTTCGATGTTGGTGCGCAGGGAGGTGAGCGGGGTGCGCAGCTCGTGACCGGCGTCCGCGATGAGCTGCTGCTGGAGGTCGCGGGAGCTGGCCAGCGCGGACGTCATGGAGTTGAAGGAGCGGGAGAGCCGGGCGATCTCGTCCTCGCTGTCGTCGTCGACGGGGATGCGGACGGTGAGGTCCTCGGTCCGGGCCACGTGCTCCACCGCCCGGGTCAGTTCGTCCACGGGGCGCAGGGCGGTCCGGGCCACCCAGAGGCCGGCGGCGGCGGCCCCCACGACCCCGGCGCCCGCGACGAAGACCAGCACCAGGGCGAGGTTGCTGAGGGAGCTGTTCACCTCGCTCAGCGGGCGCGCGGCGGAGACGGCGACGTTCCGCAGGCCGGGCACGGTGTAGGTGAAGACCCGGTACTGCCCGCCGTCCGACCCCGTCGCCTCGTGCAGCGCGTCGATGGACGTGCCCTCGGCCACGGCGCGGTCGGCGCCGGTGAGCGGGACCTTCTCCGTGCCGATGATGAGGCAGCTCCCGCCCTTGCTGTCCACGAGCTGTACGGACGAGCCGAAGGGGTTCTCCTCGTGGGTGCGGGGGTCGTGGGCGCACAGACCGGTGGGCAGGTCGAGGTACTTGCTCACCTGCTGCCCGTCCATCCGGTTCGCCTTCAGGGCCTCGTCCAGCGAGCTCACCAGCACGCTCTTCACCACGAACCAGCAGGCCACCGCCACCACCGCCACCGCGAACGCCACCGCCGCCGCCACCAGCAGCGACAGCCGGGCCCGGATGGGCAGCGCACGGACGCGGCGGACCAGCTTGCTCACTCCGCGCCGCCCTGCCGCAGCACGTACCCCACCCCCCGCACCGTGTGCACCAGGCGCGGCTCGCCGCCCGCCTCGGTCTTGCGGCGCAGGTACATGACGTACACGTCGAGCGAGTTGGACGAGGGTTCGAAGTCGAAGCCCCAGACCGCCTTCAGGATCTGCTCACGGGTGAGCACCTGGCGCGGGTGTGCCATGAACATCTCAAGGAGGGTGAACTCCGTGCGGGTCAGCTCCACCCGCCGGGTGCCCCGCGTGACCTCGCGGGTCGACAGGTCCATGCGCAGGTCGGCGAAGGCGAGGACGTCGTCGGACTCGGCGGAGGCGGCCACCGCCGCCGCGTACGAGCTGCGGCGCAGCAGCGCGCGGATACGGGCGAACAGCTCGTCCAGCTCGAACGGCTTGACCAGGTAGTCGTCCGCCCCCGCGTCCAGGCCGGTCACCCGGTCGCCGACCGTGTCCCGGGCGGTCAGCATCAGGATGGGCGTGGTGTCGCCGGTGGCGCGGATGCGGCGGGCGGCGGTCAGGCCGTCCATCCGGGGCATCTGGATGTCCAGGACGAGCAGGTCGGGACGGTACGCCGCCGCCTTCTCCAGGGCGTCCGCGCCGTCGACGGCGACCTCGGTGCCGTACCCCTCGAAGGCCAGGCTGCGCTGGAGCGCTTCGCGCACCGCCGGCTCGTCGTCGACGATCAGGATGCGCTGGGGGTCACGGTCGCCTTCTGCGGGGCTCATGGGCTCGGGGTTCCTCACGGCTCTCTACGGTTCAGGCCTTCAGCCTCGCACGGTACGCGGGCGGCGCGTCAGGTCGTCGAGCCGGAGCGCAGCGCCGACAGGTCCGACGTGACCGTGTTGATCGGGATGGCGAAGCCCAGGCCCACGCTGCCCGCGTCGGACGACGAGGACGAGCCGCTGCCGCTCGCCGAGTACATCGCGGAGTTGATGCCGATGATGTCGCCGTTCATGTCGATCAGCGCGCCGCCGGAGTTGCCCGGGTTCAGGGACGCGTCGGTCTGGATCGCCTGGTACGTGGTCGTGGAGCTGCCCGTGTCGCCGTTGAACTCCTGGCCGCCGTACTCGAACGGCCAGCCGCCGCCCTGCTGCCGCTGCTGCCGGCTCTCGCTCTCGTCCGTCGAGACCGTCACGTCACGGTCGAGGGCGGAGACGATGCCGCTGGTCACCGTGCCCGTCAGGCCCTCGGGGGAGCCGATCGCCACGACCTGGTCGCCGACCCGCACGCCGTCGGAGTCGCCGAGGGTGGCCGCCTGCAGACCGGAGGCGTCCTGGAGCTTGATCAGGGCGAGGTCCTTGCCGCTGTCGGTGCCGACGGTCTCCGCCTCGTACGTCTTGCCGTCGCTGGTCCGCACCTCGATCGACGAGGCCCCGGACACGACGTGGTTGTTGGTGACGATCTCGCCGTCGGACGTGATGATCACACCGGAGCCGGTGGAGGAGCCGGCGTTCGAGGTCGCGTTGATCTCGACGATGCTCGGGGTGACCGCCTCCGCGACGCCGGACACCGTGCCCTTCTGGCTCGACGGTACGACGGTGGTGCTGGCCGAGCCGGCGGCGACCGTGTCGTTGCCGGTCAGCTCCTGCACGCCGTAGGCGGTGCCGCCGCCCACGGCCGCCGCGACGATCGCCACGGCGGCGAGCAGGGCCGCCGGGCCGCGGGCGCGCTTCCGCTTCGCGGGCTGCGGTGCGGGCTCCTGCGCGGGCCGGGACGAGGGCTGCGCGTGCGTCGGCGGGGCGTACGCCGGCGGGGGCGGCCACTCGGGGTTCACCTGGTGCGGGCTGCTCTCGTGCTCGCCGCTGGGGCGGAGGCTCTCGGTCATGGCTCCGAGCCTCGCGCCCGACGATGAGAGCATCCTGAGTGTGTGCTGAGAAGCCCGGCAGAACCTCGTATGCCCGATATAAAGGTCTGTCGCCGGGGCCGGTCGCGGGTGTGGCTACGCGCAGCCGCAGGAGTGGCGTACCACCAGGCGGGACGGGTACACCTTCAGCCGCTCGCGGCGCGAGCCCGCCACCCGCACGCCGTCGTCCAGGACGAGGTCGACCGCCGCGCGGGCCATCGCCGAACGGTCGGAGGCGACCGTGGTCAGCGGCGGATCGGCGAGCGCCGCCTCCTTGATGTCGTCGAACCCGGCGACCGCCAGCTCGCCCGGCACGTCGATCCGCAGCTCCCGCGCGGCGCGCAGGATGCCGATCGCCTGGTCGTCGGTGGAGCAGAAGACCGCGGGCGGGCGGTCCGGGCCGGACAGGATGTCCAGGCCGACGCGGTAGGCGTCGTAGCGGTTGTACGGGGCCTCGAAGAGGCGGCCCTCGGTCGGTATGCCGGCCTCGTCCATCGCGCGCCGCCAGCCCTCGACGTGGTCGGAGACCGGGTCGCCGACGGCGGGGGTCTCCGCGGTGCCGCCGAGGCAGGCCACGTACTCGTTGCCGTGTTCCAGCAGGTGGCGTACGGCGAGCTGGGCGCCGCCGAGGTCGTCGGTGACGACGGCGACGTCGTCGATCGCCTCCGGGCGCTCGTGCAGCAGCACGATCCGGGCGTCCCACGCCTCGATCTCCGCGGCGGCCTGGTCGTTGAGCGCGTGGCTGACCAGGATCAGGCCGGAGACCCGCATGCCGAGGAAGGCCCGCAGGTAGTGGACCTCGCGCTCGGCGATGTAGTCGGTGTTGCCGACCAGCACCATCTTCCCGCGCTCGGAGGCGGCCTGCTCGACCGCGTGTGCCATCTCGCCGAAGAACGGCTGGCGGGCGTCCGGGATGATCAGGCCTATGAGGTCCGTGCGCCGCGACGCCATCGCCTGGGCGACCCGGTCCGGCCGGTACCCCAGCTCCTTGATCGCGGCGAGGACACGCTCGCGCGTGGCCGGGGCGACCGGCCGGGGTCCGTTGTTGATGACATAGCTGACGACGGCGGTGGACGTCCCCGCCAGTCGCGCCACATCATCCCTGGTTACCTTGGCCACGCGCGGAGTCTACGCGGATATACCCGGGGTGGGCAGGGCGTATCAGACCTTGGATGACGCCGTTTCCGCGGTGTCCGTCCTCTCCTCGGCCCCGGCGGCCTTGGCGTCCTCCGCGGCGCGCGCCGGCTTTTCGGGCTTCTCGGGGGTGACGAACCGATAGCCGACGTTGCGGACGGTGCCGATCAGCGACTCGTGTTCGGGACCGAGTTTGGCGCGCAGACGCCGTACGTGGACGTCGACCGTGCGGGTGCCGCCGAAGTAGTCGTAGCCCCAGACCTCCTGGAGCAGCTGGGCGCGGGTGAAGACCCGGCCGGGGTGCTGCGCGAGGTATTTGAGCAGTTCGAATTCCTTGAAGGTCAGGTCGAGGACCCTGCCCTTGAGTTTCGCGGAGTAGGTCGCCTCGTCGACCGACAGGTCGCCGTTGCGGATCTCCATCGGGGAGTCGTCGTTGACGATCTGCTGGCGGCCCATGGCGAGGCGCAGCCGCGCCTCCACCTCGGCCGGGCCCGCGGTGTCCAGGAGGACGTCGTCGATGCCCCAGTCCGCGGTGACGGCGGCCAGGCCGCCCTCGGTCACGACCAGGACGAGGGGGCAGCCGGGGCCGGTGGAGCGCAGCAGCTGGCACAGGCTGCGGACCTGCGGGAGGTCGCGGCGGCCGTCGATCAGGATCACGTCGGCGCCGGGGGTGTCGACGAGGGCGGGGCCCTCCGCGGGGGCCACCCGCACGTTGTGCAGCAGCAGGCCGAGGGCGGGGAGCACCTCCGTCGACGGCTGGAGGGCGTTGGTCAGGAGCAGCAGAGAGCTCATCGCACCCCACCGGCCCGGGTCGTCGTTCGCTCGTGCACGGTTCGCTCGCCCATAACGTCTGGTTCCTCCTCGGTCCCTGCGAGGACGTTTACGGCATTGCTGCGTGCGTTCGACGGCCCGTACACCGGCGGTTTCCCGCGTTCGTATACAACGCTTCCGAAAGCACAAAAGGACCCGGGGGCTTCGCTGCCCGAGTCCTCTTCGCAGCAGAATAGCCGACATGGGTACCGGTCGGGCAGGTCATGTGGCGCGATCCACCGTTCGTTCCACCATTCGTCCATATTCCGAGACGGATGGAGTGACGCGGGGTGGGGCGCCTTTGCGGACGTTCTTGCGCACCACGGACGGCGTGGCGATCGATTCCGTATACGAACCGGCTGCTCCGTACGAACCGGGTGCCTCTCCTTCCCGCGATCTCGTTTTCGTGATCGCGCACGGGTTCACCGGGGACGCGGACCGGCCGCACGTGCGGAGGGTGGCGCGGGCTCTCGCGCGGTACGGGAGTGTCGTGACGTTCTCCTTCCGGGGGCACGGGGCGTCGGGCGGGCGGTCGACGGTCGGGGACCGGGAGGTGCTCGACCTCGCGGCGGTGGTGGGGTGGGCGCGTGAGCTGGGGCACGCGCGGGTGGCCACCGTCGGGTTCTCCATGGGCGGGTCGGTGGTGCTGCGGCACGCCGCGGCCGGCCGGGACGCCGGGGTCGACGCCGTCGTCTCCGTGAGCGCGCCCGCGCGGTGGTTCTACCGGGGGACCGCCCCCATGCGGCGGCTGCACTGGCTGGTGACCCGGCCGTCCGGGCGGCTGGTGGGGCGGTACGGGCTGCGGACGCGGATCCACCACCGGCAGTGGGACCCGGTGCCGGTGTCGCCCGTCGAGGCGGTGCCGCGGATCGCGCCCACGCCGTTGCTGATCGTGCACGGGGACCAGGACGGGTACTTCCCGCTCGACCACCCGCGGATGCTGGCGGCCGCCGCCGGGGAGCACGGGGAACTGTGGGTCGAACCCGGCATGGGGCACGCGGAGAACGCGGCGCCTCAGGCGCTGCTGGGGCGGATCGGGGACTGGGTGGTGGGCCGGGCGGGCTAGCCTGACGGTGTTCACCGTCAACCGATTGAGGAACCAGCAGATGGCAAAGGTCACGGTGCGGTACTGGGCCGCCGCCAAGGCCGCGGCCGGGGTGGCCGAGGAGGCGTACGAGGCGGCCACGCTCGCCGAGGCGCTCGACGCGGTGCGCGGGCGGCACCCCGGCGAACTCGCGCGCGTGCTGCGGCGGTGCTCGTTCCTCGTCGACGGTGATCCCGTGGGCAAGCGCGCGCATGAGACGGTACGGCTGGCCGACGGCGGCACGGTCGAGGTGCTTCCGCCGTTCGCAGGAGGGTGAGCGATGACGAACCAGCCGTACGGGGCGTACGACCCGTACCAGGATCCGCAGCAGGCTCAGGGCGTGTGGCCGGGGCAGCAGCAGGCGTACGAGGATCCGTACGCGGACCAGCAGTACACGCAGCAGTGGCAGGGGCAGACGTGGGAGACGCAGATGCAGCCGCCGGTGGCCGCGGCGGCGTACGCTCCGGTTTCCCCCGCTCCTGCTCCCGTTCCTCAGGCGGCTCAGGCGGCTCAGGCGGCTCAGGCGGTCCCGGAGGCTCCGGCGGCTGACGGGTCCGGGCCCGAGTACGGGCCGGCCACGATGGGCGGGAACTCGCGCGTCACGGACGCGCAGCGGGCGCGGGCCGAGGGACGGTCGCCGATCATCGAGCCCGGGATGCAGCCGGCGCTGCTCACCGCGCTGCTGGGGCTGTTGCTGGCCGGCGGGGCGGCGCTGGGGACGTACGCGCTGCTGGTGCCGTTGGTGGTGCTCCAGGGGCTCACGGCGGCGGGCTGGTTCCGGCTGAACGGGATGTGGCCGGCCCGGCAGGGGATCGCGCTGGGGTTCCTCGGCGCGCTGGCCGCGGACGCGGCGCTGCTGGTGTCCGACCGGTCGACGGCGGCGATCCTGGGGACGCTCGGGGTGTGGGTGCTGCTGTCGCTGGTGCTGCAGCTGCGGTCGCACGCGGATCCCGACGAGCGGATGTACGGCCTGATGGCGACGGTCGTGGCGGCGGCGCTGGCGATCGCGGCGGCCGGGTACCTGGCGGCGGACGCGTCCGCGGTGACCGTGGGCGCGGTCGCCGTGGCGGCGGGGGTGGTGGCGCGGGCGCTGCCGCTGCCGACGCCGGTGTCCGTGGTGGTCGCGGTGGCGGTCGCGGCGGGCGCGGGATTCGTGGTCGACGGGTCGGCGGGAGCGCTGGTGGGGGCGGGCGCGGCGGTGTGCGCGCTGATCGGCCACCGGGTGGCGAGCTACGACTACCCGTCCCGCTTCGTCCACTTCACGGCGGGCGTGGCCCTGCCCCTGGCCGCGGCGGCCCCCGCCGTCCACACCCTGGCCCGCGTGCTCACCTGACGGCCGTCGGGCGGGCCCCCTGTCACAAGTGATCCGCGCGGGCCCCCTGTCACAAGTGATCTACAGTCCCCCGCTCCCCACCCTCCCCGGCGCTACCCTCGCGCAGGGACGGCCGCCCGGTCGTCGACGACCGCCGTCGTCACACGCCAGGTGGGGGAAGACCGCATGCGCGCACTGCGAATACTGCTGATCATCACGGTGATACTCGGCGGCATCTTCGTGATCGTCGACCGAGTGGCCGTCAACTTCGCCGAGGGCGAGGCGGCCGACCGCCTGAAGGCGACCGAGAACCTGGCGGACACCCCCGACGTGTCGATCAACGGCTTCCCGTTCCTCACCCAGCTCGCCGGCGGCACCCTCGACGAGGTGCGGGTGGGCATCGAGGACTACGAGGCCGGCACCGGCGACGGCGCCGGGACGATCCGCATCGCCGCCCTGCGCGCGGACATGCACGGCGTCGAGTTCTCCGGTGACTTCAGCTCCGCCGTCGCCGCCGACGCCACCGGCACGGCCACCGTCGCCTACGACGAGCTGCTCAAGACCGCCACGTCCGAGCCCGGCCGGGTGGCCCCCGGCGTCACCGCCCGGGTCGTCGGCCTGTCCGACGGCGGCAACGGGAAGATCAAGGTCGCGGTGGAGGCCACCGTGCTGGGCACCGAGCTGCCCGAGCCGGTCTCCGTGCTCAGCTCCGTGACGGTCGTGGACGGCGACACCGTGCGCGTGAAGGCCGACGCGGTACCGGAGATCGGCGGGGCCGAGATCGTCGAGTCCAGCGTGCGGCGGATCACCGACTTCGAGCAGAGGATCGACGGACTGCCCGGCGGCATCCGGCTGGACAAGGTCGAGGCCGCGGAGAACGGGGTGGAGATCACGGTGAGGGGTTCCGACGTCCGGCTGGTCGGGTAGGGATCGGTTTGACCGGGGGCGCTGTCCGAAAAGTGAGACGGGCGTGTCCGCAGGGCAAGTGCGGTGGTGGCCGTCCGGGCGGGCGGGACGGGGGAACGGTGACTTCCGAGGACGTGTGTCCCGTATGACGGACGATCGCGTCTCAGCATGCGACACATCGGTGACACGCGCACCCGTCCGTCCTTACGATCGGACCCATGCAGTGTCAGACGAGCGTCCTCCGGTCGAGGGGACAGGCGGATCTCACGAAGCGGCGGGCAGTGGACCTGTGCCGTGTCGCCGCCATGCTCTGTCGCACCTTCTGATGAGCGGACGCCCCGCCGTCCGCATCCCCACCCCGCCCCGCTGAGGGCACCCGTGCGCCGACCCCGCCGAGGCCGCGCGCACCCTCTCGCCCGCACGCCCCGCCGCAACTGCCCCGGAGGAGAAGAAGCATGAGCCGCAGCGACGTCCTGGTCGACGCCGACTGGGTCCAGGAGCACCTGGACGACCCGACCATCGCCATCGTCGAGGTGGACGAGGACACGTCCGCCTACGAGAAGAACCACATCAAGAACGCCATCCGGATCGACTGGACCAAGGACCTGCAGGACCCGGTCCGCCGTGACTTCGTCGACCAGGAGGGCTTCGAGAAGCTCCTGTCGGACAAGGGCATCGCCAACGACCACACGGTCGTCCTCTACGGCGGCAACAACAACTGGTTCGCCTCGTACGCCTACTGGTACTTCAAGCTGTACGGCCACGAGAACGTCAAGCTCCTCGACGGCGGCCGCAAGAAGTGGGAGCTCGACGCCCGCGAGCTGGTCCCCGGCGACGAGGTGCCGGAGCGGCCGAAGACCGACTACAAGGCGAAGGCCCAGGACACCTCCATCCGTGCCTTCCGCGACGACGTCGTGGCCGCCATCGGCGCGCAGAACCTGGTCGACGTGCGCTCGCCCGACGAGTTCTCCGGCAAGCTGCTCGCCCCGGCCCACCTGCCGCAGGAGCAGTCGCAGCGCCCGGGCCACGTCCCGACCGCCGCCAACATCCCGTGGTCGAAGAACGCCAACGACGACGGCACCTTCAAGTCCGACGACGAGCTCAAGGCGCTCTACGAGGCCGAGCAGGTCGACCTGGCCAAGGACACCATCGCCTACTGCCGCATCGGCGAGCGCTCCGCGCTGACCTGGTTCGTGCTGCACGAGCTGCTCGGCGTGGAGAACGTCAAGAACTACGACGGCTCCTGGACCGAGTACGGCTCCCTCGTCGGCGTGCCGATCGAGCTCGGCCCCGGCAAGTAACCCCTCCCCACCGACCTTTCCAGACCACTTCAGGAGTACGACATGTGCGGTGCGAAGGCCGGCGGCCCGGACGCCTCGACGATCAAGCCCGGTGAGACCACCATCCAGGGCCAGGTGACGCGCGACGGAGAGCCGGTGACGGGCTACGTCCGTCTGCTGGACTCGACCGGCGAGTTCACCGCGGAGGTCCCGACCTCCGCCACCGGACAGTTCCGCTTCTACGCGGCGGAGGGCACCTGGACCGTCCGCGCCCTGGTGCCCGGCGGCACCGCCGACCGCACGGTCGTCGCCCAGCAGGGCGGTCTGGCCGAGGTCGCGATCGCGGTCTGAGGACACGGGAACGGCCGAAGGGCCGCACCCCACGGGTTGGACGCCCGGGGTGCGGCCCTTCGGCGTGCCCGGACCTACGCTGGACGCATGTACGCGCGCAGGCGGCACGCCTACTTCGCCCTGATGGGCACCTGCGTCGGGCTGTTCGTCCTGGCCTGGAGCGTGGTGCGGCTGTGGTCGGTGCCGGCGGCCGTGGGCATGTGCCTGGTGGCCATGGTCATCCCGCCGGTCGCCGCGATGGTCGCCAACCGGCGGGGTCCGGAGGACCGCTGGTGGGACGATCCGTCCGGCGACCCGA
Organism: Streptomyces sp. AC558_RSS880; assembly: GCF_019049255.1. Classification (GTDB taxonomy): domain Bacteria; phylum Actinomycetota; class Actinomycetes; order Streptomycetales; family Streptomycetaceae; genus Streptomyces. Next base: position 93,926 of record NZ_JAGMUJ010000022.1, on the reverse strand, counting down.
CGTCCGACGAGTGGTGGGACGAGCTGGACGGCAGGAAACGGCCCCGGTAGGGCGGACCGCTCAGTAGACGAGCGCCTGGGTGCCGTCGGCCAGGGACTCCTGTACGAAGACCTGCGCGCCGGCGATGCGCACGCCCTCGATGACGTCCTTCTCGGTGATGTCGCGGCGGGCCGCGCACTGGGTGCACAGGGTGATCCGGCCGGCGGCCAGGACCGAGTCCAGCAGGTCGGGCAGCGGGGCGGCGTGCGGCAGCTCGAACTCGGCGGCACGGCCCGGCAGGGCGAACCACGAGGACTCGCCGGTGAGCCACAGGGAGACCTCGACACCGCTGGCCGCGGCCACCGCCGCCACCATGAACGCCTGCGAGCAGCGCTCGGGTGCGTCGGTTCCCGCGGTCACTTTGATCACAAGCTTCTTGGCCATGACCGAATCGTAATCATGATCGCCACAACTTCGGCCGACGCCTGTGGGTCTCCTGTGCGCGCGTGGACGGAATACGCGCTTCACCTTCTGTGGGGGACGTCTTGGAACAACCCGAAGAAGCAGCCGACGCCCCGGACGCGCCGAGACCGGCGGATGTGCCGGAGGCCGCCCCGGCCCCGGAGGTCCCGGAGGCCCCGGAGGTCCCGGTGGACGGGGCTCCGGACGCCCCGGCTCCGGACGCGTCCCGGAAACGCCGGCCGGGGCGGACGGCCGTGCTGATCGCCGCCGCGGCCGTGCTCGGCGTGGTCGCCGGAACCTGCGCCGGATATCTCGTACAGGCCGACCGCGAGCCCACCAGGCTGCCGCCGCTGTCGCAGCCGGTGCTCACGCGGTCCGGGGGCGAGGCGCCCGAGCCGTTGTCGGCCGACCGGGACCGCCGCGTGAGGACCGACGGCGATCTGCGCGAGCTGCTGCTGAAGAAGCCGCGCGGCACCCAGGAACCCGAATGGCCGACGGGCGAGGACGGCTGGATGGACCTCGCCGAGTACGCCGGTTACTACGAGGAGTCCGGCTCGATGTTCGGGCAGCTGGCCATGGACGGGTTCCGCAGGGCGGCCGTCGTCGGCTGGCTCGACGACGACGACTACAGCGTGGAGATCCGGCTGGTCCAGTTCCGCCAGGAGGAGGGACTGGTGGCCGCCGGCAACGCCGAGAACGGCCGGTACTGGGCGGACGACGCGGAGGACACGGACAGCTGGGCCGTCCCCGGTACCGGGGACGGCAGGGCGTACGTCCACAACAGCCCCGACGTCGAACCCGGCTACGAGCCCCTGTACGCCGCGGAGGCGCACGCCTGGCGCGGCGACATCTCCATGGAGATCTGGGTGTACGGAACCAAGCCCGTTCCCAAGAAAATGATCATGGATCTGGCCGAGCGGCAGATGGAGCGGCTGTGAACGAGACGCAGAACCCGGCACCCCTGCCGCCCGTCCCCGACGACGTTCCCGCCGCGGCCCCAGCGAAGCGGCCCGTGCGGTGGGGCCGCGTCGCGTCCGTCGCCGGCTCCGTGCTGCTCGCCGGGGCCGTCGTCACGGGCGTCGGACACACCGTCGTGACCGTGCGGGACGCCGACCGCGAGGCCGGCGCGACCGTCTGGAAGTTCCCCGAGGCGGCGGCCGCCGAGGGCAAGAAGGCCGAGCCGCAGGGGCTGGCCGCGATGCTCGTGCCGTACGGGTACGACCACTGGCTCCCGGGGCCCGACTTCGGCGAGTTCGGCTCGGACACGCAGCTCGGCGGCGCCCGGGCCACGGCGCTGCAGAAGGAGTCGCTGCGCGATCTGCCGCGCTCCCAGCGCAAGCGGCTGGAGAAGGAGATCGACAGCTGGCGCGTCGAGGGCATGGCGATGCGCAGCTACACCAGCGGATCGAACAGCGTCTACAACGAGGACGAGGTCCACACCGTGGGCATCGTGCTCGCCCGGATGGAGAACAAGGCCGCCGTGCGGGACTTCGCGCGGTTCCAGACCGAGTTCCTCGACGCCCTCGACATCTTCCGCAAGGGGCCGAAGATCAAGGGCCACGAGGACGCCCAGTGCTTCCTGCCGCCGGCGGACGCGGAGACCGACCTCGACATGATGCAGTGCTCGGCCCGCGTCGGGAACGTCCTGGTCACCCTCACCGCGGACGGCGCGAAACCGCTGGACACCAAGAGCGTCGCCACACTGTTCCGCGAGCAGCTCGACCGCATCGACGAACCGGGGAAGGCCGTATGACCGAGCAGCCGCAGACCCTCGTACCCGCCCCGCCCACGGAGCCACCGGCCGTACCTGCTGTACCGGACGTGGTGGCCGGTCCCGGGCAGCCGGCGCGCAAGGACCGCCGGGTGCTGCGCGCCGCCCTGCGCTGGACCGCCGCCGTGGCCGTCTTCGCCGTGGCCGGCGCGGGCACGGCGTACGGCATCACCCGCATGGAACGGACGGACGTGCCCGGCCTGGCGACCGCCTCCGACGGGCGGTGGGACTACCCGGAGCTGACGAAGCCGCCGCTGCCCGCCGGCAGCCCCGGACCGCAGGCGGAGTCCAACCCGGCCGGCACCCACCACGCCGATCTGCGCGCCCTCCTGCTGCCCGCCCCCGAGGGGGCGAAGGAGGACAAGGCGCTGCGCGGCACGGACGGCTGGCTGGACATGGACGACTTCCTCGAGGAGTACCAGGAGGACGACGACCGGGACACCTTCCGGCAGGAGCTCGTCGACAACGGTCTGCGGCACATCGCGGCCCGCGGCTGGACGACCGCGGACGGCACCCGGACGCGGATCTACCTGCTGCGGTTCGACACGGCGGGCGTGGTGGAGCAGGGCTTCTTCGTGCCCCACTTCTCGTACGTCTCGGCCTACCAGGTCCGGGGTGCCGAGAGCGTCGACAACGACGAGTCGTTCCCGGTGAAGTCGGAGGTCGCGGGGGTCCAGCGCTCGGCCCAGGTCGAGACCGAGCCGTACGGCGCCGAACAGGACCGGCAGGCCTACCTCGCCGCCGGTGACGTCCTCGCCGTCGTGCTGCAGTCCCGGAAGGGAACCGCGCCCGCCGTGCCGTTCCGGCAGACGGTCGTGCTGCAGAGCCAGCTGCTGGGCTGAGGCGCGGGAGGCACCACCTCGCACGACAGGGCCGGACCCCGGCCGCGTAAGCTGGGGCCCGGCCCCGTGCACACCACCGCACCCCCCGCTCAAGGAGCACCCCGTGGTTATCTTCTTCGAAGCCCTGCTGGTCCTGGTCGCCGTCGGCGTTCTCGCCTTCGCCGGGCTGACCGTGAAGAAGCTGTACCAGGGCCAGCGCTGATCACCGACGCCAGGAAGTACCGCTCATGATCGAGATCCCGTCCGACCTGCACAAGGACCTCGTCCCGCTCGCCTTCCTGCTCGGCAACTGGGCCGGCGCGGGCGTGCACGACTTCCCCGGCGCCGAGAAGTGCAACTTCGGCCAGGAGGTCACGTTCACCCACGACGGCCGGGACTTCCTGGAGTACGGCTCCCACACCTGGGTGCTGGACGGCGACGGCAACAAGGTCCGCCCGCTGGAGTCGGAGCACGGCTTCTGGCGGATCGACGCCAACCGCAAGGTCGAGGTGACGATGACCCGCGACGACGGCGTCATCGAGATCTGGTACGGCGAGCTGGCCCACCAGAAGCCGCAGATCGACCTGGTCACGGACGCGGTGGCGCGCACCGCCGCCTCCCGCCCCTACAGCGCCGGCAAGCGGCTGTACGGCTACGTCAAGAGCGACCTGATGTGGGTCGGCGAGAAGCAGACCCCCGAGGTCGAGCTGCGCCCCTACATGTCGGCGCACCTGAAGAAGGTCGTCACCCCGGAGGAGGTCGAGCGCTGGGCCAAGGCCCTGCCCGACGACATGCCCGACGACGGGATCGCCTTCTTCAAGTAGGCCCCCGCCCGGGAGGTCCCAGGGGGTGTCGTTTGGATCTTGCCGGGGTCGCGGGCCCTGGCACCACGCCTCGCCGCGTTGTCGTCGGTTGCCAGGGCTCCGCCCTGGCGCCCTCCTCCGCCTTGCGATGCATGGCACCAGACCCCGCTCGGCTTGGCTGCAAAGCACCGCTCACTGAAGCCGGCCTGATCCAAACGACACCCCCTAGACTCGAGGTGTGGTGAGCACCGACTGGAAGAGCGACCTCAGGCAGCGCGGCTACCGGCTGACCCCGCAGCGGCAGCTGGTGCTCGAAGCCGTGGACACCCTGGAACACGCGACCCCCGACGACATCCTCGGCGAAGTGAGGAAGACGGCGTCGGGGGTCAACATTTCCACCGTGTACCGCACGCTGGAGCTCCTCGAGGAGCTGGGCCTGGTCAGCCACGCCCACCTCGGGCACGGCGCTCCGACGTACCACCTCGCCGACCGGCACCACCACATCCACCTGGTCTGCCGGGACTGCACGAACGTGATCGAGGCCGACCTCTCGGTGGCCGCCGAGTTCACCGCCAAGCTGCGCGAGCAGTTCGGTTTCGACACCGACATGAAGCACTTCGCGATCTTCGGCCGGTGCGAGGACTGCTCCCGGAAGGCTTCGACCACCGAGTCGTAGGCTTAGCGCATGAAGAGCCCCCTGCTGACCCTGCCCGGCGCCGTCCCCGCCGAGGGCGTGGACGAAGGCGTGGCCGCCCACTACGGCGACCTGTTCCGCGAGCAGCGCGCCCTCGCCGACGGCACCGGTTTCGTCGACCTGTCCCACCGCGGGGTCGTCACCGTCTCCGGTCCGGAACGGCTGGCCTGGCTGCACCTGCTGCTCACCCAGCACGTCAGCGACCTGCCGCCGCACCAGGCCACCGAGGCGCTGATCCTCTCCGCCAACGGCCACATCGAGCACGCGCTCTACCTGGTCGACGACGGGGAGACGGTCTGGGCGCACGTCGAGCCCGGCACCCAGGAGGCGCTGATCGCGTACCTGGAGTCGATGAAGTTCTTCTACCGGGTCGAGGTCGCCGACCGCACCGCCGACACCGCGGTGGTGCACCTGCCGGCCGGGTCCATCGCGGAGGTGCCCGAGGGGGTCGCCGTCCGCGAGACGCCGTACGGGCGGGACCTGTTCCTGCCGCGCGGCGACCTGGAGTCGTACGCCCGGAAGGCCGGGCCGGCCGCCGGGATCCTCGCGCACGAGGCGCTGCGGGTCGAGCAGCACCGGCCGCGGCTCGGCTTCGAGACCGACCACCGCACCATCCCGCACGAACTGGGCTGGATCGGCACCGCCGTGCACCTGCAGAAGGGCTGCTACCGGGGGCAGGAGACGGTGGCCCGGGTGCAGAACCTGGGGAAGCCGCCGCGCCGGCTGGTCTTCCTGCACCTGGACGGCAGCGAGGTCCACCTGCCTGTGGCCGGGACCGAGATCCGGGTCGCGGACGACGGACCGGACGGGCGGAAGATCGGGTTCGTCACCACGTCCGCGCGCCACCACGAGCTGGGGCCGGTCGCGCTGGCGCTGGTGAAGCGGAACGTGCCGGTGGACGCGCGGCTGCTCGCCGGGGAGACGGCGGCGGCGCAGGAGACCGTCGTCGAGCCCTGAGCCGTACGGCTCAGATCTCCAGCAGGACGGTGAACGGGCCGTCGTTGGTCAGCGACACCCGCATCTTCGCGCCGAAGCGGCCCGTCGCCACCGTCGCGCCCAGCGCACGCAGTTGTGCGACCACCTCGTCGACCAGCGGCTCGGCGAGGTCACCGGGGGCGGCGGCGTTCCAGGTGGGGCGGCGGCCCTTGCGGGCGTCGCCGTACAGGGTGAACTGGCTGATCACCAGCAGCGGGGCGCCGGTGTCGCTGCACGACTTCTCGTCCTGGAGCATGCGGACCGACCAGAGCTTGCGGGCGAGCTGCGCCGCCTTCTCCTTGGTGTCCTCGTGGGTGACGCCGACGAGGACGCACAGTCCCTCGCCCTCGATCGCCCCCACCGTCTCGCCGTCCACGACCACGCTCGCGCCGTCGACCCTCTGCACCACTGCTCGCATACGACCATCATGCCGGTCGGCGAACAGACGGCCGACGGCGGCCCGCGCGGGACCCCGGTCGGACTATTTTTACTCCTTAGCGCCCATCTGGGGCGGATCGGGGACACTCGCTCACATTGCGGCCGCTTGGGGTGGCACGATGCTGGCACATGCCGGTCGAGGGGACGGTTGAGGCACATGAGCACACCGGGGATCGGACAGCCGCTCGGGGCTGTCTCATTGACCCAGGCGGGAATCGGGGAACGGGAGTTCTGCCGGCCGCCCACACAGCGCACGGACAGTCCGGTGCTGCCCGAGGACCGGGCGGTGCGCGATCTGATCGTGCTCAGCCTGGCCGAGCTGCGCACGGTCCGGCGGGACGCGCAGCGTGACGAGGCCGACCTCAGTTATGTGCGGCGGCTGCTGCAGGGGCGGATCGACATCCTGCGGGCGGAACTGGCCCGGCGCCTGCTGCCGGAGGGCGTGCCGTCGGTCGTCGCGCCCAGGGAGGCGTCCGTCGTCGAGCGGCTGGGGGAGATCCTGCGGGACACCCCGGCCCGGCACCGTTCCTCCGCCCGGCACGTGACGCTGGGGACGCCGCGGAGCGAGGAGTACCGGCGGCTGGCGGCCGAGATGCTCGCCGAGGTGGAGCTGTCCGACCTGGACGCGCGCACGGACGGGGAGCTGAGCACCGCGATGGGGCGGCTCGTGCGGTACGAGCAGCAGGTGTCCCGGCGGCGGCAGCGGCTGCAGCGCACGGCCGACGAGTGCAGCGCGGAGATCGCGCGCCGGTACCGGGACGGGGAGGCACAGGTCGACGACCTGCTCGCGTGAGCGCCGCGGGGGGAACCTGGGGAAACCTCGGTGGGAAAACCTCTTCGACACCCGGCGCGCGGCCGACCTACCGTGAGCCCATGACCTCCCGCGACGGCATCGACGTACGTCCGATCACCGAGTCCGAGTTCGCCGACTGGCAACGGGCCCTGAACACCGGGTTCCTGCGGGAGCCCACCCTGTCCGAGGAGATCCTCGACGCGCGCCGGGCGCAGTTCACGCCCGGCCGGTCGGTCGGGGCCTTCGACGGCGGGCGCTGCGTGGCGACGTTCCGGTCCTTCGCGCAGGAGCTCACGGTGGTCGGCGGGGCGACCGTGCCCGCCGACGCCGTCACCAACGTCACCGTCACCGCCACCCACCGCCGTCGCGGCCTGCTCACCCGGATGATGGCGCGGGACCTCGCCGCCGCGAAGGAGCGCGGGGACGTCGTCGCGACGCTGATCGCGGCCGAGTACCCGATCTACGGCCGGTACGGCTTCGGCCCGGCCACCACGGCGGCCGAGTGGACGGTCGACGTGCCGCGCGCCGGTCTCGACCCGCGCCGGCCGGGTCCGGAGGACGGCGGCCGGGTCGACCTGGTGGACGCGGAGGACGTCCGCAAGCTCGGCCCCGAGCTGCACGAGCGGCTGCGCCGGGCGCAGCCGGGTGCCGTCGACCGGGACGAGCTGTGGTGGAAGGTCACCACCGGTGCCGTGCGCTTCCACCCGACCTTCCACGAGCCGTACTACGCGGTGTACCGCTCGGCCGGCGGCGAGGTCGAGGGCATGGCCGCCTACACGGCGGACGACAACTGGGGTGACGCCAAGCAGCCGTTGAACACGGCGCGGGTGAAGTGGCTGACCGCGGTGACCCCGGCGGCCGAGCGCGCGCTGTGGCTCTACCTGTGTTCGATCGACTGGGTGGTGAGGGTCAGGAGCGGCTGGCGGGCGCCCGACGACCTGCTCCCGCACTTCCTGCCGGACCCGCGCGCCGCCGCCCTCACCACGCAGGCGGACTGGATGTGGGTGCGGATGCTGGACGTCGTACGGGCCCTTGAGGCGCGTACGTACGGGGCCGCGGGGTCGCTGGTGCTGGAGGTGGTGGACCGGGCCGGCCTGGCCGGGGGGCGCTACCGGCTGGAGGCGTCCGCGGACGGGTCCGGGGTCTGTGCGCCGACCACCGGGAGCGCCGATCTCACGCTGGACGTCGCCGAGTTGTCCGTGCTGTGGCTGGGGGACGAGTCCGCGGTGCGGCTGGCGGCGCTGGGCCGGGTCCGGGAAGAACGAGCGGGCGCCGCCCGTGAGGCCGACGCCCTGCTGCGTACGTCCAGGCGACCGTGGTGCCCGGACGTGTTCTGAGCGCTGTCGCTCTCGCGCCCCTGCTGCCTTCCTCCCTCCGCCGACGACGGGTGACTCATCCGTAGCGAGCTGTTCAGTTGTGGTTGTGGTGGTGGTGCGGGTGGTGCCCGTCGGCGGGACTCCCGGCTCCCCTCCGGAAGGGAGCCCGGCCGGCGGTCCGTGCGGTGTGCTGTCAGCCGGACTGGGCGAGCAGCATCACGAGGATGACCGCGCCGATGCCGCTGATCATGGTGTTGCGTGCCTTGATGCCCACGGTGAGGGCGACGAAGGCGATGATTCCCATCGGCCCGTACTTCCACTGGACGAGTTGCTCGAACCCGATGGCCAGGGCTGCGAGGACGATGGCGATGAGCGGCATGGCGGTCCCCCTTGTCGTTCGCGGCTCCCCACCCTTTTCCTGATGGCCAACCCTTCGGGTCGTCGACCAGGTTGTAGGAGTTGGTTACCAACTTGCTCCTAGTTATAGCCACTTGGAAGAGGCTTATAACCACCTTTCGCTGAACTGCCCGAAGATGGCGGGAAGTTGTAGTGTTCGGCTGTGGACCCGGAACACGCCTCCGTCAATGGACGGAAGAAGCCACAGCGGCCACAGAGAACACCTCGCGAGGTGGCCGACGAACTGCGCGCGCGGATCAGGTCCGGGGCGCTGCGGCCGGGGCAGCGCATGCCCACCCAGGCCCGACTCGCCGCCGAGTTCGGCGTGGAGCGCCCGGCGGTACGCCAGGCGCTGCGCATCCTGCAGTCCGAGCACCTGCTCTCCAACGTCTCCAAGGGCGCCCCGGCGACCGTCGCCGCGGACCCCGGCAGGGCGCTGACCGGCCCCTCGGCACCCCCGCTGCCCACCACCGTGGGCCTCGCGCCCAGGATCGCCGCCGCCTTCGAGGCCGAGCACGTCGAGATCGACGCCGTCTGTCTGACCTCGGTCTCCCTCACCCTGGCCATCGGGGAGCCGCTGCGCCAGATCCACTCCGGGCGGCTGAAACCGGCCAAGGTCGACGTCCGGGTCCTGCTGCCCAGCCGGAACATCGACCTCGCCTTCCCGGTGCCGGTCGAGAGGCACGACGGCGCCGACGGCCCGGTCCACGAGCGGTGGCTGGCCCAGCGCAACGCCCAGGGCCAGGTGCTCCGCCACAATCTGCTCGCGCTGCGCGCCACCCACGGCGTCGACGTGCACGTCTCCTTCCGCGCGCTGCCGTTCACCCCGCCGGTGAAGCTGTACCTGCTCAACGGGGAGGAGGCGCTGTTCGCCTACTACACGCCGGCGCGCGGCAAGGCGCAGATCGACCAGGAGTACCTGGAGACGTACGACGCGCAGGGCATCCGGTCCCTGCTGTTCACCTTCGAGCAGGGGACCGTCCTGCGGGACACCGCGTTCGTGGAGCAGTCGTACCTGTGGTTCAACGCACTGTGGGAGACGATCAGCTCGGAGCTGGTGCTCACGGGCTGACGTCTCCCACGGGCTCGGGGCCGCGGTCGCTTCTCACAGGGCCGGTCTCGACACCAGCAGGGCGAGCAGGACCGCGCCGGCGGAGCTGACCCCCGGCCTGTTGGACCTGATGCCCACGGTGAGCAGCAGCAGACCGAGGATGCCGGCCGCGCCGTACGTCCACTGGACGAGCTGTTCGACGGTGACGACCAGGACGGCGGAGACGAGGGCGAGGACGGGCATGGCGTGTTCCTCCTTCGGGGGTGGGCCGGGGCCGCGGAACCAGAGAATCGCCAACTCGGGGAAGTTGGAAACCAACTCTGCAACAGTTGTCCCCACTTGGTCCCTACTCATAAACAACTTCCAAATAACTCCCGCCAGATGGATCAAAGTTGTAATGTTTGGTCGTGCCTCAGGAGAACGTGTCAGCGAACGGCAACAGCAGGGTCTCGCCCCAGGAGATCGCCGACATCCTGCGGGAGCGCATCCGGTCCGGCGAGCTCAAGGCGGGCGACCGGCTGCCCACCCAGGCCGAGCTGGCCGAGGAGTTCGGCGTGGAGCGCGGCACCGTTCGCCAGGCCCTGTACGCGCTCCGGGAGGACGGCCTGCTCACCAACCTCGGCAAGGGAAGCCCGCCGCGGATCGCCGAACCGGCCCCCGCGCGGGAGGAACCCCAGCCGACGATGGTGGGACTGACGCCGCGCCTGACGGGCGCGTTCTCGGCGGCCCACGTGCGGATCGACGCGGTGTGCATGACCGCCGAGAGCCTGATGCTGGCGCTGAGCGAACCGGTCCGGTACGTCCACGAGGGCCGCATCCGCCCCGAGTCGGTCGACGTCCGCCTCCTGCTGCCCTCCCGGAGGATCAACCTGGCCTTCCCCGTCCCGGTCGAGGGCCGGGAGGGCACCGACAACCCGCTCCACGAAAGGTGGCTGGCCCAGCGCAACGCCCAGGCCCGGGTGCTCCAGCACAACCTCCAGGCCCTGCGCGCCACCCACGGCATCGACGTACACGTGTCGTTCCGCGCGCTGCCCTTCACCCCGCCCGTGAAGCTGTACCTGCTCAACGGGGAGGAGGCGCTGATCGGCTACTACATGCTGATCCGGCGCGAGGAGGAGTGGGAGAGCCGCACCCTGGAGATGTACGACGCCCTGGGCTCCCAGTCCCTCCTCTTCCCCTTCGCCAAGCGGGACGGGCAGCGGGAGCGGGCGTTCGTGGAGGAATCCCAGAAGTGGTTCGACGCCCTCTGGGAAACCATCACGACGGACCTGACACTCTCCTAGTGACTTCTGAGACGAAGTGGACCGATGCGGTGCCGGCCGGGAAGCGGACCGAGACCGACGACGAGATCAATGGACTGCGGCACCTGATCGAAGGCGCCCGTGTCGTGCTGTGGGACTTCGACGGCCCCGTCTGCCGCCTGTTCGCGGGCCACTCGGCGAAGCGGGTGGCGAACGACCTGGCGTCCTGGCTGGAGAGCCGGGGACTGCACGGCCTGCTGACGGAGACCGAACGCGAATCCCTGGACCCGCACGTCGTCCTGCGCGCCGTCGACCGCCGGCACCCCGGCAGCGACCTGGTCGCGGAGCTGGAGGAGCGGCTCACCCGGGAGGAACTGCGCGCCACCGCCTCGGCGATGCCCACCCCGTACGCCGATCCGCTGATCCGCACCTGGACCGCGGTGGGCTCCCGGCTGGCCGTCGCCACCAACAACTCCCCGCGCGCCGTACGCGAGTACCTCGCCTCCCGAGGCCTCGGCGCCTGTTTCACCCCCCACATATACGGCCGCACCCGGGAGTTGAGCCACCTCAAACCCGACCCCCACTGCATCAACCGGGCCCTGGACGCCATGGCCGCCGCTCCCGCGACCGCCCTGATGATCGGTGACGCCCCGACGGACCTGCTCGCCGCGCGGGCGGCCGGCGTCCCCTTCCTCGGCTACGCGCGCAACGAACGCAAGGACATGCTCCTGCGGAACGCGGGCGCCACGGCGGTCGTGCACTCGCTGGCGACCGTCCTCAGGCTGGTCCGCGCCGGGGCTCAGGCCTGAATCATCAGCACGGTGAGCACCACGGCCGCCGCGACGGCGGGTCCGTCGCGGCGCGTCCTCACCCACACGCCGATCACGAACAGCAGCGCCACGCCCAGGGCGCCGAGCTTCGCCTCGGCGAGCAGTCCCACGGACAGCTCGCCGAGCGCCGTGAGCACGGGGAACAGGGGCACGTCCGACCATCTCCCTTCCACTTCCGGTGGACTACTCGCAAATAGTCCAACTGGACTGCTTATCGTGAAATTGGTCTGCCCGAGCCGCTTGATCCCTTAACCAACTGGGCTAATAAAAAGTCCAGTTGGGTAAAACTGGGTTTCCCGGTCGTCGGAAAGCGGTACGGTCCCCATGTGGACGGGCAACAGCCCCGCGAAGGCGGAGGCAACAAGGTTCAGCAGGTCGCCGACGAGTTGCGCGGTCGGGTGATCGACGGTACGTATCCGCTGCAGTCCTCCCTGCCGTCGCAGCGTGACCTGGTCGAGGAACTGGGAGTCTCCCGCGAAACCGTGAAGCGGGCGCTGCGGGAGCTGGAGGACGAGGGCTGGATCACGACGCGGCCGAACAGCGGCTCACGGGTGATCAAGACCCAGCGCATCCAGACCTCGGCGGACAGGGCCGGCAGGCTGGGCGGCGTGGTGACCCTGGGCCCGATCATCGGTGAGGCCTTCGAACGGCCCGAAGTCTCCCTGGACGTCTACACGCTGACGTCCGAGTCCCTCGACGCGCACATCCGGCTCCAGGCGGATCGCATCCGGAGCGGTTCCATCGCACCCCGACGCATCACGCTGCGCATGCTCCTGCCCGATGCGACGACGCCGCTGCCCTACCCCCGGGTCAAGGACGACCCGGAGGACACCCGCATGTGGGACCGGACGCGCGCCATCACCGAGGTGCACACCGCCTCGCTGCTCGGGACGCTCGATTACCTGCAGGCCGAGAACCTGGTGCCCTCCGTGGACGTACAGGTCCGGTACGCGCCGCTCACCCCCACCTTCAAGCTCTACCTCTTCAACGACACCGAAGCCCTGCACGGCATGTACGAGATCGTCGAGCGGCCCGTGAACCTGGAACCGGGCGGGGTGATCACGGCTCTGGACGTCCTGGGTCTCGGCGCCACCCTCACCCACCACGAGAAGACGGAGGACGACCCGGCCGCTTCGGGCTCCGTCTTCGTGGACAGCATGCGCAAGTGGTTCGACTCGGTCTGGGACCTGCTCTCCGAGTGAGCGGAATTCCGCGGTCACCCGGGGAGGGGCGGCGCCGGCGAGTGGGTGCGTAGGCTCGCCGCATGAGTGAGATCGGTCTGCGGGAGCGCAAGAAGCGGCGGATGTACCGGACGGTCTCGGACACCGCCATCCGGCTCTTCCTGGAGCGCGGCTTCGACGCCGTGTCCGTCGCCGAGGTGGCGGCCGCGGCCGAGATCTCCAAGCCGACGCTCTTCCGGTACTTCCCGGTGAAGGAGGACCTCGTCCTGTACCGGATCGCCGATCACGAGGGCGAGGCCGCCCGGGTGGCCGCGCAGGGGCCGGCGCCGGTCGAGGCGCTGCGGCGGCACTTCCTGGACGGGCTCCGGCGGTGCGATCCGGTCACCGGGCTCAACGACGATCCCGAGGTGCTGGCCTTCCACACGCTGCTGTACGGCACACCGGCGCTGGTCGCGCGGCTGTACGGGCATCTGGAGCGGTCCGAGGAGGCACTGGCCGGGGTGCTCGGGGGCGGGCTCGGCGCGCGGCTGGCGGCGGGGCAGATCATCGCCGTACGGCGGATCCTCGCGCAGGAGAACTGGCGGCGGATCGCGGCGGGGGAGCGGATCGAGGACGTACGGGACGACGCGGTGGCGGCGGCCGGGCGGGCGTTCGGGGCGCTGGCGGAGACGCTGCCGCGATTGTGGGGCTGAGTAAAAAACATTACTCGGTTGCTTTATTCGGTACGCTCGGTGGAATGACACCACCCGAGCACGCCCTCGACCGGGAACGCGCCCACCACGACCGCTGCCGCACCGCCTTCGCCGCCATGGCCGCCGACGCCGACGAGCGGGTCGTCACCGGCGAGGACGTCTCCGCCTCCGGCGCCGACGCCGAAGTCCTCGGGCACCGGCTGCGCAGCCACGCCGAGGAACTGCGGGAACTGCCCCCGGGGCCGCTGTTCTTCGGGCGGCTGGACTTCGCACGGGGCGACACCGGCCACCCGGGGCAGAGCTACCACGTCGGACGGCTGCGGATCACCGAGCACCCCGCCGCCCCGCCCCTCGTCGTCGACTGGCGGGCACCCGTCTCCCGCGTCTACTACCAGGCCACCGCCCGCGACCCGCAGGGCGTCGCCGTACGCCGGAGGTTCGGCTGGGCACCCGGCAGCCGGGGCGACTCCGCCGACCTGACCGGCCTGGAGGACGAACACCTGGAACAGGGCGAGGAACGCGTCAGCGGCATCGTCACCCGGGAGATCGAGCGGCCCCGCGTCGGGCCCATGCGGGACATCGCGGCCACCATCCAGCCCGAACAGGACGACCTCGTCCGCGGGGACCTGGACGTCTCCGTGTGCGTGCAGGGCGCCCCCGGCACCGGCAAGACCGCCGTCGGCCTGCACCGGGCGGCCTACCTGCTCTACACCCACCCCCGGCGCATCCGGCGCGGTGGACTGCTCGTCCTCGGGCCCAACCGCACCTTCCTCTCCTACATCTCCGAGGTCCTGCCCGCCCTCGGCGAGACCGGCGTACGGCAGTCCACCCTCGCCGAGGAGATCGCCCGGCACCCGGTCACCGGGACCGACGACGGGCGCGCCGCCGTCGTCAAGCACGACGCCCGGATGGCCGAGGTGCTGCGCCGGGCCCTGTACGCGCGGGTGCGCACCGACCGGACCGACTCCCTCGCCGTGCCCGACGGTTCGTACCGCTGGCGGGTCGAGCCGGAGGAACTGACGCGGATCGTGACGGACGTACGGGCCGGGGAACCGCCGTACGACGTCGGGCGGGAGCGGGTACGGGACCGGATCGTGCGGGCCGTGCGGGAGCGGGCCGAGCGGCGCGGCGGCCCGCGCGGCACCGCCTGGGTGCGCCGGATCGAGCGGGCACGGCCTGTTTCGGCGTACGTCGACGCCGTGTGGCCGCGGGTGCGGGCGGAGGAGGTGGTGGCCGGGCTGCTGGGCGATCCCGAGGCGCTGGCCGCCGCCGCCGAAGGCGTGCTGGACGCCGAGGAGCAGAAGGCGGTGCTGTGGACGAGGGCGCCGCGGTCGTGGAGGTCGGCGCGCTGGTCGGCCGCGGACCTGGTGCTGCTCGACGAGGTCGCCGGGCTGGTCGAGCACCCCGCGGGATACGGGCACGTCGTGGTCGACGAGGCCCAGGACCTCTCCCCGATGGAGTGCCGGGCCGTCGCCCGCCGGTCCGCCTTCGGCTCGCTCACCGTGCTGGGCGACCTCGCCCAGGGGACGACCCCCTGGGCGGCCCGCTCGTGGCCGGCGGTGCTGCGGCACCTGGGGAAGCCGGACGCGGCCGTGATCCCGCTGACCACCGGCTTCCGGGTGCCGCGGGCGGTGGTCGCGCTCACCAACCGCCTGCTGGAACGCCTGGACGTCGACGTCCCGGCGGCCCGCTCCCTGCGCGGCGACGGCGAGGTGCGCATGCGGGAGGTCGCCGGGCCGGACGAGGTGCCGGACGCGGTCGTGGCCGCCGTGCGGGACGCGCTGGAGCGGGAGGGATCCGTCGGCGTCGTGGCGGCGGACGCGGACGTGCCCCGGCTGCGGCGGGCGCTGGCCGGGGCGGATCCGGAGGTGCCGGACGAGCGTGTCGCCGTGGTGCCGGCGAGCCTCGTCAAGGGACTGGAGTACGACCACGTGGTGGCCGTCGAACCCGCGGCGATCGCGGAGGCGGAGGAGCGGGGGCTGCACCGGCTGTACGTGGTGCTGACCCGGGCGGTGTCCCGGCTGGAGGTGGTGCGGGCGCGGGAGCTGCCCTTCTAGGTGCGGGAGCTTCCCTTGCGGTTCCAGGTGCGGGGGCCGCCCTTGCCGCGCTCCGTCAGCGGCCGGCGAGCAGCTCGGCGACCCGGGTGAAGCCGTCCGTGCCGTGGCCGAGGGCGATGACGCGGCGGGCCTGCCCCTCGATCACGCGCATCACGCTCGCGTCGATGCCGTGGGCCTCCGAGGCGTGGACGACGTGGGACATGGTCGAGACGGCCGAGGTGATCGGGTTCAGCTCGCCCGAGTAGGTGCCGGCGTCGACGTCCGCCGCGAACTCGGTGAACAGCGGCGGCAGGATCGCCGCGATCCCCTGGGCGAAGGGGGCGAGCTCCGTCGCGGTGACGCCCTCCGCGCGGGCCACGGCGAGGGCGTGCGTGTAGCCGGCCATCGCCGTCCAGAAGATGTCGAGCAGCGCGACGTCGTACGCCGCGGCCCGGCCGATCTCCTCCCCGAGGTGGGTGTGGCTGCCGCCGAGCGCCGCCAGGACGGGCCGGTGCTCCCGGTACAGCTCCTCCGGGCCGCTGTGCAGGAACACCGCGTCGTCCGTGCCGATGGTCGGGGTCGGGGTCATGATCGCCCCGTCCAGGTAGCGGACGCCGTGCCGGCCGGCCCACTCGGCCGTGTCCCGGGCGCGTTCGGGGGTGTCGGCGCTCAGGTTCACGACGGTACGGCCCTTGAGGGCGGCGGTGACGGCGTCCTGGCGCAGTACGGCGTCCGAGGCGTCGTAGTTGACCACGCAGACGACGGTCAGCGGGGCGGCGGCGACCGCCTCCTCGGGCGACGGCGCCGGGACCGCGCCGCGGGCGATCAGCTCGGCGTCCCGGCCGGGCGTGCGGTTCCAGACGGTGGTGCGCACCCCCGCGTCCAGGAACGCGCCGGCCAGCGCCCGGCCCATCGGACCGAGACCGAGGACGGTGACGGAGGGCTGGTCGGTGTGCATGGACATGCTTCAACTCCCGTAATGTATGTGGTGATTGCTGAGGAAAGGGGCACGGCATGGTGCACCGGCGCCACGATCCGGACGTCTGCGGGGTGACCGCCGCGATCGCCGTGATCGAGGGCAAGTGGAAGACCACGCTGCTGTGGCTGCTGGAGTCCGGCCCGCACCGGCCGGCCGAACTGCGCCGACGGGTGCCGGGCCTCACCGAGAAGGTGCTGACCCAGGCGCTGCGCGAGATGGAGGCGGACGGGCTGGTGCACCGGGAGGTGCACGACGTGCTGCCGCCGAAGACGGTCTACTCCCTGACCGCGTTCGGCCGTGAGCTCGCCGAGGCGCTGGCACCCCTGTCCGACTGGGGGTACCGCCGCCTGTCGAGGCTGGCCGAGGCCGAGGCCTCCTGACGGGCGGCCGTTCCCGCTCCCTTCCTGTCCGGCGCCCGCAACCAGGTTCGCCGCACGCCGCCGCGCTGCCAAGTACCCACAAAAAAGTGCGTGTTCCCGCCGTCGGGACGCCTCGTGGTGATCGTGTCGGCGCGTTAGGATCCGGTGTTCCTCACGGGGGGAGTCGACGGAGGGGAGTCAGGTGAGCGAGACCGAGGTCACCACCGCACCCCGCCCCCTGCTGCTGGCCGACGACCGGCCGGCCGCGCGGGCGTGGACGCTGGACCCCGCGCTGCGCCATCTCAACCACGGTTCGTTCGGCGCCGTGCCGCTGGCCGCCCAGGAGCGGCAGCAGGAGTTGCGCGCGCGGATGGAGAGCGCCCCGGTGGTGTGGTTCTCCGAGCTGCCGCGGCGGCTCGCGGCGGCCCGTACCGACCTCGCCGCCTTCCTCGGCGCGGCCCCCGGCGACCTCGCCCTGGTGCCGAACGCGAGCGCCGGCGCGAGCGTCGTGTACGCCGGCCTGGAGCGCCGGGGCGGCGGGGAGATCGTCGTCACCGACCACGGCTACGGCGCCGTGACGATGGGCGCCGAACGGCTGGCCCGCCGCTGGGGCGGCCGGGTGCGCACCGCCAGGGTGCCGCTGGACGCCGGCGAGGAGCAGGCGTACGAGGCGGTGATGGCCGAGGTGGGCGAGGCCACCGGACTCGTCGTCGTCGACCAGGTCACCTCGGCGACCGCCCGCCGGCTGCCGGTGGAGCGGATCG
The DNA here is from genome assembly GCF_019049255.1 of Streptomyces sp. AC558_RSS880. Classification (GTDB taxonomy): domain Bacteria; phylum Actinomycetota; class Actinomycetes; order Streptomycetales; family Streptomycetaceae; genus Streptomyces. The sequence goes on along the minus strand of NZ_JAGMUJ010000022.1, from coordinate 76,345 downwards.
CCGCGCGGACGCGGCGGCTCGGGATCCCGCTGCTCGTGGACGGCGCGCACGCGCCCGGGCTGATCGCCGCCCCGCTCGACGGGTGGGACGGCGACTTCTGGACGGGCAACCTGCACAAGTGGGGCTGCGCGCCGCGCGGCACCGCGGCCCTGGTGGCGCGCGGTCCGCTGCGGGACGGGCTGTACCCGCTGATCGACTCGTGGGGCGCCGCCGACCCGTACCCCGAACGCTTCGACCACCAGGGCACCCTCGACGCCACCGGCCAACTGGCGGCCCCGGCCGCCCTCGGCTTCGTCGACAGCGTCTGGGGCTGGCCCGCCGCCCGCCGGTACATGGACGAGCTGGCCGGTTACGGCGCGCGGATCGTGGGCGCCGCGCTCGCCGGGCTGACCGGTGCGGACGCGTCCGTCGACGTCGGCATGCCCGTGCCCGGCATGCGGCTGGTGCGGCTGCCCGACGGGCTCGGCGCCGACCGCCTCGCGGCCGACGCCCTGCGCGACCGGGCCCCCGCGGAGCTGGGCGTCGAGGCGGCGTTCACCAGCTTCGGCGGAGTCGGCTACCTGCGGCTGTCCGCGCACGTCTACAACACGGCCGAGGACTACGAGTACTTCGCCGAGAAGTGCGTCCCCGTCCTCGGGGAGTGGGCCCGCGCGGCACGGTGAGGGGTGCTGCCGCCGACGGCCGACGGCTGACGGGGCGGGCCGGTCACGCCTTCCGGGCGGCCTCCCGCGCCACGCGCTCCAGTCGGCCGCGGTAGGCCTCCCACCAGGCCGGGTCGTCCGACGGCAGGCTGGTACCGGTCGCGCTCTCCCCCACGGCGCCGTCCATGAGTTCGCGGAGGATGTCGGCGTGGCCGGCGTGCCGGTGGGTGTCGGCGATCACGCGGACCACGGCGTGGTGCAGCGTCAGTCCGTCCCTGCCGTCCGGCCACCACGGCACCCTGCCGGTCGTGTCCAGCGGCAGCGCCTCGATCGTCGCGTCCGCGTGCGCCCACGCCCGGCGGTACAGGCCGGTGACGTCCTCGCGCGACTCCTCGGCGGTGGCCCACATGTCCCCGTTGGTCTCCGCGGCGTCCGCGAGCCAGGGCAGCGGCTCGCCGGACGGCCGGCCGAAGGTGTCGCCGAGGTAGCCCAGTTCCACCCCGGCCGCGTGCTTCACCAGGCCCAGGAGGTTGGTGCCGGTCGGCGTCATCGGGCGGCGGACGTCGTACTCGGGGAGGCCGTCGAGTTTCCACAGCAGGGCGTCGCGGGCTTCCTGGAGATAGCGACGGAGGTCGGACTTGGCGGTATCGGCTGCGGCGGTCATACGGGTCAGTCTGCCGTGTGCGGCCCGCCGGACCGGCGGCCTTCGCGTACGAGGGTGTGCTCGGGCGTTCTGTTCTTTCCCCGGTGCGCGGCGTGCGTCAGGAGGTGAGGGCGGCCGGTGACGCGGCCTCCCAGGGGAACCCGTCCGGGTCGGTGAAGGCGTCCTCGCCGCCACCGATCACCAGCCGGTGCGATCCGCTGCCCTCCTCGGGGACGCCGAGGTCCTTGGCGAGGGCACGGCGCCGGTACAGCGCCAGCTTGACGGGGCTCGACTCCCGGCCGGCGAACTCGGCGTACGTACGGCCGAAGCTCTTCGCCACGGTGAGGCCCCGCGCGACGTAGAACCGCTTGCTCGCGGCCACGTCCGCGACGCCGAGCAGCAGCACGATCTCGTCGATCCGCCGGGTGACGGGACCGCGGTCCTTCTTCGCCGAGGTCGCGACCTTCCAGATCGTCCCGTCCGGGGCCTGTACGACGCCGCCGTACCCCCAGAGCGACTTCGCGGCCGGCTTCAGCGGTACGGCACCGGCGTCCACGGCGGTACCGATGAGGCTGTCGACGTCGCCCGGTCGGGGCACCGTGAGCCCCAGGGTGAATCCGCGGAACCCGCTCGTGGCCTCCTTCGAGGCCCGCAGACGGATCTGCTCGTCCAGTCCGAAGGCGGCGGAGTGGAAACGGCGGGCGGCCGCGGTGTCGGCCACGTCGAGGGTCACGCTCTCCATGAAGGTCATGCCCTTCACGCTAGGCGCGCCCCGCCCTTTGGGGCTTCTCGAATCCTGACCGGTCCTCTCCGGCCTCGGCCGAGCTCCCGCGGCCCGTGCACGCCGCGCCCCGCGCGGCTTCCGGGCCGTAGCCGTGACCGTCGGCGGGCCGGCTGCAGGCCCAGGCCCATCGCGTAGCCGACGACGCTGTCCTCGTGGCCGTGCCGGAAGCGTTTGACCATGCGCTGGACGGGCCAGACGACGGAGCCGTCGGGGAGGCGGAGCCTGAGGTTCATCTCGCTGTCCGGGTCCTCGGCGTCGGTCTCCCAGGTCCCGCCGGCACTGCGCCGGACCGTCTCCCCGAGGTAGGCGCCGAGGGCGAACAGGCGCGGCCCCAGGTCCGTCGCGAGGAGGCCGCCGGGCACCGCGATCCCGTGGTCGCTGTGCTCGGCCATGAAGCGCTCGACGTCCCGCAGGCTCAGGGGGGAGAAGTCCGCCCGGTACCCGGAGCTCTTGAGCGCGCGGGCGATCCAGGCGGCGCTGGTGCGGACGTCTTCCAGGAGGGTTCGTGCGTCGGCGGCGGTCGCAGTCATGTCCGGGATCCTCGCCGACGGCACTGACAACGGGGGCTCAGCTCTTGACGGCCTCCGCGATCCGCAGGGCGGTCTCGGCCGGGGTGAGGTGGGTGGTGTCGATGACCTCGGCCTCGGCGTGCAGCCAGGTGCGGGCCGCCTCGGCGTAGGGCTCGAGGTGGCTGAGGCGGAACGGGGAGTCGGGGCCGAGGACCGTGTCCCCCGCGATGCGCCCGCGCAGGGTCTCCCGGTCGGCGTGGAGGACGAAGTGGCGTACCGGGATGGCGTGCCGGTCGAGGCCCGCGCTGATCTCGCGCCAGTACTCCTCGACCAGGACGGTCATGGGCATCACCAGGGTGCCGCCGGTGTAGTCGAGGACGCGGCGGGCGGTCTCGACCACGAGCGGCCGCCACGGCGGCCAGTGCTGGAAGTTGTCCGTCCAGGGCAGTCCCGGCGTGATGTCCATGAGCGTCTCGCCGACCTTCTCGGCGTCGAACACCCGTGAGTCCGGGAGCAGCCGCTGCACGAGCGCGCCGGCCGTCGTCTTGCCCGCGCCGTGGGTGCCGTTGATCCATACGATCACGGGACCCCACGCTAGCGCCGCATCCGGTGCGGCTCCGGTGTTTTCCGGTGTTTTCCGGTGTGACCGAGCACGGTGGTCGTCACCGGTGCCGGAGACCGCCTTCGTCATGTGCCGGGGAATGCCGTGCGGGGCGGAGGTGCGTACAGGCGCCGACGAGGGCGGCCGAGCGCCGGCTCACGCGGAGACGGTGACGCGGACGGCGTCCAGAGCGGCTCGGCCCGACGTGTCCACCAGGTCGGGGAGCAGGGTGATGCAGTGTTCCAGGCCGTCGGTCCAGCCGACGTACGTCGCGTAGTCCGCGACGTGGACGACGCTGCGCAGGCCCGCGGCAAGGGCGAGGGGGGTGATGTCGTCGGGGGCGAGGGGGCCGTGGCCGGCGAGGAGAGCGGTGGCCAAGGCGGCGAAGGACGGGGCGTGGGCGGGGCCGGAGAGGCGGGCCATTTCGGCCAGCTCTCCTATGAGCCAGCCGGTGTCGAAGGCCGCTGGGCCGTGGGAGAGGGTCTCGCCGGTGAGGAGGACCGCGTGGGCCGGTGCGGGGGACGGGATGATCAGGCCGACCGAGGGCTCGCCGTGCAGGAGTGTGCGCGGGTGTGCCGGGTCGGGGGCGCCCAGGACGTCGCACCAGGCGGAGAGTTCGCGGAGGCGGGCCGGGCCGAGGACGGCGGTCAGGCGGTGGTGGGCATGGTCGTCGGCCGAGCGCAGCCAGCGTGCCAGACGGGTGACGGGTGGGGGGACGGGGGCCGGGTCGACGAGGACGGGTCCCTGAGCGTGGAGGGAGCGCAGGGCCCGGCCCGCGCTCGTCATGGCCCGGGCGAGAGCCTCGCGGTGTGCGGGGGGTGCGGGGTCGGCCGTCGGGGGCCAGATCAGGTGGCCGAGGGACAGGCTGCCGGCGACCCGGTACTCGTATGCGCCGTCTTCCGCGAGCTCGGCGGACGCCAGTCCGGCGCCGGCCGGGAGCGAGGGGAGAGAGCGAGCGGGGACGCCGTCCCGGAGGACCTCGCGGCGCCAGAGGTGGCTGTCGCCGGACCGGTAGACGCGGGTGTGGAGGCGGCCCGTGCGCATGTCGCGGACGGGGGGACCGAGCGAGGAGTGGTTCATGCCGTTTCCGTCCGCAGCGCCGTGTGCCTGGCCTGGAGCTGTTCGACGACCGCCGGCATGGGGGGCGGCACGCGGGCGTCGTCGCGGCCCGTGGTGACGCTGAGGCCGGGGACCGTGGGGACCACCACGACGTTCTTCTGTGCGGAGAGGGTGGCGAGATGCGTGCGGACCGTCTCGCTCCGGTCGGCGCCCGGGGGGAGGCAGGGGGCGACCGCGACCGGGGCCTGAAGGCACTGCAGGGCGAGGAGCACGGGGGTGTCGGCTATGCCGGTGGCGTACCGGCTGATGAAGTTCACGGTGGCGGGGTAGACCAGGACGGCGTCTGCCCACTGCGCGAGCTCGACGTGGAAAGCCCCGGCCCCGGTGTCCGTGTCCGGTGGCCACTCGTCGACGAGGGTCTCGCGGCCGCCGAGTGCCGTGAGCGCCTGACGGGCGACGAAGCGCTCGGCGCTGCGGGTGATGACGGTGCGCAGGTCGAGCCGGGGGTAGGTCATGCGCAGCCAGCTGACCCAGGTGGGCAGTTGCCAGGCGTGCAGTGCGCCGGTGCCCACCAGGAGCAGGCGTTCGAACGTCAGCGCCGGGGCGGGGGCGGTGAAGGGGGTCGCGGCCTGGGAGGTGCCGGGCGAGGAGGAGCTGGTCACTTCGGGGTTCCTTCGAAGGAGAGGGCGGTGGCGTCGCCTACCACGACGCGTGACGTGGGGCCGGGGCCGAGGAAGGCGCGGGCGGCGGCCGTCACCTCGGTCGGGGTGACGGTCCGCAGCCGCCGGGCGTAGTCCTCCGCCCAGCCGAGGGGGATGCCCCAGCAACACAGCGTCGAGAAGAACTGGGCGAGGGCGGCGGGCGAGGCGCGCAGGGCGGCGAGCATGCCGAGCGAGAAGCGGCGCGCGTCCTCGATCTCGGACGGCTCCGGTGGACGGTTCGCCATTCCGGTCCACCCGGCGCGCAGTTCGGACAGCACCGTGTCGGTGGCGGCGGTCGCGCACGCGCCTTCGAGGAGGACGCTGGGAGTGCCGAGCGTCTGGTCGAAGAACGACGCCACGTGGCAGGACAGGCCGAGGCGCTCACGGATCCGTCCCACCAGGCGGGAGGAGAAGTATCCGGCGAAGACGGCGTTGGCCAGGGCCAGGGCCGGGTAGCGGTCGTCGTCCCAGGGCACGCTGGGGAAGGACATCAGGAAGTGCGACTGGAGAGCGCGGGGGCGGTGGACGACCTGGTGGTCCCGCGGGGCGGGCGGCGGCACGACAGCGGGGGCAGGCGCTGCGGAGGGCCGGGCGCCGATGCCGGCGAACGCGGCTTCGGCCAGGTCCAGCACGTGCTCCGGGGGCAGGTCCGCGACCACGACGAGGTGGGCGCCGGGCAGGCGGAGCATGTGCTGCCGCGCCGCTTCGAGCTCGGCGGGGGTGAGGGCGGTGATGACGTCCGGCCCGGGCAGTCCGGCGAAGCAGCCGAGGGGACCGAACCGGTTGGTCCACAGCGCCTCGCGGGCGGTCGTGGCGGGGTTGGCGGCCTGCATGGGGGCGCGCCGCGCCAGCCGGGTGCGGGCCAGTGCCATCCGGTCGGCGGGGACGGCCCACGGGGTGAAGGGGAGCGTGAACTCCCGTAGGAGGTCCGCGAGGCCGGCCGGGTCGGCGTGGGCGGTGGTGATGAACCACTCCGCCGTCCGGGCGGACCGCAGTTCGTGGTCGGCGCCGCGCAGCACCGCGTCGGCCAGCAGTTCCGCGAGTGCCGACTCCCGTGGTGTGCCCGGGGTGTACGGCTGTTGCAGCTGGACTTCCGCGGTCGCCGCGTGGGGGTCCTGGACGGCGACGGCACGCAGGCCGCAATCCAGCGAACGCCAGGTGGCGGCGGGCAGGTTGATCCGGTCGTCGGAGCCGAGCGGGGGCAGCGGCCGCGGTGCGGCGGCGGACGCCAGCTCGGCGGCGCCGCGGTAGCGGGCGTGGCCGGGCAGCGGTGTGCGGAGGCCGCTCATGCGGGGTCGCCTTGTGGTAGAGGGCCGACGGTGAGGGCTGCGGGGTCCTGACAGACCAGCCGGCCGGCCGCGGTGGCGGCCTCGGCGTGGTCCACTCGAGCCAGCAGGGCCGGGACCTCGGCGACGAGGTCGGGCCGGCCGTGCAGCAGGGTGAACGCGCCCAGGGCGCGGGCCTGTCGGAGAGGTTCGGCATGGCGGCGGGTCCAGCCCAGGCGCAGCAGGCGGACGGCCCGGGCGAGCCGGTCGGGGCGCGGGCCGTCCGTCGCCAGGGAGGCCAGTTCCCGTTGGACGAAGGCGGCCAGACGCCGGGGGTCCTGGCCGTCGTGGTGGAGCGTCACGACGAGGGAGTCCGGGTCGAGCGCGTCGAAGGGGGCGAAGAAGCCGCACTGGACCTTCACCGAGGCCACGGGCAGCCGGTGAGCCCCGGCGGCTTCGGCGAGGCCGCCGGGGGAGTCGCCGGTGAGCAGCCCGGCGAGCACCACATGGGCGGCGTAGCCGAGGGGATCGGTGCGAAAGGACGGCAGCCGGAAGCCGAGGGCGGTGGCGTGAGCCGTGGTCCGGGCGTCCGCGACGCGGCGCAGGCGTGTGGAGCCGGGCGGCGGTTCGGGCAGCGCGGGCGCAGCCGCGGCGGGCCGTGCGGGCAGGGCGCCGAAGTGCCGCGTCACCAGCCGGGTGACGTGCTCCTCGGGGAGGTCCGCGACGACGGTGAGCACGGCGTTGGAGGGGGTGTAGTACGCATCGAAGAAGGCGGCGCAGTCCTCGACCGTCGCCCGCTCCAGGTCCTCGAAGACACCGTATCCGTTGTGCGCGTTGGCGAACTTCCGGTACATCGTCCCGGGCAGTTCGGTCCACGGGAAGCCGCCGAAGGGCCGGTCCAGGACATTGCGCCGGACCTCTTCCTTGACGACCGCGAGCTGGGTGCCCAGATTCTGCTCCACGAATTTCGGTGCGGCCATGCGGTCCGATTCCAGGAACAGCATTCTTTCCAATGCTGATTCCGGTGCGCTCTGGTAATACTCGGTGTAATCCTGCCGGGTCGACGCATTGGCCGTCCCGCCGGATCCCTGAATCGTCGAGAAATGCTGTGAAGGGGCGATGCTCGTACTGCCCTGGAACATGAGGTGCTCGAAGAGATGCGCAAATCCGCTGCGGCCTTCCGGCTCGGAGCGGAAGCCCACTCCGTAGTGCACGCTGACGCTTGCGAGGCCCTTCGGGCCGTACCGGCCGTGGACGACGCGAAGGCCGTTGGGCAGCACGGACAGGGAGGGAGACAGGTCGGTCATCTACTGCCTTCCGCGCGGGGCGCTCCGGGCCGGGATCCGACTGTTCCCGGCCCGAAGGCGCTGGTCAGCCGCCTGGATCAGCAGCCGAAGACGGCGCTGATGGTGATCGCGCAGCCCTGCGAGGAGGTCACGGTGCTCGTGATGGCCGGCGCCTCCGAAGCGTCGGCGGCGGCAACCTCCTCGGTGCTGGCGTAGGCGGAGTAACCCTCGAAGAGCTCAACGGCGTCCATGGGAATCACCTTTCTCTACGAAATTACGGACGGATATCACGCGGGAAGTGTTTTTCCCGTGCGCAATGCAATGCTCGCATATTTCGTGGGCGGGGTTCAACAGGAAAAAGGAAGTTCCGGGGAGTCGATATTCCGATGCAATGCGGAGGGGTCGATCCCTGATTCGGTCAGCCGGGTCAGCACATGCGAGTGCGCACGCGAGAGGTCGCCGTCCGCCATCGCGTCCACGATTCCCTCGGCGATCGCGAGGCTGCGGTGCTGGCCGAAGCTGCCGCCCTCCCGGCCCGGCCGGTCGTCGTCCGGCTCCCACGCCAGGGACACACCGGGCGCGAGGGCACGGGCGAAGGCCGAGGTCTCCGTGCCGACGTCCGCCGCGGACGCGGTCCGTACGACGGCGGGCACCGCGTGCCAGGCCGCCGCGCCCAGATAGACCACCAGCCCGTCTCGGCGGGGCAGCAGCTTCCGGCTGGAGGTGACCTTGGACCGGTACGGGACCTCGAGCTCCTCCAGCACGCCGAGCACCGCGCTCCAGACCCGCACGGCCGCGCCGGGGTCGGTCAGATGGATGTACAGCCGCACGAGCGGACCGGGACCGCAGCTGCCCCGGGAGCCGTCCACCAGGAAGAAACCCGGGGACAGCCGAGGCCGTGCGGTCGGTATCCGCAGCACGCTCTCACCGGCCCCGGACGCGCCGCCCGAAAGCTCCGGCAGCGCCGCCTCCGGCAGCCGCACCCGTACGCCTCCGACCACCGCCACCGGACCGCCGGGAGCGGGGTCCTCGCCCGCGGGGCCGTCGAGCAGGCGTGCGGCCACCGGCGTGGTCGCATGCGGCACGGACCGGGCCAGGGGCGCCTCCAGCGCCGGGTCGCGGTGCAGGATCCCGGGCTTGTCGCCGAAGGCGTGCCCGGCGTGGAAGACTTCATACAGCGCGGTGCCCAGACGCTGGCACAGGCGGCGCGGACGGTCCGCCGTCACCTCGCGGTCGCCCAGGCGCACACCCGTCCCGTCGGGCGACAGGGAGACCGCGGCCAGCACGTGAGAGACAGCCGGATCGAGCGTGTCCTGCCGAGTGTTCTCCGCGACGGTCATCTCACCCCTCCAGACCTATGGTCCCGGCGAACTTCTCCGGCCTGAGCAGCGCCGTCCGGCCGATGCCCGAGGCGGCCCGGTTCATCGTGTCCAGGCTGGGCTGCTGCTCGGCGGAGGCGATCATGCGGTCGATCAGATGCCAGCCCGCGAAGGCGGTGGCCCGGGCCGCCACCTCGTGCGCGTCACCGCCGGACATGCCGGCTGCCTCCCGGTAACCGGCCCAGAAGGCGGTGTTGCGGCCCCGCAGCCGCGCCAGTTCGCTCACCCCCCGGTCGACGATGTCCTGGTGCGAGAGCTGCGCACGCTCCGCCGAGCCCTCGGGGATGCCGAGCACCGCCCGGTACAGCCACTCCCCGGCGAAACTGCCCACGTCCCGGGCCGGGTCGGCGAGCCGGAACTCCTCCCAGTCGCACACGTACAGGTCCCCCTCGTGCCAGAGCAACTGGTCGAGCCGCAGATCGCAGTGCGCGGGCACCTGCGCCGCGGCACGCTCCCGCGCGCGCAGCCCGGTCAGCGCGGACCGCAACTCGCCGTCGCGCTGCAGGAGTCGCCAGGCGTCGAGCATGGCCCCGCTCGACATCACGTACGTGGTCAGCGGGATGGCCTCCAGGAACGCCAGCGGCGGCAGCATCGGCGGTGAGGTGTCCAGGGGGCGCGGCGCACGGGCCACCGCCTGCGCGCCCACCGCGTGCAGCGCGCCGATCGCACGGCCCGTCCGGTACGCCATCTCCTCCGGGAACGCGTCGTCCTCGGCCAGCGCGTTGCCCGTCCGCGAGCCGCGCAGCCAGGCGAAGGCGATCAGCAGCTCCGGTTCGTCGAAGCCCAGCAGCCGCGGTGCGCGCAGCCCCGGGACCGGGTGGGCCGCTGTGAACTCCTCGAAGTCGCGCATACGGGCGAACCGCTGCCGCGCGTCCGGCTTCAGCGGGTCCACCTGCTTGACGAAGACGTCCACACCGGTGTCCGTCGTCCCCGTCACGCTCTGGTTGCTGCCCAGCGGCGCCGTCGTGTCCGAGCCTGCCAGGCCGCCCAGTCCGAGCCGGTCCAGCAGCACGGCCACGGCCGCCGACGAGCCGAGCCCGGTGGCCGGAGCCGAAGCCCACGCCACGCTGTTCACCGTCATAACGGCGTTCCCCCATCGAAGTCATTCGGTCGGATGAACTCGCAGAGCGAGGAGGCCAGGGAGCAAGAAGGCCGTGGAGCACCGCGGTCGCAGGGCGACCGGCCCCACGGGCTCACCGGCCACGCATGGTTCTGCGCGCCGTCACCCCCGCCCACCAGGCCGTCCCCGCACCGACGACCAGCGGCCACAGCAGACCCACGGCATCCGGCTCGCCCCCGCGCACCGGACCGTCCACGACGGCCAGGCAGCCCAGCGCCACCAGCGGTCCCCGTGCCTGCCACAGCAACGCCGCGAGCGGCCCCGTGTCGCCCAGCGGCGTCATCGAACCGATCATCAGATGCACCGGTACGACGCCCCGGTAGGCGCTCACCAGCGCGGCGCCGACCAGCGCGGGCACCAGCGCGGGCAGGACCAGCAGCCGGTCCGACCACAGGCCGGCCCCCGCAGCCGCCGCCGCGCCCAGGGCGAAAAGCACCAGCAGCCCCGCCGCGGGCACCGCCCCGTGCCACAGCGCCAGCACCCGGGCGGGCCAGGGCAGATGCGCCGAGCGCCGGACGTCGTCCGTCTCCAGACGGGCCGGTTCCGCCAGCTGTGCCGCGGCCAGATACCCGGCCGGCAGCGCCATCAGCGGCACCGCGGCCGGTGTGCCGTCCAGGCACAGCAGTGCCACGGCCACGGCGGCCCAGATCGCTGCCCACGCCGGCCGCCCCGGTGCGCGCAGCAGCGCGGTCGCGTCCCGCCACGGGACGAGCAGCCACACCCGTCGTGGGAACGGCAGACGCACGGCGGAGCGCACGGTGCGCGAGCGAGTGGCTCGTACGGCCGCCCGTGCCTGCCGCAGATCCAGGGAGTACAGGGACGCCTGCACCCGCAGCGCGGTGCCCGCCTGGGTGCGCAGCACCCGGGCCGGGATCCGTGTTGCCGCGTCGGCTCCCGCCCGGCCCGCGGCGGCCAGCACCAGGGCCGACAGGGCGACCCCGGCCCACCCGGCTGCCGCGGGGGCCCCGCCCGCCACCGCCACCAGCGGCAGCGCGGCCCAGCCCCACGGCCCCGACCAGGGCACGACCTGTTCCCCGGCCCATGAGCCGCCCGCCAGGGAGACAGCGGCGAGCAGCCAGAGGACCGCCACCACCGCCCACGCCGTCCGCCGGATCCAGGCCCTGCGTCGCAGCCCGGTGTCGCAGTGGCGCTGGACCAGAGTGGCCAGGGCGGTCCCGGCGAAGCCGGCCGTCGCGCCCGTCATCGCTCCCCCGGCGGTCGCGGCCCACCAGGCGCCCGCCCCGAGGGCGTGCAGGAGGAACCCGGCCACCGCGCCGGCCGCGGTCGCGATCGCCGTGGTCGTCACCGACGCCACGACGAAACGGGGCAGCAGCAGGGCGCGGCGCAGCACCGGCTGCGGCAGCAGCCACGACAGCGCTGCCCGCTCCAGCAGGACCGGCCCCTGCCACATGGCCCGTTCGGCCAGCACCAGCACCACAGTGGCCAGCACGGCGGGCAGGGTCGTCGGCAGCGCCGACAGCAGGCGCTCGGCCGCCGGCCCCCGCAGCCGGCCGTCCGCGCCGGCCTGCGCTGCGGCGACCAGCAGCGGGACGCCCCAGATGCCGACGAGCAGCGCCGTGCAGTACAGCGTGTAGGCGATGCTCTTGCGCCGCTCCTCACGCCGCCCCGCCCGCAGCATCCGGAGCCGGGCCAGGACCGCGCCGGTGTGGTGGACGGCGTCCGCCTCGTCCGCGGTGCGCACCGGACGCGTCATCAGCTCAGCCACCGGACACACCCGCGACCAGCAGGCCTTCGCCGGACACGGTGTACTCGGCGTCGGCCACGGCGTCCGCCAGCTCCCGGTTGTGGGTGGCCAGGAGCACCGCCGTCCCCCGCTCCTTCGCGGACCGCAGCCGTCCGGCCAGCCGGGCCCGGGCGTCCACGTCGAGTCGCTGCTCGGGCTCGTCGAGCAGGAGCAGCTCGGCGGGCCGGACGAAGGCCTGCGCCAGCGCCATCAACTGGCTCTGCCCGGAGGAAAGCTGGTGTGGCAGCGCGTCGGCGCGCTCGGTCAGGTGGTGCTCGGCCAGCACCTCGTCCACCGCGTCCTCCGACCCGTCGCCCAGGCCGTGTGCCAGGGCGACGAGCATCAGGTGCTCACGGACGCTCAGGTCCGGATAGCCCACCCCGCTGTCCAGGACGGCGGCGACGGTGGCCCGTACGGTCCAGTCGTCCTCGGAGACGGCCGTGCCGCGCAGTGTGACGCTGCCCGACTCCGGGAGCTCCTGCCCGGCGGCGAGCCGCAGCAGAGTGGACTTCCCCGAGCCGTTCTCACCGAGCAGGACGACGCACTCACCCGCGCCGACGGCCAGGCTCACTCCGTTGAGGACTGCCCGGCCGCTGTACCCGTGCCGTACGTCCGTCAGTTCCAGCAGGGCGCTCATTACGCCGCGTCCGCCGCCTCGTAGACCGACACGTGACGCTGGCTGCCGGGGCCGTAGGGCTCCTTCGACCAGCCCGCGTACCGCTCGACGAGCCGCAGACCCGCGCACCGGGCCATGGCGTCGATCTCGGCGGGCCAGGCGTAGCGCAGCGCGGTGTGGGCGGTGCGGGTCGGGCCGTCGGCGAGCAGGGCGAAGATCAGGACGATGAGCTGCTGTGACTGGACCACATGGCTGCTCTCCAGCATCACCGTGCCCGGGCCGAGGAAGCGGGTCGTGGTCTTCTCGCCCTCCTGCCCGTGGTACGGGGTGGGGTCGAAGGCCTCCAGGACCACCCGCCCGCCGGGGGCGAGATGCTCCCGCATCGCGCGCAGGCAGTCGATCTGCTTCTCCTGCTCGGGCAGCGAGAAGAACGTGTTGAGCGCCATCAGGACGACATCGTGCCGCCGGCCCGTGGTGGCCGTGAGGAAGTCGCCCTCGATGGCCTTCACGGCACTGGCGGAGTCCCGTACGGCGAGGTCGGCGAGCATACGGGCCGAGGAGTCGATGCCGTACACGTCCACCCCGCGACCGGTCAGCGGCACGGCGAGCCGCCCATTCCCCACGCCCAGCTCCAGCACGGACCCCCCGGGCGGACAGAGCGTCGAGACGAACTCCACGGTCTCGGCCGTGCCGGAGAGCGCGTCCGGGTACATCTGGTCGTAGATGTCCGCGAGAAGATCGTCGTAAGCGTTGGTCCCCATGGCGGGTGACGCTAGGCATGCCCCATCGAGTAGATCAAGAACAAATGATCGGCGTGACCGGAAAACGGTCCTCTTGAGGAGAGCGGAATTCCCCGCGTTCGAGCAGTTGTCCAGCGGTCTCGAAGGGTTGCGCGGGCTTTGCCCGAGGCCGAAAATTCTCCCCTGGCCTGCGGGCCCGTGACCGCACGTGGAACGACACCGGCGCCGCCCCGGCGGGCGTCGGAAGCGGGCGTCGGAACACGTCGGCCAGGTCGTGGAACGATCGTCTGCCCCCGCACGGTCCGTTCCGCCGCAGCCCGGCCTCCTGCCGGGGCGTCATGAGGCGTGCGCCCACTCCCCCGCAGCCTCGATCCGTTGCCTGACGAGGCGCCGGCCGGCTGCATCCTCCGTCTCGCACACCGCCTCGGGACGTCCCCCGGAACGGCCGCCGTTCGCACCGGACCGACCCGCAGGCGCCGGAGCGCCTTCTCCGTCTCCGGCAGAGGTTCCTGAAGATCCTCGGCCCTGCCGCCCCCGAGGCAGCCGAAGCCGCCGCGACCACATCCAGCGCATCGCGGAAGGACACTCCATCCGCGCGACGAGCAGTTGTGACCGAGTTGAGCGGTGTGGTCGGCGAGCACGCCGAACGCGCCTCGACGCAGAAGCTCTCGGCGCCCCGGATCGACCGGGATACCGAGCCCCCACGGGGTCAAGGCTCGGTGTCAGGATCGGGCGAGGACGCAGAACTCGTGACCCTCCGGGTCGGTAAGACACGTCCACGGGACGTCGCCCTGGCCGACGTCGAGGTCGGCGGCGCCGAGGGCCCGCAGCCGGGTGACCTCTGCTGCTTTGTCGTCACCGGGGTCCGGCACCAGGTCAAGATGGACGCGGTCCGGCACAGTCTTCGCGTCGGGCGAGCGGAGGAACTCAAGATACGGGCCGACACCCTTGGCCGAGCGCCACACCGCGTGGTCGTCCGTCACCTCGTGCAGGGTCCAGTCCATCGCCTCGTCCCAGAAACGGGCCATGGCCCGCGGATCCGCGCAGTCGACCACCACCCGGGCGATCGGCCCGGTGTCCCGGTACATCTCCCGAGGCTCCAGCACGCAGAACTCGTTGCCCTCCGGGTCGGCGAGGACCGTCCACGGCACATCGCCCTGGCCCACGTGGGCGGGTGTCGCACCGAGAGCTTCAAGGCGCGCGACCAACTCCGCCTGATGGGCCGCAGAGGTGGTGGCGAGATCGACGTGCACACGATTCTTTGTTGCAGTCTTGGGTTCCGGGACGGCAATGACGTCGATGCACACGCCGACCGGGTCCAGCCAATCGAAGCCGACGGGTTTGGCGGCGGTCGCGCCCGATCCCTCGCCGGCGACACTCCAGCCGAGCGCCTCCGCCCAGAACCGACCGACCGCTGAGTCATCAAGAGCCTTCATGTTCACCAGGACAGGTCGCAGTGCCATGCCGGCGATCCTATGCACCCGCTCTGCAAGTCACAGCTGTGACAACAAGCGCTGAAAGATGACAGCTAACGCTGGGAGTCACATCAGGGTCGGCCTGTGCCGTAGCGCACTTTTGCAAGCGGGTGCTTGCAAAAGTTAGCGAGGTGGAGCAGTGTGGAGGCATGGCATCGCTCAACGTCGGCAATCTCGGTGAGTACCTGCGCGAGCAGCGGCGCAGCGCGCAGTTGTCGCTGCGGCAGCTCGCCGACGCCGCCGGGGTGTCCAATCCGTATCTCAGCCAGATCGAGCGCGGGCTGCGCAAGCCGAGCGCGGAGGTGCTGCAGCAGGTCGCCAAGGCGCTGCGGATCTCCGCCGAGACGCTGTACGTCCGGGCCGGCATCCTCGACGCCGAGCGGGACCGGTCCGAGGCCGAGACGCGGGCCGCCGTGCTCGCCGATCCCGCGCTGACCGGGCGTCAGAAGCAGGTGCTGCTCCAGATCTACGAGTCGTTCCGCAAGGAGAACGGGTTCGGGGGCGCCGAGGACGGTGAGGCGACGCCCGGGGATCCCGTCGACGCGCGTGACCGCACGGCCGCCGACCCGGCGGGCGGCACGGCCGGAGACGGCGACGACGACACCGGTCCGCGGCGGACGGCCGGCTGAGCCGGACCAGGGCACCGGCCGCCCGCCGCGGACCACACAGAACCCTCAGCCGAAAACGAATCCGGGAGGACCATCACCATGGCCATCACCGACGACCTGCGCAAGACCCTCAGCGACCCGACCCCGCTCTACTTCGCCGCCGGCACCGCCGACCTCGCGCTGCAGCAGGCCAAGAAGGTGCCGGCCCTGGTGGAGCAGTTGCGCGTCGAGGCCCCGGCCCGTATCGAGGCCGTGCGCAACACCGACCCCAAGGCCGTCCAGGAGCGGGCGACCGTCCGGGTCCGGGAGACGCAGGAGACGCTCCAGACCAAGGTCGGCGAGTTCTTCGGCTCGCTCGACACCGACCTGAAGAAGCTCGGCGAGAACGCCCAGGACCTCGCGCTGCGCGGGGTCGGCATCGCCGCCGAGTACGCCGTCAAGGCCCGGGAGGCCTACGAGAAGGTCGCCGAGCACGGCGAGCAGGCCGTGAAGACCTGGCGCGGCGACGCCGCCGAGAGCATCGAGGACATCGCCGTCGCCGTCGAGCCGCCGGCCGAGCCGAAGCCCGCCACCCGGCTGGAGCCGGTCGAGGTCAAGGACGACGAGTCCGCCGCGGCGAAGAAGCCCGCCGCCGCCAAGAAGGCCCCGGTGCGCAAGGCCACGGCGAAGAAGACGACGCCGCCCGCGAAGTAGGCGGGACGGAACCGGACGGGCCGGGCACTCTCACGGTGCCCGGCCCGTTGTCCGGGTAGCCGGCCGGTGGATGCGGGTACGGTGACGGCGTAGAGGACGAGCCGAGTCTGGTGGTGGACGTTGTGCTGATGCAGGGCTTCGCGGGGTTCATGTGGCTGCTGAGCATGGCCCTGATCGTGTTCAGCGGCTTCGCGCTGATCGACGCCGCCACGCGCCGTGAGGACGCCTACCGCGCGGCCGACAAGCAGACCAAGCCCTTCTGGCTGATCATCCTCGGTATCGCCTTCGTGGTGAACCTGATCTTCAACATCCTGTCGTTCCTGCCGATCATCGGGCTGATCGCGACCATCGTGTACATGGTCGACGTCCGCCCGGCGCTCCGCGGCCTCCCCGGCGGCGGGCGCGCCCACAGAGGCTCCAGCAGCGACGGCCCCTACGGCCCGTACAACGGCGGCCGCTGAACGACGGCGGCCGCCGAACCGCGGCGGCCGCAGGCGGCGGACTCCCGCTCACACCGCCCGGTCCAGCAGCAGTACCGCCACGTCGTCCGTCAGCTCGCCGCCGTTGAGGTCCCGGACCTCGTTGACGGCGGTGCGCAGCAGTTTCTCCCCGCGCAGCCCCTCGGAGAGCTGGCGGCGGATCATCTCCACCATGCCGTCCTGGCCGAGCCGCTCCCCGGTGTCGCCGACCCGGCCCTCGATCAGGCCGTCGGTGTAGAGCATCAGGCTCCACTCGGCACCCAGCTCCACCTGCATCCGCGGCCAGCGGGCGCCCGGCAGCAGGCCCAGCGCCGGGCCGTTGTTGTCGTACGGCAGCAGGCGCACGGGGTGACCCGGGCGGGCGAGCAGCGGCGACGGGTGGCCGGCCAGGCACAGGCCCGCCCGGCGGCCGTCCGGCGCGATGTCCACCGTGCACAGGGTCGCGAAGATCTCGTCGTCCGGCCGCTCGTGCTCCAGCACCTGCTGCAGCGTGCCAAGGAGCTGGTCCCCGCACAGCCCCGCCAGGGTCAGCGCGCGCCAGGCGATGCGCAGCTCCACACCGAGGGCGGCCTCGTCCGGGCCGTGGCCGCAGACGTCGCCGATCATGGCGTGCACGGTGCCGTCCGGGGTGCGGACGACGTCGTAGAAGTCCCCGCCGAGCAGGGCCCGGGAGCGGCCGGGGCGGTAGCGGGCGGCGAACCGCAGCGGGGAGCCGTCCAGCAGCGGGGTGGGCAGCAGACCGCGTTCCAGCCGGCGGTTCTCCTGGGCGCGCACGCGGCCCTCGGCCAGCCGCCGCTCGGCGGAGTCGGACCGCTTGCGCTCCACCGCGTACCGGATCGCCCGGCTCAGCAGCCGGCCGTCCAGCTCGTCGCGGACGAGGTAGTCCTGGGCGCCCACCCGTACGGCCTCGGCGCCGCGCTCGGTGTCGTCGGCGCCGGTGAGCGCGAGGACGGCGTGCCGGGGCGCGAGCTCCAGGACGTGTTTGAGCACGGCGAGCTCGTCGTCACCGCCGCCCGCCCGGCCGGGCGCGGGCAGCGCGAGGTCCAGCAGGATGCAGTGGACGTCGTCGGTCAGCAGCCGCTCGGCCTCGGTGAGGTTGCGGGCGGTGCGGACACGGATCGGCTTGCCGGACTGGTCGAGCAGCTCCGGCACGATCGGCGACCCGCCGGGGTCGTCCTCGATCAGCAGCAGGGTGAGGTTGGTGTGGGCGGCCGTCTCGGCCCGGTCCGGCGCGGTGCCGGCCCGGCCCGTGGCGTTCTCGGACGGGGCCGCCGCCCTGGCCTCCGAGGAGTCCTGGGCGGAGCCGCCGTTCGGTGCGGCGGCCGGCGCCTGACCACCTTCCGCGGCCGGGATCGCTCTCTGCCGCGGTACAGGTGCGGGCATGGTTGCGGGTTCCTTCCCTCCCCCCGAGGGCACGGCGGGGCTTCGGCCGTAGGCCTGTGCCCGGCTCCCACCTCTGTGTGCGAGCAGGGGACGCCCCTTCGAACGGGGACCATAGCGGCTGACGGCGCCGCAGCGGAATGGTGTGAACCACGCCGCTCCGCCATCGGCCACCGTCATATGCCGCGTTTGCCACCGCTTTTGGACAGCCCGCGGCCGCCACGGGGATGACGAACGTCACGTCCGCAGGGGGTTTGACCGCAAGATCGACGTGCGCTGGGTCACGTGGCGTGTGTCACCGGGGTGTTGAGCGGCCGGCCCGGAGGGCGCGCACCGCTCAGTCCGCGTCCGCGTCCGGCCGTACCACCCCGAGGATCGGCATCGATCCGGCCCCCGCGAGCGTCACCGTCCGCCCCGGGCGCGGGGCGTGCACCATCATGCCGTCCCCGACGTACATCCCCACGTGGCTGGCGTCGCCGAAGTAGATGACGAGGTCGCCGGGCCGCATGTCCTCGACGTCGACGCGCTTCAGCTGCTGCCACTGTGCCTGCGACGTACGCGGCATGCTCCGCCCGGCCGCGATCCAGGCCTGTGAGGTCAGTCCGGAGCAGTCGTACGTCTCCGGCCCCTCGGCCCCCCACTGGTACGGCTTCCCGATCTGCGCGGTGGCGTACGCGACGGCCTTCTCGCCCTGCTCCGTCGCCTCGCCCCTGATCTCGTCGAGGATGCCGGAGCCCAGCCAGCTGGCCTGCGCCTCGGCGGCGGCCTGCCGCTCCAGCCGGGCCAGGCGCTCCTTCTCCTCCTCCTCCAGCTCGGACTCGAGCTTCTCGGCCGCCTCGATCCGCTTCTCGATCTTCTTCTGCGCCGCGGCCTTGGCCTTGCGGCCCGACTCGAGCTTCTTCATCTGCGCTTCGGCGTCCTGCGCGTACTGCTCCAAGTCCTGCTGGGTGCGGGTCATCTCCCCGAGCAGGCCCCTGGTGGCGTGCTCGCCCTGGCGCACCCGGCCCGCGCCGTCGAGGAACTCCTGCGGATCGTCGCTCAGCATCAGGTGGGCCTCGGGCGGAAGCCCGCCGCCGCGGTACTGGGCGGCGGCCGCGGCGCCCGCGCGGGTCTCCAGCTCGTTCAGCTTCTCCCGGCCCTCGACGATCTTCTTCGCCAGCCGGACGATCTGGGCGGACTGCTGCCGGGCCTTCTCCTCGGCGGCGTTGTACTCGTCGGTGGCGACGGCCGCCGCGCGGTAGAGCTTGTCGAGCTTCTCGCGTACGACCTCGAGGTCCTTGTCGGCGACCACGGTGACGCTCGCGCTCGCAGGGGGGGACGGCGGGGGAGTGGGAGCCGCGAACGCCGTACCGGACACCGCCAGTACGGTGACCGCGCAGACCACGGTCACAGCCGCCGTGAGCAACCCGCGCTTGCCCGTTCCCATGACCCCTACCCCCGCTTGATTAACCGTCAGTAACATCCCGTCACCCGGGGATGCTGCCACGCCGGCACGCGAAACGACAGGGGGAGTGCTTCCCGTCTCTCCCTTCCCGGCATTCCCCGGCGCGGCGATCGTCCCGCCAGTGTGACGAACGACTCACGGAGATCGTTCCTGTCACCCCGAGCCGTCACGAGAGGTTTACCGCCAGGGCATCAACGCCCGGGCGCCAACGCCTCCCACCGCACCGTCACTTCCCCCTGCCGCCACCGCCCCGGCCCGTCCGCCACCGGCCAGTCGGCCGTGAGGTCCCGCACCGCCCGGATCCAGCGCTGCCGTGCGCCGTACGAGGCGTAGGGCGCGGCGGCGGCCCAGGCGCGGTCGAAGTCGCGCAGGAAGGCGTGCACCGGTTCGCCCGGCACATTGCGGTGGATGAGCGCCTTCGGCAGGCGTTCCGCCAGGTCGGAGGGGCGCTCCAGGGAGCCGAGGCGGGTCGCGAAGGTGACCGTGCGCGGCCCTTCCGGCCCGAGGGCGACCCAGACGTGCCGGCGCCCGATCTCGTCGCAGGTCCCCTCGACCAGCAGCCCGCCGCGCGAGCCCGTCGCCGGGTCGGCGGGGGCGAGCCGCGCGCACAGCCGCCGCCACACGGCGGCGACCTCGGCCTCGTCGTACTGGCGCAGCACGTTCGCCGCGCGGACCAGCACCGGCCGCCCGGGGACCGGGACCTCGAAGCCGCCGCGGAGGAAGGCCAGTCCCTCGCGCTCGTACGGCCGTGCCGCCGTGACCCGGGCCGGTTCGATCTCGACGCCCGCCACGCGCGCGCGGGGCGCCACGGCGCGCAGCCGGTGGAGCAGTTCGACCGCCGTCCAGGGGGCCGCGCCGTAGCCGAGGTCGACGGCGACGGGATCGGCGGCGCGGCGCAGTTCCGCGCCGTGCGTGGCCGTGATCCAGCGGTCCATGCGGCGCAGCCGGTTGGGGTTGGTCGTCCCGCGCGTCACCGTGCCCACGACGGGGGCCCTCCCGCTCGAGCCGGGCCGAGGGCGGGGGAGGGAGGGGGCGCGGACTGTCATGGGGACGAGTATGCGGGTACCCGGAAGCGGCACCGGTGTGGGTGACGCGGCCCATTTTCGAACGGTTGAGCGACAGATGGTAATGATTCGGTAAAAACGCCAACCGGGGACGTCGTCCGGAAATGGGGACGCGGTTTTCGGACGTTGACGTCGCCGAGGGTGGCACACCCTCCGACAGCCATGCCCGCAGCGAGGAGGAACGCCACGTGAGCCAGTACATCGCGAGGCTCGGGCGGCGCTCCCCCGCCGCCTCCCCGCGGCTGCGGCTGCACCGCAGGCCCCGCCGCGTGGCGATGCTCTCCGTGCACACCTCCCCGCTCCACCAGCCGGGCACCGGCGACGCGGGCGGCATGAACGTCTACATCGTGGAGCTCGCGCAGCGCCTCGCCGAGATCAACATCGAGGTCGAGATCTTCACCCGCGCGACCGCGGCCGCCCTCCCGCCCACCGTCGAACTCGCCCCCGGCGTCCTCGTCCGGCACGTCGACGCGGGCCCCTACGAGGGCCTCGCCAAGGAGGAGCTCCCGGCCCAGCTGTGCGCCTTCACCCACGGCGTGATGCAGGCCTGGGCCCACCACCGCCCCGGCCACTACGACCTGGTCCACTCCCACTACTGGCTCTCCGGCCACGTCGGCTGGCTCGCCGCCCAGCGCTGGGGCGTGCCCCTGGTGCACGCCATGCACACCATGGCCAAGGTCAAGAACGCCAACCTGGCCGACGGCGACACGCCCGAGCCCGCCGCCCGCGTCATCGGCGAGACCCAGATCGTCGCCGCCGCCGACCGGCTGATCGCCAACACCGCCGAGGAGGCCGACGAACTCGTACGGCACTACGCGGCCGACCCCGGCAAGGTCGCCGTCGTCCACCCCGGCGTCAACCTGTCCCGCTTCCGCCCGGCCGACGGCCGGGCCGCCGCGCGGGCCCGCCTCGGCCTGCCGCAGGACGCCCTGATCCCCCTCTTCGCGGGCCGCATCCAGCCCCTCAAGGCACCCGACGTGCTCCTCCGCGCGGTGGCCGCCCTGCTCGGTGAGCGTCCCGAGCTGCGCTCACGCATCTGCGTCCCCGTGGTCGGCGGCCCCAGCGGCAGCGGCCTCGCCAAGCCGGAGGGGCTGCAGAAGCTCGCCGCGCGGCTCGGCATCGCGGACGTCGTGCGGTTCCGCCCGCCCGTCGGGCAGGAGCAGCTCGCGGACTGGTTCCGCGCGGCGTCCGTGCTCGTCATGCCGTCCTACAGCGAGTCCTTCGGGCTGGTCGCCATAGAGGCGCAGGCCGCCGGCACCCCGGTGCTCGCGGCGGCGGTCGGCGGCCTCCCGGTGGCCGTGCGGGACGGGCACACCGGCTTCCTCGTCCAGGGCCACGACCCCGACGCCTACGCGCGCGTGCTGCGCGACTTCGCCGACCACCCGCACCTCGTCGACCGCATGGGCGAGGCCGCCGCCCGGCACGCCCGGTCCTTCGGCTGGGACACCTCCGCCGCGGCCACCGCCGACGTCTACACGGCCGCGACCCAGGCCCACCGCCGTCACGTACGCTCGCCCCATGGCTGACAAGGCGGCGGAGGCAACGCAGGTCATCGAGGACGTCCTGAGGGACGCCGAGCTGGAGTGGGAGAGCCCCGCGCCCGGCAGTTACGTGGTGAAGCTCCCCGGCACCCGCAAGCTCTCCACGACCGTGTCCCTGATCGCCGGCCGGCACACGCTCTCCCTGAACGCCTTCGTCATCCGCCACCCCGACGAGAACGAGGCGGCCGTCCACCGCTGGCTCCTGGAGCGCAACCTCAAGCTCTTCGGCGTGAGTTACGCCGTCGACCCGCTCGGCGACGTCTACGTCACCGGCCGCCTCCCCCTCTCCGCCGTCACCGCGGAGGAACTCGACCGCCTCCTCGGCCAGGTCCTGGACGCCGCCGACGGCAGCTTCAACACCCTCCTGGAGCTCGGTTTCGCCTCGGCGATCCGCAAGGAGTACGAGTGGCGGGTGTCGCGCGGCGAGTCCACCCGCAACCTGGACGCGTTCACGCACCTGCTGCAGCGCCCCTCGGACGGGTGACGACCGCGCAGGTCACGGCAGGGGCGCCGAACGGACGTGCGGGTACGTACTGTTAACCTGCCGCGATCCGGACCCCGGTCTCAGGGGTCCCGTGCATGAAGAGGACGTGCATGCGCACAGGCAGATCCGCCCTCATGGCCGCGCTCACCGGAGCGCTCGCCCTCGGGGTGTGCACCGCGACGCCCGCACAGGCGGCCGACACCGGCGTCACCGTGTCGAACGTGGTCGTGAACAACGGCAAGCCCATCGTCGTGGGTATCTCCGAGGAGAAGTACCCCAGCCTCAGCTTCCGCATGACCTGGCCCGCGGGGTACTCGTCCGGCGACGTCACCGTGTTCCCGTACCTCTACCACGACACCACGGCCGCCGAGGGCGCGGAGAGCGGCATCCGCACGGGTCACGTCATCTACTACGACGACACCCCCGGCTCGGCGAACGTCGAGGGCGATCTCTACATCGACCCCCGCTGGACCCTGGACTCCACCAAGGACGCCACCACCTGGAAGATCGCGGCCAACATCCGCCTCTGGGCCCCCGGGAGCGAGACCAAGCTCAAGGCCGAGGAGAACCTGACCGGCCTCGGCACGGTCCAGGTCAAGCGCGCCGCGCGGGCCACGGTCAACGCCTCGCCGGAACCGGTCGTCAAGAACAGGACGCTCACCGTGACGGGCAAGCTGACCCGCGCCGACTGGGGCAGGGAGGCGTACGTCGGCTACGGCGGCAAGCTGGCCAAGCTCCAGTTCCGCAAGGCGGGCACCAGCACCTACACGACCGTCAAGACCGCGCGGGCGAACTCCACGGGCTCCCTGAAGACCACGGTGACGGCCACCACCGACGGCTACTGGCGCTGGACGTTCGGCGAGACGTCCACGACGGGCGGCGCGACGGCGGCGGGCGACTACGTCGACGTGAAGTGACCCCGGAGGGCCGGTGGCCCGCCTCCGCGGGGGTCACCGGCCCTCCGCGCGGTAACGCCCCGGCGTGACCCCGACCAGCCTGCGGAAGTGCCGGGTGAGGTGCGCCTGGTCGTAGAAGCCGGTGGCGACGGCGACCTCGCCCGGTGACCGTCCCTCCAGGAGCAGCCGCCGGGCGCGGCCGACCCGGCGGGACATCAGGTACTGGTGCGGCGCGATGCCGTAGGCCCCGCTGAACGCCCGTACGAGGTGCGCGGGATGGGCGGACAGCGTCCCGCCGGCCTCCGCCAGGCCGACGCCCTCCACGACCCGCTCGTCGAGCAGCTCCCGCAGCCGCCGCGCGAGCACGGGGTCCCGCCGGGGCGGTCCGAGGACCTCCCGGGACCGCAGGTGCTCCCGCAGCCGCTCCCCGACCAGCGCCAGCCTGCTCTCGGCCTCCAGCTCGTCCCCGGGCCGCACGAGCGCGGAGTGCACCTGCCCCACGCGCCGCCGCAGCAGGGGGTCGCGCAGATCGGGCCGGTCGACGGCGGCCCCGATGAGATCGTCGGCGAGATGGTGGCCGTCGAGGTACAGCACCCGCTTGCGGAAGCCGCCGGGAGTGGCGGGGGCCCCGTTGTGGGGGACGTGCGGCGGCAGCAGGGACACGGTGTCGTGCGGGGTGCCGTGCTCGTGCCGGTCGAGGTCGTACCGTACGGCGCCGTCGTCGACGATGAGCAGCGTCCAGGCGTCGTGGACGTGCATCGGGTAGGCGTACTCGGTGAAGCGGGCGTGGAACACCTCGACGACGCCCGGAACACGGGGCCGCCAGGCGGAAACGACCCGCTCGGGGCGCTCTGCGGCCATGCAAACAACGTACAAGACGCGGGCGGGACCCGATCGGCAGTCTCAGTGCATGAGCACTCGCTTCGACACGAAGATCGCCGTACTGCTGCGCGAGGACCTGGAACCCTGGCAGCGCCTCAACGTCACCGCGTTCCTGGTCAGCGGCCTGGGCACACAGCTCCCCGAGCTGATCGGCGCACCCTACGAGGACGCGGACGACGTGCCGTACCTGCCGATGTTCCGGCAGCCGGTCCTGGTCTTCCAGGGCACGAAGGAAGTGCTGAAGGCGGCCCACACGCGCGCCCTCTCCCGCGCCCTGCCCCGTGCGGTCTTCACCTCCGACCTGTTCGCCACGGGCCACGACGAGGCCAACCGCGCGGCGGTCCGCGCCGTCGGCACGGCGGACCTGGACCTGGTGGGCCTGTCGGTCCACGGCCCGAGGAACGCGGTGGACAAGGTCCTCAAGGGCGCGCGGATGCACCCGTGAGCCGCTGACCAGGTGGTGGAACGGAGAGGCGGGCGAGGTCCGGTTCACCGGCCCGGACCCCGCCCCTGCTCCACTGCCTCAACTCCGCTGATCGCAATGAGGATCGGGAGGATCGGGAGGATCGGGAGGGCCGGGAGGGCCCGCGGCTGGTAATGTCGCGCTCTTCGCCAGGCACCCTGTGCGGAGTCCCCGTGGCAGGCCGACATGTCCGATCCCCGTGACGTCGATCCGTACGCGATGTGGCGCCACGCCCTCGCCGAAGCCGACCTCGTCTTCGCGTCGCCCCCCGCACTCGACCGTCCGGTGGACGGCTGCACGTACTGCACCCCCGAGTCGGAGCTGGTCCTGCTCGGCGGCGACCCCGCCGCCGTACCGGACGACGTCCTCGGCCACTTCATGCGCGAGACCGTCGACCACTGGGACGCGGACCAGTACCCCGTCCTGTGGCGCCGCCTCATGCCGCGCGCCCTGCGCCACTGGGGCCCGGGAGGCGAGGAGGGCACCGACCCGGACCTGGAG
This sequence comes from Streptomyces sp. AC558_RSS880, assembly GCF_019049255.1. Lineage (GTDB taxonomy): Bacteria > Actinomycetota > Actinomycetes > Streptomycetales > Streptomycetaceae > Streptomyces. The sequence continues at coordinate 51,347 of NZ_JAGMUJ010000022.1, read as the reverse complement.
ATCGGCCACCTGGCCGGCTACGGTGCCGCCCTGACCGACTGGCCCGCGCCCGAACGCGCCGCGGTGGAGCGGGCGTTCCGCGCGCTGCTGGCCGTCGCCCTGACCGACGGCCGGCCCGCGGCAGACGTCACGGAACTGGTGGAGGGCATCGCCCACGCGACGGGCGACCTGCGGCCCTGGCTGGACCACCTCGCCGCCCTCGCCACCCTCCTCGGCCCGGTGGCGGAAGCCGGCCTGGTCCGCCTCGCCTTCGCCTGGGCGACCGACCTGCTCTGGGAGGACTTCGACTTCACCTGGTGGTACGACGGCGACCCCGGACTCATCGCCGCCTGGCTCCCCACCCAGCGCCCCCGCGTCGCCGCCTTCGCCACCCGTCACCCACGCTGCAAGACGGCGGCGGACACCCTGATCGCGATCGACCACCTCGCCGCCGGCGCGCACAGCCCGTGGTGGTACCCGTACGGCACGGACCTGTACCTGAGGCTGACCGCCGCCGCGCCGCGCTGAGCGTGCCCGCGCCTCAGTCCGGCAGCGGCCCGGAGGTCTGGCGGCCCGGCTGCCTGCCGTCCGGCGGGTAGTCGCAGTCGATGCTGGTCACCTCACGGTCGTCGTCCTCGGAGTCGACCACCGCCACGCCCGTGCAGGCCCGACCGTGTTCGTCGGTCCACGTGACGATCTCGCTCCGGTCGGGCTTGGCACAGCCCACCAGCACCGACGCGCACAGCAGCGCCGACGCCGCGAGGACGGCCCTACGCGGTCCCTTCATGACATCCCCCATGACGACTCGATTGCGGAACAAGCGCGTTCGACCATGGAGATGTCCGGCGGAGGTGAACCTTCCGCCAACCGCGGGGTGTCAAGCCGTCACGACACGGTCCGGATGACCGCCAGCCATTCGGTGAGGAGGCGGTTGACGTCGTCGGGGCGCTCCTGCTGGATCCAGTGGCCGCAGCCGTCGAGCAGGTGCGAGGAGACCAGGCCCGGCAGCGTGACCGGGAACGCCTCGATCGCGTCGGCCAGCCAGGTCGTGGAGGCGTCCAGGCCGCCGCCGACGAACAGGGACGGCTGGGTGATCGGGGCGCCGTCGAACGCGGCCAGGTCCTCCCAGTCGCGGTCCATGTTCCGGTAGCGGTTGAGCGCGCCGGTCATCCCCGTCCGCTCGAACTCCCCGGCATAGACGTCGAGATCCCGCTCGCTCAGCCAGCCGGGCAGCCGGCCCGCGGGGAACCGGTCGCGCATGGTCCCGCCCCCGCCGACGAAGTGCGGATCGGGAGCGCCGGGCGCGGGCATGGTGTCGGCGGACAACGCCGCGTAGAGGCCCGCGAGCCAGCCCCGCACATCGGGCTCGATCTCCGCCTCGGCGCGGCCCGGCTCCTGGAAGTACGAGACGTAGAACTCCTCGTCGCCGCCCATCCCGGCGAAGACGTCACCGGGGCGGGGCCCGCCGCGCGGGGCGTAGGGGACGCTCAGCAGGGCCACCGCGCGGAACACCTCCGGCGCGAGCAGGGCGGAGTTCGCGGCGATGTTCGCGCCCCAGTCGTGCCCGACGACCACCGCCGACTCCTCGCCCAGGGCGTGCACCACCGCGACGTTGTCCTCCACCAGGGCCGTCATCCGGTACGCGTCCGTCGCGGCCGGCTTGGAGGAGCGCCCGTAGCCGCGCACATCGGCGGCGACCGCGCGGTACCCCGCCGCCGCGAGTGCGGGCAGCTGGTGGCGCCAGGAGTACCAGGACTCCGGGAACCCGTGCACGAGCAGCACCAGTGGCCCGCTTCCCTGCTCCACGAGATGGATCCGCCCTCCCGGCGAGGGAACCAGCCGGTGTGTGATCTCCGTGGCGTACTGCGACATGCGCCCTCCTTCGGGCCCGGTGGTCTTCCGTGCCTCGATCATGCGGAAGGCCGCCCCGGAAGCCCGAGCACGTTTGCCGACCCGGCAAACCCGGGTCGAGTCCCGGCGGCGGACGGGCCGTACGACCTCCTCGGCGGACAGGCCGTACACCACCTCCTCGGCGGCCCGGACGGGCCTCAGCGCGCACCCTGCGGGTCGACGAGCGTCTGAGTGCCGAGGACGACGGCGAGCGCGAGACGCTCGGCGTCCTCGGTGCCGGGCTCGGCGGTGTAGACCGTGATGCGCAGATCGTCCCCGGCGACGACGAGCGTGTCGCAGTCGAGCGTGATACGGCCGACCGCGGGATGGTCGACGACCTTCCTCCTCGACGGGTCCGGAAGCGGGGGAGGGGCGTCGGAGTCCCAGAGCTCGGCGAAGCGCGGGCTCGCTTCCGTGAGCTCGCCGATGAGCCTCCGGAGCGCCCGGTCGGCGGGATACCGGGAGGCGGTCAGACGCAGGTCGGCGACGAGCCGCGCCTCGTGGTCGGCCTGTTCCCGCGGGGTGTGCACGGTGCGGGTGCCGGGTCCGAGGAGGTTGCGCCAGACGGCGTTGCGTTCGATGCCGTGCCAGGCCGACGTGTCGCCCATGAGCGCGTCGTACGGCGCGTTGGCGAGGACGAGCGTCCAGGTGGCGTCGTACACGACGACCGGGGTGTGCGCCAGCCGGTCGAGCAGCCGCCGCACGCTCGGCGTGATGCGGGAGGGGACGACGTCGGGGCCGGGGGCGCTGTGGCCGGCCAGCCGGTGGAGGAGGTCGCGCTCCGGGTCGGACAGGCGCAGCGCCCGCGCGAGGGCCTCCACCACCTGCGCCGAGGGCGCGGTCGCCCGGCCCTGCTCGAGCCGGGTCAGATAGTCGGCCGAGATGCCGGCGAGCCCGGCCAGCTCCTCGCGCCGCAGCCCGCTCGCCCGGCGCCGCCGCCCGACCGGAACCCCGACGGTCTCCGGCGCCACACGATCCCGCCACCGGCGCACCGTACGGCCGAACTCCCACGACTCCATGCGCCCAGTGTGCGCGCGACCGTCGCCCTTGTCCTGGCCCTGGCAGTCCTACGACATCGGAACGACTGGCTGACCGCCTCCCGCTCCCCGAGGCTCGCCCCATGACCACCACCACCGAAACCGGAACCGTCCTGATCACCGGCCCGACCCGGGGCCTGGGCCGGGCCGCCGTCCTCGCCATGGCGGACCGCCCGGACGGCGCACGCCCCGACCTGCTGCTGGTCGGCCGCCGGGGCGAGGCGCTCTCGGACGTCGCCGACGAGGCCCGCGCGCGCGGGGCGAAGGTCCACGAGATCGGCTGTGACCTGTCCCGCCTCGCCGACGTACGGGCCGCGGCGACCGCCGCGCGGGAACTGCTCGACGCCGGGACGGTACGGCCGCTGAGGGCGCTGGTCGCCAACGCCGGCAGCATGTCGTCCGACACCCGCGCCGCCTCCGCCGACGGCTACGAGATGACCTTCGCCGTCAACTACCTCGCCCACGCCCAGCTGATCGGCGACCTCCTCGGCTCACTCGCCCGGCCCGCCCGCGTCGTGCTGCTCGGCTCGAACACCTACAGCGCCAATGCCTACCGGCGGCTGCTGCGCGTACCCGAGGCGAAGTGGCGCGACCCCGTCGAGATCGCCCGGCCCGCGACCGGCGAGCGGAAACCGGACTTCCAGGCCTCTGGTGTCGCCTACTCCACCGCCAAGCTGGCGATCCTCTACTACGCCCACGAGCTCCAGCGCCACACCGGGCCCGGCGTCAACGTCTCGGTGTTCGAGCCCGGCTGGATGCCCGGCACCGCGCTGAGCCGGGACATGCCTGCGGCCCTGCGGGCGTTCGGGCGCGGCATCGCCGCCCTGCCCGGCGTGTCCACCCCGAAGCGCTCCGGGCCCGCGCTGGCCTCGATCGCCCTCGACGACACGTGGGCACACCTGCGCGACGGCGCGTTCGTGGTCGTCGACAAGGAACGCGAGGTACGCCCCGTCGCCCACGACCGCGCCCGCGAACACCGCCTGTGGGAGGCCACCGCCCAGCTCCTCGAAAGGTGAGCCACTGCCCCACCCGCCCAGGTCCGGGGTACTCGGCCGACGCCGCGTCGGTGGCCGCCTGTTCGCGGGCGAGGCCGGCGAAGGCGCCGTCGACCAGCGCCTGATCGGCGACGGCACCGTCGAAGCCGGCGTCACGCGCCCCGTACGGCTTCGGTGCCGGGCCACCGGGCCGGATCCCAGCCGCGCCGGCCCCCGCCCCACCTCCGCGAGCTGCCGGACCGGCCCCAGCAGGGACATGGTCGACGGCGGCCACATCCGCCACGTGTACGGGACAGAGGTGAAGCCCTTCAACTTCCACGACGGCACGTACGATCCCGTCGAGATCCGGGAGACCGCCTGAGCCGGAACCGGAGCTGCCGTGAGGGGAAAGCGGTCGTTGCCGGTGTACAACCATTGACGGTCCGTACGCGTCCAAGATCGCAGTTCAAGCGTCCGTCCACAGGACGCTTCTCGGACCTCGGAGAATCATGCCCTCCTCGCGTACCGCACTCGCAGCCGCTTCCGCACTCGTAGCGGCGCTCTGCACGCCGCTCCTCGCCGCCCCCACCGCGTCCGCGGCGCCCGCCAAGTACGCCGACGACTTCAACGGTGACGGCTACCGCGACTACGCGTACGGCGGGAGCGTCACCGACGCGGGCTCGGACGGCTCCGGAACGGTCGGCGTCATCTACGGCACGGCCACCGGACCGAACGGGCGCAAGCAGAACATCACGCAGAACAGCGCGGGTGTCCCCGGCGCCAACGAGTGGGACGACGGCTTCGGCAACGCGATGGCGGCCGCCGACTTCAACCGTGACGGATACGCCGACCTCGCCGTCGGCGTCTACGGCGAGGACGTGGGCACGAGCAAGGAACAGGGCGGGGCCACGATCATCTGGGGGTCCGCGTCGGGACTGTCCGGAGGCACCACCGTCCCGAACAAGTCCCCGGGCAGGTACGGCCAGATGGGCCTCGACCTCGTCGCCGGTGACTTCAACGGCGACGGCAAGCCCGACCTGGCCCTGATCAACGACCACACCGCGCACGTGTACGTCGGCTCGTTCACCAAGTCCGGCTTCAGCGGCAAGGTCACCAAGCTCACCAACGACAAGATGTTCGCCGAGCACCTGACCGCCGGACGGGTCACCAAGGACAAGGCTTCCGACCTCGTGGTCGTCGGCGGAGTGGACGGCACCGAGCACACCGTCACCGGCGCCTGGTTCATCCGCGGCGGAAGCACGCTCACCCGGGGCAAGACCTACAAGCTGGGCACCGGTGAGGACACCAGCTGGGAGGTCGACGCCCAGATCGCCGACTTCAACAAGGACGGCTACGGGGACATAGCCCTCGGACACCCCAACGCCAACGGCGCGGGCGGCGTCCTCGTCTGGCGCGGCGGCTCCAGCGGCCCCGGCAGCGTCACCCGCGTCAACCAGAACACCGCGGGCGTCTCCGGCAGCATGGAGTCCGGCGACCGCTTCGGCGCCCGGATCTCCGTGGGCGACGTCAACCGCGACGGCTACCCGGACCTCGCCGTCGCCGCCCCCGGAGAGGACCTCGACGGCCGCGCCGACGCGGGCGCCGTCCACATCCTGCGCGGCAGTGCCTCCGGGCTCACCGGCTCCAAGTCGCAGTTCATCGACCGCAACACCGCGAGCGTGCCTGGCGGTCTGGAAGCCGGCGAGTCCTTCGGCGAACGGCTCCGCCTGCGCGACTCCGACCGCGACGGCCACGCCGACCTCTTCACCGACTACCTCCGCCTGCGCGGCCACTCCGGAGGCATCACGGCCTCCGGCACCCAGCAGACGGTCTGGTCCGACTTCACGGAGTAGAGCCCGGTACCGCCTGCCAGGCCGCTCGCCCGGTTCCTCGGCGGGCGGCTTCGAGAGGCGGGCGCCCCGTCAGAGGCGAAGGCGGTCACCTCGACGCCCTGCGCGGCCACAGCCGCCGGCACGGCGTGGACGGCGTACCGGCGCCCATGCCGGCCGGCCGCCTTCGCCACGGACGCGCCGTACGGAGCACCTGGTCGTCCGCTCGGTGTTCGAGCCCGGCTGGATGCCCGGCACCGCGCTGCGCGGGACCGTCTGCGGACCCCCTTCGCGGCGTCCGTGAATTCCTCCGCCTCCCGCCGGGCCGACCCCGTTCCCGCCGACCGCCTACAGGAGTCCCAGAAGTCCCAGGAGTCTGTTGGCCGCCTCGACGGTCGGCTCACCCAGCGCGCCGATGGTCGCGGCGATGGTGGCCACGGCGATCAAGGCCCGGTGCCGCTCCTGCGGTGCGCTCTCCGCGGAGACGATCACGGGCAGCGAGTCGTCGATGACCTGTGCGGTCCCGGGTGCCACCTGCTCGCGAAGCTCCCCGAGAAGCTGCGTCAGCCGGCCGATCGCCTCGGTGAGTTCCCGGGCCGTCGGCTGTGCGGGCCCGGCGTACTGGTTCTTGATGATGCCGACGTTGTGGCTTCCGTTGTGCATGTGGACGATGTCACCGGTCATTTCTTCAGCACCCCCGTGTTGCCCAGACCGCCGTAAATGTTGACCTTGTCGCCGTGGTGGTAGGCGTTGCGGTTGATATGCAGGCTCTCGACCTGTACGTGGAGTTGCTTCTCCGGCGTCTCGACGGCCTCCACGATGGCGTTGACGAGCTGCTTGAGCTGTTCGTGGTGCTGCAGCGTCACGAGGGCGCTCGCTGCGCCGGACGTGTCGATGACCAGCGCGTACTTGCTCGGCGACGTCAGCACCCGCAGGAACCACGCGAACAGCGCGATCACCACGAGCACACTGCCCGCCGCCGTGTCCGGTTCCGTCCTGGCCACCACGAAGGCGATCGCGCTCCCGATCACGAAGTATCCGAACGTCTCCATGCGCTTCGGTTTGAACTCGACGGGGTAGACCCGGGTGACGTTGCGCAGCGGATAGGCGGCGTCCCCCACCCACAACAACCGCTTGTCGACCCGCAGAACCACGGTCTTCCTGTTCGGTGGTGGCGGAATCACCGGTGGCACAGGCGGCGGCACCGGCGGTCCCAAAATCCCCTTCGTCTCCACAAGTCCCCCGTACGTCGTGTGACGCCCAGCGGCCCCACGACCGCGTGGGGAACCATTAAGCACCCCACACCTACTGCGCAAGAGACGAAAAACGGTCAACTTCCCCGGTTCACGTACCTTCGTCGCTTGACCGGACGTTTTGACCGGACGTCTTGATCAGACGTCTTGATCAGACGGCCGAGGAACGGTGCAGGTCCAGCAGGTCGGTTTCCCTGTCGCTCCAGACCTCGACCAATTCCGGATAACCCTTGTCGAGCGCGAAGAGGAACTCGGGGTCGGTCAGCGGTATCAGGGTGATGAACTGGAGCACGACCTGGCCCTCGGGGTTCCGGAAGGTGCCGAACCGGTCCGGCAGGTGGGGATGCGCGCCGAAAACCAGGCTGGAGATCCGCGTTTCCGGGATCCACGGCTTCTCACTGCGGTAGCCGTCACCGGAGTTGTGGCCCTTGCCGCTCCGCACGACCTGGTCGGCGATCGTGTGGACGAGGTAGGTCGCCTCGGTTTCCTGGCCAGGCCGCGCGGAGCACACGAACTCCTCAGGCAGCTCGGCCTCCACCTCCTGGAAGCGAACGCCGGTCGTCGCGGCCGACACCATCTCCTGCTCGGGGTGACGGTGAAGACCGATGGCAAAGCCTCGGTGGTAACCCAGGGCGTCCGGTCGCTGAGCACGGGTCACCGGCCCCAGGTGGAACTGGACGTGCTCGAGCAGGCCTTCGTAGGGAGACGTCATTTCCGTACCCTAGGCCGCCACACGCCCGACCGGCGAAAAGCCCCCTGCCCGCGGAGACCCCGCAGGCAGGGGGCTTGTTCACGCCTGCTTACTTCTTCTTGCCCTGGGTTTGCCGGGGATCTTGTTGAGCTGGGTTTTCGCTGATCAGAAGCGGTGGGATCGTGCGCCTGGTGGTCGTCGTCGGTCGTCATTGGCCACTGTTGAGCGGCGTCGGACGGCCCAGCCGGCCAGGCAGGTCGAGCCGACTTGTCAGTGAGTGTGGCTAGGGTGCGCCCATCTATTGGACGTAACGCTCTGGGGAGGGGCTTTGGGAGCCAAGACGGGGCTGCTGGTGTACGCGGACGGCGACGTGCCAGGGTTGCTGCGGCGCGTGGGGGCGGCGGACCCTGACCGGACGGTCACCATGATGCGGCGGCTCTACCCGGGCCGGGAGATCGAGCAGTGCGAGGGCACGAACCTCTGGAACGGCGTGTACCCGCCGGAGGGGACGGTGTGCGCAGCGAGCTGGCCGGGCGTGGAGGTCATCGGTGATCAGGAAGTGATGATCGACGCCCCCTCCGAGCTTCCGGAACACCTCGTGGCGGCGAGTGCCGGCCGACGGCTCGTCCTGCACGCCATGCACAGCGTCGTCGACTGGCTGGCGTTCGCCGTGTGGGAGGACGGTCGCCTCGTCCGCTCCCTGAGCCTGTCGCCGGACAGCGGCATCATCGAGAACATCGGCGAACCACTCTCCTTCGAGCTGCCCTACTGGGCCGGAGACCGCCCGGCCGACGTCATTCCCTGGCCGGACGAGGACGAAGAGCCGTACCCACTGCCGTTCCACCCCTTGGAACTGGGCGAAGAGGCACTGCGCGCGCTCTGCGGCTTCGTACGGGAGGGCCGCCCCGAGCCGGACGACATCGACACGGGCAGCATCCGACTGCACGGCTTCCGGGTCCGGGACCCGCACGGCCCTGATCCCGCGGAGCGGGAAGCGGCATTGCAAAGGGCCATGGAAGCCATGGGCCCACCGCGCTTCTTCTCTCTCGGTCCTGACGGCTCACTCATCGAGCGCGACGGCCTCTAGCTCGGGACTCCTTCGTCCCGAAGCAACTTGGGCGGAGGCTCGACCTGCAGCGAGTGCGCCTCTCACCTGCGGCGATGATCCGCGGGTGTCCGTGCTTGTCCGCCGCTGTCCGTCGGCATTGTCACGCAGTTAGACACTCACCGCGGATCGCACGATGCGGCACAGCCGTGGCCGGGTCGGGGTGGCCCAGTAGAGAATGGCACGGTGGACGTAGCTGCGGAACTGCGCGCTCTTACTGGCTCTCTGTCGCGAGAAGGCGGGGTCTTCGGCCGCGTGGTCGACCAGGCCGGCGGATCCGTTTCGGGACTCGTTCGCCAAGTGGCCGCCGAGGCTGAAGAGGCTTGGAAGCAGTATGCAGTGGAAGGTGCAGTCGGCCCGGACACACCAGTAGAGATCGACGACGCACTCTTGCAGATCGACGCTGAGCGCGCAGTGGAGCTCTTGACCTACCTGGCGACCTACGACCTCGTGTTCCCGGGCCCAGCACGCCGAGACCGCGCCCACGCCCGTAGAGCGGCGGAACGTGTTGTCCGTCTGCTGGGCTATGAGGCCGCCTGGTACACGAACATCACTGAACTCGTGCCCGGAGCGCGAGCGTGGAACCCGGTCACCCGGCATACCTTCGATGGGGTCGTTGCGGGGACCGGCGGGTCCTTCACCGTGGTGTTGCTGCAGGTAGGCGAGGACTGAGCCCCGCTGACACTCTGCCGCTACCGCGTCAGAGGGCGCGGCGCCGCCGCTGTCCGCTGTCGTTGATGTCAGCCATGGATGTCACCTCACACCGGCTGGGGTCACTTGCGCCGCTTGCGTGTCTTCGCCTTGCGTTCGGCTTCCTTGCGCTTCTCGATGGTGTACGACGACCACTCGCCACGGTGCAGGTTGCATCGCGACGCACCGACCATCGCCAGCCGCCGGCACCGAGTGCCCTTCTCCGTGAGCGCTCCACACCTGGACTGCGTACGAGCCACGCTTCCCACCCCCGGTCTCGACCGTCGTGCGGACCAGTGCAGGATTGCCGGGCACATGTCCTCTGTGGAAGGCGCACTGCTCCGCGCAGCGGTGCACGGCGGCCCAAGGAGGTTGCTCAGGGGCGCACGCTTTCCAACTGTGTTGATGGGGTGGTGGGCAGTGTGCAGGGGCGTTCACCTGCGTTCATTGAGGGCTCGTCACCAGGCTGGGATCGGCTGCCGGTCTCGGCTGAACGCCGGTGAACCGGGCTGAATGAGACGGAAACTGAGACGGCCCGTCTGGCGATCGTTGTCAGAGACCACGCCTAGTCTCCGACCATGAGCATGATCGGTGAGTACCTGCGTGTCACGGCTGCTGAGCTTGATCGAGCGATCCAAGACCCCGACTGGGCTCTGGACTTCGTCGAAGAGGTCCAAGACGCCGAGGAGGAGACAGAGCCTGCGCCGGCCGAGGCGCGCCACTTCAGTACGTACAAGACCTGGGACATGCTCCGCTTCCTGCTGGCGCGCGCAGAGTTCACCGTGAATGTGATCCACGGTGAGGAACCGTTCGCCGAGGACGAGGATTGGGGCTACGGGCCACCGAGGTACCTGCGGCCTGAGCGGGTCCGGCTTGCGGCGGAAGCTCTGCGGGCTACCAGCTATGACCAGCTCGTCAGTGGCGTGGATCCTGCCGAACTGACCAGCGCCGAGGTCTATCCCCTTGGATGGAGTGAGCCCGGCTCACTGGAATGGGGGCGTCCTTGGTACGGCGGCCTCACACAGTTCTTCGAGGCTGCTGCCAGGGCGGACGACGCGATGCTTGTCTGGCTGGACTGACGGGCCACCGACGGCGATGAGACCTCAGCTTGGGAAGCTTGGGGCGTATAGGGCTTGCTCTAGGCCTGACCTGCGGCGGCGCGACGCAGACGCGCGGTAGACGGTCGGTTGGTTCCCCGCTGTTCCCCGTGGTTCCCCACACGATCTGGCACGCGTCTGGCACGAGTCATTCGTCGTCGCACCGCTCCAAAACCAGGCTTACGGACCCTTCTTCGAGCCCGTTGTTCTCCTCCAGATGGAGATGAGCACCGTCCGGTGTGCCGTCCTGGGCGAGGGTGAGGAGGTGGCCGGCCAGAGTCTTCAGCCCAGCGGCGTTGGCCTCGATGACGATCTCTCCGCCCAGGTTGCGGACCTCGATGCGTGCGCCTTCCTTCCACGTGAAGACTCTGGTGGTTCCATCGGTCACCGCACTCACGTGTGTGGTCGTCGGCGGAGCAGCGCTGGGTTCAGGGGCCATACCCAAGCATCGCGTACTCAGGGACCGCCAGGCACCAAGGCGCACGCTTTCCAACTGTGTTGGTGGGGCGGTGGGCTGCGTGCAGGGGCGTTCACCTGCGTTCATGGGCGGCCGGTTATCTCGGCCGCTACTGCGTTCGGTCTCGCTAGCATCGTCGCTGTTGAAGGGGGAGCCATGGCACTGGCCCGCAAGGGATCACGACGGATCGTCGTCGACGGCACGGCCTACCGCTGGCGGCTGCGAGGCAGGCCGACGTATTTCCAGGGACTGGCCTGGACGCCGTGCACTTTCGTGGTCGAGCATGCGGACACCCCGGGCATGCCGCTCGTGATCACTACCAACCAGCCGCATCCGAGTAACTGGTTCGGCCGCGTGGCCACGCCTGTACTGCCGTCCGGCGTTGCCCAGGTCATTCACCTTGCTCTCCAAGAGGGTTGGACTCCGACGGCTCCAGGCTCTCCGTTCCGCCTCGACCAATCCGCCGGCTTCAGGCCCTCACCCTGAACGGAGCAGAGGGAGCGGGAGGCCTGGGGGGCCTGTGCCTGTCCGCTGTTGTGCGTCGGCGTTGTCACGCAGTTAGATACTCACGTGGTGCCAGGCGTAGTCCCGGGCTGGCCAGGCATCTGCGGTGAGGCCGCCGCCATGAGGGCCCGGCGAAGAGCGCGCCGGCCGTGCTGCTGCTCCAAACCACTTTCATCAATGGCCTTCTGAAGAGCGGCCTCACTCACCTCGCATGCCTGTTGCAAGTTCGCTCCTTCGGCATGGATCTCAGGGCTCCAGTCACGTGTCGGCCCGTTCGTACGCACATGCTCCACCACCCTCAGTCGTGCTGTGTAGACGCTGAGTTGCAGCGCGACCAAGCACCGCGGAAGCTCGATGCCGACCATGAGCGAAGGATAGAAGCGGGACTCTCAACTTGGGAAGCTCGGATTTCTTGACGGCGGTTGCTGTGCTGACCTGCGGCGAAGTGACGCGAGGGCCTGCATGACCGTCGGCCTTGATCCCCGCTATTCCCCGTGGTTCCCCGCACGCTCTGGCACGGGCACGGCCGTCTGTCCGGAGAACCTAAAATGCCGGTCTACTGATTCACCAGTTCCGCTGACCAGCGGGCCTGACGAAGCCTACGGCTCTGACCAGTTCAGATGCCGTGGGCTTCTGTCGTCTTTGGTCGGCGGCAGGTACCCTCGTACGGCCCAGAGACGGCCCAATATGAGAGCCAGGTAGCCGCCTGCCTCCGCCATCAGACGAAGGCAGGTGCCGCCGGCTTCGAAAATCTGGTGACACCACCAAAGGCGCTGGTGATGATGTTGGGGTGACGTAACTGGTCCCCTCACAGTAGGCGGGGTGGAAAATGAATTACGAGTGGTACCGACCGCTGGGCAAATTTTCCGTACCTTGGCAGTCCAGGGGTGACGAGTGGATCTCACGGCTAGTTGCACACCTGAAGGAAATCTCCAGCATTTCCGGGCATGGAACGCGAGCGGGTGGGGAAATGGGTCCCTTTGTCGAAGTGCGCGTGTCAACCGATTGTGAGGAATTTGATACTCGCCTGATTATCGTTCCCCTTCCCGAAGATGTCATCGAAGTATGGGTGTGCGGGAATGAAGTAGTAAACCTCAAACTTGTAGATAATTTTCGAGAGGCTGCAGAAAAGGCCACCGCTGGACTTGAGGAAAAAGATCAGACTCATAAATGGTCGGCGATCATTGGAGATTCCACGTCGGTGTACAGTGAGGCTATACCTCGCCGTCTATCTCAAGGGTTCAAGCTGCCGGGAGTTGAGCTTCTTTCTATGGAGCGCTACTTCTGGAATGTGGAACGTGCGCCCGTTCACACCATGAGCTCCTGGTCTTTCCGACCGACGGTCCCTATCACTGTTCGTGGTTCTAGTCTCGGTTACGACTGGGGCGGTGCTCAACCTTTAGCGGCTGAACAGCTCGGCAAGCTGGCCGCATTCTTGTCGCTTGTCTGGGGTGTTCTGATTGACGTAATGGAACCCCCTGCCCCCTTGGAGTGGGGGGAACGTCGCCTGCCTGATCATCCACCGTGGATCCGATTGGATCCGGATATGAAAACTGCACCAGCCATGGACGAACTTCCCGCGTTTGAAGTGGCAGATCGGCTCGCTGACGCATGGATCCGGCTGAATAAGCGAACCAAGCTGCAAACTGCGGTTTCCATGTACATGGAGGGTCTTCGGATAGAAGGTCGCCATCCTAGCTTGGCACTGGTCTCTTACGTGTCGACTGTAGAGGCAATTTCACTGATGTTGTTCCATGAACAGCGTTGTGGAGTTTGCCGAAATCACGTCAATATCGGAGATAAGTTCTTTGAGACTCTGAAGCTGGCAGTCGGTCAAGAGGGTGCCGAATCCTTGCGTCGGGTTTATGGGAGTCGTTCCAAGACGGTGCACACTGGACGCCTTCATGGGGCCGAGGTGGCCCCCGGTTCTTTCAGGTTTAGCTCTTTCATAATGCCGCCAGAGGCTTCTTTTCAGTGGCAGATTCTCCGGGGCATGAAAACCGCAGCCCAAAAATTGCTCATGATGGCTATCAAGGGGCAACTGCCTGGCAGGTCACATTTCGTAAAGAGTGGCGAAGTGTCGGATTGAAGGTCGGTGGAGCTGCTTTGGGGCGAGTGATCTTGGCCCCGTAAGCTGATGGCGAGTCGGGCAGTCTGTGGACCTGCCCGTTAAAGCACGACGTTGGGGTCAAGATCTTAGAGGCTCGCCCCAAAGTGGCTGCCTAAAGCCGTGGAGTCGGCCGCCCCAGCCACAGAGGGTGTCTTCCCACCTCATGCCCGCAGCCGCCGAGCGCGCCGCCTTGAACCCGTGAAGAAGGTTGTAACTCAGTGGGATTCAGGTGCTGTGCCCGGTCCCAGGTGATGGTTGGCAGTGGCCGTGATTGGCTTTTCTGTACGCGTCGCTGCAGTCCGAGGTCAGACGCTCAGCGGATCCGCACCGTGGGCCCGGGCGATGGTGTCGATGCGGTGGGCCAAGTCGAAGTCCGCAGACGTCAGTTTGTGGTCGGCGTCGTGGGTGGTGATGGCGAACCGGACGTGGTCCCAACGCAGGTCGATGTCGGCGTGGTGGCCGATGAGGCGTTCGATGTCGGCGACGTGGACGATCAGCGCCACGCCCCCGTGGTAGCGGATGCCGAATGCGCGGGTGATTTTGTCGCCGTCGCGTCGCCAGCCGGGAGCATCGTGCAGGGCCGACTCGATCTCGTCCTCGGTCAGCGGCACTGGTGCCTCCGCCACGATCAGCCCCCCTCGGTCACGTGCGCCAGGGCTCCCCACAGATCCCGGCCGACGGGGGCATCCTGCCACGGCTGCATTGCCTGTCGGAGGCTTCCGAGCTCTCTGCGCATACGAGCCGACCTGGTCTCCGCGGCGATGTCAACCGCGGGTCGCGCGATCTCCCACGCCTGGTCGGGCTCACCGGCTTTGGCCGCAGCCGTGGCGTGACGTGCCAGGTAGACGCCTCGGTCTCTCCGGGCCGTCTCCGGGACGGACGTGAGGATCTGATTCCACAGAGAGAGGGCCTCATGGCCGAGTCCCAGTCGGCCGTAACAGGTGGCGCGTTGGACTTCCAGGTAGGCGGGTGTGCGACGGCAGGCGTTGCCCCAGGGCAGGTCGTCGTCCACCCGGGGCAGCAGGGCGTCGGCCTGGTCGATGAGTTGGTCGACGGCGGCGCGGTCGCCGGTGAGGCTGGCACCGTGAGCCTGCTGCTGAAGGGCCATGATGCGCACCTTCGGCACCATGCGGCTCGAGTTCTCCAGGACGGCCTCGCACAGGTCGACGACCGCGCGGCCGTCACCGAGGTCGGTGCGGACCTGCGCCTGGTTGACGAGGGCGTAGCCGATCAGGTGCGGTTCCCGGGAGCGGACGGCGATCTCCTGGGTGATGCCTCGCCAGAAGGCCGAGCCGTTCAGGTCACCCGCGTCCTGGTACAGCCAGCCGACCAGGGCCGCGTAGGCCGCGCCGGCTCTGAGCAGACCCCGTCGGGTCTCACCCTCGGCGGAGCGGATCAGCTTGTCGATGAGCTGGTACTGCGCGGAAACGGTGCCGATCAGGTCGTGGGGGCCGAGGAACATGTCGGCCCGGTAGTGCCCTTCCAACTGCTGTACGAAGTAGTCGATGAGAGCCGGATCGACGTACTGCGGTGCAATTGGACCCGACACGAGGGCCGCAGCGGTGACGGACACGAAGGTACGGCGCTTCACCTGTTCGCCTTCGTGCTGCTCCGGGCGGATCCATCCGGGCGGCGTGGTGAAGCCCAGTTCCTCCGGCCAGCGGCCCAACGCGTCGTGGATGACGACGGCGGTCTCCTCGGGCGGCCAGCCAGGGCGGCCGCCCTCCCAGCGGCGCCACGTACGCGCCGATACGGTGAAGTGCCGGTCGCCTAGCAGGCGTTGTCCGTGCTCGGTGAGCCGAGTGGCTGCTTGCTCAATGGTGCGCCAACCGGCCTTGAGCCTCGCCGCTCTCAATGCGTCGTTGCGACTCATGGGCCCAGTCTGTGGTGTCATCGCCCCCGCCTGCGGCCATGGCCGCGACGTGGCCGCGCATGGCCACGGAACGACCTGGTTCACCCTCTCCCTGCTCACTCATCATCACCGTGTGAATACACATCGTGCAGAGGAATCGATCAGGTCGCCTGCTGCGGGAGCGCGACGCGCTCTGAGGCCGGTCGAGACGGACTCCGGCGTGACCGTGCACTTGGCCGCTGATCGGCGACTGGCCGTCGAGCACTGGCTGCTGTCCGCGCACTCGTGCCCCAGTCGGGCCCGTGAGGAGTGGCAGGAGCACGGGATCGCCTTGCTTCCCCTCGGCACTCTGTTCTCCGCGGTGCGTATCCCGGGGCGCCTGGTGTCCGCAGCGGCGGAGACCGCCGATCCCCAGGAGACCGACGCCTTCCTCGACGAGGTCCTCGACGGTGGTCCCGTCATCTGTGATGCGTACGGACTCCGGTACTACGCACTCGTGCCGGGCAGCGTGCCGGTGACATGGCGTGCGGCGGCGGAGGACTGGCGTGCACAGGAGGTGGACTGTCTGGGACGCGGCACCTACCTGGGGGTGCCTCGGCTGGACGTCGTCGATCAACCGGCGTATGGAGCCGGGTCCTACTGGGCTGTCCCCATGCCGTCGGCCGCCGTGCTCTGCGCGCCCTTGAGCGTGGCCCGGCTGATCGCGGCCGGAGCACACCGGGCCGCCGGAGAGGTGGAAGAACTCAGATCGCAGTGAGCGAAGGCACGGGCCCGTCAGGGACCCCGGAGCCTAGCGAGTGGCGGCGCCCTCGGCGGTCCAGAGGCGGCCCCGGCGTAGCAAACAAGGCCCCTACCTGCGAGGAAACCGCAGGCAGGGGCCTTGAAAGCGTGGGCTTACTTCTTCTTGCCCTGGTTCTTGACCGCCTCGATCGCCGCCGCGGCCGCCTCCGGGTCGAGGTACTTGCCGCCGGGGGTGACCGGCTTGAAGTCGGAGTCGAGCTCGTAGTACAGCGGGATGCCCGTCGGGATGTTCAGGCCCGCGATGTCGGCGTCCGAGATGCCGTCGAGGTGCTTGACCAGGGCGCGCAGGCTGTTGCCGTGGGCGGCGACCAGGACCGTGCGGTTGGCCAGGAGGTCGGGGACGATCGAGTCGAACCAGTACGGGAGCATCCGGACGACGACGTCCTTCAGGCACTCCGTCTGCGGGCGCAGCTCCGGCGGGAGGGTCGCGTAGCGCGGGTCGGAGAACTGGGAGTACTCGGCGTCGTTGGAGAGCGCCGGCGGCGGGGTGTCGTAGGAGCGGCGCCACAGCATGAACTGCTCCTCGCCGAACTCCGCGAGGGTCTGCGCCTTGTCCTTGCCCTGGAGGGCGCCGTAGTGACGCTCGTTCAGGCGCCAGCTGCGGTTCACCGGGATCCACAGGCGGTCGGCGGCCTCCAGTGCGAGCTGCGCGGTGCGGATCGCGCGCTTCTGGAGGGAGGTGTGGAGCACGTCGGGCAGCAGGCCGGCGTCCTTGAGCAGCTCGCCGCCGCGCGTCGCCTCCTTCTCGCCCTTCGGGGTGAGGTTGACGTCCACCCAGCCGGTGAACAGGTTCTTCTCGTTCCACTCGCTCTCGCCGTGGCGGAGGAGGATCAGCTTGTACGGTGCGTCGGCCATGTGCCCGAGCGTAATCGACGTCCTGTGCGGGCCGCGCGCCCTGCCCGCTTGGCGGACGGTTGACGGGATCTGTTAATTGAGTGGCCCCCGCAGAGCACGCATTTGTAAGTTGTGCCTGCCGCATCAGACACTTACATCTTCTACGGGGGTCCCATGTCAGTCGCCGGACTGAGACGTGCCGCGCGTGAGTCCGTCTCGGGGCTTCCCCGTGAGTTCTGGTGGCTGTGGACCAGCACCCTCGTCAACCGGCTCGGTGGGTTCGTCGCCACCTTCATGGCGCTCTATCTGACGCTCGACCGGGGGTACTCCGCCTCCTACGCCGGGCTCGTCGCCGCGCTGCACGGGCTCGGCGGGGTGATCTCGTCCCTGGGTGCCGGGGTGATGACCGACCGGCTGGGGCGGCGGCCCACGCTGCTCGTGGCGCAGGTCTCCACGGCCGTGTCCGTGGCGGCTCTGGGGTTCGTGCGCGATCCGGTCGGCATCGCCGCCGTCGCCTTCCTCGTGGGCATGGCCTCCAACGCCTCCCGGCCGGCCGTGCAGGCGATGATGGCCGACATCGTGCGGCCGGAGGACCGTATCCGGGCCTTCTCGCTCAACTACTGGGCCATCAACCTCGGCTTCGCGATCTCCTCCGCGGCGGCCGGGTTCATCGCCGAGTACAGCTACCTCGCCGGGTTCCTGATCGAGGGGGGCATGACGCTGGTCTGCGCCGTACTCGTCTTCGTGAAGCTGCCCGAGTCCCGGCCGGGTGGCAAGGACGCCCCGGACGCCTCCGCGGGGAGCGGGGCCGTCTCGCTCGGGACCGTGCTGCGCGACGGGCGCTTCATGAGCGTCGTCGGGCTGTCCTTCCTCATCGCCCTCGTCTTCCAGCAGGGGTACCTGGGGCTGCCGGTCGCCATGGGGGAGGCCGGGTTCACGCCCGCGGACTACGGCATGGCCATCGCCGTCAACGGCGTGCTGATCGTCGTCCTGCAGATTCCCGTCACCCGGTTCATCGAGCACCGGGACCCCGGGCGGCTGCTGGTGATCTCCTCGCTGCTCGCCGGATACGGCTTCGGGCTCACCGCCTTCGCCGGGTCGGTCGGCGTCTTCGTCCTCACCGTGTGCGTGTGGACGCTGGCCGAGATCGTCAACGCGCCGACCCAGACCGGGCTCGTCGTCCGCCTCTCCCCGGCGCACGGGCGTGGGCGCTACCAGGGCATGTACACCATGTCCTGGGCGGTCGCCTCCCTCGTCGCCCCGTTGATGTCCGGTTTCGTGATCGACCACTGGGGCGCCGAGTGGCTGTGGGGGATGTGCGCCGTCGTCGGGACGGTGGCCGGCCTCGGGTACGGGCTGCTGATGCGGCGGCTTCCGGAAGAGGAGCTTCCGGCGGAGGGGCTTCCGGAGAAGGAAGCGGTCGTGGTGGAGAAGGCCCCGGAGGTCAGTGCCTCCTGAGAGGCGCCGGCCCCCGCGGGCATGCGAACCTCCGCGAACCTCCCGGTCAGACCGACAGCGTCACCGCGTGGATCTCGTCCGCCTTGTGACCGGTGCGTTCGTGGACGCGCTGGACCGCATCGGCGGAAGGGGCCTCGGAGAGGCAGTAGATCGTGCCGGACTCCGGGTCCGCCCACGCCTGCCGGAAGTGGACACCCTCTTCCTGCTGTATCGCGAGGTCGGCCGCGTGGGCCTGCTGCAGCTTCTCCTCCGTGAGGCCCTCCACGCCGTGGTGGACGTCCATGAACTGGGTCATGACCCGCACCTCCTTCCGACTTCCGGGTCGCGAGTTATGAGTTGCGAGTGCGAGTGCGAGTGCGAGTGCGAGTGCGAGTGCGAGTCGCGAGGCTGTCACCCATCTCCCATCCTGCGCGCCACCGCACCCACCGGCACGCCGAGGACCCCGGCACCCGTCGCGGGTGCCGGGGTCCTCGGTCGGTGGCGGGCCGGGTGCGTACGGCGTCAGCCGCACTGGCAGGGGCTGCCCGACTGACAGCCGCAACCGCAGCCCGAGCCGCAGCCGCAGGCGGCGATCAGCGTGAGGTTCCTGATCTCGGCGGGCTGCTCGGTCTCGCGCTCCCGCGCGGGGTCGGGTGTCGTGCTGGGGGAATCGGCCATGGGTCCCTCCTCGGGGCTGGCACCTGTGCACACCTGCCCCCATTGCACGCCCGCTCCGCCGGGCGCATCAACGGCGCATCGAGGCTCGTACGCCCTCCGGCCGGGCCCCGTCGCGCGGGTACGCCCCCGATCAGGCCTCTTCCGCCCCCTTGACCGCCTGGATCTCCGGCTGCAGGTCCGCCTGGATCTCGTCCGCGTGCTCGCCGGTGACCAGGTACACCACCCGCTTGGCGACCGAGACCGCGTGGTCGGCGAAGCGCTCGTAGTAGCGGCCCAGCAGCGTGACGTCGACGGCCGTCTCGATGCCGTGCTTCCAGCGGTCGTCGATCAGGTGCTGGAAGAGGGTGCGGTGCAGCAGGTCCATCGCGTCGTCGTCCTGCTCCAGCTGGAGCGCCAGGTCGACGTCCTTGGTGATGATCACCTCGGCCGCCTTCGCCATCAGGCGCTGCGCGAGCTGGCCCATCTCCAGGATGGTGGCGTGCAGGTCCTGCGGGACCGCGCGCTCCGGGTAGCGCAGCCGGGCCAGCTTCGCCACGTGCTGGGCCAGGTCGCCCGAGCGCTCCAGGTCGGCCGACATCCGCAGCGAGGTGACGACTATGCGCAGGTCGGTCGCCACCGGCTGCTGGCGGGCCAGCAGGGCGATGGCCCGGGCCTCCAGGTCGTGCTGGAGCTCGTCGACCTTCTGGTCGGCCTCGATCACGCTCTCCGCCAGCTTCAGATCGGCGTCGAGGATGGCCGTCGTGGCGCGTCCGATCGCCGACCCGACCAGCCGGGCCATCTCCACCAGACCGTCGCCGATCGAATCCAGTTCCTCGTGGTACGCGTCCCGCATCAGGGTTCCTCTCGTGCGTCTCTGTCCGGGCTTCAGGGGCCTGGTCTCCTCCCCACGCTCCCACGTTCAGGCCCGTACGCGTCCGATTCCGTCACCCCAAATGAACCATCCCTGGCTCCAAGGTGAACTCTGGGCGACGAGTGTTCGAGCTCGGCCGCCGACGGCTGTGGGTACCGGCCGCGCCATGCCTAACCTGGGAGCATGGACGTGAACGCGGCGGTCGCCGCAGTGGCAGCGATCGCCGGAGTGCTCACCGGCGTCATCGCCATGCTGGCGTTCCGCTTCAGTGAGCGCGAGCAGCGGCGCCCCACGCGCACCTCGCTGCACACGGACCCGGTGCTTCCGCCGGGGGTGGACACCGTCCTGTCCGTGCTGCGCTCGTCCGCCGTCGTCCTCGACGAGGCCGACGGCGTGGTCAAGGCCAGCTCCGCCGCGTACGCCCTCGGACTGGTGCGCGGAGGCAAGCTCGCCGTGGAGCCCATGCTGCAGATGGCCCGCGACACCCGGCGCGACGGCGAGATACGCCAGGTCGAGCTGGACCTGCCCCGCCGGGGGACCGGACGCGGCGAGGCCCTCGCGGTGTCCGCGCGGGTCGCGCCGCTCGGCTCCCGGCTCGTCCTGCTGCTCGTCGAGGACCTCACCGAGGCCCGTCGCATCGAGGCGGTGCGACGCGACTTCGTCGCCAACGTCAGCCACGAGCTGAAGACCCCCGTCGGGGCGCTCTCGCTGCTCTCCGAGGCCGTGATGGACGCCTCCGACGACCCCGAGGCGGTGGAACGGTTCGCCGGGCGGATGCAGATCGAGGCGACCCGGCTGACCAACCTGGTGCAGGAGCTCATCGACCTCTCCCGGGTGCAGAACGACGACCCGCTGGAGGACGCCGAACCCATCCGCGTCGACGAGCTGGTCGCCGAGGCGATCGACCGCTGCCGGCACCAGGCGGGCACCAAGGAGATCACCATGGCCGCGGGCGGCACCGCCGACCTGCACGTGTGGGGCAACCGCGGCCAGCTCGCCGCCGCGCTCGGCAACCTCGTCGAGAACGCGGTCAACTACTCACCCGCCCGCACCCGCGTGGGCATCGCGGCCCGTACGGTCGCCCAGCCCGGCGGGGACCTGATCGAGATAGCGGTGACCGACCAGGGCATCGGCATCTCCGACAAGGACAAGGAGCGCATCTTCGAGCGCTTCTACCGCGTCGACCCGGCCCGCTCCCGTGCCACCGGCGGTACGGGGCTCGGCCTCGCGATCGTGAAACACGTGGCCGCCTCGCACGGCGGGGAGGTCACGGTGTGGAGCGCCGAGGGTCAGGGCTCCACCTTCACCCTGCGGTTGCCGGAGGCCGGTGCGGCCCGCGCCCGCGCCCATCAGATGTCCCACCGGGACGACACCGACGACCTCGACGGCGAGGCCGGACGGCCGTCCCACCCATCCCCCCACTCTTCCGATCCATCCGCGTACGAAACGCTTCCCTCCCCGGAGGTCCTTCCGTGACCCGAGTGCTCGTCGTCGAGGACGAGGAGTCCTTCTCCGACGCCCTGTCGTACATGCTCCGCAAGGAGGGCTTCGAGGTCGCCGTCGCGACCACCGGGCCCGACGGACTCGACGAGTTCGAGCGCAACGGCGCCGACCTCGTTCTGCTCGACCTGATGCTGCCCGGGCTGCCGGGCACCGAAGTGTGCCGCCAGCTGCGCGGCCGTTCCAACGTCCCGGTCATCATGGTGACCGCCAAGGACAGCGAGATCGACAAGGTTGTCGGCCTGGAAATAGGGGCCGACGACTACGTCACCAAGCCGTTCTCCTCGCGGGAGCTGGTGGCGCGCATCCGCGCGGTGCTGCGCCGGCGCGGTGAGCCGGAGGAGGTCGCTCCGGCGGCCCTGGAGGCCGGGCCGGTGCGGATGGACGTCGACCGGCACGTGGTAACCGTGGGCGGCACCAAGGTCGACCTGCCGCTGAAGGAGTTCGACCTGCTGGAGATGCTGCTGCGGAACGCGGGGCGGGTGCTGACGCGGATGCAGCTCATCGACCGGGTGTGGGGTGCCGACTACGTCGGCGACACCAAGACGCTCGACGTGCACGTCAAGCGGCTGCGGGCGAAGATCGAGCCGGATCCGGGGGCGCCGCGGTACCTGGTGACGGTGCGGGGGCTGGGGTACAAGTTCGAGCCGTAAGCCTGCGGTGCCGGTGCCGGTGCCAGGGCTGGGCGGGGGTGGTTGCGCAGCCCGGCGTTTGCGGGGTGCCGCCGCGCCCACCCGTGCCGCCCTGGGGGCACCTCCCAGGCCCTTCAGGCACTGGGGGAGGCACGACTGCCCGCAGTTACACGTGGCACGACTGTCCGCGGTGACACGTGGCATGACTGTCCGCGGTGACGCACTGAAGGGCGGGGCCCCTGTTCGGGGTCCCGCCCTTCAGTGTTGTGCGAGTGATCAGTGGCCGGCCTGCGCGCTTGCGGAGGCCGCGTCGGTCGCGGTGCCCGACGGGGCGTCGGTCTCCGTCGACTCGCCGTTCTCGGTGTTCTCGGTGTTCTCCGGGGCGCCGGTGGCCTCGTCCGTGGTGTCGTCGGCCGGTTCGCCGGAGGACTCCGCCGAGGGGTCCGTCGACGGTTCCGTCGAGGCGCCCGGCGCGGCCGCGGCCTCGGTCGGGCCCCATTCCTCGAAGAAGTGCTCGGCCGGGAAGACGAGCGCGCGCAGGCTCACGTCACCGGTCTTGCTGAAGGTGAAGGTGATCTTCTGGGCGTTGCCGTCCCGGACGGCCTCACGGCTGCTGGGCAGGACGGCGGCCGCGTTGCCCTCGCCGCCGAGGACCAGCGAGCCGCCGGCCGGGACGGTGAGGCTGCCGCCCTCGGCGGGGGTCAGCTCGGCGGTCTTGCCGGTGCCGGGGACGGTGACCGACTCCAGCGTCTGGTCGGTGCGGCCCTCGTTGAACAGCGTGGCGGAGACGACCGCCGGGCCCGTCGACTCCAGGTCGGGCTGGGTGATGACCGTGGCGTTCTGGACCTTGATGTCACCGACGGTCGCCGACGCGTTGTCCGGCTGGATCTCCAGGGTCTGGGCGTTGTGGCCGGCCGCGCACGCGGAGAGCGAGGCGATCGAGAACGCGATGGCGGCGGCGGCGAGAGCGCCGCGTCGAAGGCTGCTGCTCACGGCGGCGGCAACTCCTTGACTCGAGCGTTTGGCGACCGGATGAAGCCGCCCTAAGTGTCTGTCAGCGGCCTCAGGTTACCGAGCCGTTCCCGCGCGGCCGCACCCGACCCTCCCGAGACGTCCCGCGTCGGCCCGGGAAGGAGTGTCCGGAACCCCCGTCACCGCCTCATCGGCGGTCGGGAACGGGCGTACTCCGTGCCTTGAGGCGCAAGTGACTCACCGGTCACTTGGGTCACTTTCACGTCGTACTCCCGTGCCATTCCCATAGTGATCGCGCATTTCTTGCGAAGGAATGAGCGGAGGGCTCCGAAATTGATCACCGGTCGCTCATCCTCGCACCGTGTGATCAATTCCGGATTCGACCGGAACCCGGCTCCGCGCACCGAACGGAGTAGCGGAAGTCGAGCACTTGGAACCGGACATATGGGGACGTTCAGCCGCTCGTGCGGGGCTCCGGATGCGTGTAACGTACGCGTTTCGCTTGCGCCGAAGAGCCGCTCCGACCTGCGAATACCTGCTTCCGCTAGGCGTCCGCAGCACGTTCCTGTCGCTGTTGTCAAGCCCCGAGAATGGCCCTGACCTGCGAAAACGCCATTCAGAAGACGCCGTATCCGTGTTACCCTGGATAGCCACGGAAGGGGTACCTGTCACATGACGTTCAAGGTTGGCGACACCGTGGTCTATCCCCATCACGGGGCCGCGCTGATCGAGGCTATCGAAACTCGCCAGATCAAAGGCGTGGACAAGACCTACTTGGTGCTGAAGGTCGCCCAGGGTGACCTGACGGTACGTGTGCCAGCGGACAATGCGGAGTTCGTCGGCGTACGTGATGTGGTCGGTCAGGACGGGCTGGACCGGGTCTTCGAGGTGCTGCGCGCTCCGTACGCCGAGGAGCCCACGAACTGGTCCCGTCGTTACAAGGCAAATCTGGAGAAGCTCGCCTCGGGCGATGTCATCAAGGTCGCGGAAGTCGTGCGTGACCTGTGGCGTCGTGAGCGCGAGCGCGGACTCTCCGCCGGTGAGAAGCGCATGCTCGCCAAGGCGCGCCAGATTCTGGTCAGCGAGCTCGCCCTCGCGGAGAACACCAACGAGGACAAGGCCGAGGCCCTGCTCGACGAGGTGCTCGCCTCCTGAGATTCCCTGAGTCGCAGCTCGCACTCGCAGTCGGTTCCCGGTCGCAGCGAGCAGCACACTCTCAGCACTCAGCACATCGAAATGCCGCGGTGCCCGATGACGTCATGGACGTCGCCGGGCGCTGCGGCATGTCCGCCCCCGGACGCTTGCCTGCGTTGCGCTTGCGCCGCACCGGGGAATGTGTCATGACTCACGTCCCCACCCCTGGCGTGCCGGGCCCGGGCGGTCGGCTCGACCAGAATCACGGAAGGGGCTGGTCAAGGCGGAACGCCCGGCACTCCCCCCGCTCCGGGAGCAGGGGGTACGCCCAGGCCATACCCACCTGGGCCGAGCACACAAACCTGACAGGAACCGATGTCTGACGATCCGCTCCCCCCGCCGTCGCCGACCCCCGCACCCGGCCGTGCGACCGCCCGTACGGCGGCCGTGATCCCGGCCGCCGGCCGTGGTGTACGCCTCGGCCCGGGCGCCCCCAAGGCCCTGCGCGCGCTGGGCGGCACGCCCATGCTCGTCCACGCCGTCCGCGCGATGGCCGACTCCCGCGCCGTCTCCCTGGTGATCGTCGTGGCCCCGCCCGACGGCGCCCCCGAGGTCAAGTCGCTGCTCGACGCGCACGCGCTGCCCGACCGCACCGACTTCCTCGTGGTCCCCGGCGGCGAGAGCCGCCAGGAGTCCGTGAAACGCGGTCTGGACGCGCTGCCGCCCGGCTACGACATCGTCCTGGTGCACGACGCGGCCCGCCCGCTCGTCCCCGTGGACACCGTCGACGCCGTCATCGAGGCCGTACGCGACGGAGCGCCGGCCGTCGTGCCCGCGCTGCCGCTCGCCGACACCGTCAAGCAGGTCGAGCCCGCCGCCGTCCCGGGCGAACCGGAACCCGTGGTCGCCACCCCGGACCGGTCGCTGCTGCGGGCCGTGCAGACCCCGCAGGGCTTCGACCGGGACACCCTCGTGCGCGCGCACGAGACGGTGAAGGACGACGTCACCGACGACGCGAGCATGGTCGAACAGCTCGGCCTCACCGTCGTCACCGTCCCCGGGCACGAGGAGGCCTTCAAGGTCACCCGCCCCCTCGACATGGTCCTCGCCGAGGCGGTCCTGGCCCGCAGGAGGCTCAACGATGGCTTCTGAACATCCGTACCCCCTGCCGCAGGTCGGCATCGGCACCGACATCCACGCCTTCGAGGACGGCCGCGAACTGTGGTGCGCCGGCCTGAAGTGGGAGGGCGAGGGCCCCGGCCTGGCCGGCCACTCCGACGCGGACGTCGTCGCCCACGCCGCCTGCAACGCCCTCTTCTCCGCCGCCGGCCTCGGCGACCTGGGGCAGCACTTCGGCACCGGCCGCCCCGAGTGGTCCGGCGCGTCCGGCGTGACCCTGCTGACGGAGGCCGCGCGCATCGTCCGGGAGGCCGGCTTCCGCATCGGCAACATCGCCGTACAGGTGGTCGGCCCCCGCCCGAAGATCGGCAAGCGCAGGGCGGAGGCGCAGAAGCTCCTCTCGGAAGCGGCCGGGGCCCCGGTCTCGGTCTCCGGCGCCACCACCGACGGGCTGGGGTTCCCGGGAAGGGACGAGGGCCTCATGGCGGTGGCGACGGCGCTCGTCGTACCCGAGGGATGACGGGCCCCACCCAGCAGGGGCGCGGGGCTGTGCCGCGATGTGCGGCTCCGCCGCGCGGGCGCGACAGGCCCCCACCGGGCCCGTACGTGACATACGCCCTCGAAACCGCCGGAGGCGCACCGCACCTTCCCGCGCCTACTACCCTGGTGTCGTGACCATTCGCCTGTACGACACCAGCGCCCGGCAGATCCGTGACTTCACCCCGCTCCAGCCGGGTTGCGTCTCGATCTACCTGTGTGGTGCCACCGTGCAGGCGGCACCCCACATCGGGCACATCCGCTCGGGCCTGAACTTCGACATCATGCGCCGCTGGTTCGAGTACCGCGGCCTGGAGGTGACGTTCGTCCGCAACGTCACCGACATCGACGACAAGATCATCACCAAGTCCGCCGAGCAGGGCCGCCCCTGGTGGTCCATCGGCTACGACAACGAGCGCGCCTTCACCGACGGCTACCGGGCCCTCGGCTGCCTGCCGCCGACCTACGAACCGCGCGCCACCGGCCACATCACCGAGATGGTCGAGATGATGCGCGGCCTCATCGAGCGCGGGCACGCCTACGAGGCCGACGGCAACGTGTACTTCGCCGTCGCCTCGTTCCCCGAGTACCTGAAGCTGTCCAACCAGGAGCTCGACAACCTGCTCCAGCCGTCCGGCGAGGGCGAGACCGGCAAGCGGGACCCGCGCGACTTCGCGATGTGGAAGGCGGCCAAGCCCGGCGAGCCGAGCTGGGAGACCCCGTGGGGCCGCGGGCGCCCCGGCTGGCACCTGGAGTGCTCGGCGATGGCGCACAAGTACCTCGGCAGCGCCTTCGACATCCACGGCGGCGGCCTCGACCTGATCTTCCCGCACCACGAGAACGAGATCGCCCAGGCCAAGGCCTACGGCGACGAGTTCGCCCGGTACTGGGTGCACAACGCCTGGGTCACCATGAGCGGCGAGAAGATGTCGAAGTCGCTCGGCAACAGCGTCCTGGTCTCCGAGATGGTCAAGCGCTGGCGGCCCATCGTGCTGCGCTACTACCTCGGCACCCCGCACTACCGGTCGATGATCGAGTACAGCGAGGAGGCCCTGCGCGAGGCCGAGTCCGCGTTCGCGCGGATCGAGGGCTTCGTGCAGCGCGTGGTGGAGAAGGCCGGGGGCGTCGTCGAGCCCGCCGCCGAGGTGCCGCCCGCGTTCGCCGAGGCGATGGACGACGACCTGGGCGTCCCGCAGGCGCTCGCCGTCGTGCACACCACCGTCCGGCAGGGCAACAGCGCACTGGCCGCCGACGACAAGGAGGAGGCGGTCGCCCGGCTCGCCGAGGTCCGCGCCATGCTCGGCGTGCTCGGCCTCGACCCGCTCGACCCGCACTGGGCCGGCGAGACCGACCGCGGCGAGGACCTGCACGGCGTGGTCGACACCCTGGTCCGCATGGTCCTCGACCAGCGCGAGGCCGCCCGCGCCCGCAAGGACTGGCCCACCGCGGACGCCATCCGCGACCAGCTCAACCAGTCCGGCCTGGTGATCGAGGACAGCCCGCAGGGGCCGCGCTGGAGCCTCGGCCCGCGCTGAGGAGCCGGGCCCCGACCGTCCCTGACCTCGGCATCCGAAGATCGACTGTGCCGTCCGGGCCTCCGGGCGGCACACTTCATAGGCACACGTCACAGACGTACGCACAAGGTACGCACACAAGCAGCACCACCCACGACCTCACGGAGACGGATAGCTCATGGCCGCGAACAACCGCCGCATGTCCGGCAAGAAGGGCGCGCAGGTCGGCAGTGGCGGCCAGCGGCGCCGGGGCCTGGAAGGCAAGGGGCCCACGCCGCCCGCCGAGATGCGCAAGGGGCACGCCAAGCAGCGCGCCGCCCAGGCGAAGTCGCGCCGCGCCCAGGGGCGCACCACCCCGCAGCGGCGCGGCGGGGGCCGCTCGACCTCCGAACTCGTCGTCGGCCGCAACCCGGTCGTCGAGGCGCTGCGCGAGGGCGTGCCCGCCTCCACGCTGTACGTCCAGCAGTTCATCGACAACGACGAGCGGGTGCGCGAGGCGCTCCAGCTCGCGGCCGAGCGCGGCGGCATCAACCTCATGGAGGCGCCGCGTCCCGAGCTCGACCGCATGACCAACGGCCTGAACCACCAGGGCCTGGTGCTCCAGGTCCCGCCGTACGAGTACGCGCACCCCGAGGACCTCGTCGCGAACGCCCACGACGAGGGTGAGGACCCGCTGATCGTCGCCCTCGACGGGGTCACCGACCCGCGCAACCTCGGCGCGGTCGTCCGGTCCGTCTCCGCGTTCGGCGGCCACGGCGTCGTCGTGCCCGAGCGGCGCGCCGCCGGCATGACCGCCGGTGCCTGGAAGACGTCCGCCGGTACGGCCGCCCGTACGCCCGTCGCCCGCGCCACCAACCTGACGCGCGCCCTGGAGGCGTACAAGAAGGCCGGCATCGCGGTCGTCGGCCTGGCCGCCGACGGGGAGGCCGAGCTCGGCGACCTCGACGCGCTGGACGGACCGGTCGTCATCGTCGTGGGCAGCGAGGGCAAGGGGCTCTCCCGGCTGGTCGGCGAGACCTGCGACTTCCGGGTACGGATCCCGATGCCGGGCGGCGCGGAGTCGCTCAACGCCGGTGTCGCGGCGGGCATCGTGCTGTACGAGGCGGCACGCCGACGCGGCTGAACGGACGTTCGACGGGGTCACCCGTGCGGGGTGTTCCGGGTGGTCCGGGCAGGCTTGACGCGGTCCGGACACTTCCGACGGGTCAAGACAGTGTCCTAACGCCGTGTCACTCGGTTAGATGCGTGTGGACACCAGAACACCCCGCACACCCACGGGGGACCGTTCGTCGGGACTCGACGACGCTCCCGCGCTGAGCATGGTGAAGGTGCCGAGCGATCCGGCCCAGGTCATCGTCAATCACGCCAGCTTCCGCGTGCAGCTGGGCGCCTCGGCGCGGCGTGCCCCCTTGCCGCGGATCGCACGGCACGCGAGTGCCGTCGAGGAGACCGCCCGCATCCCCGTCGTCACCACCGTGGGCACGCCGGGCCAGGCACCCGCCCGCCGCCGGCCCGTCGTCTGGAGCGGCCGGTCCGCTCCCGACGACACCGGCGCCCACCGGCTGCTCCAGGCCGTACGGCACGAAGGCGTCCACCACGCCGACGAGCCGTTCGTCGACACCGGGGGCACCCAGGTCATCCCGCGCACCGGCACCGGGTACGACTACGCCGACGACCCGGCCACCCAGCCCATCGAAACCCCGTTCGTCGGCGCCCAGCGCCGCCCGGCCGACGGGCCCCTGCTGCCCCCGATGCGCACGGTCGGCAGCGCCTACGACGAACCCGCGTACGACGAGCCCGTCTACGGCGAGTCCGTCTACGACGAACCCGTCTACGACGAACCCGCCTACGGTGAGCCCGCGTACGGCGACGAGTCCGAGGACACCGGCCGACGCGCCAGGCGGCACGGCGACGACGCGGCCCGGCACGCCTACTACCCCGGGCGCCGGATGAACCTCGGCGTCGTCCTGCTCCCGCTGCGCGTCTTCCTCGGCGGCATCTCCGTCTACGCCGGGATGAGCAAGCTGTGCGACCCCCTCTACTTCGAGGGCGGCAAGCGCGGCTCCATGGTCAAGTGGCTGCACACCCTGCACCCCTGGGAAGTCGCCGAGCCGCTGCGCCAGTTCGCCCTCGAGCACCCCATCGGCTCCGGCCTCGCCATCGCCTTCGCACAGATCGTCGTCGGCGTCCTGACCGCCCTCGGCTGCTGGCAGCGCCTGGCCGCCGTCGCCGGGGCGACCCTCTCGGCGGCCCTGCTGGTCACCGTCAGCTGGAAGAGCGTCCCCGCCTACGAGACGCCCGACATCATCTACCTCGCCGCCTGGTCGCCGCTGATCATCGCGGGCGCCCCCGTCTACTCCGTCGACGGCCGCCTCGCGGGCGGGGCCTGGCGCCGGCTCGGTCCCCGCGCCGACATCTGGGACCTGCGCCGGTACGTGCTGCGCCGGGGCGCCCTGATCACCTTCGTGGTCTGCGGGTTCAGCATGCTCGTCGGCTCACTGCTCGGCGGTGCCGTGCGGGACGCCGACCGCGTGGTCGTCCCCGGGCCCGGCGAGGCCCCGCGCAACGAACTCCCCGGCTCCCCGCTGCCGGAGGAGCCCGACGAGCACCAGAAGGAGAAGCGAACCCCGTCCGCCTCCACCTCGCCCACCCAGGACGCCACTTCGGACGCGGCGAGCCCGTCCGCCGGCACCACGACCCCCGGCGCGACCCAGGGCGTCGGCGCGGCCACCGGCGAGCCCAGCCAGACCCAGGGCAGCGCCGGTCAGGCCCCGCCCCAGCAGTCCTCCCCGGAGGGCCAGGCACCGAGCACCAGCTCCGGCCCGACCTCGGGCGGTGCCGGAGCCTCCGGCGGAAGCGGCACACCGAGCGGCGGCAGCGGCGGCTCCTCCGGGAAACCCGGGCTCGTGGGCGGCCTCCTGGGATAGGAGCGGCCACCCGCGTACGGCAGTGGGGTCCCGCACGTCGTCCGTGCGGGACCCCTTCGCCGTGGGACGGCGCCTATGAACGGAGAGAATTCAGCGGCCCTGGGACGCCAGCTCCCTGGCCGCCTCCGTCAGGTCCTTCGCGGTGTCGATCGCGCGCCAGTAGGAGCCCTGGGGGATCGGGAAACCGGCCAGGCGGCGCTCACGCGCCAGATGCGGGAACGTGGTGCGCTCGTGGTCGCCGCGCTCCGGGAGCAGACCGGCGAACTCGGGGGAGAAGACGTACACGCCCGCGTTGATCTCGAAGGTCGACGGCGGGGCCTCGATGAAGTCGGTGATGTGCCCGAAGCCGTCCGTGCGCACCGCGCCCCACGGGATGCGGGGGCGGGCCAGGGCGAGGGTCGCGACGGCGTCCCGCTCGGTGTGGAAGTCGGCCATGTCGCGCAGAGAGAAACGGGTCCAGATGTCGCCGTTGGTGGCGTACCAGGGCCGGTCCGGGTGCGGGAGGCGGGCGGCGGCGTACTTCAGACCGCCGCCGCGGCCGAGGGGTTCCGTCTCGACGACGGTGGTGACGGAGAGGGGCAGGTCGGCGGTGTCCAGCCACTTCTGCAGGACCTCGGCGAGGTGGCCGCAGGAGACCACCACGTCCGTCACGCCCTCCTCGGCGAGCCAGGAGAGCTGGTGGCCGATGATCGGGGTTCCCGTGCCGGGGATCTCGACCATCGGCTTGGGGCGGTCGTCGGTGTACGGACGAAGCCGGGATCCCTGGCCTCCGGCCAGGACTACGGCCTGTACGGGGCGGGCGACGGCACGCGGATCGGTCATGCCCGCACTTTACGCGGCGCTTGCGAGGCGTCCGGCGTCGGTGTGGGCCGGGGGTGGGGCGCGCGGTCCGGCGCTTGCGCGGGGTGCCTCCCCCAGAGGGGGTACCCCCAGCCCACCCGTGCCTTAAAGGCCTGGGGGTACCTCCCAGGCCTTTAAGGCACGGGGGGAGGCACGACTGCCCGCGGGAACGGCGAGAGCGGCGGCAGCGGGGGTCAGTGGGTGGCTGTGGTGACGCCTGAGGCGAAGGAGGTGTCGCAGACCGGGCGGGCGTAGGACTGGGCCTTGGTGGGGCCGTAGACGCGGACCGCCGCCTTGCCGAGGGCGCGGGCGATGGACGCGCAGTGCTTCGCCAGCGACGGGCGGTCGTTCACGGCCTGCTGGAGGTGGGTGAGCGCCACGCCCGGGTCCTCCTCCTGCAGTTCGATCAGCAGCCTGTCCCGCAGCACGTGCTGCGGCGCCCGGGCGTCGGCACGGGAGGACGCGTCGGAGGCGGCCGTGAGCACGGGACTCGAGGAGGTCCCCGACCAGTTGACCCGAGCGACCGCGAGAGTCCCGGAGAACACCAGGACGACGGGCAGGACGAAGGCGAGGGAACGGCCGATCCGGCGGGCGGGGCCCCGGCCGCGACGCGTCTGACGGTTAGTGGAGTGCTTCACGCGAGCGAGGGTAGCGTCCGGTAGCGACAAGAAAACATTCCGTCACCGTTACGGGGGACACGGAACCTGAGACTCCGAGTTGCGTGTTGACGTACACGGATCGAAATGACCGGTATGCCGGGGTATTTGTCGACAACGCGAAGGGCCCCGCGGCGATCCGCGGGGCCCTTCGGCGAAACGGCGTCGGACGGACGGCGTCAGTCGGACAGGCGCGCACCGGTCGACGTCGAGAACACGTGGGTCTCGCCCGCACGCGGAACGACGTGCAGCTGGCTGCCCTTCTCCGGGACCTCACGGCCGCCGACGCGGACGACGATGTCCTTGGACTCGCCGCCGACCTGCGCGGTGCCGTACACGAACGCGTCGGAGCCCAGCTCCTCGACGACGTTCACGGTGACCGCGAGACCCTTGTCGGAGTCGGCGCCGGCCACGTCGAAGTGCTCGGGGCGGATGCCGACGGTGACGGTCTTGTCGCTGGTCGCGGAGAGCGCGTCACGCTGCACCGGCACCACCGAGTTGCCGAACTTCACACCGCCGTCGGCGATCGGGACCTCGACCAGGTTCATCGCCGGGGAGCCGATGAAGCCGGCGACGAACAGGTTCGCGGGCTTGTCGTACATCTTGCGCGGGGAGTCGACCTGCTGGAGCAGACCGTCCTTGAGGACCGCGACGCGGTCACCCATGGTGAGGGCCTCGACCTGGTCGTGGGTGACGTAGACGGTGGTGATGCCCAGGCGGCGCTGCAGCGACGCGATCTGCGTACGGGTGGACACACGGAGCTTGGCGTCCAGGTTGGACAGCGGCTCGTCCATGAGGAACACCTGCGGCTCACGCACGATGGCGCGGCCCATCGCGACACGCTGGCGCTGACCACCGGAGAGCGCCTTCGGCTTGCGGTCGAGGTACTCGGTGAGGTCGAGGATCTTCGCGGCCTCCTCGACCTTCTGCCGGATCTCCGCCTTGTTGACGCCGGCGATCTTGAGCGCGAAGCCCATGTTGTCGGCGACCGACATGTGCGGGTAGAGCGCGTAGTTCTGGAACACCATGGCGATGTCCCGGTCCTTCGGCGGCAGGTGCGTGACGTCGCGGTCACCGATGCGGATGGCGCCGCCGTTGACGTCCTCGAGCCCCGCGAGCATGCGGAGCGAGGTGGACTTGCCGCAACCGGACGGACCGACCAGGACGAGGAACTCGCCGTCCGCGATCTCGATGTCGAGGGCGTCGACGGCGGGCTTGGTGGAGCCGGGGTAGACCCGGGTCGCCTTGTCGAACGTGACAGTGGCCATGGTGAATGGTCCCCTTCTACCGGCAGGAACGTGCCGGACGATCCGAGTAGGAAGGTGATGCCACGACGGGTGTTCCGTTGTGGTGTGGTCCACACGAGTGAACTGGCACAGGACGGTACCCGGCGTTCACCTGGTTGTCAGTAGTTCCAGGGCTGTGAATTTCGCGGAAACTTTCGACCACGGGGGTGACTGTTACGTTTCGTACGTGATCACCGCTCGCTCGCGTAGCGGTCCGCCAGCACCCCCACCGCCGTCGCGACCGCCTCCCGCAGCCCCGCCGGGCCGAGCACCTCCGCCTCGACGCCGAGCCGCAGCAGGTCGCCGGTCGCGACCGCCTCCGACTCGACGGCCAGCTCCACCTCCACCCAGCCCCGCCCGTCCGCCGGCCCCGCGTCCGCGAGCGCCCGCGCCCCCGCCGCCCCGAACTGCATCGGCAGCAGCTTCTGCCCGCGCGGGGAGAGCCGCACCCGGGCCGTGCCCTGCCGCATCGCCGCCTCCATCCGCCGGGACGACTTCGTCCAGTACGCGGCCAGGTCGAAGCCCGCGGGCCGGGTGAACCCCTCGCCCGTCTCCGCCACCGCCTGGAACCGCGACACCCGGTAGGTGCGCACCGCGTCGTCCGCCAGCGCCACCAGATACCAGATGCCGCCCTTCAGCACGAGCCCCAGCGGACGCACCTCCCGGTGCACCTCGCCGCGCCAGCGCCGGTAGTGGGTCCGGAGCACCCTGCGCTCCCACACGGCCCGCGCGATCGGCTCCAGGTACGGCACGGGGTCGGCGTCCCGGAACCAGGCCGGCGCGTCCAGATGGAACCGCTCGCGCACCCGCCGCGCCTGGTCCGCCAGTTCGCCCGGCAGGGAGGCCTCCATCTTCAGCTGGGCGCTCGCCAGTACGGCACCCAGCCCCAGGTCCCTGGCCGGTCCCGGCAGTCCCGCGAGGACCAGCGAACCGGCCTCCGCGTCCGTCAGCCCGGTGAGCCGCGTGCGGTAGCCCTCCATCAGGCGGTAGCCGCCCTCCGGCCCGCGTGCGGCACGCACCGGCACCCCGGAGGCGCCGAGCGCCTCGATGTCCCGGTACACGGTGCGCACCGACACCTCCAGCTCGGCCGCCAGCTCGGGGGCGGTCATCCGGCCGCGGTTCTGCAGCAGCAGGAGCAGGGAGAGGAGCCGGTCGGCGCGCATGGGAGCCATTGTCCCGCCGTACCTGACAGAGGATGTCAGGTAGGGCCGGAAGGGTGGGGTCACACCGTCGTCCACCCGGAAGGGAACGCCCATGCCCACCACCGAGATCACCGGCCACTTCACCTTCGCCGGCTGGAAGGAGAGCCCCGTCACCGAGGAGGGCGACCTCCCCCGCCTCGCGCACGCCACGGTCACCAACGCCTTCTCGGGCGGCATCGAGGCCGAGGCCACGACCTGCGACTACGCGATCACCTACCTGACCGGCGGAACGGGCACCTTCACGGGCATGGAGCTCGTCGGCGGCCGGGTCGACGGCCGGGCCGGCACCTTCGTCCTGGAGGAGCGCGGCCGCTTCGAGCCCGACGGCACCGTCCACTGCACCTTCGAGGTCGTCGAGGGCTCGGGTACCGAGGAGTTGACGGGGCTGCGCGGCACGGGCGGGTTCACCTACCGGCACGGGGAGACGGAGGTGGCGTACACCTTCGAGTACGACTTGGGGTGAACGGGCGGGACCTCGTCCCACACGTGCGTGGCCCGGCGAAACCGGCTCTGTGTACAGTGGACCAGCCTTCGCGCGCGCCGCGCGGCGCCTCCTTAGCTCAGCTGGCCAGAGCAACGCACTTGTAATGCGTAGGTCGTCGGTTCGAATCCGACAGGGGGCTCGGTGAAACCCCAGGTCAGACCCTTCTGACCTGGGGTTTTTCATGCCGTACGACCGCGCAGCCGGCGCGCGATCTCCAGGTCCGCCTCGTCCAGCGGGCGGCCGTCCTCGGTCTCCCACAGGCAGTTCTGCAGGAGCCGTCCGTACGTCCACGCGCGCGCCCGCGCGCGGTCCAGGCCGAGGACGTCGGTCATGGCGTCGAAGCGCCAGTGGATGTCGTCGGCGTCGAAGTTGTTGGCCAGGGCGGGCCAGAGGTCGAAGCCGGGGTCGCCGGCCAGGGGTTTGGGGTCGATGGCGAGCCAGGGGGCGCGGTCGGCGGCGAGGACGTTCTCGTCGTGCAGGTCCCAGTGGAGCAGGCGGTCGCCGGGTTCGTCGGCGACCTCGCGTACGGCGGCGGCGCAGTCGGCGACGAGGCGGCGGGCGGACGGGTCCGGGATGTGTTCCAGGGCCCGGGGGGTCCGCTCCAGCATGGACCGGGTGATGTCGCGGAGGTGGCGCATGCCCTCGGGTGCCGGGGTGGTGTGGAGGTGGGCGAGGAGGCGGGCGATCACCAGGACGCCCTCGTGCACGTCGGGCTGGTGGGCGAGCATGCGGGAGGCGTCGAGGCGTTCCAGGAGCATGGTGCCGGTGGGTGCGTCGTGGTCGAGCAGGCGGACCGCCCCGTCGCCGTTCCACAGGCGCAGGGCGACGGCCTCGCCCTCGGTCTCGTGGTCGCGGATCTGGAGCTTCAGCACCGCCGGTGTGTCGTCCGCGCGGTCGACGGGGAGGACCAGGGCGCTGACGCCGTGCATGGGCGCGCCGGTGACGCGCAGCTTCCAGCGGTCCAGGAAGGTGGCGGCCAGGTCCGGCAGGGCGGCGATGAAGGCGCGACCGGCCTCCTTGTTGAACTTCTCCTGGGCGGCGGCGAGTTCTGCGGGGACGTCGATCATCTTTCGCACAGTAGTGGCGCCGGCTATGGCTCCAGGACGACTTTTCCGGTCGTGGCCCTGTTCTCCAGGGCCCGGTGGGCGGCGGCGGCCTCGGCGAGCGGGAAGCGGTGGACGGCGGGGGTGAGTCTGCCCTCGGCGGCCTCGGTGAGGGCGCGCAGTTCGAGGGTGCGGACGGGGTTGGGGCCGCCTGCCCTGCGCATCATCTCGGGGCCGAGGACGTTGGTCGAGAGGCCCTCGACGAGGTACGGGCTGTCGCTGCTGATGCCCTGGGAGGACCAGCCGAACACGATGTGGCGGCCGTCGGGGGCGAGCAGGGCGACCGCCGCGCGGGCGACGTCCCCGCCCACGCCGTCGTAGACGAGGGTGACCTTGCCCCGGTGGGCGTCGAGCCGTTCGGGCCAGTCGGGGTCCGTGTAGTCGACGGCGAGGTCGGCGCCGTCGGCTGTCACCCGGGCGGTCTTCGCGGGGCCGCCGGCCAGGCCGATGACGGTGGCGCCGGCGTTCTTGGCGTACTGCACGAGGAGTGTGCCGATGCCGCCCGCCGCGGCCGGGACGAGGACCACGTCGCCGGGGCCCGGTTCGGCGAACTGCACGATCCCCATCACCGTACGGCCCGTGCCGATCATGGCGACGGCCTCGGCGAAGTCGAGGCGCTGTGGCACCTCGTGGAGCCGGTCGGCGTCGGTGACGGCCAGTTCCGCGTAGCCGCCGGGGGCGAAGCCGAGGTGGGCGACGACGCGGCGGCCGAGCAGGTCCTCGGGGGTGCCTTCGCCGAGTGCGTCGACCACTCCGGCGATCTCGCGGCCGGGGACGGTCGGCAGGGTGGCCGGGGCCGGGCCGGGGCCCCGCAGGCCCTCCCGCAGGGCCGTGTCGAGGAGGTGGACACCGGCCGCGCGGACGGCGATGCGGACCTGTCCCGGGCCCGGCCGCGGGTCCTCGACCTCTTCGTGGGTGAGGTTCTCGGCCGGGCCGAA
Source organism: Streptomyces sp. AC558_RSS880 (assembly GCF_019049255.1). GTDB lineage: Bacteria > Actinomycetota > Actinomycetes > Streptomycetales > Streptomycetaceae > Streptomyces. Next base: position 14,435 of record NZ_JAGMUJ010000022.1, on the reverse strand, counting down.
GGCGTGCAGACGGATGGCGTGCATGTGGGATCTCCCCAGGGGTCGGGTCGTGCGCCGTTGCGGCTCCCACTCTTCGACCTCAAGCATGCTTGAGGTCAAGGGTGTTCCGGCCGAGGGCGAGGGAGACGGCCGTCAGGGCGCTGTTGAAGGAGACCTCGGAGAGCACGCCGGGGGCGGCGACCTGGTCACCGGCGAGGTAGACGCCGTCGCCGCGGTCGACGGCGGGGCGGTCGCGCCAGCTGGTGCCGGGCAGGTCGACGGCGCCGGTGCGGCCGTTCGCCACCGTGTCCCGCCGCCAGGTGACCCGCTGCCGCCAGCCCTGGAAGGCGAGGTCGAGCAGTTCCTCCGCGCGGGCGGTGCCGTCCGCCTTGGTCTCGTGCGGGCCGATGGGGATCTGGCCCTGGATCAGCTGCTCGCCGGCGGGGGCGAGGGTGCGGTCCTGGGCGGTGAACCGCTCCAGCCAGCCGGGCGCGTCGAGGTCGGACACGGCGAACGCGTCACCGCGCCGGGTGCGTACGGCGAGGTCGACCAGGACGGTGCGGCCGCTCGGCCAGGTCAGCGAGGGGTCGCCGAGGAGGCGGCGGGCGGAGTCGAGCGAGGTGGCGACGACGACCGGGGTGTCGGTGGGCAGGGTGTGGACGCGAGACAGGGTCTCCATCCGTACGCCCAGGTTCCACGCGTGGGCGGCCATCCGGTCGATGAGTCCGCCCCAGCCGCCGCGCGGGTAGTGGGCCTCCGGGGGCAGTTTGGTGGCGCGGCGCAGGCGTTCCTGCACGAACGCGGCGGACAGGGAGCCCGGGTCGTGGTGGAACAGGGCGACCGCGGCGTAGTGGGCGGCGGCCCGCGCGCCCTCCTCGCCGGCGATGTCGGTGGCCCAGGTGAGGAAGTCGGTGTCGACGGGGGCCTGGGCGATGCCGCGGCGCAGGAGTTTCAGCAGGGCGAAGGGCGGAGTGCGGCGCAGGGTGCCCCGGTGGCGGAGCCGCAGCCGGGCCGCCTCCAGGGGCGGGAGCGGGGCGAGCGGGCCGATGAGGCCGCGCTGTCGGAGCCAGGTCCAGTGCGGGCCGCCGTTGTAGAGGGCGTGTGGTCCCTCGTTCGTCCGGTAGGGGCCTTCGGCGGTGCGGGCCCGGCCGCCCAGGGTGTGGTGGGCTTCGTGGACGGTGACCTTGGCGCCCGCTTCGGCGGCGGTGATGGCCGCGGTGAGTCCGGCGAAGCCGCCGCCGATGACGGTGATGGGGTGCATGGCTGGGGGTCTCCCTCGGTCGGGTCGTCTTCCGGCTTTGCGTAGAGGACGGAGCGAGGGCGCGGGAATGTGACATGCGCCGGGTTCTGGCAGGTCGGACGGGTTGTCAGTGGTGGGGTGCAGCATGGGGGCATGGCGAGGAGAGCGGTGGGCGGTACGAGGGTGAAGGCGGCGTTCCGCCCCGAGCTGCGGTTGCCCGCGCTGGAGCGGTACGAGGGGGGTGGGCTGGAGCCGGACGGGGACTACGACGGGCTGGAGTTCCGGGAGGCGGACTTCGCCGGGCAGGACGGCGGCGGGGCGCGTTTCATGGACTGCGCGCTGACGGGGTGCGCGCTGGACGGGACGCGGTTGTCCCGGGCGCGGGTGCTGGACTCGGTGCTCGCCGGTGTCCGGGGTGTGGGCACCGACCTCGCGGGGGCGACCCTGCGCGACGTCGAGCTGACCGACGCGCGTCTCGGGGGGACGCAGTTGCACGGGGCGGCGCTGGAGCGGGTGCTGGTCCGGGGCGGGAAGATCGACTTCCTGAACCTGCGTTCGGCCCGGCTCCAGGACGTCGTCTTCGAGGGGTGCGTCCTGGTCGAGCCGGACTTCGGCGGTGCCCGGCTGGAGCGCGTGGAGTTCGTGGACTGCGCGCTGAAGGGCGTGGACCTCTCGGGGGCCACGCTGAAGGACGTGGACCTGCGGGGGGTCGCGTCGCTGGAGATCGCGAGGGGGGTGGACCGGCTGTCGGGGGCGGTGATCGGCACGGCCCAGTTGCTGGATCTGGCGCCGGTGCTGGCGGGGGAGCTGGGGATCAGGGTGGAGGACTGAGGGGAGGGGGTTACTGCACGCGGGGGAAGCGGGCCTGGAGGGTCCAGACGGCCGGGTTCTCGGCGAGGTCCTCGTGGAGGTCGGTCAGGTCGGCGAGGAGGTCGTGGAGGAAGTCGCGGGCCTCGCGGCGGAGTTCGGCGTGGGAGAAGGTCAGCGGGGGTTCGGCGGCCGGAAGCCACTCCGCCTCGATGTCCACCCAGCCGAAGCGGCGTTCGAAGAGCAGGCGGTCGGTGGACTCGGTGAAGTCCAGTTCCGCGTGCTGGGGGCGGGAGGCCCGGGAGCCGGCCGGGTCCCGGTCGACGAGTTCCACGATGTCGCACAGCGCCCACGCGAAGTCGAGCACCGGCACCCATCCCCAGGCCGTGGACAGCTCGCGGTCCGTCTCGGTGTCGGCGAGGTAGACGTCCCCGCAGAACAGGTCGTGCCGCAGGGCGTGGACGTCCGCGCGGCGGTAGTCGGTCTGCGGGGGGTCGGGGAAGCGGTTGGAGAGGGCGTAGCCGATGTCGAGCACGGGGGTGATGGTGTCACGCCGTGGCGCGTCGCTCCTCATAGGATCCCGGGGTGCGCTTCCACCGCCCCGGCTTCCGCAGTGTCGCCGCCGCCCTGCTCGTGGTGTCCGTGGCCGCCTGTGGGGGTGGGGCCGGGGGTTCCGCCGGCCGTCCCGGCGTGGGTGATCCCTACTTCCCGAAGGCCGGTAACGGTGGTTACGACGTCGGCCACTACGCCCTCGACCTCGCCTACGACCCCCGCTCGCACCGTCTCACCGGCACCGCGACGATCACCGCCCGGGCGGCGGAGGACCTCTCCGCGCTGAACCTCGACCTCGAGGGGCTCGACGTCGAGGAGGTCACCGTGGACGGTGTGGCCGCCCGCTGGAGCCGGGCGGGGCAGGAGCTGACCGTCCGCCCGCGCGAGGCGGTGGACGGCACCTTCCGGGTGACCGTCCGCTACGGCGGCGCCCCGGTGACCCTCACCGACCCGGACGGTTCCGAGGAGGGCTGGCTGCGCACCGCCGACGGGGCGCTGGCGCTGGGGGAGCCGGTGGGGTCGATGGTGTGGTTCCCGGGCAATCACCACCCCTCCGACAAGGCGACGTACGCCCTCGCGGTGACCGTGCCGGAGGAGTGGCGGGCGGTGTCCAACGGGGAGCCGGCCGGTGAGGAGCGGAAGGGGAGCCGTACGACGTACCGCTGGCGCACCGGCGAGCCGATGGCGAGCTATCTCGCGACGCTGGCCATCGGCAGGTACGAGGTCCGCCGCACGGCGACCGCCGACGGGCTGCCCGTGTACACGGCCGTCGATCCGGAGCAGGCGGGGGCGAGCCGTGCGGTCCTGGCACGGATCCCCGAGGTGCTGGCATGGGCGGAGCGGACCTTCGGTCCGTACCCCTTCTCCTCCGCGGGCGCGGTCGTCGAGCGTCCCGAGGACGCCGGGTACGCCCTGGAGACCCAGAACCGGCCGGTCTTCCCCGGGGCCCCCGACACCGGGCTGCTGGTCCACGAGATCGCCCACCAGTGGTACGGCAACTCGGTGACCCCGCGCACCTGGCGGGACATGTGGCTCAACGAGGGCTTCGCGACGTACGCGCAGTGGCTGTGGCAGGAGGACCACGGCGGCGACACCGCGCAGCAGACGTTCGACTCGCTGTACGCCGGCGGGTACTTCCCGGACGCGGGGACCAACGCGGCGCTGTGGTCCTTCCCGCCCGCGAGGCCGCCGGACGCGGCGCGCATCTCCGCCACTCCCGTGTACTGGCGCGGCGCGATGGTCCTGCACAAGGTCCGGCAGACGGTCGGCGACGACGCCTTCCGCGCCCTGCTCCGGGGCTGGGCGCGGGAGCACCGCCACGGCAACGCGGACACCGGCGACTTCACGTCGTACGTGGAGGAGTCGGCTCCCGGTGAGGACTTCGCCGGGATCTGGGAGGACTGGCTGTACGGCGAGGGGCGGCCGGAGCGGCCCTGAGCGCGTGCAGGAGCCCCCGGCCGGGCGGGACGCCGGGCCGGGGGCTCCGATGCGGAGGCGGGGTGTCCGTCAGACGTTCACGCCGAAGTCCTGGGCGATGCCCACGAGGCCCGAGGCGTAGCCCTGGCCGACCGCGCGGAACTTCCACTCCGCGCCGTTGCGGTACAGCTCGCCGAAGACCATGGCGGTCTCGGTGGCCGCGTCCTCCGACAGGTCGTAGCGGGCGATCTCGGCGCCGCCGGCCTGGTTGATGATGCGGATGTAGGCGTTGCGCACCTGGCCGAAGTTCTGCGAGCGGTTCTCGGCGTCGTAGATCGAGACCGGGAAGACGATCTTGTCGATGTCGGCCGGGAGCCCGGCGAGGTTGACGTTGATCGCCTCGTCGTCGCCGGCGCCCTCGCCGGTGCGGTTGTCACCGGTGTGGACGATGGTGCTGTCCGGGGTCTGCTTGTTGTTGAAGAACACGAAGTGGCCGTCCGAGTAGACCTTGCCCTGCGTGTTGACCGCGATCGCCGAGGCGTCGAGGTCGAAGTCCGTGCCGGTGGTGGTGCGGACGTCCCAGCCGAGGCCCACGGTGACGGCGGTCAGGCCCGGAGCCTCCTTGGTGAGCGAGACGTTGCCACCCTTGGACAGGCTTACAGCCATTGTTGGGAGTCCCTTCCCTCGTTTGCGTACGGCTAGAAGCTACAGCTATCACCTTGAACGCGGAGAGGGGTGCAAGAGGTTCCGGGTCTCTTTACTTTCTTTACCCGTGATCCGGGATATTCGGGTGACGTGGCCCGGTCAGGCGCGGGAACCTGTACGGCATGTCCGGTCCCTATCTCATCCGCGGCTCCGTCTCCCTGCCCGAGGCCGAGCTCATGTGGCGTTTCTCGCGGTCGTCCGGGCCCGGTGGACAGCATGTGAACACCAGCGACTCCCAGGTCGAACTGCGTTTCGACCTCGCCCGTACCGAGGCGCTGCCCGAGGTGTGGAAGCAGCGGGCGCTGGAGCGGCTGGCCGGGCGGCTGACCGGCGGGGTGATCACCGTGCGCGCTTCGGAGCACCGTTCGCAGTGGCGCAACCGCGAGACGGCCGCGGTGCGGCTGGCGGCGCTGCTCGCGGAGGCGAGCGCGCCCCCGCCCAAGCCGCGCAGGCCGACCCGCATCCCGCGCGGCATCAACGAGCGGCGGTTGCGGGAGAAGAAGCAGCGCTCCGAGACGAAACGGGGGCGCTCCGCGCGGGACTGGGGGTGACCCCCGGCTCCCCCTGGGTGTGGCCCCGGCCCCGAGGTGTGGTCCCGGCCACTGGTAGTTCCTGCGGAGGTGTCGGACCGGAGGTCCGGGGGACACCGCGTGAGTGTCCCCGCGGGTCCGTCGTGGCTGGTCGCGCAGTTCCCCGCGCCCCTTTAGGGCGTGCTCAGTCCAGGTCCAGCACGCCCACCGTCTCGCCCTCGGCGATCTCCCCGGTCTTGCGGAAGCCCAGGCCCAGGTAGAAGCCCTCGGGGCCGTTGTCGCCGGGCTCCCAGGTGACGTAGAGCTCGCGCGCGCCCCGGCGGCGGAGTTCCTCGGCCACCGACTCCACGGCGAACCGCCCGTACCCCTTGCCCTGCTCCTGCGCCGCGATGTTCAGCCGCCACAGGCCGGAGCGGATGACGCTGCCGCCGTCCTCGTGCCAGTCGATGTCGAGGAAGGCCATCAGGAAGCCGACCGCGCGGTCGCCGTCCATGATCAGGCGGGGCCAGGCGGAAGCGGGATGCACGTAGGCCTCGGCGAGGGAGTCCACCACCGGCGAGACCGCGAATTCCTGGTCGGGGCGGACCCGTATGCCGAGGGCGGCCTTGAGGTTCTTCGGTGTGATCTCTTCGAGGCGAAGTGCTGTGGTCGTCGTCACCCGGGCACCCTAAGCAGGTAAATCCAGTGCCGTAAAAGGGATTTCGGTCACGACGACAAAGCGTTCAGCCCAACTGCCGGTAACGGCCCCGGAAATACGTCAGCGGGCCGCCCTCCGCGCTCGGTACCCGGGCGGTCAGGACGCGGCCGATCACCAGGGTGTGGTCCCCGGCCGGCACCCGCTGCTCGGTGCGGCACTCCAGGGTCGCCAGCGCGCCGCCCACCAGCGGGGCCCCGCTGTGCTCGCCGCGCAGGTACGGGATGTCCGCGAAGAGCAGGCGGTCGCTGACCCGGCCCTTCATCGCGAAGCGGCCCGCGACGTGCCGCTGGCTCTCGGAGAGCACGGACACCGCCCACAGGGGCTGCTCGTCGAGGAGTTCGTCCATGCGGGAGCCGTTGCGCAGGCTGACCAGCACCAGCGGCGGGTCCAGGGAGACCGACAGGAACGCGGTGGCCGTCATGCCGACGTCCTCGCCGGCCGGCGCCGCGGGGTCGTCGGGGTCCAGCGGCGGCTCCTGCGCGGTCACCAGGACCACGCCGGCGGCCAGCCGGGACAGGGCGGCTCGGAACTCGTCGTTGCTCACCCCCTCAGCATGCCGGGCGGCGGGCGGAACGGTGATCGTGGACGGGGCGGAAGTGTTCGGCACTCCGGAAACGCTAATCTCCGCTCCACAGGCACCGCATCGGACCCCGGCCCGAGCCGGGACCTAGGACCAACGCCCGAGACGGGCACAGTCCCTGCACAAGCACCACAAAAACTGCGTTCGTCAAACACGCGGGGAAACCGTGGAAAGTCCACGCAATTGTTCACGTTTAGCTGTGACTTGAGTCACAAGGGGCAAGAATTGTTGACCCTGTGTACCGAGTGAGCAGCGCGCTGTGATTCAGTGGCGGGGAAGCTGCTGGGACGATACGCCGAAGACAACCCTTGATTCGCTGCGAGGTCTCGGGGGGAGGGCGAGGATGGAGACCGAGTCGGAACCCTACGTCCGTCTTGCGTCGCTGCGACAACTCCACCAGGCCATGGCCGACATGAACACGGCCCGCAGCCTGGCGGACACCTTGCAGACGGTCGCCGACGGCGTCGTGGGCGCCCTCGGGTACGAGCTGGCGTGCGTCAACCTCGTACGCCCCGACGGTGACCTGGTCGTCGCCGCCCTGGCCGGGAACTCCGCCGCCGAGGCCCTCATCACCGGACGGGCCGGCTCCCGCGAGTCCTGGGACCGCCGCCTCAACATGGGCGAGCGCTGGGGCGACCTGGTCTTCATCCCGCACACCGAGGGCTGGGTCCTCGACGACGACGACGTCCCGCAGTGGTACACCGACGGGCCCGCGCCCCGCTTCGAGGACGAGTGGCACCCCTCCGACCGGCTCTTCGCCCCGATGTACGCCCCCGGCCCGCAGGGCGGCGGCACCTCCGGGGAACTGGTCGGCGTCCTCTCCGTGGACCGCCCGCGCAACGGCCGCCGGCCCGGCGCCTGGGGCCGCGAGGCCCTCCAGATGTACGCCTTCCAGGCCGCCATCGCGATCAGCAACGCGCGTCTACGTGCCAACATGCAGCGCGCCCTGGTCCGCCTGGAGCGCGACCAGCAGGCGCTGCGGGCCAGCGAGGAGAGCTTCCGGCAGGCCTTCGAGTACGCCCCCTCCGGCATGGCCATCGCCGAGATGGGCGGCGACCAGCACGGCCGCATCCTGCGCACCAACGACGCCCTGTGCCGCCTCCTTGGCCGCCCCGCCTCCGCGATGCGCCGCTACTCCTTCTCCGACCTCGTCCACCCCGAGGACATAGGCACCCTGCTGCGCACCTCCGCCGAGGGCGGCCGGGCCGAGCTGCGCCTGGGCCGCCGCGACGGCACCTTCGTCTGGGTCTCGCTGCGCAACTCCGTCGTCGCCGACGCCGCCGACGGCCCCCGCTTCCTCCTCACCCACGTGGAGGACATAGAGGAGCGCAAGCGCCGCGAGCTCCAGCTCGCCCACCGCGCCTCCCACGACTCGCTCACCGGGCTGCCCAACTCCGCCGAGCTGCGGTCCCGGTTGTCCGCCCGGCTGTGCCGGCAGCAGCCGCACAGCGCGCTGCCCGCCGCCGTCGACTCCATGGAACCCTTCGAGTCCTTCGACTCCCACGACGCCGCCTACGGCCCGCCGGTCTTCGACCGGGGGCACGACTTCGACTTCCCGCCGGGCACGGAGGGGCACGAGGGCTACGACGGCTACGACCACCACGTGCACACCGTCGCGCCCGCCGCGGAGTTCGACGACGGAGCCAAGGGGCTCGCGGTCCTCTTCTGCGACCTCGACGGCTTCAAGTCGATCAACGACCGGTTCGGGCACAACGCGGGTGACGCGGTGCTCATCGAGGTCGCCCGCCGGCTCAGCGGCGGCGTACGGGACGGCGACACCGTCGCCCGGCTCGGCGGCGACGAGTTCGTGATCCTCGCCGACGGCCTCGGCCGGGCCGACGCCCAGGACCTCGCCGTACGGCTGCGCAACGAGATCATCCAGCCCATCCGGGCCGAGGGGCGGGCCGTGCGGGTCGGGGCCAGCTTCGGCATCGGGTGGGCGCACTGCGGGATGACGGCGGACGAAGTGCTGAAGTCCGCCGACGAGCGGATGTACGTCGAGAAACGATCTCGTCCCAAACAACATCGGCGTGCGGGATGAACCGCAGGTCAGTGGTTTGATGCGGTCTGAGTCACCCGTTCGGGCCATGGGAAGCGGGTAGGCTCGTTTTCTCCACCCCTCGTACCGCACCCGATCCGCAGCTAGGAGCACCAAGGGATGACGGCCGGCAACAACGGCGCGAGCACGCCGGAGGACGACGACCCGTTCGGCTACCTCTACGCCGACGGGCAGGCCAACGGGGCCCAGCCGCCGTCCGGGGGCTACGGCTATCCGAACTCGGTCAACCGGGTGCGGCCGGTCGGGACCCGCCAGTACGGCCAGCAGGCCCCCGCTCCGCAGGCACCGCCGCAGCAGCAGGGCGTCTACGGCCAGCCGAACGCCCACTACGCCGCCCCGGAGACGCTGCCCGGCGGCGCCGGCACCACCCATGCGCACCAGTCGTCGCACGGCGGCGGGGGCGGCCGGGGCCGCGGCCCGAACACCAAGGGACTGCTCATCGGCGCGATCGCGGTGGTCGCCGCGGTCGTGATCGGCATCAGCGTGGCCATGATCGGCGGCGACGACGACGGGGACGAGGGCGGCGACCAGGCGGGCGCGACTCCGTCCCAGACCCAGGGCAGCTCCGAACCGAGCCCGTCGGCGAGCGGCGGTGAGGCGGAGGAAGAGGCCGAACTGCCGACCATCGACGCGAAGGCGCTCCGCCTGGGCGGGGGCGCGGTCACGGCCTCCGACGTCAAGGGCGCGAAGGCCGACGGCGGCGTCTACGTGACGGGCTTCAACAAGGTGGGCGCGAAGGTCACCTGGACCGTCGACGGCATGAAGGAAGGCACCTACCGGTTCTACGTGGGCTATGGCATCCCGGGTGAGGACGCCAACGCGACCGTGGTGGTCAACGGCAAGTCCGCGACCCGTCCCCTGAACATGAAGAACTTCGGCGGAACGCCCAAGGGGGACTGGGAGAAGGGCTGGCAGACCTCCTGGGCCAACGTGAACCTGACCAAAGGCACGAACACCATCGAGCTGGCCTGCAACGAGGGCAACCAGTGCAACGTCGTCTTCGACCAGTTCTGGCTGACGGAGGAACCACCGAGCTGACCGCACAGGGGATGCCTCAGGCCACGTCGGCCTCCCCCGCGACCGTCACCCGCCCGAGCGACTCCTCGTAAGCCCCCTGGTCGAACTCGCCGGCCACCCGGGACGTAACCGCCGCCGTGGACAACGCGACCGCCCGGGCGAGGCGGTCGGGCCAGGGACGGTGTTCGACCAGGGCGGACAGCAGGCCCGCGACGGCCGCGTCGCCGGCGCCGGTCGGGTTGCCGCGCAGTCGTCGCGGAGGGGCCGCGCGCCAGCGGCCCTCGGGGGTCACCGCGAGCAGGCCCTCCGGGCCCAGGGAGGCGACCACCGCGCCCGCGCCGCGCCGACGGGCCTCCTGGGTGGCGCGCAGCGGCTCATGGGAACCGGTGAGTCCGGCCAGCTCCTCGGCGTTCGGCTTGAGGATGTCGGGCCGTCCGGCGACCCCGCGGCGCAGCGCCGCACCGCTGGTGTCGAGGAGGGTCGGGACCCCGGCCGCGCGTGCCGTGCGGATCAGTCCCGCGTACGCGCCCACCGGGACGCCCGGGGGCAGGCTGCCGCACAGGGCCACCGCCGAGGCGCCGGCCAGCAGGTCCTCGTACACCCCCTGGAAGGCGGACCACTCGGCGTGGGTGATCACCGGGCCGGGCTCGTTGAGCTGGGTGGTGGTGCCGGAGCGCTCGTCGACGACCGCGACGGTGCGCCGGGTCGTGCCGGAGACCGGGACCAGCGCGTCCGTCAGGTGCGGGACCCCGGTGAGCCGCTCCCGCAGGATGCGGCCCGTCGTGCCGCCCGAGAAGCCGGTGACGGTCACCTCGTGACCGAGGGCGGCGAGCACCCGGGCCACGTTGACGCCCTTGCCGCCGGGGCGTTCCGTCACCTCGGAGACCCGGTGGGAGGTCCCCGGCCGCAGGGACGGTACGCGATAGGTGATGTCGAGAGCGGTGTTCAGCGTGACCGTGAGGATCACCGGGCCGACCTCCCCCTTTGTGCCTGCGCCTGCCGTGGAACCCGTGGTCACGATCATGCCAAACGGGTGGCGGCCGGCCCACCCCCCCGGACCGGCCGCCGTCCATCCGCTGCGGGACGGATCAGCCCAGTCGGGGATCGATCACCCATTCCCCCCGGCGCATGACGCCCTTGAGGGCGAAGTCCGCGTCCAGGACCACCAGGTCGGCGTCCTTGCCGGGCTCCAGGGAACCGATCCGGTCGTCCAGGCCGAGCAGCCGCGCCGGGTTGGCGGAGATCGCCCGCACGACGTCCTCGACGGGCAGCCCGTCCACCGTCACCGCCCGCTGGAAGGCGCGGTCCAGGGTGAGCGTGGACCCGGCGATCGAGCCGCCCTCCACCAGCCGGGCCACCCCGTCCGCGACCTCGACCTCCAGCGGGCCCAGCATGTAGCGGCCGTCGCCGAAGCCGGCCGCGTCCATCGCGTCGGTGACGAAGGCGACCCGGGCGGCGCCCGCGTGGTGGAAGGCCAGCCGGAGCGCGGCCGGATGCAGGTGGGTGCCGTCGTTGATCAGCTCGACGGTGACCCGCTCGTCCTCCAGCAGGGCGGCGATCGGGCCCGGGGCGCGGTGGCCGAGCGGCGGCATCGCGTTGAACAGGTGGGTGGCGACGGTCGCGCCCGCGTCGATGGCCCGGAGCGTCTGCTCGTACGTGGCGTCCGTGTGCCCGACCGCCGCGATCACCCCGTGCTCGGCGAGCAGCCGTACGGAGTCCAGACCGCCCGGCAGCTCGGTGGCCAGCGTCATCATCCTCGCCTGTCCGTGCGCCGCGTCGATCAGCTTGCGGACCTCGGCCGGGTCGGGGTCGCGCAGCAGCCCCTCGTCGTGCGCGCCCTTGCGGCACGGGGAGATGAACGGCCCCTCGAAGTGGATGCCGGCGATGTCGCCCTGCTGGGCCAGCTCGGCGAGCATCCCGGCCTGCCGGGCGAGGAAGTGCAGGTCACCGGTGACGGCGGAGGCGACCACCGTGGTGGTGCCGTGCAGCCGGTGGGTGTGCACGCCCTTGAGAACGTCCTCGGCGGTGCCGCCGGTGAAGGACGCCCCGCCGCCGCCGTGGTTGTGGAGGTCGACGAAGCCGGGGACCACCCAGTGGCCGCTCAGGTCGACCGTCTCGGCGTTCTCGGGTCCCGTGGAGGCGATCCGCGTGCCCTCGACGGTCACGCGGCCGTCGTCCACGGTCCCGGTGGGCAGGACCACCCGGGCACCGGCGAGAACCTTGGTGGGGGCCATCAGGTGGTTACCTCCGAGGGATACGAGGGGTCAGTGGTGTCGAGCAGATCCCGGGCGAGGAGCCCCGCGCCCAGGCATCCGGCGGTGTCCCCGAGGGCCGCGGGGACCAGGGACGGCAGCTTCTGGAAGGTGACCCGCCGCCGGACGGCCTCCCGCAGCGGTGTGAACAAGGTTTCCCCCGCCTCGGCGAGCCCGCCACCGACGATCAAAGTGCGGGGGTCCAGCAGGGTGAGCGCGGTGACCAGCCCGTCGGCGAGGGCGTCCACCGCCTCCTGCCACACCCGACGGGCCCGTGCGTCCCCGGACTCGACGGCCTTCGCGCAGTCCGCCGCGTCCGCGCCGGGGTCACCGCAGGCCGCGGCCCACGCCTCGCTCACCGCGGCGGCGGACGCGAACCGCTCCAGACAGCCGCGCTGACCGCACGGACAGGGGGTGCCCTGGGGCCGTACGACGATGTGGCCGATCTCGCCCGCGAAGCCGTGCGCACCCGCCTCCACCCGGCCGTCGACGCCGATGGCGCCCGCGATACCGGTGCCCAGCGCCACGAACAGGAAACGGTCGGCGCCCCGGCCCGCCCCGATGCGGCCCTCGGCGAGACCGCCGGTGCGCACGTCGTGGCCGAGGGCGACGGGGACGCCGCCGAGCCGTTCGGTGAGCAGTGCGCGCAGCGGGACGTCGCGCCAGCCGAGGTTGGCCGCGTAGACGGCGACGCCCTCCGCCTCGTCGACGATGCCGGGGACGGCGACGCCGGCGGCGGACGCGGCCTCGCCGTACCGCCGTACGCCGTGGGCGCGCAGGTCCGCCGCGAAGTCGAGGATGTCCGTGACGACCGCGTCCGGGCCGCGTTCGCGGCCGGTGGACCGGCGGGCCCGGTGCAGCAGCTCGCCGTCCGCCCCGATCAGGGCGGCCTTCATCCCGGTGCCGCCCACATCGAGGGCGATGACGTGTTTCACGGGGAACAGTGTGGACCGGCCACCCGCAAGAGGTCTAGTCCACTCACGTGGTGTAGACCTTATTCCGATTATCGAAAACCTTTCAAGACGGCGCGGAGCGCCGGGGTAGGGGCAAGGCAAGTGCAGCGGCGGGTCAGGACAAGGGTGATCGCGGTGGTGTCCGCACTGGGGCTGACGGGAGTCCTCGGCGGATGCGGGTTCGGCGGGTCCTCCGACGTGACCCTGAAACTGGTCGCCGCCGACTACGGCGACAGTGCGGCCAACAGCTCCAAGAAGTACTGGGCCGACCTGGTCGAGCGGTACGAGGCCGACCACCCCGACGTGAAGATCGACGTCAGCGTCTACTCCTGGAACGACGTCGACCGCGAGGTCAAGGAGATGGTCGACGCGGGCGACCCGCCGGACATGGCGCAGATCGGCGCGTACGCCGACTACGCGGCCGAGGGCAAGCTCTACAAGGCCGGTGACCTGCTCTCCATCCCCGTCCAGGCGGACTTCCTCGCCCAGCTGAGCACCGCGGGCGAGGTCAACAGCGTGCAGTACGGCCTGCCGTTCGCCTCCTCCACGCGCGTGCTGTTCTACAACAAGAAGCTGTTCGCCGAGGCCGGCGTCACCCCGCCGCAGACCTGGGACGAACTCGCCGCGGCCGCCGAGGCGCTCAAGGCGGAGGGCGTGAAGTACCCGTACGCGCTGCCGCTCGGCCCGGAGGAGGCGCAGGCCGAGACCATGCAGTGGCTGCTCAGCGGCGACGGCGGCTACACCGACATCACGGGCACGTACAGCATCGACTCCGCGCAGAACGTCGAGACCTTCGCCTGGCTGAAGGACGAGCTGGTCGGCAAGGGCCTGACCGGTCCCGTCGCGCCCGGCAAGCTCGACCGGGCCGACGCGTTCGCGGCGTTCGCCGCCGGGGACGTCGGCATGCTCAACGGGCACCCCTCGCTGATGGAGACGGCGAAGGCGAAGGGCGTGGAGTTCGGCATGGTGCCGACGCCGGGCATCGACGGCGAGAGCCAGGTCACGCTCGGTGTCGCCGACTGGATGATGGCCTTCAAGGAGAACGGCCACCGCGACCAGGTCGGCGAGTTCCTCGACTTCGTCTACAGCGAGGAGAACGTGCTCGACTTCTCCCGCGAGTACAACCTGCTGCCGGTCACCACCTCCGCGTCCCGGGCGATGGCCTCCTCCGACCAGGACAAGGACCTCAAGCCCTTCCTCGACCAGCTGGCGACCTCGGAGCTCTACCCGGTCGGCAACACCTCCTGGGCGACGGTCAACGCGGCGATCAAGAAGCAGATCGGCAAGGCGGTCGGCCCGGGCGGCAGCCCCGCCGGCGTCCTCGGCGGACTCCAGGCGACGGCGACGCGCGCGGAGACCGCGGAGTAACCTGCGGGGCATGGACACGGGGGACGAGGAGCACGAGGCCGGCGCACGACTGGCCCGCCGCGAACAGGACATCCTCGCGCTGGAACGCCGGGGCTTCTCGGGCCCCGGCGTCAAGGAACGCGCGATCCGCGAGGAGCTGGGCCTGGCTCCCGTCCGCTACTACCAGCTCCTGAACGCGCTCCTGGACGACCCCCGGGCCCTCGCCCACGACCCGGTGACGGTCAACCGCCTCCGCCGCGTACGGGAAACCCGCCGCACAGAGCGTTGATCGCCCCCGCCG
>NZ_JAGMUJ010000182.1 GCF_019049255.1 Streptomyces sp. AC558_RSS880 | reverse complement strand
CGTCCACGAACAGGACCGGGTAGACGCGGTCGAGCGGCCGGTTCTGCCATTCGGCCATGCCCTCCATCACTTGGTCGGTGATGGTGGAGACGGTCTGCTTGGACACCTCGGCGCCGTAGACCTCGGCGAGATGAGCCGATATCTCCCCGTGCGTGAGACCCTTCGCGGACAAGGAGAGCACCATCTCGTCGATGCCGGTCAGGCGCCGCTGCCGCTTCTTGACGATCTGCGGCTCGAAGCTGCCGGCAGTGTCGCGGGGCACCTTCACTTCCACCGGCCCGACGTCGGTCAGCACCGTCTTGGCCCGGCTCCCGTTGCGGGAGTTGCCGCTGCCCCGGCCGAGAGCATCGTGGCGTTCATAGCCGAGGTGATCGGTGATCTCACCTTCCAGAGCAGATTCCAACACCCGCTTGGTCAACTGCTGCAGCAGCCCGCCCTGCCCGGTCAGCTGCAGCCCTTCCGACCGGGCCCGTTCCACCAGCATCGCGACCAGTTGCTCATCCGACACGGGTGCAGGCTGCCCAGGCGGGGCACTCTCGACAGGTTCCACGGTCTCCAACTCCACGACGGTATCAGTCACTTGACGTCTCTCCCATGATCGTCGGATCCGCCGTTAGATTTACACTCCC
>NZ_JAGMUJ010000181.1:1746-9068 GCF_019049255.1 Streptomyces sp. AC558_RSS880 | reverse complement strand
GCCAGCCGGGCATCCCCGCGCACGGTGCCCAGCCGGACCTGCGGCCCGGGTGTCCCCTCGGCCAACGAGGCGAGCCCCGCGAGCAGTTCGGCCCGGTCGGTGCCGAGGACGGCCGAGCGGACGTCCAGCGCCGAGCGCGTCGCGGACAGCGAGTGGGCGAGGTCGAGCGGGGTGAGCTCCGGGTGGGCCTCGATGTGGTCGAGCAGTCGGCGGGCCTGGGCGCGCAGTCCCGGTTCGGAGCGGGCGGAGACGAACCACGGCAGGAGGCCGTCGGCCGGCCCGGGTTCGGCGGTGGATGCGGTGGTCGCGGCCGGGTCGGACTCCGTGGGCGGAGCGGCGGGCGCGGTGTCGGGGGCCTGTTCCAGGACGACGTGCGCGTTGGTGCCGCTGATGCCGAAGGAGGACACCGCCGCCCGTCGCGGCCGGCCGGTCTCCGGCCAGGGGCGGGCCTCGGTGAGCAGTTCGACCGCGCCGGCCGACCAGTCCACGTGCGGCGTCGGCTCGTCCACGTGCAGCGTCTTCGGCAGCACACCGTGCCGCATCGCCATCACCGTCTTGATCACCCCGGCCACGCCCGAGGCTGCGGCCGAGTGGCCGAGGTTGGACTTGAGCGCTCCGAGCCACAGCGGCCGGTCCGGGGCGCGGCCGCGGCCGTAGGTGGCCAGGAGCGCCTGGGCCTCGATGGGGTCGCCGAGCCTGGTTCCGGTGCCGTGCGCCTCGACGGCGTCCACCTCGTCCGGGGTGAGCCTGGCGTTCTCCAGTGCCTGCCGGATCACGCGCTGCTGCGACGGTCCGCTGGGCGCGGTGAGTCCGCTGCTGGTCCCGTCCTGGTTGACGGCGGAGCCGCGCAGGACGGCGAGCACCTGGTGGCCGTTGCGCCGGGCGTCCGCCAGTCGTTCGACCAGGAGGACGCCGACGCCCTCGGACCAGCCCGTGCCGTCCGCGGCGGCGGCGAACGCCTTGCAGCGTCCGTCGGGCGCGAGGCCGCGCTGGCGGCTGAACTCGACGAACAGCGCCGGGTCGGACATCACCGTGACTCCGCCGACCAGCGCGAAGGTGCACTCGTTCTGCCGGAGGGCCTGCGCGGCGAGGTGCAGGGCCACCAGCGAGGAGGAGCAGGCGGTGTCCACGGTCACCGCCGGGCCCTCGAAGCCGTAGGTGTAGGAGAGCCGGCCGGACAGGATGCTGGCGACGTTCCCGGTCATCGAGTAGCCCTCGACGGCCTGCGGTGTGTCGCGCGGGTTCTCGATGTAGCGGGTGGCGCCGGCGCCGACGAAGACGCCGGTGGCGGAGCCGCGCAGCGTGGCCGGGTCGATCCCGGCCCGTTCGAACGCCTCCCAGGAGGTCTCGAGGAGCAGCCGCTGCTGCGGGTCCATGGCGAGGGCCTCGCGCGGGGAGATGCCGAAGAAGTCGGCGTCGAACTCGCCGGCGTCGTGGACGAAGCCGCCCTGGCGCACATAGCTCTTGCCGGGCGCGTCGGGGTCGGGGTCGTAGAGCTCCTCGACGTCCCATCCCCGGTCGGCCGGGAAGTCGGAGATGACGTCGGTCCCGGACGCCACGAGCCGCCACAGGTCCTCCGGCGAGCGCGCTCCGCCGGGGAAGCGGCAGGACATGGCCACGATCGCGATCGGCGCCCGGCCGTGCGCCTCGACGGCGGCCAGGCGTCGCCTGGTCTGCTGGAGCTCCTCGGTCACGCGCTTGAGGTAGTCCCGCAGCTTCTGCTCAGTGCCGGTGTCGTTCATCGTCCACGCTTTCCAAGGGGGTGGCGGGGTCCGGGTCGGTCGGCGGTCCGGTCTGGGGCGCTGGTGGGCGCGTCCTGCCGGGCGCGGGGTCAGTCGAGGCCCAGCTCCTTGTCGATCAGGGAGAACATCTCGTCGTCGGTCACGGCGTCGAAGCCGCCGGGCCGGTCCTCGTCGTCGTCGGGTGCCGCCGCGTCCGGTGCGTCCTCGAACCGCCACAGCAGCGCCTGGAGCCGGCGCACCACGGCGGCCCGGTCGTCTCCCGCGCCCGGCAGCGTCCGGGTGAGGCTCGCCTCGAGCCGGTCGATCTCGCCCAGCAGCGGTGCCGTGGCGTCCGTCTCCTCCACCGGGCCCAGTTCCTGCCGCAGGTGCCGGGCGAGCGCCTGCGGTGTCGGGCAGTCGAAGGTCACCGTGGCGGGCAGCCGCAGTCCGGTGGCGGCGCCGAGCCGGTTGCGCAGTTCGACGGCGGTGAGCGAGTCGAACCCGGCTTCCAGGAAGCCGCGGTCGGAGGCGACGGCGTCCATCGAGGCGTGCCCGAGGACCGCCGCGCAGTGACTGCGGACGAGGTCGACCAGGATGCGCTCCTGCTCCGCCTCGGACCGCCCGGCGAGCTGCTGGGCGAGCGTCGTCGCGGCCTGTGCCGCGGAGACGGCGGCCGGGCGCCGTGGGACGCGCACCAGACCGTGCAGCGGTACGGGGAGGTCTCCCGACTCGGCCGCCTTCCGCAGCGCGGCCAGGTCGAGCCGGACGGCGGCCGGGTTGGCGTCGGCGCGGTCCAGGGCTGTGTCGAGCAGGCCGAGGGCTTGTGCGGCCGTCATCGGGGCGACTCCGGATCGGCGCATCCGGGCGAGGTCGTGCCGGTCGAGCTGTCCGGTGATGCCGCTGGCGTCCGCCCACAGTCCCCAGGCCACGGAGGTGCCGGGGAGTCCGGCGGCCTGCCGGTGGGCGGCGAGGGCGTCGAGGAAGGTGTTGGCGGCGGCGTAGTTGGCCTGTCCCGGGCCGCCGAGCAGGCCGGCGACGGAGG
The DNA here is from genome assembly GCF_019049255.1 of Streptomyces sp. AC558_RSS880. Lineage (GTDB taxonomy): Bacteria > Actinomycetota > Actinomycetes > Streptomycetales > Streptomycetaceae > Streptomyces. The sequence continues at coordinate 6,305 of NZ_JAGMUJ010000181.1, read as the reverse complement.
AGAAGAGGACGAAGGCGGTGAGGTCGTGGTCGGCGGTCAGTTCGTGCAGGTGGACCGCGCCGTCGACCTTGGCGCGCAGCACCCGCTCCAGCCGGTCGGTGTCCATGGTCTCGATGAGGCCGTCGTCGACGACGCCCGCGGCGTGGACGACGGCGGTGAGCGGGGCGGTTGCCGGAACGCGGTCGATGACGGCGGCCAGCGCGTCGCGGTCGGCGGCGTCACACGCCTCCACACGCACCCGCGCACCCAAAGCGGCCAGTTCAGCCGTCAACTCGTCCGCACCCGGAGCGTCCGGACCGCGCCGACTGGTCAGCACCAGGCTGCGCACGCCGTGCTCGGTGACCAGGTGCCGGGCCACCAGAGCACCCAGCGTGCCCGTGCCACCCGTGATCAGCACCGTGCCGTCCGCGTCCAGCGCCCGGGGCATCCGCAGCACCAGCTTGCCCACATGCTTCGCCTGGGACATGAACCGGAACGCCTCCGGCGCCCGCCGCACATCGAACGACCGCACCGGCACCGGATTCAGCACCCCCGAGGCGAACAACGGCATCAGGTCGTCGAAGAGCGCCTTCATGTGCGCGGGGGCGACCGTCATCAGGTCGTACGGGAGGTAGGTGGTCCCGGGGTGGGCGGTGTGGATCGCGTCCGGGTCGCGCAGGTCGGTCTTGCCCATCTCCAGCAGCCGGCCACCGTCGGCCAGCAGCCGCAGCGAGGCGTCCACGTACTCCCCGGCGAGGGAGTTCAGCACCACGTCCACACCCCGGCCGCCGGTGGCGGTACGGATGCGCTCCTCGAACTCCAGCGAGCGGGAGTTCGCGATGTGGTCGTCGTCCAGGCCCAGGGAACGCAAGGTGTCCCACTTGCCCTCGCTGGCGGTGGCGAACACCTCCGCACCCAGATGACGGGCGATCTGCACCGCCGCCATCCCCACACCCCCCGCACCCGCATGCACCAGCACCGACTCACCCGCACGCACGCCGCCCAGTTCCGCGAGTCCGTAGTACGCCGTCAGGAAGGCCACCGGCACCGACGCCGCCTGCTCGAACGACCAGCCCTCGGGGAGCTTGGTGATCATCCGGTGGTCGGCGACGGCATGCGGACCGAACGCGTCCGGGAAGAGCCCGAACACCGCGTCGCCCACGGCCGGTCCGCGGACCCCGGCACCGACCTCGGTGACCACGCCGGCGCCCTCGCCGCCCATCGAGGCGGCGCCCGGGTACACGTCGAGCGCGATGAGGACGTCCCGGAAGTTGAGGCCCGCGGCCCGTACGGCGATGCGGACGTCGTGCTCGCCGAGGGGCCGGCGCACGGTGTCGTCGTCGGGGAGGAGGGCCAGGCCCTCCAGGGTGCCGGTGCCCACGGTGCGCAGGGCCCAGTCGCCGCGCGGCGGCACCAGGTCGCCCCGGCCGCCGTCGTCGGTGTCGCGGGCGTCGCTGTCGTGGCTGCCGGTTCGGGTGAGCCGGGGGGCCAGCGCCTGTCCGTCGCGGAGCACCAGCTGCGGCTCGCCGCTGCGGGCGGCCGTCTGGAGCAGCGGCGCGGAGTCGGGGCTGTCGTCGGTGTCGATCAGCGCCAGCCGGCCGGGGTGCTCGCCCTGTGCCGACCGCACCAGCCCCCACACGGCCGCGTGGACGAGGTCGGGCACCGTGTCGTCGGCCGACGCGGCCACCGCCCCGTGCGTCACGACCACCAGCGGCGCCGGACCGTTGTCATCGGCGAGCCACTCCCGCACCTGCCGCAGGACGTCGGCGGTCGCCGCCGACACCGCGTCCGGCAGCCGGTCACCGTCGGCCGCGGTGAGCGGGGCACAGTCGAGGACCGCGAGCCGGCCGTGTCCGTCCGTCCCCGACGGCCGGTCGGTGAGGCCGACCGGTACCCAGCTCATGCGGTAGAGCGATCCCGCCGTGTCGTCGCGGGCGGCGCCGAGCTGTTGCGGGGACACCCCGCGCAGCGCCAGCTCCCGTACGCCGATGACGGGTCGGCCGGTGCTGTCGACGGCGTGGAGGGAGAGCCGCTCCGGGCCGGTGACGGACAGGCGCAGCCGCAGGGCACGGGCGCCGGAGGCCAGGAGGACGACGTCGTTCCAGGAGAACGGCAGCCGGACCAGGCCGTCCTCGGCACCGGCGGCGGTGAGTTTCGCGGCGTGCAGGGACGCGTCGAGCAGCGCGGGGTGGAGGCCGAACCGGCCTGCGGTCTCCGCGAGTTCCTCGGCGAGCGCGACTTCGGCGTACACGTCGTCGTCGAGGCGCCAGGCGGCGCGCAGCGCCCGGAACGCGGGCCCGTAGCCGTATCCGCTGTCGGCGAGTTCCTCGTAGAAGCCGTCGAGGTCGACAGGCCGGGCGCCGGACGGGGGCCAGGCGGTCAGACCGAAGCCGAAGGGGTCGGCGGTCCGGCCGGTGCCGGCGACCGCGTGCCTCTCGGCCGGGTCCGCCTCCTCCTGGGGGGACAGGGTTCCGGTGGCGTGCCGGGTCCAGCCGGTCCCGTCGCCCGGGCCGGCGTCGGCGGTGTCCTGCGGACGGGAGTACAGCTCGACGCCGCGGCGGCCGTCGCCCTGGTCGCCGCCGATGGCGACCTGCATCTGCACGGCGCCGCGCTCGGGCAGGACCAGCGGTGCCTCCAGGGTGAGTTCCGTGACGCGGGAGCAGCCGACGACGTCGGCGGCGTGCACGGCGAGTTCGGCGAGCGCCGAGCCGGGCAGCAGGACGGTCCCGGCGACGGCGTGGTCCGCGAGCCAGGGGTGGGTGCGCAGCGAGAGCCGTCCGGTGAGCACCGTGTGGTCGGTCCCGGCGAGCGCGACCGCCGCCCCCACCAGCGGGTGACGGCCGGCGGTGAACCCGAGACCGGTGGCGTCCGCGACCGGCCCCGAGGCGCTGTCGAGCCAGTAGCGCCGCCGTTCGAAGGCGTACGTCGGCAACTCCACGGCGCCCCCGGCACCGGAACCGGCTCCGAGGCGGGTGAGGAGGCCGTCCCACCGGACGGGCACCCCCGCCGCGTGGACGACGCCCAGCGCGCCGAGGACCGTCTGCTCCTCGGGGCGTTCGCGGCGCAGCACCGGTACGGCGATGAGGTCGGCTCCGGTGTCGAGGGTGTCGCGGACCATCGCGGTCAGCACCCCTTCGGGGCCGATTTCGAGGAAGGCCGTGACGCCCTGCGCGTCCAGTGTCGCCACCCCGTCGGCGAAGCGGACCGCCTCGCGCACCTGCCGCACCCAGTATTCGGGGGTGCGCAGCTCGTCGGGTGCGGCGATCGCGCCCGTCAGGTCGGACACCAGCGGGACGGTGGGTTCGCCGTAGGAGACCGTGCTCAGAAGCTGCCGGAACTCCTCCAGCATCGGCTCCATGCGCGCCGAGTGGAACGCGTGGCTGACCCGCAGCCGCCGCGTCTTGTGCCCGGCGTCCGCGAACCGTGCCGCGACCCGCAGCACCGGCTCCTCGTCGCCGGACAGGACGACCGAGGTGGGTCCGTTGATCGCGGCGACGCACACGGCGTCGGCTCCCGGGACATCGTCCTCCAGCGCGGCGGCCAGTCCGTCCAGCGCGTCGCGTTCGGGGACCGCGACGGCCACCATCGCTCCGCCCTTGGGCAGCGCCTGCATCAGCCGGCCGCGGGCGGCGACCACGACGGCCGCGTCCTGGAGCGACCACAGACCCGCGACGTGGGCCGCGGCGAGTTCACCGATGGAGTGTCCGAGCAGGAGGTCGGGCCGCACTCCGAACGACTCGACGAGTCGGTGGAGGGCGACTTCGAGGGCGAAGAGTCCCGCCTGGGTGAAGGCCGTCTCGTCCAGGAGCCCCTGGGTGCCGTCGGCACCGAACACGACGTCGCGCACCGAGTGGTCGGTGTGTCCGGCCAGCTGCCGGTCGAGTTCGAAGACCGCGGCGTCGAACGCCTCGGCGAAGACCGGGAACGCCTCGTACAGTTCGCGGCCCATGCCGGCGGTCTGGCTGCCCTGGCCGGTGAACAGGAACGCGACGCGGGCGTCGGGGCGGGCCGAGCCCACGACCAGGCCGGGCGCGGTTCCTTCCGCGGCGAGCGCGTCGAGCCCGGCCAGCAGTTCGTCACGGTCGCGCCCGGTCACGACGGCCCGCTCCTCGAACAGCGCGCGCCTGGTCGCGAGGGCGTGTCCGACGGCGGCCGTGCCGAGCCGGTCGTCGGCCCGCACGAGGGAGGCGAGGCGCCGCGCCTGACCGGCGAGGGCCTGCCTGGTCCGGGCGGACAGCGGCCAGGGCAGGACGCGTCCCTCGCCGGTCGTCTCCCCGTCGGTCCCGGTGACCACCGGGTCGGGGCCCTGTTCGAGGACGACGTGGGCGTTGGTGCCGCTGGCGCCGAAGGAGGAGACACCCGCCCGCCGCGGACGGCCGTCCGCGTCCGGCCACTGCCGGGCCTCGGTCAGCAGCTCCACCGCGCCCGCCGACCAGTCCACGTGCGGCGTCGGTTCGCTGACGTGCAGCGTCTGCGGCAGCACCCCCTGCCGCATCGCCATCACCATCTTGATCACGCCCGCCACACCCGCGGCGGCCTGTGCGTGACCGATGTTCGACTTCAACGACCCCAGATACAGC
>NZ_JAGMUJ010000181.1:0-1736 GCF_019049255.1 Streptomyces sp. AC558_RSS880 | reverse complement strand
CCGGGACGGTCCTGCCCGTACGTCGCGATGATCGCCTGCGCCTCGATCGGGTCACCGAGCGTCGTGCCCGTACCGTGCGCCTCCACCGCGTCCACGTCCTGCTGGGTGAGACCGGCGTTGGCGAGCGCCTGCCGGATCACCCGCTGCTGCGAGGGGCCGTTCGGCGCGGTCAGACCGTTGCTCGCGCCGTCCTGGTTCACCGCCGAGCCACGCACCGTCGCCAGCACCCGATGCCCATGGCGCCGGGCGTCGGAGAGCCGCTCCACCAGCAGCACACCCACACCCTCGGACCACCCCGTCCCGTCCGCGGCGGCCGAGAACGCCTTGCACCGCCCGTCCGGTGCCATGCCGCGCTGGCGGCTGAACTCGACGAACAGGCCGGGGTTGGTCATGACGGTGACACCGCCGACGAGGGCCATGGTGCACTCGCCGTTGCGCAGTGCCTGGCCGGCCAGGTGCAGGGCCACCAGGGACGACGAGCACGCCGTGTCCACGGTGACGGCCGGTCCCTCGAACCCGAAGGTGTAGGCGACCCGGCCCGACACCACGCTCGCCGAGGAGCCGGTGCCGATGTAGCCCTCCACTTCCTCGGGGACCTCGGCGAGACGCGCCGCGTAGTCGTGGTACATGACGCCCGCGAAGACGCCCGTCTGGCTGCCGCGCAGCGCGGACGGATCGATCCCGGCCCGCTCGAACGCCTCCCACGACGTCTCCAGCAGCAACCGCTGCTGCGGGTCCATGGCGAGAGCCTCACGCGGGGAGATCCCGAAGAACCCGGCATCGAAGTCACCGGCGTCGTAGAGGAACCCGCCTTCGCACGCGTAGCTCTTCCCGGGCACGGTCGGGTCAGGGTCGTAGAGGTCTTCGAGGTCCCAGCCGCGGTCCTCGGGGAATCCGGCGATCGCGTCCCGGCCCTCGGCGACCAGGCGCCACAGGTCCTCCGGCGATTCCACCCCGCCGGGGTAACGGCACGCCATCCCCACGATGACCAGCGGATCGTCGTCGACCGTCCCGGCGGCGGTGGACGGCACCTGCCCAGCGGCGGCTGCCTCCGCACCGACCAGCTCTCCGCGCAGGAATCCAGCGAGCGCCGACGGGGTCGGGTAGTCGAACACCAGCGTCGCCGGCAAGCGCAGCCCCGTCGCCGCACTCAACCGGTTCCGCAGATCCACCGCGAGCATCGAGTCGAACCCGAGCTCCTTGAACGCCCGCCCGGCGCCCACCGCCTCCCCGGACTCATGACCCAGGACGGCGGCGACGACTTCGCACACCAACCCGACCAGCTCCCGCTCCTGTTCGGCGGGCTGCAGGTGCGCGATGCGCCGGGTGAGGGCGGAGGTCTCGTGGTCGTCCCCGACGGTGGCGGTGACCCTGCGCCTGGCCGCGCGGACGAGGCCGCTCAGCAGTGGCGGCAGCAGTCCGGCGTCGGCCTGGGCGCGCAGCGCGGCGGCGTCGAGCCGGATCGGCACGTTCAGGGTGGGGGCCGTCGGGGCGAGGGCGGCGTCGAAGAGCGCGAGCCCCTGTTCCTCGGTGAGGGGCACGATCCCCCTGCGGGCCAGCCGGGCGGCGTCGCCGTCGTCCAGGTGCCCGGTCATGCCACTGGCCTTCTCCCAGAAGCCCCAGGCCATGGAGGTGGCCGGGAGTCCTTCCGCGCGGCGGAGATGGGCGAGCGCGTCGAGATACGTGTTGGCCGCCGCGTAGTTCGCCTGACCGGGACCGCCCAGGATGCCGGAGAC
>NZ_JAGMUJ010000180.1 GCF_019049255.1 Streptomyces sp. AC558_RSS880 | reverse complement strand
GCGTCAGATGCCCCATGCTCCGCCTTGACCTGGCTCAGGAACCCCGGTTGCTGGAGATCGAAGCCAACACCCGCCAGCGCCTCGGAGAGGCCCAGCGGATGCAGTGGCTCGGTGAGGTCGCCGGGCTGCAGGAGAGCCTGCGGCACATCGCCGACAAGAAACAGCAGGCCGAACGGCTGCGAGCTCAAACCGACCGAGGGGAAGGCGGGGTCGCCGCCCTTGGTTAGGCGATCACGCCTCCGCGATGATCCGGGCCTTCAGGCGGTCATATTCGGCAACCGCGTCCGGTACGTGATCGAAGTAGTCATCCCAGAAACCCGGTCGCTGCCACTCCTGGGGAGCCAGGGTCAGCCGACCGTCCTCCAGTCCGGTGACCCAACAGGTCGGCATGCGATCGGACACGATCTCGAACATGTCGGCGTCCCACAGTCCGGGAGAGTCGATATCGTCCCGCGTCGCACTGCGGTCAGGAAGGCGAAACAGGATGCGCGGGCGGGCGGCGAACACTTCGAGGACCGGATACTCCTCGCCGATCCGCACGCCCGGATGCTCGCTCACGACCGTCGAAGTCCCGGGCTGGATGATTTTGATGCATCGGACGATCACCACTGCAGCCTACGCAGTCCCCGACTCCGCCAGTCTTTCGGCCTGCGGGCGACGACAGGTTCAGCGCCACGAGGACTGCTACGGGCTGGTGAAGTGCGGGTCAGCCAGCAGGACCACACGGTCCGCGTCGACGTCGAAGCCGAGCACCGGGTGACCGGGATCAGTCTCCGGCGTGAACAGCACAGGCTTGCTCAAGCGACGTCCGATCGCGCGCAGGAAACCGCACAGCACGTTTAGTTGCACCTGGCCCTGGAGCTCCCGAAGGTCAACATCGAAGTCGATCGAGTCGGCGGCATAGGGGCGAAAGATCGCCAATACTCCCTGCGTCGGCCAAACCCTCAACATCACGCTGGCCTCGACGCCGCGACCCAACATCACCTCGGCTCGTGGCAGCCGGAGTACGCCACCCTCTTCGGAGTACTCGCAAGCCCACCCCCGTGAGCGCACCAAGTCGAGCACTGCTTGCCAGTCATCGATGGAGGTATCTGCAACCCTCACGTCCGGCAGCGAGCCCATCAAATCGGGGTCGAAGAAGTTCTTGACGTCATCCCACAGCAGGTCAGGCACCGTGCCATGGTGCCCCCTTGTCGATGCTGGCCGCAGCACGATTTCCACGGACCCCGTCGAAGCTCACGACGATCACAACCCATCGGAGACGCAGGAACATCGCGAATAGCAAAGTGCAGAGAAG
>NZ_JAGMUJ010000179.1 GCF_019049255.1 Streptomyces sp. AC558_RSS880 | reverse complement strand
GAGGCGCCGTCCTGGTTGACGGCGGAGCCGGCGAGGACGGCGAGTATGCGGTGTCCCAGGCGTTGGGCGTCGGAGAGGCGTTCGACGACGAGTACGCCTGCGCCCTCGGCCCAGGCGGTGCCGTCGGCGTCGGCGGAGAAGGATTTGCAGCGGCCGTCGGGCGCGAGTCCCCGCTGGCGGGAGAACTCGACGTAGATGCCCGGTGTCGACATCACCGTGACGCCGCCGGCGAGGGCGAGTGAGCACTCGCCCGAGCGCAGGGCGCGTATCGCCAGGTGCAGTGCGACCAGTGACGAGGAGCACGCGGTGTCCACGGTCAGTGCCGGGCCCTGTAATCCGAGGGTGTAGGCGACCCGGCCCGAGGCGACACTCGACGTCGTTCCGGTCAGTCCGAACCCGGCGGCTCCGGCACCCGCCTCACCCAGCCGCGGACCGTACTCCTGGGCGATCGCGCCCAGGAAGACGCCGGTGTCGCTGCCGTGCAGCGATCCGGGCGCGATGCCGGCCCGCTCCAGGGCCTCCCAGGACACCTCCAGCAGCAGCCGCTGCTGCGGGTCCATCGCCAGCGCCTCGCGCGGCGAGATCCCGAAGAACTCGGGATCGAACTCGGCTGCCTCGTGGAGGAACCCGCCGTGCCGCACGTAGGAGGTTCCGGAGTGGTCCGGGTCGGGGTGGTAGAGGCCGTCGAGGTCCCAGCCACGGTCCGCCGGGAAGCCCGAGATCACGTCGCGCTGCTCGGCGACGACCTGCCACAGCGCCTCCGGCGAGTCCACCCCACCCGGGAAACGGCACCCCATGCCGACGATCACGATCGGATCGTCGGCGCCCGACTCCAGTTCGCGGACCCGCTGACGGGACTGGTGGAGGTCGACGGTGAGGCGCTTGAGGTATTCGACCAGTTTGTCGTTGTCCGGTGTTGACATGGTGATGATGCCCCCGTAGGCGTCGTGAAGCTGTGCGTGCGCGGTCCGGGCATGACTGCCCGTGAGACGTGCCCGAACGTGCCGCGTGCGGCGAACAGGATGATCAGGGTGAGGGTCCGGGCGATGCGGTCGTGGGGTCAGAGTTCGGAGTCGATGAACGCGAGGAGTTCGTCGACCGACGCCGACTCGACCCGTGAGGTCAGATCGTTGCCGTCGGTCTGGGTCCGCTGAGCCGGTACACGGGCCACCAGTGCCTGGAGTCGTTGGACGATCCCGGCTCTGACGTCGTCCTCGGTGTCACCCGGCAGTTCGGCGAGCGCCGCTTCCAACCGGTCGAGTTCGACCAGGCCCGGTACGGTCCTCGTGTCGGTGGAACCGGCGGACTCCACGTCGGCCGGTGCCAGTTCGGCGTGCAGATGGGCCACGACCGCCAGCGGGGTCGGGCAGCTGAAGAGGAGGGTGGCGGGCAGCCGCAGATCGACGCTGGTCTGCAGCCTGTTGCGTAGTTCCACGAGAGTGAGCGAGTCGTAGCCCATGTCCTTGAAAGGCCGGTCTGCTGGAATGTCGGCCGCGGAGTTCCGGCCGAGCACGACCGCGGTCTGCACCCGGACGAGATCCAGCAGCAGTTCCTCCTGCTCGGCCGGGCTCAGCGCGGCGAGCCGGTCGCGCAAGGTCTCGGTCGCCGGGGCCGCGGCGGTGGCCGGCGCCCGGGCCGGTCGTGGTGCGGCCGGGGCCAGGTCCCGTAGCACGTGGGGCAGTTGCGCCCCCAATGCACCGAGCGCGGCACGGTCGAGGGGAGCGGGCACGAGCACGGCGGTGTCCATCCGCAGCGCCGCGTCGAGCAGGGCCAGGCCCTCCGCCCGGTCGATGGGGGAGAGACCGGTTCTGGCGATCCGTCCCTGGTCGGCGCTGGACAGAGAGCCCGCCATCCCGGCGGCGCCCGGCCTTCCCGCGGTGTCCGCCCACATGCCCCAGGCGAGGGAGAGCGCGGGGAGGCGCTGTGCCTTGCGGTGCTGGGCCAGGGCGTCCAGGTAGGCGTTGGCGGCGGCGTAGTTGCCCTGACCGGCGCCACCGATGACACCCATGACCGAGGAGAAGAGGACGAAGGCCGCGAGGTCCTGGTCCACGGTCAGCTCGTGCAGGTTACGGGCCGCGGTGGCCTTGGCGGCGAGCACCGTGTCGAGGCGTTCGGGGGAGAGCGCGGTGATGACGCCGTCGTCGAGCACCCCTGCGGCATGGACGACGGCGGTGAGCCGCACACCGGTCAACAGCCGTGCGAGCGCGTCGCGGTCGGACGCGTCACAGGCGGCCAGGGAGACCTCGGCGCCCAGCTCGGTGAGCTCCGACGCGAGTTCCGCGGCACCCGGCGCGTCCGGGCCGCGGCGGCCGACCAGCAGCAGACGGCGGGCCCCGTGCTCGGTCACCAGGTGTCGCGCGACCAGACCGCCGAGGGCACCGGTGGCGCCGGTGACCAGGACCGTACCGTCCGGGTCGAGGGCCGCGGGCAGGGTGAGGACGACCTTGCCGATGTGCCGGGCCTGGCTGACGTGGCGGAAGGCCTCCGGCGCCCGGCGGACGTCCCAGGTGCTGAGCGGCAGCGGGGCCAGTGCCCCCGTCGACAGCAACCGCAGGACAGCCGTGAGCAGTTCACTGATCCGTTCGGCCGGCTCCTGGAGCAGGTCGAAGAAGTGGTAGTCCACCCCGGGGTGGTCCGCCGCGACCAGCTCCGGGGCGCGCAGATCGGTCTTGCCCATCTCCACGAAGCGCCCCCCGCGCGGCAGCAACCTCAGGGAGGCGTCCACGAACTCACCGGAGAGGGAGTTCAGTACGACGTCCATGCCGCGGCCTTCGGTGGCCGCGCCGAACGCCGTCTCGAAGTCCAGGGTGCGCGACGACGCCAGGTTCACCCCGCCCAGGCCGAGGGGACGCAGGGCGTCCCACTTGCCGGGGCCCGCCGTTCCGTAGACCTCCGCCCCCAGATGCCGGGCCAGTTGGACGGCGGCCATACCGACCCCGCCCGCGGCGGCGTGGATCAGGACGCGCTCGCCCGCGCTCAGCCCGGCAAGGCCGACCAGGGCGTGGTAGGCGGTCAGGAACACGATGGGCGCGGACGCCGCCTGAGCGTACGTCCAGTCGTCGGGTACGGTGGCGACCCGCCGCTGATCGGCGACGGCCACCGGGCCGAACGCCCCGGAGAACAGGCCCATGACCCTGTCGCCGACGCCGAGGCCGGTGACGCCGGGCCCGACCTCGGTGACCACACCGGCCCCTTCGAGGCCGAGCAGACCGGGGTCGCCGGGGTAGAGACCGAGGGTGTTCAGTACGTCACGGAAGTTGACGCCCGCGGCGCGCACCGCGATGCGTATCTCGCCGTCGGCCAGCGGGGCCAGGGCTTCCGGGCAGGGCTCGAGCGCCAGGTGGTCCAAGGTCCCGCGGTCGCGCACCGTCAGCCGCCAGGCGGCCACCCCGGCAGGGGGGACCAGGGCACTGCCGGCCGTCGCCCGGCCCAGCCTGGGCACCAGCGACGACCCGTCCCGTACCGCGAGCTGCGGCTCCGCGCCGATCAGTGGCAGGGCGGTACGGCAGTCGGCCGCCGACTCCACGTCCAGCAGCCCGACCCGCCCGGGGTTCTCGGTCAGCGCAGAGCGTGCCAGACCCCATACGGCCGCGCCGTCGGGATCCACGTCGGCGTCCGGTGCCGTGGCCACGGCTGCCCGGGTGACGAGCACCAGTCGGGAGTCGGCGAGCCGGTCGTCGGCCAGCCACGCCTGGAGCAGAGCGAGCGCGCGGTGCACGGGGGGCCGGGCGTCGGCCGTCGCACCGTTCGCGGGGTCCGTGAGCGGTGCGAAGACCACCGCGGGGACGGGGAGTCCCGCGTCGAGGGAGTGGCTCAGGGCTGCGAGGTCGGCGTACCGCGGGCCGACGTCCAGGTCGGCGGAGCCGAGGACGGCGGCCGACGGCGACGGTTCCCGGCCCGCCGTGACCGGTTTCCAGGCCAGGTGGTGGAGCGACCGCGGGACGGCCACGTCGTCACTCACCGGGCGCAGCACCAGTTCCTCGACCTCGGCGATCACTGCCCGGGACTCGTCCAGCAGCGTCAGCGACACCGCGTCCGGTCCGGTGGTGGTGATCAGGACCCGGGCGGTACGGGCGCCGGGCTGGTGGACGGTCACGCCGCGCCAGGAGAAGGGCAGCAGCCGGCGGCCGCCGTCGTCCAGCGCGGCCATGACGATCGGGTGCAGTGCCGCGTCGAGCAGCGCCGGGTGCAGCCCGTAGGACGCGGCGTCGGTGACGGACGGCGGCAGAGCTGTCTCGGCGTGCAGGTCCGTGCCGTGCCGCCACCTGGCGCGCAGGCCCCGGAAGACCGGGCCGTAGGCGTAGCCCGCGGCGGCCAGTTCGTCGTAGCAGCCGTCCATGGGGAGGGCCTCGGCCCCTGCGGCGGGCCGGCCCGCGGCGGTCGTGGAGGTTTTGCCGCGCGGGGCGAGGGCGCCGGTGGCGTGCAGGGTCCACGGCTCGGTGGTGCCGTCCGGCGTCTCGGTGCGGGCGTGCACGGTCAGCGCGCGCTGACCGTCGTCGCCGGGGGCGGCCACGACGACCTGCACCTCGGTGCGGCCCTCCTCGGGGAGCGCCAGGGGGGCGACCAGGGTGAGTTCGGCGACATGCGGCGTACCGGTCTGCGAGCCCGCGTGGGCGGCGAGCTCGAGGAAGGCGGTGCCGGGCAGCAGGACCGAGCCGAGGACGGCGTGGTCGGCGAGCCAGGGGTGGGTACGGCGGCTGAGCCGGGCGGTCAACGCGACCTGTCCGGTTTCGGCGAGTTCGACGGCGGGGCCGAGCAACGGGTGGCCGACCGGTCCTTCGGTGCCGTGCGCGGTCAGCCAGTAGCGCTCCCGCTGGAAGGCGTACGTGGGCAGCCCGGGCGTCCGTCCCGGGCCGAACACGGCGTGCCAGTCCGGGCTTCGGCCGCGGACGTGCAGGGCGCCGAGTGCGGCCGCCAGGGTGCGGCGCTCGGGCCGGTCGCGGCGCAGCACCGGGACGAACGCCAGTGTGTCGTCGTCCAGACAGTCCCGGCCCAGAGCCGACAGCACACCGTCCGGGCCGAGTTCGAGGAAGGTACGGATCCCGAGGTCGTGGAGTGCGGTCAGGCCGTCGGACATCCGTACTTCCCGGCGCACTTGCCGGACCCAGTAGTCGGCGGTGACGTCGACGGGCCGACCGGTGACGGTGGACACCATGGGGATGCGTGGCTCCGCGTACCGGATCCCCGCGGTGACGGCGGCGAACGCGTCGAGCATCCCGTCCATGCGGTGCGAGTGGAAGGCGTGACTGACGACCAGTCGACGCGTCTTGCGGCCGGCGGCGGCGAACGTGGCGGCGACCTGCTCGACGGCCTCGACGTCACCGGAGACGACGACGGCCGTGGGGCCGTTGACGGCGGCGATGCTCACCTCGTGCTCGCGGCCTTCCAGCAGCGCGCGGACCTCGTCCTGCGACGCCTGGACGGCGGCCATCGTGCCGCCGGGCGGCAGGGCCTGCATGAGCCGACCGCGCGCGGTGACCAGGGCACAGGCGTCGGGCAGGGTGAGGATCCCGGCGACGTGTGCGGCGGCGAACTCGCCGACGGAGTGGCCGAGTACGGCGTCCGGTGCCAGACCCCGGTGCTCCAGCAGCCTGAACAGCGCCACCTGGAGGGCGAAGAGAGCGCTCTGTGTGTTCTCGGTCCGGTCCAGTGCCTCGGCGTCGTGGAACATCACCTCGCGGATCGGCGGTGTGCCGGGTACGGAGCCGCGGCAGGCGTCGAGTTCGCCGCACACCGCGTCGAGGGCGGCGGCGAAGACCGGCTCGGTCTCGTACAACTCGCGTCCCATGCCGGTGCGTTGACTGCCCTGCCCGGTGAAGAGGTAGGCGAGGCCGTCGTCGGGGTGTGCCGTGCCGAGAGCCAGGGCGGAGTGCGGTTCGCCGCGGCCGAGGGCGGCCAGCGCCGCGACGGCGTCGGCGCGGTCCTCGGCGGTGACGGCCGCGCGGTGCTCGAGGGCGGTACGGGTGGTGGCCAGGGCGCGGCCGAGGTCGCGGGCGGACACGTCGTCGAGGGAGTCCAGCGCGTCGACGAGTGCCGTGGCCTGGGCGCGCAGCGCCGGTTCGGTACGGCCGGACAACACCCACAAGGGGGTGGATGTGTCGTCCCCCGGGTCGGTTCCGGGCGTGGTCGGTGTGGTGGGGGGTTCGGTGAGGATGATGTGGGCGTTGGTGCCGCTGATGCCGAATGAGGAGATGCCGGCGCGTCGGGTGTGGTTTTGGGTGGGGGGCCAGG
>NZ_JAGMUJ010000178.1 GCF_019049255.1 Streptomyces sp. AC558_RSS880 | reverse complement strand
CGGTCTCGGGCCCGACGCCCGTCAGCGCGAGCAGGCCCGGTGCGGTGCGGGCGATCAGGACGCGCAGGTCGCGGTCCGCGTCCGCTATCTCCTCGCTCGAGTGCCGGTAGCGCCTGGCCAGGCGCTTGAGGGCCAGTCTGACGGCCGTGGCCGGGGCAGCCAGATCGGTGCCCGGACGGCTGGCGGCCAGCCGTCGGACC
>NZ_JAGMUJ010000177.1 GCF_019049255.1 Streptomyces sp. AC558_RSS880 | reverse complement strand
CATTGCGGCGGCGTCCGGCTACCGGTCGGCCGCCCAAGCTGGATGAGGCCCAGGTCGAAGCGGTGCGCGCCGCCTTGGAGCAGGGCGCCCAGGCTCACGGGTTCGAGGCGGACCTGTGGACGCTGGAACGGGTCGGCGTGGTGGTTGAGCGGGTGACCGGGGTGACGTTGGCCCGGGCCTCGGTATGGCGCCTGCTGACCGGGCGGCTGGGGTGGAGTCTGCAGCGGCCCAGGCGCCAGGCCGTCGAGCGGGACGAGTGTGAGATCGCCCGATGGGTCGCCCACGAGTGGCCACGCATCAAAAAGGGGCGGTGAAGAAACGTGCCTGGATCGTGTTCCTCGACGAATCGGGCGTATCGCTGCTGCCCGAGGTGCGTCGCACCTACGCGCCCCGCGGCCGCACCCCTACTCTGCGGCACCGGCTGAACTGGAAACGTGCCGGGATGGCCGCCGCGCTGGGCTATCACGCCGCCGACCCCGAACGCGGCCCGCGGCTGTGCTTCCACCTCAAGCCGGGCAGCTACGACACCACTTCCCTGATC
>NZ_JAGMUJ010000021.1 GCF_019049255.1 Streptomyces sp. AC558_RSS880 | reverse complement strand
CAGCAAAAATCAGCCCGCATCTCCAGCAGCACGAGCACCACAACCCGGCGGCCTGAAAACCGCTGGATACATGGGCAATGCAGGCGAAAACGACCTCTTAGACGTTGTTTCTTATGGCGTGATCACTCGTTGAGCCGTGCATGACGGATCTGGTTGAGCGGTTGGTGCCGGACGAGTTGTGGAAGCTGTTTCGGCGGGTGGTTCCGCCAATACAGGTCATACGCCCGCAGGGTGGTGGGCGACGGCGGGCCGGGGACCGCGAGTGCCTGGCGGCGATCGTCTTCGTGGCCACCTCGGGCTGCACCTGGCGGCAGCTGCCTCCGGTGTTCGGTCCGGCCTGGCCCACGGTCTACCGGCGCTTCGCCCAGTGGAGCCGGGAGCGGGTCTGGGCCCGGCTGCACCGGGTCATCCTCGACGAGCTCGGTGCCCGGGGTGAGCTGGACTGGTCGCGGTGCGCGATCGACTCCGTCAGCGTCCGGGCGGCAAAGGGGGGCCACTGACCGGACCGAATCCGACCGATCGCGGCAAGGCAGGATCGAAAATCCACCTGATCACCGACCGGAGCGGACTGCCGCTGTCGCTGGGCGTCTCCGGTGCGAATATGCACGACAGCCTCGGTCTGGAGCCGCTGGTGCGCGGTATCCCGCCCATCCGCTCCCGTCGCGGCCCACGGCGCCGACGCCCAGCCAAGCTCCACGCCGACAAGGGCTACGACTACGACCACCTGCGCCGATGGCTGAGCAAGAGAGGAATCCGTCACCGCATCGCCCGCAAGGGCATCGAGTCCTCCAAACGGCTGGGTCGCCACCGCTGGGTCGTCGAGAGGACGGTCTCCTGGCTCACCGGCTGCCGACGCCTGCATCGCCGCTACGAACGCAAGGCCGAGCACTTCCTCGCCTTCGTCGGTCTAGCAGCACTTCTGATCGGCTACCGCCGCCTGGCCAGGATCATCAGGGCCTGAGTTGTCTCTGCTGGGGATCGAAGCAGATCAGCCCCATCGAGTCGGCGAGGGCTGCCGCATAGGCGGACGCCTCTTCTGCCCTGTCCCACCGCAACGCGAAGTAGATGACTGGGCCCCTGGCCTCACCGATCAACGGTCCCGCAGCCCAAGGGGACGTTTCCTCCACATCCTCGGTGATGTCACACCACCGCTCCAAAAGGGCTCCGACGTAGGCCGCGATGCGTTCGGACGGAGATTCCTCGTCCTCACCATCGAGATAGCAGTCGTACAGGTCGTTGAAGACTCGGCTGGCGGTCTTGTAATCCGCCGGCCGCTCACCTTCCCAGACAGCCAGGTCGTAGCTCATGCCCGGAGGCTCTCACACCGCACTGACAGGCATGCAGCACTCGCAGCAGCCAAAGGAAACGGTGTCTTATGGAGCGGGTTTGGCCGGTGGCCTGCTCGATCTTGGGTCGAGCATGATCAGAGGGCCGTACTCTGGTTGGCAACTCGGGCAGGCTTTGAGCCTGGCCGCAATGTGCACGAGTGGCCCCCTGGTCTTGCTCGACGCGGGACCCGGATCGGGGAGGTGGCTAATGCTGTGGAGCCGACCGCCCCAGCCACGGCATAGCCCTTTTTGGTCTCAGGTCGCTGATCGCCATGAGCGCGGCCCGGGCGCCGGCGGGGCCGGGCCTGCGCGCGGTGAGCGGAGCGCGCCGCCTTGAACCAGTAGAGAAAGTTTGAATCATGCATCGGGGCTCTCGGGGTCCTTGGAGTGTCAGTGCGTACGGCTACGGTGAGGCGCCTGAGTCGATCGAAGGAGCGCCATGTCCGCTGAGAGCTCTTTGAAGCCGCTGGCCAGTCTCGTGTCCGCTGAGCATGGGGCAGATGAGCAGGTGGACTGGCGTGCGGTCGAAGAGGCTCTTGGGGTCGGTCTCCCGAACGACTACAAGGCGTTCATGTCCGTCTACGGTGCGGGTGACATCGGGGAGCTCGGCATCTTGGGGCCGTTGCCCGTCGACTTCTTGCAGTGGGATCCGGGCAACATCCTGGACAGCACGCTTGCGTTCCGCGACCTGTGGGACCGGGAAGGCGGTGTCCCCGGCATCGCGGCGGACAGCAGTTCCGTCCTGCCTTGGGGCTCCGGTTGCAACGCCAATGAGTTGGGCTGGCTGATGCTCGACTCGGATCCTGACAACTGGCCCGTGGTGGCCTGGCGCCGACAGATCAGCTACGGCGACACGCGATGGAAGCTTTTCGATTGCGGCATGGTCGACTTCCTGGTCAAGATGATGCGCGCCGAGTTCGACGAGTGCCCTCTCGGTGATGCCTCCCTCTGGGGTAGGACCGCTCCCTTTGTCCACTGGCGCGAGCAGCAGCGACGCTGGCTTGCGGGGCTCGACCCCGAGACGGGTGAGCCGGACCCCCTCGTGCAGGACTTCCTGCAATGGCCGGCATCCTGACCCACAGAACAGTGCCGACCTGACGCTGATCCAGGTTGGCAACTGTCTCATTCGGTCGTGTGGGGCTTGAATCCATGTGCGCAGGTTGGCAGTTCGGTGCCTTGCCGGTGTTCGAGCGGCAGGAAGAACACTGGGCGGATGGTCCAGGTGATACGGGTGCCGACATGGGGGATGGTCACCGTGCAGGGTTCCTGACGCAGTAGGGCACGCATGGTTTCGGCGCGGCCGTCGTGGAGCCATGCCCATGCCTCGTCCGAGGCCGGGTCTGAGTAGTTGCGGTACAGGATGTAGCGCTGAGATTGATCATGGTCGCTACCACAGTGGCCAGCCCGGGTGGGGGGCTTCCGGGAAAGATCGTTGAGCGGGTGCGGGGGCTGCATACGGTCCGGCTGTGCCGGTGGAATTTCTGACTGATGAGCAAGCCGCTACCTACGGGACGTTCGGTGAGGTGCCCACGCGCCCGGAGCTGGAGCGGTTCTTCTTCCTGGACGACGACCGCGACCTGATCGCGCTGCGGCGGTCGGACGGGCGTCGTCTGGGGATGGCGTTGTAGATCTGCACCGTCCGCTACATCGGCACGTTCCTGGGCGACGATCCCCTCGCGGTGCCGTGGGAGGTCGTGGACTACCTGGCCGGGCAGCTCGGCATCGAGGACGCGTCGTGTGTGAAGTCGTACGCGGAGCGGCGGATGACGCCGTACAACCACGCGCAGGAGATCCGGAAGCGGTTCGGGTACCACGACTACGGCGATCGGAAGTGGTTGCGGAAGTTCCGGACGTTCCTGTATGGGCGGGCGTGGACGCACGCCGAGGGGCCGGTGGCGCTGTTCAACCACGCGGTGACGTGGCTGCGCCGGCACCGGGTGCTGCTGCCGGGTTTGTCGGTGCTGGCCCGGCAGGTGTCGGAGGCCCGCACGGTGGCGGAGCGGCGGCTGTACGAGTCGGTGGCCAGGGCCACGCACAAGGCGGACCGGACGCTGGCGCCGGCGCTGGTGGGGCTGCTGGAGCGTCCGGAGGGCAAGCGGGTCTCGGAGCTGGAGCGGCTGCGTACCCCGCCGACGAAGTCGACGGGGACGGCGATGGTCCGCGCGATGGAGCGGGTGGAGGAGATCTCGGCGTTCGCGCTGGGCCGGGTGAACCTGTCCCGGGTGCCGGTGAACCGGCTGAACACGCTGGCCAGGTACGGGCAGCTGAGCAAGGCGCAGACGATTGAGCGGGCGCCGGAGCCGCGCCGGACGGCCCTGCTGACGGCGGTGGTGCGTCAGCTGGAGGCGCAGGCGGTCGACGACGCGCTGGACCTGTTCGCGGTGCTGATGGCGAACCGGCTGATCAGCCCGGCGCGCAGGGCGTCGGAGAGGGAGCGCCTGGCGATGCTGCCGCAACTGGAGAAGGCGGCCCGCATCCTGGCGAAGGCGTCGAAGATCCTCACCCAGGAGCTGGACCTGGTCGCCGAGCACGACGCGGACCTGGACGTGGCCGCGCTGTGGGCGGCGGTCGAGGAGGCGGTGCCGCGTACGGCCGTGGCCGTCGCGGTCGCGACCGTCGAGGCCCTGGTGCCCGAGGACGACGGCTCGGGCGAGGCAGCGATGCGCGAGAACCTGGCCCTGCCCTACCACATCGTGCGCCCGTTCCTGGCGCTGCTGGGCGAGTCGGACGCGCTGAGCGCGGCCCAGGGCGGCAAGCGCATCTTGAAGGCGGTGCGGCGGCTGCCGGCGCTGTCACGGCGGCGGGTCAAGAAGCGGCCGCTGTTGCCCCGCGAGGTCGACGCCGAGCTGGTGCCCGCGATGTGGCGGCGGGCGGTGTTCTCCAACGCCAAGCTGCCGCAGGGCGCGGTCGACCGGGACGCGTACGTGGTGTGCGTGCTGGAGCAGCTGCACCGGGCGCTGAACCGGCGGGACATCTTCGCCGCCCCCTCCAACCGGTGGGCCGATCCGCGGGCGCGGCTGCTGGACGGGCCGCGGTGGGAGGCGATGCGGGGCGACGTGCTGGCCGGCCTGTCGCTGAGCGAGGACGTCGGCGAGCACCTGGCCACGCTGACCCGGGGCCTGGATGCGGCCTGGCGGCAGATGGCGGGTCGCCTCGCCGAGGCCGGGGACGAGGCGAAGGTGGAGATCGTCGTCCCCGAGGGCGGGGGCCGGGCCCGCCTGAGTGTGGACAAGCTCGGAGCGGTGGGCGAGCCGGAGTCGCTGACCTGGCTGAAGACGACCACGGAGGCGATGCTCCCCAGGATCGACCTGCCGGACCTGCTGTTCGAGGTGCACTCCTGGACCGGGTTCCTGGACGCCTTCCGCCACGTGTCCGCCCGGCCCACGCGGATGGAGGGGATGCTCGTCTCCCTGGTGGCGCTGCTGGTGTCCGAGGCGTGCAACATCGGGCTCACCCCGGTGGTGGACCCGGAGAACAAGGCGCTGACCCGCTCGCGGCTGTCGCACGTGGACCAGAACTACCTGCGCGCCGACACCATCGCTGCGGCGAACGCGGCGCTGATCACCGCCCAGGGCCGCATCGAGCTGGCGCAGCGGTGGGGCGGGGGGATGCTCGCCTCCGTCGACGGGCTGCGCTTCGTCGTTCCCGTCAAGAGCATCAACACCGGTCCCTCGCCGAAGTATTACGGCTACAAACGGGGCCTGACCTGGCTAAACGCTGTGAACGACCAGGTGGCGGGGATCGGCGCGATGGTCGTGCGCGGCACCCCGCGCGACAGCCTGTTCACGCTGGACACGCTGCTGAACCTCGACGGCGGCCTGCGCCCGGAGATGGTGGCCACCGACAACGCCTCGTACTCGGAGATGGCCTTCGGCCTGTACAAGATGCTCGGCTTCCGCTTCGCCCCGCGCTTCCGTGACCTGGCCGACCAGCGGTTCTGGCGGGCGGACGTGCCCGTGCCCGAGGGTGAGGAGCCGGCCGGGGACTACGGGCCGCTGGAGGCCATCGCCCGGCACAAGGTGAACCTGAAGCGGATCGAGACGCACTGGCCAGACATGCTGCGGGTGGCCGGGTCGCTGATCACCAACCAGGTGCGGGCGTACGACCTGCTGCGGATGTTCGGCCGCGAGGGACACCCCACGCCGTTGGGGGCGGCGTTCGCGGGGTACGGCCGGATCGACAAGACCATGCACCTGTTGGCCCTGGTCGACCCGATGGACGACACCTACCGGCGGCTGATGAACCGGCAGCTGACCGTGCAGGAGTCCCGGCACCGGCTCGCCCGCGCGATCTGCCACGGCGGCCGCGGACAGATCCGCCAGGCGTACCGGGACGGCCAGGAGGACCAGCTCGCCGCCCTCGGCCTGGTCCTCAACGCCGTCGTGCTGTGGAACACCCGCTACGTGGACGCCGCCGTCGCTCAGCTCCGCGCGGAGGGCCACGACATCAAGGACGAGGACTTGGCCCGCCTGTCCCCGCTGAAGAACGCGCACATCAACTTCCTGGGCCGCTACCTGTTCAACATCGCCTCCTCCGGCCCCGCCCAGGGCCTGCGGCCCCTGCGCGACCCGGACGAGGTCGAGCCCGACGACGGGGACGAGGACTGATCCGCGCGTACCGGCCGCGCTGCGCCCGGGGGCCGGGTCAGGCCGTGCAGCGGCGCCACGGCTTGTCGTACTGTGCGACATCCCGTGAGTTCTCCTGAGCGGCGAACAGCTGCCGTTCCTCAGCATCGAGTTCGTGGACAGGCGTACCCGCAGGTGCCGGTGCCGGCTGGACCTCGCGTGCCCTTCTCGATGTCCTGGTGCATATGAACGATGTACTTCGTAACGTGGTGCCCGTCGGGGTTGTTGCCGTGGTTTTTCTGCCCCTCGGAGCGTTAGTCTCCCGCTTGATCTACTTCGTGACCTTGATCCCCTCCAACTCGGTGGACTTCGGCGCCAGGATGGCGAACCAGTCGTAGGGGGAGTCCTTGAGGCTGTGGATGACCGGAACGTCGGCGTTCGCCTCGGTGTCCGCGGACGTACGGCCGACCTTGGTGGACGTGCCGTCCTTCCAGGTGCAGGTGACCTCCCGGGCGGTCTTGGCGACCTGGCCAAACACCAGGCGCGCGGTGGCCGTGCCGTTCCCTGGGAGCAGCGGGAGCGAGACGGTCCCGTGCTCGCCGCCGGTCAGGACGTCGTCCTCGGGTAGCACCAAGTTCCCGATCTGAGTGGTCTTCGCCTCTTCACCGGTGACCCGGTGCACGAAGTGCGCGACCTTGCCCACCAGTTCGGAGGCTGTGGAGACGTCCGGGTGCTCGCCGAACTTCGCCATGGCCGCCAGGGTGGACTGGGCCTCCGCCGTGTCCGCCGGAGCCTTCCACACGTCGATGTACACCCTCCACGGCACTCCCGCGTCGGTGCCGCTCGCCAGGGTCGTCCGCATGTGCGGCTCGGATGCCTCCGCGCTGGCGACCGGCTGGCTCGCCGACGACACCCCCCGTTCCCCGTCACCGGACAGCCCGTTCAGTGCCAGAGCCCCCGTGGAGCCGGCCACGACCAGGGTGGTGGTCGCCACGACCGCCCAGCGACGGGCCCTGCGGCGGCGGCCGCCGCGAATCAGCGCCTGGGCGGGGGCTGTGCCGATCCTCACCTCGTCGGCGGCTTCGGCCAGCAGGAAGGCGATGTCGTGCTGTGTCATGTTGTGGCTCGTCTCCCAGTCCGCGCTCTTCACGTTCGTCCTCCCTGCGTCACTTTCTCCGCCAGTCCCGAAACGGCGCGCAGCTTCGCGATCCCCTTGGCTGCGTTGCTCTTCACCGTGCCGACCGAACAGCCCATCGCCTCGGCCGTCTGTGTCTCAGTGAGGTCCTCCCAGTAACGTAGGACTACTGCTTCCCGCTGCCGTGCCGGCAATTGGGCCAGCGCCTTCAGCAGCGTGTGACGGTCGTCGGCCTGGGCGATCCGGTCACCGGTGTCGGCCACCTCGTGTGTCAGGCCCGCGTCCCCGCTCCTGGGCAACAGGAACTCCCGCAGCTTCCTTCGATATCTGCGGGCATGCGCGTTGATCATCACTCGTCGCACATACGCCTCAGGGGCGTCGGCCAAGGCGACCCTGTGCCAGGCCACATAGACCTGCTCCAGCGTCGACTGGACCAGATCCTCCGCAGCGTGCTGCTCACCCGTGAGCAGAAATGCCGTGCGCATCAGGCGCGGCCAGCTACCGACGACGAAATCGTGGAACTCTCGGTCCCCGACCTGCTTTCGAACCCCCATGAGCACCTCCCTCCTAGATGTTCAAAAGAGTCCATACGAAGCCGAGACCGTTGCCTCACCACGGAATCTTCTTCCGCTTCGCACAAACGCTCCTTTCCGAGAGCAAGATCAATAATGGGCCGCCGGATCGCCGCCGGACCCAGATTCGCTCTCACAACCCGCTCTCACTGAAAGCGGCACGGATCCCGTTCTGAGACTTGCATTGTGCGAAAATTCGGGGCCATGACGAGCCCTCAGCACCCCTCCCCGGCGGACCGGTCGGACGCCGACGCCGTCGAGGCTCACGCCTGTCCGAAGTGCGAAGCCCAGCCCGGATCACCGTGCCGCTCGCGCGGCGGCGCGGTCGCCTCCGCCTACCACACCCGCCGCTTCACCCGCGTGCCCCGGCTGAAGAAGGCACTGCGCGTGCCGACTCCGGCCGACCGCGCACCGGGCCGGCCGTGGCGGCCGGGCACCCCTCCCCCCGCACCGGTCGATCCGGCCCTGCCGAGCGCGGACATCCGCATCGGCTACGCCCGCTGCTCCACCCTCGGCCAGGAACTCGACTCCCAGCTCGACGCCCTCGCCGGGCACGGCATCCCCCGGGACAAGATCTTCGCCGAGAAGATCAGCACCCGCATCCGCGTACGCCCGAAGTTCGAGGAGGCCCTCCGTACGGCGCGGGAGGTCAAGGCCCACGCCCCGCACTGCCGGGTCATCTTCACCGCGTACGAGATGAAACGACTCGGCCGTGACGCCGCCGAACTCACCGCGCTCGCCGACCACCTCACCGCCCACGGTCTCATCCTGGAGATGCTCGCCGGGCCACTGCCCGGCATCTACGACCCCACCGGCCCGGGGAAGCTGCTGTTCGCGTTCTTCGCCGCGATGGCGGAGACCGAGCGGGAGAACATCCGCGAATCGACGCTGGAGGGGCTCGACACCGCGGCCCGCAAGGGCAAGCACGGCGGCCGGCCCCCGGTCATCACCGACGACATGCTCCACACCGTGCTGCGGCGCCGCGCGGGCGGTGAGTCCGTCGAGCAGATCCAACCCGACCTGATCATCCCCACCGGCAAACGCAAGGGACACAACCCCTCGGCGGCCAGCATCTACCGGGCCCTCGCCGAGCACGCCAAGCGCGAGGCATACCCCGAAGCCGTCGAGCAGGCCCACGCCGACTTCGCCGCCAGCCGGACCGCGACGGTCCCCGAGCCCCGCCCCGACACCCCTGACCGAGCGTCACTCTGATCACAGAGAGCCACTTGTCACTTCGCGGCAGCTTCGGGAGGACAGGACCGAGAACCCCAGCCCAGGGCCATGATCAATCTCAGCGCTACATCCTGTACCGCAACTACTCAGACCCGGAGGCGTCGGGGTTGAGTGCTGGTGAGATCGCGCGGAGGGCGACCGCTACCCACCTGTCTGCCTGGGGCGCCGAGTACGCATCGAAGGAGGCGCGGAGGGCCGTCCCCCTCTGCCGTCTTCCCGAGACTTTCCGCCCAGCACTCGCACCAGTAGCCGCGGGTGGGCTTGTCCATCAGCACGGGTGGGCTCCCGGTCGGGTG
Organism: Streptomyces sp. AC558_RSS880; assembly: GCF_019049255.1. Lineage (GTDB taxonomy): Bacteria > Actinomycetota > Actinomycetes > Streptomycetales > Streptomycetaceae > Streptomyces. Next base: position 22,019 of record NZ_JAGMUJ010000021.1, on the reverse strand, counting down.
TCGGTGAAGAGTTCCGCGATGACGGTGTAGCCGCTCTGGGTGCTGTGGACCACCACCCGGTGAGCCTGGCGATGCAGCAGAGCAGGATGCGGTGGCCTCGTGTGTCGCGAGGACCGTCGTCGTGGAGCCGGGTGGACGTCCAGCCGACGGTTTCAGCGTCGAGCATCGCCATGTCGATGAGTGCTGGTGCTGTGACCAGGACCGTCTGCCGGGCGGCTGGTCAACACTGTGCTGCTTTGACGGCTCGGGGAGCGCTCACGGGATCATCACGGGATGAGTGAGATCATCTTGATGTCGGATCCGCGGGTCTCGGCCATTCCTGTGCGTGAGTGCGGTGAACCGCTGGTCGATATCCGGAGGAACAGTCCGCTCCTTGTGGATTCGCGGAAGCAGGGCGACTCGGACGCCTTCTTCTATCTGCGTCGAGGGGTGCTGGAACGGCTGGTCCAGGCGCAGGAGCGACTGCCGGACGGTCTGCGGTTCCTGGTGGTCGAGGGGTACCGTCCCCCGGTGCTGCAACGCCGCTATTTCGAGAAGTACGCGAAGAGACTGCGAGCCGAGCAGCCGGGGTGGTCCGACGAGCAGGTCCGGTCGGCTGCGAGCCGCTTCGTCTCCCCACCGGACATCGCGCCGCACAGCGCGGGTGCGGCGGTGGACCTGACACTCGCGGACACGGACGGCCGCGAGCTGGACCTGGGCACGCCCATGAACGCGACTCCGGAGGAAAGCGCCGGCGCCTGCTACACCGACGCCACCGGGATCAGCGGGCAGGCGCGTACGCACAGGGACACTCTGGGGCGCGCGCTGACGGACGCGGGGTTGGTGAACTACCCGACGGAGTGGTGGCACTGGTCGTTCGGCGACCGTTACTGGGCGCTGATCACGGGAGCGACAAGTGCCTGTTATGGGCCGGGTCGACAGGATGTGGGCGACTGACGCTCCGGGCTGAGCCGTATGCCGGAACAGCCCCGCACCCCTGTCGGGGTGCGGGGCTGTTCGTGTGCTTACGCCTTCCACTTCTCCCAGGACATGTTCCAGCCGTTGAGGCCGTTGTCCGGGGCGATGGTGGCGTCGTTGGAGTTCTTGACCTCCACGACGTCGCCGAGCAGGGAGTTGTTGAAGAACCAGGCGGCCGGGGCCTCCTTGTCCCAGCCGCCGCGGACGTCGCGCAAGCCGACGCAGCCGTGGCTGGCGTTGCGGTTGCCGAAGGCGTCGCCGCCCCAGTAGTTGCCGTGGATGAAGGTGCCGGAGGTGGACAGGCGCATGGCGTGCGGGACGTCCTTGATGTCGTACTCGCCGCCGTAGCCGACCGTCTCGCCGTTCATCCGGGTCACCGTCAGCTTCTCGGTGATGACCATCTTGCCGTTCCAGGTCTCGTAGCCGGGCGCGCCGGTGGTGACCGGAATGGTCTTGAGGAGCTTGCCGTCCCGCATGACCTTCATCGTGAGCTTCTTGGCGTCGACGACGGAGACCTGCTCGCGGCCGATGGTGAAGGAGACCTTCTTGGACTGCTCGCCGTAGACGCCGTCGCGGCCCTCGACCCCGTCGAGGTTGAGGTCGACGGTGACCTTGGTGCCGGCCTTCCAGTACTTCTCCGGGCGGAAGTCGAGGCGGTCGTTGCCGAACCAGTGGCCCTCGACCTCGACGGCCGGCTCGGTGGTGATGCGGATGGCCTTCTCGACGTCCTCGGGGTTGGTGATGCCCCGGGTGAAGCGGAGCGAGAACGGCATGCCCACGCCGACCTTGGAGCCGTCCTCGGGGGTGAAGGTCCCGACGAAGGTGTTCTTCGGCGTCAGCGTGGTGAAGCTGGAGTCTTCGGCCGCGGTGCGGCCCTCGGAGTCCTTGGCGACCGCGTGCACCGTGTACTTGGTGGCGGCGGCCAGGTGGGTGGACGGCGTCCAGGTGGCGCCGTCCCCGGATATCTCTCCGTCGATCCTGTCGCCGTCCGGGTTCTTGACGACGACCTCGGTCAGCTTGCCCTTGCTCGCACTCACCTTCAGCGCGCCGCTGGTCTCGACGGACTTCGCGCCGTCCTCGGGCGCGATGCCGACCACGGCCTCGGACTGCTTGCTCTGCGCGGCGGTGGAGTCCTTGCCCTTGCCCTTGCCGTCGCCCGAGCCGGTGCCCGACTCCGCCCCTCCGCCGCAGGCGGTCACCGCCAGCATCACGCCGAGCGCCAGCGCCGCCAGCTTCCTGCCGCCTCGCCCCCGCGCACCGACCGGCGCCGCCCCCGATATGGGCCCCACGTTCACTTGTTTCTCCCCTCGGCGGACCCAGTCCCTGCCGGATCCGCGCCCCCGCGCGCCCCTCGCGCGCTCGGGCATAGTAACCACAGGCCAGAGGGGTTCGAGGCGGCGGGTTTGTCACCGTTCCGTTCCAAGTTCAACGGCCCGCCGAAGGAGTCACTTCACCGCGCTGCCCGCCTTCCAGTTCCTCCAGTCCATGTTCCAGCCGCCGAGGCCGTTGTCCGGGGCGACCTCCTTGTCCTTGCTGTTGACGACCTCGACGACGTCGCCGATGAGGCTGCGGTCGAAGAACCAGCCCGCCGGGGTGTCCGCCCCGCCGCCCTTCACGTCGCGCAGACCGATGCAGCCGTGGCTGACGTTGGAGTCGCCGAAGACGTCGGTGTCGGCCCAGTAGTTGCCGTGCAGGAAGGTGCCGGAGCTGGTCAGGCGGATGGCGTGCGGGACGTCGGGGATGTCGTACTCGCCCTTGCCGTCGTCGTCGGTGAAGCCGACCGTCGCGCCGTTCATGCGGGTGACCTCGAGCATCTCGGTGATCACCATCCTGCCGTTGTACGTGGGCGTCTTCCGCGTGCCCGCCGTGATCGGCACGGTGGCCAGCAGCTCCCCGTCCCGTCGCACGCGCATGGTGTGCGCGGAGGCGTCGACCACCGACACCTGGCTGCGGCCGACGGTGAAGGTGAAGGTGCGGTGCTGGAGACCGTAGACGCCCGGCGCTCCCTCGACGTCACGCAGGTTCAGGGAGACGGTGACCCGGGTGCCGGGCTTCCAGTAGTGCTCGGGTCGGAAGTCGAGGCGGGAGCCGCCGAACCAGTGCGGGCGGATCTCGACGGCCGGGCGGGCGGTGACGCGGACGGCGCGTTCGACGGCCGCGCGGCGGGTGATCTTCCGGTTGAACTCCAGGGAGACGATCATGCCGGTGCCGACGGTGGAGCGGTCCTCCGGGGCGACGTAGCCGATGAAGCGTTCCTCCGGGACGTGGGTGGTGAAGGTGGTGTGCCGGGCGGAGCGGCGGCCGTCGCCGTCCACGGCCACCGCGTCGACGGTGTACTTCGCGGCCAGCGCCAGCCGTTCGTCGTCGGGCTTCCAGGTCAGCCCGTCCCCGGAGATCCGCCCGGGGACCCGCGACTCCCGCGCGTCCCGCTCCACGACGACCTTCACCGACTCCAGCCGCCCGTCCGGCACCCGCACCCGCAGCGCCGAGCCGGGGCGTACGCCCTTGCTGCCGTCGTCGGGCGACACGCGGATGACGTCCTCGGCGGCCGGGGGCCCGAACGCCCCGCCGACGGTGCCGTCCGCGGTGCAGCCGGCGGTTCCGGTCAGCAGTCCTGCCCATGTCACTACGGCGGCCAGCACGGCCCTCGCGCGCCGTGCGCGCCCTTGTACGTACCTCACGCGGTGCCCAACGACGGGCCTCGCCTCCGGGAAACGACCATGCCGCCCCCGGGGAAACGTGAGTGCGAGGCACCCTCTGGGCAGAACAGTGGGAGGACGACGCGCCGGGGAGCCGCGGCCGGAGCCGATGACAAGTGCCCCGCTCCCCTGTCCGCCGTCGTCCCCACGAGCCGCGGGAGGCTGACAGGTGTCCAGCGCAGCCGAGCAGGAGGCGGTGGCCTCAGGGCGGGCCACCGGGAACGGGCGCCCGGCCGCCGTCGTGAACGGCGCGCGGCCGGCGCCGCCCGTGCCCACGGTGCCCGTGCGGCCGGGTCGGCCGACGCCGCTGGGTGCCCGGTTCCGGGTCGGCCCGGACGGGGTGGCGGGAACCAATTTCGCGTTGTGGGCGGGCGGGGCGGAGGGGGTCGAGCTGTGCCTGTTCGACGAGCGGGGCAGGGAGAGCAGGGCCCGGCTCACCGAGCTGACGCACGGGATCTGGCACGGTTTCGTGCCGGGTGTGCTGCCCGGTCAGCGGTACGGCTACCGGGTGCACGGCCGCTGGGACCCGTGGACGGGCGCCCGCTGGAATCCGGCGAAGCTGCTCCTCGACCCGTACGCGCGTGCCGTGGACGGGGACTTCTCGTTGCCGCCGGAGGTGTACGGGCACGTCCGTGACTGGCCGGAGCAGCATGTCGCGGACACCGTGCGCGACGACCGGGACTCCGCGCCGTACGTCCCCAAGGGCGTCGTCGTCCACGACGACGACGACTGGGCGGACGACCACCGGCCGAAGACGCCGTGGGCGGACTCGGTGATCTACGAGCTGCACGTCAGGGGCTTCACACAGCTGCATCCCGGCATTCCCGAGGAGCTGCGCGGCACCTACGCCGGTCTCGCGCACCCGGCGGCGGTCGAGCACCTGGTGCGCCTCGGCGTGACGGCGGTGGAGCTGCTGCCGGTGCACCAGTTCGCGCACGAGGACCACCTGTTGCGGCGGGGGCTGCGCAACTACTGGGGCTACAACTCCATCGGCTACTTCGCCCCGCACGCCGGGTACGCGGCCTCCGGGACGAGGGGGCAGCAGGTCGGCGAGTTCAAGCGGATGGTGCGCGCGCTGCACGCGGCCGGCATCGAGGTGATCCTCGACGTGGTCTACAACCACACCGCCGAGGCGGGCGAACTGGGCCCCACGCTCTCCCTGAAGGGCGTCGACAACCGCGGCTACTACCGCCTCCAGCCCGACGCCCGCAGGTACGCCGACTACACCGGCTGCGGCAACACGCTCCACGTCGTCCAGCCGCACGTCCTGCGCCTGATCACGGACTCCCTGCGCTACTGGGTGACCGAGATGGGCGTCGACGGCTTCCGGTTCGACCTGGCGGCGGCGCTGGCCCGCTCGATGCACGACGTCGACATGCTGTCGCCGTTCCTCGCGGTGATCGCGCAGGATCCGGTGCTGCACCGGGTGAAGCTGATCGCCGAGCCGTGGGACGTGGGCTCCGGGGGCTACCAGGTGGGGGCGTTCCCGCCGCTGTGGACGGAGTGGAACGACCGCTACCGCGACGCGGTACGGGACTTCTGGCGGCACGCGCTGCCGGACGTGCGGGAGATGGGCTACCGGCTGTCCGGGTCCAGCGACCTGTACGCCTGGGGCGGGCGGCGGCCGTACGCCTCGGTCAACTTCGTCACCGCGCACGACGGGTTCACCCTCCGGGACCTGGTGTCGTACGACCGCAAGCACAACGAGGCCAACGGCGAGGGCAACCGGGACGGCACGGACGACAACCGGTCCTGGAACTGCGGCGCGGAGGGAGAGACGCGGGACGAGGACGTACGGGCCCTGCGGCGGCGGCAGCTGCGGAACCTGCTGACCACGCTGCTGCTGTCGACGGGCGTGCCGATGCTGGTCGCCGGCGACGAGATGGGCCGCACCCAGCGCGGCAACAACAACGCCTACTGCCAGGACAACGAGACCGGCTGGGTGGACTGGAGCCTGCTGGACGACCCGGACTGGCGACCGCTGTTCGAGCTGACCTCCCGGCTGATCGCCCTGCGCCACCGGCACCCGGTGCTGCGCCGCCGGGCCTTCTTCTCCGGCCGCGCGCACTCCGCGGACGGGCTGCGCGACCTGGCCTGGTTCACCCCGCGCGGCACGGAGATGACCGAGGACGACTGGTACGCGCCGGCCGCCACGCTCGGCATGTACCTCTCCGGGCGGGACATCCCGGGGCGCGACGAGCACGGGGACCAGATCCTCGACGACAGCTTCCTGGCCGTCCTGCACGCGGGGGAGGGACCGGTCGAGTTCGAGCTGCCGGGGCCGCCGTGGGCCCAGCGGTACGAGGTGGTCGTGGACACCGGACGGGAGGCGCAGGCGGAGGCGCCCGGCGTGGAGCACCGGGCGGGAACGACGGTCACGGTGCCGGGCCGGACGGTGCTGCTGCTGCGGGTGCGGACCTGACCGCCCGTGGCACACGAACGGGTATCGGCCGATCGGCTGACGCGCGCGTACGGCTTTCCCGTAGCCGCAGGTCGTAGGACCAGCGGCGGAGGGTGGTCCGGTCGAAACTCGGTGGGCAGTGTCAGCGGCGATCCGTAGGCTCGCTGCTGATGCCCACTACACCTTCTCCCCCGGAATCCCGCTCCGTCGTGCGCACGCTGCTGCGGCTGTGGCCGTATGTGCGTCCCGTGCGGGCGCGGCTGTTCAGCGCCGCGTTCATCGCGATCGTCGCCTCCTGCATCGGGCTGGTCATCCCGCTCGTCCTGAAGTGGATGGTGGACGGGCCGATCGCCGACCGGGATCCGGCGGGGGTGTGGCTGGGCGCGCTGTACCTGCTGCTGCTCGGGCTGGCGGAGGCGCTGCTGTTCGGGTTCCGGCGGTGGCTGGTGGCGCGTCCGCTGTCGCACGTCGAGGCGGAGATGCGGGCGGGTCTGTACCGGCATCTGCAGCGGCTGCCGGTCGCGTTCCACGACCGGTGGCCGTCGGGGCAGTTGCTGTCGCGGGCCACGACGGATCTGATGCTGCTGCGGATGTTCCTGGCCTTCCCGCTGACGTTCCTGCTGGTCAACGGGGTGACGATTCTCGTCGGCGTGATCATCATGCTGATCCAGGACTGGACGCTGGGGCTGGTCATCCTGGTGCCGGCCGTGCCGGTGCTGGTCACGTGCGTGGTGTTCGAGAAGCGGTACTCCGGGGCGGCGCGGCTGGCGCAGGACCAGGTGGGTGATCTGACGACGGTGGTCGAGGAGAGTGTGCTCGGCATCCGGATCATCAAGGGGTTCGGGCGGCACCGCAGTCAGGCGCGGGCGTTCCGGGAGCTGTCGGGGGAGCTGCGGGGGACGGAGCTGCGCAAGGCGCGGCTGCTGGCGACGATCCTGGGCGTCATCGTGACACTTCCCGAGCTGGCGATCGGGGCGGCGCTGGTGCTGGGGGCCGTGCGGGTGGCGGACGGGTCGCTGTCCGCGGGGACGCTGGTGGCGTTCCTGTCGACCGCGCTGGCGCTGCGGTGGCCGGTGGACTCGATCGGCTTCCTGCTGGCGATGAGCCAGGAGGCCGCGACGGCCACGGAACGGTACTTCGAGGTCATGGACGCGGAGCCGGAATCCTCCGCAACTGCGGGCAGTCGTGCCGCTGGGGCGATGGGGGTCCCCCCGCTCGAACGAAGCCGAGAGTGGGGGAGGGTGGGCGCAGCGGCACCTCGCAACGCCGAGCGGCGTAGTCAGCCCCCGGGGGAGTCGCGCAGCCCGGCGCTTACGGGGCGCCGTCCGCGCCCACCCGTGCCGCCCAAGCGGCACGACTGCCCGCGGGATGGCGGGGACGGCCTGATTTTCCACGGCGTCAGCTTCCGCTACCCGGACGCGCCCTCTGACACGGCACCCGTGCTCGACCGCATCGACCTCCACATCCGCCCCGGCGAGTCCCTCGCCCTCGTCGGCGCCACCGGCAGCGGGAAAACCACCCTCACCGCCCTCGTCCCGCGCCTCCACGAAGTCACCGAGGGCCGCATCACCCTCGACGGGACGGACATCACCGAGATGTCCCGCGAGGAGCTGCGCTCCCGCGTCGCCGTCGCCTTCGAGGAGCCGACCCTGTTCTCGGCCAGCGTCGGCGAGAACGTGCTGATGGGTGGCGGAGCCGGGGAGGACGATCTCCACCGCGCCCTCGCCGTCGCGCAGGCCGACTTCGCGCACGCGCTGCCGCAGGGCGTGGACACCCAGGTCGGCGAGCAGGGACTCAGCCTCTCCGGCGGTCAGCGGCAGCGGCTCGCGCTGGCCAGGGCCGTCGTCGGACGGCCCGACTTCCTGGTCCTCGACGACCCGCTCTCCGCCCTCGACGTGCACACCGAGGCCGCCGTCGAGGCGGCCCTGCGCCGGGTGCTCGCGGACACCACCGCCCTCATCGTGGCCCACCGCCCCTCCACGGTCCTGCTCGCCGACCGTGTCGCCCTGCTCTCCGGCGGCCGGATCACCGCGGTCGGCACCCACCACGAACTGCTGCACGACAACCCCGAGTACGCGCACCTCATGTCCGGCGCCCCCGCGGGGAACCAGGAGGACGACGAGCGATGACGGCGACCACCACCGCACCCGCCCGGGACGAGGACGACGACCGGACACCGACGTCCGACGACCCCTTCGACCAGGACCAGCTGCCCACTCCCCCGGGCGCCACCGGCGTACTGCTGCGTTCCCTGCTGTCGCCCATGCGGGGCAGGGTCGCCGTCACCGCGCTGTTGCTGCTGCTCCAGCAGGCCGCCGTGCAGGCCGGCCCGCTGCTGGTGGCGTACGCCATCGACCGGGCCGTGCCCGCGTTCCGCGGCGACGACAACGGGCCGCTGATCGCGGTGGCGGTGGGTTACCTGCTGTGCGCGGCAGCGGCCGGCGCGCTGCAGTACGGGTTCGTCACCGCCTCCGCCCGGGTCAGCCAGGACGTGCTGCTCGATCTGCGCGGCCGTATCTTCCGGCACGCGCAGGCCCTCAGCGTCGACTTCCACGAGCGGTACACCTCGGGCCGCCTCATCTCCCGCTCCACCACCGACGTCGAGTCGCTGCGGGAGCTGCTGGAGGAGGGCCTGCAGGAACTGGTGATGGTCATCCTGTCGGCCGTCTACATCTCGGTGCTGCTGCTCTGGCTGGACCTCGGGCTCGGGGCCGTCGCGGTGGCGTCCTTCGTGCCGCTGTACCTGCTCGTGCGGTCGTACCGGCGGCGGGCGGGGCGGGTGTACCGGAAGCGGTCGACGGCCATCGCGGCGGTGATCGTGAAGTTCGTCGAGACGATGAACGGCATCCGGCCGGTGCGCGCCTTCCGCCGGGAGGCCGCCAACGACGCCGACTTCGCGGTGCTGAACCGGCGGCACGAACGGACCAACGGCGACGCGCTCCTTGAGATGGCCCGCTATGTCGTCGGCTCCCGGATCACCGCCAACACCACCGTCGCGCTGATCGTGCTGTGGGGCGCCCACCGGGTCGCGGACGGGGCGCTGGAGCTGGGTGTGCTGGCGGCGGCGGTGCTGTACCTGCGGCGGCTGTACGACCCGATCGACCGGCTCGGCATGTTCCTGAACTCCTACCAGTCGGCGGCGGCCTCGCTGGAGAAGATCGCCGGCCTGCTGGCCCAGACCCCGTCCGTGCCCGAGCCGACGTCCCCCCGGGAGCTCCCGGAGCGGCGCCCCGGGCTCCCCGGCCGCGAGGTCGTCTTCGACGACGTCCGTTTCGCCTACCGCACCGGCGGCGAGGTGCTCCCCCGCTTCGGCCTCACCCTCCCGGCCGGGCAGACCGTCGCGGTCGTCGGCTCGACCGGCGCGGGCAAGTCGACGCTGGCGAAGCTGCTCGCCCGCTTCTACGACCCCACCGACGGCCGGGTGCTGCTCGACGGGGTGGACCTGCGCGACCTCACGGGACGTGATCTGCGGCGCGAGGTGGTGATGGTGACGCAGGAGGCGTTCCTGTTCTCCGGGACGGTCGCCGAGAACATCTCGATCGGCCGGCCGGACGCCACCCGTCAGGAGATCGAGCAGGCGGCGAAGGAGATCGGCGCGCACGACTTCATCGCCGCCCTGCCCGACGGCTACGACACCGACGTACGCAAGCGGGGCGGCCGCATCTCGGCCGGTCAGCGCCAGTTGGTCGCCTTCGCGCGGGCGCTGCTGGCGGACCCGGCGGTGCTGATCCTCGACGAGGCGACCAGCTCGCTGGACATCCCCGGTGAGCGGGCGGTGCAGCGGGCGATGGCGACGGTGCTGAAGGGCCGTACGGCGGTGGTGATCGCGCACCGCCTGTCGACGGTGGAGATCGCGGACCGGGTGCTGGTCATGGAGCACGGCCGGATCGTGGAGGACGGCGGTCCGGCCGAACTGATCGCCGGGACGGGCAGGTTCGCCGATCTGCACCGGGCCTGGCGGGACAGTCTGGCGTAGACGCGACGGCGCACAGGGGGGAACGAGCGGTGATCGACGCGTACGAGGACCCCGGCACGCCCGACCGCCGGGGCGGGGCCCGCTACCTGTGGTGGCTGGTGCTGCGGCAGCCGGGGCGGTGTGCGGCGGGGGCGGTGTTCGGCAGTGTGTGGATGGTGTTGCTGGCGGTGACGCCGTACGCGATGTCGCGGGCCGTGGACGACGGGCTGGGGACGGGGGACATGGGGGCGCTGGCGCTGTGGACCGGTGCCCTGTTCGTCGTGAACGGGTTCAACTCCTGGCTGAGCGTCATGCGGCACCGCACGATGACGCGGGTGCGGATGGACGCCAACTTCCGCACGGTGAAGGTGGTCGTGGGGCAGACGGTGCGGCTGGGGGCCTCGCTGGAGCGGCGGACCGGGGCCGGGGAGGTCGTCACCATCGGGGTGGGCGATGTGCAGACGATCGCCATGGCCCTGACGGCGGTCGGGCCGGGGATCGGTGCGGTCGTGGCGTACCTGGTGGTGGCCGGGCTGCTGCTGTCGGTGTCGCCACTGCTGGCGGTGGTGGTGCTGCTGGGGGTGCCGGTGATCGGCCTCGCCGTGGGGCCGCTGGCGGGGTGGCTGCAGGGCACGGAGACGGAGTACCGGGAGCGGCAGGGCGTGCTGACCGCGCGGATCGGGGATCTGGCGGGCGGGCTTCGGGTGCTGAGCGGGCTGGGCGGGAAGCACCTGGTCGCCGACGCGTTCCGCCGGGACTCGGGACGGCTGCGGGAACAGGGTTACCGGGTCGGGGCGGTGACCAGCTGGATGCAGGCGCTGGCCGCGGGGCTGCCGACGCTGTTCCTCGCGGGGGTGACCTGGATCGCGGCGCGGCAGGCCGCGCAGGGGCACATCAGCGTGGGCGAGCTGGTGTCGGTGTACGGCTATGTCGCCGTCCTGGTGTGGCCGGTGATGTTCCTCATCGAGTGCGGTTACCAGCTGAGCCGGGGTGTGGTGGCCGCCCGGCGGGTGACGGCGCTGCTGCGCCTCGAACCGCCGACCGACGCCGCCACCGTCGACCCGCCGGCCGAGCCGTCCGTGCTGGAGGACCCGGAGTCGGGGGTGCGGGTGCCGCCGGGCCGGCTGACCGCGCTCGTCGCCGCGCGTCCCGCCGACGCGCTCGCCGTGGTGGACCGCCTCGGGCGGTACGCGCCGTCGGCGGTCACCTGGGGCGGGGTCCGGCTGGACGAGGTCGCGCTCGGGCGGGTGCGGGAGCGGATCCTGGTCGCCGACCCGGAGGCCGATCTGTTCGCCGGTCCGCTGCGGGAGGTGGTGGCCGGGCGCGGGGACCCGTCCGACGAGGAGGTGCTGCGGGCGCTGCGCGCGGCCGCCGCCGACGACATCGTGCAGGGGCTGCCCGAGGGACTGGACTCGGTCGTGTCCGCGCAGGGCCGCAGCCTCTCCGGCGGTCAGCGGCAACGCGTCCGGCTGGCGCGGGCGCTGCTGGCCGACCCGGAGGTGCTGCTGGCGGTGGAGCCCACCTCGGCGCTCGACGCGCACACCGAGGCCACGGTCGCGGACCGGCTGCGCGCGGCCCGGAAGGGACGTACGACGCTGCTGGCCACCACCTCGCCGCTGGTGCTGGACCGGGTCGACCGGGTGCTCTTCCTGGCCGACGGGAAGGTGGTGGCGAGCGGCGGCCATCGTGAGCTGCTCGACACCGAGCCCGGGTACCGGGAGCTGGTGGCCAGGGACGCCGACGAAAGCGCCGCCGAGGAGGTCGTGCGTTGAGCGGGGAACGACTCCCCCTCGCCGGGCCCGCCGATGTGCGCCGGGCGTCGGTGGAACTGGTGCGGGCGGACGGGCGGGCGTTCGCCGGCGTACTGGCCCTGAACGCGCTGGCGGCCGTGGCGGGGCTGGCCGGGCCCTGGCTGCTGGGGCGGATCGTCGACGAGGTGCGCGACGGGGGCGGGGTGGCGGTGGTGGACCGGCTGGCACCGGTGATCCTGCTGTGCGCGGTCACGCAGTTGCTGCTGTCCCGCTGGGCCCGGTACGTGGGGCACCGCTTCGGGGAGCGGGCCCTGGCCCGGGTGCGGGAACGGTTCGTGGACCGGGCACTGGCGCTGCCGTCGTCGGTGGTGGAGCGGGCGGGCGCCGGTGATCTGACGGCCCGGGGGACGGCCGATGTGACCGCCGTCGGTACGACGCTGCGCGACGCCGGGCCCTCGCTGCTGGTCAACGGGGTGCAGTCGCTGTTCGTGATGGTGGCGGTCGTCGTGGTGGATCCGCTGCTCGGCGCCCTCGGGCTGCTGTGTCTCACGCCGATCTGGCTCGCGGTGCGCTGGTATCTGCGCCGGGCCCGGGACGCCTACCTCGCCGAGGGTGCGGCGAACTCGGACGTGGCGGAGATCGTCGCGGCGACGGCGGCGGGGGCCCGCACGGTGGAGGCGTTCCGGCTTCAGGAGCGGCGGATCCGGGCGAGCCGGGAGGCGCTGGAGACCTCCCGCCGCACCCGGTTCCACACCCTCTTCCTGCGCACGGTGTTCTTCCCGGTGATCGAGGTGTCGTACGCCGTGCCGGTGGCCGGGGTACTGCTGGTCGGCGGGGTGCTGCACGAGCGGGGCGCGGTGAGCCTCGGGGCGGTGGTGAGCGCGTCCCTGTACCTGCTGCAGTTGAGCGGGCCGCTGGACGAGGTGCTGATGCGGGTCGAGCAGTTGCAGAGCAGCGGGGCGTCGTTCGCCCGGGTGGAGGGGCTGGCCCGGGCACCGCGCGCGGCCCGGCGGGGCGACGGTCCGGATCCGGCCGACGACCGCATCGACGTGACCGGGGTGCGCTACGCCTACGACGGGGGCGTCGAGGTGCTGCGCGGGGTCGATCTGACGGTGACGCCGGGCGAGCGGCTGGCGGTGGTGGGGCCGTCCGGGGCGGGCAAGACCACGCTGAGCCGGCTCCTCGCGGGCGTGGACGCGCCGACCTCGGGGAGCGTGACCGTGGGCGGGGTGCCGGTGTCCGGTCTGGACCCGGAGCGGCTGCGCCGGCAGGTCGTGCTGGTCACCCAGGAGCACCACGTGTTCCTGGGATCGGTCCGCGACAATCTGCGCATCGCCGAACCGTCCGCCGGGGACGAGGAGTTGTGGGCGGCGCTGGCCGTGGTCGGCGCCGAGGCGTGGGTGCGGGAGCTGCCGGGAGGGCTGGACGCCGAGCTGGGCGAGGGGGGCCACGCCACCGACGGTCCGCAGGCCCAGCAGCTCGCGCTGGCGCGGGTGGTGCTGGCCGATCCGCACACGCTGATCCTCGACGAGGCCACCGCCCTGCTCGACCCGACGACCGCCCGGCACACCGAGCGCGCGCTGGCGGCCGTCCTCCGGGGCCGTACGGTCATCGCCGTCGCGCACCGGCTGCACACCGCGCACGACGCCGACCGCGTGGCCGTCATGGAGGACGGCCGGCTGACCGAACTCGGCACGCACGACGCCCTGGTGGCGGCCGACGGCGCGTACGCGGCGCTGTGGCGCTCCTGGCACGGGGACCGGCCCGCACCCCTCCCGTAACGGTTCGGATATCGAACGTTAACACCCGGACAACGAACGGTTTCCGGCCAAAGTTATGACGCGCTCCTGACAAGAACCGCGATTCCCTGCCACTCTTCCCACGGCCGCTCCACAGCAACCCCACCGCGACACCCACCGCTGTCCGGCGGCCACGGCTCAGAGCACTTCCGTTCTGCCCGGCCGGCCCACCCGCCGTCCGGTCCTCCCCAGGCCGCGCGATCCGCGGCCACGCAGAAGGAGTCCGCGTTGAGAAGCAGGTCGTCCCACAGACGCACCCCCCACACCACGCACCGCCGCGCCGCCGCCGTCGCCCTCGCCGGGGTGGCCGCGCTGATCGCCACGGCCGTGCAGTCCGGCAGCGCCACCGCCGCCCCCGAGCAGACGCCGGCGGCCGCGAGCAAGGCGAAGCCGGGTTCGGAGTCGGTCCGGCTCACCCCCGCCCAGCGCGCCGCGCTGATCCGCGAGGCGAACGCCACCAAGGCGGAGACCGCCGAGGCCCTCGGTCTGGGCGAGAAGGAGAAGCTCGTCGTCCGTGACGTCCTCAAGGACCGCGACGGCACCGTGCACGTCCGCTACGAGCGCACCTACGACGGCCTGCCCGTCCTCGGCGGCGACCTCGTGGTCCAGGGCGACACGGCCGGCGAGGCCGACGCCGTCGTCAAGGCCACCCGCGCCGCCGTGAAGCCCGCCACCACCACCGCGAAGCTTCCGGCCGCGAAGGCCGAGCAGCAGGCCCTGTCCGCCGCGAAGGCGGAGGAGGCGAAGGGCGCCGACGTCGACCGCGCCCCGCGCAAGGTGATCTGGGCCGCCGGGGGCGAGCCGGTCGTGGCGTACGAGACGGTCGTCGGCGGGCTCCAGCACGACGGCACCCCGCAGGAACTGCACGTCGTCACCGACGCCACCACGGGCGAGAAGCTGTACGAGTGGGAGGCCGTCCAGAACGGAACCGGCCACACCGTCTACAGCGGCACCGTCACCCTGGGCACCACCCAGTCCGGGTCGTCGTACAACCTCACCGACGGGGCGCGCGGCGGGCACAAGACCTACAACCTGAACCGGGGCACCTCCGGCACCGGCACGCTGTTCTCCGGCTCCGACGACGTCTGGGGCGACGGCAGCCCGTCCAACCTGGAGTCGGCCGCCGCCGACGCCCACTACGGGGCCGCGCTGACCTGGGACTACTACAAGAACGTGCACGGCCGCAGCGGCATCCGCGGCGACGGCGTGGCCGCCTACTCGCGGGTCCACTACGGCAACAACTACGTCAACGCCTTCTGGTCCGACAGCTGCTTCTGCATGACCTACGGCGACGGCTCCGGCAACGCCAACCCGCTCACCTCGATCGACGTCGCCGCGCACGAGATGACCCACGGTCTGACCTCGAACACCGCGGGCCTCAACTACAGCGGCGAGTCCGGCGGCCTCAACGAGGCGACCAGCGACATCTTCGGCTCGACCGTCGAGTTCTACGCCAACAACTCCTCCGACGTCGGTGACTACCTCATCGGCGAGGAGATCGACATCAACGGCGACGGCACCCCGCTGCGCTACATGGACAAGCCGAGCAAGGACGGCGCGTCCAAGGACAGCTGGTACTCCGGCATCGGCTCGATCGACGTCCACTACTCGTCCGGCCCCGCCAACCACTTCTTCTACCTGCTGAGCGAGGGCAGCGGCACCAAGACCATCAACGGTGTCACCTACGACTCGCCCACCTCCGACGGCCTCCCGGTCACCGGCATCGGCCGCGCCAAGGCGGAGAAGATCTGGTTCCGCGCGCTGACCACCAAGTTCACCTCCACCACCAACTACGCGGGCGCCCGCACCGGCACCCTGGCGGCGACCGGTGAGCTGTACGGCACGGACAGCGCCGAGTACAAGGCGGTGCAGGACGCCTGGGCGGCCATCAACGTCGGCTCGCGCTCCGGCGACGGCGGCGGTGGCGGTACCTCCTTCGAGAGCACCACCGACGTGTCGGTCCCGGACGCCGGCTCCGCGGTGACGTCCTCCCTCACCGTCTCCGGGCGGACGGGCAACGCGCCCTCCAACCTCCAGGTCTCGGTGGACATCGTGCACACCTACAGCGGTGACCTGGTCGTCGACCTGCTGGCCCCGGACGGCACGGCGTACCGCCTGAGGAACCGCACCGGCGGCTCGGCGGACAACATCAACGAGACCTACACGGTCAACGCCTCCTCCGAGACCGCCAACGGCACCTGGAAGCTGCGGGTGCAGGACGTGGCGCGGTACGACACCGGTTACATCAACGGGTGGAAGCTCACCTTCCCGTAAACCGGACACGCAGTGCGTGAGCGGCGCCCCGCCTTTCCCCAAGGCGTGGGCGCCGCCCTACTCTTGGGTCCCATGTCTTCGGCGGACTTCACCTACGACCACGTCGGCGGGACCCGGGAACCCGGTTTCTGCCCTCCCGGCTTCCACCCGATGCGCGTCCGCACCCGCCTCGGCGAGGGCGAGGCGGTCTTCCGGCAGGCCGCTCAGGCGCTGCTCACCTGGGAGCTGCACCGGGAGCTGGGGGTCGGTGTCGAGACCGCCGCCGACCGCGCGGCCCCGGACGTCGACGTCACCATCACCCTCGCCGGGGTCGTGAAGGCGCCCTGCCGGGTGGTGTGGACGGTGGAGGAGCACCGCAGGGCCGGCTGGGCGTACGGCACCCTGGCCGGGCACCCCGAGTGCGGCGAGGAGTCGTTCGTCGTGGACCGCACCGGTGACGGGACGGTGTGGCTGACCGTGGAGGCGTTCAGCAGGCCGGCCCGCTGGTACTCCCGCGCGGGCGGCCCGGCCACCCGCGGCCTCCAGCACGCCTACGCCCGCCGCTGCGGCAAGGTCCTCCGCCGCCTGGCCACGCGGGGCATCGAACAGGACTGACTACACGCCCCCAGCCTGCGGGCAGTCGTAACCCCCGCAGCCTGCCGACCCCCACAGCCTGCGGGCAGTCATGCCGCTGGGGCGGCACGGGTGGGCGCTGGGGGTACCCCCTCTGGGGGAGGCACCCCCAGCGGGCAGCACCCCGGTCGGTCGCCCCCGCCTCCCCTTCCCGTCCCTGGGGGCTGCGCCCCCAGACCCCCATCGGCCCTGAACGGGCCTCGTCCTCAAACTCCCCCAGAGGGGGCACCCCCAGACGGGCTGACAGCACCTCACCGCATCAGCAGCCCCGCCCCCTCCGCCACGTCCTCCGACGGCACCGCCACCAACCCCAGCTCCGCCCCTGACGCCAGCAGCCGGTGCCCGGGCAGGATCCGCACCGTGTACCCGAAGGGCCCCGTCCGGTCCAGGGCCAGCGGCCCCTCGTACACCCAGCGCCCCTCCGGATCGGGCGCGCCCACCGGCTTCAGCGGCACCGCCGCCGCATCGGTGATGCGGTCCTCCTCGTCCACCCGCCCGGAGACCGCCTGCACCTCGACGTCCTCCGGTTTCAGACCGCCCAGCCCCACCCGCACCCGCAGCGCGAGCGTGGTGCCGAGTTCCGCGGTGGCCGCGGTCACCGATGTCTCGACGTGGTCGACGGTCACCCCGTGCCAGGCCGCCCGCACCCTCGCCTTCCACCCGGCGAGCGCCCGCGCGGAGTCCGGGTCCATCGCACGGTGCGCGTGCGCGGCGGGTGCGTACAGCCGCTCCACGTACTCCCGGACCATCCGCCCGGCCAGCACCTTCGGGCCGAGCAGGCTCAGCGTCCGGCGCACCATCTCGATCCACCGGTCCGGCAGCCCGCCGCGCCCCCGCTCGTAGAAGCACGGCGTGATCCGCTGCTCCAGCAGGTCGTACAGCGCCGCGGCCTCTATGTCGTCGCGCCGGTCCGGGTCGGTGCCCACCCCGTCGGCCGTCGGGATCGCCCAGCCGAAGTCGGGCTGGAACCACTCGTTCCACCAGCCGTCGAGCACGGACAGGTTGAGGCAGCCGTTGAGCGCCGCCTTCATCCCGCTGGTGCCGCACGCCTCCAGCGGCCTGAGCGGGTTGTTCAGCCAGATGTCGCAGCCGGGGTAGAGCTTCTGCGCCATCGCCATGCCGTAGTCGGGCAGGAACACGATCCGGTGCCGTACGCGCGGGTCGTCGGCGAAGCGGACCAGCTCCTGGATGAGCCGCTTGCCGCCGTCGTCCGCCGGGTGCGCCTTGCCGGCGACCACGATCTGCACGGGCCGCTCGGGGTGCAGCAGCAGGTCCGTCAGCCGGTCCCGGTCGCGCAGCATCAGCGTGAGCCGCTTGTACGACGGGACGCGCCGGGCGAAGCCGATGGTCAGCACGTCGGGGTCGAGCACCCCGTCGATCCAGCCCAGCTCGGCCGTGCCGGCGCCGCGCTGCCGCCAGGAGGCGCGCAGCCGCTCGCGCACCTCAAGGACCAGCTGCTCCCGCAGGGACCGGCGCAGCTCCCAGATGTCCTGGTCGGCGATGTCCGCGACGGAGTCCCAGCGGTCGGAGTCGCCGACGCTCAGCGCCTCCTCGGCGCGCTGGGCGCCGATCTGCCGGGCGCCGAGCCGGAACACCTCGGGGGCGACCCAGGTGGGCGCGTGCACGCCGTTGGTGACGGAGGTGATGGGCACCTCCTCGGGGTCGAAGCCCGGCCAGAGTCCGGCGAACATCTCGCGGCTGACGTTGCCGTGCAGCAGGGAGACGCCGTTGGCGCGCTGGGCCAGGCGCAGGCCCATCACGGCCATGTTGAACAGGCCGGGCTCACCGCCGGGGTAGCTCTCCGTGCCGAGCCGGAGGATGCGGTCGACCTCCATGTTCGGCAGTTCGGCGTGCGGACCGAAGTGCCGGGCGACCAGTTCGCGGTCGAAGCGGTCGATGCCGGCCGGGACGGGCGTGTGGGTGGTGAACACGGTCCCCGCCCGGACCGCCTCGAGGGCCGCGTCGAAGTCCAGCCCCTCGGCGCGCAGTTCGGCGATGCGCTCCAGGCCGAGGAAGCCCGCGTGGCCCTCGTTGGTGTGGAACACCTCGGGCGCGGCGTGCCCGGTGAGCCCGCAGTACGTACGCACCGCGCGGACCCCTCCTATGCCGAGCAGCATCTCCTGCAGCAGCCGGTGCTCGCTGCCGCCGCCGTAGAGCCGGTCGGTCACCCCGCGTTCGCCGAGGTCGTTCTCCTCGACGTCGGAGTCGAGCAGGAGCAGCGGGACCCTGCCGACCTGGGCCAGCCAGATCCGGGCGCGCAGGGAGCGGTCGCCGGGCAGGGCGAGGGTGACCTGGGCGGGGGTGCCGTCGGGCTCCTCGAGCTGGTCCAGGGGCAGCTCGTGGGGGTCGAGGACGGGATAGTGCTCCTGCTGCCAGCCGTCCCGGGACAGGGACTGGCGGAAGTAGCCGTGCCGGTAGAGCAGGCCGACGCCGATGAGGGGGACGCCGAGGTCGCTGGCGGCCTTGAGATGGTCGCCGGCGAGGATGCCGAGTCCGCCGGAGTACTGCGGCAGGGCGGCCGTGATGCCGAACTCCGGGGAGAAGTAGGCGACGGCGGCGGGCAGCCGGTCGGTCTGCGCCTGGTACCAGCGGTCACCGGTCATGTAGGCGTCCAGATCGCCGGCGACCGCGTCGAGGCGGTCCAGGAAGTCACGGTCGCCGGCCAGCTCGGTGAGCCGCCCGGCCGCCACGCTGCCGAGCAGCCGTACGGGGTCGCGGCCGGCGGCGGCCCAGCGCCCGGGGTCGACGGAGCGGAACAGGTCACGGGTCCCGGCGTGCCAGGACCAGCGCAGATTGCGGGCCAGGTCACTGAGGGGGCGCAGGGGTTCGGGGAGCACGGGTCGGACGGTGAATCGACGGATCGCCTTCACAAGCCACCTCGGCGGGTTCGTGAGAGACGCGGTGTGCGTCCGGGCATCGCTGCCGACAGTACCGGCGCGGACACGAACCGCGCGGGAAGCCGGGGGACACGGGTACCTCCGTACCCCCAACCAAACGATTCACCTCATGGCGGATATGGCCGATTCCGCCCCCATAGGCGTCCTTGTCGCGCTTCACCCCACACGAGACGCTTCCCCTTTGGCGCACCGGCCCGCGCCGGACGCGCCGAGTGGAGGAGGGGAACTCGGACCATGTCACGGACGCGAAGGCGGCGTCCGCGTCGGGCGGGGGTCATGACGGCGGTGCTGTGCACCGCGGCGGTCTCGGCCGCCACCCTGCCCGCGCACGCCGCACCACAGGGACGGATACTCGGCGCCGGGGCACCCGGCTCCGTGACCGGCAGTTACCTGGTGACGCTGGAGGAGGGGACGGCGGCCCGCTCGGCGGCGGGCAGGGACCTCGCCGAGGGGTACGGGGCGAGAATCAGCCACACCTACGGCACGGTGCTCAACGGGTACGCCGTACGGGCCGACGCGAGACAGGCCGGGCGCCTGGCCGCCGACCCGCGGGTCGCCTCGGTCGTCCAGGACACGCGCGTCGCCCTGGACCACACGCAGAGGAATCCTCCGTCCTGGGGCCTGGACCGGATCGACCGGCGCGGTCTCCCGCTGGACAGGCGCTACGCCTGGCCGGAGCCGGCGGGCGCCGGGGTGACGGTCTACGTGATCGACACCGGCGTACGGACCACGCACCGGGACTTCGCCGGACGGGCCCGTCACGGCTGGGACTTCGTCCAGGACGACCGGACCGCGCAGGACGGCAACGGACACGGCACACACGTCGCCGGGATCGTCGCGGGCACCTCGTACGGGGTCGCCAAGAAGGCGCGGATCGTCTCCGTGCGCGTCCTGGACGACGCCGGCTCGGGCACCACCGCCCAGGTGATCGCCGGCATCGACTGGGTCACCCGGAACGCGAGGAAGCCCGCGGTCGCCAACCTCAGCCTCGGCGGCTTCCGCAACGCACAGCTGGACGCCGCCGTCCGCACCTCCATCGCCTCCGGTGTCACGTACACGGTCGCCGCGGGCAACGAGGGCGGGCCGGCCGCGCTGTACTCACCGGCGGGCGTGAAACAGGCCGTCACGGTCGGCGCGACCGACCGGCAGGACAAGAAACCGGCCTTTTCCAACTTCGGTTCCACCCTCGACCTGTTCGCTCCGGGGGTCTCCATCACCTCGGCCTCCGCCGCGAGCGATACCGCGCGGGCCGCCCACTCGGGTACGTCGATGGCGTCCCCGCACGTGGCGGGCGCGGCGGCGCTGTATCTCGCCGAGCACCGGCGGGCGACCCCGGCCCAGGTGGCGAACGCGCTGGTCAAGGGCGCGGCGAGCGGGAAGGTGGCCGGGCGCGGGCTCGGTTCGCCGAACCGGCTGCTCCAGGTTCCGCGCGCGTAGCGGCATCCGCGCGGGACCGCCGGACACCGGCCGCCGGGACGGCACCGGCGGCCGTGGGAGCGGGCCCACCACGGACCGGCTCCGTCCCGCGCGGACGGGGCCGGTCTTGTGTGTCGACATACGCGTGAGTAGTTAACAAAGTGCCGGATTGCCCACCCGAACAGTGTGGGAAGGCTCCTGCGGGTACCCCCTCAGCAGCACCACGCAGGACCCACCTCCCCACAGTCATCCGCCCACCCACGTTGACGCGGACAGGAGCGGTCATGCCCGCCAAGCACCACTCGTCATCCCCCCCGACCCCAGGCTCCCGCACACCCGCGAAGCGCGGCGCCGGATCCCCTCCGGTCCGCCCGGTCGAGACCGGTCCCCCGTCGGCGTCCTCCTCCGTGACGCCGGCTCCCGCGCGCCCGTCCACGGGCCCCGCGACCGCCGTGGGGCGCATTCCCGTCCTCGACGTCCGGCCGATGGTCCAACAGGGGCGGCGGCCCGCGAAGGCCGTGACCGGTGAGACGTTCGAGATCTCGGCGACCGTGTTCCGGGAGGGGCACGACGCGGTCGCCGCCGATGTGGTGCTGAAGGACCCGGAGGGACGTCCGGGGCCGTTCACGCCGATGCGGGAGCTCGCGCCCGGCACGGACAGGTGGGGGGCGACCGTCACCGCCGGGGAGCCGGGGCTGTGGACGTACACCGTGGAGGCGTGGGGCGATCCGGTCACCACCTGGCGGCACCACGCGCAGATCAAGATCCCGGCGGGCATGGACACCGAGGTCGTCCTGGAGGAGGGCGCCCGGCTGCACGAGCGGGCGGCGGCCGGAGTGCCCGACTCCGGGTCCAGGAGCGTCCTCCTCGCCGCCGTGGACGCCCTGCGCGACGAGAGCCGTCCGGCGGCGTCCCGGCTGGCGGCGGCGTTGACGCCGGAGGTGGACGCGGTGCTGGCCCGGCACCCGCTGCGGGAGCTGGTCACCAGCAGCGACCCGCTGCCGCTGCTGGTGGAACGCGAACGGGCCCTGTACGGCTCCTGGTACGAGTTCTTCCCCCGCTCCGAGGGCACCCCCGCCCGGCCGCACGGCACCTTCGACACCGCCGCCCGCCGCCTCCCGGCGATCGCCGCGATGGGCTTCGACGTCGTCTACCTCCCGCCGATCCACCCGATCGGCACCACCCACCGCAAGGGCCCCAACAACACGCTGAACGCCGGCCCCGACGACGTCGGCGTGCCCTGGGCGATCGGCTCCCC
>NZ_JAGMUJ010000176.1:2914-31411 GCF_019049255.1 Streptomyces sp. AC558_RSS880 | reverse complement strand
CTCCTCCCCCCTCCCCGCGCGATCGGAGAACCCATGTCCGCCGCAGCGCCACCCAGCCAATCCGTCGACTCCCCCCAGGTCGACCCGCACAAGCGGAAGGCGATACGCCGAGCCATCGGCGCGGGCAGTATCGGCAACTTCGTCGAGCAGTTCGACTACGGCCTGTACGGCTACATGGCCCCCATCATGGCCCCGGCGTTCTTCCCCGAGAGCGACAGGACCGTGGCGGTGCTGGGCACGTACGCCATCATCGCCATCGCCTGCTTGTTCCGCCCGCTCGGCGGCACCCTCGTGGGCCGCTGGGGCGACCGGGTCGGCCGCAAGAGGACGCTGCTGTGGACCATCGTGGCCATGGGCGTGACCACCGGCCTGATCGGGATGCTGCCCACGTACCAGCAGATCGGCATCGGTGCGCCGATCCTGCTCCTGCTGCTCCGCGTCGTCCAGGGCGCGGTCTCGGGCGGCGAGTACGTCGGGGCCGTCGCGTTCATCGTGGAGTGGGCGGAGCCGAACCGGCGGGCCTACTACACGTCGTACGCCTCCAACAGCTGCTTCGTCGGCATCCTGGCGGGTGCCGGTACGGCGGCCCTGACCAGCTGGGTGTTCGAGGGCCAGGCCCTGGACTCGTACGGCTGGCGCCTCCCGTTCCTGCTGGCGGTCCCGCTCAGCCTGGTCGGGATGTGGCTGCGTCGTCACATCGAGGAGACCCCGGAGTTCGTGCGCGCGACCGAGGAGGGTGCGGACGTCGTCGAGGCGCCGATCCGTGAGGCGCTGCGCTCGCAGTGGCGGCCGATCCTGGTCTTCTGCGGCGTCTCGATCATGCTCGCGATCCTCTCCTACACCTGGGTCACGTTCTATCCGCAGTACCTGACCGACACGCTCGGCCTGCCGCGCTGGATGGGCCTGGCCTCGAATGCCATCTCCATCGCCGTCCTCATCCCCGCCCTGCCGCTGGCCGGCATGCTGTCGGACCGCATCGGACGCAAGCCGATGCTGGTCACCGGCGCCATCGCGTGCATCGTGCTGGTACCGATCGCCTTCCGGGTCGGCGAGCAGGGCACCTTCGGGGCGGCCGTGGCCAGCCAGCTCATCTACATCGTGCCGGAGTTCTTCCTCACGGGCATCGTCACCGTCTGCGCGGCCGAGCTCTTCTCCACCCGCACCCGGTTCAGCGCCAGTGCCATCGCGTACAACAGCTCGTTCTCCATCTTCATGGGAATCACGCCGTTCGTCGCGACGCTGCTGGTCAGTACCTTCGGCACCATCTACGCAGTCTGGGCCTACCTGGCGGTGGGCGCCCTCCTGGCCCTGGTCGTCGTGAGCGCCTTCATGACGGAGACGTACCGCAGTCACCTGGGCGCGGACAAGTTCGCCCGCTAGCGCGGCGGGAGACCCCCTCCCGGCGACCCGGCGTGCCCTCTCCTCGGCTACCCTCCCGATCAAGCACCTACATACGCATTCACATCACTACCGGAATGGAAGCACCATGCCTTTGGACCCCGTCGCCTACCTCCCCTACAAGGACCCGGACGACTTCATCCGCGAGGTGACCGACCGGATCTGGGTCGACCGCGACATCGCCCACATCGTCGACAACTACGAGCCCGACTCGATCGTGCACACCAGCCTCGGCACCGTCGTCGGCCGTGACGGTGTCATCGAGGGCAGCACGATCCGCATGGGCAGCACGCCGGGCCACATCGGCCAGGCGGAGGACGTGGTGTGGGAGGCGCGCGGCAACGACGCCTTCCTCAGCTCCCACCTGGTCTTCTCCGCCGACGAGCACCTCGTGGACGGCCGCCTCGTCGGCATCCGCAAGCGCACGGTGGCCAACTGCCTGTACCGGCGCGGCCGGATGGTCGAGGAGTGGGTGGTGCGCGACGATCTGGCCGACTGCCTGCAGATCGGCCTGGACCCGGCCGAGGCGGCTCGCGAGCTGACCTTCCAGGGGTACAGCGGCTCCATGCTGGACGAGCCGCCGCAGGACGTGCTGCTGAACGGGGTCAGCGGTCCGCGTCCGGACGCGTTCCGTCCCGAGTGCGAGATGGTGCTCGAGTTCATCGACGAGGTGTGGACGCAGCGTCGGCTGAACAGGGTCAACGACTTCATGGACCGCGACCTGTTCCTCCACACGATCGGCGACCGGACCGTCATCCGCCCCGAGCGCTACCAGAGCGACCTGCTCGCCATGGTCGGCCCCTTCCCCGACGCCCGGTTCGCCGTCCGTGACATCCAGACGAACCACTCCCCGCGGTACGCCGGCCTGCGCGTGGCCGTCCTGTGGACCATGCACGGCACCTACCGCGGCATCCCCGCCTTCGGCCCTCTCACCGGACGGCCGGTCACGGTGCTCGGTGTCTCGCAGTTCCTGATCCAGGAGGGCCGCATCGTGAAGGAGGTCCGTGTCTACGACGAGATCTCGCTGCGCGCGCAGATCAACGCGGGGCGCGGGGACGGCCCCGAGGTCGCGGCCAACATCTACTGAACTTCCCCGACGCGGGCGGGTGCCGGGAGTCGGCGGACACCCCAGCGGCCCTGCGCTTGCCGATAACCTCATCCGCCCTGGTCGGAGCTGGTGTGCGGGATGTCGAGTGCGGTCGGTCGAGTCTGTGCCGTCGCGCGGCTGTCGATCAACGCGGCATGATGACCAACCGTGCTGCTGCGACTGGCCTACTTGGGCATGGCGAACGCGTTCGCCATGCTGCGCCTGCTACCGATGAGCGATCGGGACAAGGACATGGAGATCCTCGCCCTGCGCCGCCAACTGTCGGTGCTGGAGCGCCAACTCGGTAAGGGGAAGGTGCGCTTCAGCCCGAGTGACCGGGCTTCCTGGCGGCTCTGCTGTACCGGCTGCCGCGGGACGTGCTGCGCAGGCTGCGGCTGCTGGTGCGGTCGGACACGGTGCTCCGTTGGCACCGCGACCTGGTCGCCCGCCACCACGCCGCCGAGTCCAGGCCGAAGCGCCCGGGTCGACCCCGCACCGTGTGCTCCATCCGCGCCTTGGTGCTGCGCCTGGCACGGGAGAATCCCACGTGAGGCTACCGGCGCCTCCACGGCGAGCTGCTGGTGCTGGGCGTGAAGGTCGCCGCCTCCACGGTCTGGGAGATCCTGCGGGAGGCCGGGATCGACCCCGCGCCCGAGCAGACCTCCAGCACGTGGGCCGACTTCCTGCGCTCCCAGGCCGACGCGCTGCTGGCCTGCGACTTCTTCGAGACGGCCACCCTGACCGGGGCACGACCGCACGTGTTCGCCGTGATCGAGCACGCCAGCCGACGGATCCGGGTCCTGGGCGCGACCGCGCACCCGACGGCCTCGTCGGTGGCACAGGCCACGAGAAATCTCGTCATGGACCTGGAAGATGTCAACTGCCGGGCGCGGTTCCTGATCCGGGACCGGGACGGGAAATTCCCCGCCCTGTTCGACGCGGTCCTCGCCGATGCGGGGATCGAGGTCGTGCTCAGCGGTGTCCGGATGCCGCGGACGAATGCGGTCATGGAACGCTGGGTGCAGACCTGTAGGCGCGAGCTGTTGGACCGGACCTTGATCTGGGATCAACGGCATCTGCTCCACGCCCTGCGGGAATTCGAGCGTTTCTACAATGTGCACCGGCCCCATCAGGGCATCGCGAACGCCCGCCCGTTGAACCCGTTACCCCCGCCAATCGTCGATCCGGACCAGATCGCCTGCCTCGCGGTACGACGACGCGATCGCCTCGGCGGCCTTCTCCACGAGTACGAGCATGCCGCCTGACCTGCCCGGACGAGGATTTCGGCAAGGGCAACCTCAACAACCGGGCGGAGAACAGCCACCAGCCCACCCGGCAGCGCGAACGCGCGATGAAGGGCTTTCCGTAGCGTGGGCGCGGCCCAGCGGTTCCTGTCCGCCTTCAGCGGCATCCCACCCCACTTCCGGCCCCGCCGCCACCTGATGACCGCTACCGACTACCTCGCCGAGATGACCACCCGCTTCGCCATCCGGGACCAGGTCACCAATATCGCCGGCCCCTCTGCCGCAACCTGAACACGGAGTCGGGACACGGCCTCACCGCACCCGACACGCCGTCAGGCACTCACACACCTCACAACGTGACAGCGCCACTGGGACTTCTCGGCCGAGGCTCGGACGCGGTTGGCAGAACGCGTGCCCGTCGGCGATCGCCGGCTTGTGCTGTTCGACCTGCTCCTGGAGATCTTCGAGGAACGAGGTGTGAGCGTCATCCTTCGGTGAGAGCCTGTGAACAATCCCCGTCTGCGCGCAGCGGCGTCCGGTGCGCCCACCCTTCGGGCGGACGGTGGTTTGTTCACAGGCTCTGAGCTGAACCGCTGAGGGGGTGGTTCCGGAATGCGCCAGAGACCTCCCTTCTGCCAGCGGCAGAACACCGGCCCGACCGGGCTCGACGATCACTACAGTCCAGGCTCATGACGACGGTTACAACGCGCACGATCGAATACGCGGCCGACGGCCTGACGATGATCGGGCACCTCGCGCTCCCGGCCGGTGTCGACCGCCGGCCTGCGGTCCTGGTCGGGCCCGAGGGGGTGGGGCTCAGCGACGTCGAGCGCCGCCGGGCCGATGCGCTCGCAGAGCTGGGATACGTGGCCCTGGCCTTCGACCTTCACGGCGGGCGCTATTTGGGCGACCCTGAGGAGATGTTGGCCCGTTGCATGCCGCTGCTCGCCGACCCCGACCGGATGCGAGGCATCGGCCACGCGGCGCTCGACGTGCTCCGCGCCGAGCCGCGGACCGACCCGGACCGGATCGCCGCCGTCGGCTACGGCACCGGGGGCGCAATCGCGTTGGAACTCGGGCGCGACGGCGTCGACCTGCGCGCGATCGCGACAGTCAACGGACTGACCACGGGCCGGCCAGGCGAGACGGCGCGCATTCACTGCCCAGTGTGGGCCGGGGTCGGGTCGGAAGACCCGATCATGCCGCCCGCGCAACGGGACGCATTCACTGCCGAGATGCAGGCTGCGGGCGTCGACTGGCGCCTCGTGGTCTACGGCGGCGCCTTGCACGCCTTCCATCACCCACCGGTCGACCACATCGTGCTTCCTGGGGTCGGTTATCACCCTCAGCACGCGCAGCGAGCTTGGCGGGACGTCGTCGACCTGCTCGCCGAGTGCCTGCCCATAACGGAGTGATCTGGGCAGGCTGGGGTTTGTTCACAGGCTCTGACAGCTTGTTGCTTCGAGGCATCGCTCCGGGGAGCGTCATTCGGACTCCTGCGGACGGCGGCGTGCGGGGATGCCGAGATGGACGGCTGGTCGCTGAGCTCGGCGTTGGGTCTCGTCGCGCTTCGCGCGGAGGAAGGTGAGGGTGAGGTCGATGCCCTCGATCTCACCGATCCAGCCTTTGGCCTCGGCCTGCGTCCTGCGTTGCAGGAGGTCGGCTTCGAGCTCGGAGGGGTCTGTACGGTGGATGGCCCGGCCCTCCCGTCGCGTCATTCGAGGGGGCAGCAACCGGACCCGGTAGAGGTGCTGGAACCGCTGCACGTGCATGGGCTTCCTTGAGCCCTCTCCGCGCGAGGTTTGTCGACACGCAGCAGGAGGGAGGAAGGGGCTCTCCATCGGGACGTGCACATTAAGCCTTTTCAGCGTGGCCACCGAACGGGTGACGAGGCCGGTGCCCGCAACGCACGAGGCTCCCGTGCCGTTGAGAGAGGTGTTCGACGTCTCAACTCATCAGCGCAGGAGCTTCGTTGGTTCCCTGTCCTGCCGTACTCGACCTGCCTCACGCGCTGGTCGAGTGGGTAACCATGCTCATCGTCACCCGTGAGGGTGACCGCCGCTGCAAGCTCCGACCGCACCAGCGTGCTCTCGTCGCCCTGGTCCACCTCCGCCGGCACGACACCCTCACGCAGATCGCCGCAGGCTTCGGCATATCCGTCGGCACCGCCCACGCCTACGTCACCACCGCCGTCCGGCACCTGGCGGACAAGGCGCCGGGACTGCTGAAAATCCTGCGGGAGACGGACCCCGACCATGCACTCCTGGACGGCACCCTCGCCGAGTGCGACCGGGTCGGCGACGGACGGGCCGACTACTCCCCCAAGCACAAGCGGCACGGTGTGAACGTGCAGGTCGTCACCAATCCTGCCGGAGAGATCCTCTGGCTGTCGCCGGCACTGCCGGGCCGGACCCACGACCTGACAGCCGCCCGCACCCACAAGATCATCCGAATCTGTGAACGCCAGGGTGTCCCGATCCTCGCGGACATGGCCTACATCGGTGCAGGCGACTGGGTCACCACCGCGAAGCGCCGCCCGCCCAACGGCGAACTCACCCCACCGAGCGGACGGTCAACCGAGCCCTGTCCGCCGCCCGGGCACCCGTCGAACGCGGAATCGCCCGCCTGAAATCCTGGCGGATCTTTCAACGCGCCCGCTGCAGCCCAACACGCCTCACCATGATCGCTGCCGCCGTCCTCACCCTGGAGCGTCAGCGCTGAAAGGGCTCCCTACGTTGTTCTGCGGGATGCGGTGAGCCCCTCGTATGGTTCACCCACCCAGGGGTGCCGGGTGTGGTTCAAAAGGCTCTGCCGCTTGTGGCTCTCAGTGATTGGCCGCCCGGTGCCCCATGACGACTCGGCTGCCAATGAGGAATGGCGAATGATCGCTGAGTAGGGAATTGACAGCGAGGTCGTCCGTCGGGAGGCACCAGCACCACACCGTACGGAGGCAGCACATGGCCGCGATATGGGCCGGCATCGACGCAGGCAAGACCCATCACCACTGCGTCGCGATCGACGAGAGCGGCCACCGGCTGCTGTCACGACGCGTCGCCAGCGACGAGCCCGAACTGCTCGAACTCCTCAACACCGTCCTGACCTTGGGTGATGACGTGACCTGGGGGATCGACCTGGCCGACGGCGGCGGCGCCCTGGCCATCATGATCCTCCTGAACCACGACCAGCCGGTGTACTACATCTCCGGCCGGTCCATCCACCGCGCCTCCGAGAGCTACCACGGCGAAGGCAAGACCGACGCCAAGGACGCCGCCGTCATAGCCGACCAGGTCCGCATCCGCCGCGACCTGCACCCCTTACGCACCAGCGACGAGACCGTCACCGACCTCAAGATCCTCACCGGCCGTCGCACGGACCTGGTCGCCGACCGCACCCGCACCGTCAACCGGCTCCGCGCCCAGCTCACCGACATCTTCCCCGGCCTGGAACGGGCATTGGATCTCACCAACACCGGCCCCCTCATGCTGCTGACCGGCTACCAGACCTCGGCCGCGCTCCGCCGGACAGGCAAGAAGTGGCTCGAGACCTGGCTGCGAAACCGCAGGGTCCTGCGCGCTGACCGGCTCGCCGAGACAGCTTGGGAGGTCGCCGGACGCCGGCACACCAGCCTGCCCGGCGAGAAACTGACCGCCCGGCTTGTGCACACCCTGACGGCGGAGGTGTTGTCCCTCAACCAGCAGGTTGCCGAGCTCGACAAGGCGATCGAGGTCCGGTTTCGCGAACATCGGGACTTCGAAGTGATCACCAGCATGCCAGGCCTGGGCGTGATCCTCGGTGCCGAGTTCCTGGCCGCGACCGGCGGCGACATGAGTCTCTTCGGCACTCCTGACCGCCTCGCCGGCTTCGGCGGCGTTGCTCCCGTTCCCCGCGGCTCCGGGAAGATCAGCGGCAACCTCCGCCGCCCACGCCGCTACAACCGCCGACTCCAACGAGTGTTCTACATCTCCGCGTTGTTCAGCATCCGCCACTGCGAGGACTCCCGCCGGTTCTATGAACGCAAACGCTCCGAGGGCATGCACCACATCCAGGCCGTCCTGGCCCTGGCCCGCCGCCGCGTCAACGTCCTCTGGGCGCTTCTACGCGACGGACGGATCTACGAGGCCGTGCCTCCCACCGCTCTCACGGCTTGACAGACAGCGTTAGAAATCAGTGGGTGGTGCTGCCCGTGGGCCCGACCTCGACATAGTGCGCAAAGTCTGGGAAACGGAACAACTGCGTCGGTGGCCTCCCCGCTCCACAGTCGACGACCCCAGAGACATCGACGCCCTGGCCGGCGTGAGTGACCGAGCCCAGGCCATCCGTGAACTGATCACTGCCCTGCGAACCCTGCACGTACGGGCCGGCCAGCCGACCCCGCAGCAGATCTGCGTCTACTCACGGTGGCGGCTACAGGCCCACCAGGTCGCTGCCATCCTGGAACACGACGAGCCCTGCGACTGGCCCACCCTGGTCCTATTGATGACGCTCTTTGAAATCGGCTCTGGCAGCAGTTCCGTGAATCCCCAGGTCAGCGGTCAGAACGCGGGACCGTTTCGGCAGCGTACTTCCTGCCGTGGCGAGCAAGACGGTTGAGGAGGTGCTGTTTCCCGGGATCGATGTGCGGGTGGAGGGGGTGAGCGACTCCTCCGGAGTCCTAATGGTGGAGGCGGTGTCGACGGCCCGCCCAGGCCGGTGCCCGAACTGCCGAAAGCAGGCCCACCGCGTACACAGCACGTATCAACGCTTCCTGGACGAACGGCCGTTGGGTTCGCGCCGGGTCATCGTCCGGCTGCGGGTGCGCCGGTACTTCTGCGACCGGAAGAGCTGTTCCCGCACGACCTTCGTCGAGCAGGTGCCGGGTCTATCCGCGCGCTACCGCCGTTCCAGCACCGGGCTGGCGGGCTGGCTTCGGTCGATTGCGATCGAGCTCGGTGGCCGTCCTGCCGCCCGGCTGTGCCTGCGCCTGCGACTTGACCGCGGGCCGGACCCGGCTTCTCAGGCTGCTGACGGCACCGCCGGTGCCGGACCGTGCGCCGCGGGTGCTGGGGGTGGACGAATTCGCCTTCCGCAAGGGCTGCACCTACGGCACGGTGCTGGTCGACGTCGAAGCCGGCCGAGTCGTGGATGTGCTGCCCGATCGCACCTCCGAGACGTTCGCGGCCTGGCTGAAGGAGCATCCCGGCGCGGAGATCATCTGCCGGGACCGAGCGACCGCCTACACCAAGGCGGTCAGGGAAGCCTCCCCCAACGCCCTCGAAGTCGCGGATCGCTGGCACCTGTTACAGAACCTGTCAGCCGCGGTGGAGAAGACATGCCACCAGCACCGCGACTGCCTGCGCAAACGCGCCGAGGAGGAGACGGCGAGCGAAGTAGCCGAACTGCCTGAGGTGACCCCGATGCTGTTACCGCCCGCGGAACTGCCCCGCACCCAGATCATCGAACGCACCCGCCACCGCTACGAAGACATCCACCGCCTGCTGGAGAAACGCTGGACGATCAGCGCGATCGCCCGACGCCTGAACCTCGACCGCAAGACCGTCCGCCGCTTCCGCGACACCGACCTCGACCAGATGCTGGCATCCGCCCGCGGCTACCGCGGCAGCCGCCAGGTCGTCCGCAAACACCTCGCCGCCCTCCGCGCAGGCACCGCCGAACCGGTCCGGGCCGACATCCCCAGCCCTCGCAAGATCACCTCCTGGATCATGCGCCCTCGCGAGACCCTCACCGACAGCCAGAACGAACGCCTACTTCAGGTCCGACTCGCTTGCCCAGACATCACCCGGGCCTGCGACCTCGCCCGCGCCTTCGCAGACCTGGTCCGCCACCAGCGCGGATACCTTCTGCTGGAGTGGATCCGACAGGCCGAGCAACACGCACCGAAGCCCATGAAGGGCTTCGCCGGCTTCCTCCGGCAGGACCTCGACGCCGTCACCGCCGGACTCACCCTGCCCTGGAGCTCCGGAGCCGTCGAAGGCCACGTAAATAGGGTAAAAAACCATCAAGCGAGCCATGTACGGCAGGGCCTCGTTCGCACTCCTCCGCACCCGCATCCTCACCCAGCCGTGATCGGGGCATAGCGAAGACTCAGGTGATCAAACACCGATCTTGCGGATCGAAGCAGACCAGGCCGGAGGACCGGGCCAGGTCAGTGGCGAACTCGGCGGCCTCCTGGTACTTGCTGAAGACCATGCCGAAATAGAAGAACGGGCCACTCGCGTTGTTAATCAAAGGGCCGTCCGACCAAGGGCTCGCGTCCTCGTCCTCATCGTCGTCACCCAGGTCAGGCCACCGGGCCACCAGCCCTTCGACGTACTGCCTGATACGAGGGGTCGGCGACTGGCCCTCGCCTCTCATGAATCTGTCGTACAGGCCCTCGAAGACCTCAAGCGCCGCTGCATCGTCAGCAGGGCTCGGACCGTCCCATACAGCCAAGTCATAGCTCATGGCGGCATTGTGCTGGTCTCCACTGACAGCCGATGCCACCACGGTCAACAACTGTGCTGGTTCGTCACGGAACTGCGGTCAGAGCCGATTTCAGAGATCCTCATCAACTCCACCCGATCGGATCAGAAACCGACGACACCACCCTGCCCACCGAACTCACCGCATAGCCTCAAAACGAGATCACCGAGTGGCCGTCGATACACCACTCCAGCGGACGTGACCTCGCAAGGCGGCCCCCCGTCGACCGCCATGCAGGAACTCGGCATAACTCTGCCGCTGTGAACTGTGTTGTTTCCATCGTCCGGAGACGATTGGACGGCGGGTGACGAGGCTCTCCTCCGCCTTGTCACTCGGAAAGAGCCGTGGGCCGTCACCTCACGTCAGCAGGTGCGGAAGGTGTAACCAGCGGAGCCGCGCGAGGAGACGTCCAGGTCGCGCTGGACAATGCTCAGCTTCGCGCCGAAGTCCGCGCAGGCTCTGCTGTAGCCGCCGTTCTCGTACTCGATGACGAAGACACGATCGGCATACGCCTTGGCGTAGTCACCGCACTCGTTGTACTCACCGCACTCCTCGGCGACGGCGAAGTCGAAGCCGATCTTCGCGCGGTCCGCCAGCATGTCGACGGTGTTCTTCTGGCCGATGGCCAGCCCTGCGGCGTGTGCCCGCTTGGCCAGCAGCTCGGCGAACGCCTCGTTGTGGGCCTTGGTCAGACGGCCGTTCGAACGCTCGTAGGAGTCGAGGTTGTCCGGCTCCACGGCCTGGAACCCGCTCTTGGCGCAGCCGTCCACCCACTGACCGACCACGTCGGCGAGCCGGACGCGCTTGTCCGTGGTCGACGTGTCCAGGAGCGCTTCGTTCCACTCCTCGTCGATCACCGGACGCTTGTCCTCATCCTGCAGGATGAGGTCGGGATGGTTCTTCTGCCACCAGCTCAGGGCGTCGGGCTGCGCCTGGAACGCGTTGATGTAACAGACGTTGTAAAGGCCCTTTACGGGCTCGGCCGACCGGTCACGCGATAGGGCGGTCACCCCCTTGGCAGGGGTGTACGCGCCGCCGATCTGATAGTCGAACGTCGCGTTGGCCGTGGGCCGCACCACCTTCGGCGCCGCCGTCTCGGCGGAAGGTGTCGCGAAGACGTTGGACAGTGTCACACCGATCCCCAGGGCGGCCGCGGCACCGACCGCCCCGGCGACAGCGGTACTCCTACGGCGGAGGAAAGGTACAGCGGCATGGTTCGACACACGGTCTCCTGTGCAAGGGACGTACTGGTGTGCACATTCTGAGTCGCGAACCGTGAGGATTTCATGAGGCGGGATTCCGGTCCGGGGACCGTCGCGGTGCCCAGCGGCGTCTTGCCGATCGCTGCGCCGGCTCCAGCGTGAGGACGAAAGCAGCTCCGCCGCCGGGCCGCCACCGTACGGTGATGTTCCCGCCGTGCGCAGCCGCGACCTCCTGCACCAGCGACAGGCCGATGCCGGTGCCGCCGCCGGAGGAGCGGAAGCGGACGAGCAGGCCGGACAGGGCGTCCGGGTCGACCCCGACGCCCCGGTCGGCCACCGTCACGGCTGCGCCGCCGACCGTGACGTCCACCTCGGCCCTGGCCTGCGGGTCGCCGGGGGTACGCCCGTGCCGCAGCGCGTTCACGAGCAGGTTGTGCACCGCGGTCCGCACCAGTTCCGGATCGGCCGTCACCACCGACGGCTCGAGGTGCGGTGTCACCGTGTGCCGGGAGGGCGGCAATTCCTCGCAGACCTGCTCCACGAGCTGATCCAGACGCAGCGGGACGGGGTGGAAGGCGTTCCCCGCCTGGACCCGGCCGCGGGTGAGGATGTTGTCGACGACGCCCGTCATGCGGTCCGTGGCCCGTCGCAGGCGCGGCAGGTGCAGGCGCAGCCCGTCCGGGTCGGCGTCCGCCAGGTCCACCGAGGCGCGCATCACGGCCACGGGAGTGCGTAGTTCGTGTGCCGCGTCGGCGAGCAGCCGCTCCTGCGCGTCGAGTGCCTCCGCCGCGGGACGCAGACTCCGTCCGGACAGCAAGTGGCCGGTCACGGCCGCCAACAGCACCAGGAGACCGGAACCGGACAGCACCGCGACCACCAGTCGGCGGTGTTCAGCCTGCCCCTTCGCGGGATCGCCGACCACGACCACGGCACCCGACGTCTTCTGCGTGACGTCGTGGTAGAAGGGCAGCGCCAGCAGGTACACCGGATGTCCCGCACCCGTACGGCCCTTCGCGCGTACGGTGTCGTCGCGTGCCATCGCCGTACGCGCCACCCGGGTGACCGTGTCGGGCCGGGCGTCCGCTGCGGCACCGCGTGAGACGAACACACGCCGCATCTCGTCGCCCCGCGCCTGGAGTACGAGCACCTGGGGACGGCCGCTGGTCGCCTCGTCGTCGTACAGGCCGTCGAGCTGGAGCCCGGCGTCGGTGTAGTAGAGCAGTGATGCCGTCACCGCCGCCCGGCGGCGCATCTCCTCGTACTCGGCGGCCTGCCAGGACCGTCCGTCGGTGCGGATCACCAGCCAGCACAGCGCTCCCACCCCGGCCAGCGTGATCAGCGTGTAGGCCAGGGTCAGCCGCCGTTGCAGACGGACCAGACGCCTGTGGGCCGTTGCGGGCCGCGGGCGCCGGCCGCCGTCCTCGGCGCCGCCCGTCATGACCGCTCCGCGCCGTCCACGAGCCGGAACCCGTGACCGCGCACGGTACGGATCAGGGGAGGAGGGCCGAGCTTGCGCCGCAGACCCGCCACGACCGCGTCGACGACGTTCGAGACCGGGTCGGCCATCTCGTCCCAGCAGCGTTCGATCAGCGTGGTGCGGGTGAGAACCTCATCACGGTGCAGCAGGAACTGGCGCAGGACCGCGTATTCCTTGGGAGTCAGATACAGCAGGACTCCGGCGCGGCGCACCTCGCGTCGGGCCTCGTCCAGCTCGACGTCGGCGTGACTCAGGTGAACGGGCAGCCGCTGCGGGGCGCGGCGGACAAGACTGCCGACGCGCAGTACCAGTTCCACCATTGCGAACGGTTTCGCCAGATAATCGTCGGCTCCGGAACGGAAGCCGTCTACACGGTCCGGGACCTCGTTCAGGGCCGTGAGGCACAGCACCGGCGTGCTCCACCCACGGCGGCGGCGCTCCTGGAGCGGGTACAGCGTGTCTCCGGACGGAACCATGCGGTCGAGCACCACACAGCTGTAGGGCACGAGGTCGAGCATGACGTCCGCGTCGGGCCAGTCGGGTACGGCGTCGACGGCGTACCCGGCGTCCCTCAGCCCCGCCGCAATCACGTACCGCAGATCTTCTTCGTCCTCGACCAGGAGCACGCGCATGGTTCTGATTCGTCCTTGAGAAGAGTTCGGCCGGGCATGCCGCATGCACGGACGGTCCCGTCGACCGGGCAGGCAGCCGGTCGGGATCGGCACCTCCTTGCACGTCCGCTGCCCCGCGCCATAGTAGGAGACCCATCGAACACGAGTACTCCTGTCCCGGCCGTCCCGCACCCCTTCACTCACACGATGCGAGGCACACACGTCACCGTCTTCCCGACCCTGAACACCGCGGTCGCGGGCTTCGCGAACGTCGCGGGACAACGGCCCGGGCGGCGCCCGCGCGG
Organism: Streptomyces sp. AC558_RSS880; assembly: GCF_019049255.1. Classification (GTDB taxonomy): domain Bacteria; phylum Actinomycetota; class Actinomycetes; order Streptomycetales; family Streptomycetaceae; genus Streptomyces. The sequence goes on along the minus strand of NZ_JAGMUJ010000176.1, from coordinate 17,628 downwards.
TAAGCGCGGGCGCCGCCCGGAGCGACGTGACGGCGAGGAAAGCGAAAGAACTGGTTTCTTAGCAGGAATGGAGAAGGAAGCTCTTTCATGGCCTCGCCGAGGGCGCCGTTCTCCCCGCCTCCGCTGTCGCGGCCCTGTTCGCCGCGCTCGTGCTGGGCCGCCGCAGCCGCTACCACCAGCGTCTCGCCCACCGCACCGAACAGCAGGTGACGACGTGAACGTGGTCCCGATCGCTGCTTCCGCGGTGCTCATTGTCTCGCTGGTCCTCCGCCCCGCGCTGGCCGACCCGGCGTCCCGGGTGCGGGCTGACTGCGAGGTTGGCCGCGTAAGTGGTCAGGCAGGTGGCACGGCACACCCTTGATCAGTTCAGCCCCGCCCCTCGGCAGCCGGCTCGACGGCCGGTCGGCCTCTGCGGTCAGTGCTGCCTTCCTTGCACGGAACAAAAGAGGTCACGCGGGCGGTGGGTCGGTCTGTACGGCTTCGCTGACCACGCGTACGGCGCGTTCGACGCTCGCCGCCGTGCCCTCGGGGGAAGGCTGCTCGGATTCGTGGATGAACGCGGTGGCACCGCGGCGGCTTCCGACGTAGTCGATGATGCCGTGCTCGATCTGTGTCCGCAGCGCCTGTTCATATCCATGACGCTCGTATGCGCCGGAGTCGGCGCCGGCGATGGGCAGCAGATGCGTCGTGAGGCGCTGGAGCCTCGGGCGCAGACCCGACGCCGCCGAGTACTCGAAGGCCCAGCCGTTGACGAACACGCGGTCGATCCACCCCTTCAGCAGCGCCGGCATGGACCACCAGTACACCGGAAAGATCAGGACGAGGTCGGTGGCGCGGTCGAGACGACGGTGTTCGCGGGCGATATCGGGAGGGTAGTTGCCGCCTTCGTGGTAGGCGCGGCGGTCCGCCGGGGTGAACCTGGGGTCGAACTGCTCCCGGTGCAGGTCCGCCACCTCGACAGCCCGGGGACGGAGGGCCGAGGCGAGTCGTGTCGCCACGTGGTGAGTCAGGGAACTGGGGTCCGGGTGTGCGGTGACCAGCAGGGTCAGCGGGTTGTTGTCGTCAATGTTCATGTCAGTGCTTCCGTGGATGCGGGGTACGGATCCGAGGTCGTGGTATGAGGCGTCGCGTCGTCGGCCATGGGCATACCCATGCGTAGGGCAGCGCCGGGCGGCCGCGGCCGCGGGTGAAGTGCCGCGCGGGTCACCGCTCGTCCCACGCGCCCGACGCGGCCGCCCGAACGACGTAATCCTCGAAGGTTCGAGGCGCCCGTCCCAGCACGGAGGCCAGATCGTCGGTCGTCCCGGCGATCAGCCCGCTTTCCATCAGCACGAACATCGCGGCGATGTCGTCGGCTTCGTGCCGGCTCAGGCCCTGCCCGACGAGGGACGAGGTGTACTCGTCCCGGGTGATCCGCCGGTAAGTGAGGGGCCGCCCGGACGCCCGGGAGATCAGCTCAACGGCTTCGGCGAAGGTGAGGGAGCGGGGACCGCTCAGCTCGTACACCCGCCCGGCGTGCCGGTCCCCTTCGGTCATCACCGCGACCGCGGCATCGGCGAGGTCCTCGACATCGATGAAGGGCTCGGGAACTTCGCCGACCGGAAGCGCCAGTGTGCCCGCGACCAGTGGGGCGTGGAAGACGTCCTCGTCGAAGTTCTGGGCGAAGTTCGATGCCCGCAGGACTGTCCACCCCAGTGACGAGCCGCGTACGGCCTCCTCGGCCGACCGCATGTGCTGTCCGAAGGCGGAGTCGCCCCAGCCGTCCGCACCGCGCCCGGAGAGCAGGATCAGCCGCCGCACCCCGGCAGCTTCGGCCCGCACTACGAACTCGTGCATCGGACCCGGCACGGGCGGGGGCACCACGTAGGCCACGTCGACGTCCCGCAGGGCGGTGTTCCAGCCGTCGGGCTCGGACCAGTCGAACCGGACCCGGCTGGACCGGGAGGCGGCGCGCACCGGTGTGCCGTGCAGCCGCAACCGAGCGGCGATCCTGCGGCCTGTCTTGCCGGTCGCACCGAGAACAAGATGATCTTTTCGCGTCATGACACCTACAGAACACGCACTGGCCACATGATCACATGGGTAAGAAGCCGGGATACCTTTGTGATCGTCTACTCTGTCGCTGTGGACGTCACCAGTGACCTTTTCCGCGGGGTGCGGGCTCGCGGCTCCCTGTTCGGCAGTTCGACGCTGTCTCCGCCCTGGTCACTGCACTTCGTGGACGGTGCACCGCTGACCTTGTGCACCGTCCTCACCGGGGCGGGTTGGATCGTGCCGGAGGGCCATCCACCCGAGAGGCTCGGCGCCCACGACACGATCGTGGTGCGCGGTCCCACGACATTCACCTTCGTCGACGAGCCCGGCAGCACCGCCGAGCCGATCGTCTGCGGAGAGCACTGCGCGACACCCGAGCAGGGCGGCACCCGGCACCGACTGGGCTGGCACGATCCCGGCGAAGGAGGCAGCGACGATAGGAGTGCGACGACCCTGGTGGTCGGCGCCTATCCGGTCCGCGGTGAGATCAGCCGGCGGTTGATGGACATGCTGCCCGTCGTGCTGCGCGTGGACGCCGGAGGCACAGGCGACCCCGTACTGGACCACCTCGCCGCCGAGGTCGCCCGCGACGAACCGGGCCAGCAGATCGTGCTCGACCGGCTCCTCGACTGGATGCTGGTCTGCACGCTGCGTACCTGGCTGGACAGGCCCGGCGGTCGCCCCCCGGCCTGGTGGACCGCCCAGAAGGACCCGGTGGTCGGCCAAGCGCTGCGCCTCTTGCACGCCGAGCCGGCGGCGCCGTGGACGGTGGGCGAGCTGGCCCGGCGCACGGGAGTGTCCCGCTCGACACTGGCAAAACGGTTCGCCGATCTGCTTGGTGAACCACCGCTGACCTATCTCACCCGCTGGCGCATGACGCTGGCGGCGGATCTCCTGATCGAACAGGGATCCTCGACCGTCGCTCACGTCGCCCGTGCCGTCGGCTACACCGATCCGTTCGCGTTCAGCGCGGCGTTCAAGAGAATCCGGGGCACCAACCCGAGCGAGTTCCGCCGCACGGCCGAGGCGCACTGACTTTGTTGTTCGTTCGCAGGGACGGCACGGACGCTGGAGTCCTTCCTGGAGAAGGCCTCACGCGCAGGGCCCGTACACGGGGGCGAGGGCCCCTCTTTTCGGCAGCCATCTCCTCATGCTCGACCTGACCGAGCAACTGGCGCACGGCTGCAAGGCCATGGATCCCTCGGCCTCCCGTCCCGCTGGCCTGGCATACGCGGTTCGGGTCCTTACCCAGTCATACGGCGAGCACCCCGTCTACCGCCAGTAGTGGCACCGGGCCTGTAAACGTTCGGCGGTGCTGGGCAGGGGGCGGGCCTGACCGGTGTGCCGGCGGGTGTTCAACTCAGTCCGCAGGCTTCGAGCGAGGCTCGGACCCGGGCAAGGCCCTCCGTCCTCCAGTGGTCCCGGTCGGGCATCTGATCCGCCTGGCGCCAGCGCCAGGCCGAGAACAGAGCCCAGTCCACGGCGCGGCACCGGTGCAACATCCGCGGATCGGCCCCCGCGTAGTGCTCCGCCACTCCGTCGGGCGCGTGGGCGAGGTCGAACTCGACCGGCCCCCGGCAGCACGTGGCAAGGTCCACGAAGAGCGGTCCCCGCTCGGTGGCGAGGAGGTTGCCCTCGTTCGGCTCGCCGTGCAGCAACTGGTCGCGGGTCCGGTCCGCGCCGATCGCGGCGCTCACCTCGCCCAGAGCGCGGCCGAGGAGCTCCCGGTCGGCGCCGGACAGGTCCGGGGACCGCTCCCGGTCGGTCACCTCCCGCAGCGCACGGGCAGCCCGGTCCGTGAAGTGGGGTGCATCCAGCTCTACCCGGCGCAAGGCAGTGTGCTGCCGCATCAGCGCATCCGCGTACGCGGCCGGCGAGATCTCCGCCGCCACCGGTGCGTGGTAGGCCCACAGCGAGACCGCGAAACCGCCCCGCACGTACACACGGGGCTCCACCCGGGGCTCCGGCTCGGCCACCGGGGCGCCGACGGCCACGAGTCGGCGGGCCACCTCCACCTCGAACTCCGAGTCGGCCAACTGCCCAGGCGGCGCGACCCGGGCCAGCACGTCGCACGGGAGCAGGCGCAGCGCGACGCGGTCCGAATCGTGGACGACGACCACGTCATCGACGCGCAGGCCCAACTCCGCGGCGGTCGCCCGCCCCGCTTCCATCGCCCGACGCAATTCCACCGTGGTGCACGGCCGGCAGGCCGTGCCCGTTGCCGGTGCTGCTGGCCGAGATGGCCGTGCCCCGTACGGTGCGGCCCGGCTGGCGGGAGATGTTACGGACAGCGCACGAGTCGCTTCCGGGACGCCTGATGAGCGTGGAGACGCGCCTGGAGGCGGCGGCGCGGCCGGTGGCGGTGCCCGAGACGCTGGTCTTCGACCCGGCGACGGCCGCCACCGGGTCCTGGTTCCTCAGCGTGTGCGAAAGCCTCGGTGTCAGCCTGGAGGCCGTCTCGGCGCGGCAGGGCGGCCGGGCGGTTGCCCAAACCGCCCGGGTGCTCGCCGGGCTGTTCACCCGGCATGCCTCCGCAGTGGCTGTTGCCGCGCGGCCTGCCGGGCCTGGCAATGACAGCGTGGGGGCAGCCGCCGCAGGCGGTGCTGAGCCTGCTGCACCTGCAGGACGTGCTGGACGAGTGGATCACCGCGGTACGGCACACCCGCCCCCAGGAGGCGTTGCGGCACCCGCTGATGCTCCGGGCGATGCTGAGCTTCAATGAGATGTGGCGGGTTCTGCCCGGCGCCGGGGCGGTGCCGCTGCCACTGGACGCCCAGCACTTCGCCGAGCTGCTGCCCGTGCGGCAGGTCATGGGGCAGATAGCGCCACTGGCAGCCCGTCCGGTTCTGGTAGAAGATCGCGTTCACGACCTCCCGCAGATCACAGAACCCGGGGTCACCGGTCGCCGACCGCGCCACCCGGTCCTGCTTCCAGGCCGTGGTCATCGGCTCGATCAACGCCCACTGCACGTCCGATAAGTCGCTGGGGTACGGCTTTCTCTCCATGCTCGCATTTCGATATGAACATGCTCGCCGCATGGCCCGCGCAGCCATTGGTACCACGATCGAGCGATCATGAACCAGGGAATATCGGACTTAACGTCCACTGAAGCCGATGGCAGGCGGCTCTGTACGGGGCACACGCGCATGCCGGTCACGACGTGCCGGGCACCAGTCCGACTCGGTGGGCGAGGACGACGGCCTGGACGCGGTCGCGCAGGCCGAGTTTCGCCAGGATCCGCGACACGTAGGTCTTGACGGTCTCGGGTGTGATGAACATCGACGCGGCGATCTCCGCGTTCGACAGCCCCTCAGCGATCAGCTGGAGCACTTCCAGCTCGCGGGGGGTCAGCGCACGCACGACGTCCTGCCTGGCCGGCCGGGAGGTGTCGGCCGGCCGCAGATGCTGGGCGAAGTGGCCGATGAGGTGGCGGGTGACGGCGGGTGCCAGCAGGGCCTCGCCCCGGGCGACGGTCCGGATGCCGTTGACCAGCTCCGCCGGGGGCGCGTCCTTGAGGAGGAAGCCGCTCGCTCCGGCGCGCAGCGCGTCGTAGACGTAGGCGTCGACGTTGAACGTGGTGACGACCAGTATCTTCGGCGCGTCCTCGGTATCGGGACCGGCCAGTTGCTGCGTCGCCTGGATGCCGTCGAGCAGGGGCATCCGGATGTCCATCACGACCACATCGGGGCGCAGCCGCCGCGCGGTCTGAACCGCCTCGTGGCCGTTCTCGGCCTCTCCGACGACTTCCATGTCGGGCTGCGCGGAGAAGATGGTGACGTAGCCGGTCCGCACCAGCGCCTGGTCGTCGCAGACGAGCACACGGATCGGTGGCGGCGCATCGCTCACGGGGTCACTCCTGAGGGGGCTTGGACGGAATCGTGGCGCGGACCTCGAACCCGCCCTCGGGCCGGGGACCGGCCTCCAGTTCACCACCGAGTATCCGCACCCGTGCACGCAGCCCGGCCAGCCCGCGTCCGCCCGCAGGGCCCGGTTTCCGCGTGACCGGTGCGACGGTGGGTCCGTCGGTGGTCACCTCGATCTCGATGTGCTCGTCGCCGCGCCGGAGCAGGACGCGTGTCGGCTTCCCCGCCGCGTACTTCATGGCGTTGGTGAGCGCCTCCTGCACCACCCGGTACGCGGCCAGCTCCACGTCCGCGTTCTGCGCCGGCCGCTCGCCCTGCTCGCTGAACTCGACCGGCTGACCCGACCTGCGGGCCTGCTCGACCAGGTCCTCCACCCGCCCCAGGGCGGGCGCCCGGTTGGCGGACGCCGACTCGCCGGTCGCCTCCAGGACACCGAGCAGGTACCGCAGCTCTGTCAGCGCCCGCCGGCCGGTGTCGCTCACGGCCGTCAGTCCCTCGCCTGCGCGGTCAGGCGCGGACGTGAGCAGGAACTGCGCCGCGTCGGCCTGCACCACCATGGCCGTCACATGGTGGGTGACCACGTCGTGCAGCTCGCGGGCGATCCGCGCCCGCTCGGTGGCCGTGGCCGCCTCGGCGGCCAGCCGCCGCCGTTCCGCCTCTTCCGTCCGCCGCGTGCGCACCGTACTCCCTACCAGCCAGGCCGCGGCCAGAGCCAGAGAGAACGCGAGATAGTCCGGTATCGACAGCGGTGAGCCGAGGTGGTTCAGGACGACGGCCAGCACGGCGTAGCCCGCACTCGCCGTGATGACCAGGCCGTGGCGGAAGCGGACCTGGTGGGCCCCGGCGGAGTACAGCGCCAGGTACAGCCCCAGGCTCGCGAACGTCGTCGCAAAGCCCAGCGCCTGGTGCACGGCGAACGCGCCCGCGACGACGGCCAGACAGGCTGCGGGCCACCTGCGGCGCACAGCCAGCGGCAGGCTCTGGGCCAGGACCAGCCCGACGCTCAGCGCGCTCGCCGGCCGCTCGGGCAGATCTCCGATCTGTGCGCCGAGGTTGGACAGGGTCGGCACGAAGGCCGGCAGGGTGAGTGTCAGGGCGAGGATGCCATCCTTGAGGAGAGCATTCCGTTCCTGCCACCGGTCGAGCGGCGCACGGAGCAGCGGGTGGCTGCGCCAGAATGCCTGACGGAGCATCACTTCGGTTTCCTCCAGTCGGCCTGTCTCAGTGGCCCGCGCGTCGGCGGGACTTGATGCCGCCGTTACGGTGGGCAAGGACGAGCATCGAGACGGCGAGAGCCACGCCGATGAGGACGGGCACGATCGACGCCTCCAGGCCGAAGTCGCCGCCGTTCAGGAGGGCGGAGCCGTGGACGTCGACGGTGAACAGACCCTCGGGAGTGTGTCCGGAGACCGGGATACCGAGCAGCTCCTGCGTGGTGTTCCAAGCGAAGTGCAGACCCACGACGAACCAGATGTTACGCCGCCACAAGAACGCGGCTCCGAGCAGGACGCCCGCCTCCAGAGCGATCGCCACTCCGCTCCACGCGTTCGCGCCCGGGGCGCCCAGGTGGGCGACACCGAAGAACAGCGAGGTGATCACGATGGCGGCCCCGCTGCCCCACAGCCTCTCCAGAGCCTGCAGGGCGAGACCGCGGAACAGCAACTCCTCGGTGACCGCCGCGCCGATCTGCACCGCGACCGCGGACCAGACGACCGACACGAAGCCGTCGCCCGCCCAGGAGAACGAGTAGCCTCCGAACGCCGTGATCAGCAGGGCGGAGACGAGGATGAAGCCCAGGCCGATCCCGCCGCCCAGCAGCGCCTCCCGGCCGGCCCTGGACCGGGCGATCTCCGGCGTGGGGCGTTGTGCGACACGGCGCATGACCAGCCAGTACACGGCCACCGCGGCAACCGCGCCCAGCACCGGCACCGGTCCGGGTCCGGTCGCCGTCAGAGCCGATACCAGGCCGACGCCGACCGCTCCCGTCAGCATCCAGCCGAGCGGAGAGCGCGCGATCCGGCCCCAACGGCCGCCGCGCCCGTCGCGGTCCCTGTCCGGGCCGGAGCCTGCGCTGTGTCGTATGGCGGACGTCGTGTCCATGGTGGCCTCCCCGGTAGCGGGTCACCCCTGCGGCGACCTGACGACCACACTAGGAATCCGCCGACGTCCGCGAATCACCCGCGTATGGACAGTCCCTGTAGCTCTCACGGGGGATGCACCACCCGCCCGCGCTCGTTCCGCCCGTTCCACCATGGGACGCGGCCGAAGCACGAACGGGACTGGACGCCGTAAGAGGACCAGGAACCATGGCCGCCGCGGCGCCCGCGCGATGCGTGAGCGCGGCGTCGCCCGGCGCAGGCGGTGTTCGCTGACCCGCCCTGTACGACGACGAAGCCCGCCCCGGACCGGATCGGCCGCGACCTCCATGCCGATCGCCTCGGGACCAAGCTGGTCGGCGACATTACCTATCTGCCCACCGCAGAGGGCCGGCTCCACTTCGCCTGCCGACTGGACCTGACCACCCACGAGGTCGTCGGCTACGCCATGACCGACCACCGCCGCGCCGAACTCGTCGACACTCTCGACATGGCCCACGGCCGGGACGGTCGGGAGCCCGGCTGCGCTGCGCTGCTACCTGGACCTGCGGCAGCAGGCCGCCCCCGGTCTGACCCGGGCCGCTGTTCGTCGATGCCGCCTCTCCCCCGTGTCTGGCGGGAGGGGTGGCGTCACGGTGTGTGGTCAGCCACGGCGGCGGAACAGGGCACGGCGAAGCCTGGACGGCTCCTGGCCGTGGCTGTTCTCCAGAGTCGGCTGTGCGGGGCTCGCCGGGGTGCGGGTCGTACAGGGCGCGGCCGCCGGGCCATAGGGAGAGCTCGTGGTCAGGGTGACGCCGTCGTCGACTTCCTCAGTCCGCCACCCGTGGATGTCCAGCAGCAGGCCGTCCAGCGGCCCACCGACCAGTTCGGCGTAGGTCCGGTGCGGGAGCGGGCCGGGGTTGGGGCCGTCGTGCTCCGCACCGTAGACGCGGCCGTTCAGCAGCTGCTCTCGCCGTTCATCCGGTCGGCTTTCCAGCCGTCACCGACAACCGGGTAAGGCCGGCAGGTCCGGTCAACACGGCACGCGTCATCGCCGACGGCGAGTCCCCCTTGGCCCTCGCCGTCACCCGCCCCCTGATCGGCCGCTTCGCCGAACGCGTACGCCCCTCCGCCGCCCCCGTGTCCCCCCGAGCGCGAGCGCCTCAAGGTTCTCACCCCCGCGAGCACGAGGTCCTCCTCCTCATCAGCGAGGGCCTGTCGAACGCCGAAATCTCCCACCGAACTGGTCATCAGCCACGAGACCGTGAAGACCTACGTCTCCCGCATCATCACCGAACTGGATCTCCGTGACCGGGTCCAGGCAGTGGTCCTGACCTATCGGGCGGGGTTGGCCGGGGGACGGCAACCAAGCCTGACGGCCCTGTGATGCCGTGCGGCGCGGCAAACTGGCAGCAGCGGCCGGTTCCCGCCCACAACTCATCCGATACGCCCCACGGCGGCCGCTCCGTTCTCAGGGGCGGCCCAGGGTCCCCCGAGCGAGCTACCTGTTTCGTCCCCTCTGGGGTGACTCGCGCCACCGGTGATCTCTTGTTGACTCGAATCGTCAACACAACGGCCGGACAAGGCCGACCAGCCCAGTAGCTAAGGACAACACCATGACCACGACACGCAGTTCCGCGCAGCACGGTTTCCCCAGAGGCCGCCGAATCGCCGCAGCTCTGCTGGTTTCCACGCTGGCAGGAACCGCACTGGTCGCGTGTGGTGCCGACGCCAAGGGCTCGCAACCGACCAAGATCACCTGGGGCAAGTGCCCGCCCCTGGCCAAGGGACAAACCCGTGACCCCAACCTGGCCTGTGGAACGTTGGAGGTGCCACTCGACTACCAGAACCCGGGCGGCATGAAGATCGACGTGGCGGTCTCCCGGCTGTCCACCGCACAGCCCGGGAAGCGACATGGCGTTCTGCTGCTGAACCCCGGCGGGCCGGCTCTGGGCGGTCTCGGCATGCCCGAAACCATGGCGTCCACACTGCCGAAGTCCGTGCTGGACCGCTACGACCTGATCGGTTTCGACCCGCGCGGCGTCGAACACAGCACCCCACAGAGTTGCGGTCTGCAGGACCCCAGCGTGTCCGGGCTCTTCCCCTATCCTGCCGCGGACGGCTCGATCACCAAGAACGTGGCCCTCGCCAAAGCCGACGCCAAGCAGTGCGCCGACACGGTGGGCAAGAACCTGCGGTACTACAACACCGCCAACACCGCCCGCGACATGGACCGCATCCGACAGGCGCTCGGTGAGAAGAAGATCTCCTACTGGGGCCAGTCCTACGGCACCTACCTCGGCGCCGTCTACCGCTCCCTCTTCCAGGACCACACCGACCGGATGGTCCTGGAAGGCAACGTCGACCCCACCAAGGTATGGGCCAACCAGGTGGCGGACACCTGGGGCAAGGGCATGGCCGACCGGTTCCCCGATGCCGCCCGCGTCGCCGCTGCCCAGGCAAGCACCCTCAAGCTGGGCACGAACGTCGCGCAGGTGACCCACACCTACCTCACCCTCGCCGACCGGCTCGACCGCACGCCCGCAGCGATTCCCGGCGCATCGGTGTCGCTGGACGGGGCGCTGCTGCGGAACATGACCTACGCCCTGCTTCTGGACAACAACACCCTTCCCGTACTCGCCAAGTTCTGGAAGGCCGCCGACAACCTGACCCACGGCAGCACCACGGCCGCCGACACCGCGGTTCTCAAGCAGGTGTTCGCCGACACACCGACATCCCCGGGCATCCCCGCGGACAACCAGGCCACCATGTTCATGGCTCTCACCTGCGGCGACGCCGAATGGCCGCACGACGTCGACGGCTACGCCGCCCGCACCACCGCCGACCGCGAGAAGTGGCCGCTCACCGCGGGCATGCCCGCCAACATCTGGGCATGCGCCTACTGGGACAAGCCGGCTGAGGCGACTGTCAAGATCGTGAAGGGCGGCCCGCGCAACACCCTGATCCTGCAGAACCGCCGGGACAATGCCACCCCGTGGGAAGGCGGCGTCGGGCTGCACAAGTCCCTCGGCGACGGCTCTGCCTTCGTCGGCGTCGACAACGGCGGGCACTACGTCTACGGCGAAGGCTCCGCCTGCGCCGACAAGGCCACCGTCGGCTTCCTGACCACCGGCCACCTGCCGGACAAGGACGTCTACTGCACCGACGTCACCCAGAAGTAACCCGCCGGAACGCGGTGCTTCCCTCTCCAGCCCGCTGTCCAGTTGCAGCCGCCTCGATGGGACCGATAGAAGTCGCCCCAGCCATCACAGCGATGGCTGAGAACCGCTGCATCGATAGGCGGAGCGCTATCAGAGGTCGTTTTCTCTCATTGTTTCATCCCGTAATCGGTAGTTGGTGTAGCTTTGCCGGGGTTGCGCCAGGAGATGGTGTGCTCACCGATGAGCCGACGGGTCATGAGGTCGGTCATGGCGAGGGGGATCATGACTTCAGAGCGGGCGGGCAGGATTTCGTAGCCGCGGACCAGGCGCCACAGCGCCGTGCCAGACTGGTCTCGGTGCCTGCCGCGCATCCCCCGTCGTGGCAGGCACTGTCGTATTCGGATGTTCGCCGACGGTGTGCTGTACCGTCAGGTACAGGCGCAGGGCCTGAACGGTGGGCTTTGACCCCTGATCCTGAACACGGGTTATGCGGCTTCGGCCAGCGTAGTTGATGTTGTTTGGAGTGCTCGCTCATAGGCGACCGGGCTGCGGTGGCCGAGGCGGGAGTGGCGTCGGACTGTGTTGTAGCGGTGCAGCCAGCGGAAGAGGTCCAGCAGTCTCGCCGCCCACAGCAGGCAATCAGCCAGGGCATCACGTTCACCGGCACGGGCGAGGTACTTGGTGACGACTCCATGAGTCATGCCCGCACAGCATGACCAGACACTGACAACTCGAGCCCAGTCCATCTCACGCTCCTGCTCCCCGTCCTCCCCACACGGTCCAGGAATCTCCAGTCAGGGGCCGAAGGCTCTGAGAGTCGCGTCGACGAGCGAGTCGGCGTATGCGGGGGTCAGCGGACCGCTTCGGTGCAGCCACCGCTGGAAGAGTGGGGCGTAGAGCAGTTCGAGGACGAGGTCGAGGTCGGCTTGGGGGTCGAGCTGGCCGGCCTTCTGGGCGCTGCGCAGGCGCTTCTTCTTCGCCTCGTCCAGCGGTCGGGCCAGTTTCTCGCGGTACTCGGCCGCCAGCGCGGCGTCGTTGGCGATCTCGGTGTTGAGCGCGCGGATCAACTTGTCGAAGGACGGGTCGGAGAATTCGTGTGCCGTGGCGCGCATGACGAGCTTGAGGTCGGTGGCGAGGTCGCCCGTGTCCGGCAGCGTGACCGACTGCCCGTCGGCGTCCTCGCTCAAGGCGAGAAGGGCGGCGAAGACGACCGTGCTCTTCGAGGGCCACCGCCGGTAGATCGTCTGTTTGCCGACGCCGGCGCGGGCGGCGATGGCTTCGACCGTGACCTTCTCGTAGGCCCCTTCCATGACCAGGTCGCGGGCGGCCGTGAGGATGGCCTGCCGGGATCGTTCCTTGCGCCGGGAATGGTCCGGCCCCTTCTTGTCAGACATGCGTCCACCCTACCCACGAAGGGAAACGAGACGATCCGTATTGAAGTAGGCGGAGCCGCGCCTTACAGTAAACCAAACGAGACGACTCGTTTTATTTACGGAAAGTGAGAAGTCGTGACGCATTCCCGCGTCTGGTTCATCACCGGTGCCTCTCGCGGCCTGGGCAGGGCCTTCGCCGAGGCCGCCCTGGCAGGTGGCGACCGTGTCGTCGCCGCAGCCCGCAACGTCGGCCCTCTGGAGGATCTGACCGCGAAGTATCCCGATCATCTTGTCCCCCTCCCGTTGGACGTTACTGACCGCCAGGAGGTGTTCGACGGGGTGGAACGGGCCGCAGCCGCGTTCGGCCGGCTGGACGTCGTCGTCAACAATGCGGGCGCCATGCTCTACGGCATGGTGGAGGAAGCCACGGAGGAGCAAATCCGTGCGCACATGGATGTGAACTTCTTCGGCGCCGTGTGGGTGGCTCAGGCGGTCCTTCCGCACCTGCGCGCCCAGGGCGGAGGGCGGCTCCTCCAGGTCACGTCGATGGGCAGCGGCGGCGGCATGGCCACCGTCGGCTTCTACGGCGCGGGCAAGGCGGCCCTGGACTCGGTCAGCGAGGCGCTGGCAATGGAGGTCGAGGGATTCGGCGTGAAGGTCACCATTGTGCAGATGGGCGGCTACAACACCGGTCTGTTCACCACCGGCACCACGAACACCGAGCCCCAGGCGCAGTATCAGCCCCTGCGCACCGAGATGGAGGCGATGTGGGGCGACGCCGTCGCCCCGGAGCCGGACGCCGCTGCCCCGGTCGTCATGGAGCTGGCCGCCCTGCCGGACCCGCCCCGACGGCTGATCGTCGGCAGCCAGTCCTTCGACCACGTCCTGCAGATGGATCAGGCCCAATCGGAGCTGTACCGCTCCTGGGAGCACCTCAGCCGCCTCGCCCCCGGCTGACCCTGCCGCCGCCACGACATGAGTGCCGTCGGCTGCCAGGGACGCAACAGGCGTGAGAACCACGCGGTGCAGGGCCACGTCCATCGGACGCAAACGGTCACTCCCCTGAGTGGGCGGTTCGTAAGGCGATGTCCTTTTCTGGCTGAGGTGGGAGCAAGGCGGCTGGTGGAGGTTGTGTCGGCTATTGCTTCCGGGCGAAGTTGCCGGTGTCGGCCTCGGTGAGGATCCCGAGTTTGACCAGGCGTTTCAGCTTGGCGTGGGTGCCTTCGACGTTCTTCGGCAGCAGTGCGTGGCCGAGGGCTTCGCAGACGTCCTTGGCCCGTAGCGGCCCGGTCGCGTGGTTGAAGGCGGCCAGGATGCGGGGGTAGTCCGGATGCTCGGGCAGCTCCGGCGCGACGGCCGGAAGCCGGTCGGCGAGGCCGGTGACGGTCTTGTGGGTGATCGCGAGGTGCTCCAGGTGCATCTCGGCCTCCCGCAGCCGGGTCTGCAGGTCGTCGATCTGTGCGCGGAGGTCGTCGGCCAGGGCCCGGGCGGCGTCTTCCTGGAGGTCCAGGGCGTCGAGCAGGGGCCGGAGGTTCACGCTGCCGCCGCCTGCGGCTCGCGCCAGGTGGGGGCGTTCGCGCCGGTGAGGCGTCGGGTCATGACGTGGGTCATCGCCCGGTAGACGCGGGAGGCGGAGGAGGAGGGGCGGTGCTCGTAGTCGCGTACCAGGCGCCGGTGCAGTGTCAGGATCCCGTAGGTCTGCTCGGCCCTCCACCGCTTCGGCTGCGGCACGAACCCCTTGACCTGCGGGTCGCGTTGGACGATCTCGACGTCGATCCCCAGGCCGGCGCCGTGCATGACGACCTGGTTCTTGAAGCCCTGGTCGGCCAGGGCTTTGCGGACGCTTCCGCCGGCGTGCTCGGCGACCTGGTCCAGCAGGATGATGCCCGCGGCGTTGTCGTGGGTGTTCGCAGCGAGGACGACGACCGCGATGACCGGGCCGAGGACGTCCACGGCAAGACCCCGCTTGCGGCCGGGCCCCCGCTTGGCCGGATCGTGGCCGCTCGTGGAGGCGGGGACCCCGGCGGCCACGTGGACACTCTGGGTGTCCAGGACCACCAGGGTCGGGTCCTCTAATCGCCGGGCGCGTTCGCGCACCTGGCAGCGCAGGAGTTCATGGATGACCTGGTCGGTCCCGTCGTCCCGCCAGGCGGCGAAGTAGTAGTACGTCGCACTCTTCTGCGGCAGGTCGTGCGGGAGACAGGCCCA
>NZ_JAGMUJ010000176.1:0-2904 GCF_019049255.1 Streptomyces sp. AC558_RSS880 | reverse complement strand
ACGATCTCCCGCATGTCGTAGGCGCCCTGGTGGCCGCTGACCGAGCGGTGCCGGTCCTTCCACGCGGTGATCACCGGCTCGAGCAACGACCACTGCTCATCCGACAAGTCGCTCGGGTACGGCTTGCGTTCACTCACCCGGTCACAGCACCAGATCAACAAGCGCGGACCGGCAGATTCCGCCCCGCAGCCACACCATCAGGCGACAGCAGATCGACTCAAAGCCTCACGAACCGCCCACTGAGAAGTGGTGTACCGGTTCCCACCTGATCCGGGCGTTTGGCCCGGCGTCGGAGTGAGGATCCGGATATGAGAACGGCCACCGGCTGATCTTCGAGATGTCGAAGCTCGAAGGAGACCAGCACGATGACCGCACCCGACAGTCTGCCCCTGCACGCCCTGGCGGAGGAGAACCTCGGCGCGGCGAGTCCCGATCTGCTGCGCGCGATGATCAAGACGTTCGCCGACGCGCTCATGTCGGCGGAGGCCGACGCCCTCTGCAACGCCGAATACGGGCAGGTCAGCGACGGGAGGGTCAACCACCGCAACGGCTATCGCCCGCGGGAGTGGGACACCCGCGCCGGCACCGTCGAGCTCGCCGTTCCCAAGCTGCGGCAGGGCAGCTACTTCCCGCACTGGCTCCTCGAACGCCGCCGCCGGGCCGAACAGGCCCTGATCTCGGTGGTCGCCACCGCCTACCTGCTCGGGGTCTCCACCCGCCGGGTCGAGAAACTCGCCGAGTCCCTCGGTGCCACCCAGCTGTCGAAGTCCCAGGTCAGTGCGATGGCCAAGCACCTGGACGAACAGGTCACCGCCTTCCGTAACCGGCCCCTGGACGCCGGCCCGTACTCGTTCGTCTGGGTCGACGCGCTCACTCAGAAGGTCCGCGAGGGCGGCCGCATCGTCAACGTGCATGCGCTGATCGCAGTCGGCGTCAACGCCGACGGCCACCGCGAGATCCTCGGCCTGGACGTCGCCACCGCCGAGGACGGCGCCGGCTGGCTCGCCTTCCTGCGTTCCCTGATCGCCCGCGGCCTGTCCGGCGTCCAACTCGTCATCTCCGACGCCCACGTCGGCCTCGTCGACGCGATCGGCGCGGTGCTGCCCGGCGCCTCCTGGCAGCGATGCCGGACCCACTACGCCAGAAACCTGCTGGGCCAGGTGCCGAAGTCGGCCCAGCCCTGGGTGGCAACCCTGCTGCGGACGCTCTTCGAACAGCCCGACACCGACGCGGTGAAGGCTCAGATGACACACGTGCTGGACGCGCTGGAAGCCAAGTTCCCCAAAGCGGCGGCCCACTTGGACGCCGCACAGCACGAGATCTGGCGGCAGATCTGGTCGAACAACCCGCAGGAACAGCCGAACAAGGAGATCCTCCCCCACGGCTGCGCCGCGAGAGGTGCCCCCAGCCGCACCGACGTGGGTCGGCATCTTCCCCGACCGCACGGCCGTGATCCGCCTGATCGGCGCAGTCCTGGCCGAGCAGAACGACGAGTGGACCGAAGCCCGCCGCTACATGGGCCGCGAACTCCTCGCCAAGGCCCGACTCCACCCGATCGAGTCAGAAACCGACGAGACCGCCCTGCCCACTGAACTCACCGCATAGCCTCAAAGACGAGACCACCGAGTGGCCGTCGATACACCACTCCAGCGGACATGACCCAGCATTGCGCAGCCTCATCGACCGGATTTGCGCATACTGCCGCATCGTGCGCAGCCTCATCCCGCAGCATCGTTGAGCAGGCGATTGCAGAGACAAGACGAAAAGGCCGGGCGAGAGTCTGCGCAATCGGATGTCCACGGACACGACCGCGTCGGCGGGGAGGGCTTCTCGGGTCGGATGGGCATCAGTCGGTGCGCCGGAACACCCCCGCGTCGGCGGGGAGGACCACGGCTGGGCATGCCTGCGGATCGCAGCCGCCGACGACCCGGCGTCCGGACTGTAGAAGGCCGGAGGGCAGAGAATGGCTTTGTTCACGACCTCCGGTTCTGGCTCGCTTTCCGTGATGCGCGCACGCTGAGTGACGACTGGTGCTCCGATCGGGTTTCGGGAAGTTGCCTGAAAATGACCAGAGTGATTTTGGTGCGGTCGACAGTACGGCGTCGTGGAAGAGACGTCGCCTCCCCTGGAGGGCCTGCTGTTACCGTCCATCGCGGACGTGTCGGTGCTGTCGCTGGACGTGAGTCACGAGGCGATACGCATCGACGTCTACAGTACGGCGGCCGGGGCGGCATGCCCGGGCTGTGGGAGCGAGTCGACCCGGGTGCACAGCTCTTACCTGCGGTTTCCTGCGGACGTGCCGAGTGGGGGACGTCTGGTGGTCCTCCGACTGCAAGTTCGGCGGTTCTTCTGTCCGGAGTCTTCGTGTGCTCGGCGGACGTTCGTTGAGCAGATGCCGGGACTGACCCGGCGGCACAGCAGGTGGACGGAGCGGTTACGTTCGACTCTCGCTGCGGTGGGTCTCGCCCTCGCCGGCCGGGCTGGCGCCCGGCTGGCACAGGCGCTCGGGGTGTCCATCAGCCGCAGCGCGGTGTTGTGGCTGCTCGATGCACTGCCCGAACCCGAAGTCCCGGCCCCGCGGGTGGTTGGTGTTGATGAGTACGCCACACGCAAAGGACGGGTCTACGGCACGGTGCTCGTCGACGTCGAGACCCGTCGGCCGGTGGATCTGCTGCCTGACCGGGAGGCGTCCAGCCTGGCCGCATGGCTGGCGCAGCGACCCGGGATCGAGGTCGTCTGCCGGGACCGCGCGCCGTTCTTCGCGGAAGGCGCCACAGCCGGGGCACCCCAGGCGACACAGGTCGCCGACCGCTGGCAGTGCGCCATGAGGCGCCTTGTCGTATCCCCGATTCAGTCGGGAAGAATTTGGAGGGAGGTTCTTGGGTCTGATGGCTTACCTGATCC
>NZ_JAGMUJ010000175.1 GCF_019049255.1 Streptomyces sp. AC558_RSS880 | reverse complement strand
CATCTCCTGGGCGGCCTCGGCGAGTTTCCTGGACGCCTGGAGTTCGGCGTCGGCGTTGATGACGCGGGCCCGGCGTTCGCGGTCGGCCTCGGCCTGGCGGGCCATGGACCGCTTCATCGTGTCGGGCAGGGAGACGTCCTTGATCTCGACGCGGTCGATCTGCACGCCCCAGCCGATGGCGGGGCTGTCGATCATCAACTCCAGCCCCTGGTTCAGCTTCTCGCGGTTGGACAGCAGGTCGTCGAGGTCGCTCTTGCCGATGATCGACCGCAGCGAGGTCTGCGCCATCTGGGACACCGCGAACCGGTAGTCCTCGAC
>NZ_JAGMUJ010000174.1:22494-34273 GCF_019049255.1 Streptomyces sp. AC558_RSS880 | reverse complement strand
CGCCGGCAGCTCCCGCACCCCCGCCCCCTCCAGCACCGACCGCAGGATCGACGCCCGCGCCCCCGGCTGCACCCGCAGCGCCTCCGGCAGCGCCCGGCACGCCCGCACGACCTGGTTGTCGAGGAACGGCGCGTGCAGCCGCTGGGACCGGATCTCGGCCGCCTGCTCCAGCACCCGCAGGTCCGCCGCGTGCCGGGCCAGTGCCGCCCGCGCCCGGAAGTCACCGGGCCGCTGCCCCGGCCCCACCTCGGACCGCCGCGTCGACGCCTGCAGACGAACCGATACTTCAGCCAACGCCTCACCCGTCAGCCAGCGCGCCGCCGGCCCGGGTCTCCCCCAGGTCAGCGCGGCCAGCGAGGCATCCGCCGCGCCCCCGGGCCCGTCATCGTCCAGCCGCCGCTGCAGCAGCCGCTCCGCGAGCGACTCCAGCCCCACCCGGTACGGCGTACGCGCCAGCCGGCGCGCGGCCGCGTACACGCGCGCGGGAACCATCACGGACCCGTCCGCCTTGGCCAGTGCGGCGACCGGCCGCACCAGGTGCCGCCGCTTGCGGTCCATCAGCAGATCGGCCAGCCGCGCCGGATGCGCGTCCAGCACCTGCTTCGCCCCGTACCCGGTGAAGTGGTCCGCGCTGCCCGCCGCCAGCCGCGCCCGGTGCCGCGCGGCCGACACCAGCGAGGGCCCGGGCTCGTCCGTCAGCGGCCCGTCCAGATCGACGTACGGAAGTGTCGACTCCGCACCGGTCACCACCACGTGGTGCAGCCGCGGATTGGCGGCCAGCACCCCCGCCCGCTCCAGCTCGGCGTCGTCCCGCCCGCCGCCGGACCCGCCCGCGAGGTCGTTGAAGGTGACGGCCAGCAGCCGCTCCCCCGCCCCCGTCCCGTGCCCCAGCACGGTCCCCGGCATCCCGGGCAGCCCCGCGGCCAGCAGCGCCAGCGCCCCGGACGCCGGCCCGCCGGACAGGTCGGCCCCGATCCCCGGCACGGGCGTGCCCCGGGCCGCCCGCCGCTCGGCGGGCCCCATCCCGGGCACGGGTCCGGGATCGATACCGGCGCCGGGAACGTGCCGGGGCGCGGACAGCCGCGTCCGTACGGCCTCGACCAGCGCGTCCCGCACGGCGTCCACCGCGTGGCCGGGGTCGGCCGGCGGCGCGGCGACGGCGAGCGAGGCGACGGGTTCGTACCCGGCGATCTCGCGCGCCCCGGCGCGCAGGATCAGCGCATGCCCCGGCGGAATGCGCTTCACGCCGTCGTACGGGGTGGAGTCGTGGAGCGCGGCCGGCACGTCGGGGGCGGCGAGCAGCGCGGCGAGGTGCCCGAAGTCGAGGTTGGCCTCGATGAGGTCGGCGAGCGGCAGCGCGGCGGTCGCGTACGCCGTACCGCCCGCCCACGGGGTGTGGAAGACCGGCCGGGCGCCGGCGAGGTCACCGCACACCGTGACCCGGCGCCCCACCTGCACCACCGCCGTGTAGCTTCCCGGCCAGGCGGTCAGGTGCCGCAGCGCCCCGCCCCGTGCGGCGAACAGCGCGACGCGCAGTTGCTCGTCGGAGGCCCCGCACGTGCCGAGGACGGCGATCCGGGTCTGCTCGTCGGCCTTGACCACCCGTACCTCGTCGGGGCGCCAGTCGCCGACCGCCCAGAGCGGGTCGGGGTCACCCCACAGCAGCTGGGATCCCACGGGGTGCACGGTCTCGCCGTCCACTCCGGTGGCGCCGGCGGAGCCGGTGGGGCCGAAACCCACGGCTCCCGCGGCGGTGCTGCTCCATCCCACCAACCACCGCATCGCCGCCTCCACAGACTGTGGACAACCAGTGCACCGTACGAACCGGTTCCCCATGCTGCCATGAAGGAGGCGCTCAGGAGGGGTGCCGGAGCCGTATGCGCTCCGGCGAACGCGCCCCGGCGGAGACACTCGCCCCGCTCCGAACAGGCGCCCGCCACAGAGGAGTCACCGTACCGGTGCCACGCAGTCGCCCACGCCATCACGACGCGAATGCGCCCCCATCGCGCGCCCCCTCAACCCCCAACGCGCCGTCAACTACCAGGGTAGAAGCGGTGATACACCCGAAAGAGCGAGGTCGACTTTCGGCCAAATCGAAGCGGTGAGATCCGTCTCGAACACGCTCCGTACAGGCTCTGCGCACCGCTGGGCGGTCGTGCGGTCCGGGAGGCGGAGCACGCCTCCCGGACCGTTCCGCCGCCCGCGGGGATGAAGGCGGCGGTGTCCCCCAGCCCACTGGATCCAGTACAGCGGGCCGACCCACGCGCCACCCATGGAACCGCTCCCGCGATGGCCGGAGAAGAGCGCACGCACAGGCGCACGGCCACACACCGGGAGCGCGCCGCAACTGCGCGTATCGGACCCGTACTTCAGTACGGACCACAATCCCGCCATCCGGAAGAATGCCCCTTAACGCTTGGGATGCGGCGAACTACGCTGGGTTTACGAATGCCGCGTGGTTATGCCAGCGCGGCAGCCGTCTGTGTCGAGGGGTGGCTCATGTCCAGGGAGCAACGCGGGCCGAACGAAAAGCTCGGCGCCGTCCTCGCCCTCGCGGGAATCTCCAACGCAGGCCTCGCGCGACGCGTCAACGACCTCGGCGCCCAGCGGGGACTGACGCTTCGCTACGACAAGACGTCGGTGGCGCGCTGGGTGTCGAAGGGCATGGTGCCGCAGGGTGCGGCTCCGCACCTGATCGCCGCCGCCATCGGCCAGAAGCTGGGCCGGCCCGTGCCGCTCCACGAGATCGGCCTGGCGGACGCGGACCCCGCACCCGAGGTGGGCCTCGCCTTCCCCCGTGACGTCGGGCAGGCGGTGCGCTCCGCCACGGAGCTGTACCGGCTGGACCTCGCCGGCCGCAGAGCCGGCTCCGGCGGCATCTGGCAGTCGCTCGCCGGATCGTTCGCGGTGAGCGCGTACGCGACGCCCGCCTCGCGCTGGCTGATAACCCCGGCCGACAGTTCGGTGGCGCGTGAGGCGAACCCCGCCGACGGCTCCGGCGCACCGGCCAAAGTCGGCCACAGCGATGTGCGCAAACTGCGGGAGGCCGCCGAGGACGCCCGCCGCTGGGACTCCAAGTACGGCGGAGGGGACTGGCGTTCGTCGATGGTCCCCGAATGCCTCCGGGTCGAGGCGGCCCCGCTGCTGCTCGGCTCCTACTCCGACGACGTCGGCCGCTCCCTCTTCGGCGCGGCGGCCGAACTCACCCGCCTGGCGGGCTGGATGGCCTTCGACACCGGCCAGCAGGAGGCCGCCCAGCGCTACTACATCCAGGCCCTGCGCCTGGCCCGCGCGGCGGCCGACGTCCCCCTGGGCGGCTACGTACTCGCCTCGATGTCGCTGCAGGCGACCTACCGCGGCTTCGGCGACGAGGGCGTCGACCTCGCCCAGGCCGCGCTGGAGCGCAACCGGGGCCTGGCCACCGCCCGCACCCTGAGCTTCTTCCGCCTCGTCGAGGCACGCGCGCACGCCCGCGCGGGGGACGCCCAGGCGGCCGGGGCCGCCCTGAAGTCGGCGGAGAGCTGGCTGGAGCGTTCCCGCCCCGGCGACAGCGACCCGACCTGGCTCGGCTTCTACTCCTACGACCGTTTCGCCGCCGACGCCGCCGAGTGCTACCGCGACCTGAAGGCGCCCCGCCAGGTCCGCCGCTTCACCGAACAGGCGCTGTCCAGCCCGACGGAGGAGTTCGTGCGCTCGCACGGACTGCGGCTCGTCGTCTCGGCGGTCGCCGAACTGGAGTCGGGCAACCTGGACGCGGCCTGCGAGCAGGGAGTCCGCGCGGTGGAGGTCGCGGGCCGCATCTCGTCCGCCCGCACCACCGAGTACGTCAAGGACCTCCTGCACCGTCTGGAGCCCTACGGCGACGAACCCCGCGTGGTCGAACTGCGCGAACGCGCCCGCCCGCTGCTGATGACGACGGCCTGACCCGGCCCGCACGACGGCCTGACCCGGCCCGCACCACGCACCACGGCCTGACCCGAATCGCACCCCGGGGCGCCTCCCGGGTTTGAAGGCGTTGTCAGTGGCGCAGTGCACTATCGGACGCGGGAGGTGGTGCGGGTGATGACCGGGCGGTCGTACGACTGCGACGTGCTGGTGATCGGCGGCGGGATCGTCGGCCTGTCGACGGCGTACGCGCTCACGCGTGCGGCGCCGGGCACACGGGTCACGGTGCTGGAGAAGGAGCCCGGCCCCGCCCGGCACCAGACGGGCCGCAACAGCGGCGTCATCCACAGCGGCGTCTACTACCGCCCCGGCTCGCTGAAGGCCCGGTACGCGGTGTCGGGCGCCGCGGAGATGGTCGAGTTCTGCGCGGAGCACGACATCCCGCACGCCGTGACGGGCAAGCTGATCGTCGCCACGGCCCGCGAGGAGCTGCCCCGGCTGCACGCCCTGGTCCAGCGCGGCCGGGAGAACGGCATCGCGGTCCGCGAGCTGTGCGGCGCGCAGATCGCGGAGTACGAGCCGGAGGTCGACGGACTGGCCGCCATCCACGTCGGCACCACCGGCGTCTGCGACTTCACCGCGGTCACCCGCAGGCTCGCCCAGGGCGCGCGGGAGGCGGGTGCGGAGATCCGCTACGGAGCCCGGGTGACACGCGTCGACCGCCGCCCCGACCGGGGAGTCGCCGTCCTGACGGACGGCGGTGACGTCGTACGCGGCCGGGTGCTGGTGAACTGCGCGGGTCTGCACTGCGACGAGATCGCCCGTCGCACCGGCGACGAGCCCGGCGCCCGCATCGTGCCGTTCCGCGGCGAGTACTACGAGCTGGCCCGGCCGGAACTGGTGCGCGGCCTGGTCTACCCGGTGCCCGACCCGGCGTTCCCCTTCCTCGGCGTCCACCTCACCCGGGGCGTCGACGGCGGCGTCCACGTCGGTCCCAACGCGGTACCGGCGCTGGCCCGCGAGGGCTACGACTGGCGCACGGTGCGTCCGCGCGAGCTGGCGGCGACCCTGTCCTGGCCGGGCTCCTGGCACCTGGCCCGCCGCCACTGGCGGTACGGCACCGGCGAGCTGCACCGCTCGCTGTCCAAGGAGGCCTTCACCCGCGCCGTACGCCGCCTCCTGCCCGCCGTGCGGGAGGACGACCTGGTGCCCGCGGCGGCCGGGGTGCGGGCCCAGGCGGTGCTGCGGGACGGCACCCTGGCCGACGACTTCCTGATCCAGGAGACCGCCCGCGCGGTCCACGTGCTGAACGCCCCCTCACCGGCGGCGACGGCGTCCCTGCCGATCGGCCGCGAGGTCGCGCGGCGGTCCCTGGCGGCACTGGAGAGAGCGGGACGCTGAGGGCACGGCGGCCGTTTCCCGTGCCCCCGTAAAATCGACAGCACTGTGTCTGACTCCGTGAACGTTTCCGAAGCCCCGCACCCGACGCACACACCCGGTGTGCCGATCCGCCCTGCCCGGGCCAAGGGGGAGCCCCGGTTCCCGGACGGGCCGAAGGCCGATCCCGCCGGATCGCACTTCGAGCGGCGGATCCGGAGCTTCCAGCCGCGGCGCAGCCGGGTGACCGCCGGGCAGGCGGACGCCCTGCAGCGGCTGTGGCCCGCCTGGGGCTTCGACATCGACGGCAGCCGGCGGCTCGACCTCGCGGAGTTCTTCGGCGACGAGCACCCCGTCGTCCTGGAGATCGGCTTCGGCATGGGCGAGGCGACCGCGCGGATGGCCGCCGCCGACCCGGCCACCAACATCCTCGCCGTGGACGTCCACACGCCCGGCCAGGGCAATCTGCTCAACCTCGCCGACCGGCTCGGGCTGACCAACGTACGGGTCGGCAACGGTGACGCGATCATCCTGCTGCGCGAGATGCTCGCCCCCGGCTCCCTCGGCGGGCTGCGCGTCTACTTCCCCGACCCCTGGCCGAAGAAGCGGCACCACAAGCGGCGGCTGATCCAGCCGGAGTTCCTCACCCTCGCCGCGAGCCGCCTCGCACCGGGGGCCGTGCTGCACTGCGCCACCGACTGGGAGCCGTACGCGGAGCAGATGCTCCAGGTGCTCACCGCGCACCCCGGCTTCGAGAACACGCGGCCGGACGGCGGTTTCGCGCCGCGTCCCGCCTTCCGGCCGCTCACCCGTTTCGAGGCGCAGGGACTGGAGAAGGGTCATGTCGTGAACGACGTGCTCTTCCGCCGCGTACCGCAGGACGAGCAGGCAGCAGACCGAGCCTGATACAGCCCCGCCTCGTTAGGGTCGATCCCGTGGCCACCAGCCCTCCGTGCCCGACGCCTCCCGGCGCAGCCCCCGGTGGAGTGCCGCGGCACGCGCACTGGTGGCAGCGGCCCTGGGTGCGGTACGGCGCGCTGATCACGCTGCTCGCGCTGTCCGGGCTGGTCATCCTGGCGCTGGTGCGCGAGCAGACCGGGACGCGAGGGTTCCTGGTCGGGCTCGGCCTCGCCGTCCTGCCCGTGCCGCTGCTCGTCGCCGCCTTCCGGTGGCTGGACCGGGTCGAGCCGGGACCCTGGCGGAACCTGCTGTTCTCCTTCGCCTGGGGTGCCTGTGCGGCGGCGCTGATGGCGATCGTCGCGAACAGCTTCGCCACCCGGTGGATAGCGACGGCGACCGCCGACCCGACCGGCGCCGACACCCTGGGCTCGACCGTCATAGCGCCGGTGGTGGAGGAGTCCGCGAAGGCCGCGGCCGTCCTGCTGGTGTTCCTGTTCCGCAGACGCGACTTCACCGGGATCCTCGACGGCGTGGTGATAGCCGGGGTCACCGCCACCGGCTTCGCGTTCACCGAGAACATCCTCTACCTCGGCACCGCCTTCGGCACCGACCAGCTCACCGGCGAGAGCGGCATCGCCTCGGTCACCGCGGCGACCTTCTTCGTCCGCATCGTGATGTCGCCGTTCGCGCATCCCCTGTTCACCGTGCTCACCGGGATCGGCTTCGGTGTCGCCGCGCTGTCCGCGGACCGGCAGCGGGTCCGGCGCGTGCTGCTGCCGCTCGGCGGGCTGCTCCTCGCGATGGGCGTGCACGCGCTGTGGAACGGCTCCTCGACGCTCGGCCCGTACGGCTTCCTCGTGGTGTACGCGGTGTTCATGGTGCCGGTGTTCGGGCTGCTGACCTGGCTGGTGGTGTGGACGCGGCAGCGGGAGCTGCGGACCGTGCGGGAGGAACTGCCCGCGTACGTGGCCGCCGGGTGGCTCGACGCGGCGGAGCCGTTCGCGCTGGGCTCGATGCGGGCGCGGCGCGTCGCCCGGCGGTACGCGCGCCGCTGCGGCGGGAGGGCGGCGGCGCGGTCGGTCGCCGCGTACGAGGCGTACGCGACGTCGCTGGCGTTCCTGCGGCACCGGGGGCGGCTCGGGCGGGCGGGGCTGGACTTCGTCACCCGGGAACGTGAGCTGCTGCTGGAGCTGTGGCACCGACGGGCAGCGGCCCGGCCGGCCCTGGAGCACGCGGCCCGCGCCACCGCGCCCCGGGTTCCGGTCACCGCGGCGCCGTGGGCGGTGTACGGCGGATACAGCGGCTATGACGGATACAGCGGCTACGGCGGCTATGGGCATCCGCCGTACGGACAGCCGCCGTACGGGTACCCGTACGGCGCGTACGATCCGAACGCCCACCGGCCCTGACGGGTCCGCACCGCCCCGGAGAACACCTGACCGGCAGCCCTGACGTCGTCGGGACTGCCGGGGTCCAGGGCGTGGGAAGCCGGGTCGCTCAGACGGTGAGGCCCTTGCTCTGCAGCCAGGCCAGCGGGTCGATGCCCGAGGCGGAGCCACCGGTGTGGACCTCCAGGTGGAGGTGGGCCCCGGTGGAGTTGCCGGTGGAGCCGACGCGGCCGATCACATCGCCGGTGTTGACCTTCTGGCCGACGCTGACGCTGATGGAGGACTGGTGGGCGTACCAGATCTCGGTGCCGTCGTCGAGCGTGAGCACGGTCTTGTAGCCGTAGGAGCCGTCATAGCCGGCGGAGGTGATCGTGCCGGTGTGGACCGCCTTGATCAGCGTGCCCGTGGGGGCGGCGAAGTCGAGGCCGGTGTGCTGGCCGGAGGACCAGTAGGCGCCGGCCTGCCCGAAGGTGGAGGTGATGGTGTACGAGGAGGTCGGCAGCGCGTACTGCTTGGCCAGCTCGGCGAGGCGCTCGGCCTCGGCCTTCTTCCTGGCCTCCTCCTCCGCCTTCTTCTTGGCGGCCTCGGCCTTGGCCTTGGCCTCCTTCTCCGCCTTGGCGGCGGCCTCGGCGGCCGCCTTCTCGGCGGCGGCGACGGCCTCCGCCTCGGCCTTGCTCTCGGCCTGGGCCTGCTGCTGCTCGACCTGCGCCATGATCCGGGTGCGCAGCGCCTCACCGGCGTCGGCGGCGCCCTGCTCGGTGTCGGCGGCGGTCATGCCGAGGGTGCTGAGGGGGGTGGCCGATCCCTCGGGGGTTTCCTCGTCGGGGATGAGGGAACCCACGTTGGGGAGGTCGGGCATGGAGATCGAGACCGGGGGCTTGCCGGTCTGGGCGCTGGCCATGCCGCCGGCGCCGACGGCCGCGATGACCCCGACGCCCAGGACGGTGGAGCTGCGGGCGAGTCCTCCGCCGCGCTGCTTGGAGACGCGATGCCGGCCACGTACGGGGCGAACGGACTCCGCGGTGGGGTTCCACTCCTCGAAGGGGCCCTCGTCGGTGCGGCCGGCGCCGTAGGCGAAGGTGTCGCTCGGCTTGAACGGGGCCTCGGGGGCAGGCGGGTTGGACGCCACGTGGGCGCGCTCCTTTCCTTCCGTCTTCGCCTACCGGGTTAGCTGACGGGTTCGGAGCGGGAAGGTCTCCTACGCGCGTATACGCGCCGTGTCTCCACGGCGGTATCCACGCGATTCACCCCATGGTGGTGGTTCCCCGGTTCCCTCGCGGGATTCGGCGCGTGCGCACGGAGCCGACTTCTGTGACGGCTGGGACGACCGCGCTGCGTTATCGAACGTTAATAGACGCGAGGGCCTGATTCCAAGCTGTTCCTCTTGATCGTTAACGATTTCCGGGTGGACTTAAGTGCCATGGGCGGTCAAAAACGGGCGAGTTGACCGCGCTTCAGGCCGCCTCGGGCGGCGGATGGTTTCTGACCGTACGTCAGTTGTTATGCGCTGCGAGGTGGAGTGCTCACGCTGAGTGAGAGTGAGGAGTGGGGGAGGAACAAAAACACCGAGGGCCGGAATCCTTGGATTCCGGCCCTCGGCCTTCAGTAGCGGGGACAGGATTTGAACCTGCGACCTCTGGGTTATGAGCCCAGCGAGCTACCGAGCTGCTCCACCCCGCGTCGTTGAAACCAGTGTACGCCATCCGCGGGACACGGCGCACACCCATTACCGGCGCCCTGGTTTCAGCGGCCGAGCAGATGTCCGTTCGGCGCCTTGGCGCGGTCCTCGTGCTCCGGCAGGACGACGACGGTGGCGCCCCCGGCCGCCAGTACCGCGCTGCCGTCGGCGCCCGCCACGAACGTGTCCGGCTCGCGCCAGGCCGTGACCACCCGCCGCACCCCCGCGTCCAGGACCAGCCGGGCACAGGGCGCGGGGCGGGACGCGCGGCGGGCGCAGGGCTCCAGGCTGGAGTACACGGTGGCGCCGGCGAGCCGGGGGTCCGTGGGATCGGTCTTGGCGAGCGCGGCCTCCTCCGCGTGCACCACCGGGTCGGTGCCCTCCCGGGAGTGGCCGCGCGCCAGCTCCGTACCGTCGGCGGCCACCACGACCGCGCCCACGCTGAACGCCGTCTCCGAGGGCGGGCACTCGGCGGCCAGCTCGCAGGCGAGGGCCAGCCAGTGGTGGTCGGCGGCGGAGGGCAGCGGGCCGGTGCCGGGGGCGGTGGGCTCGTAGCGCATCAGGACGACGTCGCCGATCGGGCGGCTCTCGACCAGCCGCAGCCGGCCGCCCTGGTAGGAGCCGGGGCCGAAGAGGCGGGGGGCCTCGACGTCGCCGACGAACAGCGGGGCGAGGACCAGCTGGAGCTCGTCGGCCAGCCCTTCGGTGAGGAGCTGGGTGTGGATCGTGCCGCCGCCCTCGACCATGAGCCGCCGGACCCCGCGCTCGGCGTGCAGATGCTCCAGCAGCAGCCGCCAGTCGAGCTCGGCGCCGAGCGGGACGACGTCGGCGGCGAGACCGAGGGCGTGGGCACGCCCGGCGCCCTCGTCGGTCGTGTAGAGGACCTTCTCGCCGCCGGTGTGCCAGAACCGGGCCGCCGGGTCCAGGTCGCCGGAGCCGCTGACGGTGACCTTGAGCGGGTACTCGGCTCGGCCCCCGGCGACGCGGGCGGCGCGCCGCTCGGGCGAGTTGACCAGCAGTCGGGGGTTGTCGGCGCGGATCGTGCCGGCGCCGACCAGGATGGCGTCCACGGACGCCCGTACCTCGTCGACCCGGTCGAAGTCGGCCGGACCGGACAGCAGCAGCCGCTCGGGGCCGGTGTCGTCCAGGTAGCCGTCGAGGGAGACGGCGGCGGACAGCAGGACGTACGGGTGGGGCATCGGTTCCTACTCCCGGGAGGGCGGACGGGCCTGTGGGGGTCCAGTCTGACAACAGGCGCGGGCGCTGCTCGTGGCGCGCTCGCCCTCCCGCCGGTCCGGCACGGTGGGGAACGGGATGATCAGCTCGGCGCTCTCGCCGCGCCCGCCGGCCGCCGGACGGTGTCCGGGGGCGGAGCGGGTCCGTCGTCGTGATCGCGCGCACCGGGTGCCGCAGCGGGGCGAGCCCCGCGCCATCGGTGACAGCCCCCATTTTCCCCCGGAACCGCGGCCGGCCGGGCGGCCCGGGTACGCACCGGAACCCGGGCGGGATGGGGCCCTCGGCGGATGGCCGCGGCCGGTGGCGGTGGGTGACGCTGGAGTCTGCCGTACCGGGCGGGTGACGACGTCGGCAGAAGGGCAAACTCCTTTGTACCGAGCCGAGTTCGCGGCAGGCCGACGGTTCGCCCTCTTGCGCCCCGGTGTCACGGGGCGATGACCGTCGGCGGTGTCACCGGGCGGCCGCCCCCCTGGGAAGGAGGAGCCGTGCCCCAGTCCGACGACGAGCGCCTGGTCGATCTCGCGGCCCGTCTCGAACACGAGGACCCCCGTTTCGTCCGCTCACTCTCCGAAGGCCGTCCGGCCCGCCCCCGCGAGTACCGGCGCACGGGCGCCTGGTGCGCGCTGGCCGTCGGGGTGACCATGCTCGCCGCGGGCATCGTCGTCCCCGACGGCCTCCTCATCGCGGCGGGCCTGGTCCTCACCGGGGTCGCCGTGCAGCTCCTCGACCCGAACCGGGACGAGCGCCCCGTGAAATGACGCGGCGCCCGAGCCGGCCGAAGCCGATTCGAGCGCCGCGCAGCAGGTCAGAGGCGGTGTGCCGCTGCCTGCGAGAGGTAGGCCCTGTGGGACTCGAACCCACAACCAATGGATTAAAAGTCCACTGCTCTGCCAATTGAGCTAAGGGCCCCTGGCGATGTTGCCTACCCGAGCATAGCCGGACGTGGCCGGGACTCCGATCGGGTATCGCCGAGGCGGGTCCGGACGTGTCCCGCGCGGAACGCGGGAGGGCCCGCACGACGGGTGTCGTGCGGGCCCTTCGGGTCGGCCGGGTGAGGCCGTGTCAGCCGTTGCGCTTCCAGCGCGGCTTGTCGTCGCGGCGGCCGAAGGAGCCGCCGCCGCGGTGGTCGTCACGACGGCCGTACGGGCGGTCGTGGGAGCCGGAGTGGGAGCCGGAGTGGAAGCCGGGGCGGTCGCCCTGGCGGTCGCGGTTGAACGGACGGTCGCTGCCGCGGTGGCCGCCGCGGTCGTCACGGCGGAAGCCGCCGCGCTCACCGCGGTCACGGTCACGGTTGAAGCCACCGCGGTCGTCACGG
>NZ_JAGMUJ010000174.1:0-22484 GCF_019049255.1 Streptomyces sp. AC558_RSS880 | reverse complement strand
CCACCGCGGTCGTCACGACGCTCGAAGGAACGCCCACCACGGTCGTCACGACGCTCGAAGGAACGCCCACCACGGTCGTCACGACGGTCGTCCCGGCGGTCGTCCCGGCGGAAGCCGCCACGGTCGTCACGGCGGTCACCACGGTCACGGTTGAAGCCACCGCGGTCGTCACGACGCTCGAAGGAACGCCCACCACGGTCGTCACGACGCTCGAAGGAACGCCCACCACGGTCGTCACGACGGTCGTCCCGGCGCTCGCGCCGCTCGTACGGCGCCGGTGCCTCCGTACGCTCCACGCGCTCGGTCCGCTCGACGTCCCGCGCGGTCGGCTGCTCCGGCAGCGAAACCTCGGCCTCGGCCGCCTCGGCCGCCTCGGCGACCACCGTCTCGACGTCCTCGCCCCGCTCCCGCGCGACCCGGGCCAGCAGCCGGTCGGCCTCCTCGCGCAGCTCGGAGGCGCGGCGCTGGGCCCGCTCCAGCTCCTTGGTGAGCTGGGCGACCTCACGCTCGGCCTGCTGCGCCGCGTTGCCGGCCGACTCGGCCTGCACCTCGGTCATCGACCGGGCGCCGGTGATCTCGGCGACCTCCGGCTCGAAGGCCGCGCCGCCCTGGATGATGTGGCGCGTGGCGTCGACGCCCGCGTCCTCCATCAGCCGGAAGATCTGGCGCCGCTGGTGCGGCAGGGACAGGGAGACGACGGTGCCGGTGCGGCCGGCGCGCGCCGTGCGGCCCGCGCGGTGCAGGTAGTCCTTGTGGTCGCCGGCCGGGTCCACGTTGAGGACCAGGTCGATGCCGTCGACGTGGATGCCGCGCGCGGCGACGTCGGTGGCGACCAGGACGTTGACGTAGCCGTCCTTGAAGTCGGCCAGGGTGCGCGTGCGCGCGCCCTGCGTCATGCCGCCGTGCAGCGCGTCCGCCTTCACACCGGCGTCACGCAGCTGCTCGGCGACGCGGTCGGCGCCCAGCTGGGTGCGGACGAAGATGATGGTGCGGCCCTTGCGGGAGGCGATGGCCGCGGTGACCGGCGCCTTGTCCTTCGGCTTCACGACGAGGATGTGGTGCGACATGGTCGTCACCGCGCCCTGCGCCGCGTCGACCTCGTGCGTCGCCGGGTCGTTGAGGTACCGGTCGACGAGGGTCTTGATCTCGTTCTCCATGGTCGCGGAGAACAGCATCCGCTGGCCGCCCGCCGGGACCTGGTCGAGCAGTTCGGTGACCTCGGGCAGGAAGCCCAGGTCGGACATCTGGTCGGCCTCGTCGAGGACGGTGATCTGCACGTTCTCCAGGGAGCACGCGCCGCGGTTGATGATGTCGCGCAGTCGGCCGGGCGTGGCGACCAGGATGTCGACGCCGCGCTCCAGGGCGTAGATCTGGTTGCCCATGGACGTACCGCCGCAGACGACCTTCATCTTCAGGCCGAGGACGTCCCCGTACGGCTGGAGCGCGTCGGCGACCTGCATGGCCAGCTCACGCGTCGGCGTCAGGATGACGGCGCGCGGCTTGTGCTTCTCGGTCCGGCCGCCGGCCAGCGTGGCCAGGGTCGGCAGACCGAAGGAGAGGGTCTTGCCGGAGCCGGTGCGGCCACGGCCGAGGATGTCCTTGCCGGCCAGGGCGTCCGGGACGGTCGCGGCCTGGATCGGGAAGGGGGTGGTCACGCCGTTCTGCGCGAGCTTGCGCACGACGCCCTCGGGCAGGCCGAGGTCGGCGAAGGTGATCTCGGGGGCCGCCGCCTCGGTGGTGACGTCGGTGTCGGTGGCCTCGATGTTGATGTCGGTGGCCTCGATGTTCTCGGGCACGACGACGTGATCAGTACTGGCGATGGGCATACGAATGCGAAACCTTCCGGAGTCTCTTCGGCACGCGCCCGTCAACTCCGTGATTCGCAGTTCGCAATTACGACCGCCTCGATGCGGTCCACCACGGCAAGGGAGAGAGTACGCGCCACACGGCGCGCTCTGCAGTGGCGCCGGGCAAATAGGATCAAACGATCTGCCACCATACGCACCCAGGACCCCTGAAAGCAAACCAGCAGGTGAGCGCGGGGTCCGGCGGGCGGGGAAGCGCTGGAGATGAGGTCTTAGACCGGCTCCCCCGCTTCCGGCGCCGGCTCCCGCTGCTCCAACTGCGTCTCGGGCGGCTGGTGCGCCGACGAGGACGGCTCCGCCTGCGTCGGCTCCGGTGTGACCGACGGCTCGGGCGGCGTCGGCGAGGGCTGCGGATCCGGTGTCCGCGAGGGCTCCGGGGGAACGGGCCGGTCGTCCGGGGTCGGTTTCGCGGGCCCGCCCGGCCCGCCGTCGGCCGGCGCGGACCGGCTCGCCCCCGCGGACGGCGAGGTCTCGGCGGACGCCGCCTTCCCCGCCCCGCCCTTCTTCCCCTTGCCCTTGCGCCCCTTGTCCCCGCCCTTGCCGTCACCGCGCGGCCCGTCGGCCGACGCGGCGCCGTACCCGGCACCGTCGCCCGACACCGCGGCGCCCCCGTCCGGCGCCTCACCGCCCGGCCTCCCCGCGGAGTGCGACGGTCCGGCGTTCCCGCCCGCACCGTCCTCACCCACACTCATGCAGCCGGCGGCGGCGGCGACGGCCACGACCGTGGCGGCCAGGCGGACGGGTACGTACAAGCGGCGCACGGGGCCACCTCCGGTTGGAGTACAGGGTCAACAACCCCAACTCCCACCACCCTCAAGAAGACACGCGTACGGCCTATCCGTAGCCGAGCGCGTGCAGCCGGGCGTCGTCGATCCCGAAGTGGTGCGCGATCTCGTGCACCACGGTGATCTCCGTCTCGGCGACGACGTCCTCCCGGGACTCGCACATCCGCAGCGTCGGCCCCCGGTAGATGGTGATCCGGTCCGGCAGCACCCCCGCGTACCACTCGCCCCGCTCCGTCAGCGGAGTCCCCTCGTACACCCCGAGCAGCTCCGGATCGTCCGCCGGCGGTTCGTCCTCGACGAACACCGCGACGTTGTCCATCAGCCGCGTCAGCTCCGGCGGAATCCGGTCCAGCGCCTCGGAGACCAGCTCCTCGAACATCTCGCGCGTCATCTCCAGCACGAAGCCATTGTCGGGTACGAGCCGTCCGTACGAGTTGCGCGCGGGCCCCGCATATCCGGCCACCGACTTGGGCATACGGGACCAATGGCCCGCGTCCCCTCCGCCGTCCTGAACGCCCTCCCTCGTCCTCCCCGGGTCCCGCGGGCCCCCACCCGCCGCCGGCGCCCCCGTCGGCCCACCACCGCGACGCTCGCCCTCACCCCGCAGCCGCGGCCCTGGGCGCGCGCGGCCGGCCTCGTCGCCGTGGTCGTCCTCGGCGCCTGGCTCGGCCTGCTGATCGTCGGCAACGTCCGGGTCCCCGTGGGCCCCATGAACACCACCATGACCCTGCGCCCCTCCGTCACCGGCGGCACGAAGATCAACATCTCTCCCCTGGGCGCCCTCCAGCTCGACAGCCACATCGCCCCCGTCCGCCTGGACGTCAACGTCGACCAGCTCGACCCCGAGCGCTCCCAGGCCCTGGTCGACCACCCCGAACGCCTCTCCGGCCTCCAGGACGAGGTCACCCGGGACATCACCCACGGCACCGCCGACCTCGCCGTACGCTCCTGCGTCGCCGTCGTCACCGGCGCCACCGCCCTCGGCCTCGCCGTCTACCGCCGCCCCCGCCGCGCCCTCGCCGCCGGCGGCCTCGCCCTCGGCCTGCTGGCCGCGTCCGGCGGCACGGCGTACGCCACCTGGAACCCCGACTCCGTCCTGGAACCCAGGTTCTCCGGCCTGCTCTCCTCCGCCCCGTCCCTGGTCGGCGACGCGCGCAGCATCGTCACGGAGTTCGACGTCTACCAGAAGGAGCTGGCGCGCCTGGTCACCAACGTGACCAAGCTCTACGACGCCACCTCCACCCTCCCCGCCTACCAGCCCGACCCGACCACCCTGCGCGTCCTGCACGTCTCCGACATCCACCTCAACCCGGCCAGCTGGAAGATCATCGCCTCGCTGGTGGAGCAGTACCGGGTGGACGTGATCGTCGACTCGGGCGACACGATGGACCACGGCACCGCCGCCGAGAACGGCTTCCTGGACCCCATCGAGGACCTGGGCGCCCCCTACGTCTGGGTCCGCGGCAACCACGACTCGCTCGTCACCCAGCGCTACCTCGCCGGCATGAAGAACGTCCACGTCCTCGACGACGGCAGGGCGAAGACCATCGCCGGGCTGCGCTTCGCCGGCATCGGGGATCCGCAGTTCACCCCCGACCGCTCGCAGAGGACCGGGGCCGAGCAGTCCCAGGAGCTGGCGGGCGCCCGGCTCGCCTCCGCCCTGCGCGACCAGCGGGCCGCCGGCACCCCGGTGGACGTGGCGGTCGTCCACGAGCCGTCGGCGGCACGCGAGGTCGACGGCACCGTGCCGCTGGTGCTGGCCGGTCACATCCACCACGAGGAGACGGAGGTCATGCGGTACGGCACCCGGCTGCGCGTCGAGGGCTCCACCGGCGGCAGCGGCCTGCGCGCCATCGAGGGGAAGTACCCGGACCCGATCGAGACGTCGATCCTCTACTTCGACCGCGACACCCGCCGCCTCCAGGCCTGGGACTCGATCGAACTGGGCGGCCTCGGCCTCACCACGGCGGAGGTCAGCCGCCACCTCCCGAAGGAGAACCAGCCGGGCGCGAGCACCTCCCCGTCCCCCTCCTCCGGCACCTCCTCGACGCCCGCGCCGTAAACCGTTTTGGCGAACCCTCCCGCCATCCCATATGCTTCTCACGTCCCCGACGCGCTGAGAAGCGCCCAGGCGGGCCGATAGCCCTCATCGTCTAGCGGCCTAGGACGCCGCCCTTTCAAGGCGGTAGCACGGGTTCGAATCCCGTTGGGGGCACGCACCACCCTGTGCGACACTGTCGTACGACACGCTTGGTCCTGTGGAGCAGTTTGGAGTGCTCGCCACCCTGTCAAGGTGGAGGCCGCGGGTTCAAATCCCGTCAGGACCGCTGGTGTTTCACGTGAAACACCTCGGCTGGGTAGCTCAGTTGGTACGAGCGATCGCCTGAAAAGCGATAGGTCGCCGGTTCGACCCCGGCCCCAGCCACAGCAAAGGCCCCGATCCTCGATCGGGGCCTTGTTGTGTGCCCCAGCACATGCACCCCGGCAAAATCATTGGCCGCGAATTTTCGCGGGATGAGATCCTGGAGTCCGTATGTCTACGCACTCTGCCCCCGTTCTCGGTTCCCTCGCCTCCCGCCTCACCGAGCTGTCGCTGCGCGACGCGCATCGGCTCGGGCGCAGGCTCGAGGGCGCACGCAAGATCCGCAAGCCGGAGGCCCGCGCCGCCGTGCTCACCGAGATCGAGGCGGAGGTCGCCGCGTCCGAGGAGCGGATGGCGGGGCGGCGCACCCGGGTGCCGGCGGTCACGTATCCCGAGCAGTTGCCCGTCAGTCAGAAGAAGGACGCGATCGCCGAGGCGATCCGTGATCACCAGGTGGTGATCGTCGCGGGTGAGACCGGGTCCGGCAAGACCACGCAGATCCCGAAGATCTGCGTGGAGCTGGGCCGGGGTGTCCGGGGCATGATCGGGCACACGCAGCCCCGCCGGATCGCCGCGCGTACGGTCGCGGAGCGGGTGGCGGAGGAGCTGGACACGCCGCTGGGTGAGGCCGTGGGCTGGAAGGTCCGCTTCACCGACCAGGTGAATCCGGACGCCACGTTCATCAAGCTGATGACGGACGGCATCCTGCTCGCGGAGATCCAGACCGACCGTGAGCTGCGCGCCTACGACACGATCATCATCGACGAGGCGCACGAGCGGTCGCTCAACATCGACTTCCTGCTCGGTTACCTCGCCCAGCTGCTGCCGAAGCGCCCGGACCTCAAGGTCGTCATCACGTCGGCGACCATCGACCCGGAGCGTTTCTCCCGGCACTTCGGGGACGCGCCGATCATCGAGGTCAGCGGGCGCACGTATCCGGTGGAGGTGCGGTACCGGCCGCTGCTGGAGGAGGACTCCGAGGACGCCGACCGGGACCAGATCACCGCGATCACGGACGCCGTCGAGGAGCTGATGGCGGAGGGACCGGGCGACATCCTGGTGTTCCTCTCCGGTGAGCGGGAGATCCGGGACACGGCGGACGCGCTCACGAAGAAGCGGTACCGGTCGACGGAGGTGCTGCCGCTGTACGCGCGGCTGTCGCACGCCGAGCAGCACCGGGTGTTCCAGCAGCACAGCGGCCGCCGGATCGTGCTGGCGACGAACGTGGCCGAGACGTCCCTGACCGTGCCGGGCATCAAGTACGTCATCGACCCCGGGTTCGCCCGCATCTCCCGCTACAGCCACCGCACCAAGGTGCAGCGGCTGCCGATCGAGCCGGTCTCGCAGGCCAGCGCCAACCAGCGCAAGGGCCGCTGCGGCCGTACGTCGGACGGTGTCTGCATCCGGCTGTACAGCGAGGACGACTTCCTGGCCCGTCCGGAGTTCACGGACGCGGAGATCCTGCGCACCAACCTCGCCTCGGTCATCCTGCAGATGACGGCGGCCGGCCTGGGTGAGATCGAGAAGTTCCCGTTCATCGACCCGCCGGACCACCGCAACATCCGCGACGGCGTGCAGCTGCTCCAGGAGCTGGGCGCGCTCGACGCGGCGCAGAAGGATCCCCGCAAGCGGCTGACGCAGACGGGGCGGAAGCTGGCGCAGCTGCCGGTGGACCCGCGGCTGGCCCGCATGGTGCTGGAGGCGGACAAGAACGGCTGTGTCCGCGAGGTGATGGTCATCGCCGCCGCGCTGTCCATCCAGGATCCGCGGGAGCGGCCCGCCGACAAGCAGACGCAGGCCGATCAGCAGCACGCCCGGTTCCGGGACGAGTCCAGCGACTTCCTCGCGTACCTCAACCTGTGGCGGTACGTCCGCGAGCAGCAGAAGGAGCGCGGTTCGTCGTCGTTCCGCCGGATGTGCAAGCAGGAGTACCTGAACTTCCTGCGGATCCGCGAGTGGCAGGACATCTACACGCAGCTGCGCACGGTCGCCAAGCAGATGGGCATCCACCTCAACGAGGAGGACGCCGCCGACGACCGCATCCACGTCTCCCTGCTGGCCGGTCTGCTGTCGCACATCGGCATGAAGGACGTGAAGGAGTCCAAGGACTCCGGTCCGGGCACCGGCCGCAAGGACGGCGGGCGCAACGAGTACCTGGGCGCGCGGAACGCCAAGTTCGCGATCTTCCCGGGCTCGGCGCTGTTCAAGAAGCCGCCGCGGTTCGTGATGTCGGCCGAGCTGGTGGAGACGTCCCGGCTGTGGGCGCGGGTCAACGCGAAGATCGAGCCGGAGTGGGTGGAGCCGCTCGCGGAGCACCTGCTCAAGCGCACGTACAGCGAGCCGCACTGGGAGAAGGACCAGGCGGCCGTGATGGCGTACGAGAAGGTGACGCTGTACGGCGTGCCGATCGTGGCGCAGCGCAAGGTGAACTACGGCCGGATCGACCCGGAGGTCTCCCGGGAGCTGTTCATCCGCAACGCGCTGGTCGAGGGCGACTGGCGGACGCACCACAAGTTCTACGCCGACAACCGGCGGCTGCTGACCGAGGTCGAGGAGCTGGAGCACCGCGCCCGGCGCCGGGACATCATGGTCGACGACGAGACCCTGTTCGACTTCTACGACCAGCGGATCCCCGAACACGTGGTGTCGGGGGCGCACTTCGACTCGTGGTGGAAGCACAAGCGGCACGAGCAGCCGGACTTCCTCGACTTCGAGCGGGAGATGCTGATCCGTGAGTCGGCGGAGGCGGTCACCAAGGCGGACTACCCCGACTCGTGGCGGCAGGGGCCGCTCAAGTTCCGGGTCACGTACCAGTTCGAGCCGGGTGCGGACGCCGACGGTGTGACGGTCCACGTTCCGCTCCAGGTCCTGAACCAGGTGACGGACGAGGGGTTCGACTGGCAGATTCCGGGGCTGCGCGAGGAGGTCGTCACGGAGTTGATCCGTTCGCTCCCCAAGCCGATCCGGCGCAACTACGTGCCGGCGCCGAACTACGCGAAGGCGTTCCTGGAGCGTGCGGTCCCCCTGCAGGAGCCGCTGACCGTGACGATGGCCCGTGAGCTGAAGCGGATGGTCGGAGTGCCCTTCGAGGCGGAGGACTTCGACTGGTCCCGCGTTCCGGACCACTTGAAGGTGACGTTCCGGATCGTTGACGAGCGGCGCCGCAAGATCGCCGAGGACAAGGACCTGGAGGCGCTCAGGCTCAGGCTGCGGCCGAAGGCCCGCAAGGCGCTGTCGCAGGCGGCCGCCGCCACGGCGCAGCGTGAGGGCGGCGAGTCCCTGGAGCGCAAGGGGCTGACGGACTGGACGATCGGTTCGCTCACCCGCGTGTTCGAGACCCGGCGTGCCGGTCAGCCGGTGAAGGCGTACCCGGCGCTGGTCGACGACGGTGACACGGTGTCGGTCCGGTTGTTCGACACGGAGGCCGAGCAGGCGGAGGCGATGTGGAAGGGCACGCGCCGGCTGATCCTGCTGGGGATCCCGGTGAACCCCGCGAAGTTCGCGTCCGAGAAGCTGACGAACGCGCAGAAGCTGGCGCTGTCCGCCAATCCGCACGGTTCGGTGCAGGCCCTGTTCGACGACTGCGCGACGGCCGCGGCGGACAAGCTGATCGCCGACTTCGGCGGGCCGGTGTGGGACGAGGAGTCCTACCGGAAGCTGTACGACAAGGTCCGCGCGGAGATCGTCGACACGACGGTCCGCGCGGTGGACCAGGTGCAGCAGGTGCTGGCGGCGTGGCAGGCCTGTGAGCGCCGTCTGAAGGGCGTACGGAGCCCCGCGCTGCTGCCGAACCTCCAGGACGTACGGGGACAGCTGGACGGGCTCGTGCGGCCCGGTTTCGTGACCGAGGCCGGGCTGCGGCGGCTGCCGGACCTGATGCGCTATCTGGTGGCCGCGGACCGGCGCCTGCAGCAGATGCCGGCGAACGTGCAGCGGGACACCACGCGCATGGAGAAGGTCCATGAGATGCGGGACGAGTACGCGTGGCTGCTGGAGCAGCTGCCGCAGGGGCGGCCGGTGCCGCGGCAGGTGCTGGACATCCGCTGGATGATCGAGGAGCTGCGGGTCAGCTATTTCGCCCACGCGCTCGGTACGGCGTACCCCGTGTCGGACAAGCGGATCGTGAAGGCGATCGACGCGGTGGTGCCGTGACGGACCCCGCACACAGGGTGAGTTCGACCAGGAGGCTCCACCTCCTGTAGAGTCCTTCTCGCAGCGCAACGAGGGCGGAATCCAATAGGCGACTCCGCCGCGTGAGCGCCGCGAAACCTGGTCCTGTGGAGCAGTTTGGAGTGCTCGCCACCCTGTCAAGGTGGAGGCCGCGGGTTCAAATCCCGTCAGGACCGCAGTTATCGGAAGGCCCGCGTCCCGCGAGGGACGCGGGCCTTCCGCATGAGGACACCACCCCGCGGGAGACCGCGGGCCGTTCTCACGACAGGAGCCCGGGTCTTCGGCCCCGGGCTCCTTCGCTCGTGCGGGGCGCTGTGCGGCCCTCTGCCGTCTTGACGGGCCCACCCGTCCCTCGGTACTCCAGGAAGCAGGGCACCGCTCCGTGTGCCCACCTGGAGGTGGCGTATGGCGGCATCGGCTGGGCACGAGACACGGGCGCTGCTCCGTGCGCATCTGTCGGCCGCGTCGTCGTACCGGCACCTCACCCGCCACTGCCCGATCTGCCACCGCCTCCTGCGGCTGGCGATGGAATCCGCGCCCCGCCCCTCGGACGCCTCCCGGCCCGCCGGGGAACAACCCGGCCCCAACGCCCGTTCTCTTTAGCGCATATGCCACGGGCTCAACAAGCCGACTGGTATGTGACGGGTGTCACTGCATGAGTTTTGGGAAGTGCTGCACTTACACCTCTCCTACAACAGGTCAATTTAATATGTGCAATTGCACCACTCGGAGAGGTGCTCGCCGGCCGGCACACAGGTGATCCCCCAACCGTCCCCAGAGTCCGACAAGCCCGCGCACAGGGCGCCCCCGGACCCCCGCCCGAGCCGGCCCTGCCCCCCATGGGCGCACAAAAAAGATCGCGCTGGACCCGGCGGAGTCCAGCGCGATCGACGACGCACCCTTGTTCAGTTGCCTGGAAAGCTCTGATCAGCTTGGGCGAGGGGCCTGTTGGGGCAGTCCCCGCGTCGCTTGGAGCCAGGGTTCCCGGGCGTCTCGGCCGGTGGGGGACCAGCCGGTTGTGCCCGGTTCATGCGGTTGTTCAGGCCTCGCTGCGCTGCTGCGGAATGCCCGCGAGCAGTGCGCGGACCTCGGCTTCGCGGTAGCGGCGGTGCCCGCCGAGCGTGCGGATCGACGTGAGCTTGCCTGCCTTCGCCCAGCGCGTGACCGTCTTCGGGTCGACGCGGAACATGGTGGCGACCTCAGCCGGGGTCAGCAGCGGCTCGGCATCAGGGGTGCGAGCGGTCATGAGCGGCCTCCTCGGGAGAACCGAACCTTCTCGGTTCTTTCCTCTAAATTCTGCACCTTGACCCGCGTTGCCCGAAATGGCGGACGCGAGTCGAGTCGGTTATAGGACGAACG
This sequence comes from Streptomyces sp. AC558_RSS880, assembly GCF_019049255.1. Lineage (GTDB taxonomy): Bacteria > Actinomycetota > Actinomycetes > Streptomycetales > Streptomycetaceae > Streptomyces. Next base: position 11,943 of record NZ_JAGMUJ010000174.1, on the reverse strand, counting down.
GCTTGTCCTCGGCACTACAACTACACCATCTGTCCAGCCACGTCGGCCAAACCGATGGAATTGCCCTCCCAGGTGTTCATCAGCCGCGGAAGCCGATGGACCGTGCCATAGCGGACAGTCACGCCGCTGTGACGATCAGTCACAGCAGCGATCAGGAGTCACCAGACCCCCCAAAGCATGCATTGCCGAGATTCCGCCCATAGTCGAGCACATCAGGACGGAGGAGTCCTCGCCGGACTCCTTGTCCTATTTTGGCATGAGGGCGGGCAAGCGGCGCAAGGGCCACGTAAGTGCGGTCCGTCACGCTTGACGCGCTTGGGACATACGCCCGGATCGACGCCTACGTCCGTTCCCGGGCCCGCGCTGACGGAACCTCAGACACCCCAGAGCGAAGACGAAACCCCAAGAACGGCGTTTGGTCAAACGTCAGTTCGCCGAGCGCAGGTCGCGAACCGAACGCCAGCGCTCCACGAGGCGCCCGTAGGCCTCCCCGGCGCCCTCCTCGTCGCCCCGGCGCAGCGCGGCGATCCCTTCGGCCACGTCCGCCGCCGAGTGGTCGCCCTCGAGCGTGCCGGCCGGCAGGGCGTGCACCAGTCCGCCGTAGTCGAGTTCGACCAGTGAGCGCGGATGGAACTCCTCCAGCCAGCGCCCGACGTCCACGAGGCCGTCGATCAGCAGGCTCTCGTCCACGGCGTCCCGCAGCGCCCGCAGCCCCCGCGCCACCCGCCGGCGGGCCTGGACCATCGGGGTCCGGTAGCGCAGGACGGGCGCCTCGTCGGCGGAGCCCTTGCCGTACTCCCGCTCGTCGTCCGCGAACAGCACGAACCAGTTGATCGGCACCTGCCAGGTCGCGGTGCGGATCCACGGCCGGGCGTCGGGGTGGTCGGCCAGCCAGCGCTCGTAGTCCCGGGTCGCCTGGTGGCGTACGACCGGGGGCAGGAGGGCGTCCAGGACCGGCAGCGGGAAGTCCTCGGCGAGCTCGCCCAGGGCCTGCCAGCCGCGCAGCCGGGTGCGCCAGGGGCAGACGCAGACCACGCCGCCGACCTCCAGCACGAACGCGTCGTCACTCTCGTGCACCGGCACCGGCACCGGCGGGGTGGGCGCGAGGTCGGCCAGGGCCCGGCGGAGTTCGTCCTGGTAGGAGGGGCGGTCCGGGCGGCGGGCGTAACGGGCCCAGTGGCCGCGTTCCGGTTCCGGGAAGGCGGCCAGCGGTTCGTACACGCGCAAGTAGGTCGCGTAGGGGACGATCACCGAGGACACCTTGGGCACGCCTGCTCCCTCCCCCGAGGACCGCCGCGAAAACCTGTCCGGCCCCCGCCCGGACGGGTGGGAAACCGCGCAAATCGACGCACGGCGGTACTCCGGACGGAGGTGATCCGGGACACGGTGCCGCCGGTGGGCGCACGAGGATCTAATCTCGTGCCACAGTCCCCGCCACCTCTACGGGGGCCGACCCCACCCGCCGCTACTTACTCAGGAGTCACCACAGTGACCGACGTATCTGACGGCGTCCTGCACACCCTGTTCCGCTCGGACCAGGGGGGCCATGAGCAAGTCGTGCTCTGTCAGGACCGTGCCACCGGCCTCAAGGCCGTCATCGCCATCCACTCCACCGCGCTGGGCCCCGCCCTCGGCGGTACGCGCTTCTACCCGTACGCCTCCGAGGAGGAGGCCGTCGCCGACGCGCTGAACCTCGCGCGCGGGATGTCGTACAAGAACGCCATGGCCGGGCTCGACCACGGCGGTGGCAAGGCCGTGATCATCGGCGACCCGGAGCGGATCAAGTCCGAGGAGCTGCTGCTGGCCTACGGCCGGTTCGTGGCCTCGCTCGGCGGCCGGTACGTCACCGCCTGCGACGTCGGCACCTACGTCGCCGACATGGACGTCGTGGCCCGCGAGTGCCGCTGGACCACCGGCCGCTCCCCGGAGAACGGCGGCGCGGGCGACTCGTCCGTGCTCACCTCCTTCGGCGTCTACCAGGGCATGCGGGCCGCCGCCCAGCACCTGTGGGGCGACCCCTCGCTGCGCGACCGCAAGGTCGGTGTCGCGGGCGTCGGCAAGGTCGGCCACCACCTGGTGGAGCACCTGCGCGCCGAGGGCGCCGAGGTCGTGATCACCGACGTGCGCGAGGACGCCGTGCGGCGGATCCTCGACCGGCACCCCCAGGGCGTGTCCGCCGTCGCCGACACCGAGGCGCTGATCCGCACCGAGGGCCTGGACATCTACGCCCCGTGCGCGCTCGGCGGGGCGCTGAACGACGACAGCGTGCCGGTGCTGACCGCCAAGGTGGTCTGCGGCGCCGCCAACAACCAGCTCGCCCACCCGGGTGTGGAGAAGGACCTCGCCGACCGCGGGATCCTCTACGCGCCGGACTACGTGGTGAACGCCGGCGGTGTCATCCAGGTCGCCGACGAGCTGCACGGCTTCGACTTCGACCGGTGCAAGGCGAAGGCGTCCAAGATCTTCGACACCACGCTCGCCATATTCGCACGTGCGAAGGAGGACGGGATTCCGCCGGCCGCCGCGGCCGACCGGATCGCCGAGCAGCGGATGGCGGAGGCGCGCCCGGCGCGATGAGGCGTGCGCGGGCGGCCCGGCACGGGGCGTCTTTCGCACAAATGAGCGGTACCCGCCGGAGGGCACTTGGAGAGAACTCTCACTTCTCCCGGCGGGTCGACCGTCGATAAGTGGTTAAAATCGCGGTTGACCAGCGAGGACGGGGCGCCTCGAAGGTTCTGGGCACGGGCACGTCATGCGGGCGACGTACCGTATGGGCGCGGGCTCAGGTACCGTGGAAGCCCTACGGACCGGACTCTCCGCGGAGAGTCCGTTCTGGACCATGAACGCGTGTCAAGACTCTGGGGCCGTCGAGCCCCGTCGTTGAGGGGGTCGAGCCATGGGGCGCGGCCGGGCCAAGGCCAAGCAGACGAAGGTCGCCCGCCAGCTGAAGTACAACAGCGGTGGGACTGATCTCTCCCGCCTGGCCGAGGAGCTGGGCGCATCGCCTTCGAACCAGCCACCGAATGGTGAGCATTTCGAGGACGATGAGCAAGACGACGACCTGTACGCACGGTACGCCGACCTCTATGAGGACGACGACGAGGACGAGGACGGCCCGTCCTCGCAACAGCGTCGCGGCGCTTGACCTTGCGCTGAACACCAGCCCGGTCGGTGACTCCGGTCACCGACCGGGTTTAGTGCTGCCTCGGCAGCCCTCACGGTTCGGTGTGCTGTCCGCGCGTTCACCGCGCGGACAGCACACCGTCGCTCACTTCGCGTAGTCACCGACGAGGGCCGCGCCCGTGGCGTGCTCGCCGCGGTCGGTGATCTCACCGGCCACCCAGGCGTCCACCCCGCGGTCGGCCAGCGTCGCCAGCGCCACGTCGACGGACTCCTGCGGCACGATCGCGATCATGCCGACGCCCATGTTCAGCGTCTTCTCCAGCTCCAGCCGCTCGACCGAACCGGTCCGGCCGACCAGGTCGAACACCGGCGCGGGGGTCCAGGTGGAGCGGTCGACGACCGCGTGCAGTCCGTCGGGGATCACACGGGCCAGGTTGGCCGCGAGGCCGCCGCCGGTGACGTGGCTGAACGCGTGCACCTCGGTGGTGCGGATCAGGGCCAGGCAGTCCAGCGAGTAGATCTTGGTGGGCTCCAGGAGCTCCTCGCCGAGGGTGCGGCCCAGCTCGTCGATCCGGCCGTCCAGGGCGAGTCCCGCCCGGTCCAGCAGCACGTGGCGGACGAGGGAGTAGCCGTTGGAGTGAAGCCCGGAGGACGCCATGGCGATCACCGCGTCACCCGTACGGATACGGTCCGCGCCGAGCAGCCGGTCGGCCTCCACGACGCCCGTACCGGCCCCGGCGACGTCGAAGTCGTCCGGACCCAGCAGACCGGGGTGTTCGGCCGTCTCACCGCCGACCAGGGCGCATCCGGCCAGCACACAGCCCTCCGCGATGCCCTTGACGATCGCGGCGACGCGCTCGGGGTGGACCTTGCCGACACAGATGTAGTCGGTCATGAACAGCGGCTCGGCGCCGCACACCACGATGTCGTCCATGACCATGGCGACCAGGTCGTGGCCGATGGTGTCGTACACGCCCAGCTGCCGCGCGATGTCGACCTTGGTGCCGACGCCGTCCGTGGCGGAGGCGAGCAGGGGCCGCTCGTAGTTCTTCAGGGCGGAGGCGTCGAAGAGGCCGGCGAAGCCGCCGAGGCCACCGAGGACCTCGGGGCGCCGCGTCTTCCTCACCCACTCCTTCATGAGCTCGACGGCGCGGTCGCCCGCCTCGATGTCGACGCCCGCCGCTGCGTAGCTGGCACCAGTGTTCTGGGACATGACTGTGAGAGCTTTCGTGTCGTCCGTCAGGGCTTACGGGCGGCGGATCGCGTCGACCGCGGCCGTGGCGGCGGTGCCGGCGGCCAGCTCGGTCTCCAGGAGCTGCTTGCCGAGGAGCTCGGGGTCGGGCAGCTCCATCGGGTACTCGCCGTCGAAGCAGGCGCGGCACAGGTTCGGCTTGGCGATGGTGGTCGCCTCGATCATGCCGTCGAGGGAGATGTACGCCAGGGAGTCGGCGCCCAGCGAGGTGCCGATCTCGTCGACGGTCATGCCGTTGGCGATGAGCTCGGCGCGGGTGGCGAAGTCGATGCCGAAGAAGCAGGGCCACTTCACGGGCGGCGAGGAGATCCGGATGTGGACCTCGGCGGCGCCCGCCTCACGGAGCATCCGGACCAGGGCCCGCTGGGTGTTGCCGCGCACGATCGAGTCGTCGACGACGACCAGGCGCTTGCCCTTGATGACTTCCTTGAGCGGGTTCAGCTTCAGGCGGATGCCGAGCTGCCGGATGGTCTGCGAGGGCTGGATGAACGTACGTCCGACGTACGCGTTCTTGACCAGGCCGGCGCCGAAGGGGATGCCGGACGCCTCCGCGTAGCCGATGGCGGCCGGAGTACCGGACTCCGGGGTCGCTATGACCAGGTCGGCCTCGGCCGGGGCCTCCTTCGCGAGGCGGCGGCCCATCTCGACCCGTGAGAGGTACACGTTCCGGCCGGCGATGTCGGTGTCCGGGCGGGCCAGGTACACGTACTCGAAGACACAGCCCTTGGGCTTCGCTTCCGCGAACCGGGAGGTGCGCAGCCCGTTCTGGTCGATGGCGATGAACTCGCCCGGCTCGATCTCGCGCACGAAGCTCGCGCCGCAGATGTCGAGGGCGGCGGACTCGGAGGCGACGACCCAGCCGCGCTCCAGACGGCCGAGGACCAGCGGGCGGATGCCCTGCGGGTCGCGGGCCGCGTACAGGGTGTTCTCGTCCATGAAGACGAGGCTGAAGGCGCCCCTGACCTTGGGGAGGACCACGTGCGCGGCCTGCTCCACGGTCACCGGTTCGCCGTCGGCGGCGCGCTGGCCGGCCAGCAGGGCGGTGATCAGGTCGGTGTCGTTGGTGGCCGCCACCTTGGGGGCGCGGCCGTTCTCCTTGGGGAGTTCGGCGACCATCTCGGCGAGCTGCGCCGTGTTGACCAGGTTGCCGTTGTGGCCGAGCGCGATGGATCCGTGCGCGGTGGCGCGGAACGTCGGCTGGGCGTTCTCCCACACGGAGGCGCCGGTGGTCGAGTAGCGGGCGTGTCCGACCGCGATATGACCCTGGAGCGAACCGAGAGAGGTCTCGTCGAAGACCTGGGAAACGAGGCCCATGTCCTTGAAGACGAGGATCTGGGAGCCGTTGCTGACCGCGATACCCGCGGATTCCTGGCCCCGATGCTGGAGGGCGTAGAGCCCGAAGTACGTGAGCTTGGCGACCTCTTCGCCCGGAGCCCAGACACCGAAGACGCCGCAAGCGTCCTGGGGGCCCTTCTCGCCGGGGAGCAGGTCGTGGTTGAGTCGTCCGTCACCACGTGGCACGCCACCGAGTGTAGGCGAGATCGACCACTGGTCCGAATGCGGGATATGCCCCCGGCTGTGGATCAGCGTTGTGCGACGGCCCGGACACGGGTGCCGTTTTCGCTGGTCAGCGTGAGGGTTCGACCTTCGATCGCGTAGTCCACGGTGCCGGCGAACAGCTTCGTCAGCGCCTTCTCGGCGTCCATGAGTGAGTCTTCGCACATCATTCGGGTCAGGGACGGCACCCCGAGGGTGATATGGCCGTCGCGCACGGTGGCGTCGGCGTTCACGTGGTTGCAGCCGAGGCGGCCGGCGACGGTGCCCTCCTCCTCGTCGAAGGTGAGGTGGGCGCGGCCGTCCACGGCAGGAGTGGTGACGGTCCACTTGGTGCCGTGCAGCGGGGCGTCCTTCCCCTTGCTGAGGCGGACGGTGTCGCCGGTGTCGGTGGTGAGGGTGAGGCGGTCGTCGTTCACGTCGGACTTCAGAGCGCTGTCGGAGAGGGTGCGGGAGAGGGCCCGTTCGACGTCCATGGGCTTGTCGTCGCAGGCCATCTCGGTGGACGCGGTGTCGCCGAGCGTGATCCGGTCGCCGTCGACGGCGGCGTCGGCGCTGAAGGTGTTGCAGCCGTAGCTGCCCTCGGCCCGGCCGCTGCCGTCGAGGGTGAGGTGCGCTCCGTCGGGGGCGCGGTGGGTGGTGCCGTCGACGGTGACGCTGTCGATGGTCCAGCGGGTGCCGGTGACCTGTTCCTCCGCCTTCGCGGTGCCGCTTCCGGCGCCCGCCTGCTCGCTGCCACAGGCCGCCGCGAGCGGGACGACGAGCACGGCGACGGCCGTCAGGGTCATGCGCTGCTTGTGCTTCTGCCTGTACATGCCGATTCGACGAGGCGTGTGAGGGACTGGTTCCCTTTCTCGGCTTCTCGGCGGACCTCACCGCATCAGCGGCAGGTAGGGCGCCAGGTCCGCCCTTTCCCCGCTCGCGCCGACCCTGGCGTCGGCCACGGCGTCCTGCCAGGCCGTCCGCCCGGTGGCCAGCCGGATCCAGGTCAGCGGGTCGGTCTCGACGACGTTCGGCGGGGTGCCCCGGGTGTGCCTCGGCCCCTCCACGCACTGCACGACCGCGTACGGCGGGATCCGCACCTCCGTCGAGCCGCCGGGGGCCTTTGCGGCGAGCGCGTCGGCCAGCAGCCGGGTGCAGGCGGCGAGGGCCTGACGGTCGTACGGGACGTCGAGGCCGGGCACGGCGGCGTTCAGGTCGTCGGTGTGGACGACGAGCTCGACGGTGCGGGTGACCAGGTAGTCGGCGAGGGCGATGGCGCCGGTCCGGGTGGCGAGGAGACGGGTGCCCGGGGCGTCGGCGAGGCGCTCGGTGAGACGCTGCTCGGTACGGGCGTAGAGGGCGTCGAGGTCGGCGTTCGCGCCGGCCAGTGCGCGGGTGTCGTCGGCGATGCCGCTCGCCCGGGCGGCGGTGGCGAAGGGCCAGTCGAGGAGGGCCAGCTCGGCCTTGGGGGGTGCCTCGCGGTCGAGGTTGCGGCTGACCGTCTCCACCGCCATGGTCACGTGCGCGGCCAGCTCCCGTACGGTCCAGTCGCCGAGCCGGGTCGGCAGCGCGAGCTGCTCGGGGGTGAGGGTGCGCACGGCCGCCCGTACGTTCCCGAACTGCGCCAGCACGGCGGCGCGGGTCTTGGCGGGGTCATAGGAACGGGCGCGCTTCTTGGCCGGGGGCATGGCGGCAGCCTATGCGGGAGGGCCGTACGCCGAAGCCCCCGCCCGGTGGACCGGGTGGGGGCTTCGTTCCCGTGCGGGAAGGGCGGAGGGGTCAGGCCAGCAGGGCCGGGATCGTGGCCTCGTGGGTCTCCCGCAGCTCGGCCAGGGTGAGCGTGAACTCGCCCTGGAGTTCCACCGTGTCGCCGTCGACGACGCCGACGCGGGTGGCCGGGAGGCCGCGCGCGCCGCACATGTCGTTGAAGCGGACCTCCTCCGAGCGCGGCACCGCGACGATCGCGCGGCCCGCCGACTCGGAGAACAGGAAGGTGAAGGCGTCGAGCCCGTCGGGGACGACCAGACGCGCGCCCTTCTGCCCCAGCAGCGCCGACTCGACCACGGCCTGGATCAGTCCGCCGTCCGACAGGTCGTGCGCGGAGTCGATCATGCCGTCGCGGGAGGCGGAGATCAGGATCTCGGCGAGGAGGCGCTCACGCTCCAGGTCGACCTTCGGGGGCAGGCCGCCGAGGTGGTCGTGGACGACCTGGGACCAGGCCGAGCCGCCGAACTCCTCACGCGTGTCGCCGAGGAGGTACAGCAGCTGGCCGTCCTCCTGGAAGGCGACCGGCGTGCGGCGGGCCACGTCGTCGATGACGCCCAGCACGGCCACCACGGGCGTGGGGTGGATGGCCGCCTCGCCCGTCTGGTTGTAGAGCGAGACGTTGCCGCCGGTCACCGGGGTGCCGAGCTGCCGGCAGCCGTCCGCGAGACCGCGCACGGCCTCCGCGAACTGCCACATGACGGCCGGGTCCTCGGGCGAGCCGAAGTTCAGGCAGTCGGAGACCGCGAGGGGCTTGGCGCCGGTCGTGGCGACGTTGCGGTACGCCTCCGCGAGGGCCAGCTGCGCGCCCGCGTACGGGTCGAGCTTGGCGTACCGGCCGTTGCCGTCGGTGGCGATCGCCACGCCGAGGCCGGACGCCTCGTCGATGCGGATCATGCCGGAGTCCTCGGGCTGGGCGAGGACGGTGTTGCCCTGCACGAAGTGGTCGTACTGCTGGGTGATCCACTGCTTGGAGGCCTGGTTGGGCGAGCCCACCAGCTTCAGGACCTGGTCCTTCAGCTCCTCGGACGTCCCCGGGCGCGGCAGCTTGTTCGCGTCGTCCGCCTGGAGCTCGTCCTGCCAGGAGGGTCGGGCGTACGGGCGCTCGTACGTCGGGCCCTCGTGGGCGACCGTGCGCGGGTCGACGTCGACGATCTTGCCGCCGTGCCAGAAGATCTCCAGGCGGTCGCCGTCGGTCACCTCGCCGATGACGGTGGCGATGACGTCCCACTTGTCGCAGATCTCGAGGAAGCGGTCGACCTTGTCGGGCTCGACGACCGCGCACATGCGTTCCTGCGACTCGCTCATGAGGATTTCCTCGGGAGACAGGGTCGAGTCGCGCAGGGGGACGTCGTCCAGGGTGACGCGCATGCCGCCGGAGCCGTTGGAGGCCAGCTCGGACGTGGCGCAGGACAGGCCCGCCGCGCCGAGGTCCTGGATGCCGACGACCAGCTTCTCCTTGAACGCCTCCAGGGTGCACTCGATGAGGAGCTTCTCCTGGAAGGGGTCGCCGACCTGGACGGCGGGGCGCTTCGACGGCTTGGCGTCGTCGAAGGTCTCGGAGGCCAGGATGGAGGCGCCGCCGATGCCGTCGCCGCCGGTCCGGGCGCCGTACAGGATGACCTTGTTGCCCGCGCCGGACGCCTTCGCGAGGTGGATGTCCTCGTGCCGCATGACGCCGATGGCACCGGCGTTGACCAGCGGGTTGCCCTGGTAGCAGGCGTCGAAGACGACCTCGCCGCCGATGTTGGGCAGGCCCAGGCAGTTGCCGTAGCCGCCGATGCCGGCGACGACGCCCGGCAGGACGCGCTTGGTGTCGGGGTGGTCCGCGGCGCCGAAGCGCAGCGGGTCCACGACCGCGACCGGGCGGGCGCCCATCGCGATGATGTCGCGGACGATGCCGCCCACGCCCGTCGCCGCGCCCTGGTAGGGCTCGACGTACGAGGGGTGGTTGTGCGACTCGACCTTGAAGGTGACCGCGTAGCCCTGGCCGACGTCGACGACACCGGCGTTCTCGCCGATGCCGACGAGCAGGGCGTCGCTCTCGGGGGCCTTCTCGCCGAACTGGCGGAGGTGGACCTTGGAGGACTTGTACGAGCAGTGCTCGGACCACATGACGGAGTACATGGCGAGCTCGGCGCCGGTCGGGCGGCGGCCGAGGATCTCCACCACCCGCTCGTACTCGTCCTTCTTCAGGCCCAGCTCGGCCCAGGGCAGCTCGACGTCGGGGGTCGCGGCCGCGTGCTCGACCGTGTCCAGAGGCGTCCGGCTCATGCGTTGACCAGCTTCTTGAGGATCGAGGTGAAGAACGGGAGGCCGTCGGTGCGGCCGGTGCCGATCAGCGGCTCGACGGCGTGCTCGGGGTGCGGCATCAGGCCGACGACGTTGCCCGCCGCGTTGGTGATGCCGGCGATGTCGTTGAGCGAGCCGTTGGGGTTGACGTCCAGGTAGCGGAAGGCGACGCGGCCCTCCGCCTCCAGCTCGTCCAGCGTCCGCCGGTCGGCCACGTAGCGGCCGTCCATGTTCTTCAGCGGGATGTGGATCTCCTGGCCGGCCGTGTAGTCGGTGGTCCAGGCGGTGTCCGTGTTCTCCACCCGCAGCTTCTGGTCGCGGCAGATGAAGTGCAGGTGGTCGTTGCCCAGCATGCCGCCGGGGAGCAGGTGCGCCTCGGTGAGGATCTGGAAGCCGTTGCAGATGCCGAGGACGGGCAGGCCCGCCTTGGCCTGGTCGATGACGGTGTCCATCACCGGCGAGAAGCGCGCGATGGCGCCGGCGCGCAGATAGTCGCCGTACGAGAAACCGCCGCAGAGCACCACGGCGTCGACCTGCTTGAGGTCCTTGTCCTTGTGCCAGAGGGCGACGGGTTCGGCACCGGCGACGCGGATCGCGCGCTGGGTGTCCCGGTCGTCCAGGCTGCCCGGGAAAGTGACGACGCCAATACGAGCGGTCACTTCGCGGCCTCCGCGACTTCCTCGACCCGTACGGTGAAGTCCTCGATCACGGTGTTGGCGAGGAAGGATTCCGCAAGATCGTGGATACGGGCGAGCGCGGCCTCGTCGACCGGCCCGTCAACTTCCAGTTCGAATCGCTTTCCCTGACGGACGTCCGAGATCCCCTCGAAACCCAGTCGCGGCAGTGCGCGCTGCACCGCCTGGCCCTGGGGGTCGAGGATCTCCGGCTTGAGCATGACGTCGACTACGACGCGTGCCACTGGCACTCCCGGTGTGTGGTGCTGAGCAGGTTCCTTCAGACTACCCGCACAAAATTTCTACGCGAGTAGAGTTGGAGGAATCTACGTGACCGTCATCACGATTCGGCATCGCGAAGAGGCGTCAGGGAAAAGATCCGGGAAAGATCTCCGTTTGTCCGCACATCCCTATTGCGCCCCGGACACGCGGACAGATTTAGTCGGGCTTCACAATGCATTGCCGGGCACTGTACAAATGAATTGTCATTAGCAGATACTTTGCCCGATTACAGGCGGACAGCCGACATCTCGGCGATGTCCCGGCACGTCATCACGGACGTCCGGACGAGAGGTGTCGCATGAAGGGACCGATATTCGTGGCGCAGAAGGTCGTGGTCACGCTCTTTGACGACATCGACGGCTCGGAAGCGGCGGAAACGATCGCCTTCGGACTGGACGGCAAGTCGTACGAGATCGACCTCAATGAAACCAATGCCAGGAAACTGCGTGCGGCCCTCGAGCCCTACGTGGACGCCGGCCGCAAGCGGTCGCGGTCCGGCAAGGCGTACCGGCAGACGGAGGTCGCCCCGGACCCGGCTGCCGTGCGCGCCTGGGCACAGGCGAACCGGATGGACGTCCCCGCGCGCGGGCGGATCCCCAAGAAGGTCTACGAGGCGTTCACCGCGGCGCAGTGAGCCGGCCGGGTGACCCGCCTCGACGGCCGGTCACCCGTCCCTCGCGGCAACCGACTTGCGCAGCACCCCTGCTGATCAGCTAGAGTCTGGAGCACGCCGAGGGGCAAGGCCGAAAGGCCCGGCCCACGGAGTACTTGCGGGTGTAGTTCAGTAGCAGAACATCCTCCTTCCAGGAGGAAGGCGCAGTGTGCAATTCCTGTCACCCGCTCTGCACCGCCGTACCGGGCATCCTTGTGGATCAGGTAGGCTGGTGCCCGCGCCGATCGGTGAGAGCCGGTCGGAGGCAATGCGGACGTAGCTCAGTTGGTAGAGCGCAACCTTGCCAAGGTTGAGGTCGCGAGTTCGAGCCTCGTCGTCCGCTCTGTGATCAAAGGCCCCGGTCATCG
>NZ_JAGMUJ010000173.1 GCF_019049255.1 Streptomyces sp. AC558_RSS880 | reverse complement strand
GGGTGTGTCAATTTAACGGCTGATCTTGGTTGTTGAGTGGTCAGTTGTTGCTCGGGGTCAGGCGACCCTCGAAGGCGATCTGGAACGCGTTGAGGGGTGCTTTCCAGCGCATGGTCCACCGCTTGCGGCCCTTGCCGGTCGGGTCCAGGCTCATCAGGGCCATGTAGATGCACTTGAGGGCGGCGGCCTCGTTGGGGAAGTGCCCGCGGGCGCGGACAGACCTGCGGATGCGTGCGTTGACGCTCTCGATCGCGTTCGTGCTGCAGATGACCTTCCGGATCTCGACGTCGAAGGCGAGGAAGGGCACGAACTCGGCCCAGGCGTCCGACCACAGCTTCACGATCGCCGGGTACTTCCGTCCCCAGGATTCCTGGAACTCCAGGAACCGCTCCGTCGCGGCGTCCTCGCTGGGTGCGGTGTAGACGGGTTTGAGGGCCCCTGCGACCTTGTCCCAGTCCTGACGGGCGGCGTAACGGAACGAGTTCCGCAGCAGGTGAACGACGCACGTCTGGACGATCGTGCGAGGCCAGACGGTCTCCACGGCCTCGGGAAGGCCTTTGAGCCCGTCGCAGACCAGCATGAGCACGTCGTCCAGGCCGCGGTTCTTCAGCTCGGTGAACACGTGCAGCCAGTACTTGGCTCCCTCGCCGCCGTCGCCGGCCCAGATGCCGAGGATGTCGCGGGTGCCGTCCACCGTCACCGCCATCACCACGTAGATGGGACGGTTCGCGACCTTCCCATCTCTGATCTTG
>NZ_JAGMUJ010000172.1 GCF_019049255.1 Streptomyces sp. AC558_RSS880 | reverse complement strand
GACGATCGGCACGCTGTATCTGGTGACGTCGTTCGTGTTCTTCATCATCGGTGGCGTGATGGCCCTGGTGATGCGCGCCGAGCTGGCCCGGCCGGGCCTGCAGATCGTGTCGAACGAGCAGTTCAACCAGGCGTTCACGATGCACGGCACGATCATGCTGCTGATGTTCGCGACGCCGCTGTTCGCCGGTTTCGCCAACTGGATCATGCCGCTGCAGATCGGCGCGCCGGACGTCGCCTTCCCGCGGCTGAACATGTTCGCCTACTGGCTGTACCTGTTCGGCTCGCTGATCGCGGTCGGCGGTTTCCTCACCCCGGACGGGGCGGCCGACTTCGGCTGGTTCGCCTACTCCCCGCTGTCCGACGCGGTCCGCTCGCCGGGCATCGGCGCCGACATGTGGATCATGGG
>NZ_JAGMUJ010000171.1:20245-22579 GCF_019049255.1 Streptomyces sp. AC558_RSS880 | reverse complement strand
GTCTCCGGCATCCTGGGCGGTCCCGGTCAGGCGAACTACGCGGCGGCCAACACGTATCTCGACGCGCTCGCCCATCTCCGCCGCGCGGAAGGACTCCCAGCCACCTCCATGGCCTGGGGACTGTGGGCCGAGGCGAGCGGTATGACCGGCACCATGAGCGCCGTCGACCGGCAGCGGATGAGTCGACTCGGCGTCGGACGGCTCGCCTCGGAGCACGGTCTGCGGCTCTTCGACGCCGCTCTCGCGTCCGCCGAACCCCTGCTGGTCCCTGCCGTGTTGGACCTCCCGGCACTCCGCGTCCGCGCCGGTGAGGGCACGCTGACGGGAATGCTCAGCGGGGTCGTGCCCACGCCGCCGCGCCGTACGGCGAGCAGCGCGACCGTTTCCGCGTCACAGTCCGCCCTCGCGCAGAGGCTCGCCGTGCTGCCGGAGGCGGAGCGGGAACGTGCCCTGCTGGATGTGGCCCGCGAACAGATCGCCGCCGTACTGGGCCTGCCCGCGGGCGCCGACCTCGACCTCGCCACCACCTTCAAGGCCCTCGGCTTCGACTCGCTCACCGGCCTCGACCTGCGCAACCGGCTGAACACGGCGACCGGACTGCGCCTGCCCGCCACCCTTGTCTTCGACCACCCGACACCGGCCGCGCTGCTGCGCACGCTCCGGGAGGAGCTCCTCGGCGCCCAGGACGCGACGCCCACCGCGGTCGCCCGACCGGCGACGGACGACGAACCCATCGCGATCGTCGGCATGGCGTGCCGCTACCCCGGCGGGGTGGAATCGCCGGAGGACCTGTGGCGCCTGGTCGCCGAGGGTCGGGACGCCGTCTCGCCGTTCCCGTCGGACCGGGGCTGGGACCTGGAGGGCCTGTACGACCCCGACCCCGCGGCCTCCGGTAAGACGTACACCCGCGAAGGCGGATTCCTTTACGACGCCGGCGACTTCGATGCCGGGTTCTTCGAGATCTCCCCGCGCGAGGCCCTCGCCATGGACCCGCAGCAGCGGCTACTGCTGGAGACCTCCTGGCAGGTGCTGGAGCGGGCCGGGATCGACCCGGCCGCGCTGCGCGGCAGCCGGACCGGCGTGTTCGTCGGCGTGATGTACCACGACTACGCGTCGGGCATGCAGAAGGTGCCCGAGGGCGTCGACGGTTACCTGCTGATGGGCAACACCGGCAGCGCCGCCTCGGGCCGGCTGGCGTACGCCTTCGGTTTCGAGGGCCCCGCGGTCACCGTGGACACGGCGTGCTCGTCGTCCCTGGTGGGTCTGCACCTGGCCGTGCAGGCGCTGCGCAGCGGCGAGTGCTCGATGGCGCTGGCCGGTGGTGTGACGGTGATGTCGACGCCGGAGGTGTTCGTCGAGTTCAGCCGTCAGCGGGGGCTGTCGGCGGACGGGCGGTGCAAGGCGTTCTCGGCCGCCGCGGACGGGACGGGCTGGTCCGAGGGTGTCGGTGTGCTGCTGGTGGAGCGGTTGTCGGACGCGGTGCGCAACGGCCACCGGGTGCTGGCGACGGTGCGTGGCACGGCGGTGAACCAGGACGGCGCGAGCAACGGTCTGACCGCGCCGAACGGCCCCTCGCAGCAGCGGGTCATCCGGCAGGCGCTGGCGAGCGCGGGTCTGTCGGCCGCCGACGTGGACGCGGTGGAGGCGCACGGTACGGGCACGACGCTCGGTGACCCGATCGAGGCGCAGGCGATCATCGCGACGTACGGGCAGGACCGTCCCGGCGAACGGCCACTGTATCTGGGGTCGTTGAAGTCGAACATCGGTCACGCGCAGGCCGCCGCGGGTGTGGCGGGCGTGATCAAGATGGTGATGGCGATGCGCCAGGGGGTGCTGCCGCAGACGCTGCACGTGGACGAACCGACCCCGCATGTGGACTGGTCGGCGGGTGCGGTGGAGTTGTTGACGCAGGCGCGGGAGTGGCCGCAGACGCAGGGGCGTCCGCGGCGGGCGGGTGTCTCCTCCTTCGGAGCCAGCGGCACCAACGCCCACGTCGTCCTCGAACAGGGCCCCGACCCGGTGGTCACCGAGTCCGACGGGGAGACGACGGGCGAGGGACGTGTCCTGCCCTGGCTGCTCTCGGCGAAGTCCGGTGACGCCCTCCGGGCTCAGGCGGCCGTCCTCTCCGCCTACCTGCACGAGCACCCCGACGTCGACCTGACCGCCGTGGCCTCGGTGCTCGCCGGCTCGCGCGCGGCTCTCGACGAGCGTGCGGCGGTGATCGGTTCCTCCCGGACCGCGCTGCTGACCGGTCTCGACGCGCTCGCCACGGGCGAACCCGGAGCGGGGGTCGTGCGCGGCTCGGTGCTCGGAACGGGGAGCCTCGCCTTCCTC
>NZ_JAGMUJ010000171.1:13879-20141 GCF_019049255.1 Streptomyces sp. AC558_RSS880 | reverse complement strand
TGGGTGAGTTGGTGGCGGCGCATGTGGCGGGGGTGTGGTCGCTGGAGGATGCCGCGGCGGTGGTGGCGGCGCGGGGCCGGTTGATGCAGGCGCTGCCGCCGGGGGGCGCGATGGTCGCGGTGCAGGCGAGTGAGGCGGAGGTGGTGGCGGCGCTGGAGGGCGCGGTGTGTGTCGCCGCGGTGAACGGGCCGGCGTCGGTGGTGGTGTCCGGTGACGAGGAGCCGGTGCTGCGGGTGGCGGCCGGGTTCGCGGCCGGGGGGCGCAAGACGAAGCGGCTCCAGGTCAGTCATGCCTTCCATTCGCATCGTATGGAGCCGATGCTCGCGGAGTTCCGCACGGTGCTGGAGGGGGTGTCGTACGCGGCCCCGCAGATCCCCGTCGTCTCCAACCTGACCGGGCGGCCCGCCGAGGCCGCCGAACTGACCGACCCGGAGTACTGGGTACAGCAGGTCCGTAACGCCGTGCGCTTCGCCGACGGCGTGGCGTACGTGCGCTCGGCCGGTGCCCGGACCTTCCTGGAGCTGGGCCCCGACAGCGTCCTCACCGCACTGGTGCACGAGACTCCCGCCCCTGAGGCAGGCACGGACGGGGACACGGCGCGGGACGCGGTGAGCGCGCACGAGATCGCGGCGACCTCCGTCCTGCGCACGGGCCGAGGGGAGAGCGAAGCGCTGCTCTCCGCCCTCGCCCTCGCTCACGTCCGCAGCCGCCCGGCCGACTGGTCCGCGCTGCCGCTGCCCGCCCCCCGCCCGGACCTCGACCTGCCCACCTACGCCTTCCAGCGCCGGCGCTACTGGCTCGACGGCACCGCGGGCGCACCCGCCGACGCCACCGGGCTCGGCCTTGTGGCGGCCGGGCACCCTCTGCTCGGGGCGACCGTACGCCTCGCCGGCACCGGGGCGGTGATGCTGACCGGGCGGATCTCGCTCCAGGCCCAGCCGTGGCTGCGGGACCACGCCGTCGCGGGCACGGTGCTGCTGCCCGGCGCCGCCTTCGCGGACCTGGTCGTCCACGCGGGCGACCGTGCGGGCCACCGACACGTGGACGAACTGACGCTGCGCACACCGCTCGTGATCCCGACACACGGCGCTCTCGCCCTCCAGGTGCACGTCGAGCCGGAGGCCCCCGACGGCCGCAGGCCGGTCGGCGTGTACACCCGGGCCGAGACGGCGGGCGAGGACGGCGAGTGGACCTGCCATGCCGTGGGCTTCCTCACCGAAGGCAGCACAAACGGCGGGGACGCGGTGTCCGACCTCGCCGTCTGGCCGCCGGCCGGCGCACAGCCGGTCGACACCGACGGCTTCTACGACCGTGCCGCCGCCGCGGGATACGGCTACGGGCCCGCCTTCCAGGGCCTGCGCGCGCTGTACCGGGGTCAGGACGGCGAGCTGTTCGCCGAGGTCGGTCTCCCCACCGAACTGACCACCGAGGCCCACGCCTTCGGTGTCCACCCCGCCCTGCTCGACGCCGCCCTCCACGCCTTGGTCGCCGCCGATGAAGGCGACGAGCAGTCGTTGCGCCTGCCCTTCGCATGGCAGGGCCTGACCTTGCACGCGGCAGGAGCGTCCACGCTGCGCGTGCGCCTGGCCCCGGTCGACGGGAACGCCGACACGATCGCGGTCCAGGCCGTCGACGGCACCGGACGGCCGGTGCTCTCCGCAGCGGCCCTCGAACTGCGCGCGGCCGACCCGACGCAGCTGGTCGGCACCTTGCCCGCCGCCGACTCCCTGTACCCGGTCACCTGGACACCGGTCGGCCGACCGGCCGACCCGGACACCGGCCAGAACCTGGACCTGGACCTGACCTTCCACCACTGTGCGCCGGCCCGGGTTGCCGACGCGGACCTGGCACAGGCCGCCGAGGCGGCGACCACCGGGCTCCTGACGGCGCTGCAGGCGTGGCTGGCCGAGACCGCGACCGGCGGCCAGGTCGGGTCGCGTCTCGTGATCGTGACGCACGGAGCGATCGCGGCGGCCCCGGGCGACCCGGTCCCCGACCTCGTTCACGCCCCCGTGTGGGGCCTGGTGCGGTCCGCGCAGAGCGAGTACCCGGACCGGTTCCTGCTGATCGACGCCGACCCGGACGCCGACCCGGTACGCCTCGACGAGGTGGCGCGCCTCGCCCTGGCTTCGGGCGAGACACAGGTCGCCGTACGGGAGGGCACGGTACTGGCGCCGAGGCTCACCCGGGCCGATCGCAGCGGGACGCTGGTCGCGTCGGGCGATGGGTGGCGTTTGGGGTTGTCGGGGTCGGTGTCGGGGTCGTTGGAGGGTTTGGGGTTGGTGGTGGCTCCGGAGGTGGGGGAGCCGTTGGGTGGGGGGCAGGTGCGGGTGGCGGTGCGGGCCGCCGGGCTCAACTTCCGTGACGTGCTCATCGCGCTGGGCATGTACCCGGGTGCCGCGTCGATGGGTGGCGAGGGTGCGGGTGTGGTCACCGGGGTGGGGCCCGGGGTGTCGGGGTTGGCGGTGGGGGACCGGGTGTTGGGGATGTTCCCGTCGTTCGGCCCGGTCGCGGTGGCCGATCACCGGATGATCACGAAGGTTCCCGGGGGTTGGTCGTTCGAGCAGGCGGCGTCGGTGCCGGTGGTGTTCCTGACGGCGTACTACGGGCTGGTGGAGCTGGGCGGTCTGCGTGCGGGTGAGTCGGTGCTGGTGCACGCGGGTGCGGGTGGTGTGGGGATGGCGGCGGTGCAGATCGCCCGCCATCTCGGGGCGGAGGTGTTCGCCACCGCGAGCGAGGGCAAGTGGGAGACCTTGCGTTCGCTGGGCCTGGAGGACGACCACATCGCGGACTCCCGCTCGCTGGGGTTCGAGGAGCGCATCCGTGCGGTCACCGGCGGCCGGGGTGTGGATGTGGTGCTGAACTCCCTCGCCGGGGAGTTCGTGGACGCGTCGCTGCGGTTGCTGGCCGACGGTGGCCGGTTGCTGGAGATGGGCAAGACCGACATCCGGGACGCGGGGGCGGTGGAGTCCGCGTATGCGGGGGTGTCGTATCAGGCGTACGACCTGCTGGAGGTGGGGTCTGAGCGGATAGGCGCGCTGCTGGGTGAGCTGATGGGGTTGTTCGCGGCGGGTGCCTTGGTGCCGGTGCCGGTGCGGTCGTTCGATGTGCGGCGGGCGCCGGAGGCGTTCCGGTTCATGTCCCAGGCGAAGCACGTCGGCAAGTTGGTGCTGCGGATGCCCCGGGCGCTGGACGCGGACGGCACGGTGCTGATCACCGGAGGCACGGGCACGCTGGGCGCTCTGGTGGCCCGGCACCTGGTCACCGAGCACGGCGTGCGCAGTCTGGTGCTGACCAGCCGGCGCGGTCCGGATGCCCCGGGTGCGGAGGCGTTGGTGGCCGAGCTGGCCGCTTTGGGTGCGCGGGTGAGCGTGGAGGCGTGTGACGCCGCCGACCGGGACGCACTGGCCGGGGTGCTGGCGCGGGTACCGGCGCTCACGGGCGTGGTCCACGCGGCCGGGGTGCTCGACGACGGCCTGCTGGAGTCGATGACCGGCGAACAGTTGGCCCATGTACTGCGTGCCAAGGTCGACGGCGCGGTCAACCTGCATGAGTTGACCCGTGACCTGGACCTCTCCGCGTTCGTCCTCTTCTCCTCCGTCACAGGTCTGCTCGGCAACCCGGGCCAGGCGAACTACGCCGCCGCGAACACCTTCCTCGACGCCCTCGCCGCCCGCCGCCAGGACGCCGGGCTACCCGGCACCTCCATCGCCTGGGGCCTGTGGGAGCCGGCCAGCGACATGACCGGGCGGCTCGGCCGGCAGGACCTGGCTCGGATGCGCCGGTCCGGCATCGTCGCCATGACGGCGGACGAAGGGCTCGCGCTGCTCGACGCCGCCCTGAACGCAGGCGACGCCGGCCTCGCCGCCGTCCGCCTCGACCACACCGCACTCCGCGCCCAGGCCGCACAGAACCCGCCCCCCGCGCCGCTGCGCGGCCTGGTGCGCGCCCAGGTGCGCCGCGTCGCCCAGGAGTCCGCCGCACCGACGAGCGGGGAGTCCGCGCTGTCGCGGCGCCTGGCCGCACTGTCCGAAGCGGAACAGGAGCAGGTGCTCACCGACCTGGTACGCACACAGGCCGCCCTGGTACTGGGCCACGCCTCCGCCGACCTCATCGGTCCTGAGCAGACCTTCAAGGCGGCCGGGTTCGACTCTCTCGCGGCCGTCGAGCTGCGCAACCGGCTCAACGCCACGACCGCGCTGCGCCTCTCCGGCGCCCTGACCTTCGACCACCCGACGCCCGCCGCGATGGCACGGCACCTCAAGTCCCGGCTGCTGGGCGAGCGCGGTGCGACGCCGCCCGCGCTCTCCGCACCCGCCGCCCCGGCCGGAGCGGACGAGCCGATCGCGATCGTCGGCATGGCATGCCGCTTCCCGGGCGGAGTGGGCTCACCCGAGGACCTGTGGCGGCTCGTCGCCGACGGCCGCGACGTGATCACCGACTTCCCGACCGACCGCGGCTGGGACCTCGACGGCATCTACGACCCCGACCCCGACAGCCCGGGCACGACCTACGTCCGCACAGGTGGATTCCTCGACGGCGTCGCCGACTTCGACGCCGAGTTCTTCGGGATCTCCCCGCGTGAGGCCCTCGCCATGGACCCGCAGCAGCGGCTGCTCCTTGAGACCTCCTGGGAGGCCTTCGAACGCGCCGGTATCGACCCGGCCCCGCTCAGGGCGAGCGCGACCGGCGTCTTCATCGGCGCCGTGTCGCAGGACTACGGGCCGCTGCTCAGCCGCACGCCGGACGCCGTCGAGGGCTACCGCCTCACTGGCACCACCGGCAGTGTCGCCTCCGGCCGCCTCGCCTACTCCTTCGGCTTCGAAGGCCCTGCGGTCACCGTCGACACCGCGTGCTCCTCCTCGCTCGTCGCCCTGCACCTGGCGGCGCAGGCCCTGCGCAGGGGCGAGTGCACCATGGCGCTGGCCGGCGGCGCGACCATCATGTCCAGCCCCGACATGTTCATCGAGTTCAGCCGACAGCGCGGACTCTCCGACGACGGCCGCTGCAAGGCGTTCGCGGACGCTGCCGACGGAACGGCCTGGGCGGAGGGCGTGGGCGTGCTGCTCGTGGAGCGGCTGTCGGACGCCGAACGCAACGGCCACCAGGTGCTGGCGGTGCTGCGCGGCTCCGCCGTGAACCAGGACGGCGCCAGCAACGGCCTCACCGCGCCGAACGGCCCCTCCCAGCAGCGCGTCATCCGGCAGGCGCTGACCAGTGCACGGCTGACCGTCCAGGACGTGGACGCCGTCGAGGCGCATGGCACCGGCACGACCTTGGGCGACCCGATCGAGGCGCAGGCGATCATCGACACCTACGGCCAGGACCGTCCTGGCGAACGGCCGCTGTATCTGGGGTCGTTGAAGTCGAACATCGGTCACGCGCAGGCCGCCTCGGGCGTCGGCGGCGTGATCAAGATGGTGATGGCTCTGCGCGAGGGAGTCCTGCCGCGCACCCTGCACGTCGACGCCCCGTCTTCGCACGTGGACTGGTCGGCGGGTGCGGTGGAGTTGCTGACGCAGGCGCGGGAGTGGCCGGAGGTGGGGGGTCGTCCGCGTCGGGCGGCGGTGTCGTCTTTCGGTATCAGTGGGACGAATGCGCATGTGATCGTGGAGCAGGCTCCGGAGGTTGTCGGGGCGGGGTCTGGGGTGCCGGGCCGGCATGGGGTGTTGCCGTTTGTGGTGTCGGGTCGGTCGGAGGGGGCGTTGCGGGGGCAGGCGGGGCGGCTGGCCGGGTTCGTGGGTGAGCGGGAGGACCTGGGGCTGGGAGTGCTGGCGTCGGCGTTGGTGGGGTCGCGGTCGGTGCTGGAGCAGCGGGGTGTGGTGCTGGCGGCCGGGCGTGAGGAGCTGACGGCGGGGTTGGCGGCGCTGGCGGTGGGGGAGCAGGCGCCGGGTGTGGTGACGGGTGTCGTGTCTGCGGCGCGCCGGGCGGTGTTCGTTTTTCCGGGTCAGGGGTCGCAGTGGGTGGGGATGGCGGCCGGTCTGCTGGAGTCGTCTTCGGTGTTCGCGGAGTCGATAGGGGAGTGCGAGGCGGCGCTGGCGGCTCATGTCGACTGGTCGCTCACCGGGGTTCTGCGGTCGGACTCCGAGGAGTGGCTGGGCCGGGTGGATGTGGTGCAGCCGGTGTTGTGGGCGGTGATGGTGTCGCTGGCGCAGCTGTGGCGGTCGTTCGGTGTGGAGCCGGGAGCTGTCGTCGGCCACTCCCAGGGGGAGATCGCGGCGGCGTGTGTGGCGGGTGCGTTGTCGCTGGAGGACGCGGCGAT
>NZ_JAGMUJ010000171.1:10284-13869 GCF_019049255.1 Streptomyces sp. AC558_RSS880 | reverse complement strand
GGTCGCGTTGCGGAGCCGGGCGATCCTGGAGCTGGCCGGTTCGGGGGGTATGGCGTCGCTGGGTGTGCCGGTGGAGCGTGCTTCTGAGCTGATCGCGGGCTTCGGCGGCCGGGTGTCGGTGGCGGCGGTGAACGGCCCGGCATCGGTGACGGTGGCCGGTGAGCCGGACGCTTTGGACGCGCTGCTTGCCGACTGCGAGGCGCAGGGCGTGTGGGCGCGGCGGGTGCCGGTGGACTACGCCTCCCACTCGGTGCAGGTGGAGGCGATCCGTGAGCGGCTGCTCGCCGAGCTGGCGGGCATCGAACCGCAGACTCCGACAGTCCCGTTCTATTCGGCGGTGACGGCCGAGCGACTCGAGGCCCCGAGGCTGGACGCGGAGTACTGGTACACCAACCTGCGTCAGACGGTTCGTTTCGAGGAGACGATCCGCCTTCTCCTCGCCCAGGGCTTCGACGCGTTCGTGGAGGCCAGCGCCCACCCCGTGCTGACCGGGGCGATCGAGGACACCGCTGAGGCCCAGGCGCTGGTGGTGGGCACGCTGCGCCGGGGCGAGGGAGGGCAGGAGCGTTTCACGGCCGCGCTGGCGGAGGCGTTCGTCCACGGCCTGACCGTCGACTGGACACCGCTCCTCGGCGACGGCGACGCCCACATCGACCTGCCCACCTACGCCTTCCAGCACCAGCGCTACTGGCCGGCCACCGGCGGCTCGACCGCGGGTGACATCACCTCGGTCGGCCTCGCCAGGGCGGATCATCCGCTGCTGGGCGCCGCGGTGCGGCTGGCGGAGTCCGACGGTGTGCTCCTCACCGGGTCGCTCTCCCTCGCCTCGCATTCGTGGCTGGCCGGCCACCGGGTCGCCGGATCGGTGGTGCTCCCCGGCGCGGCCGTCGTCGACCTGGCGATCCGCGCCGCGGACGAGACGGGCTGCGACCTGCTGGAGGAACTCCTCCTGGAGGCACCTCTGACGGTGCCGGACCAGGGCGCGGTGAGCGTCCAGGTCCGCGTAGAGCGGATGGAGGAGTCGGAGGACTCCGCGACGTACGGCCTGAGCATCCACTCGCGGGCTGCCGACGCGGACGCCACCGAGCCGTGGACGCGGAACGCCACGGCCGTACTGGCGACCGGAGCGGTTCCCGACGCCGATCGGGAGGCCACCCGGTTCGAGATCTGGCCGCCCAAGGGGGCGGGGCCGATCGACCTGGACGGCTTCTACGAGGGCCTCGCCGAGGCCGGGCACGGCTATGACGGCCTGTTCCGCGGTCTGACGGCGGCCTGGCGCCTCGGCGACGACATCTACGCCGAAGTGGCGCTGCCCACGGACGAGGAACTCGCGTCCGGCTTCGCCATCCACCCGGCCCTGCTGGACTCCGCGCTGCACGGTGTCGCCCTCGACGGTGCCGCAGATGGACGGCTGCGGTTGCCGAGCCGGTGGGCCGGCGTGTCCCTGACCGCGACCGGCGCGACCGCCCTGCGCGTACGGCTCGCTCACCTCGGCCCCGACGAGATCGCCGTCGAACTGGCCGACCAGACGGGCCGACCGGTCATGACCGTCGGCTCTCTGGTGGTCCGGCCCGTCTCCATCGAGGAGTTCCAGGAGGCGCGGGCCGACCACGGGCGGGGCATGTACCGCGTCGACTGGGTCGCGGCCACTGCTCCCCCGTCCGAAGGGGACGTCCGGTCCGACGACGCGTGGGCCGTACTCGGGGAGCCCGGCACGCAGGCGTTGACGGCCTTCGAGGCGATCCCCCGGCACCCCGACCTCATGGCGCTCGGAACGGCGATCGACGCGGGAAGCCCGACACCGGAGGCCGTTCTGCTGCCCTGCGCGCCGGCCCCGGCGTCGGACGGCGCCGACCTCGACGAGCAGGACCTGATCGAGCGGACCCATGCCACGGCGGCGGGTGTGTTGTCGGTGGTGCGGGAGTGGCTGGGTGACGAGCGGTTCGCCGGGTCGCGGTTGGTCGTGGTGACGCGGGGTGCGGTGGGTGCCGGCGGTGGTGTGCCGGGTGTGTCGTCGTCGGCGGTGTGGGGGCTGGTGCGGTCGGCCGCGACGGAGCATCCCGGGCGGTTCGCGCTGGTGGACGTGGATGGGGACGACTGGTCGTCGGCTGTGCGGGATGCCCTGGTGACCGGCGAACGCGAGGTTGCGGTACGCGGTGGCGAGCTGCTCGTGCCGCGTCTGGTGCGGCACGGAGTGGACTCCGGCAGTGAGCGGGTGTCGTTCGGTGACGGGGCGGTGCTGGTGACCGGGGGTACGGGCACGCTGGGCGGGTTGATCGCCCGTCACCTTGTGTCCCGGTACGGGGTGCGCGAGCTGGTGTTGCTCGGGCGCCGAGGTGAAGAGGCGCCGGGTGCCAGGGAGCTGGTGGAGGAGCTTGCGGCGCTGGGTGCGTCGGTCGTGGTGGAGGCGTGTGACGCGGCGGAGCGTGATGCGTTGGCCGGTGTTCTGGAGCGGATACCGGTGCTGACGGGTGTGGTGCACGCGGCCGGTCTGCTGGACGACGGTCTGGTCGAGGCGATGACGGAGGAGCGGCTGCACCGGGTGCTGCGTTCCAAGGTCGACAGTGCGGTCAATCTGCATGAGCTGACCCGTGACCTGGACCTGTCCGCGTTCGTGCTCTTCTCCTCCGCCGCGAGTGTGTTCGGCAACAGCGGTCAGGCGAACTACGCGGCCGCCAACGCCTTCCTCGACGCCCTGGCCGAGCATCGGCGCGCGTCCGGCAGGCCCGGTGTCTCCCTGGGCTGGGGACCGTGGGCGCAGTCCAGCGCTCTGACCGGCGCCACGGAGAACAGCGCGGCGTCCCGTGCCCTGCGGCGCGGCGTCCGGGCCCTGACGAACGAAGAAGGACTCGCCCTCTTCGATGCCGCGCTGCGGTCCGACGCGGCGCATCTCCTCCCCGTCCTGCTGGACCCGGTGGCCCTGCGGGCCCGAGCGGCCGCGGGCGCGTTGCCGGACGTGCTGCGCAGTGTGGTGCGCGCGACGACCCGCCGGGTCGCGGCCACCGCGACGGAAGCGGCGGGCTCCACGTTCGCCTCACGGCTGGCGGCCCTCGACGAGGAGGCGCGCGAGGCCGAGATCCTCCACCTCGTCCGGACGAACGTCTCCCTCGTCCTGGGCCATGAGTCCGGGGAGGCGGTGGGCGCCGGGCGGGCGTTCAAGGAGCTCGGGTTCGACTCGATGCTCGCGGTGGATCTGCGGAACCGGTTGAGTGCGGCGACGGGGCTGCGCTTGCCGGCGACGCTGGTGTTCGACTACCCGACCCCGTCGGCGCTCGCCGGATACCTGCGGAGCGAGCTGGTCGGTTCGGGGACCGCCGTGGCCGGTCAGGTGCCGTCCACCGCAGCCGTCGCCGTCGACGACGATCCGGTGGTGATCGTGGGGATGGCGTGCCGTTACCCGGGCGGCGTGGCGTCGCCGGAGGACCTGTGGCGTCTGGTCGCCGAGGGCCGGGACGCGATCGCCGGATTCCCCGAGGACCGCGGCTGGGACCTCGAAGACCTCTACGACCCGGATCCCACAGCGCTGGGCAAGAGCTATGCCTCCGAGGGCGGGTTCCTCTACGACGCCGGTGACTTCGACGCGGC
>NZ_JAGMUJ010000171.1:9402-10273 GCF_019049255.1 Streptomyces sp. AC558_RSS880 | reverse complement strand
GACGTCGTGGGAGGCGTTCGAGCGGGCCGGGATCGATCCGTCCGCGCTGCGCGGCAGCCAGACGGGCGTCTTCGCGGGCGTCATGTACCACGACTACGTCGATGGCACCGGACCGGCGAACGCGGAGGTCGAAGGCTATGCGCTGACCGGCAAGTCGGGCAGTGCCGTCTCCGGCCGGGTCGCCTACACCTTCGGGTTCGAGGGCCCCGCCGTGACCGTGGACACGGCGTGCTCGTCGTCCCTGGTGGCCCTGCACCTGGCCGGCCAGGCACTGCGCAGCGGCGAGTGCGCCATGGCCCTCGTCGGCGGTGTGACGGTGATGTCGACGCCGGAGGTGTTCGTCGAGTTCAGCCGTCAGCGGGGGCTGTCGGCGGACGGGCGGTGCAAGGCGTTCTCGGCCGCCGCGGACGGGACGGGGTGGTCCGAGGGTGTGGGTGTGCTGCTGGTGGAGCGGCTCTCCGACGCCCGGCGCCATGGGCATCGGGTGCTGGCGACGGTGCGTGGCACGGCGGTGAACCAGGACGGCGCGAGCAACGGTCTGACCGCGCCGAACGGCCCCTCGCAGCAGCGGGTGATCCGGCAGGCGCTCGCCAACGCGGGGCTCACCCAGCAGGACGTGGACGTGGTGGAGGCGCACGGCACCGGCACGACGCTCGGTGACCCGATCGAGGCGCAGGCGATCATCGCGACGTACGGCCAGGACCGTCCCGGCGAACGGCCGCTGTATCTGGGGTCGTTGAAGTCGAACATCGGTCACGCACAGGCCGCCGCGGGAGTAGCGGGCGTGATCAAGATGGTGATGGCGATGCGCCAGGGGGTGCTGCCGCAGACGCTGCACGTCACCGAACCGACCCCGCATGTGGACTGGTCA
>NZ_JAGMUJ010000171.1:0-9392 GCF_019049255.1 Streptomyces sp. AC558_RSS880 | reverse complement strand
GCCCGGCAGTGGCCGGACGCGGACGGCCGTCCGCGGCGGGCGGGTGTCTCCTCCTTCGGCGCCAGCGGCACCAACGCCCACGTCGTCCTCGAACAGGGACCCGACCCGGCTCTCACACAGACCGCTCCCGGTGAGCCGGCCGTTGTCGCCGCTGCCCTGCCGTTCATGGTGTCGGCCAGGTCGGAGGCGGCCCTGCGGGCGCAAGCGGGTCGACTGGCCCGTCTCGTGGCCGAGCACCCCGAGATCGAGGCCGCCGCCCTGGCGCACGCGCTGATCGGCACTCGGGCGGCACTGGAGCACCGCAGCGTCGTACTGGCCGAAGACCGCGCGGAGCTGACGGCCGGCCTGGAGGCGCTGGGCTCGGGGCAGTCGGCGCCCGGCGTCCTCTCCGGGACGGCTCGCCCGGCGGGCCGGCCGGTGCTGGTGTTCCCCGGGCAGGGGTCACAGTGGGTGGGGATGGCGGCCGGATTGCTGGAGTCGTCTTCGGTGTTCGCCGAGTCGATGGCGGAGTGCGAGGCGGCGCTGTCGGCTCATGTGGACTGGTCGTTGACGTCGGTGGTGCGGTCGGACTCAGAGGAGTGGCTGGACCGGGTTGATGTGGTGCAGCCGGTGCTGTGGGCCGTGATGGTGTCGCTGGCGGGGCTGTGGCGGTCGTTCGGTGTGGTGCCGGGTGCCGTTGTGGGTCACTCGCAGGGAGAGATCGCTGCGGCGTGTGTGTCGGGTGCGTTGTCGGTGGAGGACGCGGCGAGGGTGGTCGCGTTGCGGAGCCGGGCGATCCTGGAGCTGGCCGGGTCGGGTGGGATGACGTCGGTCGGTGTGTCGGTGGAGCGGGTGGCCGAGCTGATCGCTCGATTCGAGGGTCGGGTGTCGGTGGCGGCGGTGAACGGCCCGGCGTCGGTGACGGTGGCCGGTGAGCCGCAGGCCTTGGAGCAACTGCTCGCGGACTGTGAGGCGCAGGGTGTGTGGGCGCGCCGCGTCCCGGTGGACTACGCCTCCCATTCGGTTCAGGTGGAGGCGATCCGTGAGCGGCTGCTGACCGAACTGGCGGGCATCGAACCGCAGGATCCGACGATCCCGTTCTACTCGGCGGTCACGGCCGAACGCCTTGAGAATCCGAGGCTGGACGCGGAGTACTGGTACACCAATCTTCGGCAGACGGTCCGTTTCGAAGAGACGATCCGCCTTCTCCTCGCCCAGGGCTACGACGCGTTCGTGGAGGCCAGCGCCCACCCCGTGCTGAACGGGGCGATCGAGGACACCGCTGAGGCCCAGGCACTGGTGGTGGGCACGCTGCGCCGGGGCGAGGGCGGCCTGGACCGCTTCACCGCCGCGCTGGCGGAGGCGTACGTCAACGGCCTCCCGGTGGACTGGTCGCCGCTCCTGGGCCACCAGGCCGACACCCGCGTCGACCTGCCCACGTACGCCTTCCAGCACGAGCGGTACTGGCTGGAGCGCACGGCCTCGTCCGGGGACGCGCGGCAGCTCGGCCTGGCCGAGGCGGACCATCCACTGCTGGGTGCGGCTGTGGCACTCGGTGGGGGGCAGGGTGCCGTACTGACCGGCCGTGTCTCCCTCCAGTCCCACCCCTGGCTGCGTGACCACGCGGTCGCCGGGACCGTACTGCTGCCCGGCACGGCGTTCCTGGAGCTGGTGGTGCGGGCCGGCGACGAGGTCGGCTGCGGCCGTGTCGCCGAACTGGCCCTCGAAGCACCGCTGGTGATCCCGGACCAGGGAGCCGTACAGCTCCAGGTCTTCGTCGACGCGCCCGACGACGGCGGTGAGCGCGGTGTGTCCGTGTACGGACGTGCCCAGGGCGGTGGCGCCCTCGACGACGCGTGGACCCGACACGCGTCCGGCGTCCTGGCACCGGCCCCCGCCGACGAGGCGGCCGATCTCGCTGCCTGGCCGCCCGCCGGTGCGCAACCGGTCGATCTGGACGGCTTCTACTCGGGCCTGGCGGAGACGGGCTACGGCTACGGCCCGGCGTTCCAGGGACTGCGTGCGGCGTGGCGTTCGGGCGACGACGTGTACGCCGAGGTCGGTCTGCCCGCCGAACTCACCGGACAGGCCGAGCTGTTCGGACTGCACCCGGCGCTGCTCGACGCGGCTCTCCACGCCGCCGGGCGGAGCGGCCTGGGCGCCGCCCCGGCGGGCACGGTCAGGCTGCCGTTCGTGTGGTCGGACGCCACGCTGCACGCGGCCGGCGCCCCCGCGCTCCGCGTCCGGCTGTCCGTCACCGGCCCGGACACCCTGGCGGTCGACGCGGCGGACTCCTCCGGCCGTCCGGTGTTCTCGGCTCGCGGCCTGACGGTGCGTCCGATGGCCCTGGACCAGCTCGACCTCACCCGCCACCCCGCCCACGAGGCGCTCTTCCACCTCGACTGGATCACGGTCGAACCGGCGGACACCCCCGCGGGGGACCACTCCTGGGCCGTGCTCGGTGAGAACGCGGCGGACTTGGCCGACGGGCTGCGCCAGGAGAACGTCGACGCGGAGGCGTACGCAGACCTGGGCGCCCTCGTCGCGTCCGACGGCGCAGTCCCGGACGTGGTGGCGGTCGCCTTCCTGCCCTCGGCAGGCGACGCGCGGGAACGACACCCGGCCACCGGGACGGCCGACGAGGTGGCGGAGACGCTCACCCGTCTCCTCGTCCTCGTCCAGGAATGGCTCGCCGACGAGCGGTTCGCCGCGTCCCGCCTGCTGGTGGTGACCCGCGGTGCCGTCCGGGCGGCGCGAGGGAACGGGGAAACGGACCTCACGAACGCCCCGGTCTGGGGACTGCTGCGCACCGTGCAGAACGAGCACCCGGACCGCTTCGTCCTCGTCGACCTCGACGCCGACGAGCCGACCCCCACGGCCCTCCCCGCAGCCCTCGCCTGTGGGGAGCCGCAGGTCGCGCTGCGCGACGGCGTCCTGCTGGCGCCGCGGCTGGCGCGAACCGCGTCGGGTGCCGGCCTGCTGCCCCCGCCGTCCGGCGCCTGGCGTCTGGAGACGGCCCGCGAGGGCACGCTGTCCGACCTGGCGCTCCTGCCCGCCCCGGCGGCCGAACAGCCGCTCGGCCCGGTCGAGATCCGGATCGCCGTGCACGCCGCGGGAGTCAACTTCCGCGACGTGCTGATCGGGCACGGCATGGTGCCGGGCCAGACCGGCATGGGCAGTGAAGGCGCCGGTGTCGTCACCGAAGTCGGCCCGGAGGTGACCGGGTTCACCGTCGGTGACCGGGTCTTCGGGATGTTCCGGGACGCCTTCGGCCCGATCGCGGTGGCCGACAGCCGGATGACGGCACGCGTCCCCGGGGGTTGGTCGTTCGAGCAGGCGGCGTCGGTGCCGGTGGCCTTCCTGACGGCGTACTACGGGCTCGTGGAACTGGGCGGCGTGCGTGCCGGCGAGTCGGTGCTGGTCCATGCCGGTGCGGGGGGTGTGGGGATGGCGGCGGTACAGATCGCCCGCCATCTCGGGGCGGAGGTGTTCGCCACCGCCAGCGAGGGCAAGTGGGACACCTTGCGTTCGCTGGGCCTGGACGACGACCACATCGCGAACTCCCGCTCGCTGGAGTTCGAGGAGCGCATCCGTACCGTCACCGGCGGCCGGGGTGTCGACGTGGTGCTGAACTCCCTGGCGGGGGAGTTCGTGGACGCGTCGCTGCGGCTGCTGGCCGAGGGTGGCCGGCTGCTGGAGATGGGCAAGACCGACATCCGGGACGCGGGGGCGGTGGAGTCCGCGTACACGGGGGTGTCGTATCAGGCGTACGACCTGCTGGAGGCGGGCCCCGAACGGATAGGCGCGCTGCTGGGTGAGCTGATGGGGTTGTTCGCGGCGGGGGTGCTGGAGCCGGTTCCGGTGCGGTCGTTCGATGTGCGGCGGGCGCCGGAGGCGTTCCGGTTCATGTCCCAGGCGAAGCACGTCGGCAAGCTGGTGCTGCGGATGCCCCGGGCGCTGGACGCGGACGGCACGGTGTTGATCACGGGTGGCACGGGCACGCTGGGTGCTCTGGTGGCCCGGCACCTGGTCACCGAGCACGGCGTGCGCAGTCTGGTGCTGACCAGTCGGCGTGGCCCGGACGCTCCGGGTGCGGACGCGTTGACGGCTGAACTGGCCGCTTTGGGCGCGCGGGTGAGCGTGGAGGCGTGTGACGCCGCCGACCGGGACGCATTGGCCAGGGTGCTGGCGCGGGTACCGGCGCTCACGGGTGTGGTCCACGCGGCCGGAGTGCTCGACGACGGCCTGGTGGAGTCGATGACCCCGGACCGGTTGGAGCGGGTGCTGCGTGCCAAGGTCGACGGCGCGGTCAACCTGCATGAGCTGACCCGTGACCTGGACCTCTCCGCGTTCGTCCTCTTCTCCTCCCTCGCCGGCGTCCTCGGCAACGTCGGCCAGTCCGGCTACGCCGCGGCCAACACCTTCCTCGACGCCCTCGCGCGAAGCCGGCACGCGGACGGCCTTCCCGCGGCCTCCGTCTCCTGGGGCCTGTGGGAGCCGGCCAGCGACATGACCGGGCGGCTCGGCCGGCAGGACCTGGCCCGGATGCGCCGGTCCGGCATCGTCGCCATGACGGCGGACGAGGGGCTCGCGCTGCTCGACGCCGCCCTGAACGTCGACGAGCCGCACCTCGTCGCCGTCCGCCTCGACCACACCGCACTCCGCGCCCAGGCCACGGCCGGTTCCCTGCCGAGGCTCCTCCAGGGCCTCGTACGCACGCGTGAGGTGCGCCGCGCCGTCGAGGCCGTCACCGTCGGCCGGGACAACCCGCTGGCCCGTGAACTGCGAGCGGTCCCCGAGGCCGAGCAGATCCGCGTCCTCGTCGACCTCGTCCGCGCCGACGTCGCCGCGGTCCTCGGCCACTCCTCCGCCGAATCGGCCGACACCGAACGCACCTTCAAGGACCTCGGCTTCGACTCGCTCACCTCCGTCGAACTGCGCAACCGTCTCAACGCGGCCACCGGCCTGCGGCTGCCCACGACCCTCGTCTTCGACCACCCGACCCCGCTCGCCCTCGCCGGGTTCCTCCGCGCCGAGCTGCTCGGCACGGCCGAAGCCGTCGCCGCCGAAACCCCGGTCGCGGCGCCCGCGACGGACAACGAGGCCATCGCGATCGTCGGCATGGCGTGCCGCTTCCCGGGCGGGGTCGAGTCGCCGGAGGACCTGTGGCGGCTCGTCGCCGAGGGCCGCGACGTGATCACCGACTTCCCGACCGACCGCGGCTGGGACCTCGACGACCTGTACGACCCCGACCCCGGTCGGCACGGCAAGAGCTACGTCCGTCACGGCGGGTTCCTCGACGCCGTCGCCGACTTCGACGCCGAGTTCTTCGGGATCTCCCCGCGCGAGGCCCTCGCCATGGACCCGCAGCAGCGGCTGCTCATGGAATCCTCGTGGGAGGCGATCGAGCGGGCGGGCATCGACCCGGCCGCCCTGCGCGGCAGCCAGACCGGCGTGTTCTTCGGCATGCTCGCCAAGGACTACGCCGCGCGCCTGGACCGCACCCCCGAGGACGTCGAGGGCTACCTCGGCACCGGCAACGCCAGCAGCGTCGGATCGGGGCGGGTCGCCTACACCTTCGGCCTCGAGGGCCCCGCGGTGAGTGTCGACACGGCGTGCTCGTCCTCGCTGGTGAGCCTGCACCTCGCCGTACAGGCGCTGCGCGGCGGGGAATGCTCGATGGCGCTGGTCGGCGGTGTCAGCGTGATGCCGACGCCTGGCCTGTTCGTGGAGTTCAGCCGTCAGCGCGGCCTCGCCGCCGACGGCCGCAGCAAGGCGTTCTCCTCCACCGCGGACGGCACCAGCTGGGCGGAGGGCGTCGGCGTGCTGCTCGTGGAGCGGCTGTCGGACGCCGAGCGGAACGGCCACCGCATCCTCGCGGTCGTCCGGGGCAGCGCCACCAACCAGGACGGCGCGAGCAACGGCCTCGCCGCGCCGAGCGGCCCGTCGCAGCAGCGGGTGATCCGGCAGGCGCTGACCAACGCACGGCTCACCGCCCGGGACGTAGACGCCGTCGAGGCCCACGGAACGGGCACCACCCTCGGTGACCCGATCGAGGCCCAGGCGATCATCGCCACCTACGGACAGAACCGCGAACCCGGCCTCCCGCTCTGGCTCGGCTCGCTGAAGTCGAACCTCGGCCACGGCCAGGCGGTCTCCGGTGTCGCCGGTGTCATCAAGATGGTCATGGCCTTGCGCGAGGGCGTGCTGCCCAAGACGCTGCACATCGCGGAACCGACCCCGCACGTGGACTGGTCCGCCGGCGACGTCGAGCTGCTCACCGAGGCCCGGGAGTGGCCGGACACCGGCCGCCCGCGCCGCGCGGGCGTCTCCTCCTTCGGCATCAGCGGGACCAACGCACACGTCGTGCTGGAGCAGGCAGCCACCGCCGAGCCGACAGACGGCACGCAGCCGACAGACGGCACGCAGCCGACGGCCGAACAGCCGACGGCGGCCGAACAGCTCGGCACGGTGTTGCCGTTTGTGGTGTCGGGTCGGTCGGAGGGGGCGTTGCGGGGGCAGGCGGGTCGGCTTGCCGGGTTCGTGGGCGGGCGGGACGGTCTGGATCTTGCGGTGGTGGCGTCGGCGTTGGTGGGGTCGCGGTCGGTGCTGGAGCAGCGGGGTGTGGTGCTGGCCGCGGACCGTACGCAGTTGGCGGCGGGGTTGGCGGCGCTGGGCGCGGGGGAGCAGGCGCCGGGTGTGGTGACGGGTGGGGCGCGGTCCTCGGGCCGGGCGGTGTTCGTTTTTCCGGGGCAGGGGTCGCAGTGGGTGGGGATGGCGGCCGGTCTGCTGGAGTCGTCTTCGGTGTTCGCCGAGTGGGTCGAGCGGTGCGAGGCGGCGTTGG
This sequence comes from Streptomyces sp. AC558_RSS880, assembly GCF_019049255.1. Lineage (GTDB taxonomy): Bacteria > Actinomycetota > Actinomycetes > Streptomycetales > Streptomycetaceae > Streptomyces. The sequence continues at coordinate 2,569 of NZ_JAGMUJ010000171.1, read as the reverse complement.
CGGCTCATGTCGACTGGTCGCTCACCGGGGTTCTGCGGTCGGACTCCGAGGAGTGGCTGGGCCGGGTGGATGTGGTGCAGCCGGTGTTGTGGGCGGTGATGGTGTCGCTGGCGCAGCTGTGGCGGTCGTTCGGTGTGGAGCCGGGAGCTGTCGTCGGCCACTCCCAGGGCGAGATCGCGGCGGCGTGCGTGTCGGGTGCGTTGTCACTGGAGGACGCGGCGAAGGTGGTCGCGTTGCGGAGCCGGGCGATCCTGGAGCTGGCCGGTTCGGGGGGTATGGCGTCGCTGGGTGTGCCGGTGGAGCGTGCTTCTGAGCTGATCGCGGCGTACGGCGGCCGGGTGTCGGTGGCGGCGGTGAACGGTCCGGCGTCGGTGACGGTGGCGGGTGAGCCGCAGGCTCTGGACGCACTCCTCACCGACTGCGAGGCACAGGGCGTGTGGGCGCGGCGGGTGCCGGTGGACTACGCCTCCCACTCCGTCCAGGTGGAGGCGATCCGTGAGCGGCTGCTCGCCGAGCTGGCGGGCATCGAACCGCAGACTCCGACAGTCCCGTTCTTCTCGGCGGTGACGGCCGAGCGGCTCGAGAACCCGAGGCTGGACGCGGAGTACTGGTACACGAATCTTCGTCAGACGGTTCGTTTCGAGGAGACGATCCGCCTTCTCCTCGCCCAGGGCTTCGACGCGTTCGTCGAGACGAGTGCGCACCCCGTGCTGACGACTCCGGTGGAGGGCGCGGTCGAGTCCGCCGGGGCGGACGCGGTGGTGCTGGGCACGCTGCGCCGGGGCGAGGGCGGACAGGAGCGCTTCACCGCCGCGCTGGCGGAGGCGTTCGTCCACGGCCTGACCGTCGACTGGACACCGCTCCTCGGCGACGGCGACGCCTTCGTGGACCTTCCCACGTACGCCTTCCAGCGTCGCCGCTACTGGCTGCAAGCCCCTGCCGGGGCGCGTGGGGATCTCGGCGCGGTGGGGCTGCGGGACGCGGAGCACCCGCTGCTGGGGGCCTGCGTGCCGGCCGTGGACGGCGGAGTGACACTGACCGGGCGGCTGTCGCTCTCCGCGCAGCCCTGGCTGGCCGACCACGCCGTCGCCGGTACCGTCCTCCTGCCGGGCGCGGCTTTCGTGGAGCTGGCCCTGCGGGCAGGCGACGCGGCCGGGTGCGGCCATGTGGACGACCTGACCCTCCAGGCGCCGCTGGCCGTCCCCGAGCAGGGGAGCGTGACGGTCCAGGTCGTCGTGTCCGCGCCGGACGAGACGGGCGGCCGGGCGGTGTCGGTCCACTCGCGGACCGGCGACGAGGACCTCGACGCCGAGTGGATCTGTCACGCCGTCGGCCGGCTGTCGGACGGGCCGCCCGCCGAGCCGGAGGCCCTCACCGACGGCTCCGCTTGGCCCCCGGCCGGGGCCCAGCCCGTGGACCTGGACGCGTTCTACGCGGACCTGGCGGCGCGCGGATACGAGTACGGCCCGGCCTTCCAGGGCCTCACGTCGGTCTGGCGGCTCGGCGAGGAGATCTGTGCCGAGGTGGCCCTGCCGGCCGAGCACGGTGAAGAAGCCGCCCGCTTCGGTCTGCACCCTGCGCTGCTCGACGCCGCGCTGCACGCCCTCGTGACGGCCGGGCACCCCGGCGCCGACGACGGCCGGCTGCGGCTGCCGTTCGCCTGGAACGGCGTCGCCCTGTCCGCGACGGGCGCGTCCGCGGCCCGGGTACGGATCTCGCGGCTCGACACGGACACCGTCGCGCTGGCCTTCGCCGACACCGGCGGACAGCCCTTCGCCCGGATCGCCGCACTGACCCTGCGACCGGTCGACGCGGCGCGGCTGCGGGAGTCCGTCAGCGTCAAGGAAACGCTGTACGCCGTCGAGTGGGTCCCCGCCGCGGCCGCGGAGCCGGCCTCCGTCCCCGCCGACATGGCCGTGCTCGGCCCCGACACGTCCGGGCCGGTGCCCGCGAACGGGACGAGCCACTACGCGGACGTCGCCGACCTGCTGGCGGCACTCGACGCCGGGACCCCCGTCCCCACGACCGTCCTGCTGCTGTGCGCCGGCGGCCCGTCGGGCACCGCCCCGGACGCGGCGGCGGCCCACGCCACCACGGCGCGGACGCTGAGCGTCCTGCGCGCGTGGCTGGCCGACCCGCGCCTCGAGACCTCACGGTTGGTCGTGGTGACGCGGGGTGCGGTGGGTGCCGGCGATGGTGTGCCGGATGTCGCGTCGTCGGCGGTGTGGGGTCTGGTGCGGTCGGCTGCCACGGAGCATCCCGGGCGGTTCGCGCTGGTGGACGCGGATGGGGACGACTGGTCGTCGGCTGCACGGGACGCCCTGGCGACCGGCGAACGCGAGGTCGCGGTACGCGGCGGCGAACTGCTCGTGCCGCGTCTGGTGCGGCACGGAGTGGACTCCGGCAGTGAGCGGGTGTCGTTCGGTGACGGGGCGGTGCTGGTCACCGGGGGTACGGGCACGCTGGGCGGACTCGTCGCCCGTCACCTCGTGTCCCGGTACGGGGTGCGCGAGCTGGTGTTGCTGAGTCGTCAGGGTGAGCGGGCGGCCGGTGCGGCTGACCTCGTCGA